>NZ_CP187952.1:4800000-6707124 GCF_058172895.1 Aliinostoc maniaoense | reverse complement strand
GACAGTATCAGCAGGTGCAGGTTTAAAACCAGTATTAGAGGATGTTCAAAAAGCTTATCAACAACAGCAACCGGATATTAATATTACTTACAACTTTGCGGCTTCTGGTGTTTTGCAACGACAAATTGAACAAGGCGCAAATATAGATGTTTTTATCTCAGCCTCGAACAAGAATATGAATGAGTTGCAACAAAAAGGATTGTTGTTACCAGGAACTCGTAAAAATCTCATCAAAAGTAGGATAGCGTTAATCACTGCTAAAAATACTACGGGTATTTCTAGCTTTCAAGATTTGACGAAACCGACTGTAAAAAGAATTGCGATTGGTGAACCTCGGAGTGTACCTCTAGGGGTGTATGCTGAGGAGGTTTTTAAATATCTGCGTATGACAGAACAAGTTAAACCTAAATTGGTTTATACCAGAAGTGCTTTAGAAATCGTCAACTTTGTGGAATCTGGTAACGTTGATGTGGGTATTGTTCATGATACCACTGTGAGAGCATCAAATAAAGTGAAAATTGTGGCGATCGCACCTGAAGCCTCTCACTCTCCAGTCGTTTATCCAGTGGCGATTTTAAACAATAGTAAAAACCAAGCTGCTGCTAAGTCCTTTGTGCAATTTCTTTTCAGTGAACAAGCAAAACCTCTTTACAAAAAACACGGTTACACCGTACTTTAATAGTATCAGGATTTACGCAAGTATCATAATTGATGTTTGCTCCGTGACGGTATAAGTCTCATGACAAGCCTTAAATGTTGCAAAACACAAAAAGTTTGTAGTAATAACTTTAGTGCTGATAAATTCAGGACTAAAGTCCTTACTACAAAGACATTCAATTGTAAGAATTAATTAAATTGACGGCGAGTTCTCCGCAATTTTCCAGCCATCAAACCTGATGCAATCAGGAGTGATAAACCTGATATTGTGGGTTCTGGTACTTGAGTAATTACGAAGGAGAGGTTATCAGCATAAGAATCATTGACTCTACCTCCTGCATGATTGGCATTTAGAACTACATTAATTTGACGTGTCCCTACAGGAACAAAACCATTAGTTTCTCGCAGAAATAAACCCGTAACGTTATTTCTCTCTGCTGCGTTTGGTGCAGAAATACTAGCGATTCCTAGAGATTGGTTTGTCTGATTCAGGAAATTAATATTGAGTGTTGCACTATCATCATCATCATCATATCCACCCAACCAACCACTTAAATCAAAGGCTGCTTTACCTGTGTCAATCACTGAAGCGATACTATTGATATCAATAGATTGGGAAGCACTAGAAGAGGCTCTACTAGCACCACCAAAAAAGAGATTTTTACCCCTATTATCTGGACCAGGAACATCAACAGCCGGTAAGTTAACCCTCACAACATTACCAAAGGCATTGGTAAATTCAAAACCTGTTGCACCATATTCCAGCACACTAAAATTACCAGATGTAGTCCAACCAGGAATAGGAGGAATGTCAGTCCCTAATTTATCACCTACGGTATCTCCTAATCCTTGTTCTGCATCACCATTGACAATCAAATTTTGACCTAGTGTGGCAGCATGAGTAGGTTGAGCAAGTAAAATACTAGATGCTATTCCTAGTATGAAAGAAAGGCATAGTTTGTTCATGTTTTGCGAAACTGTTTCTAGGGTTGTTTTATTCATAATTACGTTTTTGGGAGATTAATGAGTACAAAAAGATATTGATTTTCTACAAATGATATAGAAAGTTTGGTTAAAACTTCTCTAATTTGGCTATTTATTTTTTAGTTACAAATAACTTTTTGTGCATAGCAAACGCCACACTTAAAGCTAATAAAATCCCATACGTACCTTGATGTTCAGGAATAGGGGTAGAAGGACTACTAAATCCATACTTGGCTAAAATTGCTTGTCCTTGTGATGAGAGAATATATCCAGCTAATTTCTCACTATCAGGATCAGAATTTTTCAATATAGTTAAACCATAATCAGCTTTAGTAGCTAAATAATTAGGCAACTCTACTATTTGTAAATCCTGACCTACTTCTAGTTCTTGAGCAGTTTTACCACTGGTGTAATAGGCTAAGAAAATATCTGCCGTTGGATTTGTTTTTAGGAAGTAGATGAGATTATTTTCTCCGGTAGGGACTGGTGGTGCAGAGGGATTTCCTCCTACTAATTGCAAGGCTTTGTTTTTCAAAATTTGAGAACTACCTGGTTGAATCAAATCAGCTTTCTCAAATATCTGCCAGGCGTAGTCTCCAGAAGGATCAGCTAGTGGTGTTGATGTGCCTATTTTGATGTTGGGATCAAGCAAGAAGTCTAAGAGGTTATCTGATGTCACACCAGTTAACCCTGGTTGGACAACAGCAACCATGCGGTTGCTAGTGAAATTTTGCACAGGATGACTCAACCCTTGTTGAAATAGTTTTTGCGGGTTTCTTAAATCAGCACTGGCAAAGACATCTGCGGTTGGAACATTTCTTGATAATTCATCTTCAATTTTGGCTCGTGTCAAACCTGAAGGGCCAAAGTATGTAGTTACAGGAATGCCATATTCGGCTGTAAAAGCTTGTGTTACTTCCGTGAGGCTATTTCGCAAACTACCAGCACCATATAAGGTAACGGCAAATACTGGGGTTGGTAATGTAACATTGACAGCACAAGCTATCAATGAAAAGGCAATACACTGCTTTTTCATGGTTGGTATGTCAAGATAAAATATTCATGCTACTGCTTGAATTGCTGGTAAATAACACTCAAATAGTAGTTTTTGATGGCGCAAAAACCTTGCCATTGAGGGAATACAGGTTATTTAGTAGATGGAAATACTTTACCAACTAGGTTGGTATAAATCAATCTATTAAGTCAGAGAATGACAACAATTAAGTGATCGCCCCACAAGTCCCAGAATATATCTCTAAATAAATTAGTAACAAAAACTACTTTTCATTGTTAGCAATATATACTAACTTAATTTATTACCAACTATATTGGTAAAAGTTTTTCAGGTGTGAGGCAAATGTCAAACATTGTACGTAAGTCTTTGTATTTAGCTCCTATGCTGGTGGGAGTGAATCTAGTTATCGCCCAATTGGCATCAGCATCTGCGGTAGAAGAAGACACTGCACAGATGCAAGTAGAAATGAGTCAGGTAACATCAGTTTCGCAACTATCAGATGTGCAACCGACAGATTGGGCTTTCCAAGCGTTGCAATCTTTAGTTGAGCGTTATGGTTGTATTGCGGGATATCCTGACAGCAGCTTTCGGGGTAATCGCGCTATGACTCGCTATGAGTTTGCGGCTGGTTTGAATGCTTGCTTAAATCGGATTAACGAACTGATTGGGACAAGTACGGCGGATTTGGTCACAAAAGAAGACTTAGCCACACTGCAAAGATTGCAAGAAGAGTTTGCAGAAGGATTAAGAGAACTGCGGGGACGACTTGATAGTTTAGAAGCACGTACAGCCACCTTAGAAAGTCAACAATTTTCTGCCACTACCAAGTTGAATGCAGAGGTAATTTTTACTCTGGGAAGTGTGTTTGGTGGAGATAGAGCCTTAAACTCTGATCAATGGCGAACTATCAATGCTCAACCGGCGGGAACTGCACGGGAGGCTGCCAAAAATAATGCTTATGGCGCAGCAGGTCGGGATTTACGAGATAATGCTATTTTTAGCGATCGCGTCCGTTTAAATCTAGTCTCTAGCTTTACTGGCAAAGACCGCTTGTTTGCTCGTCTGGAAGCTACTAATACCACAGCTTTTAATGCTCCAGTCACAGGGACTAATATGAGTCGGTTGGGGTGGGATGGAACTAATAATCTCGATAACAGTGTGCAGTTAGGCAAGTTATTTTATCGCTTTCCTGTCGGTGATAGACTCCAAGTGACTCTTGATGCCATTGGTGGGGAATTTTACGATAACTTCAATACGATTAACCCTCTGTTAGCATCAGCTCCTACCGGTGCAATATCCCGATTTGGTCGCTTCTCCCCTATTTATCGCGCCAGTAACACTGGTTCTGGGAGTAATACAGGTTCAGGAATCAGTGCCATTTTCCAATTAAATGATGCTGTCACCTTGTCGGGGGGATATATTGCCAGACGCGGTAGTGAACCAACACCAGGTAGAGGCCTATTTGATGGTAGTTATGGAGCTTTGGCGCAGTTAGAATTTAAACCCAATAAAAACTTTACCCTGGGTTTGAGCTATGCCCATTCTTATCTCAGTGGTGGGGCTGGAGATGTGACGGTTTCCGGTGCTTATGGTAGTACTTTTGCTAATACTCCCTTTGGTGCTGGGGTTGCGACTTCTGCCAATCATTACAGTTTACAAACTAGCTATCGTTTTAATCCCCACTTTGTGCTTTCTGGATGGGTGGGATATACTCAAGCGATCGCTGAAGTTAGTTCTGGTACAAATGTGAATCGTGGTGATACAGCAGACATTTGGAATTGGGCAGTAACATTAGCTTTACCCGACTTGGGTAAAAAGGGTAATTTAGGCGGTCTAATTTTTGGACAACCGCCAAAAGTTAGCAGTAATGACTTTGGCACTGCTGTGTTAACTCCTACTAGCAATCGTCGTGAAGATACAGATACATCTTTCCATGTAGAAGCTCTGTATCGCTACCAAGTTAATAGTAATATCTCGATTACACCAGGGTTAATTGTCATCTTTAACCCAGAACATAACAGTAACAACGATACCATCTATACAGGTGTGGTTCGGACTACATTCCGATTCTAGAAAATTCATTTAATGAAACCCTCTTGAATATCACAGGGTTAATTTCGTATTTTTAGATTAGGGACTTCCAGATCAATAAAGTATCCAAAATGTAGGGTGCGTCAAAAACCGGGTTTCTGAAAAACCCGGTTTTTGACGCACCCTAGCAAAGCGAGCTTGTCGAAGTAACGACGCGGTTTTAAACCCAAATTCCCGATAAAACTACTAACTATAATGCCACCACTATGAGCCACAATTTTTATAAGTAAGTAAGAACTCAAGTAGAATCACAATGGATATCAAAAATGGTTTCATAGGCACTGTTGGCAATACCCCACTGATTCGGTTAAATAGCTTCTGTGAAGAAACAGGGTGTGAAATCCTTGGGAAAGCGGAATTTCTCAATCCTGGTGGTTCAGTGAAAGACCGTGCTGCACTGTATATCATCAAAGATGCAGAAGAAAAAGGTTTGCTCAAACCTGGTGGTACTGTGGTGGAAGGAACGGCTGGTAATACTGGCATTGGACTGGCGCATATTTGCAATGCTAAAGGCTACAAATGCCTAATTATCATTACTAATACCCAGTCCCAAGAAAAAATCGATGCACTTACAGCCTTGGGTGCAGAAGTGCGTCCCGTTCCGGCTGTACCTTACAAAGACCCTAATAACTACGTCAAGCTATCCGGTAGAATAGCGGCTGAGATGGATAACGCAATTTGGGCTAATCAATTTGATAATTTAGCCAACCGTCGCGCGCACTATGAAACTACAGGTCGAGAAATCTGGGCGCAAACCGATGGTAAAGTAGACGGTTGGGTAGCGGCGACTGGTACAGGAGGAACATTTGCTGGTGTATCTATGTACCTCAAAGAAAAAAATCCTGCAATTAAATGCGTAGTTGCTGACCCAATGGGTAGCGGACTGTACAGCTACATCAAAACAGGCGAAATCAAGATAGAAGGCAATTCTATCACCGAAGGCATTGGTAATAGCCGCATCACAGCTAACATGGAAGGTGTACCAACTGATGATGCTATCCAAATTGATGACAAGGAAGCTTTACGGGTAGTGTATCAACTATTGCGGAAAGATGGTTTATTAATGGGTGGTTCGACAGGTATCAATGTAGCCGCAGCCGTGGCTCTAGCCAAGCAGTTAGGCCCTGGGCATACCATTGTCACCATACTATGTGATAGCGGTTCTCGCTATCAGTCGCGGATATTCAACCGCGAATGGTTAGCATCAAAAGGATTGTTTGTAGATTAAATCTAGAGACGCGATTAATCGCGTCTCTACAAGATTTAATTGTTTGCGGGCTAAATTTTTCCAGGGTGGGAATCTTACCAATGAGCAATATTACTCAAGAATTTAACTCCAGTAAGCCAAACCCAGCTTCTACTTCCAGATGTGTAAGAGTTTGCCAAAATCGCACCTGTAAAAAACAAGGTGCAAAGGAAGTATTAACAGCTTTTGCGGCTTTACCTGTGGCGGATGTGGAGATAACTGCTAGCAGTTGTTTGGGACAGTGTGGTAACGGGCCAATGGTGTTAATTTTGCCGGAAATGGTTTGGTATAGCCGTATTCAACCCCATGAAGTCCCTACATTAGTAGAAAAGCATTTAATAAATGGTCAAAGAGTTCAAAAGATGCTCTATCATCGGTTTCATCCCCAGGGATAAATCAGTTAACAGTGAGCAGTCAACAGTGATAACTGATAACTGATAACTGTTAACTGTAAATGCACTATTTTTGACTGAAGCGAGGCATCCGATGAATATTCAGGAGCTGCGTCAATCCTTAAAAATGAAGTGGCTGAATTATTATGAGCAGAATCGCCCTTGGTTAGTCAAAATGAGAGTTTGGGCTGCCTATGATGGTTTACGTCGCCCTTCGTCTGGGTTCATCATAGCTACACTCTCGGTTTTAGAGCCAGATTTTGACCAAATTATGGCGTTTGTGATGGAATTGAATAACAATCCCGATGAAATAGTTGCAGCTTTGGGTTTAAACTTTAATCCTGACCAAGAGTTAGGTTTAATTAAGTCCCAGATGGATTTGGCTGTCACTCAACTGGAACAAGAATATCCAGAGGAAGAAGCAGTCACATCTGTAGCATTAACTGTTTATGATGCTACTCCAGTATCAGCTAAAGCACACAATTCCCCAAAAGTTGTGGTTATGCCCACAGTACACCAAACTGTGACATCTCAAAGAGCGATCGCAACTACTGCAACTACTGCCAAAATGAATATTAATTCCAGTGTCCACAAATCATTCGCTATCACTCTAGAAGTCCCAAAAAAACACAAACCTTTAACATCCCTCGCCTTCACTACCGTCAAACCCCAAAATGGCAAAGTTGTCAGTTCCCTAGAAATTACTACGGAAGTCCCAGGTAAACCAAAGACATTAATATTACCAAAACAGGTGTCAGAATCTTCCCAAAATCGGCAATATGTGCATAAACAAACACCCGCACCTGCTGACAAAGTTAATCCTAAGCCTCATACTCATGCCAGTAATTTGGCTTCTTGGGTGGATGAATTTTGTCTGGGTACTGGGTGGAACTCGGAAGAGGCGGTTTCTATGTAGGGGCGTGAGGGGTAGGGGGCAGGGAGCAGGGGGCAGGGGTAGACAAGGGAGACAAGGGAGACAAGGGAGACAAGGGAGGGGGGAGTGTGGGGAGAGAGGGGAGTGTGGGGGGAAAGATTTGTTCTCCACCATCCCACACCTCCCACACCTCCCACACCAAGCACACCCTGCCCTGACGAGGTTTCAGCTTAACAAGCGTGCCATGCCCCATGCCCCATGCCCAATGCCCAATGCCCCAAAATTCCTTAATTTTGAATTTTGAATTTTGAATTTTGAATTGTTATGCCCCATGCCCCATACAACTAATTTACTAAAGCTGTAGCTAGTTTGGGTTGTAATAAACCATGTAGTAGATATGCTGGACGTTGACCATGTGGCCAAGCGAAGGCGTGACGGAAAGCTGCATCCTGACAGGCTTGTAGCTGTTCAAAGTTGATAATGTCGTAAGTCAAAAGGTTTTCATACTCAAATGGCAAACGCACATTATGCAGTCCAGCATTATCCGTACAAATAGCTATATCTACACCAGCATCAAAACATCGGTCGAAAACTACTTTTAGTTGCCGGATATCTTGTAAAGTGCCTGTTTTTAAGTAAGTTGTTGGACACACCTCCAAACACTGGCCGCGTCTTGCGATTTCTGGAAGTAACTCTGGATACAAAAGAGGAATTTGGATACCGTGACCAATTCGCATTAGGTAGGGTAATAATTCTGGGTAACAACCATCGGTAGTTTCATATAGATGTCCGGTGGTGTTAATTCCCAGCGATCGCGCATAATCATATAGATTAATCAATTCTGACAGGCGATCGCTATAGTGACTATCACCGCCAGCTATATCCACAGCACAAACATACTGTTTATTTTGCGCGGCTAAATCAATAATCGCCTTATTCACCTCATAGGGTAGCCGCGAGTGCATACACAGAATTTGGCTAGTAACAATCGGATATTCTGGTAAATGGCTGGCTTTGCCCACAACCTCCACAATTTCCGTCATTTTGTCAATTCTCTCAGACTGACTCAAATGCTCTGGTGTACGTAAGTACGGAGTATAACGTAGTTCCAGATAAGCCAAATTCTCAAAAATATAAGCACCCCGCACCAGGCGATAAATAAAGTACGGTAAAGTCTCTGCTGTTTGCACACTTTCCACCAAAGTATGCAGTTCTAGGTATTCATCCAGAGTATTACGGGGTCGAGTGTAAAAATCTTCAAATTCGGGATAATTGCTAAAACGAGAAATTAACTCTGATGAATGTCGCTCAAAATAACGCCATAAGACACGGGGAACAACAGAACCGCCCAAGTGTCTATGCAACTCAGCATATAAAGCCATAGGGATAATTTGTCTATAAAATTTCAATAATATTAACAAATATACTGAAGAAAAAAATGTGTACCTCTCAGAAGATTGTGTAAATTCTCGGTGTTGGGGAGTGGGGACTGGGGGCAGGGGGTAGGGGGGCAGGGAGCAGGGAGCAGGGAGCAGGGGAGACAAGGTAGACAAGGTAGAGAGTAAGTCATATCCAATGCCCAATGCCCAATGCCCATTCCCAATGCCCAATGCCCAATGCCCCATTCCCAATAAGTATTGACAAATATTGCAGAATATGTTGATAATGGTTCTTTGTGGAAACTTTACCTCAATAGTAAAAGCTTGGCTAACGTCATTGTTATAGGGGCCCAATGGGGCGATGAAGGAAAAGGTAAAATAACTGACTTACTCAGCAGATCCGCAGATGTGGTAGTACGTTACCAAGGGGGTGTGAATGCTGGACATACAATTGTAGTCAAAGGTCAGACCTTTAAACTGCACTTGATTCCCTCTGGTATTTTGTATCCAGACACAGAGTGCGTGATTGGCTGTGGTACAGTAATCGATCCACAAGTTTTAATAAAAGAACTCGACCAATTAGAAAGTTTAAATATTTCTACGAAAAATCTGCTCATATCTGAGACAGCCCACGTTACGATGCCCTACCATCGGTTAATCGATAAGGCATCAGAAGAAAGACGGGGAAGCCATAAAATTGGCACAACTGGTCGAGGGATTGGCCCTACCTACGCTGATAAATCAGAGCGCACAGGAATTAGGGTACTAGACTTGATGGATGAAAAATCCTTGCGCGACCAGTTGGAATGGACGATCAATTATAAGAACGTTATTTTAGAAAAGCTGTATAACATACCACCTTTAGATCCGCAACAGGTCATTGATGAGTATCTAGGTTATGCAGAACGCTTGCGTCCTTATGTTGTTGACACATCGTTTAAAATATACGATGCAGTCCAACGGCGGCGCAACATCTTATTTGAAGGGGCGCAAGGTACACTCCTCGACTTAGATCACGGGACTTATCCCTATGTTACATCCTCTAACCCAGTAGCGGGGGGGGCTTGTGTTGGCACAGGGTTAGGCCCCACAATGATAGATCGGGTGATTGGGGTGTCTAAAGCCTACACCACGCGAGTAGGGGAAGGGCCATTTCCCACTGAGTTGCAAGGTGAATTAGGAGAACATCTTTGCGATCGCGGTGCAGAATTTGGCACAACCACCGGACGCAAACGCCGTTGTGGTTGGTTTGATGCCGTTATTGGTCGCTATGCCGTGAGAATTAACGGTATGGACTGCATGGCCATTACCAAACTCGATGTCCTCGATGAATTAGAGGAAATTCAAGTTTGTGTCGCGTACGAAATAGATGGCGAACGTTCAGAACACTTCCCAACTAGTTCTAGAACATTTGCGCGATGTCGTCCCATCTATAAAACCTTACCAGGCTGGCAAGTGCCAACGAGCGAATGCCGCACCCTGGAAGACTTGCCACAGCAAGCACTAGACTACCTGAAATTCCTCGCAGAATTAATGGAAGTCCCGATTGCGATCGTCTCATTAGGTGCGAGTCGTGATCAAACCATCATTGTAGAAGACCCAATTCACGGGCCAAAACGCGCCTTACTGCACCCCGACGGAACTCCTGCTTCCTTGCTGAGTGCGTAGACTGATAACTGATAACTGATAACTGATAACTGATATGGCTCTGACTGTCGAATCTAAAACTAGACCAGAAGGTAGCAAACCCAAAGCTTTACGCCGTTCTGGATTCATCCCCGCTAACTTATACGGACATAACGGTAGAGAATCAATTTCTTTAGTAGTTGATGCTAAAACCGTAGAACGTCTACTCAAAAGTGCTGCTGTTGAAAAAACAGAGATTGAACTCAACATTCCTGACTTGCAATGGACTGGTAAAACTGTACTCAAAGAAGTTCAGTTACATCCAGCTAAAGGCACTCCTTATCACATTAGCTTTTTTGCGACTGCCAAAGGTTAAAAGTTTTCAATTTCCATTAGTAATAATTGCTAATCACACCAGGGATAGAACCCTGGTTTTTTGTTTTTTTTTACAAAAGTTGATGAATCTAGATACTTCACCCAAAATCTAAAATTGCTATAACTCTCAATCTCTTATCTTACGATATTAAATCTAATAGACAGGGGTAATAAGGTGCAAATCACAAAGACAGAGGTGAAAATTTCTACGCCTGATGGACGAATGCCTGGGTTCTTGTATAAACCTACTCAACCCGGACAAAAGCCAGCCGTGATTCTACTCATGGAAGCATTTGGCCTAACTCCTCACATTCAAGATGTAGCAGATAGAATTGCCAAGGAAGGTTACATAGTTCTCACGCCAGATTTGTATTATCGTGAGTTGCCAAACAATAAATTTGGATATGAACAGGTTGAGCAAGCAATGGCGATGATGTATCGTCTTGACTTTGGTAAACCCATAGAGGAGGATATTGGATCTGCGATCGCTTTTCTCAAATCACAGTCAGATGTATTACCAGAGCGGATTGGAATGACCGGATTTTGCTTAGGTGGTGGTTTGTCCTTTCTTACCGCTTGCAAATTTTCAGGCGAAATTGCGGCAGTAGCTCCCTTCTACGGAATGGTTCTAGATGATTGGATAGAAGCAATCACAAACATCACTGTACCTATTTACTTATTTCACGGGGGTATCGATCCATTTATTCCACTTGAACGTGTTAAGCAAATTGAAACTCGTTTCCAGGAACTTGATAAGGAATACAAATTAAAAGTTTATCCTGATGCAGATCATGGTTTCTTCTGCCATGAGCGTTCTTCCTATAACCATTTAGCAGCCGAAGATTCATGGCGTGAACTGACGCAGTTCTTCCACAGGCATTTACAACAGTCTGTTTAAGTTGACTTATGGTCAGCCACAAGGGCAACAATATTTCATGCTTAAATTGCAGTGGCGTGGCAAGCCTTAAATGTTGCAATAAATTTTGGATTAACTTGAGATAAATCAATGTTTTCTACTTTTTTTTAATGCACTATTTTAGCCTTGCCACGCTACTACCAGACTACTGTAATTCTACTAACGGCGAATATACCGACTCGCCATTTGAATAGCATCAGCGATATCAACATCGCCGTCTTTGTCGGCATCTAAGAAATTATTCAAGATGGGATTGCCGGCAGTTTGAGGATTTTGAGCATTAGCACCAGATTGTAAGAAACTCAGCACTAAAGGCACAACCACAGGTAACAATTGTTGAATAGTGGTAGCATTTAACCCAGTACGCCCTGCTGTGACTCCGGCTACCTGTTGTTGTGTATCTGGAGAAAATAATGAGTTGACAGCTTGGGGATCAAAAGAATTACCGGCATATTGATTTACTAAAGCTTGGGCTGATTCATTGCCCTCCGTGGCTTGCTTTTGTTGCAAAGCAGAACGGACATAGTTACCCACAACACCTATAACAGATTGGATAGTGTCAGGATCTGTACCCGTTGTATTACTTAAATTCTGTACAGTTTTCACAATAGTTTCTATTTGCCCCATATTACCTTGTAAATTGGGGTTATTCACAGCACCGAGAATTTGATCAAACAGTCCCATCGGTTGATTTCTCCTGTCATATTTGAGGCTTGACTGGGAAAAGTTTCTAGCTTGTCTTTTCCCCAGTCTCCAGTCCCCATTGTCTAGAAATTCCCCTGACAAAACTAGAAACTTAAGGATGAGAAATTGGGGAAGCGGCAAATTCTAGCTGTGAGTATGATCATGAGTAATCGTGAAACCATTAAGATCAGAAGCATCTGGGTAATGAATCTGAAGCAATGCCTCCCATGCCTTTGTCGCGCCTAGTTACGCTCATTGTTGGTTTAATTGTGATTCTGGGACTCAGTTTATGGCTGATTGATTCCCTGTCTCGCTTGTATTGGCAGTTATCCTATTCCCCGTTTTTGGGTAATTTACTGCTGTTATTGCTGATTGTTCTGGTAGGAGCTTTAGTTGCTGCCTTTATCTATTACGTACTAGTATTACAGTCTGGGGAAAAACGTTCCCGCCGTAGTCGTAGACGGGTGACACCAGCACAAATTCCCGTTGTCAAATCTGACGCTGCCTCAACTACCCTGCAAGCCGTCAGACAACAGGTAGCGCAAATACAAGATGAAGTTACACGCCAAGCTTTGCTGAGTCGGACAAAAGAAATTGAATCTAATTTAGCTAGGGGTGAGATTCAAGTTGTAGTGTTTGGTACAGGAAGCGCAGGTAAAACTTCCCTGGTGAATAGCATTATGGGGCGCATGGTAGGGAAAGTAGATGCGCCAATGGGGACAACTACCGCCGGGGAAACGTACTGTTTGCGGTTGAAAGGATTGGAGCGCAAAATTTTAATTACCGATACACCGGGAATTTTAGAAGCTGGAGTGGCGGGAACAGAGCGGGAACAACTAGCAAGGGCATTGGCAACAGAGGCAGATTTACTATTGTTTGTAGTAGATAATGACTTAAGGCGATCAGAGTATGAACCGCTACGAGGTTTAGCAGAAATTGGTAAGCGATCGCTGTTAGTTCTCAATAAAACTGATTTGTATACAGATGAAGATAAGGAAGTAATCTTAGCACGATTGCGCCAACGAGTGCGGGGTTTTATTGCCACCAATGATGTTGTAGCGATCGCGGCTAATCCCCAAACTGCTCAACTAGAAACTGGGGAAATCTTCCAACCAGAACCAGATATTGTCCCCTTACTGCGTCGTATGGCAGCAATTTTGAGGGCTGAGGGTGAGGATTTAGTAGCAGATAATATTCTTTTACAATCTCTACGCTTAGGAGAAGAAGCCCGTAAACTCATCGATGCCCAACGCCGCCGCCAAGCTGATAAAATCGTCGAGCGGTTTCAGTGGATTGGGGCTGGAGTTGTATCAGTGACACCATTACCAGTAGTAGATTTACTAGCAACAGCCGCCGTTAATGCCCAAATGGTCGTAGAAATTGGCAGAGTCTATGGTTGTGAATTGAACATGGAACGGGGACGAGAGTTAGCCCTATCTTTAGCTAAGACGATAGCCAGTTTAGGCATTGTCAAAGGCGCGATTCAACTACTGACTACAGCTTTGCAGTTAAATGTAGCCACCTTCATCATTGGTAGAGCCATTCAAGGAGTGACAGCCGCATATTTAACTCGGATTGCAGGGAAAAGTTTTATTGAATATTTCCGCCATGATCAAGACTGGGGTGATGGCGGCATGACAGAAGTAGTGCAGCGACAGTTTCAAATCAACCGCAGGGATGAATTTATTAAAGCATTTGTGCAAGAAGCGATCGCTAAAGTCGTCCAACCACTCACCCAAAAAGCAGAAGTCACAGAAGAAGATACACAAAATCTTTAGCCCCCGGAACTTAGTTGTGATATTGTGCAACTTTAAGATTAACGTAGCTAATTCTCAAGTAAAAATACTTAACAATTTTGCTGCTAAAAAAATTCACCTCCTACTGATTTATCTTGAAGTCAATCCGGAAACAGTAGGTAAGAGAGGAAAACTTATATAAGGACTAACTCAGTAACCAACTCATGAGCCACC
The DNA here is from genome assembly GCF_058172895.1 of Aliinostoc maniaoense. Taxonomy (NCBI): domain Bacteria; kingdom Bacillati; phylum Cyanobacteriota; class Cyanophyceae; order Nostocales; family Nodulariaceae; genus Aliinostoc; species Aliinostoc maniaoense. The sequence continues at coordinate 6,692,915 of NZ_CP187952.1, read as the reverse complement.
ACATGATCGGTAAAGTACTGCAAGCACGCTACCAAATTATCCAAAGCCTGGGTGCAGGGGTATTCGGACAAACTTACTTAGCGGTAGACATGAACTACCCACACACACCTAAATGTGTAGTCAAACAACTTAAGGTTAATAGTGTGCATCCCAGCTACCTAGACACCATCAGATTACGTTTTTTGACAGAAACCTCAACCCTGAAACGTCTGGGAACTCACGGACAGATTCCTGAATTTATTGCTTGTTTTGAGGAAAACGAACGATTTTATTTAGTCCAAGAATATATTGCTGGTCATTCCTTAACAGCAGAACTCCCCATTAGTCAAGAGTGGGGTTGTCTGTGGACTGAGGAAGAAGTCATGGCATTTTTAGAAGATGCTTTAGGAATTTTAGAATTTGTTCACTCCCAAGGTGTCATCCATTGCGATATTAAACCAGAAAATATTATTAGACGTGCAATTAACGGTAAGTTAGTCCTGATTGACTTTGGTTCTATCCAATCAATCAATTTTGGCATGGATGGCGACTTATCAATTTATCAAGCTCCTACAACTTCCTTGGGTTACATTCCCCCTGAGCAATTTATTGGTCAAACTCAGCCCAATAGTGATATTTATGCCTTGGGGATGATTGCAATTCAGGCGGTAACTGGCTTAGAACCACTGCAATTAGCCGTAGATTCCCAGACAAATGAAATTATTTGGCGTTCTCCTGAAACCCCAGTTAGTGATTATTTCGCTGCTATTCTCAGCCAGATGATCCGCTACAATTACCAAGAGCGTTTTCAGTCGGCGGCGGAAGTATTACGAGTTCTCAGACAAATGGTGTGGGAAGCTGCGCTAACTACCTTGCCACCCAACCAGCACAGTGAAGATGAACAAGAAGAACCAACTTCAGAATCATCGCCACTATTTACAGGCATTAAAGTTGGACTAGCAGTAAATTCTATATTGATGGGTGTCGGGACATATTCTTTATTACATACTGCGCCAACGACACCTTCAGAAACAGATATTTTATATAAAGCCACCAAAGAATATCAAGGCGGAGATTTAAAACAAGCGATCGCTCTAGCTAAATCGATTCCATCTTATAGTAATGTTTATCCAGATGCTCAAGCCACCATCGAAACATGGCAACAGCAATGGCAAGTAGCAGCACAAAAATATGCTCAAGCTCAACAGGCTCTAGCTGACAGTAAATGGTCTGATGTGATCAAATTAGCTAATGAAGTTCCTGATATTTTATACTGGCAAGTCAAAGCTAATGAATTAACCCAGCAAGCTAAGAGTAATATCGAAGTAGAAACACAAAAATTATTAGCTAAAGCCTACGCCAAAGCAGAAGCCAGAGATTTTTCTACAGCGTTAGAATATCTGCGCCAAATTCCCGCAGAAAGCAAGGCAGGAGCGTTAGTACAAGAAAAGTTAGTTGAATACAATCAAAAACGCCAAATTAGAGCCGCCTACTTTTTACATCAAGCCCGTAAACAAGCATTAGCTGGTAACTTTGATCATGCCGTGGAATTTCTCCGTAAAATTCCCGAAGATACACCAGTGTATGCTCAAGCTCAACTTAAACTCAATGAGTACAGCCAAAAGCTACGTCCACAAAACCAAAGCCAAAAATTAGCCTACGGCTTGTTCTCTTCTACTCAAAACCCCCAGTCGGTGATGAGAAGAAAAAATATATCCCCGGAAAATTATTTACAGGAAGTCAATATAATTACTAATTCGTAATACTCGCAAAGCGAGTAGCAAGCTACGTAATTCGTAATTCGTAATTAAAAGGGGGGGAACACCAGGCTAAATTTTTGTAAAAATACTAGAATTGGTTTCGTAGTAAGGACTTTAGTCCTTGTTTGAGAACTAAAGTTCTCACTACAAACCTTTAATTATTGACATGAACAGGAAATAGACCTAACGCAATGATTCTGGCTGGTAAATCCCGCAAAATTGGTAAGCGTAACCAAGCTGGGGGTTGAAAGCTGCGATGAGATGAGAGAATGGGGGCAAACACTCGTTTTTGAATCAAAGTTTGCAAAGCTTGAATAATGCGTGTAGGTAATTCCCGGCGTTGCTGAACTTGCGCTAAATCACTCAATTCTACATGGTGATTTTGCAGAGGTTTAGTTAAGACGTTCGCAGTTACAACAGCATCCTGAATGGCGTAATTAATTCCCACACCCCCAACTGGTGACATGACATGAGCGGCATCACCAATGAGCAACAATCCTGGATGATACCAGCGTTCCACACGGCTAGATTCTACACCAAGAAACGCTACCTGTGACCAATCTTGTAAATTATCAATACGATTTGCTAATTCTGGGATGACTTGCACCACAGAGGTTTTGAATGAGTCTAAACCCTCAGCACGTAACTTTTGATAACCTCCCTTGGGGATAACATAAGCAAGTTGCCATTGATCACCACGGTCAAGCATAGCTACAATTTGACCGTTAGCAAAGCGTCCCATTCCTCCCTCACCGTCTTCTGGTTGACGGGGTAGGCGAAACCAAAGTACATCCATTGATGGGGAGGTTTCAATGGTGGCAAAATTACCTAACTGTCGTAACTTAGAATGACGACCATCTGCACCAACAGTTAGTATAGCTCTGACTTCGTGCCAACCACCGCCACCGCGATAGCGTACACCGCGAATTACACTATCCTCTACAATTAGTTCTTGAACATTTGCCCCCATGACTAATTGAAAAGTCCGATATTTTTGTGCTTCCTGGGTGATGAACTCTAAAAATTTCACCTGGGGCAACATTGTAATGTAGGGGTAGGGGGTTTTGAGGCGACTAAAATCAGCCAGAGTTGTGGTATTTTCTGGGGTTTTAATCCTCAGTTGCCGCAATTTAGTATGGGGTAATTGTAACAGGCGATCGCTTAACCCCAATTCCGCCATAATTTCCATTACTGATGGATGAATCGTATCACCCCGAAAATCTCGGTCAAAATCTCTGTGTGCTTCCAATAAAATCACAGAAATTCCTTGACGCGCCAGCAACAAAGCTAAAACCGCCCCAGCCGGGCCACCGCCAACAATGCAACAATCTGTAGTTTGTACGTCTACAATGTCATGGTTAGTCATCATCTGGGATGGGAGAAGTTTATAATTGCGAATTAGCTTACTGCTATGCTAATTCGTAATTCGTAATTCGTAATTCGTAATTCAGAGGGTAAAAGCCGCTACTAATTACAATTACGAGTTAGTTTATTAATTACAAATTTTTTTGACGAATTACTAAAACCCGTGGCGAAAGTTATTATAGAAAACGTTTATAAGAGTTTCCCTCCCCGCCGAGGGGAAAATGTAGTTTCCCCAACTCCATCTTCAGCCAAAGAGAATCAAGCACCAGAACCAGCAGGAAATATTAATGTATTGCGCCGGATTAACCTCACTATTCCTGATGGGGAATTTATGGTATTGGTGGGGCCTTCTGGTTGTGGCAAAAGCACCCTGTTGCGGTTAATTGCTGGCTTAGAAGTCATGACAGGGGGTAATATTTGGGTAGGCGATCGCTTGATGAATGACTTACCACCCAAGGAACGGGATATTGCAATGGTGTTTCAAAATTACGCCCTTTATCCCCATATGACGGTGTATGACAATATTGCTTTTGGCTTACGTCGCCGAGAATTGGGGCATGAGCAACACCACACTTCTCAATTTCCTGATTGGGCAGAAAATCTACTAGTAGGGGCAACAAAAAAGTTACCTAAAGGATTACGTTACTTATCACATAAAGAGCGATTAGTCAATGAACGGGTGCGGGAAGTAGCGGAATTGTTACAAATTGAAATGCTCCTCAATCGCTTACCAAAACAACTATCTGGGGGACAAAGACAACGGGTAGCATTAGGTAGAGCGATCGCACGCAATCCTCAAGTATTTTTAATGGATGAACCCCTTTCTAACTTAGATGCGAAATTAAGGGCGGAAACTCGCGCTCAAATTGTCAAATTACAACGACAATTAGAGACAACTACCATTTACGTTACCCATGACCAAACCGAAGCCATGACAATGGGCGATCGCATTGCTATCATGAATCAAGGTCAAATTCAACAAGTCGCTTCACCTTTAGAACTTTACAACCACCCAAATAATCGTTTTGTCGCTGAATTTATTGGTACACCACCAATGAATTTTATTCCCGTAGAATTTCACGCACCTTTGTTAATTACCCATTCTCAATTCCGTCTCACCCTCCCAGAAATTTGGGCTAATCCATTGCAAAAATATGATGGACAGACTCTCATTTTAGGTATTCGTCCAGAACATTTAAACTTAGGTGTCCCTGCTACTAAAAATTTACAAGTGCAAGTAGATTTAGTAGAAAACCTCGGTAATGATGCTTTTATTACTGCCACGATAGTTGATGATCAATCTGAGTTATCTGACATGATCAATCCTTTGCAAGTCAGAGTTCCCGCCGAACGATTAGTCAGCGTCGGTGAGCGAGTTTGGTTATCACTAACACCAAATAAAATTCACTTTTTCGATCCAGATACCGACTTAGCTATCTTTCCCTAACAGGGTTGGGGGCAGGGCTGTTTCATTCGCTTGTGTTGGAGATTTGTCAAGGGCATAATCTCACGCAAAGGCGCAAAGGCGCAAAGAAAAATGAGATATTTTGGGTTGAAGGCGCAAATATTTTTGACTAAGTTGTGCGTTGATTAATTTTGAATTTTGTAGCTTGCTTCCCGCAGGGTATTTTGAATTTTGAATTTGGAGCGAAGCGACTTAAAACCGTTGACCTATACCTAAATGTATTCTACTTTCCCCTTGGTCATTCATGCCGTAGTCAGCCCGAATTAAACCCAACGGGGAGTCTACGCGCACACCTGCACCGTAACCGAAACCAGAACCGGGTTTACCCCTTACACCTGCGGGATCTCCCAAAACGGTGTCACCAGAACCTAAATCTGAGGCGAAGTCAGCAAATAGCACTCCTCCGAGAATTGGTAAGACAGAAAAGCGGTATTCAGCAGATGCTAAGACATAGCTACGTCCACTACCAACATCGCCCGCATCGTAACCACGCACGGAATTAGAACCACCTAAGTTAAAGGTTTCATAGGGAGGTAAATCACCCAGCACTGTACCACCTTGCACGTTAAAAGCAAAGACTTGGGGTTTTGGACTGTTAAATAGTTGCACTGGCACATATTGTTTATAATTAGCTGTGAGGCGATTCATGGAAATGTTACCGATAGGTAGAGATTGTTCTGTACTTAAAGTCAATACAGAACCCTTAGTAGGATTAATTTGGTTATCTCGTTGGTCTTTGGTAGCGGTGAAAGATACCGTAGCTAAGTCATCAACCCCAGTACCACTAGCTGAGAGGGGGTTGCCTTGGACATCGATCGCGTTAATATTACCTTGGCGATCGCGGATGCTAGTACGAGTATAATTAAATCCTAATGAGGTATCCCAATCATCAATCGGTCTTTGTAAACTGATACCCGCACCAATCTTACCTTCCCGGACTTTATCGCCATTAGCTAACTTAATTTCATCATCAAAGGTTTCCGAAATTTCTCGGTTACGGAATATTTTCACCGTGTAGCCTAAACGATCAGGATTAGTGGCACGATAGGGACTAATAAATTTACTATCAAATTGCAAATCACGGGTACTTAAACCGACATTGACATTTAAAATATCATTTCTGCCGCCAATATTTTGGTCTTGATAGTTGACAGTGCCAATTAATCCTGTATCAGCGTTGTAACTGCCACCCAAATTAATTGCACGCGCTCCATTTTCCTTGAGTTCATAAATTACATCAAGGTTACTAGCATCCCCCTCAAAAGCCACATTAATACTTTGGAATAAGCCAGTACGATACAAATTCTGCACATCTTGGCGGACAATATTTTCTTTAAATACTTGTCCTGGCTTAAGTTGTAGTTGTTGTTTTAAGAAATCTGGTTTAGTACGTCCTGTCACCGGATTACCTTTATTATCAACGGTTTTACCTTCATCATTCACAAACCGGAACTTAATATCACTCACCAAACCTTCCGCCACATTCACCGTGAGAATACCTTCCCCACTAGGTTTAATTGATAACACTCGCGCCAAATTATAACCATTGTCGGTGTACCATTGATTAATTTGTTGGACTGCGCCTTTGAGTGCTTGGGGACTAATAGGTTTACTGATTTGGGATTGAAAAGGTTTGAGAGCAACTTGATAAGTGAGAGCTTTCGCTCCTTCGAGTTGCAGCGATCGCACTACCACCGGTTGCACTTGATATACTACATTCAACCCCGATGCAGTCGTGCGGGTATTAACATTTACATTCACAAATAAACCAGTTTGTAAAATTGCTGCCACATCCCTCTGTAATTGGCTTTCGCTGGTTTCCCCTCCCACTTGGGTTTTAATTAATTGGCGGATAACTTGCTGTAACTCAGGAGTTGCCCCCACTATCTGCACATCAGTAGCTGTGACGACCAAACCGCTTTCAGTTGTGGTAGGCTGAGAGGCTGGTGGATTTACAACCGGAGGTGCAGGAGGTAAAACAACAGGTTTTTGAGCGATGACTGGCGATGGAGAAAACTGGGGAGTTATGTCTGCTTCTGGAGCAGCCACAGCATTGACAAGTGCCGGGGTTTCTTCCACTACTGGAACTACTAAATTATTGTCTGGTGCAGTCGGAGTTGAAGCGTGAGCATCTGCCGCGATCGCTTGTTGCGTAATATTACCAGCCGCTAAAGTAGCTAAAGTTAAAATTGTAGTAGAAGGAACACGCATACTTTTAAAATTCAAAATTCAAAATTCAAAATGATCAAACACCCATCAATACAACAGTTAGCGACACAAGCAAGCTTGCACCGACAACATATTTTATTCACTGTTCACTGATTTAATACCTATTACCTAAACAGAACGTTAATTTTGATATTTTGTTTCTGATCAACCTCCAAACTATCCCAACTACACACCAGCAAAATATACAAGAAACACTTTTTTCTTCCCCTACACCCCTATACCCTTATACCCCTACACCCCTATCTTTCTTAAAAGCCTGAGAATAAAACACTGATGAGTGATATATCCCAATTATCCCTAACCCATTCACCAACCGCCAGTTCTCGCTTGCAGCTATTGGTATTAAGTAATGGGCATGGAGAAGATATCATTGCTATCCGCATTTTGCAGGAACTATGGCAACAATCAAATCCACCAGATATCTTTGCTTTACCTATAGTGGGGGAAGGAGGAGCTTACCAACGGTTAGATATCCCCCTGATTGGTGCAGTGCGGACTATGCCTTCTGGTGGGTTTATATACATGGATAGCCGACAATTAGCAAGGGATGTTCAAGGCGGTTTGATACAGCTAACTTGGAGTCAAATTCAAGCCATGCGGCGTTGGGTGCGTTCCCAGAAAAAATTAGGTAATAAACACGCTATTTTAGCCGTGGGGGATATTGTCCCTTTGTTGTTTGCTTTTATGAGTGGTGCTAAATATGCCTTTGTCGGCACTGCAAAATCAGAATATTATGTCCGAGATGAAGGGGGAATCTTAGTTAGGGAATCAAAAGCCGCCAAATGGGAAAACTTTTCTGGTTCGATTTATCATCCTTGGGAGAGGTGGTTAATGAGTCGTCGCCGTTGTGGTGCTGTGTTTCCTAGGGATGGGTTAACGACACAAATCTTAAATCAGTGGAATATTCCCGCTTTTGATGTGGGAAATCCGATGATGGATGGTTTACAACCAAGGTTTAACACTCAACAATTTTATCGTGCTGATAGCCAACAACAAGAAATAACTAGACCGTTAATAATTACCCTGCTCCCTGGCTCGCGTGCGCCGGAAGCCTATAAAAATTGGCAAGTAATGATGGTGGCGGTGTCGGCTTTAATGACTAGTTTCCACGAGCAAAACTCATTTGTACACAATTCTAGTAACGTGGTGTTTTTAGCAGCGATCGCACCTAATCTAGACTTGAGTATACTAGCCCAAACTATCCACGCTCAAGGCTGGCAACCCTCCACAGCATCACCCCTGCCCCTACCCGATGCCAATGCTTTAATTTTCCAACAAAAAAACGCCCATTTCATCTTGACTCAACAAGCATACAACGAATGTTTACACTGGGGAGATATAGCGATCGCAATGGCAGGCACAGCTACAGAACAGTTTATCGGTTTAGGTAAACCAGCGATCGCCATTCCTGGAGAGGGGCCACAATATACCCCAGCCTTCGCCGAAGCCCAAAGCCGACTCCTCGGCGTATCACTGATTTTAGTGGCAGAACCAGCACAAGTTCCTCAACAAGTGCGATCGCTTTTCACTTATCCTGACAAGCTGCATATTATCACCGAGAATGGTAGGCGCAGAATGGGTACACCAGGCGCAGCTAGAAGAATTGCTGAGTGTTTAGTAGAGAAGTTTGGTTAATTCTTACTAGACAAGGTAGACAAGGTAGAATTTATTTCCCCTACACCCCTACACCCCTACACCCCTACACCCCTACAACCCTACACCCCTACACCCCTACACCCGACTTTAGCGGGAAACTTGGTAGCCTCGCATCTTTAGATCGAGGTGGAAAAGTGACTTGTGCAACTTTAGTTGCAGTCAAAAAAAATGGTAAAATAACAGAGTGAGTAAGGTAATACTCCTGCACGTTGAAGCTTCTTAGTACGGCGAACTCCCGGCATCTTCGGAATCGCATTGAGTCGATATCCCAAGAATGTAAGTAATGGCAAGTAGCTGAGTGTACCGCAACATTGGCTTAGTGGAGAACCCCGGAAAGCATTTAATTAATTGAATAACGTAGCTGCAAGACTCATGGGTGTCGTATGTTCAGTGATGTCGAGCAGGTAGTGGGACTTTTGACTGTCCCTTCTAAGTGCTTCTTGGAGAATCCCCCGACTTTTTGCTTAAACGAGCGTAGCGAAGTTTAAGCAAAAAGTCGGGGGAGTGTCAACCTCTCTTATCGGTAATTTGTAAATTGTAAAGCCACAGGATAATCTTCTTGCTTTAACCGTTGTATAACAGTTTGCAAATCATCTTTAGCCTTAGCAGAAACTCTGACAGCATCACCTTGAATTGATGCTTGGACTTTTTTAAATTCATCTCGAATTAATTTGGATATTTGTTTAGCAATATCCTGACTGATGCCTTTTTTCAGGGTAATTTCTTGACGCACACGATTACCACTAGCGGATTCTATTTTGCCAAACTCAAAGATTTTTTGAGAAAGATTTCGCTTGGCAGCTTTTTCACGCAAAATATTGTGAACCGACTCTAGGGTAAACTCGCTATCAGTGCCGACAGTAATCTTTTCTTCACCCAACTCAACAGTAGTTTGGGTATCCTTAAGATCATAACGACTTTTGAGTTCTCGCACGACTTGATCAACAGCATTTACCAATTCTTGCCGATCAAAATCACTCACAATGTCAAAGGAATAAGTAGAAGCCATAACAAATGTCGAACTTGAAATGTTGGACTGGAGATTAATTCAAAATTAGGATCTTCTGGTGATTGGGAACTGGTGATAAATTCAGCGAATCATGATTTTTTACCATGACGGCAGTTGCTCCACTTGGGGAGACCCCAAGACCGCACTGCCTCCCCAATGCCGTATTCCCAATGCCCTATGCCCTAATTAACCTTGAGCTTTCATGATACTCAACACCACCAGAGTAATAGAGCTAAGAGTGCTAATGCCAAACATCAGCGATCGCAATAGGGGTATATTCAAAATATAAAATATCGAAAATAGCAGCCGAGCCACAACAAAGGCGATCGCAGCCCATACTGCTATCACAGAATCTACACCAGTTACATAAGCCATTAATGCCGCCGCCGCAAACACCATAAATGTTTCAAAAGAATTTTGGTGCGCCCAGGTGGCTCGTTGGGCATAGGGTGGCAATTTATCAAACATAGTGCGAGGGGCAGAAATATTATACCCAACTCGCACACGGGCATACCCTACAGCTAAAAATGGCACGTAAATTAACACCGCAGCTGCGGCGATCGCATACAAAAAAATAATCATTCGCTCTCTACTCCATAGTCATTCGTCTATAGTTCATAGTCAGTCATTGGCTCGACTGTGGACTGTTGACTGCTGACTAATCAAAGTAGAAAAGTGTCACCACCTTTCTTTGTTCTTCAGCATCTCCACAAGTTTGAAGCAGAGTGCGACTGTCATGAAATGCAAAGCAAATTAGCTGTTGGCAACGGGAGACAATCTCTTTGTTACAGATGTAACTAGCTTCAGCCAAGGACAAGTTATCATTACTAGGATTTTCTACTAAGTGCATAACCTGCTCTAATTGCTGGCGAGATTCATAGGGTTGACGTTCTAAGCTTTGAGGTAAAATTACCGTCAGCAAATTCGGATCAGCCCGCATTGCACCCTTAATAGCAGCTGAATTTGTACCCGCAGCACCGGATGTAATGACTCGATTGCCTGATAAAACTAAGGCATAAGTCATCATTTCAATCAGATTTTGATGGGTAATTGGCACATGACGCGACCCCAACAAGGCGATTCTTTTAGAACCTGTTTGCTGGATTGTCGCCAGTTCTTGCGCCAATGTATCGAGGTTAATAAGGTCTGTTGACTGGCTCAAAGACGGAGGTAATCAGATTAAACAACCCAGCTATTTTACCAAACACCGTGTAAATCGGAAGCGAACTTGAGTTACATACTACTAAGTTTTCTTAAACAATCTGGAGATTGGCAGGGAGCAGGGAGCAGGGGGCAGAGAGCAATGCGGTCTTCTCTCCGAGACGCTGCGCGTTCACGAAGTGTCCCGTAGGGAAGGGCTTTGCCCAAGTGGAGCAATTGCGGAGGGGCAGGGGGTAAGTAATTGATGATGCTATTGGGATTAGACTGTTGCTGGTGTTAAACCTAACTTAGACAATAGGCGGTTAATGTCAAAATGCTCAGACATCAGTTGGCGGATGCAGTGAACTTTGATGGGTTCATGAACGCGCACTTGACCGAAGGTGTGATCAACAATTTCCACAGTGGTGAGGGTATCTAAGTCAACTGACAAAATCGGGATTTCTAATTCTTCAGCCCGACTGAGAATAAATTGCGGTGGTGGTAGTTGTCCGGTGAGGATGAGACATTGGGTGGAAGTTTCTAAGGCGGCTTGTTGAATTTCTACACGATCGCCTCCTGTGACTACTGCCATATTACGCCGCTTACGGAAATATTTCACTGCCGCATTCACATTCATCGCCCCAATCGCTAAACTCTCCACCATTAAATCTAAGCGATCGCTGCGACACAAAACTTCGGCTTTGAGTTGTTTGACTAGTTCACCTACGCTGACACTACGCAGTAAATCGTTGTTGGGTAGCATTCCCATGACAGGAATCCCCTGTTGTTCTAAAAATGGGCGCATGACATTGTTGACTGTCTCTAACTCTCCTGGAGGAATGTCGTTGATGACTACTCCGATTAAGCGATCATCTAAACGCTTCTTGGCAGATAATATCGACTCTACAGACAGTAGTGAATTGTATCGACTTACTAGCATGACACTAGCATTTAAGACCTCAGCCACCTGGAGCAAAGATAAATCGAACAGATAACCTTCTGTCAAATTTCCAGGGCCTTCTAGCAGCACTAAATCCCCTCTGGGAATTTGTAAATACTGCTCTACTAAGGACTGACGATAATTGGTTTTGTCTTCGCCCTGTAAGCGTTTCTGCACACTGTCTGCATTTAAAGCCAGCATTGTCGGTACAATGCGGTTTGCCGACAAATTGAGACTAAGAGCAATAAACTGGACATCATCGTCAACTACAGTGCCATCAGAGGTACTTAAACAATTGCCCAGAGGTTTACCATAGGCGATATCCAATCCTTTTTGCTGCAACTGATGAGACAAACCCAGGATTGTGGCCGACTTACCACTGTAAGTTTCGGTTGAGCCAATCAGCAAATATTTAGCAGATTTTGGCACACATGCACTCCTAATTTCAAAAGGAAGTAAAACCCAGCCAGGTGTTTATTAATTTTAATTCGTTCTGGCAGAATCATCTTAGCGATCGCAAAATATAATTTCCCTAAAAATTCTTTCTGAAAGTAAATTTCCGTGCTTTTATAGTCATACATTTTTACTATGACGCTACTATATTTTTAGTATTTATTAAGATATAAATTTTAGATTAAATTTGTTATTGACAAACAAAAACTAGGTTGTCAGGATGTTTTCATGGTAACTTAACCCTGACAACCTGCAAGCTGTAATCAACTCAATTATTCATCAACACGCAGTAGCTTACGGTAAAAAGATTGTGAAAAATCAGTTACTTTATAGCGTTTATAATTTTCCATAAGTTCAATTAAAAAGCTAATAAATTCAAAACTAGCCATCATCACTTCATAACTCAACTCCGCATTGCCATCAAACTGCATCCGGCAACGGGTTAAATCAGAAGGTAGGGTAGCCACATTCCAAGAAGCGACAAAAGGAACGTTTTCACCAGCTTCTATTTTACGGTGTCCTTCTAAAATACCTTTTTGATAAAGTCCGATCGCATAGGGTAAAAAATTCCGCTTCGCCGCACCTTGAATGTAAGGTAAGTAAACGTTTGCTTGTTGGGCATTAACAGGCTGGAGTTGTTCAATAGACATTGTTGAATCTTCCTCAACATTAGTTGACAACTAGGGATATTAGTGGCTCTGCATGAAGTATTCCCAAAAAATTAGCGTTGCACACAGTTAGGGGAGGGGTGTAAGGGTGTAAGGGTGTAAGGGTGTAAGGGAAGAAAGAATTTATTTTGTTCTTTCCCCTATACCCCTATACCCCTATACCCCTATACCCCTATACCCCTATACCCCTATACCCCTAATCATGATAGTCATCACAAAAGTTACTGCTAAGAAATATTAAAATTTCAGTTACAATAAGGCTGCATTAGCTTTTAGGGAAGCTGGGCGCAATAATGCTGCAAATTACTGCCGTCCGGGAGTAAATGCTGTTATTGCAATTTCTGCCAACAATAAGCTGTTGCTACTTTGCTGTGAGTTAGCCCTAGTCAAAGTTCCGGTTAAGGAACAAGTCTATTGTGTTGCGAGTTATCAGTATTACTTATACTATTTGCGCTCTCAAATCATGGCTAAACATTAACAAAGTTGGCTAATACAGTTTAGCGTTACCTGATTCCCAGCTTCTTTTCAGGTGTAGACAAATACTGGTTTTTGAATCAAGTAACTTATGCCAGCAAATTCCTGGCCCGATAACGATTCCTACAAAGAACTTGATCCACTTAACTCCCTGTTGTCTGACCTATCAGTAACTGAGGAGTCAGTGGTAGAAACACGGGATTTGTCTTTACCATCCCGGTTTCAAGGGCGTAGGGGTAAAGCCGCTCTAGTCTTAACCATAGTCTGGAGTAGCACCATCGCCTTACATTTAGCTTCCTGGGGTTCTATCTTTGTCTTGGGTTTGACTACCATCCTTGGTATTCACGCTTTGGTCATAGTGTTTGCTAAACCCCGTCGCTATCAAAAAGAAATGCAGGGTGAATTACCTTTTGTTTCTGTGCTGGTAGCGGCCAAAAATGAGGAGGCTGTAATTGGTAAATTAGTCAAAAATCTTTGTAATCTGGAATACCCCAACGGGCAATACGAAGTTTGGATAATTGACGATCATAGTACCGATAAAACACCCCATGTGTTAGCGGAACTAGCTCAAGAGTACAGTCAACTTAGAATACTTAGACGTTCTGCTCAAGCAGTCGGCGGTAAATCTGGGGCTTTAAATCAAGTTCTCCCCTTGACAAAAGGGGAAATTATTGCTGTGTTTGATGCCGATGCTCAAGTTGCATCAGATTTATTACTTCAAGTAGTACCTTTGTTCCAACGGGAAAAGGTGGGGGCGGTGCAAGTGCGAAAAGCGATCGCCAACGCCAAGGAGAACTTTTGGACAAAGGGACAAATGGCCGAAATGGCTCTAGATACTTGGTTTCAACAGCAGCGCGCCGGATTGGGTGGCATTGGCGAACTGCGAGGTAATGGCCAATTCGTGCGGCGTACAGCCTTAGAAGGCTTTGGCGGATGGAATGAAGAAACCATCACCGATGATTTGGATATGACTTTCCGCCTGCATTTAGATAACTGGGATATTGAATGCGTATTTTACCCAGCTGTCCAGGAAGAAGGGGTGACAAATGCAGTTGCACTCTGGCATCAGCGCAACCGTTGGGCTGAGGGTGGCTATCAACGCTTTTTGGATTATTGGGATTTAATCCTGAAAAATCGCATGGGTACGCGCAAAACCTGGGATTTGCTAATGTTCATGTTTAGTATGTACATTTTGCCCACAGCAGCAGTCCCAGATTTATTGATGTCAGTTACCCGTCATCGCCTACCAATTTTAGGCCCGGTAACAGGCTTATCAATCACAATGTCAGTTGTGGGTATGTATGCTGGCTTGAGGCGGATACGCCAAGAGCAAAAATTCAATGTTTATACACCCTTTGTATTGCTGCTTCAAACAGTGCGCGGAACTTTGTATATGCTGCACTGGCTAGTAGTTATGAGCAGTACAACAGCGCGGATGTCCGTTAGACCAAAGCGTCTGAAATGGGTGAAAACGGTGCATACAGGCAGTAGCCATTAAATTCAGTTCACAGTTCGCAATTGAACCTGTTAAATCCTGTGTAAAATGCAAAACTCAAAAATAGAATTTTGAATTTTGTATTTTTTGATTTTTTTAGTAATGACCGCTCATTTCTGTTTTTAAAAGTCGGAGAACCCCAAATTATTTAAATAATTTGGGGTTCTATTTTTTTTGTGTAATTCTAGATTAAATATTTGTCGCAATTTTCAAGAAGTTCTTTGGTTGTTCTAGGCATTTGGGATAAACCAAAGCTATTCTACAGTTGTCAGTACGTAGAGTATTAAATGAATGAACAGTTAAAACTGGTGCGAGTTGGTTGGTATAGTCTCATGGATTTACCCCAACTAGAAAATTTAGCTCTTAACTGCGAATGGATTGAACTTGATGCTGCATCTGTATCTCAGAAAAACTTTGATGTGCTTGTACTTGACATCAACAGATGTGAAACTCTGGAGCAAATTCAGCATCAATACATGACTATTGGCTTACCGACACTGGTTGTAGTAGACACAATTGAGCAAGAGTCTGCTGTACTTTGTTGGTTAGCAGTAGGGGATGACACCTGTAAACGTGATGCTATTAATCAGCAAATAGGAATGCGTTTACAGCGCATTCTCTGCTATAGCGAACAAAAGCAATCATTAAATCTAGATAAGCTGACGGGTGTAGCGAATTTTCAGAAGTTTAAAGATTACGCAATGCGGCTTTTAGTATCTAAAGAAGATAGCGAGCCTGTATGTTTAATTTACTTAGATATTGATCGTTTCAAGTTTATCAACGATCGCTATGGTCATAGTGCAGGCGATCAAATATTACAATCAATTGGGCAAATTCTCCAACAGTATGCCTTGGGTGCTGGTATTGTGGCTCGCACAGGTGGCGATAAGTTCGCTATTTGTGTCCGTGGCAATATTCAACAGGGGAAAGCCTTTGCAGAATTTATCAAGACGCAACTCCATGCTTATGAATTTCAGCTTGATAATGTGTCTTGTGTGCATTTGACAGTTTGTTTAGCAGTAGTTCCGATGGGTGAACAAACTTCCATTGAGGAACTATGGGAGGAGATCAATCAATGTATCTATGCTGCCAAAAAGCAGGGACGCAATCAAGTTGTGACAACTGAAGAATTTAATGCGATCGCAGATGCCGCCGGACAGGATAAATTAATTACTGATTTTGAGCATCGCATTCGGGTAACTGCGGAACGGATGGTAAGTGAGATGGTGCTTAAAGCCACTCGCTTGGCGAAAAAGTACCGTGCAGAAGCCGAACATGACGGACTGACTGAGGTGTTTAATCGTCGCTATCTTGATCGACTTCTGCCCCGTGAGATAGAAAAGGCTATCAAGTATCAACAAAGACTTACAGTTTTACTGCTAGATTTAGATAATTTTGGCGCAGTCAATCGAAATTACGGTTTTCCCACTGGCGATCAAGCTTTGAGAATAGCCGCAAAAATACTGAGAAATAACGTCAGAGCAGTAGATTGGGTTACACGTTACGGTGGGGAAGAATTTTGTATTGTTATGGCTGACACTGATTTGAATACAGGGTGTCAGATTGCCGAAAGAATCCGCCTAGCTTTGAGTAAAGAAATCGTGACTGCTTATAATGGTCAGCAATTTCACGTTACCGCCAGCATTGGGGTTGTGGAAATGATACCAGACAATGATCCTGTCTCTCTATTGCAGCGTGCTAGTGATAAGGTGCGAGAGTCGAAAAACAACGGGCGCAATCAAATCCGCTTTTGAAAAGTTTAAGGTAAAAACTGAAATTCATCTCTTAAAATTTTTTCAGCTTCAGCAATCGTCTTGACCAAAGAAAAAAGGATACAAGCCCCATTATTTATGGAGAAGAAAAAAGTGAAACAGCATTAATTCAAGCCGCCGGATTTATCCGTGGGGTATTTAATTTTGAATTTTGAATTTTGCGAAAAGTTCTGTAGGCGGGTTTCCCGCCGTAGGAAACTTTTCAAGACGAATTTTGAATTGGAGCGTAGCGACTTGACGCATTTCTTTGGCGGTGAGTCGGGTAGGGCGCAGTTGTTTAGTTTGCGCGACTGCAACTAAATTAGTTGAGGAATTGGGAGCAAAAGTACCAATTCCTAGTAAAGTAGTGGAGGTTATGAGGCTGATAACTACAGTACGTATTTGAGTTGAGTTAAGCATTCTCTGATTAATCAGGGAGTAGGGATAGAAAATCTTTATTGATGTTTGTGGTGGGTTTTTCTACTAAATTTGTAGTTGATTTCTAAATCCAAAATTTTTCAGTATTTCGGCAACCATATCACTTGGAGTAAATCATGATGAAAGCAATGAAACCATTTTTGTTTGTCACAGATTTAGATCACACATTGGTAGGTAATGACCAAGCCCTAATACAACTGAGTCAAATCCTCACGGAGCATCGGCAAGCCTATGGTACGAAGATAGTCTATGCTACTGGGCGATCGCCTGTTTTGTACAAACAACTTCAAGAAGAAAAAAATCTCATAGAACCAGATGCCTTAGTGCTTTCTGTGGGTACAGAGATTTATCTTGATGGTAGTGGTAGTCCTGATGCAGCTTGGTCGGAAATTCTCAGTCTGGGTTGGCACCGAGAACTGATATTATCAATTACTCAGAAAATGCCTGAGTTAGTCCTACAGCCTGACTCAGAACAACGTCCCTTTAAAATTAGCTTTTTCCTTCAGCAAGAAGTAGCTGCTAGTGTGATACCACAACTTGAGTCAGAGTTAGAGAAATGTGAAGTTAATGTAAAGTTAATTTATAGTAGCGGTATTGACCTTGACATTGTGCCGCGTAGCAGCGATAAAGGTCAGGCAATGCAGTTTCTACGTCAAAAGTGGAAATTTGCAGCAGAACAAACAGTTGTCTGTGGTGATTCAGGTAATGATATTGCTTTATTCGCTGTGGGCAACGAACGGGGAATCATAGTCGGGAACGCCCGGACAGAGTTGCTGACATGGCACAGCGATTATCCCGCAGACCATCGTTACCTAGCACAAAGTTTTTGTGCGGGTGGCATTCTTGAAGGTTTAAAACATTTCGGTTTCCTAGAATGATTAGCTATCTCAAAGGTATAGTCGCCGGTATTCAAAATGTAGGTAACAATCGCGTACTGTTGACTCTCGAAGTCAACAGTATGGGTTATGATTTGCAAATTCCCCAACGGTTAGCCAAGCAATTACCTACTACTGGCGACCTAGTACAGATTTTCACCCATTACCAAATTCGGGAAGAAGTACCGTTACTGTATGGTTTTGCTTCCCCAGCCGAAAGAGATTTATTCCGTCATCTATTAACTGTCAGTGGTGTAGGTGCAGCCTTAGCGATCGCATTATTAGATACTCTGGAATTACCAGATTTAGTCCAAGCCATCATTGCTGCTAACACCCAAATGTTAATTCAAGCCCCTGGTGTGGGCAAGAAAATCGCTGAACGCATTTGTTTAGAACTGAAAGCTAAATTAATCGAATGGCGTAAATCAGCAGGCTTCTTCGTCGCTACCGAAGGGCCAGCACCTGGTATTTTAGAAGAAGTGCAAATGACTCTCTTTGCCCTCGGCTACACAGCCCACGAAGTTAGTCACGCCTTACACGTAGTGAGTGAAGACATTGGTTTACCCAAGGATGCCTACGTAGAAGACTGGATCAAACAAGCGATCGCTCACCTTAGTAGTAGTGAGCAAGTGAGTTAAAGTAATCAGTAGATAAAATGTATTGAAATATCGAATCTGATATGGGTACTTTACCAGAAATTGAAGCCGCTATCAAACAACTACCAGAAAATGATATTCGTCAACTAGCTGCTTGGCTGGAAGAATATTTGGAACAAATCTGGGATAAGCAAATAGAAAATGATTTGACATCGGGCAAATTAGATCAACTAATTGCGAAAGCTGAAGCCGATATTGCGGCAAACCGGGTGCAAGATATAGATGAAATCCTTAACAACTCCTGATTTTTGGGAAGCTTATGCTCAACTACCGAACGATATAAAAGAACAAGCGAAGAAAGCATATCAACTTTGGCAGGAAAATCAATCCCATCCATCTCTACATTTTAAAAAAGTTGGTAAAAATCTTTGGTCTGCGCGTGTAACTGGTGGATATCGTGCTTTGGCTTTAAAACAGGGAGATGATTATTACTGGCTTTGGATCGGTAGTCATGATGAGTATGAGGCGTTGTTAAATTAACACCAAAATAATTTTCTGCTAATATATGCCAGATATAACGATTCCCGGTTAAGTGAGGTACAGATAATATTTTGAAACCCAGAGGGTTGCGGAGTAAAGCGCAGCGAAAAGTTCTGGAGGAGGGTTTCCCTTCGTAGGAACGCCACTTGCTACAAGCCGGGAAACCCTTTCGGTAGTTGCTCATGGGGGAAACCCCCAAGATCGCACTACCTCACCAACGCAGTGCCTCAACTTTTAAAGAGAGGTACGCAAAGATTTGTACTTCAGCAGACTAGGAAACGCTATATTTGTCTTCAATGCCCTATGCCCAATGCCCCATGCCCAAACCTTATGCTTGGTTACAACAATCTCTAGAAACGATTCATCGGGCTGATTGGTATCGTTCGGTAAAAACTATACATGGTTTGCCTGGTGCGACTGTGGTTTTAGAGGGGCAGGAAGTCATTAATTTTGCCAGTAACGATTATTTGGGATTGGCTGGGGATGAACGTTTAATTGAGGCGGCTGTGGCTGCTACTCAAGAGTTTGGCACTGGTAGCACTGGTTCTAGATTACTCAGTGGACATCGCCAATTACACCGAGAATTAGAAACAGCGATCGCTAATTTAAAACAAACTGAAGATGCGTTAGTATTTAGTTCTGGGTATCTAGCTAATATTGGTGCGATCGCGGCTTTGGTGGGTAAGCGAGATTTAATTTTATCTGACCAATATAATCACTCCAGCCTCAAAAATGGCGCGATTCTCAGTGGGGCAACAGTTCTAGAATACCCCCACTGTAATATTAAACAACTGCATATCCTCTTAGGTGAACACAGAAAAAACTACCGTCGTTGTCTCATCTTGACTGATACTGTTTTCAGCATGGATGGCGATTTATGCCCATTACCGCAACTTTTAGATTTAGCTGATGAATTTAGTTGTATGCTGCTAGTTGATGAAGCCCATGCGACTGGGGTAATGGGTGAAACTGGTGCTGGCTGCGTCGAATATTTTGGGTGTACTGGTAGAGAATTAATTCAAGTTGGCACATTAAGCAAAGCTTTAGGGAGTTTAGGCGGTTATGTCGCTGGCAGTACAACCTTAATTGATTTTTTACGAAATCGCGCCCCCAGTTGGATTTACACTACAGGATTATCACCCGCAGACACAGCCGCCGCCCTAGCAGCAGTGAATATTATCCAACAAGAACCACAACGGCGCACCCAATTGTGGAATAATGTTAATTACTTTCAAAAACTACTACAGCAGCAATTACCCAACCTACAATTATTACCATCAGAGTCACCCATTTGCTGTTTTCAGTTAGCAAACGCGACAGCCGCATTGCAAACTGGGGAAAAACTCAAAGCCGCCGGCATTTTTGCCCCCGCTATTCGTCCGCCAACAGTTCCCACCAGTCGCATCAGAATCTCTTTAATGGCTACTCACCAACCTGCACACATAGAAAAATTGGTAGCGGTGCTGATTAATTCGTAATTCGTAATACCGTTTCTTGATGTAGCTTGCCTGGCGTAGCCATAGATGCGCTTTATTCTGTGCTGTAGAGACGTTGCATGCAACGTCTCTACATCATTTATTTGGTGCATCTTCATAGAAAATTGGTATAAGACACTGAGAGGATGTTTGAAAAGTATTGTTATTAACACCAAACTCTCTCTAACCTAACCCCCCTAGCCCCCCTTCCCTACAAGGGAATGGGGGTTTTAAAGCCTCTCTCCTTGTAGGGGAGAGGTTTGGAGAGGGGTTTTTAGTATCCTTGATGACTTTCTAAACATCCTCTGAGAATTAGCCGTAACGCACCATCTTTCTCGGTGCGTTGAGGGTTGCGATAAAGTAGTCCACAATTTAACGTTTACTTTATAAGTTATCTCTTAGAATCAAGTTAGTACTCACTTTATCATGTGTAATATCTATTTTTTTAAAATTTCCGAAAAGTTGCAATTTTAAAAATACATTTTTCATTCAGTTTTAATAAATCTAGATTTAGCATCTAGCTAAAGAAGTCTTTTTAGCTAACAAAATAATCTATCTAGAGATAAATTACAAAATCGTGCAAACTAGCTTAGGGTATGTAAAGCTTCTACAATCAGTATTGGCTGTCGTAAATTTTCATGCCCTATATTGCGAGTTATTCTTTATTACGCCTTGGTATAGCTGTGTTAACAGTTACGTTAGCATTAGTCTTAATGCTCATGCTAGATCCTTGGGTAGAAATGAGTGGCACTCCTTTTATACTATTTTTTAGTGCTGTGATCGTCAGTGCTTGGTATGGGGGTTGGAATGCGGGGCTGTTGGCAATTGGTTTATCTGTATTACTAAGCAATTATTATTTTTTTCGTCCCCAATATGAACTCTCTTTTGATATTGCCAGTTTAGTAAAACTGGCATTGTTTGTTTTGCAAGGATTATTCTTAACCATGTTGTGCGTTGCTTTAAGCAATGCCAAGCGCGCAGATGAAGTCAACTTGCATAAACTCAAAGCCAGTGAGGAGCGGTTTCGATTAGCATTAAGTAGCTCAGAAATTGTAGTCTTTCAGCAAGATTTAAATTTACGCTATCAGTGGATTCATAATCCCCAAGGTGGGGCGACTGTTGAAGAAATCTTGGGAAAGTCTGACTATGAATTATTTCCGTCTCCCATAGCAGAACAACTGACGATAATTAAGCGCAAAGTCTTAGAGAGGGATGTTTCTGCTCGTGAAGAGGTGTGTGTAATAGTCCACGGCCAGGCTTTGTATTATGATTTGCTAGTAGAACCTCTGAAAGTGAATGGTCAGATTCAAGGCATCACTTGTACCGCACTTAACATTACGGAACGTCAGCAAGCAGAGCAAGAAAAAGCCAAATTGCGGGAAAACTTGCAACAAGCCATTCAACAGAAAGAAGAATCCTTAGCGTTACTGAATGCTTGGTTAGCTAGTTCACCTGTAGCTCTAGCTTTTTTAGATGCACAACTGCGTTATGTCTATGCTAATGAGGCACTAGCTCTAATTAATGGTGTACCCCAAAGTCAACATCTGGGGCGAACTGTTAGGGAAATACTACCAGATTGGGCTAATCAAATAGAGCCAATTTTACGTGAGGTAATGGTAACGAAAAAACCATTACTGAATCAAGAAGTCATGGGAGAAACTTATCCCTCAGGGGTTTATCGTTGTGGACTGGTGAGTTATTATCCAGTTTGTTTACCAGATGGGCAATTGTTAGGAGTAGGTGTAACTGGACTAGATATTACCCAAAAGAAACAAACTGAGCAAGCATTGCGGGAGAGTGAAGCGAGATTTCGGGTAATGTTCAACCAGGCGGCTTTAGGTATTGCCTTGGTTAGTTTAGATGGTCGATTCCTGCAAGTCAATCCCGCACTATGTGAACTTACAGGTTATAGTCAGGATGAGTTAATCGAGATCAATTTTCAGGACATTACCCATCCTGATGATTTGGTAACAGACTGTAATCAAGCTGAACGGGTGTTAGCACAAGAGATCACTTATTATTCGCTAGAGAAACGATATATACGCAAAGATGGTTCTATTGTCTGGGTAAATCTGACTTCATCCGCCGTGTGCAATGAGCAGGGAGAACCACAATATGCTTTGGGAATTGTAGAGGATATTAGCGAACGGCAAGCCGCACTCCGTGAACGCAAACAAGCACAAGCAGCACAAAATTTTTTAGTTGCAGCTAGCACCACATTAGCGGCTTCTTTAGATTATGAGGTGACGTTGAATAACGTAGCGAAGTTAGCAGTCCCTACTCTAGCAGACTGGTGTACTGTAGATATTTTACAACCAGACTTGTCAATTAAACGGGTAGCGATCGCCTCTAGTAATCCCCAAACATCCGAAATCTTGGCAGAAATTCAACGCCGCTATCCCACTACTAATCACAGTAACCATCCATTCCGCCAAGCTATCCTGCAAGGAAAATCCGTTTTTTATTCGCAATTACCAGATTCTTTGTTAGTAGAGATAGCTAGAGATGCAGAACACCTACAACTACTGCAAAGTCTGGGAATACGTTCTTTAATGGTGATTCCCTTCTACTCACGATATCAATTGTTTGGGGTAATTTCTTTTGTCATCGGTGAATCAGTCCGATATTATCAACCCCCAGACTTAGCATTAGCCGAAGATATTGCCCGTCGTGCAGCTACAGCCATTGATAATGCCAGACTCTACCAAGAAACTCAACAGGCAAAACAAGCCGCAGAAATGGCTGTAAGTCGCACCGCTAGGCTACAAAATATCACTGCGGCCTTTTCCGAAGCCCTCACTCCTCAACAAGTGGCTGATGTGGTAGTTAATCAAGGAATCGATGCTTTAGGCGGTTCTGCTGGTTCTGTGGTTTTATTAGAGGAAGATGGGAAATCTCTCAAGATTATAGAAGCTATTGGTTATCCTACATCGGTTAGAGACAATTGGGCTAGTTTTCCCATCACAGATAATGTTCCCATAGCGGAAGCTGCCAGAACTGGAGAGCCGATTTTTTTAGAAAATGTTACCACTTTAGCTAGTAAATATCCAGCTATCGCCAATGTACCATCCCTCACAGGCAATTGTGCTTTTGCTTGTATTCCTTTGATAGTTGAACAGCACACAATTGGGGTGTTGGCTTTGAGCTTTGCTAAGGAACAAATATTTAGCGCGGAAGATCAAAGATTTATGTTCACTTTAGCACAACAATGCGCCCAAGCGATCGCCCGCGCCCAACTTTACGAAGCTGAAAAAAAAGCCCGTGCATCTGCGGAATCAGCCAACCGCGTCAAGGATGAATTTCTTACCGTCCTTTCCCATGAACTCAGGACTCCCCTCAACCCGATTTTGGGATGGGCTAAATTACTCCGCACCCGCAAATATAGTGAAGATACCATCAATCAAGCTCTAGAAACCATTGAACGCAACGCTAAATTACAAACACAATTAATTGATGATTTGCTGGATGTGTCCCGGATTCTTCGGGGTAAGCTGAATTTGAATATTCGCCGAGTCTATTTACCCAGCACTATTATTGCCGCCCTAGAGACAGTGCGTTTAGCCGCAGATGCTAAATCAATTCAGATACACACATTATTAGATGATCATATACCCCCAGTGATGGGAGATAGCGATCGCTTACAACAAGTAATCTGGAATTTACTTTCTAATGCCGTCAAATTCACACCCCCAGGGGGACGAGTAGAAGTCCGTTTACAACAGGTAGGAGTTGAAGCCCAAATTCAGGTAATTGATACAGGTAAAGGTATTACACCCGAATTTTTACCCCATGTCTTTGAATACTTCCGCCAAGCCGACTCTAAAACCACAAGAGCAGAGGGGGGACTAGGACTAGGGCTAGCAATTGTTCGCCATTTTGTCGAACTCCACGGTGGTACAGTTGCAGCTGACAGCCCAGGTTTAGGTAAAGGGGCAACTTTTACAGTCCGGCTACCAGTGTCGGAGGGTGTGGGGGTGTAGGGGTGTAGGGGGCAGGGGAGCAGGGGGCAGGGGAGAGAGGGGAGACAAGGGAGACAAGGGGGACAAGGGAAGGGAGACAAGGTAGATTTTTACCTCCATGCCCAATGCCCAATGCCCAATGCCCAATGCCCAATGCCCCATAACCAAAATTCTTTAATTTTGAATTTTGAATTTTGAATTTTGAATTGATATGCCTAATGCCCATTACAACCCCAAATCTACCGCAATTCGATGGGCGCAGGCAAAGCCAGAAAACGCTACAGCATTTAAGCCTTGACCGGGAAATGTGCTGTCACCAACACAATAAAGCCCTGGAATTGATGTGCGATTAAAGGGCATTCCTAATAACCCCCATAACTTGCGCTTGGGTATTGGCCCGTAAGTTCCATCTACTCGCCCTAAAAAACGGCGATGGGTGCGCGGTGTTCCTACTTCGAGATAATCTAAACCCGCATCTAAACCAGGAAAAATCTTTTCTAGTCGGTCAATAATTCGCCATGCTGCATCTTCTTTCTTCGCTTCATACTCCCTGGCAGACATTCCTTGCCAATCATCTATCCAGTGCGGTGTGAAGGCATGAATGATATGATGTCCCTTTGGTGCTAAATCTGGGTCAAGCAAGGTAGGAATAGACACAAATAGCGTGCCTTCTGGTAACATCATCTTTTGCCAGTCTTCCAAAATAATATGATGGCACTCTGTCCCCGCCGGCAAAACTGACTGTTTTATCCCCATGTGCAGACTCAAGAAGCTCGGCGATTTTGTATAACGTTGCTGCCAATTTTTCTCATTACGGGGCATTTTCTCTACAGGTAGTAATTTTTCAAATGTGTCCCAACGTGTAGCATTAGATACTATGCGTTTACCCAGGTAAATTTCACCACTAGCTACTTGCACACCCACAGCACGACCTTTACGGGTGAGGATTCTGGTTACTTTGGATTGGTAATAAATTTTACCTCCTTTCTTTTCTAGACCTTCTACCAGCTTTTGAGCAATTTGTCCTACACCGCCTTGAGGATAATTAACACCGCCGTAATGTCTATCAGAAAAGACCATCCCAGCATTAATCATGGGTGTCATATCGGCTGGAACTACAGACCAGCAGTAACATTCCATATCGATAAATTGTAGTAATTGGGGGTCTTTAATATAACGCCTGGCTATATCTCCAGCGTTTTGAGGCAGATACTTGAGTAACCCAAGACAAGCTAAAGGATGCTGCAAAAATACCCGCAGCAGATACCGAGGTTCTTCTAAAGACAGTAACTCTATTTTGTTGAGACAATTGAACACCCGCCAACATTCGTCATAAAAACGACGAATCCCTTTTGCTTCATGAGGAAAGTAAGCAATAAGATTTTGCAAAAAGTTATCATAAACCCGATCAACTTTCAGGTCTAAACCTTGGGGTAAATGGTAATGAATCTGGACGCGATCGCTAATTGTATCTATGCTAGTATTGACAGCTTGGAGGGCGCGGGTAAGTAAATTTGTTGTGCCTTTATTTCCCAAGCCAAAGATCATCGATGCTCCCACATCAAAGCGATATCCTTCACTTTCAAAATAACCAGCACTACCCCCAGGAATTAAATAACTCTCCAGTACCAAAACTTTCGCGCCTTTGGCGGCTAGCTGGGTTGCTGTTACTAAGCCACCAATACCAGAGCCAATTATAATTACGTCAAATACAGATGGGGTAGTGCTAAAAGTGGTAGACATAGGAGCAGCGATTACCAGAAATTAACGGAGAAATCTGTATTATATATTACTCCTATTCATATCAACCATAGATTTTTTTTAATTGATTGATCTCGGTTAATTGCCATCAGGCAAATGCTGATCCAGACATCTTGAGCAAGTTCTTTTAACTACCTAAATAAATAAAAAAGAGGGACGAGTCTGCTACCGCCGACTAATCCCGTCTGCCGATCCTTAAAGAGAGGAGAACACTGATAATAATATAACCTTGGTTGAGAATAGATGTCAACTATTAATGAAAATTTATTGCAATAATTTGGAGCAGGGAGCAGGGGAAAGAATTTTAGATTTTAGATTTTGGATTTTAGATTGAAATCCAATCCAAAATTTAAAATCCAAAATCCAAAATTGAATTGCCCAATGCCCCATGCCCCATGTCCCTAAATTCCTTAATTTTGAATTTTGACTTCCCAGGAAAGAGTATGATGAGGTTTCAGTTCTTGTAGAGTAAGAAGCGGCGATTTTGAACTATGGCGGTACAGTTGCGTGTTTATGTTCCCCCCCATCCTTTAATTAAGCATTGGCTGGCGGTTGCCCGTGATGCTGCTACGCCTGCGGTTTTATTTCGCAGTGCGATGACTGAGTTAGGACGCTGGCTTACTTATGAAGCGGCGAGGGAATGGTTGCCGACACAAGATATCATGCTACAAACTCCCTTGGATAGCTGCCCTGGGACAGTGGTTAATCCACAAGTGCCTGTGGCAGTTGTACCGATTTTACGGGCAGGTTTGGGGTTATTAGAAGGGGCGCAAACTTTACTACCCTTAGCGTCGATTTATCATCTGGGTTTGGTGCGAAATGAGGAAACTTTAGAACCTGCTTGTTATCTCAACAAATTACCAGAAAAATTTGACCCCCAAACTAGGGTGTTAATTACTGATCCGATGTTGGCTACAGGTGGTTCAATGATGACAGCTATGTCAGAATTGATTAGGCGGGGAGTTGATCCGGCTTTAATACGGATTGTTTGTGTAGTGGCTGCACCGCCAGCTTTACAGAAATTGAGCCAAGCTTATCCTGAATTAATTATTTACACTGCCACTATTGATGAGACAGTCAATAGTCAAGGGTTTATTGTACCGGGATTAGGAGATGCAGGCGATCGCATCTTTGGCACATAAGTTAGTATGCAGCTAGGGACAATTCAAAATTCAAAATTAAATGCAGCCACCCACTTGCTTGTGGGGTTTCTAGCGTTGGGCTGAGGCTCACGGCGTACCCCTCAGGGGAAGCAAGCTACGCGGTAGCGTCCCATAAGGATTAAAACTAACTTGTTTTGGTAAATCAACTGATCTAAAAACTTGCTAAGTTGCTTTAAGAGGATAGAATTATGAGTCAACGTGATGGTTTTGCTAGTGGTTTTTTTGCAGGGGCGATATTTGGTGGTGTAGTGGGGGGAATTTTAGGTGCTGTGATTGCTTCTCGTCGGGATGAAGAAATGGTGGAAGAAGGCACAGAACTAATGAACTCCTCCACAGAAAATAAGAAAGTACCAACCAAACGCCGTCAGATGATATCCTCAGAGAATCAAGGGATGGAAATGGAAACAGCAAGGCGATCGCTAGAAGATAAGATTGCTCAATTAAATGCCACCATCGATGAAGTCAGGAAGCATTTAGGTAATGTCAACGGCGGCTCTAGTTCATCTGTTAATGACCGTTCCCTAAGCCAAGATTCTTAAAGCGGTTGGATGGACACAACTCACAACTCACCACTGCCCAATCATGGCGGTTAATGCGGTAGCTCTGTGCATACGTCATGACCTAGACTAAATTAAAATCTATAGTAAGACCGCTTTTAACACCTAGTAGGAAACTTAACCATCCATGTATTTACTGATTACTACGTTAGTTACTTTCTTAACTATTTACAGCTACTTGCTAATTATTCGGGTTTTATTAACTTGGTTTCCGCAAGTCAACTGGTATAATCAACCATTTGCAGCCTTAAGCCAAATCACAGATCCCTATCTGAATTTATTCCGTTCAATTATTCCCCCATTGGGTGGCATGGACTTTTCACCCATCCTCGCCTTTGTGCTGTTGAATTTAGTTACTAACCTTCTAAGCAGTCCTTATCTTCTCAGTTTGGTCAGAGCATTCTAAAAGCGTAACAGTTTCGTAGGGTGGATTACACCACCCTACTTAATAATTTTCATTTACGAATTTGTGCGCTAAACCCGGAAGCTTTAAACTGCTTCAGCTTTAGAGGTAAAGGCTGATTTGCAGGTACAGAAATTCTTAATTCAAAATCACTAGTGCCTGGTGGCACTTCTGAAATAGAACCTAGACGGCTACGATTTTGTAATATAGGGTCATTGTTGGCATCATAGATGCGCCCATAGATATCTGCATCGTAGACGGTTTTATACGTGCTATTTTGGGCTTTGCCAGTGACAATAAAGCAATTAGCCCGCGCACTACCACTACTAATCACAGCCCCTTGTGCTAATTCTGGTGGACAGTCTTTGTAAGATAAGTCAGAGAGTTTAATTTGTGTCAACGCTACAGCCACAGGAGTCCATACCCATGAGATTACGAGTATGAGACAGGAAATCAAGATGGCTGTCATCAGTCTTGGGTAATTAAAGTTAGGTGTTATTCTGATTTTCTTTGGCATAAGTGTATAAGGTAGCAAGGAAAGATGGGGACTGGGGAGCAGGGGGGCAGGGGAGCGGGGGAGCAGGGCAGGGGAGCAGGGGAGACAAGGGAGACAAGGGAGACAGGGGAGACAGGGGAGACAAGGGAGACAGGGGAGATAAGGGAGACAGGGGAGACAAGGGAGACAGGGGATATAAGGGAGCAATATTTACGCCCATGCCCAATGCCCAATGCCCCATGCCCAATGTCTAATACCCCATGACTAGAAACTTCTATTTAACTTTTGTAATAATTATTAAATCAGACCCTCGATTATTATTAAATTATGACACCAGATGAGATCGCAACAGCTTTGCAAGCAGCTTTTAATCGTTGTGATGCAGCGAGCTGTCCTCTCACTGACAAGCAAAAAGAGATTTTATTACAATTGGTCGAGGAAATTCACACAAAATCTAAATCTCAGAAGTCAGATACTCCTAATCCTTTAGATGAACTGACTCCAGAGGAACTAGAAATATTTTTAGAGTTTGTCAAGCTAGAGGAACAACAAAACCGCACTTGGAAGGTGCAGTTACTAAACGACTGGCTGCATAACAACGACTCAGGTAAAGTGCAATTTATTCGAGAACGCTATGGTTTACAGTGGCTAAATCGTGTGGAGTCGTATCATTTTGACAAATATGCTTATTTTGAGGATGCACTAAAACTAAGAGTAGGCGATCGCATCGAAGTTTCCAATGGCCTATGGGAATGGGTACAGAACGATGGCCCCTGCAAGCGAGAATGGTTTCTCTCCATCGTGATTAAAATTGAGGAAATTCATCATAGTGACGATACCTCTACTAACTGCATTGTCCGCTTTTATAACGGTACTGAGTACGAAATTCAAGGCATCTATGAGTGGAATCGTTTCAATTGGCGTTGGCCAAAAAAGTAATTAAAAGGTGTGGTTATCAAATCCATCTTGTACAATCATGATGAATAATCTCGTGAATGGGGTTTAATACCATTTCACGAAAAAACTGATACAGATGTAAACCCTCAAAGCCTTGCTGCATCTAAGTTTTTTAATTACGAATTACGTAGCTTGCTACTCTCCGAGAACGCTCCGCGAACTCGCTTTGCGAGTATTACGTAGCTTGCTACTCTCCGAGAACGCTCCGCGAACTCGCTTTGCGAGTATTACGAATTGGTATAACAAAAGGCGATCGCAGTCTCTTCCCGGAGGGCGATCGCTTTTGTTTTGTCTACTCATTAATCTACGCCTGGCGTAGAAATACTTCAAGTGTAGATTAATAAAGCTTTAAAGTAGATAAATCTACGCTAAAAGCAAAATATTCACGAGTAGAGAAATCTACGCCTCACAGCCACTAAACTGGGGATGTAGTGATATGCCTATGGATAAAGTGATTCGCTGGAAATTAAATGAAGTGATGGCGCGAAAGCGAGTGAGGAATAAGGATTTAGCTGAAGCGTTAGGAATAACTGAAAATTCGGTGTACAGGCTACGTAAGGTTGACGAAATGCCACGATTAGCCCCAGAAAGGTTAAATGGCATTTGTCAGGCTTTAGATTGCTGTAGAGCGACAAATTATTTGACCACTTCGACAAATTATTTGTCACAGCATTATCTTAACTGGAAATCCATATATATCAATAGTTTTCAGCAATGAAAGCTGAGTCAAGCTAATTCAGTCTTTGGCGACAAATTACATGACTTTTTTAAACAACTGCGACTTATTAGATGACAATTATTAATTTAGCGAAAAATTAAGTGTCAATTATTCGCTGTTTCAGCGTAGTATGAATGTATCCAAATAATCAAAGATAAATCACATCTATGAGTTATTTAGATGTAGATAACCAGTTTGAACTAGAAGATGAAAATGACTTCCTTTTGGATGATGAGGATGCAGACCTACTCGACTTGTCAATGGAAGTTGAATCATTGAGTGAAGATGAGAACTCCATAGCAGAAGATAAATCAGTTGAGTTCCTGGATCAGAGATACTTAGAGGACTCAGAACTCAGGCTCTCAGGAGAACAAAGAGTAAAACTAGAGATAATTCGTAATTTACGTGAACCATGCGATCGCTTAACTTACGGTGAAAAATTGAAGGAAGCAGCCAAAAAGCTGGGTAAATCAGAACGAACGGTTAGACGTTTGATTAAATCTTGGGAAGAAAAAGGTCTAGCTGCTTTAGCGGAAGTTCCTAGAGCAGACAAAGGACAGGTGCGAAAAAGCGAATACTGGTATAACTTGAGTCTCAACATTTATAAACAAGGTAATAAAGGCAGCGATCGCATGACTCGCACTCAGGTCGCCGAGAAAATTGAGACTACAGCTTACGAATTTGCCAAAAAAGAATTAGAAGCAGAAATATCAAGGTTAGAAAGTCAGGGATTGCGGGGAGAAGATTTAGATTGGGAATTAAAGAAGCTAATAAAAATTAAGGAAAAAGCAGAGGGCTTTAAGTATTGGTCAAAGTATGGCAAGCCTCCCAGCACTAGAACAGTAGAAAGATGGCTCAAACCAGTCGAGGAGAAAAGGCATAAGTCGCGCACTAGCCGCAGCCCTGGGTGGCATGGTTCAGAACACGTAATCAAAACCCGTGATGGCCAAGAGATATCGATTAAATACACTAATCAGGTTTGGCAAATAGACCATACTAAAGCTGACATTATATTAGTAGACGAAGATGGTGAGGATATAGGTCGTCCTCAATTAACGACGGTAATAGATTGTTACTCTCGCTGTATTGTAGGGTTCCGTCTAGGTTTTGCTGCACCCAGTTCTCAAGTTGTCGCTTTGGCACTGCGTAATGCAATCATGCCAAAACGTTATAGTTCTGAGTACGAACTTAGATGTAAGTGGAGTGCTTACGGTGTACCTAAATATGTGTATACAGATGGTGGTAAAGATTTTCGCTCTAAACATTTAGTGGAATGGATTGCTAACGAATTAGATTTTGAACCAATACTGCGAAGTCAACCTTCAGATGGCGGTATTGTAGAGCGACCATTTAGAACCATGAGTGGTCTACTTTCTGAAATGCCAGGTTACACGGGGTCAAGTGTCAAAGACCGGCCGGAGGGAGCTGAAGAAAAAGCTTGTATAAGTCTTCCTGAACTGGAAAAACTAATTGTTGGTTACATCGTTGATAGCTATAACCAAAAGCCCGATGCCCGAAGTCAAGCCAACCCTCTAACTCCCAAACAAAGTCGAATTGAGCGTTGGGAGAAAGGAGTGCAAAGACCTCCTACTTTGCTGAACGATAGAGAGCTTGACATTTGCTTAATGAAGGCAGCCGAGCGGGTTGTATATGACAATGGCTATCTCAATTTTTCTGGTCTTCGTTATAGGGGAGAAAATTTAGGAGCTTACGCAGGAGAAAAAGTTATCTTAAGGTTCGACCCCAGAGACATCACTATGGTTCTAGTATATGGTCGCAAAAATAATAAAGAAATATTTTTAGCCCGTGCCTATGCTGTTGGTTTAGAAGCAGAAAGACTGTCAATTGAGGAAGTTAAATATGCACGTAAAAAAGCAGAAAATACTGGCAAAGGCATCAATAACATTTCCATCTTAGAAGAAGCTATTAGACGCAGAAACTTCTTAAAACAGAAAAAGAATAAAACTAAAGCTGAACGCCGTCGTTCTGAAGAACAACGTTTAGAGCAAAGACCACAAGTTTTGAAAGAAAATAAAAATGAACAGGTTGAGTTATTATCTTCTCAACCTGAAGCAGATGAGCCAATAGAAAAAGTTGGTTTCAAACTATTGCGTGAAGAGCTAGGTTTATAAATTATGACAACCGAAGAACTCCAAACAGAAATTGAGCGTCTTAGACAGCCAGATATTTTAAATATCGAACAAGTAAAAAGATTTAGTGCTTGGTTAGATGAAAGGCGAAAATTACGAAAACCTGGAAGGGCAGTAGGAGAGTCAGGTTTGGGCAAAACTACAGCTTCTCTTTTTTATACCTACCAAAACAGATCGGTTAAAATTCCAAATCAAAACCCAGTTGTCCCTGTATTATATATAGAGTTAACAGGTAGTTCTTGTAGTCCATCGCTTTTATTTAAAACAATTATTGAAACTCTGAAATTTAAGGCGAAAGGTGGCAATGAAACTCAGTTAAGAGAAAGAGCATGGTATTTTATTAAACAATGTAAAGTGGAAATATTAATTATTGATGAGGCTCATAGACTTCAATTTAAAACATTGCCAGATGTAAGAGACTTATTTGATAAAGTGAAGATTATTCCTATATTGGTGGGTACAAGTAGCCGACTTGACACGTTAATTAGTAAAGATGAGCAGGTCGCTGGACGTTTTGCATCTTACTTTAGTTTTGAAAAACTATCAGGGGCTAACTTTACAAAAACTGTAAAGGTTTGGGAACAGCAAATTCTAAAATTGCCTAAGCCATCAAATTTAGCAGAGAATCAGGAAATCATAACTATTTTACAGGAAAAAACTGCTGGGCAAATTAGATTACTAGACCAAATTCTGAGAGATGCAGCAGTTAAAGCATTAGAATCTGGTGTTAATAAAATTGATAAGTCACTTTTAGATAGTATTGAAGGTGATTATTCATTAGTGGCAAGCTAAAAGACATATCATCAAAGTTATCAATCCAGATGCCAGAAGAAGTCTATAATTTTGAAGCTTGGATAAATATCGTTGAACCATTACCAGGGGAAAGTATAAGCCACTTTTTAGGCCGTTTTGAGAGAGCAAATTTACTAACTGGGTATCAAGTTGGTAGAGAAGCGGGAGTTGGTGCAATAGTAACAAGATGGAAAAAACTTTACCTAAACCCATTCCCAACTCAACAAGACTTAGAGTCATTAGCAAGGTTTGTTGAGGTGGAAGTCGAAAAAATCAAAGGGACGCTGCCACTAAAGGGAATGACTATGAAGCCTCGCCCAATTAAATTATGTGCTGTCTGCTATGCAGAAGAGCCTTATCATCGAATTGAGTGGCAGTATAAGGACAAAATGAAATGCGATCGCCACAATTTACGCTTATTAACGAAATGTACTAACTGTGAAACTCCTTTCCCAATTCCCGCAGATTGGGCGCAAGGTGAATGCACCCACTGCTTTTTGCCTTTTGCAAAGATGGCGAAGCGTCAGAAGCGTCTTTGAAATTTGCTTCAGCTTAGAGTATGTAAATACGGCCGATCGCACTCTAAAACTCTACAACCACTCACAAACTTGCTAGTTTGGTCAACTCTGTTTGCCAATCTTCATCATGTCTGAGGACAAGAACATGGTAAGTGGTATTGTGCTTAAGATTTTCTCGCACAATTTTGTCTTGTCTACGTTTCTCAGGGCTGTCATGAACTGAACCGTCACAGAAAACAGCAATGCCATCTTCCTTATAAAGAAAATCTGGCTTACAGTTCGCCTCTGGAATTAATTCTTGTGCAGAATCTGGTAGTTTATATCCGCCTTGATAAATTGCTGTTAAAACTATGCGCTCAAATTGGGAATTTGGATCTGTTTGTTGTAACAGTTGTTGATACTGTTCATCACGACATATCCCTTCTATCTGCACTGTACTGTTTTGCAGTTCGTCAAGTAAGGGTTTTATGAGATGACGATTTATCAAAGCATGGTCGAATTGGTTGCGGTAAGAAAGCAAGCATTCATAGCAAGCTTGAACGCAGCTATCTTTAGCTTCTTGGAAATGGCAAATATCTAAAGCTGCATCGGCAATTTTTTGAAAAGCTTCGGGCTTTTCTAATAGTTGAGAAAGGACACCAGCACCGCCTTCCGCAGCCTCCCAGAATAGCAAATATTTACCGTCCCCCAAGCGTTCGGAGTCGAGTTCGTCGGCTTCTAATTTGTACACTGCTTGGATGGCAGTTTCTAAGGCGTACTGTAGGGTGGTAATAAAAGCTTCTCTGTTGTCTGTGGGTACATTTAATGGTTCCACAACTAAGATATTGCAGGTGTTGTTCACCATTAAGTTAACGTCGGTGTGAATGCTATCTTTTGCCGAGTCATTTCTGGCTTCGCCCCAAATACCAGTTTTGATATCGAGTTTAAATCCACGTTCTTCGCTTTTTTTCTTGTTAAGTCCGCGATTAATATGCCAGATGTCAGCTGTAGCACTATAGGTTAATCGGAGTAATTCTGTGCCATCGGCAATTTTTACTCTGGCTGATTGGCGTTTTTGCTTATCGTAACGGAAGTGAGTGGTGACGTTGTAACCGTATTTCAGGCGTTCTTCTTCATCACAGGTAATGCGTTCTCGTCTCCAGGCGATCGCAGTTTCCATTGATAATAAGCGAGTAAGTAAAGCCTTATTGTTGTTACTATCGGCAAGTTTTGCGCCGCAGTTCTCACAGGTGTCGCGGTTACTGGCTATCCCTTCATGGAAATAACCACATTTAAAGCAGACATTTACTCGTTGATAATCAGCACCACCAACAGGCATTTTGGTTTTAGCCACCATAAATTTACTGCCTTCGTAGTAAATAACATTACTTGGTGCAAATTCTCTTAAAGCAACGCTGCGGGGGCGGGAAATAAATTCGCCGCCTTCGTCTGTAGGAATAAATGCCCGGACTGGTAAGCGCGGGAAGTTAAATCCTGGTAAAAATCCTTCGGCAGCAAAGTAGCGATAAGGGTAAAATTCAAACTGATTATTGCTGTTGCTTTCGACTTGTCCCACTAGCAGGTCGATTTGCCGTAGTGCTTCTTTCTCTTGGGCTTTAGCAGTATCTCGTTCTTCTTGGGTAGCGTAGCCCCTCGTGTAACGACTCATGCTATCGCGGGCTGTTTCTAATTGTTCCTGTGCGTCTTTATACAGCCTACGCCAGCGATCGCAAGCTTGATTAAAGGCATTATGTGCATTTTCTAGGGTGAATTGTAACCAATGTTCCGAGTACCAAGAGGTTTTCTTCAGGTCGTCTTGGCAGAATATATCAGATAAAATTAGTTTTGTAGCTGCGAGACATTTGGCTAATTTTTCCTGACTTAGCTTGATTTTCTCACTCACATCTTGTTTTAGCGGACAGTCTGGCGAATCTAACTCCAGAATTTGGTTCATGGAATTTTCCCAGTTTAAGCCAGTGTGTGCCAGCCAAATAGAATACACATGAGATGTAATTAAATCTTGGTTGGCTAGTTCTAATTTGGGTGGGGCGACGACACCAGCCACCATTTGACTTTGACGTTTAAAAAAATATTGGTCGTGACCGCTACCAATGGAAGCATAAGTAATTACTAAAGCTTCCTGTCCGCTTCTTCCTGCGCGACCACTGCGTTGGGCGTAATTGGCTGGGCTGGGGGGAACGTTTCGCAGATGAACAACGCTGAGGTCGGAAATGTCTATCCCCAATTCCATTGTTGGGGAACAAAATAAAGCCGCTAATTTGCCATGACGGAATTCATCTTCTCGTTTTTGGCGTTTTTCGTTTTTGACCTGTCCGGTATGTTCTCGCCCTTCTAGTGCTTTAATTTGATGGGCGTTAGTTTGGTAGAAGTCTTGAAAAAATTGATTGACTGAAGTATTTCTGTCGCTACCTTGTAAACGACGGGAATTTAAAGGGTCGGGGGGAATCTCACTTAATTTTGAGGCGACCCAGACCATTGAATTAATTTTTAGCTGAACTTCTTCTTGCTTCTTGTATAAGTAACCTGCATCTGCTAAAGCATGGACTAGAGCATTAATTAATTCGTTATAATCTGCTTCTGATAAAGGTTTATGCAACCAGTCCCATGCTCGACTAGAACGCAGAAAACGTCCGATTTCGCCACGAAATGTTAGCCTAATTGTTCTTGATTTACCTTTCTTTTCTGTGGGGCTGAGGCTTGCCCAAGCAGCTTCGTGTAAATATTCAAAAGCATCAATTGTCCAAGGGTCTTTTAGTGCTTGAGATACTTCCTTCCGTAGTTGTTCTATGCCGTTTTTCTGTAAAATTTCGGCATCGATAACCAATTTTTTCCGCAGGTGATCAAGAAAGGTTTTGATGACAAAATATCTTTGTGCAGGTGAGGCGTGCAGTAAAATGGGATGGCGGTATTTCTGCCAGAGTTGAGTATTTTCACAAGTTGCTAATAGTTCGGCGTATTCTATGGTTAATAAACCGCACTGTTCTAGATTAGGTTGAACAATTCGCCAACCGCGACGTAAATCTTCGTATAGTCGATATTCAATTAAGTTACTAAAAGCTTCTTCATTCTTGCGTTTCCCAATACCAAATTCGGCAACTTGACGCGCATAGTCTGCTTGGGATAAACCCATTTTTTTGACAACTTCTGCCGCCAGTGCTTTGTGAGTTAATTGTTGATTTTCTTGCATCGCACTATTCAAAGCTGCCCGCAAGAAGCTGGTTTGGACAAAATCATTGAAATGTCCTGCTTGTAATGAAGCATCCTGACGGTTATCGGTAAAGCTGAGGATTTTCGCGGCTTTGGCTTTATCGTCAGTGAAAACTTGCTTGAGGCGACTGACGCTAGAAAGACAAAGTAGGGTAGTTGCGGTACTACGTCCTTCACTACTCAGACGAGAAAGTTTGGTAAATTCATTTTTCTTTTGGTCGTACAATACGCCGCAGTGAAGACAGGTAAGAAAGGGTTTAGGAATAAACCAACAAGTTGTTCCCTCTAATACAGAGTTTATGACTTTACCGTTGGGGAGAACTTGCAATTTGCGAGGAATAAAAGCTGCATATTTTTTGTCAGGAATACGCCCTTGCTTTTTAGTTTCTTTAAACCATGAGTCAGGAAGTCTCTCTTCGTCTTCTTTATCCCAAAGTCCTGGTTCATCAAGAGTTAGGTAGCCTTCCTTGATGTCTTCATTATCAAGACTATCTAAGGCTGTGGGTAATTGAGGCAGTACAATATCTTTTTCCGCATCGTAGCGCACTACATAATAGTCCTGTCCGCATTCTCGACAAAAGACGAGGGGATAAAGCAGGCGGTTTTCGGTGGTTGTGTATTGACCTTCCAGGGTGAGAAGTCGTTGGTGGCGATTTTCTATGGTGGCGTAAACGCTACCCCCTTGGGAAATAAACTGATGTAGGCGGAATGCCAACCCCTTAGTTTTGCTTCCCCACAGAAATATCTGCTTGAGGATATTTAAGCAAGTTTCCTCGTCCAGTTGGGTTTGATTTGCGAGTTGTTCTGCACCTGCTTCTAGGGTGATGGGTGTACGGCGGACGAGATGACCTTCTTTTTCTTCTAAACCAAAGTTCATCTCTACCCAGTGGCTCAAGGGATGCTGTTGAAAAGCCTCTAAGGTTTGTTCGGACTTTGGCCGTAAACCTTCGATAATGCTTTCACGCAATTTTTCTGTGGTGGGTGCAGCACTTTGGATGGAACGTTCTAAAGTTTCATCGATGACGTTGCTGGATTGAATTTCCACACCGAATAATTTACTAGCAACATCTGCGACTACCTGACGGCGTTGTTGGCGGGAACCTTCGGAAGACATGGTGGCACTAGTACCAATGCAGAGTAATTCGTAATTCGTAGTTCGTAATTCGTAATTGTTTGATGTTTGCTTGGCTTTTCCGCAGCGTTGCCGAAGTTTGCGAATTAAGATGCTGACATCTGCACCTTGCCGTCCTCTGTAAGTATGCAGTTCATCTAGTACGAGGAATTTTAAATCGGGAGATTCTACTAATTTATCTTCGTGAGTGCGAGAGAGCATTAACTCTAGCATCACGTAATTTGTGAGTAAGATTTGCGGCGGGTTGTTTTGAATTTCGACTTTCTTCTCTCGTTTTTCTTGCCCTGTATACTTTTCAACTCGAATGTGGGTGTTAGGTACTTGTTTGAGAAATTTTCTTAATTCTTCTTCTTGAGAATTAATTAGGGCATTCATGGGATAAACCAAAATAGCCCTAACTCCCTTAATTTCAGGATTGTGAAGCAAATCATTAATAATGGGAACAACATAAGTTAGGCTTTTACCCGAACCCGTTCCTGTGGTGACAACGTAGTGTTCTTGACGTTGTGCAGTTTCAAAGGCTTGTTTTTGGTGGTAGTGGAAGGTAAAAGGTTCACCATCTTTTGAGAAATAGCGTTTACAGTCTGGATGGAGAACTCCTTGTTGTACTAATGTGGCGACAGATGCACCTGGACGATATTTAGGGTTAAGTTGCACTAAAGGGTCAGTCCAGAGTTGACCTTTTTCTAACTCGTTATCGACAAAGGTTTTTACTTTTTCGTCACGGATTTTAAGGAAGCTTTCAATATAGCGGCGGTAGTCGCCAATTACTTCGTTGCGGAAATTAAAAATATCAAGATAATTCGTAGTTCGTAATTCGTAATTCGTAATTGATGATGGGGGTGGGGTGCGTCCTAAGCGTTGGTTAATCCATTCTTGGAGTTGGTGGTTAAAGGCTGGAGTGATAGTTGAAGAGTTGAAGATTTCTTCAATTTCTTGTATATCCCAATTTTGAGGAATACTTGTAAATAGCAAAGTTAATTGCTCTGGTGTAACAGCTACAACTCCTGTACAATCTAGCAAAGCTAATTTTTGTCCTAATAAATTACTAATAGGTAAAATTGCATTTTCAGGTTGCTGTAATAATTCTTGTAATTTTATAGTGATTTTCATATAATTTGATTCTAACTATTAATAAATAGGGTGCGTTGGTTCGTTAACGCACCCTATCTACTATGTTTCCCGTTATAGACACGGAAAATAACAAAATATTATTGTTATCCTGCAACTTTTCTTACTTCCTCCACATCTAGTTCTAAACGTTCAGCAATTTGTTGAACACTTAGTCCTAGTTCCAGCAAAATTGGTATCATTTTAAATTTGGTTTCCAGTTTTCCTTCTTCCTTACCTTCTTCTTTCGCTTCTTGATAAACTCTAGTTTCTTTCAACAAGTTTAAATTCAGCATGGTTTCTATCTCCTCGCGGCTTAAGTTAGGAAACTTGTAGACTACGATTGTCTCTATAAATTCTAAAACTTTTCTTTGGATGAGAGTGTCTGTCAATTCCTCCTTAGCTTTGTCAATTAGGTTTTTAGCCAATTCTCCGGCTTTATTTTCACTCTCTACAACTAAGCGTACAATTCCTATTCCTAGAGAATTATCTGGTGCGTCGTCAAGTTCATCTAGGTAAAAGCGACGTAGATGAGGTTCCAACAAGGAACGATAACGTTGAGGATAGGTACGTTCATTGCTGCGTTTGTCATAAATAACTATTGCAAACCAGTCAGGGTTAGCTGGCTGATATTGTGTAAAGTAAAGGAATATACTTGTAAACAGTCGGTCATAAAACTCTTCATCTTTGTAAAATTGAATCTCTACAAAGTACAGTGGTTCATGAATAAATTCATCAAGAGGGGAAAAGACACCATCCAATCGGAAGCTTTTTTGTTTAATTTCTGGTGAAGTAAACTCATAAATATTGGTGTTAGTCTCAGTCCTACCAATAATTTCAAAGAAAATTTGGGGAAATTCTTTAAATATCTCATAGAAAATTGCATCTGTTTTCATAAATTACGAATTACGAATTATGAAAACATTCTATCCCATGCTTCTAGCACTAATCTTTGGGTGCGATATTCACCGAACTGCTTAATTTCGTTATTCTTTAGAACGCGGAATGTTTCGCTGGGGAAGTCTTCACCGTAGACATCCGCAGGGTCGAGAATATATCGCAGTTCATCACGGGTGAGTCCATAAAGTTTGGCGTAATATGCGTCTAGTTCTGCTCTTAATAATGCTCGTCTGTTGGGATTCCAAATGAAGGGTTCGCCGTCGTATCCCATATCTTTGGCGAAGGGTTGCATATCCCAAGCAGTGTAGACTAATTCGAGTACGCGAGTGCTGATAAATTTGATGTCTTCTTGGGTATAGGATTTTGGAGGAAGGACAGGGAGTTGTTTGACTATGAAAAAGTTAAGATTCACACCTCCGACTTTCTGTTTGGCAACAAAATCAAAGATAATAGCGTTTAAGTTTGCTAGTAAGCAGCAAGCTAACAAATGAATTTTAAAATTTGCTAGTATAAGTGGCATTGAGTTACTAACACCAGAAAATGGTAAAGCTGTAGCAATAAATGTTCGCTCGTTTGTTGGGCTTGTAACACTCTTGAATCCAATTGAATAATTTGATGATGGTTGTGGTAGTTTTGCACAAACTTCTTTCTCACTAACCCAATATTGAGGTTTAGGGAAATATTTTGGATCACAATATTGTTCTGTTTGAGTTTCAACTGGCTGACCAAGGCGTTGCAAGTTTTGAAAATTAGTGATAACACTTGCTGCTCTGTGATTAAATGCCTGAACCATTTTTCCTTCGTAAAGAGGAACTAAATCATTATTTGCCTCATTTTTAAACAATCCACTATCATTGGACATATGAAACATTGTCATGAATGAAATACCCCAAGGATTACTTCCCGTTTTCTCATTCTCCAAAACAGGAACAAATTGATATATTTTTTTGGTTAATTCTGCATCTCGGCTAGTCCTAAAAACTGGACAAGTAAGAGTATTAGGATTAATTAAGGCAATGTCTTGAGGTGAAAGCTGGAATAGACGAGCTTGATTATCTAGTTGTTTAGCCTGAGTCAAAAAGAAGGCAAAATTACCTTGTTTTATTGGTTTACCACTAATAGCTAGTAGAGAAAATTTCATCCTACTATCTACAGCCGTAAATAACCCCTCTCTATTTTCAAAATCATACAGACTGGCTAAAGCCTGTTTCTGTGTTAAATCTCCAAAAAACTTTTTACAAGTGTCATCAGTTGCAATTCCGGTAGGAACAATTACCCCAACCCTACCCTCAGAAGAAATTAACTTTCTTGTAGTCTCAGCAAAAACAGCATAAGTATTGATGTCTCCCACCGCAGTTAAAGGAAATCT
Organism: Aliinostoc maniaoense; assembly: GCF_058172895.1. Taxonomy (NCBI): domain Bacteria; kingdom Bacillati; phylum Cyanobacteriota; class Cyanophyceae; order Nostocales; family Nodulariaceae; genus Aliinostoc; species Aliinostoc maniaoense. The sequence goes on along the minus strand of NZ_CP187952.1, from coordinate 6,651,415 downwards.
ACCCGACTCCCGAATAAATTTACCTTGTGCTTCAGCATCATGTTTCGCATCTTCAAAAGCTTGTGCTAATTCAGGATTTTTCTTCGGTAGTTCCTTAATTAACTTCTCCCGTGCTGCTTTATTTACGGCGTTAGCAATTTCCGCACTTTGAGAAGCAAAAAATTCTTTTTCTTGCAATTTAATCCGCTCCCAAGGTGGATTTCCTAAAACGCAATCAAATCCACCTGCATCAAATACTTCAGGAAACTCTAAACACCAGTGAAAAAAGTGCTTTTCTTCAGCTAACTTATTTGCTGCATCTACAACCTTACTTAATTCGTAATTCGTAATTATTAGCTCATAATTATCGTCTGATTTGGCATTTTTTTGTACTTTTTCACGCTTTAAACGGTTTAATGCTTCAGTTGTAGGTAGTAACTGCAAGTTATGCTCAGTTAATGGCATAAAAAATGCTGCTGTCCATAAGTTACAAGCAGAATATTCCAACCACCAACTAGATTCTTGCAGATTCTCTTGATATTGCTTTTGCTTATATTTAACTTCTTGTGGTGTGGTTTCAGGAATTATCCCCAACTGTCGCCACTTTTCTGCATAATCTACGCTATCGGTTTTTAATTTCTCATCAATTGATAGTTGTCCTTTTTGTTCGCGTTCTTTTTTATTCCGCTTTTTAAATTGTGTTGATATTGTTTTATCATCACCTGTAACTGCTTTATATGCTTCATCAGGTATTCCTGCATCCAAACAACTTAAATTCATCACTCCCACAAGGGAGTTACCACACTTAATTCTGTGGTCTAAAAAGTTAAGAGGAAAACCGCGAGAAAAGCCTTCAATCCATAAGGCGACTTTGCATAAATCAACCGCTAAGGGATTTATATCTACCCCATAAATGCAGTTTTGGATGACATCTCGAATCGCTAATTTTAGAGGTTCAGTACCTGGCTCTGCTTCCCCAGTGCGAATTTTTGCTAATTCTTTTCCTAATCGACGTGCAGCAGCCAATAGTGGATGGCCAGAGCCACAGGCTGTATCAAGGATTTTTATGCTTAATAATGCTGCTTCCTGTGCTTGCAATAAATCGTGATTATCTGTAGATTTTACTGATTTTAATTTTGTTTCAATAACTGGTTCTAATGAGATTTTTATAAGCTGTTGTACAAGTTGTGGTGGTGTATAGTGTGCGCCAGTTATTTTACGTTCTATTCCTGGTACTAAATCAAATTCATATATTCCTTGATTTTGTATTACTTGAGGATGAAAATCAAGGAGACTTTCATACACACTGCCTAATTCCTCGATGTCTAACCCAGCATAATTTACTCGTCTTACTTGTCCTTTTTCTTGATACAATGACAAGTGCTTAATCGCTACAAGTAAATCGTAATTATCAATCGCACAATCATCTAAAGCTGGCAGAGTGTAGGAACCAAATAAATCGCCATTTAGTGGTGATAATCCTAAGTATCTTCCTCTCCAGTTCTCATCAAATAGCAGGAATGTTACGCGCAAACCCTGCCATAAATCTTGAAAGCCTTCCCGCCGCCAATGGGGACGCTCGGCTAACTCTCGTAGCCGCTCAATGCTGTAATATTCTCGGTAGATTCGCGCTTTCTCTACATCCTCACCAGTTAATAATAAATTGCGCGACTCTGCCACCATCAAAAACAGCAGACGATAAATTAGCCGCAACAGTTGACGATAATATCCGATATCTGTCAACTCTTTACCAGCAGTTAGCTTTTGCCGCAAATTGTCATTACTTGGATGCTGGAGAAAACCTGTGCCTAGCTGTATTAGTGCTTTTTCTACCCCATCTCTGAGTCTGTCGCGTACTCGTCCGCCCTGTTGCAGTGCTTCTTGGTGGTAATATTCCAGCAAGCACTTATCCGCATCATCCACACCTTCAGGCAAGCGGGAACGGTGAAACAACCGATAAAATAGCCCAAACTCAGCAAAGTTCTCACCGTTGAGAATCTGTTCTAAGTCAAACTCGATGTAGGTAAGACGAGTCATCAACGAAGAGTCACGCAGTAACCGCCAGCGATATCCATTAGTGGCGATCGCCCACAGATGTTCTGTCTTGTTAAGATACTCTTGCACCAATGCGTGTGCTGATAACCTGGGTGTGCCACTGGGAGGACGATGGTCTACTTTGATGCGACAACCAATAATGTGGATAGGTGGCTTATTCTCTCCTGGTTCTGCACGATGGGAAATCGCATAGGTTTGTCCTTCCACCACTTCGGCTTTTGCAGTATAAACTGGGTCATATCCGAGACTTCGTAGCAAGGGAACTACCCACAGTTCGCGGGTAACGCTGGTGGCGGTGTCATCAGCATCTAACCTGTCTAATTGCCTTTGAAATGCTGCCCAATAAGCTTTAGCATCACCCCAAGCGATCGCAATTTCATCTGCTAGTTTGTCGCTTTTACTAAAACCAAAATCTTCTGGTGCTTGCCCTTTCAGATTACCCGCCAGCAATTCAGCAGTCATATCTGCTGCTAACAAATTACCTTCAATCTGAACGCCTGTTAATGTAATCCCTGCTACACTCATCTCTCACACCTAATATTAAATGTTGTCTAAAAAATTACGAACTACGAATTACGAATTACGAATTCTTCCCGGCTGAAGAATGTAAACGCCCAGAATATCCATTGGTAGCTGGGGTTTAACCTGAATCTGCCCTTCTTGGGTCATAGCTCTGACTCGCCGATGGGATTGGGAAAGAGAATGCGATCGTTCTCTAGCAAATAGTTCTAAATCAGACTCAATCTCTGTGATTTGACTGAGCAACTCTTCAATTTCTGCTTGTTTGATACCTGGAGGCGCATCGCCCACAGGGTTAGCTTGTTCCAGCAAAGATTTTGCTTCCTCTGGTGTCAGCCAAATAGGATTAGATGGTGGGCCAGTAAACCCAACTACTGCACACTCTTCCGCCAGCAAACTTTGGTGTTTGGGACTGTTTAACAAATGCCGTAGCCGCACTAACAGTAAAGTCGTGCGCTTGGTGACAGTATCGGTCGTAGTAAAACCACACCGCGCTGCTACAGGGTCTTGATTATTTGAGAGCGCATCTTCAATAATGTGACGCGCTAAACCTTCTACTAATGGATGATTTCGCCCCACATATTCCACCCCTTCTGGTGCAGGGGTTGTAAACGTAAACAAGCGCGGCTTATCCCCCAGTGCAGGCTGGAGAAAATTAGGAATTGTAGACAGTAACCAACCTTGTTTTTTCTTGGTTAACGAACAAGATAGGCGATTTGCGGCTGACAATACGAACCGTTGCACATCCTGTTCACTACCAAGAATTTGCTCAGATTCAATTAGTTCTTGCTCTACTTCCGCAGGTTTGATTGAGCGTTGAGCAAACCGGGTACGGCTAATCTTTTCTCGCTCTACAGCTTTGTCCCAATTTTTATGAACTTGCTCAACAGCAGATTCTTGTTCATCTAGCAAATCCAACAAAGACAATTGCACCGCATCATGAGCGCGGTCAAACAAAGATTTAAAAACAGCTTCCGACACTGTGGTGCTGTCCATAGGTACGGGAACGGTAATTCCCAAGGTCTTGTGAATTTGTACAGCCTTACGAATTAGCACGTCCAAAACTGCACCATCCACCGGATTATCTGAACCGTAAAGCAGCAATGTCTTAACCTGGCTTGCAGTTTGACCATAGCGGTCAATACGGCCTTCCCGTTGCTCCAAGCGATTGGGGTTCCAGGGTAAATCGTAGTGAATCACAGCACTGAAGTGAGATTGCAGGTTTACCCCTTCACTTAAACAATCGGTAGCTACTAAAACTCTTTGAGGATATGACTTTAACTCTTGCAGGCGAATTTCTCGTTCATCCTCTGAAAGTTCCCCAGTAATACCAATGACTCGAATTTGGCTCCCTTTCTTTTCTAGTTTTTGCTTGAGAGCATCAGCAACATAATTTGCTGTGGCAATATAGCGACACCAAATAATCGGGTTAAAACCTTCTGAAATCAGGGTTTGTATGGAAGCAATACATGATTGTAATTTCTGGTCTTTATCACCCTGTAACTTTTGGGCTGCTTGCACAAAAGCTCGGAGTTTACGCTTATCTGTATCGCCGTAGCTTTGCTGTCCTTGTTCTATAACTACAGTCGGAGTCGCATCAACAGCTTGCTCCTGGTCTGTAGGGTCGTAAACGTAAGAACTCATTAAGTCTTCGTCTAAATCAGCAAGTAAACTATCGTCGCCTGATTTACTCACCTGACGGTTTAATGTTGCTACTGCGGCGGCTGGAGAAGACATTACACAACGAATCAACGCCAAGGCTGACCAATAACGTCCCCGACGCTGGGCATAGCTCATGTCGTTTGTGGTAGTTTTTACTAGCCCACGAGCAAAGCTGTAGACATCATCGAATAATTGTTTATATTCCTTAGAGGATGTTTGGAAAGTATGAAACTAATCAATCAAGCAAGTCTTCTCAGCATTAACCGAATCATTGCGACTTGTACAAATGTTTCATGGGTCTGCGGTAAAATTTCGTAGTCTTTACTTAACCGGCGACACCAATTAAACCAACCAAAACTGCGCTCAACAACCCAACGTCTTGGCAGTAGAACAAAGCCTTTGGTATCAGTTGGACGACGTACAACCGCTAAAATCCAATGGTAAGTGTCCATCACCCATTTCATAAATCCCTCACCTTGGTATCCAGCATCAACCCAAATACAAACTAACCGTGTCAGGCGATCGCTGATCCTGTTGTAGGCTTGTGCAAATAATTTCTTTGCTCCAGCTTTATCAGATTCATATGCTGATGTCACTACAACCATTAAGACCAATCCCAGGGTGTCAACCAGCAAATGGCGTTTACGTCCTTTTACTAACTTACCTGAATCAAAACCAACATCCTTTGACACCATTGTTCCATTATCCACAGATTGGCAATCGACTATTACCGCACTGGGATTAGCTTCTCGGTTTTCCACAACCCGCACCCATTGTTGTAGCTTATGATTCATACCTTCCCATGTACCATCCATTCGCCATTTGCGGAAATAGTAGTAGACCGTTTGCCACTTCGGAAAGTCATGCGGCAACATTCGCCATGCACAACCCGCACAAAGAATATAAAAGATAGCACTAACCACCCCACGTAGATCAACACAACGAGGACGACACCCTAGATTTTCAGGCGGTATCAGATTTGATAACAATTCCCATTGTTCATCTGTCAGGTCTGTTGGATATGATGTAGACATTGCTCTAGTAACCCTGTCGCTTTTTTATCTACTGACAGAATACAGTTACTGGAGTTTTTTTAGACTTTCCAAACATCCTCTTAGATAACTTGTAAGGTTTTTCTTCCGAATCCCTTTCAGGAAAAGGTGTTTCATTGCCCAACCACTGTTTAACATCTGCCCGCCGACGCTGAATAAAATGGCTTGCCAGTTTGTCTCGCTGTTTCTCTGTTAGGCGGTCTAAGGTTAATTGTTCAAACTCAGGTTGAAGCAATCCTAGCAGTGATAAAAAGGATTCTTCAATGCCACTGTGAGGTGTAGCAGAAAGTAATAATAAATGGCGTTGGCGCAGCCCGCCGCAGGCATCGCGTTTTTCGGCAATCTGCTGAATTAATTGATGGCGTTGTTGCTGTGATGTACTCTTGCTACTGGGACGGGTACAAGTATGCGCCTCATCCACAATTACAAAATCAGGGCAGTGTGTAATAAAACTTGCACGACGGCGTTCTGCCTTGGCATAGTCTAGGCTAACAATAAGGTGTCGATAGTAACTAAATATATGAGTGCCATTTGCGATCGCTCTTTCCAATTTAGAAGCTGTTCCAGAACGTACTACCACCGCATCAATATGAAACTTTTCGCGTAATTCCTGCTGCCACTGGTCGCATAAATGAGGAGGACAAAGGACGGCTATCCGCTTAATTTCACCTCTATCTAAAAGTTCACGGGCAATTAATCCAGCTTCGATGGTTTTCCCAATTCCCACGTCGTCAGCAATAAGCAGGCGCACTGTTTCTAATCGCAACGCCATCAATAAAGGTACTAACTGATAGGGACGAGGACGCAATGATAAACGTCCCAAACACCGAAATGGCCCCGCTCCACTTCGCAGCAAGTGACGTGCTGCATCCATCAGTAAAACTGCTGCTGTATGGTCTTTAATACTGATAGAGCTAGGTAACGGAAAAGTTGCTGATTCAAGAGTTTCTATGCCTAACTCCCGAAGCTTCTGGTAAATTCCAGCTATTTCCTCTTCATTTCCTGAAATGGGACGCAAGCGAATAACATCCTCATTTTCGGCAGGTAATACGACCCACTGCCGATTGCGACAACTTACTATAGAACCTGGAGTGTGGTTCAAGGTTTCTGTCATATTTCCCTGTATTGAAGAGTAGACAGCAGAAAGTAGAAAGGAAAGTAGGTTTCCCTTTATCTACCTCTGATTATGTGCTAATAAATACTGTTTTACTTCGGGAATTTCGGTGAAGCTAACCGCGTAAACACTAGATTTTTATAATTTAAATATAGATTTTATAAGGATTAATAAACAAGTTCAACAGCACCAATGTAGATCGTCAATAGTATTTACGTACTATATTTTACTAGAATGACCGTAGAATAAACCAAATTTCAATGCTGTCTTCTTAATAAATGTAAAAATGCGATCGCCAGCGAAGAGAGCAATAAAACCGTATATTTAGCATAAGTTAAATTAAGTCATGATCTCTGTTAAACTAAAGGTCACGATTCATGAGTTTAAAAGTTGCTAAGAATAAACTGGGCAATAGACAGTAATCCTCAGACAACTCAATATAGGATCGATGCGCTCAGTGACTTGCCTTTGGAGCCTTTGGAATATTGTCAACGATGGGTTGAAATGTCCCCTGATGAACGGGGATACAGAAAAGCCTGTATTGCTGCTCTAGCTGAAGCAACAGGCTTAAGTGAAAGGACTATAGGGAATTGGGGTCAAAACTTTGAGAGGCGACCTAACTATGTAGTGCATATATTACGCATGGCAGATATGCTTAACCAAATTAGAAAAATCGTCCTACCTCCTGATTATCCTCAAAAATAATTTAGTCGTGATTCGTGACTAAAATGCTTGTAATCTGAGCTGATATTTTTTAACTTGAGTTGAGCAAGCAGAAGATATTTGAGCTAACCAGTTATTCTCACTAATCCTCTGCTTCCTTAATCTGATTCAGCAAAACAGAAGATGCAGACTGGGAGCAACTCCCATCAGAATAATCATCGAATTGATATGCTCCGTCAGTTGCCCCTAGAACCGATGGAATATTGTCGCCGTTGGGTTAGTCAAGAACCAGGTCGCAATTATCGCAAAGCCTGCATCAATGCGATCGCCCAAGTTACAGGTACTAGCCCAAAAACTGTTAAGGACTGGGGGACTGACTTTCGCCGACGACCTAAATACGTTACTCGCATACTAAGGCAAGCAGACCTAATTAACCAATTTAGACAGCTTGTTACTAAAGGAACTGTGACTTTACCTCCAGACTTTCCTCAAGAATAAACAAAAGCGATCGCTACTCACGACTAATTGCCCCAAAAACCCCTTGCTGTTAATACAAGGGGAATCTTAGGCTGAGGTACATAGGTACTAACTATGACGAGCAGTCGCATCTTTCTTGATGACAAAAATGCCAGAACACCAAATGAACTCAATTTCTACCTTTGACATCACTAAGTATTTTCTTCTTGATGTCCTGAAAGATATTAAAACTGGACGTATTCAACTTCCAGATTTTCAAAGAGATTGGGTTTGGGATGATACCCATGTGCGCCGTTTACTTGCCAGCATATCTCTGGCTTACCCAATTGGCGCAGTCATGATGCTCCAACAAAGCATTCAAAGCCGACAATTCAAACCCCGCTTAGTTGATGGAGTCTTAAAACCAGAAAATCATGTTCCAAACTTATTAATCCTTGATGGGCAGCAACGCCTGACGACCCTGTTTATGGTATTGCTATCTCAGCAACCTGTAATTATCAAAGACCAGAAAAGCCAAAAAATTATTAAAAAGTGGTACTACCTGGATATTGAAAAATGCCTCCATCCAGAATGCGATCGCATTACGGCGATCGTTGCCTTACCTGAATCCAAAATTGCACGAATCTTCATGGGTGGTTTAATAGATTGTTCCACTCCTGAAAAAGAGTATGAGGCATTATTGTTCCCTTTATCTAAAGTATTCTTTTTTTCTGAATGGCGTAGTAAATTTTCCAAATATTGGCAATACGATCCCCAAAAGCTAGAGCTAATTGACACCTTAGAACTGGAAGTTCTAAAGAAATTTGACCATTATCAAATACCTGTTATTCAACTGCGTGACTCCTTACCGAAAGAAGCTGTATGCCAAGTATTTGAAGATACAAACACTTCTGGCTGTGACCTCAATTATTTCGACTTAATGAGTTCCAGCTATTGCACTGCTGACTTTAGTTTGAGAGATGATTGGAAGCAGCGCGAAAATCGCTTTCAGTCCTTAAAAGTATTGCGTAAGCTCCGAAGTACAGATTTTGTACAAGCAGTAACGTTGATGGCTGGTTACGCCAAGAGGATAGAAGCTATAACAAAAGGCTGGAATATCGATAAATTACCAAGCGTTACTTGCGATCGGGCTGAAGTGCTAAGACTCACCAAGGAAGAATATCAAAAATGGGCTGATCCAGTTTCCAGGGGTTTTGAAGAATCTGCACGTTTCCTTCATAGTCAAAAAATCTTTGATGCAGATGATTTAGCTTACCCCATTCAATTAGTGATTCTGAGTACCATTTTTACCATTCTCGGAGGGCGTTCCCGTTCTCTCCAAGTACGTTCTATGCTGGAACGCTGGTTATGGTGTGGGATGTTTGGTGAAGTATATACACGCTGGTATGAGGCACGAGCCGGACGAGACGTGATAGAAGTACCAGATTGGTTAGCAGGTGGTTCACTACCGCTTACCATTGTGCAAGCGGATTTTTCTTTTGATAGGTTGATTAGCGTTAGAAAACGTTATGGTGCAGTCTATCAAGGATTAGCTGCTTTACTACGACGTGAGGGGGCAATTGATTGGTGTACTGGGGAAGAAATCAATGATGTTATTTATTTTGAAGAACAGATAGATTCGCACCATATCTTCCCTGTGGCATGGTGTCGCAAAAAAGACATTGAACCCAAAAAATATAACTGCTTGATTAACCGTACACCTTTAAGTGCCAAAACCAACAAGAAGATTGGGAGTAAAGCACCTTCCCTTTATTTAGAGGAGTTTGAACTTTCTGGGACATCAGCAAAAAGACTTGATGAAATATTGCGATCGCACGCTATATCCCCAAAAACTTTGCGAAGAGATGACTTTGAAGCCTTTTTCCAGATGCGAGCAAATAATTTGCTGACGCTAATTGGCAAGGCTATGGGCAAGAGTTTAAGTTTTGAATCCTCTGAGGATTTTGTTCGAGATTGTCATAACGGGAATGGCAGAGAGTATAAGTTGCATCCCGAAATTATCACTAACTATTGAGCCATCAGGCTCAGAATAGCCTACTTTACACCCTCTCTAGTGGAGTTTGTGGCCAACATATTTCTCAATTCTCCTAACTTTGTTTGTCTGAGGATTCTTTCTTTTTTAACCAATCTCTAATTGCCTCCTCTAAAGCCGCAGTCTGCGTTACTTCCAGACGCGCACAGGCGATTTCAAACGCGATTTTTAAGTCTTTAGGGAGTCTCCCCCGAACTTCTCTAGTTTCTTCTGCCATCCTAATTTGAAGTCAAAGTTTGCGGCTTTCATTTTTACACAGCCTCTGAGTAAAAACACATTTGCGGCATTGCGCTATTGCGGCATTGCGGTATAATGCAAAGGCAAAAACAACAAAAACCTCGTCAGTTTGATCGAATCTACAAAGCGGAGGACACCATGAGCATTATTACAATTCAATGCCGCCTGGTTGCAGAAGAAGAAACCCTCCGCCAACTGTGGGAACTGATGACTGACAAAAACACACCACTTATAAATGAACTATTGGCACAGGTAGGACAACACCCAGACTTTGAAACTTGGCTAGATCAAGGCAAAATACCTACTGAATTACTCAAAACACTTGTTAACTCCCTCAAAACTCAAGAGCGTTTTGCTGGTCAACCTGGACGCTTTTACACCTCAGCGATCGCTCTAGTAGATTATGTATATAAATCCTGGTTCGCCTTACAAAAACGAAGAAAGCGGCAAATAGAAGGGAAAGAACGTTGGCTGACAATACTCAAAAGTGATCTACAACTTGAACAAGAAAGTCAATGTAACTTAAACGTAATTCGTACTAAAGCCAACGAAATTCTTACCCAATCTACCCCCCAGTCCGACCAGAATAAAAAACAGAGAAAGAGCAAAAGAACTAAAAAATCTGCAAAGTTACAAAAATCTTCACTTTTTCAAATTCTTTTAAACACTTACGAAGAAACACAAGACGCTCTTACTCGTTGTGCGATCGCATATCTGCTGAAAAATAACTGTCAAATTAGTGAACTCGACGAAGACTCAGAAGAATTTACTAAAAATAGGCGCAAAAAGGAAATAGAAATTGAGCGATTAAAAAACCAACTCCAAAGTCGCATACCTAAAGGTAGAGATTTAACAGGGGAAGAGTGGTTAAAGACGTTAGAAATTGCTACAGCCAATGTACCTCAAAATGAAAATGAGGCAAAAGCTTGGCAAGCAGCACTATTAAGAAAATCTGCTGATGTCCCTTTTCCTGTGGCTTACGAATCTAACGAAGATATGACATGGTTGCAAAATGACAAAGGTCGTCTTTTCGTTCGGTTCAATGGCTTGGGAAAACTTACCTTTGAGATTTACTGTGATAAGCGTCATTTGCACTACTTCAAACGCTTCCTAGAAGATCAACAACTTAAACGCAATCATAAAAACCAATACTCAAGCAGTTTGTTTACTCTGCGTTCAGGAAGGCTTGCTTGGTCGCCAGGAGAAGAAAAAGGTGAACCCTGGAAAGTCAATCAACTACATCTTTACTGCGCTTTAGATACTCGAATGTGGACTATTGAAGGAACTCAACAGGTAGTTGATGAGAAAAGCACAAAAATAACCGAAACTTTAACAAAAGCGACACAGAAAGATGAACTAAATGATAAACAGCAAGCTTTTATCACTCGTCAGCAATCCACGCTAGATAGGATTAATAACCCTTTCCCTCGTCCCAGCAAGCCTAATTATCAAGGTCAGCCCTCAATACTAGTCGGTGTTAGTTTCGGTCTAGAAAAGCCAGTCACAGTAGCTGTAGTCGATGTTATTAAAAATGAAGTTCTAGCTTATCGCAGTGTCAAACAACTACTTGGCAAGAACTACAACCTTCTCAATCGCCAGCGACAACAACAGCAACGCCTATCTCATGAACGTCACAAAGCTCAGAAACGGAATGCGCCAAACTCCTTTGGTGAATCAGAGTTAGGACAATACGTGGATAGATTATTGGCTGATGCAATTTTGGCGATGCCTTCGGCGAGCTTCGCTAACGCCAAAACCTATCAAGCAAGCAGCATAATTATTCCAAAACTCCGCGATATGCGTGAGCAAATTAGTAGCGAAATTCAATTGTATCACAAGGGTCTAGGCGGGAACAGTTTCAACGACCATCCCGGCTAGGGGTGGGTTGAAAGACTTGTCCATCGACAAGTTTACCCATCGACTCAAAGTTTCAACGACCATCCCGGCTAGGGGTGGGTTGAAAGGCTCAAAATTGCCTTGATGATATTGGAGAATTAGAAGTTTCAACGACCATCCCAGCTAAGGGTGGGTTGAAAGAACGTCATTATCTGAGCATAGGTTTGGCAGATAACTGTTTCAACAATCATCCCAGTTAAGAGTGGTTTGAAATAACTAGAGTGGGTTTATCCCAGAAATCGAAAAAGTTTCAACAACTATCCCATCTACAATTCGCTTAAGAGGGTTGAAAGGAATGTCACCTTCCCAACACTGAAATTTCAAAAGCCATGCTTGCTAATGGAAGGTTGAAATCAATAGGTATTTCCTTGTGAAGACGATATGCACCTTTTACTTTTAATGATTAGTAACTTCATCATTAGGTAGGGGCAGTGTTGAGTGTAGAGTAATAAAATATGCCTCTCGAAACTTGGTGTAGCAAAATATTAGCGCGTGAGTTTAATATGGTAGTTGCTACGCCAATTAACCCAAATTTTAAGAATTGGTCAGTAAAAAATCACAAAGACAAATAATTTGTCGTTTTGGATGTTTTGACAAATAATTTGTCGCCACAGTCAAATAATTCGTCGCTGTACAATTCTTTTCAAAGCGGGCGATGGGACTCGAACCCACGACGTTCACCTTGGGAAGGTGACATTCTACCACTGAATTACACCCGCTTGTGATAATCTATTCGGGGATTATATCACAAACATAGCATAAATCAACTGAAGAATTATTTAATTGTGAAGAAAACCTAAAATTATACAAATCAGCTATTAAGCCTTGAAATGCCATAACCATTCATAAAAGTTATTGACTGCTAGCAGTTAACAGTCAATTATGAAGATAAAAAGATGTGCAAATTAAATGTGCGATCGCTTACGGGACTAAACTATAAAAATTATTAATCTTAATTACGATATATTCTACAGAGCCTGATTCTTCAGGAGCTAACTGCCATAATTGCACCTATAGCAATCCAGTAAATATTAACTTTTGATTTTCATATAAAAATAACAGTATTTTTACGCAAGTAAAGAATAGCAACATCATTTTATATTCTTGTGAATCAATCATAGTTATTTGAATCACATATGCTTATTCTTTAGATCACAGTCACCGAGTAAATAAGGCTAGAAAATAGAACATCAGGAGATATCTATATTTTGAAGATGTAATTCAGGTTTTCCCTGAAGGTATTGTTTGTAAAAAACTTGCAATAATTTATCAAGCCAAGTAACTAATATGTTTAATGCTACTGAGATTTTAATAGATGCTTTTGTTAAGCAAATCAGAGAAGGATACAGCCGTACATATGGTTGTTTCAAAAATGATTATCAAGATATTATCGCCTGGGCTGGGAATATGGCGTTGGAAAACATAGCCAACAGTGATGCCCTTTACCACAATGTTGAACATTCTATATTAGTTACCCTGGTAGGACAGGAAATTCTCCGGGGTAAACATATCCGAGAGGGTGGTGTTTCTAGTGAAGACTGGTTGCATTTTATTATTTCGTTGTTATGTCATGATATAGGTTATGTCAAGGGAGTCTGCCGACAGGATAAAGAACATAAGGGTTTATATTCTACAGGCAGCAATGGCAGAATGATTTCTCTTCCTCCTGGGGCTTCTGATGCTAGTTTGACGGCTTATCATGTCGATAGAGCTAAACTATTTATTGATGAGCGTTTCGGTGGCCATAAGTTAATAGATGCTGATGTAATTAAAACTAATATTGAATTAACTAGATTTCCTGTACCGGCAGCAGAAGACCATCAAGAAACAACTACTTTTGCAGGGTTGGTGCGTGCTGCTGATTTGATTGGGCAATTAAGTGACCCACGTTATTTAAAGAAAATTACATCTTTATTTTATGAGTTTGAAGAAACTGGAGTCACCAAAGTTTTAGGTTATGCAAATCCTGCTGATTTACGCAAAAATTACGCTAAGTTCTATTGGAATGGCGTTCATCCTTACATTCAAGATGGACTGAGATATTTATCTTTAACCCAACAAGGCAAGCAAATTATTGCTAATCTCTACTCGAATGTATTTGTTGTAGAACATGAAAAAAACCAAGAAGAACAAAAATACTTAATTGAGCAATTACAAGCTTAATGATTGGGCATATCAATTCAAAATTCAAAATACCCTGCGGGAAGCAAGCTACAAAATTCAAAATTAACGGATTTTGGGGCATGGGGCATGGGGCATAGGGCATGGGGTTAAAGTTTTTCAGCCGTAGGTTTCTTTACCTGTACCCTTGACTATATTGACTATTCACCTTTAACTAATGACTAATAACTAATGACTCATAACTAAAAACTATGAATTGGTGGCAAAGACTTCAAAAAAATCCTTTGGCGCGATTTGGGGCAATTTTGTTGTTGGTTTTCTATGTGGCAGTGATTGCTGCTGATTTTATTGCCCCATATAATCCTTACGTGTCACAAGCCAATGGTTCACTATTACCACCTACTCGAATTTATTGGGTTGCTAAAACATCGGGTCAGTTTATTGGCCCGCATATTTATCCGACAATTCAAGGGGATACAGATTTAGAAACAGGCGATCGCCAATTAATTGTAGACTATACAAAGCCTTCTCCCATTAGATTATTTGTCTCTGGGTCAGAATACCGACTGTTTCAGTTGAGTTTGCCATTACCGCCAAAATGGGAAGAGGTAACTATCATCCCTGGTATACCTTTAAATTGGCATTTGTTTGGAGCAGATGGGGATGCAAAATTCAACCTTTTAGGGACTGATGAGCAAGGACGTGACCAGTTAAGCCGCCTGTTGTATGGTGGACGCATCAGCTTATTTATTGGAATTATTGGGGTACTTTTCACCTTTCCCCTGGGTTTATTGATAGGTGGGATTTCTGGCTACTTTGGTGGTTGGACTGATAGCATTATTATGCGAATAGTAGAAGTGTTAATGACTTTCCCTAGTATCTATCTGTTAGTGACCTTGGGTGCAGTCTTGCCGGCTGGTTTAACTAGCAGCCAGCGATTTTTATTGATTGTGTTGATTACTTCTGTAATTAGCTGGGCTGGTTTAGCTAGGGTAATTCGTGGACAAGTCCTGTCAATTAAGGAGCGGGAATTTGTCCAAGCTGCAAGGGCAATGGGTGGCAAACCACTATATATTATTATCCGTCATGTTCTGCCACAAACAGCTACCTATGTAATTATTTCTGCTACCTTGGCAGTTCCCAGTTTTATTGGTTCGGAAGCCGTATTAAGTCTAATTGGTTTGGGTATTCAACAACCTGACCCATCTTGGGGAAATATGCTGTCTTTAGCTAGCAACGCTTCCATTGTGGTACTACAACCCTGGTTAATTTGGCCGCCAGCTTTGTTAATTATTTTCACAGTCTTAGCTTTCAATTTGCTGGGAGATGGGTTAAGAGATGCACTTGACCCCCGGAGTTTGCGGAGATAGCAGGGGAGGGGAGGCAGGGGGCAGGGGGCAGGGGGCAGGGTGCGGTGGGACAGGGGAGACAAGGTAGACAAGGGAGATAAGGGGGACAAGGTAGAAATATTTACCCCCATGCCCAATGCCCAATGCCCAATGCCCAATTCCCAATTCCCAATTTAATTTTGCCAATTTAAATTTTGGCAGATGAATAATAATAGACATTCCCAAACCAAGCGGGGTTGGGCGTAAGCTAGTAGATATTTACGGGTTTGTTCTAATTGGTTCATCATTAGTGGTTGATGCCACTGTTGCCAGTAAGATTGTTGCAGATAATCGACTAACCATAGTTGAGTTTCTGTGTCTAAATCATGGTCAATTTGTTTGGCTAGTTCTAAGGCTTGACGTTCGGATGTCGGTGATTTGATTAAAGCTTGCAGTAACTGCGGGGGAATTGCTTGTAATTGTTCGTAAGCTGCGATCGCATTTCCCGGACTACCAGCTGCTATGCTCAAAATTGCTGGATGCTCTAATATTTCTTCATTACCTGTTTGTCTGAGGATTTGAGTTAATGAGGTTGTATCTAAGCGAGTAAAAGCAATCCGTTGACAGCGTGATACTAAAGTTGGTAGCACCGACTCAGGGGAAGGGGTGATGAGAATAATGGTTGCTTTTCCAGGTTCTTCTAAGGTTTTCAGTAACGCATTGGCGGCTGGTTCTGCCATTGTTTGGGCTTCTTCCACCACTACTATATTCCTCGGTGCTTCTAAGGGAGGACGGCTGAGAAATTCGGTAATTTCTCGAATTTGCTCTAGGCGAATTAACGGGGGTGCTTTGCGTTTAAGTTTCTTCTCGGCGGCTTCTGCGGCTGTGAGGCGTTGTCCTTGATATTGGTAGGTAGGCTGCACCCATAACACATCAGGATGATTACCTTGACGTAAACGTTGCTGTAAAGATGGTAAAGATTGGTTGTTTATAGCATTAGCAAATAAGAACTCAATAAAGCACCGCGCCGCTAAACTTCGTCCTACACCATCTGCACCCACAAACATATAAGCTGGTGCTACTCGGTTTTGTTTGACGGCTTGAGTTAGTAATTCAACGGCTTGTTGTTGTCCTAATAATGGTGCAAAGGATTCTTGCATTTTATATATGTAAATCTACTAATTCTTAGTAATTCTTAATTTATTTTCCCGTAAAATTACCATCAGAAAAATTAACTATTATTACGGTATTTGACAAGAGAAAATACAGCCTTTATCTAGAGAATAAAAAATTTAATGAAGTTATCAAAAATCTCTGGACAATTGACAATTACAGTATTAACCTTGTAAATATATACCGAAACAAATTCTGTTAAATAAAAAACAGAATTTTTTCTTTTTAAAAAACTTAGCCACCATCAACAAAAAACAATGTTATCGTCACCAATATCTCTGCACAAAAGCAAGTTATTAAAGGCTTTAGGATTAACCACTATCAGTTTATTCCTCTTAACTAATCCAGCCCAGGCTTTTACACTGATTAATAGATCGGGTTTTACCGATGCAGATTTTGATAATCTATTAGATAACGGTGAATTTACAGAATTATTCGTTGCTGAGGGTCGGATTGGTAATAATAACTTAAATGGCGATCGGGAATTAGGTATTAATACATCTACTGGTGTTCCTGTGGAATCAGGTCAGCGTATATGGGGGAATGGTACACCAGTAAATTTCACCTTAGAATACACAGGCACTCAGGTGAATTACACTGTCAATGGGCAAACACTTAGTAGTAATGCTTTTACTAGTGATGCTAATAGTATTTTTCTCCGTACCCGTGCTGCTGATAATAGTTCCGTAACCCTGAGTAATTTAGTCTTCAATGGCACAGCAATTGGTGAAAATTTATTCTCTTCAGTCTCTGGGGCGGGAAGTGATATAGACTATTTACAAATTGCGGATATATCTTCCTCCTTTACTCTTACAGGTCAAGTATTAATGAATTGGAGTGGTGCAACTCCTAATGGTTCAAGACTGGCGTATCAGATTAAGGTTGGTTCTACAACCTCTATACCTGAACCTGTTAGTGTTGGTGCAATATTCTTAGCTGGTATTGCGGGTGTTGGTTACAGTAAAAGACGACAATCTGTAAAAGAGTTAACTTTCAATAAACAAATTCGGTAGGGTGGAAAGTAGGGATAAGTTCTCAGCCAAAAGCTTGAGAGGATGTTTAGAAAGTCATCAATGATACTAAAAACCCCTCTCCAAACCTCTCCCCTACAAGGAGAGAGGCTTTAAAACCCCCATTCCCTTGTAGGGAAGGGGGGCTAGGGGGGTTAGGTTAGAGAGAGTTTGGTGTTAATAACAATACTTTTCAAACATCCTCTGAGATTACGTCCCTACTGTCAAAATGATCAAAATACCCTCTCTATAGACGCGATAAATCGCGTCTATCAAAAAATATCTGATAAACCTCGGTTGAATTGGTCTTATTATCCCTCTGAGCGTACTTTTTGCATTTTTAGCACTTGTGTTGCGCCTATGTATATGAAATGCTTGTATACATCTGTAAAAGATTGTTGATGGCTGAAATCGAGGTAAATTCTGTCGATGCTTCAATTTATCTTCTGCGTAGATGCAACAGAATATTTAGCGAGCTAAAGATAATGATGAAAGTACGAAAATCCTTCTGGGCAAAGGTGAAGAAAAACAAATTCTTGGCTTTGGGGGTAGCTCTTTGTGCTTGTTTGTTAATTACTCCCATGTTATATTTGCCAGCCTGGGGAACTTCATCTAGCACCAAGATTGAATTTGTTTCGCCTAATTGGGTAGCCGAGAATGCTAAAGATCCTAATTTGAGGATTTTAGATGTCCGTAATCCTGCTCTAGAGTATATAGCTGGTCACTTACCCGGAGCAGTCAACATTCCTGATAAAGCCTTTCGTGGCCCGAGGGAAGGTCTACCGGTACAATATTGGGACAATCCAACTTTAGGAAAAATATTTGCCAATTCAGGCGTAACTGATAATAGCCGTGTACTCGTTTATTCTGATGGCATCGATGTCCTAGGTGCAACGATGGTGGCTTATTTGCTAGAACGTTCTGGAGTGAAGAATATAGCTATCTTAGATGGTGGCTACAAAGGTTATGCTGCTGCATCTCAAACAGTTGCTAAGGAATTTCCTAAATATAAAGTCGGTAAATTCACAGTCAAGTATCATCCTGCTGTGCGTGTCTCGTTAAATGATGTCAGAAAGCTGATTGGCAAAAAAGGTATGACATTTATCGACGCTAGACCACCAGATTTATTCCAAGGCAAGGAAAAACTCTGGGTACGGAATGGACATATTCCCGGTGCGCGAAATATTCCTTGGACTAGCTTTACAGATCCTGAAAATCTTCACAAGTTCAAATCTGTGGATGAAATTAAACAAATTCTAGCTGACAAAAAAATTACTCCTGCTGATGACATTATTGTCAGTTGCAGCACAGGACAGGAAGCCACTCTACAATATGTGGTGTTAAAGTATTTGCTCGGTTATCCCAAAGTGCGAGTTTATGAAGGTTCTTGGACTGAGTACAGCACTCAATCAGATGTACCTGTGGCTACTGGGCCAGAAGCAGTAAGCTAATTCGTAATTCGTAATTCGTAATTAAAAAGTGGGCAGAGTCTCGAATATATATCTAATCTTCGGGACTCTGCGTTCATCAACTTTATATAGCGTTTCCTATTCTACTGAGGTACAACTCTCTGCGTACCTTTGCGCTTTACTTTGCGTCCCTCTGCGTTTCAAAATATTATCTGTACCTCACTTCACTAGAAATCCCTATATGCTCCGATGAGTGACAGGAGTTTTACTGATTAACTCTTGTAACAAACCATACTCTAACCCTTCGACTACTGCTTGATAAGACGCTGCTAAGATATTTGTCGAGACTCCAATAGTTGTCCAGCGTTGAGAACCATTACCAGATTCGACTAGAACACGGGTTTTGGATGCTGTTCCTCGATGTCCGTTGAGAATCCGCACTTTGTAATCTGTTAGCTCAAAATTGGCGATTTGAGGATAGAAATTCATCAAAGCTTTGCGTAAAGCTGCATCCAAGGCGGCCACAGGGCCATTTCCTTCGGCGGCTTCTAGTTTATCTTCACCATTGACAGCTAATTTGACTGTAGCTAGAGCGTTACTAGTTTCTTTACCCTCCACTAAATCACAGTGGACTTGGAAACCCTTAATTTCAAAAAATTTTTGGCGATCGCCCAAAGCTTCGTACACTAATAGAGCAAAACTAGCCTCAGCCGCCTCAAATTGATACCCTTCACTTTCTAATTCTTTGAGACGTTGGAGAATTTGCCTAGCCTCTGGGGATTGTTTATGAAGTTCAATTCCCAAAGTGCGGGTTTTGGCTAACACATTACTAATCCCCGACTGTTCCGAAATCACAATGCGGCGACGATTTCCTACTTGTTCCGGTTGAATGTGTTCATAAGTCAGGGGATTTCTCTCCACAGCTGAAACATGAATACCCCCTTTATGGGCAAAAGCCGAACGTCCTACAAACGGCGCGTGTTCGTCAGGAGCTAAGTTAACTACTTCACTAACAAAACGACTAGCCTCAGTCAATTGATGCAGCTGGTGTTCAGCAATACAACTATAACCAAGTTTTAGCTGTAAATTAGGAATAAGTGAACATAGGTTAGCATTGCCACACCGTTCACCGTAACCATTAATTGTGCCTTGTACCATTGTTGCCCCTGCCATAACTGCTGCTAAAGCATTGGCTACCGCCATATCTGAATCATTATGAGTATGAATACCGATTTGGGGAATTGGGGATTGGTGATTAGGGACTGGGGATTGGGAAGAATCTTTCCCAGTCCCCAATCCCCAGTCCCTAGTCGCCTTTACTACATCTTGGACAACTTGACTAACTTCATGGGGTAAAGTGCCGCCATTAGTGTCACACAGAACTAGCCATTCTGCACCAGCTGTCATTGCTGCCTTTAATGTCTGTAAAGCATAGTCTTGATTATGCTTGTAGCCATCAAACCAGTGTTCAGCATCGTAAATCACCCGCCGCCCTTGAGAGCGAAAAAACTCGATAGTATCGCGGATCATTGCCAAATTTTCTTCTAAAGTGGTTTTTAGACCTGATGTGACGTGCAAATCCCAGGATTTGCCAAAAATCGTTACCCAACGACTACCAGCAGTCAGTATGGCTTGTAGCATTGGTTCATCGGCCGCACTTGTATGAGGACGACGAGTTGAACAAAATGCAACAATTTCTGATTGTTTAAGCGGATTCTCTTGTAGTTGCCAGAAAAACTGAACATCCTTAGGGTTCGCCCCAGGCCAACCGCCTTCAATAAAAGGAACTCCTAATTGATCAAGTCTATAAGCAATGCGTAGCTTGTCCTCTATGGAAACTGATAACCCTTCGCGCTGAGTGCCATCCCGTAGTGTGGTGTCATAAAGCCAAATGTGGGGTAAGGGATTCATAGTCATAAAACTCAAACTGTGGATACAACTTGAAAGGCAATGTGCAAAGATACAACAAAAAAGTCTATTTGGTGATTAGAATATGCCTAGGGTACTAGCTCAGGGTCGGATAATTGAGTGTAATAGCGGAGCTAATTTACGCGAAATTCTGTTAAAAAATGGTATCGACCTCTACAATGGCGGTGCTAGGCTAATAAACTGTCGAGGAATTGGTAGTTGTGGAACCTGTGCGGTCAAAGTAGAAGGTGAGGTGTCAGCAGCGAATTGGCGTGATCAAACGCGGCGTTCGCTTCCTCCCCATTCTCCTACAAAAGACCTGCGTTTAGCCTGTCAGACTCAAGTACTAGGCGATGTAAAAGTAACTAAATTTGACGGATTTTGGGGTCAAGGTTCTCAAGTCCTATGGCAACCAGAAGGTTAGGTTAAAAAGGAGACAATCAAGATGGGCAGATGGACACCACTAGTTTTAATGGCTGGAGGCTTGGCCATTTTAATGGGTACATTACTAGGCATTAATTTTCCTATGGGTGAAGGACAAAAACTCACTAGCAACACTCCAGGTGATAAAGCATCAAAAGTGTTGCCTGCGAACATTAATGTTAATAGTTCCACACCCGGTAACACTAGAAGTAATGCTAATACCTCTGGCAATAGAAATAATGTAACTCAAGAAGATTTCAACACAAATGATAACGCTAGTGATACTAGTAATGAAGACAGAGGTAATGTTACTCAAGAGGATCGCCGATCTACAAGCCGGACAAACGTAGCTCAAAATAACCCTAACAACGAATCATTTTCATCCTCTGACAATAACAATACGTCCGACACAGCAACGGAAGTACAGTCAACCACTACTTCACCGAGTACCACAAATCGAGAACCAATTCGGGCTTTGTGGTAATTGGGTATGGGGCATGATTTCAGTAAACAGTTATCAGTGAACAGTTATCACTCACTTGATAACTGTTTACGGATTTAGCTCCTGTGTTGCTGTGCTTGTTCCCTCGTGTGACTAGTTGTTGGTTACAATTTATAGGTTATTAGTTGTTCACTAATGACTAATGACTCATGACTCATGACTACTAACTAATGACTGGTGAGATTGTAATTATTGGTGGCGGCGTTATTGGTTTGGCGATCGCCGTTGAATTGAAGTGGCGCGGGGCAAATGTCACCGTGCTTTGTCGTGATTTTCAGGGTGCTGCTTCCCACGCCGCCGCCGGGATGTTAGCCCCAGATGCGGAGCAAATCACCGATGGGGCGATGAAATCTTTGTGTTGGCGATCGCGCTCATTATATCCAGACTGGACGCAAAAACTACAAGATTTAACAGGCTTAAATACTGGTTACTGGGCTTGTGGGATTTTAGCACCTGTTTATGAGGGGGGAGACAAGGTAGACAAGGGAGACAAGGTAGACAAGGGGGACAAGGGAGAATCGCCTGCTTACTGGTTGGATAAAACAGCTATTCATCAATATCAGCCAGGGTTGGGGGCAGATGTGGTTGGCGGTTGGTGGTATCCAGAGGATGCCCAAGTTGATAATCGGGCTTTAGTTCATGTGTTGTGGACGGCGGCTGAGTCTTTGGGTGTGGAACTCAAGGATGGTATCACAGTGGAAGCTTTCTTACAACAACAAGGACAGGTTCTCGGTGTCCAAACCAACATGGGAATCATTCGGGCTGACCATTATGTTTTGGCTACGGGTGCTTGGTCAAATCAATTACTGCCAATTCCTGTATTTCCCCGTAAAGGGCAAATGTTAAGTCTCCGAGTTCCCGAATCTCTGCCGGAACTGCCTTTAAAGCGGGTGTTATTTGGAGACAATATTTACATTGTACCCAGGCGTAACGGTTCTATTATTATTGGGGCAACTAGTGAAGATGTGGGCTTTACTCCCCACAACACCCCAGATGGCATTCAAACTTTACTTCAAGGAGCAATTCGCTTATATCCCCAATTACAGCATTATCCCATTGCAGAATTTTGGTGGGGATTTCGCCCTGGTACTCCTGATGAATTGCCCATTTTAGGCACTAGCCACTGTCCAAACCTCACCTTAGCTACAGGTCATTACCGCAATGGGATCTTACTTGCACCCGTAACTGCTAAACTGATCGCTGATTTAGTTTGGGAACAAAAATCAGACCCTCTCCTCTCCCATTTTCACTATTCCCGCTTTCAAAAACAGCCATCTACCCCCATGCTCATACATTCCCCAGTCCCCAGTCTCCAATCCCCAATCCCCAGTCCCGACACTCCCCTAATTATCGCTGGTAAAAACTTTCATTCCCGCTTGATGACTGGTACAGGCAAATATCGCAGCATCGAAGATATGCAGCAAAGTGTAGAGGCTAGTGGTTGTCAAATTGTCACGGTAGCGGTGCGACGGGTGCAAACTAAAGCACCAGGACATGAAGGTTTAGCGGAAGCTTTAGATTGGTCAAAAATTTGGATGTTGCCCAATACCGCAGGTTGTCAAACCGCAGAAGAGGCGATTCGGGTGGCACGTTTGGGACGAGAAATGGCGAAACTATTGGGACAGGAAGATAATAACTTTGTCAAGTTAGAAGTTATACCAGATCCTAAATATTTACTTCCTGATCCCATTGGCACACTGCAAGCTGCCGAACAACTGGTAAAAGAAGGTTTTGCGGTGTTGCCTTATATTAATGCTGATCCTATGCTAGCCAAACGTTTAGAAGAAGTGGGGTGTGCTACAGTCATGCCTTTAGCATCTCCCATTGGTTCGGGACAAGGGTTAAAAACAACAGCGAATATTCAGATCATTATTGAAAATGCCAAAATACCTGTAGTTGTAGATGCTGGTATTGGCGCACCTTCCGAAGCGGCGCAAGCAATGGAATTAGGTGCAGATGCGCTATTAATTAATAGTGCGATCGCATTAGCTCAAAATCCCCCAGCAATGGCGCGTGCTATGAATTTAGCCGCACAAGCCGGTCGTCTTGCCTATTTAGCTGGAAGAATGCCCATCAAAACCTACGCCAGTGCTAGTTCTCCTCTCACTGGTACGATTAGTTAGTTAACCTTCCAACACAATCTTTTCAGGTCAGTTAGTAAAATGAAAGGAAATACCAACCTGACAGTAACTTATGCTAAAAACCATTGAAGGCATCTATCAGGATGGGCAAATTCAGCTCACCGAGATACCACAGGATATTAGCGATCGCTCTCAAGTTCTTGTAACTTTTCTTGATCCTAGCAAAATTGACCCTGTGAAACTACGCCAACTCATAGACCAGTTGGAGACTATACAAGGGATTCAGCAAGGTTTAGAAGAATTAAACTCTGGTCAAACTCGTCCAATTGGGGACTTTATTCAAGAAATGCAGCAAAAATATGGCATTTCAAGTTGAAATTACTAATATTGCGGCAAATCAAATTGAACAATCCTATCGCTGGTACCGAGAGCGTAATCCTGAATTTGCTGATCGTTGGTTTCGAGGCTTAATGAATGCTATTGCTACTCTACAGGAAAAACCTCAGCGTTGTCCTTTAGCAATCGAACATGAGATTTTTCCAGAAGAAGTACGACAATTTCTTTATGGGAAATATAAAAATATATATCGAGTGCTTTTTACGCTTCGAGATGACACAGTTTATGTATTATATGTTCGCCATCATGCCCAAGCACCTTTGACACTCCATGAGATAGAAGAGCTAGAAGATGGCCTTTAAGATTTTCATGTCAGAGTTTTTATATTTACAGTTAAGGATTATTGAGGAATGTAAGGATTTGTATCTATTATGGTGAGGACTCAAGATATATCTTTTTGACACTCTCCGCACTTTTAGGGCGGAGATTCTTGGTTCAATGAGTCCACTTAACCTAGACCCCTTGCGGTATCTAAGCCAGAGGTGGTTCTCTCCCCAAGCGTTAAGTTCCGGTATGCCCTACCGTACTTGCATTACTGAGGCAGTGCGTTGGGCGGGTTTCCCGACTCCCTCACTGCCATGCAAAATTTGTTTGTTAGGGGCATATTGCTATATGCCCGTACAATGCTGTTCGTCTAGTACCTGTGAATCTTTTACCTACTTCCAGGTGATACTAAAACTACGAAGTAGAACCCTCTAAATTCAGTTGTCAAGGTGCAGCGTCTGCGTTTTAGGCAGCAAATGGGTTTTTCAAGTGGTTAATTACCCTTCCACATCTTCATAATTGTATCAAAAGCCGTCCTAAAAGCGATGCACTGAGGTTGCCGAAGTGGACGGGGTTTTAGACCCAGTTTTTCGATAAAATGAGATAAAAGATTAAGCGTAAGGAAATAATTCATGCCCTATACCAGCGAAGAAGGCGGACTTTTAAATAATTTTGCTAAAGAACCAAAGATTTACCAAGCAGAACCTCCTACCGCTACACAGAAGCGAAATTATGTCATTTTAGGAGTTGCTGCTGCGACTTTAGTGGGTGGTTTAATTTTTGTCGCCTTCTCTGTTTCTAACCTCAGCTGAAAACACAAACTTTTCTAATCTTGTCTTTCAAGTTGATTCAGGTTTCCTTGCTCTAGAAACCTGTTTCTTTATTTTTTGTTAAGATTAATTTTTATATCCTAAAAGAATATTTGATACAAGTGTTTTCATAAAAACTTAACAAATCAAGATAAACAGTAGGAAATTTCGTATAGATTTATCCTGATTATAGTAATAACCACTTGTTCATAGTCATAGTTTAGACATTAATATTGCTTGGATGCACCTTGTAGAAAGTTTAAACTAATTGTGGTTGTACTTTGGCCGTTGAGCTTTCATGAGCGTGAATGATACCCCACACTCCGATAATTCTGCTTGGAATCGGCAAGTATATCATCGCCTAAAACTTGCCTTGAGTCTTGGTTTACGGCGACAGATTTTTTTGGCTGTATGTGATGATTTACACTTAAGAAATCAAGTTGCTGCTAGACTGCACTCTACATTGGCTTATCCTGTGGGACAAGTGCTGTATCAGCCAGCTAATGGACAGGAAACTAGTACACCAGCTTATCCCCGATTAGTGACTTTGCGGTTAAATCTAAATGAGCCAAATCCTATAGAACAAATTAATCAATGGCTCAATGATTATCCTCCACCAGTAGTAGGTGCATCAAAGGATACACCAGGCCGACCCTTACCAATACCAACCTTTCAAATTGTGGGTGTGGAACAGTTGACTAAACAATCAGTGGCCAGTCAACGGTTATTTTTGCATTATTTACGCTTAAGCGAACAATACTTTTTATCTCAGGAATCGAGCCGTTTTCTAGAATCTAGTGTGCTGTTGTGGGTGTCGCGTCCCTGGTTATTGGCTATTCAGCAGTCTGCACCACAGTTTTGGCGTTGGCGTACTGGTGTGTTTGTATTTGCGGGAGAACCCACACCCGCAACCCAAAATACATCCCATCCAGAAAGGTTTCCTAGTTCCCAGAGTTTGTTAGATGATTCTGGTATGGAAACAGAAGTTAGAACTACAGCCAATACAGAACTTGAGTTTAGGGAAGGCCTCAACTTCCCAGGACAAACATTAGTTAATTACACTAATTCACAACAGGAGTCTTTAGAGTCACTTGCTCAAGAATCTACTAATCAACAAAAACCAGGCGATATTAGGTCTAGTGAAGTTGAAAAATTATCCTTGTCTACCTTGACTCATGTGAGTCAAGAATTGGTAGACCTGGTGTTGGCAACAATTAACACCATCAAACATACAGAAAGTGAAGATGAGTGGCAACCACAAGAACTACTGTTAGAGATTGAGAGACTACACGCACAAAAAGCTGCTGGGGAAATTTTAGCGGTTGCTTATCACCAATTGGGTAATCTCTATCGTCTACAAATTGAGCAGGGACAGTCAAATTTAGAAAATTTAATGGTGGCAATTATTGCTTATCAGGAAGCAATTACTTACGATGAAAAATCACCCCAACTACCAGATACTTTAAATGACTTAGGTACACTCTATTGGATGTTGTATCGCACACCACCCAATGTAGAAGAAGGGCAAAGTTATATAGAACAGGGGATTGAGTTTTATAAATTGGCGTTAAAAATGATTTCCCCAGAGACGCATTTAGATACTTATGCACGGGTGCAAAATAATTTGGGGACAGCCTATGGTGATTTAGCACGATTTACCAGTCCGGCGGAGAATTGGCAACAGGCGGTTTTTGCCTATGGGGAAGCATTGGGTTATAGGACAGTAGAATCAGATCCTTTAAAGTATGCGGCTTGCCAAAATAATTTAGGGACTGCTTACTGGCATTTAGCGCAATATAATCAGCCGGTCGTACATTTAAAGAAAGCGATCGCAGCTTATCAACAAGCATTAGCTTACTACAATCCCCAAACAGAACCGCTTAAGTATGGGATGATTCAAAATAATATCGGTACAGCTTATTGGAACTTAGCACAGTATGAACAACCAGGCTCAAATCTCCAGTCTGCAATTGATGTGTACTCTGAAGCTTTAAAGTATCGGACTCCGGCTCATGTTCCTAGTGCTTGTGCGGCGACACAAAATAATTTGGGTACAGCTTATTGGCATTTAGCAAACTTGCCTCAAACTCCTAAACAAGCACGACAAAAGTTACTGCAACTATCTATTCATGCCTATGAAGAAGCGGTGGCATTAGCTAATTCCCTCGGTAGTGGGTCGTTGAGCTTTGATTTATTTGCAACTTACAATAATTTAGGACTAGCTCATTATCAGTTAGTTACAGATAATACCTTTAATGGTGATAAAACATTGCGATCGCAACATTTAGAAGCCGCATTAGATAATCATTTGCTAGCCTTAAATGGTTTAAGCAAACAACCGGAAGCTTATCAAACAACTTTTGCTTATGTCGTGAAAACAGTCCGAGCGTTTCACAATGAATTAGGTATTCAAGGACAAAATTTGGCACTATCTAAAGTGCCTGGACATTTGCTACCGGAGATTTTAGGGAAGTTGTAGGGGCATATCAATTCAAAATTCAAAATTCAAAATTCAAAATTAAAGAATTGTGGGCATGGGGCATGGGGCATTGGGCAGGGAGCAGGGGGGTAATTTTGAATTGAGTCAATCACAGCTTACCAGTTGCGCCAACCGCCTTTGGGTGATAGTTCACTGGTGTATGTTTGCCCGTGATTTTGTAATAAGGTTTGATATTCTTGACTACTAGCCCAACGATCAATTTCTCTAGCTCTGAGAACTGGTACAGGGTGGGTTAATTCGGCTGTACGGGCTAATTTCACCATTTCCCCTAGCTCAGTTTTACTAATATCATCATAGGCACGAGCTTGGGCAATGAAGGCATCAAGATTGAGTTTGGGGGCGAGGGTGGGTGAACCGCCGGCTAATTTCATTAATACGGACATTACCACCTGGGGATTTTGGGTGGCTAGTAATGCGGCGCGATCGCAGGTAAACTCAGCACAGCGTACCCATTCTAAAAGTTGTGTTTGTATACTTTGGGCAATCACAGCCCCAACGTTAGGTAATATAGCTGCTGCTAAGACTAACAAATTGACAGGTGTTAAATAAACACTGTGGTCACACTTGAGATGTCCTAACTCATGGGCAATTACTGCCTGGATTTCCTCTGGAGTTAGGATATCAATTAAAGAAGTGTGCAGCACCACAAAAGGCTGCTTACCCCGCATGGCAAAAGTATAGGCGTTAGGTGCAGGATGTTGCCTAACATATAATTGCGGCGGTTCAATATCTAAAATCTTGCAAGCTTCTATTAACAGGTTGTGTAACTCAGGTAGTTGCTTTTCACCTACCAAAACACTAGAAGCAATATTTTCGACATAAAAAACCTGCTCTGCCATTGGCCCTAGCAAGTTTCGCACTATCATATCCAAACCTGGTATCTGCTTGAGAGTTTTCGTAGCTTCCAAGTCCAATGGATGACGAAACGAGTCAGCTTTTAAACCGATGAGCGAAGATTTAAGCACAGACATGATTTAGACGACTGGAAAAACAAAATATCAACAGCCTCCCACAGTTAGTATAACGATTTAGGGTAGGGGTAGGAGGCAGGGGGCAGGGGGCAGGGGGAGGACTTTCCCCTTGTCTACCTTGTCTACCTTGTCTACCTTGTCTACCTTGTCTACCTTGTCTACCTTCCAGTCCCCATTAATTCGTTACAGCTTCTGTATCTGCTGACACGTCACCAATTCGGAGGATTTTCGCACCTAATTTTTGCAATTTGACATCAATTTGATCGTAGCCCCGATCAAGGTGATGTAATCCCTGAATTGTGGTTTGTCCTTCGGCGGCTAGTCCGGCTAAGACTAAGGCGGCTGATGCTCTTAAGTCAGTCCCAATGACTGGCGCACCAGAAAGTATTGGTACACCCCGCACAAAGGCGGTATTACCTTTTACCCGGATGTCTGCACCCAAGCGATTGAGTTCAGAAGCATGACGAAGGCGATTTTCAAATACAGCTTCATTAATGATGCTGTCGCCTTCTGCTAAGGTAAGTAAAGCCATGAACGGTGCTTGCATATCGGTGGGAAAGCCTGGATGGGGCAAGGTTTCAATGTCCGTGGCCTTCAGGGTTTGCGCCGGTAGAATGCGTAAGCAGTTTGGTGCTTCTTCAATGATAGTTGCACCAATATCCCGCAGCTTGGCAATGACTGGAATTAAATGGTCTGGGACGACTGGGGAAAGGCTGATGTCTGAGCGCGTGATAGCTCCCGCTACTAAAAATGTACCAGCTTCGATGCGATCGGGAATAATTGAATAGTCGATAGAAT
Organism: Aliinostoc maniaoense; assembly: GCF_058172895.1. Lineage (NCBI taxonomy): Bacteria > Bacillati > Cyanobacteriota > Cyanophyceae > Nostocales > Nodulariaceae > Aliinostoc > Aliinostoc maniaoense. The sequence goes on along the minus strand of NZ_CP187952.1, from coordinate 6,622,036 downwards.
GCAATTTGGCAACGCCAACTACAGTGATAGTGCTAGTACCAGCACCCTGTATTTTTGCTCCCATTGCATTACAGAAATTAGCTAAATCAACTACTTCCGGCTCGCGTGCCGCATTTTCAATAATGGTTTCGCCATCGGCTAGAGTCGCAGCCATCATCAAGGTTTCGGTTGCGCCCACACTGGGAGTATCAAGATAGATTTTTGCACCTTTTAATCTCCCATTAGTACTGGGAACATAAGCATTACAAATACCATGTTCTATTTGTACCTCTGCTCCCATTGCTTGCAGTCCTCGGACGTGCAGGTCAACTGGTCTAGCACCAATGGCACAACCCCCAGGTAATGGCATTTGTGCGACTCCGAGACGGGCTAAAATCGGGCCAATGGCAAAGAAACTAGCCCGCAATTGGGTAACAAGTTCATAAGGTGCTTTGGATGTGGCGATGTCGCTGGCATTGATATCTAAAATATCCGCGTCTCTAGTTAGACGTACACCTAATGCTGAGATTACCTCAGCCATTCGTTCTACGTCTGCCAATAAGGGAACGTTACGAATGCGACAATCTCCTGAACATAACAAAGCTCCAGCCATGATGACCAAGGCTGAGTTTTTCGCCCCACTAATTGTTACATGACCCCGTAAAGGATGCCCACCCCATATTTGCAAGACTGAGGAGTCTACTTCAACAACAGGTTTAGCATCTGGTAGGCTGCTAGAAGGATTAATAATACTACCTCCAAAATAAACACTTAATTTTATAAGTTAGAAGTTGGTTTTGATTCTACAGTAAAGAGTCGATTTGTCTACATTATTGTCTTTATTTTTGTCCTTAAATTAAACTTATTTATGGAAAGCAACGGGTAACTCCAAGGTTTTAACTGATTCGGGAGGGCAGTTCCCCACTGAACCTGTTGACGAAGTGTTCCTGTTCGCGGTAGTGTTGCGTAGCAAAGGGTAAGGTCGGTAGCGGAATGATAGCCCGGTCAAAAAGGAAACGCTTTTCTGACAACATTAACCGTAGGTTAATCAAGTTTAGTCTTGGTACACTAGATAAAGACCTCTTTTACGTCTTGATCGACAATAATAAAAGCGGCTAACTTTATATAATTTCTAATTTGTTCATGGTTATAGCAGCTAGTGTGATATCGTTTCTGCTCACGCCTTTGACTTTAGGCTCTTTCTTGCCCTCCCTACCCCTAGATAGCTTGTTTTCCACCCAGGGCATCATGGTGATGTTACTAGCAGCCTACGCAGGTGCTATGTGGCTATTCCTCACCAGCGCGCCCAAAGTGCATACTGTGATGGTGTCTGATTTAGAGATTGCCCGACAATTATATGAGGGTCTTCTTGATTTGCCAGCCGCAGAAGTACCATTACACTATTACTACAACTACGAACAAACCATAGGCGCGACGGGGATAGATCCTTTGTATATGTCCACCAGTCCGAGTTGGTCTGGTAAAACTATCAACAACGGTAATGATGGATTATGGTATCAATTAAAGAAAAACACCCAACTGCACGTTATTAGTGGTGCAAGTTTAGGTACTAAAAATCAGCAACGTCACGTTTGTTTTGATCGTGATTGCTTAGAAATGATTTTATTAAGAGTAGAAACACGGGGCTTAAAATTTAAGATTCGCAATCAAAAACCCCTAAATTTTCTAGTTAAAGACTACGAAGGGCGGATTATTGAAATAGCTGAAGTGGCGAATTAGTGATGGGCATTGGGCATTGGGCATTGGGCATGGGGCATTGGGCATTGGGCATTGGGCATTGGGCATATCAATTCAAAATTCAAAATTGAAGAGTTTTACTCCCCCTGCTGCCCTGCTCCCTTGTCTCCCTTCCCTCCCTTGTCTCCCTTGTCTCCCTTGTCTCCCTTGTCTCCCTTGTCTCCCTGCTCCCTGCTCCCTGCTCCCTACTCCCCCTACCCTCCTAAACCGCCATCTGTTCAATAATTCCCCCGCCGAGAACTTTTTCGCCGTCGTACCAGACAGCCGCTTGTCCGGGGGTGATGCTGAATTGGGGTTCGTTAAACACTAAACGCACGCGGGAGTTTTCTAAGGGTATCACTGTCACCGGTTCAGGTGTGGAACGATAGCGAATTTGTACTTCTGCACGAATGGGGGAAGTGGGTTCAGCCATAGATACCCAATTTACTCGGCTGACTGTACATTCTGGTTGAGTTGCTTTGGTGCGATCGCCTACTACTACTCTATTATTTGCTGCGTCTAATTCAATCACATACAACGGTTCAGCCGCCGCAATTCCTAAACCTTTGCGTTGACCGATTGTGTAATGATGGACACCATCATGTTGCCCCAAAACTTTGCCTGTGATATCGACAATATCACCTGTTTTGGGTGCAAGATATTTATCTAAAAATGACCGCATTGAGCCGTTGCTTTCTACTAAGCATAGGTCTTGACTTTCTGGCTTGTCAGCAGTCTTTAACCCGTGTTCCGCAGCTATCCGGCGGGTGTCGGCTTTTTGCATTTCCCCTAGAGGAAATAAGGATGCTGCTAGTAAATCTTGAGACAAATCATACAGAAAGTAGGATTGGTCTTTATTCCTGTCAATAGCTCTTAATAATTCGTAACGACCCGTGACTTGATTATAGTTAATGCGGGCATAATGACCGGTGGCAATGCGATCGCATCCCAATTGTTCACGGGCATATTGTACCATTGGGCCGAACTTCACGGTTTTATTGCACTGGGAGCAAGGTAAGGGGGTAATGCCCACGCTGTAACCACTCACCAGATAATCAACAATTTGGTTTTGAAAGACATCCCGCATATCGACAACTTGATGAGGAATGCCCAATTGTTCACAAATATAAGCCGCGTCGATCATTCCTTCAGAGCAACATTGCCCCTTGCCTTTCATTAGCCAAAGGGTTAAACCAATCACTTCATAGCCCTGATGGTGGAGAATAGCGGCGGCGGTGGAACTATCAACGCCACCCGAAAGACCAACGACGACTTTTTTCATATCTTTATCAGTTAAACCGGGCGTTATCGCTTCGCTGAAGTAAAAATTTACCTTGCGATCGCCAACTACAACGCCAAAAATTTTTAACTGCTCAATTCTAACATATCTACCTTAAAGCCTTATAGCAGTGCGTCTGTAGATATCAGGAGGGATAGTTGCCTCATTGCTGAGGTGGAGCAACTAATTGAAAAAAGTAATGAGTAGTAAGTAATGAGTAATGAGTAAGAAATTTACTCATTACTCATGAATGATGTACCTTACTTAGTTCAAAAGTGCTGTAATAGGGCATCCTGCATGGGAAGATATTACCAATGCCCCATGCCCCATGCCCCATGCCCCATGCCCTTTTGCGTATTGTATTATTCACTTTTAAATAGACCAAATATAGGAGCAAGAATCATTCCAAATACAAAGCCCCCAATATGCGCCCAATAAGCTACTCCCCCAGTTTCAACACTCATATTGGCAGCAGTTTGTAGACTTGCTAGACCAGAGATCACATTTTGAACAAAGAATACACCAATTAATACCATCGCTGGAATACTGATTGTAGTGACAAAAATACCTAAGAAAATTAAAGTTGTGACTCTAGCATAGGGAAAGCGGATCAAATATGCACCCAAAACACCGGAAATTGCACCGCTAGCCCCCAAGGAAGGAATAGTTGAATACATGGCAATAAACCACTGACACGCCGCAGCTAAAGCACCACAGGTCAAATAGAAAATTAGATATTTAGCATGACCCAAACGGTCTTCAATATTATTACCAAATACCCAAAGAAAGACCATATTAGAAATTAAGTGCCACCAACCACCGTGTAAAAATTGGGAAGTAAATAAAGTTGTCCACTCCACAGCTAAATTAGTGGTTAATTGTTCTGGTACTACTGCATACTGATTAAAGAACAAGTTCAATTGAGTATCAGATAAACTCAATTCATGTAGAAAAATTATAACGTTCATCCCAATTATACCGTAAGTAAAATATGGGGTGATGCGGGTCGGGTTGTCATCGTAGAGTGGAAACACAGGTGTTTTTCCTAATCGCGGATAGATAAGTGCAATATACCTTGAATTTAAAGTCTATGTATGACCACACTATCAAAACCACCAATTCCAGAATAGAATTTATGTAACTAATACCAATTCTCTATGAAGTTGCGCCCAATAAATGATGTAGAGACGTTGCATGCAACGTCTCTACAGTGCAGAATAAAGTGCATCTATGGCTACGCCAGGCAAGCTACATCCAGAAACGGTATAAGTAGCCGTTCGTAGTTAGGACTTTAGTGTTGATTATAGTTGCATTGCGATCGCCACACAAAACTAAAATTTTCACTATCAGAGGCTATTTACCCCTGATGTGAATTACGAAAACCGCCTATCCGATAAATAGTAGAGGCTGGTTAACAAACATCGTTAATGATTAACTTTTGATCTCGGTGAACCCGCCCCTACAAATATCTAACGCCGTGTGCAGGTTGAGAGAAAGTTACACACGGCGTTAATTTATCTTGTAGAAATGTGATAATTTGCGTCTGATATAACAAAAAAAAGAAATTTGGAGATATTTACTTTAAATCTACGAATAATTACAAATTACTAAGTTATTGCCTCAAGAGATTGACAAGAATACGTAATACATCTAATTAAATTTGTAGGGTGCGTTAAAGCAACGCGTAACGCACCGTATGATAGTGATGCGTTATACCAATTATCTATGAAGTTGCGCCCAATAAATGATGTAGAGACGTTGCATGCAACGTCTCTACAGTACAGAATAAAGTGCATCTATGGCTACGCCAGGCAAGCTACATCAAGAAACGGTATTACGGCTATATATTACTGGCTCACACGCTTACATCTTTACACATCTGTAACATACCCCATTTAATATTTACTTTATAAATAAGCTCTAAAAGCCGAATATTATTTATGAATAAAACTAAACTTAAGCAAAAATCTTTATTCAAAATATGTACATTAACTGTAACTATAACTATTAGTTTGGCTCTTAGCAGTTGCACACCTCAAAGACGAGCAATGTTGCGAATAACTGCCGAGAAATTTCATGATCAAGTTCTGGATGCAATGACATCAGTTAAGCAAATTTATACCCTGACTAATGTACCCATAGAATCCTCCATATCTCGTGATTTAATTGCCCGCCAATTATTAACAGATACTACTATAGATTTTAGCAATATTAGCGAAGTCAATAAAATTATTACCCAAGATGACGAAACAGATAAGCCACCATCGGAATTTGAGCGTGAATTAGAGAATTTAACAGCAGAATATGACACAGCATTAGAGATATTTCAAAATATTGAAAATATCGATTATGGGAGTTCTAAAATAGTTGCTCAAACTGCACAGCCTGCAAGATGCTTAACTGTGAAAATGCTACTATTAGCAAAGCAGATTGAATCTAGACCACCAAAACCAAAAAATCCACAACGGGTAATTATTAGTTTAAGGTTAAACCAACTCCAGAAACAATACAATAACCCAGAACTATCTCCTCAAGCAAATCAAGAAGAAATTAAACGCCAAGTTACAGAACAAATAGACGAATGGTTAGCGGTGAATGCTGCTGAGAAACAAATCATAGATGAATCTATATATAAACTAGTGATAGCTGCCGATACGGGACGCAAACTATCAAAATTGATTGATGATTATGGAAATTTGAATTTTGAAGTAATCGCTACTAGAGTTACTCAAATTCTGGGAGTTACATCTAGTGTAACTGGCAGAGATTATACTTCAGTCTTGACAAAAATGAAAACTTTAGAAACTGCAATTAATGAAGATCCGACTTTGCGAGACTTTATTCGAGAAGTATCTTTTAAAAGTCGCCGTCCCCAAACATCACAACCAAAATTATGTCAACAAATATAAAATTATATTTAGGACTTACGCAACTGACTGGCATATTTTTTATGTAGGGTGTGTGACGCTGTGAAAGAATTTGAACGTAGTGATGAGAGTTATAGCGTCACGCACCAACCATCAATTGTGACACTTGCGTAAGTTCTGACATTGTTATCTACGCAGTTAAAAACTTGTTGATTTTTTATTCTTAACTGTTAACAATTCCTGTAGAATATAGGCAATAATTTGTAAATTCATAAGATATATAAGAATTGAGGAACTTTTTATGTCAAATAATGATGAAATTATAAATAAACTACAAGCTATAGTTTCTCAATTTAATATTACTCCCAACTCAGAAATAGATATAGAACAACTTCATCAAACCGTATCAGATTTAGAAACTATTTTGCCACAGTTGCAATTTGAATTAATCAATGCACGTATGGATAGTAATTGGGAGCAAGCAAAGAAGTTAAGGGAAGCAGAAAAGGAATGTAGAAAAGCTCTTGATAGTGTCAATGCTGCTATTCTGCGTTCAACTATCATTGGCATTAATCAAGAAAATTTAACTGAAATGCAGAAAATCTTACATGAAGTGCAAACTGCATCTCAAACCCAACGCCGAATAGATGTAATTATCGCCTCTCTGCGATTTGTCAGGAAATTTTTTGGCTAAATTCGTAGAGTAGTAAAAATAATTCCAAGTTCGTAGTAAGGACTTTAGTCCTGATAACAAACTCGATGAGAATACTATTATTAGGACTTACGTAAGTGTGACATTCAATATGTATTGTATTATTGTAGGGTGCGTCAGACTTATTAAATGGTGGAAGTAAACAGATTTTTGGTGTCTGACGCATATTGGTGTGGATAAGAGGTGATAATTAGACGCAATTCATCACCTCTCTACAGGAGGCTTTGGAGTTGTGTGAAGATTTTTTTTGCTGAGTTAATTTATTGCCAGAAAAAACCAGAAAATAGCAATGGTAAAAGTATTAAAGCAAAAACGATGAGAACTAGAGTTCCCGGATCAATTTTAATGTGGTTATCTGGTGGTTTAGTCATTTTTTTAGGAGTTTAGGTTAGAAAAACTATTGACTATTGATTACTTTGACATTGCCCTTCTCACTTTCTCAACTTGTTTAGGTGCTGGCATCTCATGAAAATGTGCGATCGCTCTGTTAAAATTATCCTCACTCTGTTTGATATCACCAATTCTTTGATAAGTTAAACCTAACTGATAGTATGCTTTAGCTAAGTTACATTTATCAGAGACTTTGATCATGCTATTAATAGCTTCTTGATGTTTATTTATCGCCACTGCAAACTCTCCCTGTTCTCGATACAAAGAGGCTAAACAAGATATACCTCTGGCTTCTAAAAAAGAAAAACCATTGTTTTGGCAATGGGTAATTGCTTGGTTACAATTTTCTAAAGCCGTTTCTATTTGTCCTAAATTTTTGTAGGTTAAGCTGATAAATAATAAACTCACTCCTCGACCCCACGAGGTTAATCTATGGTTTAATAATCCTTTATGTATTTCTTCTAACATAGAAGTTACATGATCATGATCACCAATGGAAGATTCTAAATAAGCTAAACAACATAAAGAATATACAACATATTGATAATAATTTTTCTGATTAGCTACCAATTTTTTTACTGACTCTAAAATATACTTAGCTCGTTCCACTTCCCATAAATCTATATCACACAAACCCAAGTTAAAAATACTTGATACTTTCTCTTGAAAAAAATCACATTGTGTAGATATCTCGCTGGCTCTATGGTGACAATCCATCGCCACAGAAATGTTACCAATTTGGTGATAGGCTCGTCCTAAGATGTTATACAATATGCTCAAATGACATTCTGATTGTAAGTTCTCAATTAAAGGATTGATCACAGCAATCAATGTTTCTAATAGACCAAGCCTAGTAAATAATACTCCTAAAGATAGAACATCATCCCATTTATTTTGCCTACCTTGAATAATCACATTGGCAGCTTGCTCAAAATCACCAATTTCTATATAGTGATGATAAGCTTCTAGGGCAGTCAGCGCATTTTGATGGTCTTCAATTTTCGTAACACTAGTATTCCAAAACTCAGCAGCTTTACGGTTAGCAATTTCCCATTCTCCGCATTGCTTTAATCTAGCGATCGCCTCCGTACAAATCACCGGATGTAGCCAATATTTCCCTTTCCGATATTCTATCAATAAACGGTCAAATAAAGATTTGATAACTCTTTTTGATTGCAGTTCTGGTACATCCCACAATAAACATTGGAGTCCTTGTAAAACGACATGATTTATATCTTGATAACGATAGCAACCCAACCGACACAGAAGTTTATAAGCTTCCTTGTCCATTTGTTCTAGTCGCTCAAATTGACTCGAAACTAAATGTTCTAACTCTCTTTCAATTAATAAATCATCCCAATTTTCTCGCCAATAAACATCTGCATTGCCATCAAAATCCGTCACAATTACACCACTGATAATTTGCATCGCCTTCGCATTACCACCAAAGGCTTGCCACATTTGGCTCAATGCAGTTACACTTCCCTTGATCTGACGAATTGTAAAGAATTGTTGCCAAGCCGACTCTTCCAACCCTTTGAGAGCATAAAAATTGACATCAACTCCAGATTCATAGAGGCGTTCTCGACTGGTAATTAATGTGACTGATTGAACTGTAGGATCTGCTAAAACTCTTAATAATTCTATATAGGAACGACGCTCAGGAATAATACAACCGTGTTTATCTAAAGCTGATTCCAGATTATCAATTAATATTCCTGTTTTTCTGGTTTCATCCCGGAGTTTGCGCCGCAGTCGGTCAAGATTGATACCAAATTCCTTACCTGGTTCTTCGTTGAAGTATCCCCGCAACCATTCCTCAACGACACTTTCCACGGAAACAATATTTTGGCTTTCCTTCGCCATCCATAATTCCAGCAGATAAAAACCCTGAGTTTTGAGATACTTACGCGCTAAGGTAGTTTTCCCAACACCACCTTTCCCTTGAATCAGAATAATTTTTGCCCCATGATTGACTAGGGAATTAAGTTCAACAATTTCACGATCGCGTCCCACAAAGTTATAATCTGGTGCTTGTGGGTTGCTATTGTTGAACGGTGGATTTAAAATAGGTGTCGGTCTTATAGATACTTGGGATCTCCAGAATCTCTCCACAACTGCGTGAAAAGTCAACTTCGAGACTTTTTCCCCCACTGTATCTGAAAGTATATGCCACAGTTCCGCTCCTACTGCTTTCAAATGTGCTTCCGTGTAGCCGCAATTGTCAGCCATATCTTGATACGTCTGTTTTTTATCCTCCCACGCAGAACGTAAGATGATCCTCTGAACTGTATCAAGACGTTTCCCTGTGTGATCAAACACCAACTTATCCAAAAGCTCTAAAGCTTCTTCTGCACCCATCGATCAATAGTCTGTATCCTTGTTGGTTTATTATACTCATATTTTCACCAATTCTCGCCTTATTCCCATACCACAAACTACTTTTTCCTACCAAGTGGAAAATACTTAACTTACTGAATCCGACTGCAAACTAAATCAAACTGTATTATTCTTGTAATCAATACAGGCAAGTTAGGTTAATTGCCAAGTGAATGTGGTTGAGGAAAGATATAAACTGCTACTACTTTTAATTAAATATTGAGCAATCATAACTGAATAACCCATATTTTCTAGCAAAACTGAATAACAGTAGCAGATACTAAATAGGCAATAAATATTAACTAACTGGATTCTGTAGAGAGTGTTGATAAATAGTATGTAAATTTCCACTCTACAGGAGTTTCAACAATGTTAAATCAAGATTGTCGTCACGATTGTAATCACAGTTATTGTCCATTTGCTCAAGATAGCAAGAACCCAAATCGGTACGTTTGTCTTAAATGTGGTGTTGAGCGAGAAATCAATAAATACTCTGGTTTTGGTTCTTTTTTCCTGCTGTTGTTAATGTTATTTGCAGCATTTCAACTCATCATTGCTATAGAAAGACAAAACTATCCCAATCAGCAACAAGAAATGCAACAGTCAGAAATTATCAGCGAGTAGTTAGGAAAAAAGGGTGTAGGGGTATAAGGGTGTAAGGGTGTCAGGGAAGAAAATTATCATGCCTTTTTCTCTGTCACCTCTCTCAAACATTTTTCTCCCATTATTTTCAGGAGTGCAGTATGAATACCAATCAAGATACCATGCTATTTCGTGTTGCTTCTAGGTCGTTAAAGTACTTTTTGTTAATGTTCCTTGGGTTTTCTATTGTCTATGCTCTGTCTAATGCTTTAGGCGTGTTACACATCATTCCCCTACTGATTTATGTTTTACAACATTTATTTGTACCCTTGGGAATCATAGTTTTTTGTTTAGTTGCAGTCACCGTAATTTTTGAATCCTTGCGTTAGTCAGATATGATGGTTTGTAGTCATACCAATTCTCTATGAAGTTGCTCTAAATAAATGATGTAGAGACGTTGCATGCAACGTCTCTACAGTACAAAATAAAGTGCATCTATGGCTACGCCAGGCAAGCTACATCAAGAAACGGTATCAGCACTTTAGTACAGAGAAAATCAGGACTAAAGTCCTTACTACGAACCTTTTCTACATTTTTTTACTTCTTCCAAGGAAATTTTGTACCCATTTCCGTTAAGGCTGAAAAAATGAGATACGCAATTAATAAACCAACACCTGCAAAAAAAGCTAGTAAATCATTATCCATAAAAAAAGCCCGCTTGAGCGGACTAGGGTAGAAGGGTCAAATGATCGAAATTGACTATGAGATTCTTAAATCCCTCTTGTATTGTTAGCAATTAAGTCTTTAAAATCAAGTATCAAGCAACAAATTTCCGGCATATTTCTATCAATTATGTCTTTGGTTGTAGATACGAGTAATATAAAAAACATTCACAGTCAAATTAACTAAAAAACTTCTCTACGCATCGAATAAATATCTCTACACCTATTCCCAAGGCAGTTTCATCAAAATCAAACCGGGGATGATGATGGGGATAGGCTAAATCTTTTTCTGGGTTAGCAGAACCCACAAAGAAATAACAACCAGGAACTTCTTGTAAAAAAAATGACATATCCTCACCGCCCATAGTTTGGCATTCTGGGACTATCCCCATAGGTGTCTCAACAACTTCCTCGGCAACCGATCGCACTAATTCCGCAATCCTCGTATTATTAATTACAGGGGGATACAGTGACCAATATTGTAAATCATACTTTGCCCCGTGACTTTGACAAATCCCGGCAATAATTTGTTCAATGCGTTGATGAAAAAAGCCTTGGAAAGCGGGGTTAAAATACCTCACTGTTCCTTTCATCGTAGCTGTATCCGCAATCACATTGTAAGTTGTCCCGGCGTGGAGTGCGCCCACAGTCACCACAGCAGAATCAATGGGGTTGACATTCCGTGCCACAATCGTCTGTAAAGCGTTGACAATTTGGGCAGCCACTACCACAGAGTCAACGGTTTGATGAGGTATTGCACCATGTCCACCTTTACCCCAAATTTGACAGTCAAATAACTCTACTGCCGCCATCAATGCGCCACTGCGGACTCCCACCGTTCCCAAGGGTAAATTATTCCACAGGTGCAACCCGATAATTGCATCAACATCAGGGTTTTTCAACACTCCAGCCTCAATCATTGGCTTTGCGCCCCCTGGACTTTCTTCGGCAGGCTGGAAGATAATTTTTACTGTACCCGCAAAATCCTGGCGATGCTCTTGTAAATAATAAGCTGTTCCCAGAGCGATCGCAGTATGTCCATCATGTCCGCAGGCGTGCATGATACCATCATGTTGGGAACAATAAGGTACTTCATTCAGTTCTTGAATTGGCAAAGCATCCATATCTGCGCGAATTGCCAACACTGGGGAATCTGGACTGGGGGATTTTGTCCCTGTAATCGTTGCTACTATACCCGTTTTAGCGATGCCAGTTTGATGCTCAATTCCCCAAGTTTGTAACTTATCAGCAATAAACTCAGCCGTTAGCCGTTCTTGAAAACCTAACTCTGGTTGTTGATGTAATCGCCGTCGCCATTCTACCAACTGTGGTTGTAATGCGCGAATTGCTAAACGCACACGGGATAAGTCAAGGGAAGCCGGAGTAGGAAAGCTAGAAACCATCTCAACTATGTTTTGGCGCACAACTGGGTTATTTTCTCAGTTTATCGTTAGCGAACACCAAAAAGTTCACTAACCCAATATGCAACTTATTAGACCTCTTGCATAAATATCTTCCCATGCCCAATGCCCAATGCCCCATGCCCATTATTGAATTTGCAAAACCACAAGAGTCATATCATCATTATTTTGTCTATCAGGGCCAATAAATTGCTGTACTTGATCAAATAAGTAATCCACAATTTCCTGGGGGCTAGTACAGTATCTACAAGCCGTATGGAAGGCAGCAATAAAGTTTTCTTCGTCGAAGCGATCGCCACTAGCCGCCGCCGCATCCGTCAAACCATCTGTATAATAAATAATGGTATCCCCAGGCTCTAACTGTGCTTGGGCATCTTCATACTGACTATTGGCATCCAAGCCAATTAACATTCCCAAAGTATCTAAGCGAGTAATCGTTTTTGTCGCTGCGTGCCACCATAAAGGAGGGTTGTGTGCGGCGTTGCTATAAGATAAAACACGGTTTTGGGGATTATACTCCGAGTAAAATAAGGTGATAAAGCGGTGGGAATTTTCCAAATCCGCATACATGACTCGATTCAAGTTTTGCAACACTCCCCCAGGGGAATTACCATGCAAAACTTCACCTCGTAGCATTCCCCGCATCATCGTCATAATCAAACCAGCAGGCACACCTTTACCCATTACATCCCCAATTACTAAACCCCAACGTCCCCCATTCTGACTACTGGTAATGATGTGAGGATACATTTGATTGTGATTAGTGGGAATAAAATCATAGTAGTCTCCACCTACACGATTAGCAGGTTTACACCGTGCTGCCAACACAGCACCAGGAATAGCAGGACATTGACGGGGTAGCAGTCGCCTTTGAATCTCCGCACCAATTTCTAATTCTTGGTCTAAACGTTCTTTTTTTCTCAGTTCTACCGCTAATTCATCATTTTCAATTGCTACCGCCGTTTGGTCTGCTACTAGCCTGACTAACTTTTGTCTAGTTTCTGTCCAACTATATTCCGGGTCGCGGCTCAGTACATATAACCATCCCCGTTCTGTGTGCTTAACTAAAATTGCTGTGCCGAAAATCTGCACATCTGGCCCCAGGTGGTGGTGCATCTGCGCGTCTAAAATCCCGGTTGCTGTGGCTAGAGGTGCGCTATTAGCGGCCAGGGAAACTTGACTACTAGCAGTTTCTAAAGCTTTACGGATGTTTTTGCGCTGGCGACTATCCTGCCAATGCAACTGCTCTAATCTAATTTGACCATTAGGCTTATAAAGAAACAATGCACTGCCATCAGCGTCAGTAACTCTTGTGGCCATTAACGGAATCAGTTCCAAAAACTGATTCAAATTATTAAAGCTTCTGAGGGCAAATCCCAAGGAACTGAGCAAATCTTGAATTTTATTCTGTTCTCGGTGCAACCTGGCCACAAGTTCTTTGAGTGCTACAACTGGTGTGACATCGGCTGTAGTAGCACTATGATTGTTTTCAGTAGGTTGAAATGGCACTTGAGACACAGTTAAAGTTACTATCGCACTGGAAAAATAGACATTAGATTACTTATACAATTTTTGCCTTCAAATTGCTAAACCATATTGAGTCAAGATTTGTCACTTTAGCAAGAGTAAAAAGACGTAAGACATAACTCGATATAAGTATGACATTCGGTGATCAAAGTTATATCTCAACAGAAGAATATTAATAAATGTATTTTTCGGCAGAACTTTGACCGTAAAAATCCGTAATTTTCCTTCTGTGTGAGTAAAGCCTTAACACTTGCATATCTTAACTAGCAAATCATACATCTTCAGACACCGAAATTCCGAACTATCTAGAGGGTTTTTGCTCAACTAAAAAAAGAACTATAGATGTTGATAACACATAAATGCCAAAAAAACACATTATCCCACAGCAAAGTGGATTATTAGTGATGAGTTTGAGCAAAAATAGCAGTTGACAGTTGTAAAAGTTCTCACTGATTTTTTCCTCCCCCTGCCCCCTGCCTGACAGGTGTAGGTTTTTTGCCAGTTTTACTAACCCCTACACCCTTACACTAGGCTGTTGACTCTGTACCTTTTTTGGGATTTTGTCCATGCAAAAAATGTGCGTAGTTACGATGGCTGAAACTGTGTTTTGAGAAGGCTTTGAGGCACAAATTAAACATCGCGTACCAAATTACTAAAAACCGCCCAAATTTCAACAAAGTCAACAGCCTACCCTTACACCCCTACCCTAATATTCCTCAATTTTGAATTTTGAATTTTGAATTTTGAATTGATATGCCCCCTGCCTCTTACCCAGCACTCTTAGCCACTCAAAAGAGCTTCAACAAATTCATAACTAGAGAAAGGTCGTAAATCTTCCATGCCTTCCCCCGCACCAATAAAACGGATGGGTAAGCCTAGCTGTTGTACTACTGCCAGGGCAACACCTCCCTTAGCAGTTCCATCTAGCTTAGTTAAGACTACGCCGCTCAGTTGGGCTGCTTGGGAGAAGACTTCAGCTTGTCGCAATCCATTTTGACCCAAGGTGGCATCTAAAACTAACAGAGATTCAATTTTGGCATCAGGGGCTTTTTTGTCGATGATGCGCCGGATTTTACTGAGTTCATCCATTAAGTTTTTCTTATTTTGCAATCTGCCGGCGGTATCCACTAATAGGAGTTCGGTGTTTCTGGCTTGAGCAGCTGCGATCGCATCAAATACCACGGCTGCGGGGTCAGTATTTTTACCAGGATTGGAAATAACTTCTACACCAGTTCTTGTACCCCAAACTTTTACCTGTTCTACTGCGGCAGCCCGGAAAGTATCGGCTGCACCAATTAAGCAGCGATAGCCAGATTTTTTGGCTAGGTGAGAAATTTTACCGATGGTGGTAGTTTTACCTGCACCATTCACCCCAGTCATTAACCAAATATTCAGAGTATCTTTTTCGGGGGCAAAGCTGGCTGTATGGGTAGTCTTGAGGGGTGCTTCGAGCATATCCCGCAAGATTTGTTTTAAATATGCGATCGCTTGTTCTGGTGGTGTAACTTCTGACCGCAGTTTTTCCTGAAGGGCATTAATAATATAATCTGTTGCCTCTACACCTACATCGGCTTGCAGCAGTAAGGCCTCAATTTCTGCCACAGCCGCTTGGTTGAGTGGCCCTTGCCCCACAATTGCTTTCAGTTGATTGAGGATACTACGACGGGTTTTATCTAATCCTTCCCGCAGTTTTTTCAGCCAGGTAATTTCTTCAATAGAAATATCTTCTGGTCGTCTGCCTTGTGATGCTAATACTTCGGCCGACCACACAAATCCTTCATCAAAATCCAGCCCAGGAATTGTTTCTCCTGCTTCTGGTGCAGTTGTTTCTGGCTGCACTACTTCGGGTTCAGGTACTTCAATCGCACTGGCAATCAGTCGTTCTTGCTTGGCTGCTTGTTCGGCTGCTGCCCTTTCTAAAAAGGATAAATTGGCAGGGGTTGGGGTTTCTGGAGCAATTTCTGGTTCTGGTGGTGTGTCAACAACGGTAACAGAGTCTTCTACAACTTCTGAAGTAGTCACAATTGCTTCTGGAGACTCTGCCGTAACTTTTTCTGGCTCTGGGGTAGTTTCTGTAACTTCAGGTGTGGCCTCGGCTGAGTCTGGTTGAGGCTGTTGTTTTTCTTGAATATTTTTATAAGCGGCTTTAGCAAACGCCAACAAGTCGGCCGTTGAGTCGGGTGCAGCGTCGGCTGTTGTTGGTGACGTTGCGGCTGACTCTGGTTGGGGTTCTGGGGTGGGAGGTGTTTCTCCGGCTTGTGTATTGGGGGAGTTTTTATCTTGACGATTGAACCAATTAAAAACCATTGCAGCTAGCGGTGTGAGTTTTTCTGTGAGAGAGAAGTTAAGGCTTTACGAGTTAAGAAGTTTATGATTTTAATTTAACTTCTGACTCTAATCTGGTGTGAAAACCTGCGGGTTATCCGCACCTGCTCTTCCTCCTCACTGCCAACTCAAAACTTACCACATGGTGATCAAATTAGGTTTGTCGGCTGTGTACAGTACCGACAAATCAAAACTATGCAGGTTGTTTTTGTTCTGTGAATCGGCGCAGAACACCGTTAATAAACCGATGGCCTTCATCTCCACTGTAGCGTTTTGCTAGTTCTACAGCTTCATTAATTGCTACTCGATCTGGAAGTTGGAAGAATAGCATTTCTGCCACAGCAATTCGCAGTAAATCCCGATCAATTTGGGCTAAACGGGTAACTTGCCAATCTACCAAAGCTGAAGAAATATGTTCATCAATGATTGTGCGATGTTCACTAATGGTTTGGATCAGTTTGATGGCGTATTTCCCAACTTCCCGATCTTGATTGGCTAGCTGAATTAATTCGGGGAACTCTAGAGCTGCGCCTAACTGATTGATGGCGGTTTGAGTAGAGGCGATCGCTTCTTTGAGCATAGTCCGAGCCATATTCAAATCGGAGGCGCGAGTTTCACTAGTTAACAGGCGATCATGACTGCGTTGTAACTCCCCAGAGGCGTTATCTAAGGTATCTTGTACTTCGGATCTGAGGGTACGGACTGTAGCTAAAACTAGCTTGGGTAATTGTTCTTCAGTCAATTTTTTGGGATTGACTGGTAACTGGCTCAGGCTTAAAAGTGCCAGTTCACGGGCTATTTGTTGTGGTTTACGGTCTTGCATAAAATTTTAACTGTTTCAGTAGTAATTTAATTTCAGAGTTACAAATCTATCAATTTTAATTGAGCCAAACAACCATATTATTCTGTTTGGCTACAAATTTACCGGATTGTTTTTAACAGTTATCAGTTAACAGTTATCCGTTATCAGTCAAGAGTGATGTGTTTATCGTTGGTGAAACACTCGCGCGAACGCCTTGATAACTGTTCACCCAGCACTGTTATTTAAGTTTCTTCGATAGGGATAATGGGATGCTGGCGGTCACTAGTTGATTTTTCTAGTTTTTGTTCTTTGGTAATCACTAGTGGCGGTAAGGGTGTATTTGGGGTGACAATCCCTCCAGAGACTATCACTTTAAAGGCATCTTCCACCGACATGGACAGGTTGACAACATCATCTTCTGGAACTACGGCGTACCATCCTGTGGTGGGGTTAGGAGTAGTGGGGATAAAAATACTTAACATTGGGCGTGGCATTTGGGCTTGAATTTCATTCCCAATCACACCTGTCACAAAGGCGATCGCCCACATCCCTTTCCGGGGATACTCTACTAACACGACTCGACGGAATTTGTTATTGGAGTCTTTCAGTAGTGTCTCCAGCAGCTGTTTTAAGGTTTTATATACCTGGCCAGCCAAGGGAATAGCTTGTAGAAATTGCTCACCAAAATCTAATAACCACCGCCCAGCAATATTGCGCGCCATCAACCCAATCAATAAAATACTGAGTAATGGTACTGCTAGCCCTACTGCCAAGTTCAGTAAATTTACTAGAATTGGGTTTAACCCATCAAAGGGATTTAGTTGTTTAGGAACTTGAGTCAGAAAGTTGATTACCCAATTAGCAATGGTAATCGTTAGCCAGATAGTCGTCGCTAGTGGAATCACTACCAACAACCCGGCAATTAAGTCATTTTTCAAGTCCTGTTTTAGACGGTCAATTCCCAAGCCCCTATTCTCCTTCTTTAGAATAGTGGAAATTTCTTTCTTCGTATTCATGACATTAGATTTGTCCAATGATTCCGACATCCCCTGTGGTATTTTTTACCGCAAGTTACTGCCTACAATGACGAGTAGTTGAGTCTTTGCCATGACAAAATGCCCTATTTACTAGGAAACTAGGTGTTTGCTTGCACAAGTGCAAATAGGCACATCCCAACTAGGAATATAGCCAGTTGGTTTGTGAGGTTGTTACTTTTCTTTGTAGGAGTTGTAAACGATTGTTGCAAATATCGGAGATATTAATTATCCTATCGCGCTGATGGAAAAGCTGCTAATGCCGGCAGAACCAGCAAGGTGCAGTAATTAGCACAGTTTTTGCTCCTAATTTACAACCAAGGAAAGGTAATTTTTCTGAGAATGGTATTTAAAAATTTTAACTTATCATAACAACTAAATAAACTCAGCCTGAATTGAGTTACTCAGACAGTTAGGAAATCTCAGTAGCTGAGTCTCATCCCCATGCAAAATTCCCAATTCCAAATTCAACATTAAGAAATGGCAATCATCAATTATCAATCAGTTGATCAGGGACTGCCAACTCAAAAAATCATCAATAGTTGTGTAGGCTCTTGTGCAGCAAATACACAGCTACAGCCAAGATTCTAGCTGGAAAGATTGAGCTTGCTGGATTCTAATAAAGTCATTAAAATTGAGCTTTGGAGCGAGTTTCACGAACAAATTGCAGGCATTCTTCTAAATATTTTGACTTTTTTATGCCCAATGCCCAATCCCCTATTAAGGTGCTTCGGAAATTGTCTAACTTACTTCCAATGAGCTTTTTTGCTCTGTTGCTACAGGTGCAGCTAGGGTAGGTGTGGGAATGTGTTTCATCTCCCAGGCTTTCAACAGGATGAGATATTCATAAAAAGCCTGTAAGGTACACCAAGCTAACCCAGCCCTGCCATCTAAGCAACCACCCAAAATAAAGTACATATATAAAAAGCGCAGTAAAGGTCTAGCGGGTAGACGCAAAGACAAATCTTTTAATGCCCGTCGTCTCTCAACCTCCGACTTGCCAAAAATTAAATCTCCCCAGTTGACTTGACCTTTTTCTAATTGATACAAAGTTTCCCTGGCTTCATCAGTAGAATAACGGTTATGTTTTTCTATCCAACGGCTCAAACCTTTACTGCAAGTGTAGTGAGGATAGGTTTCCTTTAAGAAACTGGTTGCGCCATCACACACTTCCCGTTCAGTATGCCCATAGTCTGTAAACCAAACTTTCCCATGACGGAAAAGCCGCATTTGATACCGGGGGTATTGAGTGCTGCGGCGAATCCATTGATTGAGGAAAATCACCCGTTCAGCAACGTAGTAGCCAATATAGTCTGGGTTTTGCTTTGCTTGTTCACATTCAGCAAATAGTTCCGGTGTCATCCGTTCATCGGCTTCGAGGATATATACCCACTCATGTTTGGGGGCGAGAGTCTCTAACATCCAAGTCCGTTGTCGTCCGTGACTCTCAAAGGCGTGTTGCACAACCCGCACTGGATAGCGACTGGCGATTTCTACAGTGCGATCGCTACTGCATGAGTCTACAACAATAATGTCATCGGAGAGCATCGCCGACTCGATACAAGCAGCAATATCTAATTCTTCGTTATATGTGAGTATGTAAATGGAGAACATTTTCTAAATGTATAGTAATTTTACTAAATCCTAAGTATGTTTTTATTATCAGATCAATATTTAGTAAAAGGCAGTATAAACTATGAAAAATTATTTAATATTTTATACTGCCTAAGTGAATTGTAAATTAACGGGCTGGGACTTTACCTTTGGGTTTGCCACCTTGAAAAGCACCCATACCTCTTAAACCTGTCCAACCAATGATGATGTAACCAATAGACAAGAGTAAGCTGCTAATGCCAATTCTGATGCCAGATTTCCAAGCATTATCTCTAGCTTGTTTAGAAGCATCATCCCTGCGCTGGCGAATTTGAGTTAATCTTTGATTCGCTAACCCTTGAGGATCTGTTTGCTGGGCAATAAACTGATCAAGTTCTTTGGGATTAGTTTTAAACTTCTTGAGCAATTCTTTTTGCGCGGCTGGAATTTGGGGATTCTTTAGTGCCGCTTGATATTTTTGCTCATCTTGCAGTAATTCAGTAAACTGAGCTTTGGCTTGGGCGCGTAATTGTTCTAACTGCGCTTTGCCTTGTTCGTTGTTGATTTGGGCTTGAAATTGGGATAACTGATTTTGGAGTTGGTTTTCTGCCTGTTGTGCATCTTGGTTGATTTGATTTACGGTTTGGGTGCTAGCTTGTCGCACATTGTTAAGGTGCAAGGGGAAAAACAGCAAGAACATTAAACCTAAAATGCTAGACAGTATTAGCACAGGAAATCTGAAGTCAAAACCTTTGGGGTTATCACTAGCTTCCTGCATCCAATAACCAGTAAATAAAGCTCCCACACCCACTAAGGGGACAATACCTCGGTCAACTACTTGAGTAACAACATTGATTTGCCATATCCTATTCGTGGGTTGGAACGGAAACAACAAAATCAAAAAGTCCAGTAAAAAGGACACAATTAATATTATTCCCACCACTTTAAGGGTGAGAGCAGCATTGGCGGAATTAAAACGATTAACCATAGTTGTGCAAACTTTTATTCAACTCAGAAATGATCATCCTATTTAAAGTTACTGGAAGATTGTTCCCATAATGTTGTTTGTCATCTGAATCTGCCTGCATATAATTAAGATGAAGCAGATAGAATTTTGTGGCAAACTACACTACAGTAGCATTTGTTATCTATGGTGTCCTATTAAAAATAGGGTATTGTAAGATACAACGGTAATTGATAATCTATTACCTTTGTCAATCTTAGCGTCTCTCAGTTTTCAGCTTTTAAATTACACAGTTAGTTATGAGTATTGTGAAATGTTAACTTTTAATAGTTAACAGTCAACACAAAAAAAGTGCAAGTTAGATGTGTGATAGCTGATCTAATATTCTTTGCCAAATCAGTAAATCTTCTGGACGATCTATATCAGACAACGTAGGTAAACAAACATAGGAAATGTTAAGTTTTTTAGCAACATCTAGAGTTTGTTGTAAAACTTCAGCAGTTCCCCAGTTAATATTCATGAACAGTTCGGGGATGAAACGACGCAAACCAATTAAGTAATAACCTCCGTCAGCTGCTGGGCCTAAAATTAAATCAACAGTTTGCAGTTGTGTAAAGGCTTGAGCAAGAATCAGGGTATTAGCTTCGGGGCAATCAGTACCGATGATAACGACTGCTGCCGCATTTTGTTCCAAGGCATCAAAGAGCGATCGCGCCATCCTTGCCCCCAAGTCCCCTTCTCCTTGACACTGGTATAATAAGCTAGAACCCAACCACTCTTGCATCAGTTGCAAATCACCACCTACAAACCGCACTTCCATAGATACGGTATTTTGCAATGCTTGCGCCTGAGATAAAGTGTACTCAGTCATCTGCCTTTGCAAATTAGCCGCACCAGCACTACCCAAGACAGGTATCAGTCGGGTTTTCGTCTTCCCCGCTTCTGGATAGCGAGTAAATATAATTAGGTGCTGTTTTAAAATACTCAATGATTTCACAAAATACTAAATATTCCTAATAATTACATAAACCTTTTTTAGAAATCCAAAAACCATAAATCCATTTTAGTAGCAATAATCACCACTACTATTAGCTTTAGTATTCTCCTTTGCAGTTCGCACAGCACCTAAGATAGTAGAAACATACACACAACGCTTAATTTTACCCCCAGACTTAGTAGATAAAGTAATTCTACCTAAAGGGGGTTGTCTCACACTCCCTAAATAATTAAATTGAATGCGTCTGACACCATTTGACTGCTGTAAAGTTGTTTCGTCATCTAGTCGGATAGTAGAGTCCAGGTTATTCCAAGTAGCAAGAGTGGGGCTAGTGGTAGCAGGATGAACTGCCCATTGAACTATACCATCGTGTTGGCGAAAGCTGGCTTGCCAAGTCAATTTTTCCTTGCTAGCTTGACTTTGAGCTTGTCGCATTGCACTATAAACTTCGTTTTGGGCTTTCTTGAGAGATTGGGTTTCGACAAAAGTTAACCAGTTAGGTAATCCCAAAGTTGCTAATATACCTATAGATACAACTATTACTAATACTTCTAGTAATGTGAAACCACTACTAGAATGACGATTTAAGTAATTGTTTTTTTTCACTAAAAATAACAGATGCACCGGGATAGGCATTCTCACTTGGCAAGAATTTTTATTGAGTAGCTAAAGATGAAAAACCTTGTTTTTGGTTTCTGCTTTAATTTTAGTCAGTAAATTGTAAGAAATATATTGAGAAAATGTAATTATTAAAAGAATTTTCAAAAATAATTTAATTGTAAAATTAATGTTTTTTAAATTCTGATTATTATAAATAATATATCTAATTAAGAACGCCAAGGCTGTTATACCTTTTTGCCTATTTAAAGGTTCTTGTAAAGCCTTGCAGGTTAGATATTTATATATGTTTTTTTTACTTAGATTTAAAATCTTTATATTGCTTACTGGTCTTATTTTATAAACATTATCAAGAACTTGTAAACAATATTTTTCTTGTCTTTTTAAATTAGAAGATAAAGAATTACTGCTAACTCGATATAAAATTTGTACAACTGGTACAGCTACGAAAGAATATTTAGCTGCTAATCTTAACCACATATCCCAATCTTGAGCAGCCTGTAAGGCTTCATCAAATCCACCTAACTGAATTAAAGCTTCCTTGCGAATCAAAGGGTTAGAACCATTTTCTAAAAAATTATTGATTAATAACTTTTCATAAACATCTCCACTAGCTGTAATCCGCGCACCTGATAATAAAAAATTACCTGCTTCATCAATGTAATCAGTCCAACTATAAGCTACATGAGCATTAACACTTTTGTGTAATGCTTCTAGTTGTGAATCTAACTTTTCAGATGTCCAAATATCATCTGCGTCTAAAAAACTAATAAATTCTCCTTGTGCAAGATGTAAACCACGATTACGGCTAACATTTCCACCCGCATTATCAAAAGAAAATACCCGAAGACGTGAATCTTTTATTTTAGAAACAATATCTAGAGTTGCATCTTGTGAACCATCGTTAATTACAATTAATTCAAAATTACTGTAAGTTTGCTGTAAAACTGAATTGATTGTTTCTGTAATAGTTTTTTCGCAATTGTAAGCAGGTATAATTACTGAAATTAGTGGTTTACTAGTTGGGAAATCATTCATGATTTAAATTTGGACTTTTGTTAAATAAGTTGTTTGTATAGAATATTAATGAATACAAAGGGCTTAACAAACTACCCAAATAGAAATTCAGTTCAAAAAGTGCAACCATATCACTATTTAAGGTATATTTATATTTGATAATATGGTGTAACAGTCTGCGAATATTTCCAAAAATGGTTCTCATTAAAATTATTGGTGAATGCCATTTCTTGGCGTTTATGAGTCTGAGTTGGAAAATACATAGACCACAACCACGAGCTATTTTAAGTAAGTAATTTTTCTCTAACCGCCAGGGTGGAATTTGATGATAAATTTGCATTGCAGGGTTGTACCATATTTCCCAACCTGCTTTATATATATATAAGAGGACTTCTGTATCCTCTCCAGCTACCATTAGCTTGCCAATTCTGCCTTTCAAAACTAACTGCTCAGGTACACTTGCTAACCAAGCTTGTTTACGAATAACAAGTGCTGCACCTGGTGGAAGATTTAAATTACCAGCATCGAATATATATGCTTGTTGACCATGTTCTCGAATCGCTAAAAAAGCCTGAATACGCGAAAAATTCTCTGGGGGTTTGACTTCAAAATCTCCATGTATTTGACCACTCCATGCACCAGCACGAGGATTTGCTTTACCAAATTGATAAGATTGTGTAACCCAATCATGTGTCGGTAAATTGTCATCATCTAAAAAAGCAATAAATTCACCTTTAGCTTCATTGACAGCCCTTAATCTAGCAAATGCTAATCCTTGTTTGCTTTCCAAAACATATTTTAAAGGAAATTGACTAAATTTGTTTTGGTAATTTTTGACTACATCGGCTGTGCGATCGCTACTATTATTATCAATAATAATGACTTCCCAATTGAGATTTTCTACTCCCGTCTGAGTTAATAGCCTCTCCAAAACTTGTGGTAAACGTTCCGCACCGTTCCATGTTGGGATTGCAACGGTAAAATCTAGATTTTCATGTATTTCTGGTATTTTAATCTGCATACAATAAAATTAATGATTAACTTGTGTACCTTTACGCAAATATCCGTTTTTCCAGAGATAAAACGGACTCACTAGACTGCTTACAAATAGCTCTGTTTCGCAAGCTATGACCAAATCAGTTTTTATCTTGCTTCTATACTTAAGTATTTGTAGGATGATTTTTTTAGAGTCATTTAGCATATAAGCAATTATGATAAATGGTTTGAGATAGGGTTTAACATTAGCCATTCTTGTAACATAACGACTAAGACCAATACCTCTAAAAAATGGAATTAAATATTCTCTTTTTAGTCGAGATGCGGGTATTTGATGATAAATTTCCATTTCTGGGTTGTACCAAACTTCCCAACCAGATTTTTGGAAATGACACAGCATTTCTAAATCTTCACCAGTGAGCATATTACCAGTAACTCTACCAGTAAGAAGGGGGTTTTCTGGTACACTTTTCAGCCATGCGTCTCGACGTACAACCAAGCCAGCAGAAGGAGGTAATAATTTTTTGCTCGGCTCATAAAATAATGGCTGATTTCCACGTTCTGTAATTGCCAGGAAAGCACTGATACGCTGAAAACCTGCTGGTGGTTCTACCTCCCAGCTAGGATGAATTTGACTACCATATGCACCAGCTTGAGGATATTTTTGAGCAAAAGCATAAGCTGCTGCTACCCAAGTTGGCGTGGGGTAATTGTCATCATCTAAAAAACCTATCAATTTACCTAAAGCAACTTCAACACCTTTTTTTCTGGCATATGCCGCGCCCTGTTTAGCTTCAAAGTAGTATTTTAAAGGGTGAGAACATTGCCAATTGCCTTGGTATTGCTGTACAACTTCGGCTGTATTATCGGTACTGTTATTATCTAAAACAATAATTTCCCAAGTAATATTTTCAGTGTTAACTTGATTTTGTAGCCTATCTAATAGTTCAGGCAAACGATTTGCGCCATTGTAAGTTGGAATAACAATACTAAAGTCTAAGCTACCATTCATTTTTTGCAGGTTTTAGTTGAATTAAATTGCTGTTTTTAGAGGTTGATAAATTGGTAAATAATTAGTCGATAGGATTTTAGTTTAAATAGCAATTGCTTGTGAGGAAATACTTAATGGCAATATAAAATCACTAACTAACTGTACCCCATATGACCATTTTGCGCTGAGGAAGCAGTTTCTCGTACCGTATTTTTACTATTTTTTGCTTTAAAATTTAACTACAGTCATTATCTTTATCGGTGGATATTGCACCTAAGAGTGTCTTGACAATCACGCAACGTTTCAGATTATTGCTAGACACAACAATTTTGAAACCAGCCGTTTGGGTAGAATCTAGAGTACCCATGTAGTCAAAAGTAATAGTTTGTGGAGTATTTAAATAAGTAGGACTGGAGTTGACAGAAGCACCAGCTGTATTCTTAGCGGTGAGATTTGTCAGGAGTGTGATTTGACTGGGATTTATATCTATATCCTTGCCTAAAGGCTGCCAACGATCAGAAGCAGGAGTTTCAGAGTCAGGATGAATGACAGCTTTAGGAATTTGGTTTTCTACTTTAAAGCTAACACTATACTTGATTTTTTGGCGTTTAGCTTGCTGCTGTGCTTGTTGTATTAAAGCTAAAACAGCATCGTTGACTTTATTAATTCTTTGGCGATTGACAAAAGCAGACCAACTAGGTAGTGCGATCGCTGCTAATATACCTATCATCATGACCACAGCAAGCAATTCCACCATGCTAAAACCAGCATTTGGTTGATCAAATGTTAAAGCATAGCGACTAGGCAAGTATAAAAGCTTAGGTTTGTTATTTCTTGTGTCAATCTTGAGCAACTTCAAACGTATTTTGTTCATAATCCAATGCTTTAAATTATGCTATTTGTTTCAACACTTACTGAGTAAATAAATATCCCCGCCCTTGTATTCGTATACTTGCATTGGGAAAATAAGCTTTTTTGTTATCGGCATAATTGAGGTTATTGCTTTGTAAGCGAGCGATCGCATTACCTCTCAAAAAGATCTGTGCTGTGGTGTTAGCTTTATCAACACAAGCGTAAAAACTCGTCATTTTAAACGTATCACGGGTATTAAAATTAGTCTTATCGGGAGCTACCAATGTTGAGCCAGTAGGACAGGTAATCTTTGGGGGTGGTGTAATTTGTAGTGTTGGGTTTGGTATTGTCTGGTCGATATAATCAACTAAAACTACAGGCGTTCCCGGAGTGACATCATTCACCACATCTGCTCCACTAGCATCTTGAGTAGTATATTGGCTGAGTCTTTTCCAGGCGTTCATTTTTTCATGTATTGTGCCTGCTCCATCAAGACTAAATAAAGCAAAACCAGGATCAGGGCAATAATCATTGCTGACATATTTGCCTGTATAACCATTACATGAGACTCCGCTACTAGCCGTTGTAGCTACACCATCCTTCATTTGCCATCTGGTGATACGAGCAGCATTAGACCAAGTAGTATTACTGTCTTTGATTAAATAGTAGGCAACTAATGAATATACATAAGTATCGTCTTTTTCAGTGCCTGTCACTGTAATAGCTTGTTCGATTAATTCTCTTTTCCAGAATACTAAAACAGGAACTCTATCTGTCGAGCTTGAACTAGGTAATTCATTCCTAATGGCATCAATACCATCACTATCATAGATATATATAGCCTGCTGTAAGTCGCGGGCAATGTAATCTAAGGCCACTTGAATTTCTTGTTCTGAAGTTACTTTTGCTTGCTCCTGTCTATCTGTATTCATGACGCTAATCATGAAGCCGAATAAGGGTGTAATGACCAGGACTGCCAGAATCATGGCTACCAATAATTCAATCAAGGAAAAACCACCAATTGGGTCTATGACCTTGGAGCGTTTCAACTGACTCTGAAGTAGAAATTTTAATCCCCTCATCATACTTTGGTTTTCCCTTTACTGGATATTGATGGATAGATATAAATCAGTTGTTGCTTATCAATTACAACCTTTATTTGTTGCCACACCAAGACGCTGACATAAAGCACTAAAAGAAGTGCTAGTACTAGCTATGTCAGTTGTCATTTCTAGCAGAGGTGCTTGCCGATTGCCTAAACCACTAGCAAAGGGGTTTTGTGTTTTCTTATTAGTTTCACCTGTACTAGCAGTTCGAGTTTTCGTAAAATCAACATCTGCCCTATAAACTCGAATTGCCAAGCGATAGCCATCATTAGGTGAACTTCCTGTAACAGCCAGTCGAGCAGCCTGAATGTAATACTCAAATGGCTTTTCGGTACAATCGGTAGTGGTAATATTGCCGGATCTTGTAAAGCAGTACAAGCCACTTGCAGATGTAGGGAGTGCCATTTTAGTTACATTATCATCAGTAGTGCTTTTTACTAAATAATCCCCTGGTCTGCCTGTTACAGTCGTTGGAACTGTAACGTTGGCAATTCTTCTAGCATTAGTTGCAGTTGAAGCAGCAACTTCAATGGTTTGACTTGGTGCGGTAATCGCTCCCGTTCTCACACCATCAATGAAAGTTCTAGCGGCTTGTGTTGCTAGTTCTACCCGTCTTGCCTGAACACGGGTAGCTGTTGATAGCACGAGTACGGGTGCGATCGCTGTTAATAAAATTGCCACTACAATCAGTGCTACCAAAGACTCAATGATAGTAAAACCGGAATCACCACAAGAGGTTTTTCGTTGCTGTTTTATAAGTTTCATCATTGCCCATCACCAACTTTTAATATTTGATTCTTACGAACAAGAACCACGTTGATCTGCATCTATAGCATTTGTATTGTCAGCCGCTTTCTTGGCACATAACAAAATTTTCACCCAAGGATCGTCTCTACCAATTTCTCGAAAGAACTCATCAGGCAAATCATCGGGTATTGTGACTAATTTCTGGGCTAATAAGTCAGGCGATTGAGATAGTAACGCCACATCATAACCCCATTGCCTTAGAGGAGCGAGGTAGTATGGAACTGTACCCCTAACGCCCGCGCCATAGTTATCTATTTGATAAACGTTACCTGAGAATACAGGCATAAATGGTGCAGTAGCATAAGTGCTACGTTTGACTTGATAAAAAGCCCCGTTGATTTTAAGTGCCGTTTCGGTAGCAGCAGTATTCCAATTTTCAATCAAGCGTACAAAGTTATGTAAACCGCCATTATCTTCCGCCCGACGAGTTGGGCTAGTTGTTTTAGAAACTGCGGCTGGGGTGTCTCCAACTGCGGCAATTACGTTGACAGTCGTTGCTGTGGCTTCTTGTAACCAATTACCATGCTTTCCAGCTTTGACGATATCGCTATCTGGAACTTCAGGAGTACCAAATGGTTTGTTGTGTTGGAACACAAAATCATAACGAACGTTGTTACCAGAGGCAGTTCCTTCAAGCCAAGGTATGAAATATGGCTGTCCGCTTGTATCTACCCCATCTTTTGGTAGTGTTGTCCCTGTTAAAGGCCAGTCAAACTCTGCTATTTTGCCATCACTAGCAACACCATAAACTTTTAGTGGAGTTGTTATTGCACCAGTATCCAGATTACGTACAAAGGCGATTCTAGACGGTTTATTTGGGTTAATATCAGTAGTATTACAGTCTATTGGTGAACCACCAATGACTCCTGTTTTAATTGATGTTGCTGGTTTACCAATAATATCTGCTACACCATTGCTATCTTTGTCTCGCCATGTACTCTGTCCTATAGCTGTTGTTGGGCAGGCATTTTTAATTGTCCAGTTTCTAGGATCATTGCAAGTACTAGCGTAACAAACTTCCAGTAATAGCTGTTTAGCCCGGATTTTTCGCACAATTGGTGTGACAAAGTTGTTGAGATAGGAACTTCCTTGGAATCCTGTTGTTGTTGTATCTAAATCTTTGGGAAAGGCGGGAAAATTACCATTACCGTCAGCATCACGATTAAACCAATCAGCAATTGGTGCGAAGGAGTTTTCTGTGGAGAAAATACCGGTAGTTGCATAGTTAATCGGACTAGTAGGAACTGTACTTTGGATAAGCTGCCAATCATAGTCTGCTTCGTTGCGGAAGCCAAATCTAAAGTTATTAGAAATTACAGTCAGAGAATCTGCTAATACCGCAGCAGAACGCCATTGATCGCCAGTTGTACACTGCGGTAATCTAGGATCGCCTGGACGACAAGCAAAGTTAGTATTTAAGCTAGTGCGGCTGTAGAAATTGTCCCAATCATCAGCCAGTGCTGTGTTAAATTCCTGTTGAGTGTGAAGATTAAAGTCACCCTTAATATAGGCAGGCAAATTACTAGCTAAAATCAGTCCCTTTTCTGCGTCTCGATAGGTGTTGCTGTCATTACGGGCAATTTTTTGGCCGTTAATGAGCATAATGGCATTAGGACGACGATTAGGATCAAGT
Source organism: Aliinostoc maniaoense (assembly GCF_058172895.1). Lineage (NCBI taxonomy): Bacteria > Bacillati > Cyanobacteriota > Cyanophyceae > Nostocales > Nodulariaceae > Aliinostoc > Aliinostoc maniaoense. The sequence goes on along the minus strand of NZ_CP187952.1, from coordinate 6,592,706 downwards.
TTGTAATCTACAGCACTTTCTAGCCTTTCACTTTCAGTGGGAGAATTTGGATCTGCTGCCGCACTTAAATCTAGTAGTGCATCATCACGAGTAGCGTAGATAATACCGCTATTGGGTAATAAATATTCCTGTGCTGGTGTGGTAGCACCAATTGTTTTTCTACGCAGCTTATCAATATCTAAGACAGTGGCACGAATTTCTAAAGGTTTTCTGTTTCTTCTCCATCGGTCATAATCTCTACTCCCAGTCGTAATATCAGTTGCTTGAATTTGTCTGGGGTCTAGAAAGGCAACTTCATAAATAGAGCCATGATCAATGACTGTATCTGTAGGAGTATTCAAAGTAGCATCAAAAATTGCTAAACCACAAATTGCTGCATCCACAGCAGATTTTTCTGAGAGAGTGCGTTTAGTCGCATCTGTTTTGTTTAAAGCTCTTCTCAGTAATCCATCATCAATTGAACGTCCATTGGGATAGGTTAAATCTGCTAAATAACTCAGGACGCTGCTGTAAGAGCTTTCAGTCTTAGTTGTAGGAAAATCGTAAACTATGCCATTGTTGGATAGACCACCAGCACCATTATTAAAAGTTGATGGAGTTGATGGGGGATTTTGAGCAGTAGTGCTATTAGTAGGGTCATAATAGCTGCTAACACAAGCAATAGGTGTGGGACTAGTCTGACTGTAACTAGCAGATTTGTAGTGATAGACGGCTGTCGCCCGCATCCGCAGATATGGTTGATTTGTTGGTTGACCTACTTCATAAGTAACGTCTAATCCATAATCTTTATACGGTTTGATTGGGCTAGGTACTGAACTGGTTTTAACTGGTGAAAGATCAGGCCAAATTTGCTTGTTAAGTCCAGTAAAGGCAGTTGACGACAAATTTGCAGCAGTGACAGTATCAGGCAAATAAATTCCCGCACCAGTTACTACTCGCAAGCCACCTACGGGTTCTTCTGGACTATTTGGTACTTGGGCTGCTGCTAATTCCCAATCTCCATCCCTGTCTGTACTACCTAAATCTTTCAGTGTTTCTACACGACTACGACGAGTGCGATCGCCATCGCCATCATCCCATTTATAGTTACTGATAGTTTGGGTATCATCGGCATTTGGCCCTACAAATGCTCCTTTAGTTTGATCCCACCAAAGTTGAGGTAGGTTGTTACCAACGACAGCGCGATCGCCAAAGTATCCTTCTACACCTTGTAATTGTCTTGAAAGTTTACTCGGCTCAGTTGCAGAAGGTCTGAGTTTGTCAGTCCCATTTGCATTTAAACTCAACCCAGTATAACCAGTTGCAGTCAAGCCATCGGCAGGATCGACAGGATAAATCCAAGGATCGGGGGGACGTAAAGTATTATCAGCACCTTGTAATACTTCACTTTCCTTAGCACCACCAACTTTGTAAGCTCCTAAAGCATCACCATCAAAAGCCACTTCAGCATAAGGAACTCTGCGGGTACGTCTTCTAAAATAAAGCTCTAGTTGCTTGAAGCGTAAACTAGCTCTTTCAGCAGTCGTTAAGTCGGTTAAGCTTCTACCTTGCTTGGTTAATACATCTTGCATCCCTTGAGTAACTTCTGATGGGTCAGTGCTTTCAGCGTTAGCTGTTTGGGCAGTAACTAAACGGTTAACACGTTGGGTGTAAGCTAGGCTATTGTAAGCGATTTGTCTTGGGGAATGAGAAACTGATTTATTATTAACTGATGAATTTCTCAGCGCAGTATTGGCAGCAGCAGGTGTTTTGCCTTTATATAGGTCAATTGATACTCCATTGGTATCACTGTCTTCTGTAATTATTCCAGATCCAATATTGCCTCCAACAACTATCTTGGCGTTTTCTGGATCGTAAAAACAGGATGCGTTTCCACTAACCTGATATAGTCTGATGCCATTACCACCTGTAGGTAAACCAGCCAGCAGGTTACTATTAGTAAAAATACGTCCATTCAGTCTGAATGCAGGACCAGGAGCTATTCCCAAGTCATCTTCATAAACAACAGCGTTATTAACTAAAGGCAGTTGTACTCGGTCTTGTTGAAGCTCTAAAGCCGAGAAGCCTTGACTACTTTTCTTCTTCTCATAATTAACTGTGTCTGTGGGTTCTGTAGTAATAGGAACACTGGCAGTGTAAGCAAAAAAGGCTTTTTTTAACTTAGTACCATTTCTAAACCAGCCTGTGTTACCTACCAAGGCTGCACTTGTATCTTGACCATCTCCACAACTGCTACTGACAGTCCCAATAGTCATCGGCGGAGTTCTCGCCTCTAGAGGGTTTCTGGCACGAGTATATTTTCCGTCACTAACTGGTGGATTTTTAAAGTAAATTCCATAAAGGGTATAACTATCAAATTTACCGTTGTTATCGGTATCTATCGGATACATCCATGCTGTTTTAAGTTCGTTAGAACCCTGAGTTAGCTTTAATTGGGTTTCATCGCCCAAAGTATACTCATCAATGTTTGTTGTCAATGTACTATACAGCGCGTCATCTGTTGGCGTAGCGCGTGGTAGTCTGGGGTCTTGAAATAGTTTGTTTATTTTCGCCCTGGCGCGGTCAAGTGCAGGAGTCGCAGCATTAAGAGCAACTTCATTAACACGAACATTACTTGCATTTTTAGCTCGCTCAAAAGACCGAAATAAAATGGCTGTGGTAAGTAACACTACTACTATGGCTACCATTGCTACTGTCGGCAAAACAAAACCAGCATTTGTAGAACTTCGCCGTTTCTTAGTCAGAAATAAAGTCCGTAATATCCAAATTATTCGCTTTTTAATAGCAAATAAATACTGCTTTATCAGACGTTTTATTATTTTAAAATACTGTTTTTTTGTTTTGAATAGCTGGCGTTTTGGCGACATAGCTACTTTCCTGTGAAGTGTTTTACAAAGAATTGATCAATGCTTTTGCTATTGGTTAATCATGCCTGTTAACTAATTACTGGGGCATGATAAACAGAAAAACTTCTATAAATAGTCACTCTGTGTGAGCAACACTAAACTTAGTAGCAACATAAAATATGATGTGTTCAAGTTATATCATTGAATAATTTAACTACTTGATTCGGAAAATACTGATTTTATTGAATTTGTAGATTAGGTAGCAATTTCAGTAGAACAACACCATAAATTTAAATCAACTGGGCAGAAGTTTGTCTCATAAGCTGATGAGTTTGTAAAGATATTGTGAATAGATTGAACTTATATTACCCATCTGCTCAAGAAAACATATCACTTCGATACCAACTTATATAAAGTACCTTTAAAATTGAAAACCTCCCCATAATGGAGAGGTTGCAAAGTGATTGTGCTTTTTCTAAGTAAATGACCAGGATTAATGTTGGCAGTTAATACCAGTTTTATTGGCAATAGTGCTTTTTCAAGTATTTAACTACCAAGTTATTAATAAAATTAGGAGTTTGTGAGGTTTAGTGTTCCTCACAACTTTGGTCAAACTGGTATTAATAATGATTGAGGTTAAGACCAGCTTCTTTTGCCATTGCTTCTATTCCCTTCTTCTCTAGGGTTTTGATGGCTTTAGTAGATAGCTTGAGTTTTACCCAACGGTTTCCACCTGGCCACCAAACACGCTTGCTTTGTAGATTAGCGTGCTGAAGGCGTTTGGTGCGGCGGTGAGAGTGAGAAATCGCAAAGGCGTTATTTGCCTTTTTACCAGTCAGTTCACAACGACGGGACATAGTGATGTATCTCCAAATTGAGAATTTCAGTACAACCTTTCTATTTTAGAAGCTCTGGGGCGAATATTGGGGTTCAAGTTGCTGGAATATTTTGTATTCTTGCAAAAAAATAGACTACTTTGTTTGTAGTAATGACTTTAGTCCTGTGAATGTTAAGGACTAAAGTCCTTACTACTAACTTTTATTTGCTGGCTTGTTCGGTTAGTTTAGTCAGCACTTCATTTGATCTTTCAACAAAGGATTTCATGCCGTCAGCGTCAAATCCTTTTTGAGACATGAGTGCTAAATCATAAACGTGTTGACAGATGAGGTTCACTAAGGGATTGGTTGTGGACTGTCCATCACCTTGAATGATACTACCTTGATTGAGATTAGTTAGGTTTTGAATCAGGGGATGGGAAGTGTTTACTAGTAAGATGTGATCTTCGGGAAACTCTGCGTTCTGTTGCTGCATCATGGCGTTCATTTCCCGCAGGCGGCGGAGAATTTCTGGTAATAACACCATTGCTGGTGGTGTCCCTTGGGGATCATCAGATTTTAAAGCTTCGGTGCGGATGTTGACTTTGGGTTTGTTGAGTGCTTTTTCAAATAGTTCTTTGATAACTTCACTCTTGGTTTTATTGGTGGTGGGGTCAACGATTTCGCCTGATTTGTCTTTATCTAGTAGGGTGTTATCTAAATCTGAGTCTACCCTTGTGAATTTGACATCGTTGTATTCCCGTTCTAGGAAGTTGATAAAGTGGGTGTCGATGAAGGAGTCCATAAATAGGACTTCTAAGCCTTGGTTTTTGTGCAGTTCTATATATGTTGCTTGGGTTGCTTCATCGGTGCTGTAGAATACGCGGTTTTCGTGGCGTTCTTTGTTGCGTTCTAAATATTCTTTCAAGGTAGTGTAAGGACTACCAGAGGTAGCTGGTTTGACATCTTGCCAAACGTCGCCTTCTTCTGTCTGTACTTCCACTGCGGGAGTTGCAGCAGTTGATGTTTCAAATTTGGCTGTGCTGCGGAAAATAATAATGTCTTCGACTTGTTTTTTAAATTTCTCGTCGTTGAGAACGCCAAACTTGACGAAAGTACCTAAGTCTTTCCATGCACTGATGTATTGTTCCCGGTCTTCGCGGTAAAGTTCCTTGAGTCTGTCGCCGACTTTCTTAGCTATATAATCGCCGATTTTGCGGACAGTGCGATCGCCTTGTAAGGCACTACGAGATACATTTAATGGAATATCGCTGCTATCAATTACACCCCGCATGGGTACGAGAAATTGGGGAATAATTTCTTCGCAGTTATCGCTGACAAAAACTTGGTTACAGAATAATTTGATCTGTCCTTTAGCGACATCAACATCAGGACGCATTTTGGGGAAGTACAAAATCCCGTTGATAATGAAGGGATAGTCAGTATTTAAATGTACCCACAGTAAGGGTTCTTCTTGGAAAGGATATAAATAACGGTAAAATTCTAGGTAATCTTCTTTTGTCAGATTACTGGGAGACTCCCGCCAAGGTGCTTTTTGTTGATTTAATACTTCACCATCCAATTTGATGGGAACTGGCATGAAGTCGCAGTAAGTCTTGACAAGATTCTTAATTCGTGCTGCTTCTAGATATTCTTCTTCGTCAGGTAATAGAGTCAGAGTAATAGTAGTACCACGAGTTGTGCGGGTTGACTCATCGAGGGTGAATTGTGGTGAACCATCACAAGTCCAGTGAACCGCTTGCGCGCCTTCTTTATAAGAAAGGGTATCAATTTCTACTTTCTGCGCCACCATGAAGGAGGAGTAAAAGCCTAAACCAAAATGACCGATAATTGGTTGGTCTGCTTTACCTTGATATTTGTGAATAAATTCTTCCGCACTAGAGAAAGCTACCTGGTTGATATATTTCTTGACTTCCTCGGCGGTCATACCGATACCATTATCGCTAATGGAGACGGTTTTTTTGTCTTTATCAATGGTGATTTGAATTTCCGGCTCGTCCACAACTCCCCCATATTCGCCAGCACGGGATACCATGTTTAGCTTTTGAATTGCGTCTACAGCGTTAGATACCAGTTCCCGTAAGAAAATCTGATGATCTGAGTACAGAGATTTCTTGATGATAGGGAAAATATTCTCAGTATGAATACTGATAGTTCCTTGTTCTAGCATGATTGGCAATTTTCGATTTTAAGTATCTGAATTTATGTTTTCGGTAAATAAATACCAACCCTCTGTATTCAGGGGTCAAACTGGAGAATACGAGAGGGAATTATACCAATTAGGATTTTAAAGGCATAGTTTAGGCGATCGCTCCCACTCTACAGGATTGTTTGCCCCCAAACCGAGATGCGGATTTCCCTACCTGGATTATTCAAGTTTCAGATGATGACTCTATCAACTGAAGGCTATTAGAAACTTTTGACACTTTCACAGGTGCTTTGTTACTGAATGTTAAACTATTTTCACCCTTATCAATGTAAATGGTGTCACCAGCAATAAAGGTATTTTCTAATAACTTGGTAGCAATGGGGTTTTCAATTTCTCGCTGAATGGATCTTTTCAGGGGACGTGCGCCGTAAACTGGATCATAACCCCGCTCTACTAAGAACTCACAAGCAGCTTGGGAGATTTCAAAGGAAATTTTTTGTTCTCGCAGCAGATTTTCCACGCGCTTAAGTTGAATGCGGATGATATGCTGCATTTCAGAACGGCTAAGGGTGTGGAAGAGAATTGTATCATCAACACGGTTGAGAAATTCGGGGCGGAAGTGCGATCGCAAAGCATCCATTACCCGATTTCGCATTGTCTCATACTGGGAATCATCGCCAGATACGTCTAATATATGTTCACTACCGATGTTACTGGTCATGACAATTACTGTGTTGCGGAAATCTACAGTTCTGCCCTGGGAATCAGTAATTCTCCCATCATCTAACACCTGTAATAAAATATTAAACACATCGGGATGGGCTTTCTCTACTTCATCTAAAAGCACTACAGAATAAGGATGACGGCGAATAGCTTCCGATAATTGACCGCCTTCTTCGTAGCCTACATAACCTGGAGGCGCACCCACTAACCTTGAGACTGAGTGTTTTTCCATGTACTCAGACATATCTAAGCGTACCAAAGCATCATCAGAGTCAAAGAGAAACTGGGCTAAGGCGCGGGCGAGTTCGGTTTTACCTACCCCAGTCGGCCCCATGAATAAAAATGAACCGATGGGGCGGTTGGGGTCTTTCATCCCTGCACGGGCGCGACGAATGGCGGCGGAAACGGCTTCTACTGCTTCCTGTTGACCGATGACACGTTGATGTAAATGGCTTTCTAATTGCAGTAATTTTTGGCGTTCTGACTCTAGGAGGCGATTTACGGGGATACCTGTCCACTTAGCGACGATTTCCGCAATGTCAGACTCAGTAACTTGTTCGCGTAGCAGGGTAGAGCCTTGGCTTTGTAATTCTAACAACTTCGTTTCTTTAGACTCACGATCGCGCTGTACTCCCTCTAATTTGCCATACTTTAACTGAGCCGCTTTATTCAAATCATAGGCGCGTTCCGCCTGATCAATTTGCACGCGTAAGGCTTCTTCTTCTTTCTTTAAAGCACTGATAGCTTCTAATAACTGCTTTTCACCTTGCCATTGCTCGTTAAATTCCTGCTGTTTGAGCTTTAAATTGTCAATTTCCTGCTCAATTCGCTCCAAACGTTCTCGCGTTTGCGCTGGGACTTTCTCTTCCCCTGCTAAGGACAGCTTCTCCATTTCTAGCTGCATCAAGCGGCGGTCAATGGTTTCTAATTCTGCTGGTTTGGAGGTAATCTCCATTTTTAACTGGGCTGCGGCTTCATCTACTAAGTCGATGGCTTTATCTGGTAGGAAGCGGTCAGAAATGTAACGTGCTGATAAAGTCGCCGCCGCCACTAAAGCTGAGTCCGAGATTTTTACATTGTGGTGAACTTCGTAGCGTTCCTTTAGACCCCGCAAAATTGATATGGTATTTTCTACACTGGGCTGGTCTACAAATACCTGCTGAAACCGGCGTTCTAGGGCTGCATCTTTCTCAATGAACTTGCGGTATTCATCTAGGGTAGTCGCCCCAATACACCGCAATTCACCCCGCGCCAGCATGGGTTTAAGTAAATTACCCGCATCCATTGCCCCTTGTTGATTTGAGCCTGTACCGACAACGGTATGCAGTTCATCAATGAATAAAACAATTTGACCGTTTGATTCCGTAACTTCTCTGAGAACAGCTTTGAGGCGGTCTTCAAACTCACCTCGGTATTTTGCACCCGCAATCAAACTACCGATATCTAACGAGATGAGTTGACGATTTTTCAGAGATTCCGGGACATCACCATTAATTATGCGCTGTGCTAGAGCTTCCGCGATCGCAGTTTTTCCTACACCCGGTTCACCAATTAACACGGGGTTATTCTTACTCCGGCGAGACAACACCTGAATCACGCGACGAATTTCATCATCCCGCCCAATTACCGGGTCTAATTTCCCAGATTTAGCCTGTTCTGTTAAATCCCGACCGAATTTTTGCAAAGCTTCATAGCGGGATTCTGGATTTTGGTCTGTCACCTTTTGGCTACCGCGCACAGCTTTAATACTAGTTTCTATTTTGCTACTGTCTACATTAAAACCTTTAAGCACCCGCCTACCCACACGCTCATCATCGGTGAGGGCTAACAAAATATGTTCTACAGAAATGTAGCCATCTTTCATCCGCGCCCGAATTTCTTCAGCACGGTCAAACATCGTATCTAAACTGCGACCGAGGTAAAGCTGATCACTTTTACCTACCTTCGGTTGACGTTGGGTAAAAGCCTCTAATTGCTGCTGTAAGCGGATGGGGTCGATTTCTGCACGAGCTAAAATCCGCATTGCTAAACTTGTGGGATCTTCTAATAACGCGAGAATTAAATGTTCAACATCTAGTTGCTGTTGTTGATATGCACGGACTATATCCTGAGATTTAACAATTGCTTCCCAGACTTTATCAGTAAATTTATTAGGATCTGTAGGCTGCATCTTTACAATTTTGAATGTGAAACTTTCAGCGTTTGTAGTTTTTCTGTAAGAATTGGTTAATTTGATGGGGACTGGGGACTGGGGACTGGGGACTGGGCAGGGAGGAGGGGGCAGGGGGCAGGGAGCAGGGGGAGACAAGGGAGACAAGGGAGAAATTTTTACCCCAATGCCCAATGCCCAAAATTACTGAGTTACTAGTTGTTCTGAGGATTCTTGTTTTTGGGCTGCACCTTGAGTTCCTAGTTGAATTAGTTCTATTTTGTATCCGTCTGGATCTTCCACAAAAGCAATCACCGTAGAACCGTGCTTCATAGGGCCTGGTTCTCTGACTACTTTACCGCCACGATTTTTAATTTCCGCACAAGTTCCATAGATATCATCTACACCAAGAGCAATATGACCGTAAGCGTTGCCTAATTCATACTTGTCTACACCCCAATTGTAGGTTAGTTCTATAACTGTGTTATCGCTTTCGTCGCCGTAACCTATAAAAGCTAGGGTAAATTCGCCACTGGGATAATCTTTTTGGCGTAGTAACTTCATCCCTAAGACATCACAGTAAAATTTCAAAGACTCTTCCAGGTTTCCCACCCGTAGCATTGTATGTAGTAAGCGCATATAAACCTTTTGGTGTGAGTGTGTTTACCTGCCAACATTGTACAGAGTGATTGGGGCATGGGGCAGGGGAGCAGGGGGCAGGGGTATTTAATTTTGAATTTTGAATTTTGAATTGGAGCAAAGCGACTTGACTATTGACTAATAAATAATTCAAAATCCAAAGTCCGTCTATTCGACATCGATTTAGCCAAGTTATGGAAATCTTCATTTAATCTCAGCCTATAGTTCGTATGACAGCATATGCTAGCGATGGGGTTGAGCTAATAGACTGTGTGCAATCAACGGTAAGAAGGAGCAAAACTAATGAGTAATATTTTAGATACTGCCATTGAGGCAATTGTAGCCCGTGAAATTCTGGACTCGCGCGGTAGACCAACTGTTGAGGCTGAAGTGCATTTGTTGAGTGGTGCTGTGGGACTGGCACAAGTTCCTAGTGGTGCTTCTACAGGTACTTTTGAAGCCCATGAACTCAGAGATAAAGACAAGAGCCGTTACGGTGGTAAAGGGGTTCTGAAGGCAGTACAAAACGTCAATGAAGTATTTGCGCCCAAATTATTAGATTTAGATGCTCTCGACCAAGAACTGATAGATCGTACAATGATTGCGCTGGATGGTTCGGCGAATAAGTCTAATTTGGGGGCAAATGCCATTTTAGCGGTGTCTCTCGCTACTGCTAAAGCTGGGGCTGAGTCTTTAGGTATTCCCCTGTATCGTTATTTGGGTGGCCCTTTGGCGAATTTGCTACCTGTACCTTTGATGAATGTGATTAATGGTGGGGCGCACGCTGCTAATAATGTGGACTTTCAAGAGTTTATGATTGTCCCCATTGGTGCATCATCATTCCGGGAAGCTTTGCGCTGGGGTGCTGAAGTGTTTGCTACCCTGAGCGAAGTTTTGCATGATAAGGGTTTGCTGACTGGCGTTGGTGATGAGGGTGGTTTTGCACCTAACCTAGAATCAAATCAAATCGCTTTGGAATTGTTGGTGGCTGCAATTGAAAAAGCTGGTTATAAGCCAGGTGAACAAGTGGCTTTGGCTTTGGACGTAGCCGCTAGTGAGTTTTACAAAGATGGGCAGTATGTCTATGATGGTAAACCTCATGCTCCCACTGAGTTTATTGATTATTTAGGGCAGTTGGTTGACCAATACCCCATTGTCTCTATTGAGGATGGTTTACACGAAGAAGATTGGCAGAATTGGCAATTACTCACCCAGAAAATTGGTTCAAAGGTGCAGTTAGTAGGGGATGACTTGTTTGTAACTAATGCTACTCGCTTACAAAAAGGCATCCAAGACAAAGCCGGGAATGCGATTTTGATTAAACTCAATCAAATCGGTTCTCTGACTGAGACTTTGGAAACAATAGACTTGGCGACTCGCAACAGTTTCCGCTCAGTAATTAGCCATCGTTCTGGTGAAACCGAAGACACAACAATTGCTGATTTAGCCGTTGCCACCCGTGCAGGTCAAATCAAAACCGGTTCTCTATGTCGCAGTGAACGGGTAGCGAAATATAATCGCTTACTCCGCATTGAAGATGAATTAGGCGATCGCGCCGTGTATGCTGGGGCTGTAGGTTTAGGGCCGAAGTAGCGACTGGGCAGGGGAGCAGGGAGCAGGGGGCAGGGAGCAGGGGGACAAGGGAGACAAGGGAGAAATATATTTATCCCAATGCCCAATGCCCAATGCCCCATGCCCCATGCCCCATGCCCCATGCTCAATGCCCCATGCTCTTTAATTTTGAATTTTTAATTTTGAATTTTGAATTGTTATGCCCCATCACGGATAAAACCCTAATTTGGGCAAACCCAATGTCTCATCCCAACCCATCATAATGTTGAGACACTGAATGGCTTGACCCGCCTGGCCTTTGATTAAGTTGTCGATGACTGACATCACAATCACTCGGCCAGTTCGCGGGTCAACTTCTACACCTATGTAACAAACGTTGCTACCACTTGCCCATTTAGTTTGCGGATAAATCCCGGTTTCACAAATTTTTACCCAGGGTGAATTACGGTAAAATGCTGTATAAATTGTTGTCAGATCGTCACTAACAAGGCCGGGATCGCGGAGTGTGGCGTATGCGGTTGCTAAGATGCCTCGCACCATTGGCACAAGGTGGGGAGTAAACTGGACTGTGACTTCATGCCCTGCGAGTTCGCTACAAATTTGCTCAATTTCTGGGGTATGGCGGTGACGGGCTACGCTATAAGCAGTTAGGGAATTATCGGCCTCTGCTAACAATAAGGGGGTTTTAGCTTGCCTACCACCACTGGATGCACCGGATTTAGCATCAATAATGGCTGTTTCAGGAACGATTAAGCCTTGTTTGAATAATGGTAAAAGTGCTAAAAGACTGGCTGTAGGATAAGCACCGGGACAAGCAACTAACTGAGCATCGGCAATGCGATCGCGGTAAAGTTCTGGTAATCCATACACTGCATTAGCTGCTGTAGTCTGGTCACTGCGCTCATTACCATACCAACTGGTATAGGTTGCCAAATTCCTAAATCGATAATCTGCACTTAAATCTAGTACCTTACACCCTGTTTCAATTAATGCTGGTGTAAATTGGCAAGCTAGACCATTAGGCATAGAAAGAAATATAACTTCACAGCGTCGGGCAATGACTTCTGGATCTATTGCCTCAATAGGCAATTTCACCATATTCATCAGATGTGGGTAAACAGATGTAAAAGGCTTACCTATACTGTTTTCATCACCTAAATAAACTAGTTCGACTTCTGGATGCTCCATTAGTAACCGTACTAGTTGCACTCCACCATAGCCTGACGCGCCAACAATCCCAACGGGTACGCGTCTAAAATTACCCATGATCTCAAATCCTCATTCGCTTTTGGTTGATCTGTTGTTATCTATGAACTACTAGCTACCAGAGGCGAATCTGACAAAATACCACAGAACACAAGCACATAAGCAATTCAACATTGAAAATTAAATAGTTACACCCCTAAACCCCTAAACCCCTAAACCCCTAAACCCCTACACCCCTAAACCCCTAAACCCCTACACCCCTAAACCCCTAAACCCCTACACCCCCACTACTATGTCAACGAAACATTGCTAGTTTATATCTCTGCTGCACAAAGGAGCTACAATCTACAATAAGAAATTATTAAAAAAAATTTACGATTACTCATTAATGACGTGTACAACTTAATCTCAACCCTCACCCTTAATTTCTTTCCTACCATAACCTGACAGGAAGCAAGATCAACTCCTACACCCTAAAACGATGGTTTTCTAGGCAAAGTCTAACAACTGCATCCACTCGCTACTCCCTACTCACTTTTTATGTTTGATTCTATTGATGCTGCCTTGACAGACCTCAAGGCTGGTCGTGCCATTGTCGTGGTAGATGACGAAAATCGAGAAAATGAAGGCGATTTGATTTGTGCGGCGCAATTTGCTACGCCTGACATGATCAATTTTATGGCAGTAGAAGCCAGAGGTTTGATCTGTTTGGCAATGACAGGCGATCGCCTCGATGAACTTGATTTACCATTGATGGTGACAAACATTACAGATCCTAACCAAACAGCTTTTACAGTTAGTATTGATGCCAGTCCCCATTTAGGTGTATCTACGGGAATTTCCGCCGAAGACCGCGCCCGTACTATCCAGGTGAGTCTTAACCCCGCCACCAAACCTTCAGATTTACGTCGTCCTGGGCATATTTTCCCCCTACGGGCTAGGGCTGGTGGTGTCCTCAAACGCGCCGGACACACGGAAGCATCTGTGGATTTAGCACGATTAGCAGGACTATACCCGGCTGGGGTGATTTGTGAAATTCAAAATCCCGATGGTTCAATGGCGCGTTTACAGCAGTTGATAGACTACGCCAAACACCATAATCTGAAAATTATTAGCATTGCTGACTTAATTAGTTATCGCCTGAAACACGATCGCTTAGTCTACCGAGAAGTAGTAACTAAGCTACCTAGTCAATTCGGTCAGTTTGACATTTACGCCTATCGTCACACCCTAGATAACACAGAACACGTTGCCATTGTCAAAGGCGACCCCACTAACTTTCAAGATGAGCCGGTGATGGTGCGGATGCACTCGGAATGTCTCACAGGTGATGCGTTGGGTTCTTTGCGCTGTGATTGTCGGATGCAGTTACAAGCCGCACTGAACATGATTGAAACAGCTGGTCAAGGTGTAGTGGTTTACCTGCGTCAAGAAGGACGCGGAATTGGCTTGATTAATAAGCTCAAAGCCTATTCCCTACAGGATATGGGATTAGATACAGTCGAAGCAAACGAGCGTTTGGGATTCCCTGCCGATTTGCGTGACTATGGAATGGGGGCGCAAATTCTCATGGATTTGGGGGTGAAAAAGATTCGCCTGATTACCAATAATCCCCGGAAGATTGCTGGCGTGAAAGGTTACGGCTTGGAAGTAGTTGATCGTGTGCCATTGTTAATTGAAAGCAACGATTACAATTCTTATTACTTGGCGACTAAAGCGAAAAAGCTGGGTCATATGCTGTTACAAACCTACTTGGTGACAGTAGCAATTCACTGGCAAGATGATCCCCAGTTAGTCACAAAACGCTATGAACGCCTAGAGAAACTGCGACACTTAGCCAGAGGTTATGATCTATTGTTGCAGGAAGAAGCCCGTCCATTAGCGATCGCATTATTTGATGAGCCGTCATTGACTGTACACTTAGGTTTTGACCAACCAACAGTAGCCGCCAGTGATTGGTATCAACAAGCTGGTCATCCCTACCTGCAAGCCATTTTGCAAATTCTAGATAACTTAGCCGCCATACCTTACATCCAGAAACTAGAATTTCTGATTTCTGCTGGCAGCGATCCTCTGACTAACTTGCAAGTCCAGCTAGATCGGCAGACAATACCAAATGGAGAATTACCGTCTACAATGGGCGATCGCTTGGAGACACAAAAAATTTATAGTTTTACTAAGACAATTGGCGAGTAATCAAACGGTAAAAGGCAAAAGGTAAAAACTCTTTTCTTTTTACTGATTTGCCTTTTAATTAACATAATAAATAACCGCTATCTTCAACACTTTACTAGGTGAAAAGCTATTTGACACTCTCCGCCCTATAAGGGCGAAGATTCTTTATTCATAGACCCAACTTGCTCATACAAGATTTCTCCAGCATGAGTAGAGGTCGAATCTCCTAAAGCGTTCGGGTCTATGACCCAAGTTCCGGTATGCCCTACCGTACTCAAGGCTAATTTCAGAATATTAATAGCAGCATTCCAATCTCTATCCAGCACAAATCCACATTCACAAACATGAGTTCTTGTGGATAGAGATTTTTTGACTACTGCTCCACAGTTAGAGCATTCTTGGGATGTATAGGCAGGATTGACTGCTACAGTTATCCTGCCAAACTTCACCCCGAAATACTCTAACCATTTTCTGAATTGATACCAACCAGCATCATTAATAGATTTGGCAAGACAGTGATTTTTCACTAAATTCTTAATCCTCAAGTTTTCATAGGCTACCAAATCGTGAGATTGGATGACGCAACGCGCTATTCTCTTAGCGTGTTCTTCACGTTGCCTACTTATTTTGAGGTGTACTCGCCCTAATTTATTAATGGCTTTCTTGCGGTTGATAGAGCCTTTCTTTTTGCTTTGAACACGTCTTTGTCGAAACTTGAGACGTTTTTCTCCTGTGCGATAAAATCTTGGGTTAGGTTCACTGTGTCCATTACTGTCTGTGTAAAACTCCTTCAAGCCAACATCTAAGCCAATGGTTTTACCTGTTGGTTGTGTTTCTACTTTATTGTCTACACTGACTAAAAACTGAACATAGTAACCATCAGCACGACGTACTAACCTAACTCGTTTTATCTGTTCTAATGGGTAGAAGTTTAAATCCCACGTTCCTTTGAGATTAAGTTTGCCAATTCCCTTTTTGTCGGTGAAGGTTATCTGTTTTCTCGTTTGTGATAGTTTCCACCCAGAGGTTTTATATTCCACCGAACGGTTATTTTTCTTAAACTTGGGATATCCTTTTTGACCAGGGATTTGTTCTCTTACAAAGTTTGGATCGGAGGAAACCACATCTCCCCCTTTGCGCTTCTTACAATTGTCGTAGAACCTAGCTATAGAGCTATATGCTCTTTCTACTGCTACCTGAGTTGCATGAGAGTTTAAGTCTTTTACAAAGGAGTATTCAGCCCTTAATGCAGTGTTGTAGCGATATAGCTCTTTTTGCCCTACACCTCGGTTATCCATCCAAAAACGGATACACTTGTTGCGGACAAATTGAGCGGTCTTTATTGCTTCATTTATAGCTGCATATTGAGTTGTTTTCCCTTTAGCCTTAAACTCTAAAACTATCATTTGACGTGGAAAACTTCTACGGCATTTATTCTAACACAAACAAAGCCGTCCTAGAAGGACGGGGCTTGTATCCCATTAATTTCGGTCAGAAACTACCCTGGCTGCACCAGATATTCAACTTCCACCCAACTAGAATTACCCTTTGACGCTATACCATAGGAATTACGAATTACGTAGCTTGCCACGCTACTATGTATCTGTTCAATAATCAAGTACGATTCCTATAGGAATTACGAATTACAAATTACGAATTACGAATTACGAATTACCTGCCGATAGGTTTCTAGTAAACCCATAAATTTATCAAAATCAAAACTTAAGGGGTCTACTCGTTGTCCTGAACGGTCTACGGCTTTGTGGGTGGTGATGCGATCGCCTGGAACTTGACTTTGGGCAATTAACCAAGCTAAAGAATGATATTGTGCTTCAGTGTAACCACTATGAGACTTTAAAAAATTATTTCCCCGTCCGTCTGGGGGTGTTTCTAAAGAAACATGATAAGCAAAATTATTCACTGATGGCGGGAAATTAGCGTTAGTCTGGACAGTTTCTTCCCCATTTGCACCGACAAACACAGAGTTACCTGCACCAAAAGCGCGATACGCAGGAGGGACAAGATAAATCACAGTCCCATCTAAAGCGATAATGGCATGGTAACTCGCCTGTACATTTTCATCTGTATGGGGTCTTTGAAAGAAATTTACTGCGCTCGATGCACTATTACTAGTTTCGTGAATCACAACAATTGGTTGATGATTGACAGGCACACCATTCACATCTTTGGTAAATCTTACGCCGTAGTTGCTGGGGTCTACCGCCGCCACTAAATACCGGGGTTTGTATTGAGCAAAAGCTTGTGTTGTTTGATACCTATTTAAAATCTGGGGTGGATTGGGGGTAGATTTGAGGATATTTTGTGATGGTGGGAGTGTAATGTTATTAGATTGTAACTGTGCTGGGGGGTATTGACTCCAGGCGATCGCATCCGGTTGTGATGTTGGTGTCTCGGTTTTGAGTTTTCTGACTTCCCCTATTAATAAAGTCACACTTAAAGCCACAAATACCAGAGAAATTAATATTACCCTAGTTGCCCAGTCTCTAAACTGCATTTTTTTTATGATTACTAAATAGTTAATAAATATTTCAATATCTTAATTTTAATCAAACTCTGACTAAAAATCATCAGTTTTTCTTGCCATGTACTTATTTAAATGCAGACATTTATGTTTTATAATCTGGCGTTAGACATAGGTAAAAAGGAATAAGCAAAGCCGTATAGCGTTTCCTAGTCTGCTGAGGCAAAAATCTCTGCGTACCCACCGAAGTTATGATCGGCGGAAGCCGCCGCTCATACTTCTCTCTGCGCTTTACTCTGCGCTCCTCTGCGTTTCAAAATATTATCTGTACCTCACTTAACTGAGAATCGCTATAGTGATGATCTGCGATCGCTTCGATAATATTCCCATACCCACTTTACCCAAACTTTCACGCAACTCTGGCAAATGTGGAAAATAATAGATCAAGTTGAGTATTAAAACACTCACCTCGTCTACTCATTTCGTCTTGTGAAAATATGACCCATCCTTTCCTCAAACACTTGCGTAGTCCAGATAGACCAGTTATCGTCTTTGATGGTGCAATGGGGACTAACCTACAAACCCAAAACCTGACAGCAGCAGACTTTGGCGGCGCGCAATACGAAGGTTGTAATGAATATCTAGTCCACACCAAACCCGAAGCCGTTGCCAAAGTTCACCGTGACTTCCTCGCTGTGGGTGCAGATGTCATCGAAACCGATACTTTCGGCGGTACATCAATTGTATTGGCAGAATATGACCTAGCTGACCAAACATACTACCTCAACAAAACCGCCGCCGAACTAGCCAAAAGTGTGGCGGCGGAATTTTCCACCCCAGAGAAACCCCGATTTGTAGCGGGTTCTATCGGCCCCACCACCAAACTACCCACCTTGGGACATATTGACTTTGACACCTTAAAAACTTCGTTTGCCGAACAAGCTGAAGCATTATTTGATGGCGGAGTTGATTTATTTATCGTCGAAACTTGCCAAGATGTGCTGCAAATTAAAGCAGCGTTGAACGGTATTGAAGAAGTCTTTGCCAAAAAAGGGGAACGGATACCCCTAATGGTTTCCGTAACAATGGAAAGCATGGGGACAATGCTAGTCGGTTCAGAAATCAGCGCAGTGTTGACGATTTTAGAACCCTACCCAATTGATATTCTCGGTCTTAACTGTGCCACCGGGCCAGACTTGATGAAACCACACATCAAATATTTATCGGAACATTCGCCATTTGTGGTTTCTTGCGTTCCTAATGCTGGTTTACCAGAAAACGTTGGTGGTCAAGCACATTACCGCTTAACACCGATAGAATTACGTATGGCGTTGATGCACTTTGTTGAAGATTTGGGTGTCCAAGTGATTGGGGGTTGCTGTGGGACACGTCCAGAACACATTCAACAATTGGCTGAAATTGCCAAAGAACTAAAACCAAAAGTCAGACAGCCAAGTCTCGAACCTGCGGCTGCATCAATTTATTCTACTCAACCCTACGAGCAAGATAATTCTTTCTTGATTGTCGGTGAACGTCTCAACGCCAGTGGTTCTAAAAAGTGCCGTGATTTATTAAACGCGGAAGACTGGGACGGACTAGTGTCAATGGCTAGGGCGCAAGTGAAAGAAGGCGCGCATATCCTAGATGTGAACGTTGATTATGTGGGACGCGACGGTGTGCATGATATGCACGAGTTGGTGTCTCGTATTGTTAATAATGTCACACTGCCTTTAATGTTGGACTCCACCGAATGGGAAAAGATGGAGGCGGGTTTAAAGGTAGCTGGGGGTAAGTGTTTACTGAACTCCACCAACTATGAAGATGGTGAACCGCGCTTTTTAAAGGTGCTGGAATTAGCTAAGAAATATGGTTCAGGTGTAGTTATCGGCACAATTGACGAAGACGGCATGGCGCGGACAGCAGAGAAGAAGTTTCAAATTGCCCAGCGTGCTTACCGTCAAGCTGTGGAATATGGTATTGCTGCCCATGAAATCTTTTTTGATACTCTGGCTCTACCTATTTCTACGGGGATTGAGGAAGACCGAGAAAATGGCAAGGCAACTATTGAATCAATTCGCCGTATTCGCCAAGAATTGCCGGGATGTCATGTGATTTTGGGTGTGTCTAATATATCTTTCGGTTTAAGTCCAGCCGCGCGAATTGTTTTGAACTCAATGTTCCTGCATGAAGCAATGGCAGTTGGGATGGATGCTGCGATCGTTAGTGCTAGCAAGATTTTACCACTGTCGAAGATAGAAGCCCATCATCAAGAAGTTTGTCGCAAGTTAATCTATGATGAGCGTCAATTTGAAGGTGATGTTTGCGTTTACGATCCCCTAGGAGAATTAACGAAATTATTTGAGGGTGTCAAAGCTAAACGCAATACAGGTGTTGATGAAAATCTACCCCTAGAAGAACGCCTCAAACGCCACATCATTGACGGTGAACGCATCGGCTTAGAAGCACAGTTAAATAAAGCTTTAGAACAATATCCCCCCCTAGAAATTATTAACACCTTCCTGCTAGATGGCATGAAAGTTGTGGGTGAGTTGTTCGGTTCAGGGCAAATGCAATTACCCTTTGTGTTACAGTCGGCCGAAACTATGAAAGCAGCTGTAGCGTATCTTGAACCCTTCATGGAAAAATCCGAGGCGGGAAATAATGCCAAAGGAACAGTAATTATTGCCACGGTAAAAGGTGACGTTCACGACATTGGTAAAAACTTAGTAGACATTATTTTGTCTAACAACGGTTACAAGGTGATTAATCTGGGAATTAAACAACCCGTAGAAAACATTATCGAAGCTTACAACCAACACAAACCTGATTGTATAGCCATGAGTGGCTTGTTGGTGAAGTCAACCGCTTTCATGAAAGAAAACTTGGAGGTATTCAACGAAAAAGGAATTACCGTACCTGTAATTTTAGGTGGTGCGGCGTTAACTCCCAAATTCGTGAATCAAGATTGCCAAAATACCTACAAAGGGAAGGTAGTATATGGCAAAGATGCTTTCTCTGACTTGCATTTCATGGATAAATTAATGCCAGCCAAAGCATCTCATAACTGGGATGACTTACAAGGATTCTTGGATGAAGTAGATACTCAAGAACCAGAGACTACTAAAGAAAAATCTCTCGCTTCCCAGTCCCCAGTCCCCAGTCCCCAGTCCCCAGCCCCCATAGACACCCGCCGTTCGGAAGCAGTAGCAGTAGATATAAAACGTCCTACACCGCCATTCTGGGGAACGAAACTCTTACAACCTAGTGATATTCCCATTGAGGAAATATTCTGGCATTTAGATTTACAAGCTTTGATTGCTGGACAGTGGCAATTCCGCAAACCCAAGGAACAATCTAAAGAAGAATATCAAGCTTTCTTAAATGAGAAAGTTTATCCAATTTTGGAAACTTGGAAACAGCGCATTATTGCTGAAAATCTATTGCATCCCCAAGTAATTTACGGGTATTTTCCTTGTCAATCTGAGGGTAATACTTTGTATATCTATGAAAGCAATAATCCACAATCTCAAGAAGTAGCTAAGTTTGAATTTCCTCGCCAAAAGTCATCAAAAAGGCTCTGTATTGCAGATTTCTTTGCCCCTAAAGACTCAGGAATCATTGATGTTTTCCCCATGCAGGCGGTAACTGTCGGGGAAATTGCTACGGAATACGCACAAAAATTATTTGCAGATAATCAATACACAGATTACCTGTATTTTCACGGCTTAGCTGTGCAAGTCGCGGAAGCCTTAGCTGAATGGACACACGCCAGGATTCGCTGTGAGTTAGGTTTTGATGGGGAAGAACCGGATAATATTCGAGATATCTTAGCACAGCGTTATCGTGGTTCACGGTATAGTTTTGGCTATCCGGCTTGTCCGAATATTCAAGACCAGTACAAGCAGCTGGAGTTATTGCAGACTGACAGAATTAATTTATATATGGATGAAAGTGAGCAACTTTATCCAGAACAGTCTACAACAGCGATTATTAGCTATCACCCAATAGCGAAATATTTCACTGCTTAATTTAAGCAAGACTGACGCAATTATGAACAGGGTGTAGGGGGTAGGGTGCGGGGTTTAGGGTGGATAGACAGACTCAACAACCATAGGGTTATACCAATTCATGAAAATAATGAAACAGATGCGTAGGTTGGGTTGTAGCTTGCTTCCCCGTAGGGGTACGAAGTGAAACCCAACAATCATAAGACTTTGATGTGTTGGGTTTCGTTCCTCAACCCAACCTACATTTGCATCATATTTTTTGTGAAATGGTATTACAAGTCCCCCACCAACGTCGTCTTCCCTACACCCTGGTAAACTCTACTGCCAAATGTAGAGCATGACAAACAAAATAATCCAAATCACATCAACAAAGTGCCAGAACAAAGAAGTAGCATTAACACCAAAGTGGCCATTATCGTAGTTACCAGGAACAAACGATCGCAAAAGAATCATCAACTGTAACAAAATCCCGGTCAAAACGTGCAAACCGTGGAAACCTGTGAGCAGGTAAAACATCCCGCCAAATGTACCAGAAGTAAACCCAAATTCTAGGTTACTCCATTCAATGCCCTGTCCTACTAAAAAGTAGCCACCCATCAGCATTGTTATTGATAAAAAGATGCGGAATAATCGTAAATCGTGGCGTTTGAGGGCGACTTCTGCAAAATAAATTACAAAACTACTAGCAACCAGTACCACAGTATTAATTGCCGGTTCTTTAACTTCTAAACCAGAAATACCGGGTGGTAGCCAATTATCAGGATTTGAGAGTTTATAGACAATATAGCCAGCAAAAAAGCTTAAGAAAATCACACTCTCAGATAACAAGAACACAATAAAACCAAACATTTTATTGCCTTCTTCGTCGTGTCCATGTTCACCACCTGCGTGATGCAACGGTTGTTGCAATTCATCTGAAACAATAGAGCTATCCATTGGTGCAATTATTAGTTGTGTACTGTAATTTCTGTTAGTGCATTAGATGTAGCCTTGGATGGATCTCCTGGCTTGGGGCGAGTGGCATTTGAATGAAGGGAAACCCAACACCAATATCCATGTTGGGTTTCCTTCCGTTAACCCAACCTACAACTCCTTGCTGCATCATGCTAATTGTCTTAGTTCAGTCAGTGCTGTTAGGGAAACACCAGACGAAAAAACTCATTCTTCTCGTCTGGAAACTCTTCCTCAATTACATCTTCCTAATCTTGATGACTATGTGCTTCTGCAACTAACGGTTCAGATTTACCATAACCGTAGGGTTCAGAAATCACTACAGGAATCTCTTCAAAGTTTTCTACTGGTGGGGGAGAAGATACCAACCACTCCAAACCAATGGCGCGCCAAGGATTATCAGGTGCTTTCTCACCTTGCATCCAAGAAACTAACATATTGAAGATGAAGGGTAATGTAGACATACCCAATAAGAATGCACCCAAGCTAGCAAGAATATTCCAGTCTTGATACTCTGGTGCATAGGAAGCAACCCGGCGTAACATCCCTTGTAATCCTAGGGGGTGCATTGGCAGGAAGTTGAGGTTCGTACCGATAAATGCCAACCAAAAATGTACTTTGCCCCAACCTTCGTGGTACATACGTCCAGTCATTTTGGGAAACCAGTGATAGATGGCTGCATACATTCCCATCGTCACTGTTCCATAGAGGACATAGTGGAAGTGTCCAACAACAAAGTAAGTGTTATTAACATGAACATCAACGGGTACAGAGGAAAGCATGATCCCGACGATACCCGCAAACACAAACATAATCAAACCACCCAAAGCGAATAACATGGGTGTATTCAGGCGGATTTTGCCACCCCAGATAGTTGCTACCCAAGCAAATACTTTAATCCCAGTGGGTACAGATACTAACATCGTAGTCATCATGAACAGCATCCGCATCCAAGCTGGTGTGCCACTCACATACATATGGTGTACCCAAACAATGGCACTGACTACAGCAATCAGCATCGAGGAAAGGGCAACTACTTTGTAGCCAAATAGAGGCTTACGGGCGTAAACTGGGAAAATTTCTGAAAATACCCCGAAAATGGGCAGAATAATTACATAAACCGCAGGGTGAGAGTAGAACCAGAAATAATGCTGGAACATCACCGGATTACCGCCATTACTGGGGTTAAAAAAGCCAGTGCCAACGGTGATGTCAAGTAACAACATGACTGCACCGGCAGTTAGGGCAGGTAAACCAAATAATTGGATAATCTGCGCGCTAAATACTGCCCAAACAAACAGAGGCATCCGAAAGAAGCCCATCCCTGGCGCACGCATTTTGACTACGGTAGTCACAAAGTTCACAGCCCCCATAATTGAGGACACACCAGAGATAGCAACTGCCAATAGCCAAATTACTTGCCCATTAAATAAGCGGCCTGTGGGATTTTGGATACTCACAGGGGGATAAGCCCACCAACCAGCTTGGGCTGGGCCTCCGGGGACAAAAAAGCTAGCCATGAGGAGAATCCCCACAACAGGAACCATCCAAAAGGCGGCAGCGTTGAGGCGAGGGAAAGCCATATCCCGCGCCCCAATCATTAGGGGTACTAAGTAGTTAGCTAAACCAACTAGAGAAGGGAAAGTCCACAAGAACAGCATCACAGTGCCGTGCATGGTGAACATCCCGTTATAGACGGTACGGTCAACTAAATCTGCTTCGGGGGTAATCAATTCTCCCCGCAGAATCATGGCGAATATACCGCCGACGAGAAAGAAAATGAAAGAAGTAACAAGGTATTGAATACCTATAACTTTGTGGTCGGTGCTAAAGCTAAAATACTCTCTCCAGTCACCGCCAGAACCGTGGTGCGGCTTCTCCACAGGGAGATTAAGCCTTTCTATAGGGATATTTGTCATCGCTGAAATTCCTTTTAACCAAGTTTGGAGGTTTAAATCTCCCGTTGTGATGTCTAATTAAAATCCCCGCTACAAAACGTAATTACGAATTACGAATTACGAATTGTCCTAGCCAGGATAATTAACCAAAGGTGCAGGTGCGGGTGCAACGGTTTCCCAACCTGTTTTGACTGACTGAGTGGCTGTTTGAGCATATTCAGCCGCAGCTTGGTTGTAGGCTGGCATGGGTTTGTGAGTGGCAGCTTTAGTTAACCATTTGTCATAGTCTTCTGGAGATTCCACAACTACATTCGCCTCCATAGTGGCGAAGTATGTACCGCTATATTGGGAATCTGTCAGACGATATTGACCTTCCCGGATGGGGGTAAATTCAAAGTCAATTGTTTGGTTGGGAACGATGTCTTGTTTGACGCGGAATGCAGGGATGTAGAAGCCGTGGAGGACATCTTGGGATTGTAAAGCTAAATGTACACGGCGATCGCTTGGTAAATGCAACTCTGTACTGGTAACATCTTTTTCGGGATAGTGGAACACCCACGCCCATTGTTTAGCGAGAACGTCAATTTTTTCGCTGGGTGCAGCTAAACCTGCTTCATCTTCTTCATTGGTTGCAGCATAAGCTGACTTCATTTCTATTGGGTTGTGTAGGTGTACCAAGGCTGTAGAACCTTGAATCCCCATTTGTTCATAAATTTGGTAGCTATAGCCAGCAATCCAAAATACCAAGAAAATAGGGATAGCTGTCCAAATTACTTCTAGGGTGACATTACCCTCAATGTGAGGGCCATCACTCAAATCGTCTGCGGCTGCCCGGTGGAACAGTAAGGAGTAAAACAGAACGGCTGTTACTCCCAGAAAGATAAACGCGCCCAGAGTCACCAAAAAGCTAAATAAATCATCAATCAGGTGAGATTCAGCAGCAGCTTGGGGGGGCAACCAGGAATAGGCTACTTTACCTATCCAGAGACTGATAGTAGAAATAGCGATCGCTCCTACTACCAATATCAAAATATTGAGAAATTGGGGGATTTTCATAGTCCAATAGTCAATAGTCACGAGTCAATGGGCATGGGGCATTGGGCATTGGGCATTGGGCATTGGGCATTGGGCATTGGGCATTGGGCATTGGGCATTGGGAATTGGGCATTGGGCATTGGGCATTGGGCATTGGGGTAAATATTTCTCCCTTGTCTACCTTGTCTACCTTGTCTACCTTGTCTCCCTTGTCTACCTTGTCTCCCTTATCTCCCTCTGCTTTCTTCTACTTAAGTACGGTGTTGAGGTTTTCTCCCAAGCGCAGTAGGCTATCGGCGGTGTTGTGTACGCCAAATTCAGCAGCTAGTTGCGCTCCTAAAGTGCCGTGGAGATACATAATGAACATGATGAATACACCTGCGGCTAAATAGCCCCACTGCACTTGTTGCTCTTTGCCGTCAGACCATACATAACGCTGCCATGCTCTCCATAGAGTCATCAAAGCAATCAACCCTAAGAGAAATACACCCCCTACTCCATGCCAAAGCATCGTTTGCATGGCTTGTAATCCCCAAGCACTTTTGATATCAGGGGTTGGGGTGGCGAGGAACATTTCATAAAAGCCTGCGGCTACTGTGAAAAAGGTGATGACGGTTGAACCTACCATGTTGTACCAACCAACATCAAAGAGGTTTTCCCGTTCTACACTCAACCCCAAAAATTTGAACACCCATTTCTGGAAGGGAAAGAGAACAGCAACGATATCAAAGGTAATGCCAATGATGAATAAGCCCAAAGTCAAATGGACTAGGTTAGGATGAATCGGAATGGTGTAAGGTAATCCGTTAGCTCCTAATTGGATATTTAATTGGTCAATTAGTTCTGAGTTCATGGCAGCATTCCATCCTTGACAGCTTCAACAACTGGGACTGTGTGCAGCCCATACACCCAAACAAGTTCATCTCCGAGGTAGACTTGCATACCCACAAGTAAGACTAAAATTAACCCGACTCCCAAGTAGTGAACGGGGATTCTTTGGGGGTCACGGATGCGGAGAACATAACGCCAAGCTGTTATCGCCGCCAGAATACCCGACAGTGACCAGCCAATGAGTGTATGTAGGTTTAGCACTGACTTAGCCACTTCGTAGGGTTTTGCCAAACCAGCTTCAAATTGACCAAAAATAATGGCCACAAAAATGGCAATGGTTGCTACAAATAGATTCCACCAACCTACTTCAAAAAAACGGCTTTTACCTGTAAAAAAACCAATGGCATCACAGGCGAAAGCAAACAAAACCATCGCAATCACAAAGTGAACAACGATAGGATGAAGTGTGTCTGGGTAGGGTAAATTGTGGTCATTCAAAGATGTAAGATAATCAAGCATTCTACTCTCCTAGGCATATCGCCTCACCTCAGTTTCATCTCAATAATCGGCATCAACTCATATCAAGATAGGCATTCATCCATGACCAGAATTAGTGAATCAGATAGTCGTAGCGAAATCTGATCACCCTATGATTAGCCCACTTGTTGTCACATTTTGTGAGGCTATTATTTATAGTCAAGGATTGAGTTTAATTGATTTGTTCATACTGATAAGCTACAACAACGATTTTTAATTTACCTAACAAAATTGCTGTTGTTTGTTGATTTAGGGAGACCTATCTATTAGCTTAAGGATTTTTTCAATACTTGTCAAAACTTATTCAAATTTTTTTTAAATTTATTTGATTAGCAAAAACAAGTCTTTTATAATGTATCCTTCCTTGCTGTTTTAGTATATGGCATATACAAAATATTTAAATGTGCGATCGCAACATTCGTTAATTGTTAATTTGTGATTAAAATTACCATTATCTTGGCTAGAATATAAATATTATTAATAATCACTTATTGGTAATTTAAAAAGTAACTTAGGTTGATTTATATGAAACTCAAAAATGTTCATTAATAATATTTTGAGGCAGTTAGTAATGAGTAATGAGTAATGAGTAATGAGTAATGAGTATTAAACGCAGATGTACGCAGATAGACGCAGATAAAGAAATACCCAAAATCTATGGTGCGTCAGTACTTACGTACTCTACTAAATATCCAAGTTTTTACGAATCAACTCTTATAGTTTGTACTGGATGATAAATTTAAGATTTACATAATTAAAGTTTAATTGAGTTTTAACGTTTGTTTTCTAATCTAACTCAAGTGTTTTTACGGAAACTTACCCATAGTGAACAGTAAACAGTTATCAGTAAAATCCCTGGAGCTAAGTCCCCTAGTGCTGGTAGGCGTTAGTGCGCTCTCCACACCACACCATCCCTTTGATAACTGATAACTGATAACTGACAACTGATTTAAGTCATCTACCTGTAACCAAATACTTGTGAGGAGAAATCATGCGGCATTTCTTAGGAGCTTTTTTGCTGGGAATGGCTACAATATCTATTATGCCAACTGAAAAAGTTCTCGCTGGAACATTAACGGGTCAACCCCCTATTGTCATCGGACATCGAGGTGCTAGTGGTTATCGTCCTGAGCATACTTTAGCTGCTTATGAACTAGCGATTGAAATGGGGGCTGATTATATTGAACCTGATTTGGTCGCCACTAAAGATGGTTATTTGGTAGCGCGTCACGAAAACGAAATTTCTGGAACAACCAACGTTGCTAGCATTGCTGAGTTTGCTGACCGTTTCACAACTAAAGTGATTGATGGGCAAAGTATATCAGGCTGGTTTACAGAAGATTTTACCTTAGCTGAGTTGAAAACTCTCCGCGCTATTGAAAGAATCCCCGCTATTCGTCCAGATAACACGGCTTTTGATGGATTGTTTGAAGTGCCAACTTTGCAAGAAGTCATTGATTTAGCCAAGACAAAAAGCGCATCCTTGGGACGTACTATTGGTATTTATCCTGAAACTAAGCACCCCAGTTACTTTGATTCTATTGGCTTATCAATGGAAGAAATTTTGGTCAGTGTTTTAAATGCCAATGGCTATACTGATGAAACTGCACCAGTTTACATTCAATCTTTTGAAGTCAGCAATTTAAAAGATTTGAATACATTAACTGATGTCTCTTTAGTACAACTTGTTAGTAGTGGTGGTAAACCCTATGATTTTGTACTGAGTGGAGATGCTCGTACTTATGCTGATTTAATTACACCATTAGGGTTGGCAGAAATCGCTACCTATGCTAATGGGATTGGTGCTAACAAAAATTTGATTATTCCTAGAGTTGGGGGTAATTTATCTTCTCCGACAACTTTAGTTGATGATGCTCATGCGGCTGGTTTACTCGTTCACGCTTGGACATTTCGGGATGAGAATGTTTTCTTACCTGCGAATTTACAAAATAATCCCGAAGAAGAGTACAGACAGTTTTACAAGACTGGCATTGATGGGGTATTTAGCGATAATCCCGACACGGCATTTAAAGTACGTTCTGCTTTAGTTCCTGAGCCTGGTGCTATGTTTGGTTTGGGAATTATACCGATGTTTGGCTGGTTATTGCGTCGGCGGAAATAATTGGTAATTCGTAATTCGTAATTAAGATGAGGGTTTTGACGGTTATCAGTTATCAGCAAAGAATCTTGAACTATAGCTGATAACTGTTCACTCTCGGAATTGTAGATTTTAAATTTTGCATTTGGGATTGAATCTAAAATCTAAAATCCCAAATCTAAAATTGAATAACTGATTTAATCGGTTGTGAGTGCAATTATGGGACGATTGGCCATTGTACTCAAACCTACTGATTTAAATAAGTCCATCCAATCTCTAATTAAAGTAAAGTCATTGGGTTTTTCTGTACGTAAATCAGCTAAGGCTTTGACGGTATCATGCCAATAACCGTTTTCTGCATAGATGAATACCCGTTGCTTGGGTGTTGATGTTTGCAATTGTGTAGCTATTTCGGCGGTGGGTTCTACTCGTTCTATCCAACCACTGGCTATAGAATCGCCACTGCGATCGCCTCCTGTGGGATCGCATAATAAGGAAAATCGCCATTGATATTTTTTACCTACCTCTAACCCAGAAAAATCAGCCGGTAGGGTATAACTCATGATGCCGTTGTTAGCTTTGAGAGTCAATGTCTTTTCTAGTAGGATTTCGTCTCCTGACTCATTCCGTAACATAAAGGCAGCTTGTTGAGCAGAGGTTTCAGGGACATTGACAAAAAATGTCGGGCGATCGCTTAATGTTAATTCTACAGGAATTTCTGTAGCTGACATTTCGGCGGGTTTAGTCGGTAAGACTGCACCAATAGCTTCAGGTGTACATTGACCTCTTGCTGCTCCTGCTTCTAAATTGCGAGAACCTCTAATTCCAGGTACTTTAAATCTTAATAGGGAACGACGACGAGGGGTAAACCTGGGTTGTGGAATTTGGGAAATTAAGTTTGTTTTGTTAGTTGTTGATGTTGCCGTGGCTGTAAGTGTAGTCAACAACACCTGTGGAGCTAAAGTTAAACTTAGTGTGATTAATAGCAGAGTCTTTTTTAGCATAATTTTTGATAATAGTCAGCCTTGGCAATTATTCAATCTGT
This sequence comes from Aliinostoc maniaoense, assembly GCF_058172895.1. Classification (NCBI taxonomy): domain Bacteria; kingdom Bacillati; phylum Cyanobacteriota; class Cyanophyceae; order Nostocales; family Nodulariaceae; genus Aliinostoc; species Aliinostoc maniaoense. Next base: position 6,563,527 of record NZ_CP187952.1, on the reverse strand, counting down.
TAAAGATTTAATGAGTTTTATTAACAACAATTACTTATTAGTGACTTTCCCATAAACTAGAAAGTTCCGATATGGCAGTCATATCAGTAGATATACCATAAAAACTTTTAGAAATTTACTAAGAAATAGCCAATTAAATGTTATAAAATTACCAAGATATCAATAAGTTACTAGTTAACATTACTTAAAATATCAATTGAGCTAATACGCAAGTGTCACAATTGATGGTTGGTGGGTGATGCTATCAGTCTCATGACTACGTTCAAATACGTTGACAGCGTCACACAACGGCAATAAAGCGAGAACTCAGAGCGGCGGCGGCCGCCAATCTAAAGTTCGGTGGGGAGGAAAGTCCACACTGCTTTTTGCCTCCCCTACATAAAAGATATGTGAGTTATGTAAGTGCTAGCTAATTGACTGATGACCGACCGAATTTGAGATGTGGAATTTGGAATTTTGGATACCATCTAAAATCCCAAATTGATTGATTTTCTCCGGCTAGGGAGGCCATCGGAATTATTTACACCCTAGCTGTAGTTGAGGAGACAAAACACAGATGCAAAATCTCAAGTCAAAATTTAGTAATTTTTCCCAAGCAGCGTTGACTGCTAGTGGTACAGTAGTGCTGACTAGCTTGGTAATTACCGGGTTAATTGTAGGGTTGCGGAGTTTCGGTAGCTTAGAAGGGATGGAGTTAGGCGCGTTTGATTGGTTAATGCGATCGCGTCCTGATGAAAAAGAAGATAATCGGTTTTTAGTGGTGGGTATTGATGATGTAGATATCCAAACCCGTAAAGAGTACCCGATTGAAGATGGGACACTAGCTCAGGTATTAGAGAAATTAGAGGCGCAAGCACCGCGAGTTATTGGCATAGATATTTTAAGGGACGTGAAGCAAGGTAGTGCCACTGGTAGAGCCGAATTAGTGAACTTGTTAACAAAAAGCGATCGCATCATTGCTGTTTGTGCTATCAGTAAAGCTGACTCCCCCGGTATTGCAGCCGCACCGGGGATTCCTGAAGAGCGGGTTGGCGTGGCAGATTTTCCTGTAGATCCTGGTGGAACTGTACGCCAAGGAATGATCCTCACAATTCCCCAGGCTTCAAAACTACCAGCACCCAGTGAACATATCTGCAATTATGTTAGTGCAGAAAATCAACTACCATCTCTCAGCTTTCAACTAGCAACACGTTACCTAGCAGAGATGGGAATTGAACCAGAACTTACCAAGTCTGGTGAAATTAAATTAGGTAACACGGTTCTCAGACGCTTAACACCCAACGCCGGCGGATATCACAAAGTAGATACCGGCGATTATCAAATGCTGTTGAATTATCGTTCACAGAAGCAAGCAGTGACACAAGTATCTCTCAGGGATGTGTTAGCCGATCAAGTTAAACCAGAGTTAATTAAGGATAAGATTGTCCTAATTGGTTATACTGCCGCCATTGTTAAAGATACATTTTACACCCCTTATAGTGCAGGGGCATCCGATAGCCAAAAAATGCCAGGGGTAGTAATTCACGCGCAAAATGCGAGTCAAATATTGAGTGCAGTGCTAGACAAACGACCATTATTGTGGCATTGGCATGAGCTACCTGAAGGGTTATGGATATTTGCTTGGTCATTAGTAGGAGGCTTTTTAGCCTGGCGGATTCGCAAACCTTGGTTATTAATTTTAGGTGGTGGAATTGCGATCGCGCTATTACTTGGCGGTACTTATCTGATATTTCTCCAAGCTGGATGGATACCCCTAGTACCCCCAGCCTTGGGACTCCTAGCTACAGCTGGCGGTGTAGTCTTAATAGATAGATATGCAGCCACCATTGTTAAAACCGTCAAAGGCTTCTTAAAAATCAACATTGATATTGATGAAGAAAAAAAAGATGAAGAAGTAGCCGCCATCACCGAAAGCGATTATTTTTTAGAATTGCAGCAAAAAGCCAAAGACTTGCGGAATCGAGAGAGTCAACCCACACCTACACCGGATATTGTCGAAAATTCCCCAATCCAAAATCTCCCTCCCCAAGAAATTTTGCCACCAAAACTAACTGAATCAATCACAACAATTGGCGAAATTGATTATTTAAAACCAGTGCGTGACAGACGCAACAAACGCCATCTCGAAGAAAATAACAATAATACCGATAACTTAGAAGTCACACCACAACCCACACCAGTAGAAGAACAAGAAGAAATAGAATATTGGCAACAACTACAAAACAGAACCAAAAAACTCAGAGAACATAAACAATAAACTCTGCGTCTGGAGCGTTTGAAAGAAATGGAATCACCACCAACTAAAACCCTCACTGATATAGCGAACTTACCCGATGAAGAACGCCAATTAATGAATTGGATAATTCGCCAACAACAAGTAACTTTAGCTGAAATTACAACTGTTCAAAATATTCCTGAACAACAAGCCAAACAGCAGATTGAAACCCTCATATCCCAAGGATTCATTCAGTGTGTAAGTGATAGCAATACCACCTACTATAAACCTCATTTGATCCAATCAAAAAAAAGTAACCTACCTCAAAATATCTGGGATAAATTAGATACTTAACTAGCCATCATAAAAAAGTCCCCTACACCCCTACACCCTTATTATTTGAGAACTAAAGTTCCCACTACGAACCTTTAATTATTTACCCTGTTCTACTTAATTTTTACCCAATTCCCAATTCCTAAGAACTAAATCATCATGCCGAAAATTGTTTCTATCCACTCATTTCGCGGTGGTACAGGTAAATCAAATTCTACTGCTAATTTAGCCGGAATAGTTGCTCGTGCTGGTTATCGCGTCGGGATTATTGATACCGATATTCAATCCCCAGGTATTCATGTCCTCTTTGGATTTGATGAACAAAAAATGAAATACGCCCTCAACGATTATTTGTGGGGACGTTGTGCTATTGAAGATACAGCTTATGACGTTACCTCGGTATTAAATAAAGCTTTAAGCAAAAACAGCCGCATTTATTTAATCCCATCCAGTATTAAAGCCAGAGATATCACTAAAATTTTAAGAGAAGGATTAGATTTTAATTTGTTGAATCAAGGCTTTCAAGATTTACTCACTACTTTAAATTTAGATTATCTATTTATTGATACTCACCCAGGATTAAATGAAGAAACATTACTTTCTATTGCCATTTCTGACATTTTAGTATTAATTCTCCGACCCGATCGCCAAGATTTTCAAGGTACAGCCGTCACAGTAGAAGTAGCCAGGAAATTAGAAATACCAAAAATGCTACTGCTAATTAATAAAGCCCTGCCAGCACTAGATTTTGATGCTTTACGTCAACAAGTAGAAAAAACATATAACGCACCTGTGGCGGGTATTTTACCTCTATCAGAAGAGTTGATTCAACTAGCTAGTAGCGATCTATTTTGTTTAAGACATCCAGAGCATCCCTTTAGTCAAATTATGGAGAAAGTAGCACAGATGATTATACAAAACTAAACAATTGAGAAAATAATTACTTTTATATGATGAATTTACGAAATTGTCTCTAAACAAATTGATTATATTTATTGAGAGTTATTTACAGAGAACCATGAAAAAATTAATCGCACCAGTATTATTCATGGGAATTAGCATCAGTTTACTAGCCAGCCTTCCCAGTATAGCAAATAATAATAATTTATTACTGGGTCAAGTTAACAATAAAAATCACATTAAAAAAGAATTTATTGCTAGTGGAACAGAGCCATTTTGGAGTGTGACAGTCAGCAAGAAAGAAATTATTTATGCTACTCCAGAATATCGCCAAAGCTTTCCTTATGTTGCGCCATTACAGGCATCTGGTCGCCCTGTAGACTTAGTAAGAGTTTATCAATTGAGAGATAAAAACAATATAAACAATACTTTGATACTTCAAAAAGTATCGTCTTGTAGCGATGGAATGTCTGATATCAAATATCCCTATTCAGCTATCTTTATTAGGGGTAACACAGTTTTAGAAGGTTGCGCTAGGTATAACAGAGTCAATAATTAAAGGTTTTTAGGGGTGAACGAAATTTTGTGTGGGATTTCTAGCTAAGTATCCAAAAAATTACCCTCCACACTCCCCACACTCCCCACACCTTTTTTCTCTCACCCGGTTTTTAGTGTACCCGTGCGGGGCGCAGCGTCTCGTAGAGAAGAGCTTCGCTCTATGGAGAGGCGTTTCCCAACCAAATCCAGGAAAAGTCAGAGTCAGGCAGACTAATAGATATTCAGTGTTGATAGGATGGGGAAAGGCTAAAGTTTTGTGCTATCAATCACAGTTTTGTTTAATCATGACTACTCTGCAAGTTACTTTTTCTCTGACTACCATTGCCCAACAAACTCGCCAAGCTGCTAGTAAATTGGCTATTCTCTCGACTGATGCGAAAAATCAAGCGATCGCCTCTGTTGCCCAAGCGTTAGAATCGGCTAAGGATGAGATTGTGTCAGCTAATATTGCTGATTGTGAAGCGGCGACGGCTGCGGGTATCGCTAAACCCCTCTATAAAAGATTGCAGTTGGATGAACATAAATTAAGAGATGCGATCGCTGGGGTGCGGGATGTTGGTAAGCTAGCTGATCCTGTGGGACAGGTGCAAATTCACCGTGAGCTTGATTCTGGCTTGGTTCTTAAGCGGGTAACTTGTCCTTTGGGGGTGTTGGGAATTATTTTTGAAGCGCGCCCAGAAGCGGCGATTCAAATTGTCTCGCTGGCGATTAAATCTGGTAATGGGGTAATTCTCAAATGTGGTAAGGAAGCTGTACGCTCTTGCGAGGCGATAGTTAAAGCGATTAAACAAGGTTTATCACAAACAGATGTTAGTCCTGATGTGGTGCAATTACTCACAACTAGAGAAGAAACTTTAGAACTTTTAAAGTTAGATAAATATGTAGATTTAATTATTCCTAGAGGTTCTAATTCTTTTGTGAGGTTTGTACAAGAAAATACTCGCATTCCTGTACTTGGTCATGCTGATGGAATTTGTCATTTATATATAGATGAAGCGGCTGATATTGATAAGGCTGTGCAGATTGCTGTTGATGCTAAAATTCAATATGCTGCTGCTTGTAATGCCATTGAAACTATGTTAGTACATCAGGCGATCGCACCAGAATTTTTACCGAAAGTCGCCGCAGCATTGCAAGCAGTTGATGTGGAAATAAGAGGTGATGAACAGACTTTAAAGATATTGCCTGATATCGCTCCTGCTATTGATGCTGATTGGGAAACAGAGTACAGTGATTTAATTTTGGCGGTGAAAATTGTAGACTCGTTGGAGAGTGCGATCGCTCATATTAATGAATATGGTTCTCGGCATACAGATGCGATTGTTACTGAAGATTTAGCGACGGTAGAAACATTTTTTGGCTTAGTTAATTCTGCCGGAGTTTTTCATAATTGTTCTACTCGCTTTGCTGATGGTTTCCGTTATGGTTTTGGGGCAGAAGTCGGAATTAGCACTCAACAAATGCCTCCCCGCGGCCCTGTTGGTTTGGAGGGTTTAGTTACATATAAATATCAATTGACTGGTGATGGACATATTGTCGCCACCTACACCGGGGCAAATGCTCAAGCTTTTACTCATAGAGATTTAGTTTAACGCAAAGGAACGCGGAGGTAAACGCAAAGTGACGCGGAGAATAGCACTTTGCGCCCCTCTGCGTGAACCTTTGCGCTACTCTGCGTTTAAACTAATGCTTTTAACAACGCCTGAAGCTTGAGTTGAATTTCCGCAAATTCTCGTTCAGGATCAGAACCGGCGACGATACCTGCACCTGCATAAAGTCTAGCGCGATCGCCATCAATTAAGGCAGAACGAATCCCCACGATAAATTCACAGTTACCTTGGGAGTCTACCCAACCCAAAGGCGCAGCATATAAACCCCTCTCAAAGTTTTCATAACGGCGAATTTCTGCACAGGCGACATCTCTGGCTGCACCGGCTACTGCTGGTGTGGGGTGTAATTGGGCGACAATTTTTAAAGGATGTACATTAGCGGGAACGATCGCACTAATTGGTGTCCACAGGTGCTGAATGTTAGATAATTGTCTGAGACGTGGGGCTAATACTTGGGGTAATAAACCTAGTTGCGTGAGGCGTTGGGTAATGAAATTCATCACTAATAAATGTTCATGTCTTTCCTTTTCGCTGTTAAGTAAGCGATTCGCATTAACTGCATCTTCGGCTGGGGTTTTACCTCTAGGTGCAGAACCTGCTAATGCGTCAGTAATTAATTGTTGATTATGAATACTAATTAATCTTTCTGGACTTGCACCGATAAAACTTTGTCCCTTGCCATTACTAGTAGAAAAAATATAACAATTAGGATGAATTTTGCGGAGGTTATTTAAGGAGTTAAATAAATTGAAATTCTGATTGGAATTGACATCTAAGACATCTGCTAGGACAATTTTACTGAGATGACTAGAATTAATTTTTTCTAAAGCTGAAACTACAGAACGCTTAAAATGTTCTGTATTCTTAACAGATTTTTTCGTTAAAATTGCTGGAAAATAATCGATATTAGGGGAATAAGGCTTTAAAGAATTAATAGTTTCTATTTTATGACTGAGTTTTTGTAAGAATAACTGAATATTAAAATTAGCATTAATAATAGTATTGGTTACTAAAAAACATTGTTCTTTTTTCACAGAGATTTGCCAACGGGGTAAAAAAACCGTGGCCGAGGGAAAGGGATAATCGAGTTGGTGGGGTTGATCAAAAAAGCTGAAGTAACAAAAAAAGTGCGCTCCAGTAAATCCGGTTTTTGTATCACCGAAAGTAATTATATTTTTGACATGAGATTGAATGAAATATTCAGCTTGATTAAAGCGATCTTCGCCATTAATCTGGATTTTTTTGACTGCATCGATGGCCGCGATCGCTTCTCGTTTGCCTTTATGCTCAAAGTAAAATTTTATTTCATTTGCTTGCGCTAATTTATCCAATACTATTAGCGGATCAACTAAATCAATTTCTAGGGAAATGCTGACTATTTGCCGACAATTATTTTTGATGCAATTTTCTTGAACAGCTAACAAAAATTGGTAGAGGTCTTTTTGCTCTACTACAAAGTTACTACGACATGGTGAAACTGTCATAAATCTAGAAATAGTAAATTTTTTTTAAGTTATCTTCCTAAAGTGTAATTAAACGTGGTCGTATTTCTACAGGTAGCATATTCAGTCACCATTTCACCAGAGTATGGCTTGCTTTGTTGAGGGTGTTCCCAAACCCTGACAAGCAAGGCTGATGCTTGCCCTGCCAACTAAGAAATGTAAAATTTGCCACGGGGAGGTTAAGAAGTTGTAACATAGTGCGGTTAGTGGTAGCGGGTTCTGAGTGATTAGAGAAAATGTATTCAGCCTACTTTCAAGTAATACACTCAACTAAATAGAAAGTATATTACGCATCACTCAATCTAAATAAATTATGAGTAAATTTTTGTTAGTTTAATTAATCAGGACTGATGACTACAAAACAAATTTCTCGTCCCAAGAGTAAATTATGGATGGCAGCAATTAAACCGCCGATGTACAGCGTGGCAATTATGCCAATTTGGGTTGGCACATCTGTAGCAATTGCAGAAACTAAAAGTTTTAACGTAGGAATATTTTCTACTTTTGTAGTAGCTGCAATTTTGATTCTGGCCTGGGAAAATATTAGTAATGATGTCTTTGATTCGGAAACAGGTATTGATATAAATAAACACCACTCGCTGGTGAATTTAACTGGTAAGAAGACTTTAGTATTTTGGTTAGGAAACTTGTGTTTGATTGGGGGGTTGTTGGGGATATTAGCGATCGCTATCTGGCAACAAGACCCCACGGTCATCGGTATAATTTTGATGTGCTGTGGTTTAGGCTATATGTATCAAGGGCCTCCCTTTCGTCTAGGATACCAAGGTTTAGGCGAAATCCTCTGCTTTTTTGCCTTCGGTCCTTTGGGCATCACAGCCGCTTACTACAGTCAAACTAAAACTTGGTCACTTACCGCTTTAGCCGTCTCCGTAATTGTCGGTATTGTCACCAGTTTAGTGTTATTTTGCTCACACTTTCACCAAGTCCAAGATGACATTGCCGCCGGGAAGCGATCGCCCATTGTTCGTTTAGGTACAGCCACAGGCGCGAAAGTCCTGACTTGGTTTACAGGTAGCATTTACCCCCTGAATTTGCTGTTTGTAGTATTGGGTATTTTCCCCGTCTGGACACTTTTAAGTTGGCTCAGTCTTCCCTACGCCTTCAAATTGTGTCGCCACGTTCAAAAACATCACAACCACCCCGAAAAAGTCAGTAATTGTAAATTTATTGCCGTCGCTGTGCATTTTTGGAGTTGCTTGTTATTGGGTGTAGGATTTGCGATCGCAGGAGTGTGAGGAGGTAGAGGGCAGGGTGCAGGGGGAGGTTATTACGCAGTTTCCAATACGATGTACCAATTTGATTTTCGTAGCATAAAACAGGAATTTGTGCGATCGCTTGTCACTAGTCACGGGATTTGGGAAACACGGGAAGCGATTATTCTCAGGTTGTGTGATGCTAACGGTAACGTCGCTTGGGGAGAAATCGCCCCCATTAGTTGGTTCGGTTCGGAAACTCTAGAACAAGCTTTAGATTTCTGTCACCAACTCCCCCAAGTAATTACAGAGGCAAATATTTTTTCTATTCCCGATGATTTGCCAGCCTGTCAATTTGGCTTTGAATCAGCGTTGGTGGGATTGGGGACTGGGGAGCAGGGTGCAGGGGTGCAGGGGTGCAGGGGTGCAGGGGGAGACAAGGTAGACAAGGGAGACAAGGGAGAAATATTTACCCCAATGACGGCAGTTGCTACAACGGAGGAAACCTCCGCAACGCACTGCCTCCCCAATGCCCAATGCCCGATGCCCAATGCCCAATACAGTGCCTTACTGCCATCTGGAGAAGCAGCGTTACATCAATGGCAGAATCTTTGGCGGCAGGGATATCGCACGTTTAAATGGAAAATTGGGGTAAATGATATTAGTCAAGAACTCTCGATGTTTGAGTTACTGACACAAGCTTTACCAGCTAAAGCCAAACTGCGCTTAGATGCTAACGGGGGATTGAACTATGAACAGGCGCAATTATGGTTGAAAACTTGCGATAATTTGGGAAAAAAACCTAAATCACAAATTGAAATTGAATTTATTGAGCAACCCTTACCTGTCGCTGATTTTGGCGCGATGTTGGTATTGAGTCAGTCTTATGATACTGCGATCGCTTTAGATGAATCTGTTGCCACACTGCAACAACTTGCGGCTTGTTATGAGAAGGGTTGGCGGGGAATTTTTGTGATTAAACCAGCTATTGCGGGTTATCCCTCCCGTTTGAGGAAATTTTGCCAACAGCATGAAATTGACGCAGTATTTTCATCAGTCTTTGAAACTGCGATCGCTAGACAAGCTGCACTCAGATTAGCAGCAGAATTATCTCACCGCGATCGGGCTGTTGGTTTTGGCATCAATCATTTTTTTACCCAAGCAGAAGATGACACCTGGCCAGAAAGTTTATTTTCATCAGCTAATTCACCATGATTTACTAATTGGTGAAGACAACCAAAAATTTCAGCAAATTGCCACCAAAATCTACACCAAACTCACCCAATTATCAATATTAAATCCCTCACCCAAAATTATCCTAGCCGAACGCGCACCAGTCAAATTTCTAGCTAGTTTTATCGCCGCCTGTGCAGCCAATTGCCAAATATTTTTATGTAATCCCGACTGGGGAAAACAAGAATGGGAGCAAGTATTTAACTTAGTAAAACCAGACATAATTTTAGGCATAGAAACCCTACCTAAATTCTTCCATACCCAATGCCCCATGACGGCAGTTGCTACAACGGAGGAAACCTCCGCAACGCACTGCCTCCCCCATGCCCCATGCCCAATGCCCCATTCCCTAATCATGATTCCCACCGGAGGTTCATCGGGCAAGATAAAATTTACCATGCACACTTGGGAAACTCTCACCGCATCGGTACAGGGGTTTAAAGAATATTTTCAGTTAGAAAACGTTAACTCATTTTGTGTTTTACCGTTGTATCATGTTAGCGGTTTAATGCAGTTTATGCGTGCTGTCATTACTGGCGGTAAATTAGTAATTCTGCCTTTTAAATCAATAGAATTAGGTTTAAAATACCAAATTAACTATCAAGATTTTTTTATATCTTTAGTTCCTACACAATTACAAAGACTGCTACAAAATCAAGCATTAACTGCATGGCTCGCTCAATTTAAAACTGTTCTTTTAGGTGGTGCGCCTGCTGGAGAGGAATTATTAGCAAAAGCTAAGTTTCACGGTATTAGGTTAGCACCAACCTATGGGATGACAGAAACAGCTTCTCAAATTGTCACCCTTAAACCAGATGATTTTTTCAATGGTAAAACTGGTAGTGGACAAATTCTTCCCCATGCTCAAGTGAAGATTTACAACAATCAAGGAGAAATTTTACCGCCTAATCAAATCGGTAATATTATAATTCAAGCTAAATCTTTAGCTCTTGGTTATTATCCAGATTTTTGGCATCAAAAAGATGATTTTTCTGTAGATGATTTAGGCTATTTAGATGAGCAAGGTTATTTAACAATTGTTGGACGTAATAGTGATAAAATCATTTCCGGTGGAGAAAATATTTACCCCATAGAAATCGAGTCTGCTATATTCAAAACACAAATGGTTAATGATGTTTGTGTAATTGGTATACCTGATCCAGATTGGGGACAAGCATTAACAGCTATTTATATTCCGCAAAATACTGATATTACTGCTGAGGAAATTAAAACTGCACTAAAAAATCAACTCAGCAAATTTAAAATCCCTAAATATTGGATTTCTTTAGATACATTACCGCGTAATGCCCAAGGTAAAATTAATCGTCAAACATTACAACAAATCGCTATGGAATTTTTGAGAAACTCAACTAAATCATGAGTAGGGTGTGTTACGGCTACGCAAGGATTTGAGGGTGTTAACAAATGAAATATAGCCGTAACGCACCGCTATAATACGACAAATTTAACTATAGTTTGTAGTAAGGACTTCAGTCCTTAATATTTTCAGGACTAAAGTCCTTACTACAAACCTAATTATTTCATGAAATAACTTCTCTGGCTTTTCTTCTTTCCGCCTCTTCTGTTTCTCTACGATGTCTTTCTAACCAGTGAACGATATTAGTAGGTAATGCTTGCTTATTACGAGTATTGGCACTAATACAAACATGGCGAGTAATTGCCTTAGCTACCACTACATCACTCAAGGCAACTTCATAGTGAATTTCAAACTTTTCATCACTAATTTTTTGCGGCATTAGGCTAACTAATAACTTGTCTCCGCAAAATATAGGACGCAGAAAATCGACGCTAGCATGAACTATAGGAAATGCAATTTCGGGAGCAGTAAAAAAATCTTTGAGATTGATACTTGATGTTCTGAGTGATTCTTCATAAGCTTCATGGCAAATACTCAGAATATTGGCGAAGTAGACTACACCGGCTGCATCTGTATCTTGAAAGCGAACAGTGCGATGATAACTAAAAGACATAAATTTCAACCATAAAAAAATAGCAGGTGCTATACCTGCTCTCATGGTTAATTTTACTGTAATGTCAATCCAAATTACTTGATGGGTAAATATATATCTTCAGATGTAGGGTTGAGGTAGGGACGCTGCAAATCAATGGAATGACTTTGAAAATGTTGGTGAATAGCTTTCATCCGTTCTTCTACAGCGTTTTTACCTTTTTGCCAGGCTTCTAGTAAGGCATTCGCTAAGATTTGACAACGGTTCATCCCAAAACTTTCTTGTGCGGTAAATTTTTGAGTCGGTTCTTCAGCTAGTCCTAAACCGGGTGCTAAAAACTTGGTAAATAACGGGATTTCTCGGCGAAAATAAGCTTGATTTTCTCGATAAACCGATTGCAAAATTTTGTGAATTTCTGAATAGTCATGACGCTCAAAATAAAGTACCCCAGCATCGTAGCGTTCGTAGGCACTAGGATTGTAAAGGACTTGAAAGGTAAAAGGAATAGTATTGGCGTTGAGTTGCTGGGTGAGACTATCCATGAGCGCGATCGCACCAGCCGCACTAAAATTAAAATAGATTCTACCTGTGCCTAAATTTACATCTGGACTGCTGTGCTGTTCTTGTCCCACATCACTCACAGCTAGATAATAGCCGTTTTGCAAGCGATTATTCGGCATCCAAATTGCTACTGATTCCCCAACTTGAGCAGATTTTTTTCCAGGTTTGAGATGACAATCTGGCTCTATATATAAGGTTAAACCATCTTTAGCTACTGCCATACTACCATCAGGTTCTTTTCGCAGCACTTCCCAACTAGGGTCAAAATAACCTCTACCATGATTACTAGCTTGCAGTTGTTCGTAAAATTTCCAGTCAATATCTACAACCGAATTAGTTGCTAAATTGTGTGAAACTTGATAGTTAGCATTACTAGAATCAACTGCCAAGCAGCTTTGTAAAGCTCCGTTGTAATAGATGCCGTAAATAAAATTACGTAATAATAAATTGAGGTATTTATGTTGGATGTCAGGCGAATTATGCTGAAATCTATCTGCTACTTTAGAGGGTAGAGCAAAGGGCTGATAATTCGGATGATAGATACAAAAATTGGGTTCGATTTGGATATTGGTAGCAATATCGCTCAAGTAATTTAGCATCGTTCTAGCAGAATAGTTTAGCATTAATTACATTCGAGGGTTGGGGAAACAGGCTTGGGGGAATAGTGCCTTTTACCTTACTTAGCAGCCACGCAGACGAGTTTTTTCGTAATATAGAGGAATTAATTGGTTTTCCTTTTCTGGTTGGGGTATTTTATTCTTATTAACTACAGAACTGATCATTTCTAATTCATTAATTCCCAAAATACTGACTATAGATTTCTCAGGCATAGTCAGGATATTTTTGGCGAACTGTAACTTATACATATCAGAACTATCAAAGCTTTGGCAATTGTTAATAATGTCTTGGATTTGATGAATTAATCCTAATCCTGTAAATTTGATAACTCTGCCTAAAAAATCACTGCTATACTCCAAAATCATCGGGAAAGTATTAAGATAAGCTTGTAATAATGCGACTAATGAAGGTTGAATATCCTCTAATGGAGTCATAGCTAATTGTAGAGATTCTGCTAACTCCAAAGTTGGATCTATAACTAAGCTAGAAAGCCAAATTTGTAAGTAACTCGCTAATATATTTCCTAAATCAAAGGCGGGATCTCCCCATCCACAAGCTTCCCAATCAATTAATCTTACTAAACAGTTATCTAACTGATTCCATCGGGAATGAATTAAGATGTTGTGTAGGTTTAAATCGTTGTGTGTCAAGCAGCAAGGATTCCATTCATAGGCTAAATCCGCAATGGCTGCTTCTAAACTTTCACAATTCTGATAGAACGCATAGAATTGCCTTGCTTCGCTTTTAATCTTAGCGAAAATATCTGGAGTAATTGAACCTATCCCTTGTGCGGGGTTGTAAAAACTATAGCGAAACTGTCCTTGGGGTGCAGTCGCCATAAAATCGCGGTATTCCTTACCTTGGAAAGTAGCACGATGTAGTGCTGCTAATGTTGTCCCGATAGCTGAAGCGATTTCTACAGGGAAAATATTCTGGTGTTGATAAAAACTATTTAAATCTAAGTATTCACTGAGATAGCTACGCACTAGGATGGAGTTTTCTTCATCAAAATGTAGCACTAAGGGCGCGATCGCAGAAATATTACCTAAAACTGGAAACTTTTGCAGTAATTGCTGAAACAGCCATTCATTGAACAATTCATGATTAATTATATCAGTTTCAATCTGGCGTTCTTGCTTAACTAGGACTTGGCGATTATCTCCTAACTTCACCACTAAATTACGATTCTTCTTATTAGTTTCTGGCAAATTTAAAGCCTCAAAAGTGCCGTCTACTAAGCTACACAGACCTGCTGTGTGCAGATACTGGATAACATTTTGAGCAGATAGTGGTGATAACATAATATTATTTCCTAGTTTCTAAGATTGCCGATAAATCTCTGCAATTCAGGCAGATTTTTGCTGTAGCAATTGAGGTAGATAACAACAAGTATTTATATATCAGTATTTTTTGAATCTCTTATATTCATATCTCATCTAGTGTAATCAAACCTGCCAATATGGCAGTAATTACTTTTAATTTTACTTTATTTTTTAATTGTTTCTGTACTGAATCTTTATACTATATTTTTTAATTAATTAAAAAATAAAACGATTAAATTCAGATTTTATATCACTTTTACCCCAAGAAAATATTGTGTTCGCGTTTAAAATTATACCCTATTTTTTAGAGGTTGCATAATTCAATTTTTAGCTAATTACATCTATTTATTCTTTGTCTAGAGCTATTCACAGATTCATGTCACTATCAAATTTTAGCTTAATACTTAAATATATTTGTATTATTTAATACACAATTTGCATGATTTTAAATAATAACTGATAATAGTATTTCAGTCTTATAAATTTTTTTGCTTTAATCAGCATCTACTACAAAAACTATCTCTAGGTAGATGTAAGTCAATGCTATTACTTTCTCTCCCAGAGATTATTTTAGTTTTGCTATGTTATGAGATTGTGCAGTATAAATATCAATTTAGGGTTTATTTGATCAATTATGCTTGTTCACTGTTGACGGTTAACAGCCAACAGCAAAAGATATACAACTTAGATACTCGACAGCTATATTTTTATTTATCATCATCACGCCAAACAAACCGGATATTTTCGTAGAGAGTAATTATTTTTTTAGAGATAATGTTAATGATAAGGTTAGGAAATTTAATTTATTGGTAACTTTCTATACTGGATTAATTAAATAATATTGCTTAATATGTTTGTAAATATATTAATTTTAAAGGGTATCCAGACGTAATATTATAATAAATAAATACTTATGTGTATAAAATAAAACTTTCTTTTCAAGAAAAAATTACTTAGATGATGACTACACCTTGGATAAATAAAATACACTTGAAACAAGTGAGGTACACCATCAGTAATAAGTAGTGCGTAATAAGTAAATTTCTTACTCATTACTCATTACTCATTACTTTTTTCAATCAGTTGCTGTACCTCATAAACATCGAATCTGCTGTATCAATTATCAGGTGTAGTGTGGTGGGTATACCAACGCCTTCTAGCAATTGGTATAAAACCATCAGCTATAGTTTCAGTTTTGGTGTAGAGTAATATAAATGTACTATCTAGAGGTAAACAATTGTTACCCAACGCGATGTGCAACTTATTTTTGAAACCCCTCTCCATAGAGCAAAGCTCTTCTCGTAGAGTACCTCTCCCCTGTAACTGTAGAGACGTTGCATGCAACGTCTCTACTTTGATTCTTGCTCCCCTTCCCTACAAGGGAAGGGGTTGGGGGTTAGGTTTTAGAGAAAGTTGCACACGGCGTTACCCAACACTAAAGAATTGCTTAACCATAACTGTCAGTGCCAGCATACCTAAAATAGTCATTAATCCAGCAGGCATAAATTTGCGAGTTTTAGCCAGTCTAAATGCAAATAATAAGACTAAAACAGCCGTAATGCAAGTTGCTAGCATCAAACCCCAAGTTTGTCCTTGAAGTTGCAAGTAAGCGGCAATAATTAGTAGTAAGCCAGTAAAGATACCACTGAGGAGGGAAACTTGACTATTTGCCTGAAAGTAGCCAATAATGCCACCAATAATGGCTAACATACCATAGGCGATCGCAGCAATTATACTTAAATTCATAGTTAAAACCTATGTAGATTTTGCTTTTGCTACCCAAAACTTCCAGGAAATCAACTTGTTCCACATGGAATCTATATACAGTGTGTAGCCAGAATTGTGATCAATGGTCAGTTCTTCATTTTGAATTTTGAATTTCTTTGATTGACGGATAATTTAGCCATGCCCACGGCAACTAGTTCTTCCTATGCCCAGGTTCAACTGCTGCAACGCCAAGCAGCATCACTTTTACTTTATCAATCAGTGCTGCAAAATCAAGTAGGTATTTCCTTTCTAGAGCTGCTGCAAGCTATCCGCTATAGTGATGCTGATGGGCGGGGTTGCTTGCAAGCTTACGGCACTTACTTTCATGCCTTAGCCGATAAACAGCAAACTTGGGAAGACTACCTCATCAGTCAAATTCTCATAGCAGAAAATCCCTTTACAAAGCTGGCTCAACAGCGAGATTTTCCAGATTTACCACCCGCTTTAGTAGCCGCAGCCCAGCATGATTTACAAATCTTACAGAGTTTGTATGAATGCAGCAGTGCTATTTTAAGTGAATGGGTACAAGGTGTAGCCCATTTAGCCGTGTCTCCTGTAGTGTGGTACGTTGAACCAGAGGACATCACCACTCAACCAGAATTAGCATTGTCTCTGCACCATTTAGAACACTGGGCAAATATTGTCGAAGATTTAGCAAATTACTATCGCCAATTTGGTACAGGCTTATTTGCCCAATATCGGGCATTACGCTGGGAAAACAATCAATTTATCGGCATACCTTACCCTGACTCTGTAAAGCTCAATCATCTTGTCGGTTATGAGTCCCAAAAAGATGCCCTCATCAAGAATACAGAGTTTTTATTAGCGGGTGAAACCGCACTGCACGTATTACTATATGGTAGTCGTGGCGCAGGGAAATCTTCCTTAGTCAAAGCTTTGTTAAATGAATACAGTCATCGCCATCTTTGCTTGTTGGAAGTGGCAAAATCAGACTTACAGCACTTACCAACTATTGTGGAACAGTTACGGGGCTTGCCACAGAAATTTATTATTTTTGTGGACGACTTATCCTTTGAAGAAGATGACGACGCGTTTAAAGCCTTAAAAGTAGTTTTGGAAGGGAACTTAACAGCCAAACCACAGAATGTAGTTGTTTATGCTACATCAAATCGTCGCCATTTGATTCGGGAATTTTTTAGCGATAGACCGACTCCCAAAGATAATGAAGAAATCCATGCCTGGGATACTATGCAGGAGAAACTTTCGTTTAGCGATCGCTTTGGTTTAACTTTAACCTTTGAATCCGCCGACCAAAAGACATATTTAGAAATTATTCAACATCTAGCAACACAAGCTGAAATTAATCTCAACCAACAAGACTTAGAATTTCAAGCCTTACAATGGGCTACCCGTCATAATGGACGTTCTGGAAGAACAGCCAGACAGTTCATTGACTTTTTAAAAGCAGAACTATCACTCTTAAATACCAAATCCTAAAACCCACAAACCGATACAAAAACTTACGAATTACGAATTACGAATTACGAATTACAATATGCAGTCAGTAATGTTTAGTAATCGATTCATCCTAGGTATAATTGCCTTTAGTGTTAGTTTTGGTCTTAGTTTAGTCCCAAAATGGGATTTTAACCAAGCTTTCTTCACTGGAGTAATTACAGTCATTGCTACATATGCAGCCGCCTTATGTGTAGATAAACGGCGAAGAACCCATGAACTCCTAATTTTAGCTTCTCTCCGCAAACGTATTAAAGAAAGGGAAGCACTAAAATATCGCGTCGTTAGAGAAATTGAGCAAATCGAAGCCCATCGTAATTTACTTTATAACGAAACCAAACAACTGCAAAACCACATCCTTGAATGTCGTAATCAAAGAGATAGTTTACATAGAGAACTAGGAAATTTTGCTGCTCAAAAGAAACAACTAGAATCCGAAGTTAGCAACCTAAAAACAGAAATTTATGATTTAGAACAACATCAAGCCGAATTACATAACTTTTTATCGGCTTTGACATCAGAAAAACGTCGCCTTGAATTGCAATACAATACTTCCCATGCAGAAATTAATCAATTGCAAACTCATATATATGAACTAAAACAAGAACAAAAAGAACTTGAGAGTAATTTAACTCTTTTAGGTCGCATTAAGCCCCAATTAGAAGAAAAGTTATATGAATTACGCTTAGAAATTCAAAACTTAGAATCCGAGAAAAATCAACAAAATCAAATCCTGATAGAAACAACCCATGAAAAAGATGACGTTGCAGCTAAAATCAATTCCTTACAAAACCAAAAATCACAGCAACAAGAACAGCTACAGCAATTAAAAAATGAAATCTCTCTATTGCAACAGGAGCGCGACTTATTACAAAACCAAGTTTGGGAACTACTCCACCAAGTAGAAACATTTAATCAAGAAGCTATATCTGAAGAAGTAGAAAATATCGAAGTATTTCCTTTCGCTGACTTAATAGAAACTGTAGACTCTGATATTCTACCTGAAACATGGGATAGATTTTTTAATCAATTACCAGGACACGAATTTCAAGTATTAAAAGCCATAGCAGAGCAAGATAACCCTCACACAACTATTAAAAAGATTTCCGAAGCTAATATTACCATGCCTAACATCTTAATTGATGCTATCAATGAACGGGCGAGTAATGTTATAGGTGAATTAATCATTGATCCAACTTTGGAGAAACCAGAAATTTATCCAGAGCATATCACTAATGTTAGAAAAATGATTGCCTTGTATGAAAACCTGATGACCAGACACGCCTCATCAAATTAAAATACGATTTCTCGTTGTAAAATAAGTATTAACATAAATATATCCGTTTACCTTGGCATTGACATCAAGTAAAATAAAATACATGGCAAAGCTCAAAATCTCGAAAAAAACTTCAACTGCTTTAATTAACTCACTAGGTGCAGGCGTAGTCCCCAGAATAGGAGTCGAACAAATAGCAGTTGGTCGAGAAAAAGAACTCAAAAGCCTATTACAAAATCTCGATGATATTGCAGAAGGTGTCGCCGCATTTCGGTTTATCATTGGTAACTATGGTTCTGGCAAAAGCTTCATGCTGCAAATGATTCGTAACCGTGCCATTGAGCAAGGTTTTGTTGTAGCTGACGCTGATTTATCTTCAGAACGTCGCCTAGCAGGAAGTAACAATGAAGGGTTGGCTACCTATCGAGAATTAATGAGTCACCTTTCTACTAAAACTCGTCCTGATGGGGGAGCATTAGTTTCAATTTTAGAAGGCTGGATTAATAAAATTCAACAAGAAGTAGTTAAAGAAACTGAATTACGTCCTCATGACGAAGGTTTTGATGACCAAATTGAGGCAAAAATTAGAGAAGTTATTCAATATATAGAAGACCTAGTGCATGGCTTTGACTTCGGTACTGTCATTATTGCTTACTGGCGTGGTTATCGTTTAGATAATGATGACTTAAAAAATTCTGCTTTACGTTGGCTTAGAGGAGAATTTAACACTAAAACTGAAGCAAAAGCAGCCCTAGGAGTGCGTGTAATTATTGATGATGATAGTTGGTATGATTATATTAAACTTTTAGCTAAATTCGTTGCCGAAATTGGCTATAAAGGATTGTTAGTTTTAATTGATGAAGCAGTTAATATCTACCAAATCTCAACTACAGTCACTCGTGAGAAAAATTATAACCGACTGCTAGCAATGTTTAATGATACTATGCAGTGCAAAGCCGAACATTTAGGGATTTTTATGGGTGGGACAACTAAGTTTTTAGAAGACCCCAACCGAGGACTATTTGCAGACCAAGCCTGGCGCAGACGCACCAAAGAAAGCCGTTTTGCTAGCCAAGCGGATGTGCAAGGATTTTTAGGGCCAGTTATCCGACTTAACCCTTTAAGCGAAGTAGAAATTCTCAGCTTATTGCAACGTTTAACAGAGATTCATGCTACTCATTTTAGTTATGAGAAGACTTTAACAAATCGGCAATTACAGGAGTTTGTCCAAGAAATAGTCACCCGTTTAGGAGCAGAAGCATTACTCACCCCAGGGGAAATTATCCGCGATTTTATTAGTGTTTTGAATATCCTACATCATAATCCAGCAATTCAATTTAGTGAGCTAATTCATGGTTCTCAATTTCATCCTACTACTGTAGGTAAGGATTCAGGTTTGAACGAAGATAATGCCGCCGAATTTAGTTTGTAGTAAGGACTTTAGTCCTGAGATTTATTTTATTCTTAAACGCAAAGGTGCGCGGAGGTTCACCCATTCTTTGTTAGGTGTTCCCACAGGGTAGGGGGCGCGGAGTTTTGGAAGTTGAGGGGTGAGAAATAATAAGTATGAGTGATGCTTTTAACAGACTTGCACCTTTTATTCAAGAATATATCTATCATCACAATTGGACGGAATTAAGACCAGTCCAAACGGCTGCTTGTGAAGTGATATTTAATACGGATGCTCATTTACTCATTGCTGCTGCTACTGCTGCGGGGAAAACAGAAGCCGCTTTTCTACCTATATTAACTGTTTTACATAACAACCCTAGTAAAACTATAGGTGCATTGTATATTGGCCCTATTAAAGCTTTAATTAATGACCAGTTTGAACGGCTCAACGATTTACTCAAATTTGCCGATATTCCGGTTTATCATTGGCATGGTGATGTGCCTCAAAGTCGCAAAAATAAGCTACTAAAAAATCCTCAAGGGGTATTACAAATTACGCCAGAATCTTTAGAGAGTTTATTGGTTAATAAACACAAAGATTTAGTGCGCTTATTTGGTGATTTGCGGTTTGTTGTCATTGATGAAATTCATGCTTTTATGGGGACTGAACGCGGTTGTCAAATTATCTGTCAATTACAGCGTTTAACGAATTTAACACAAATACAACATCGTCGGATTGGTTTATCAGCAACTCTCGGTGATTATGCAATGGCTGAAGAGTGGTTACGTTCTGGTACTGATAAGCAAGTAATTACACCCAAAATTACAGCAGCAAAGCGGCAAGTTAAACTAGCCTTAGAGCATTTTTATCTTCATAATAATGAATCAGAAATAACTGACTATGAGCAATATATCTTTAATTTGAGTCAATCACGTAAATGTTTAATTTTCGGAAATAATCGCACTCAAACTGAGTCAATTATTGCATCTTTGCGTCAAATCGCTGCTGATAAATCACTACCAGACATTTATCATGTACATCACGGTAGTATCTCTGCTAGTTTACGCCAGGTGGCAGAAAATGCCATGCGCGAACCTCACCAACCTGCTGTGACGGCGGCGACTCTCACTTTAGAATTAGGGATAGATATTGGTCATTTAGAGAGGGTTATTCAGTTAGAATCACCGCTTTCTGTTGCTAGTTTTTTACAGCGTTTAGGACGTGCAGGCAGAAGAGGCGAAGCGGCTGATATGCGATTTGTTTGTGCTGAAGATGAACTATTACCAGAAACATCTTTACCAGAACAAATTCCTTGGCAACTTTTACAGTGTATTGCCATTATTCAACTTTATTTAGAAGAACGTTGGATTGAACCAATTAAGCCAGTTCAATATCCTTTAAGTTTACTGTATCACCAAACAATGAGTATTTTGGTAGCAGCCGAGGAAATTTCTCCGGCTGCACTAGCTAAACAGGTTTTAAATCTGTCACCATTTGCGGATATTTCTCAGGAAGATTATAAATTATTGCTGCGGTATTTAATTGATCTTGGACATATTCAAAGAACTGAGCAAGGAAAGTTAATTTTGGGTTTAGCTGCTGAGAAAGTAGTTGGTAGATTTCAATTTTATGCTGTGTTTGCTGATAACCAAGAATATACTGTCAAACAAGGTTCTACAGCTATTGGTAGTATTATTATGCCGCCTACTGTTGGTAGTCAGTTTGCTTTGGCTGGTAGAAGTTGGGAAGTATTAGAAGTTGACTTTAAAAAAAGAAATATTGTTGTGCAGCCAGTGGCAGGTAAAGCTAGTAGTTACTGGCGCGGTGGTGGGGGTACGATTCATACTAAAGTTTTGCAAAGAATGCGGCAGGTTTTACTAGAAGATGTAGAATATAGCTATTTGCAAAATAATGCGCGTTATCGGTTAGAGAAAGTCCGGGAGCTAGTACGGCAAGCTGGGTTAGATAAACAGAATATTTTGCTAATAGATAAAGGTAAATGCTGTATTTTTCCTTGGATGGGAACGGTTGCTTATCGGACTTTAGTAAGGTTAATTAATAACTTTTGTCGGGAGTCTTTGGAAATTAGTAGTATTGGTGGGGTTAATCCTTATTATTTAACTTTGAAATTAGGTAAAAATAAATTTAAGGAGGTTCGTCAAGAAATTGTATCTTTGTGTGAGCAACGAATTATTCCTGAAGCTTTAGTGAGTTCGGCAGAAGCCCCGTCAATGCAAAAGTATGATGAGTTTATTCCTCACTTACTTTTAAGAAAGGCTTTTGTTTATGATTATTTAGATTTAGATGAAGTTCGGCAGGGAGTGGGATTTTGGTGAGTAATTTAGGTTGATTTGGAAACGCAGAGGAACGCAAAGGTTAACGCGGAGGAGCGCGGAGGTTTGATTGGGGATAGAGGTATTTTGAAGATTTTACAAAACCGTTATCGTATAGTTAATTTAATTAGTCAAGGAGGTTTTTGTCAAACTTACTTGGCTGTAGATGAGGGTAAATCTCCGGCTGTGGTTTGTGTGGTACAGAAGCTATTTTATGAACATCAAAAATTAGATGGTTTTAAGCAAAAGGTAAATTTAATTAGGGAAGTGGGAGAACATCCTCAAGTTCCAGCTTTATTAGGAGACTTTTTAGAACATAATGAGTTTTATTTAGTACAAGAATTTATATCGGGTGGGAATTTGGCTGAGGTATTGGCACGAGAAGGTGCTTGGGATGAAGCTCAAGTTTGGCAACTTTTACAAGATATCTTACCAGTTCTGAAATTTATTAGCGATCGCCATCTGATTCACTGTGATATTAAGCCCCAAAATATCATCCGCACTAACTCAGGCAAGTTTGTCTTGGTCGATTTTGCCAATGCTCAAATTGCTTCAGAAGCGGAGTACAATTATACCATGACGGCTAGTCCTGAATATGCTGCACCTGAACAAATCGCGGGTAAGCCAGTATTTGCTAGTGATCTTTATAGTTTGGGTGTAACTTGTATTTATCTATTGACTCAAATCCCACCCTTTGATTTATTCGACATTGCCAATGATTGTTGGGTGTGGCAACAATATCTTACCACTAAGATTAGCGATCGCCTCTGCCAAATCCTCAATCAGTTAATCTCAAAAACCATTAGTCAACGTTATCAATCAGCTGATGCTCTGATGTTGGCAATGGGTATTACTAATAAATTTACTTCTAGCAGCAGTTTCAAGCCTCCAAGTCTGTGGCAATGCACCCATACTTTTACAGAAACTCATAGTATTAATGCCCTCGCTATCAGTCCTCACGGCAACATCTTAGCTAGTGGCAACGAAGACAAAACCATTAAATTATGGGATTTAAACACAAAAACATTAATTCAGACTTTAGCAGGACATTCTCAAAGTGTGACATCGGTTGCTTTCAGTCCCAACGGTGAGATTTTAGCTACAGCTAGCGATGATAAAACCGTGAAATTGTGGAATTTAGCCACATCACAAGCAATTAACACCTTAATTGGACACTCACACGCTATCAAATCAGTAGATTTTAGTCCTAATGGGGAAATTATCGCTAGTGGGAGTTGGGACAAACAAATTAAACTTTGGGATGTGGAAACTGGTAGACAAATTTGTCAGTTATCAGGGCATCAACTACAAGTGAGTGCAGTCGCCTTTAGTCCAAACGGAGAACTTTTAGCTAGTGCTAGCTTTGATAGAACAATTCGCCTCTGGCAATTTAAAAACCGCCAATGTTATAACCTGTTAGCAAAAATATCAGGTCATACAAGGGCGGTTTTAGCGATCGCATGGAGTCCAGATGGTAAAATTCTAGCCACAGGCAGCGATGATAACACCATTAAATTGTGGGATGTCAACACTTGTCAGCTAATTAGCACACTCTTAGGCCATTCCTGGACAGTAGTGGCACTAGCTTTCACCGCCGACAACAAAACCCTGATAAGTGCAAGTTGGGACAAAACCATCAAGCTTTGGCAAGTCAACACAACACAACAAATCACAACTCTTTTTGGTCATGTAGACTCAGTATCCACAGTTGCCCTTAGCCAAGTTACACAACTCATAGCTAGTGGCAGCCGGGACAAAACCATCAAATTATGGGAGTTGAGTGTTGATTGTTGAGTTGTAAAAATACTAACACCCAACCACCAATGCCCAATGCCCCATATCTAAATCAAGCACTACCCGTAAAAGCAACTTCAGGGAATTTTAACTGTGCTTCCGCCATTGGACGGTTTCTACCTTCCTCTTGCCAGTAGTTAATTACTTCTGTAGCCTTATTGAGTAACTCAACACGGTCTATATCAGTAATCCAGTGCTTGGATTCGAGTTCTTTTTTTAACTCTTCCCAGGCATCATTTCTCGGCCAGAAAAAATACTTAGTCAAAGGACTTGTACCTTTACCAACAACTTGATCAACTGCCAGGGCAACGTTCTCGTCTAGCCAAAGAATTTTCAAAATGAACTTGGACAATTATACCTCCGGGGAATATCCGGCTATTAATTACTAAGTTTGCGATCGCTTATTTTAACGCAATACCCACCAATTAACCAAGTGGGGCATTGGGAATTGGGAATTGGGAATTGGGAATTGGGAATTGGGAATTGGGCATTGGGCATTGGGCATGGGGAATTGGGCATTTTAAATATTAAAGATAATTTTATACATAGAGATAGTTGTGAATAGACCTGATTTTGAGGACTTGGAGATTTATCAACTTGCGGAAAAATTAGCTAATCTAATTTGGAAGATTGTCAAGACATGGGATAATTTCGCTAAAGATACTGTTGGCAAGCAAATTATTCGTTCTGCTGATAGTATTTGTGCCAACATTGCAGAAGGACGAGGCAGATATAGTGACCAATAAAATCGGCGTTTTATCAAAATTGCCAGAGGTTCTTTGTACGAAACAATTAGCTGGTTAAGATTAGCTTATGCTAGGCAGTTATTGCAAAATGAGGATGTCACAACATTTAAACCCATCCTTGACCAGCTCTTACCCAAACTAAATGCTTATTTAAAATCTATAGGCAATAGAAATTAGAAAATAGAAACTTTCACCAAATACAAGAAGCGACAAATCCAGACAAGGCAGAGGTACACAGTTTAACTCTATCCCATCCCCCATTCCCCATTCCCCATTCCCCATTCCCCATATTATGATGACAAAAAAAGCGATCGCTGTATTTGATATTGACGGAGTTGTGCGTGATGTTGGTAGTTCCTATCGTCGCGCCCTAGCAGATACGGTAGAGTATTTTACTGATAACGCCTATCGTCCTACATCCCTTGAAATTGACCAACTCAAATCAGAAGGTATCTGGAATAATGACTGGGATGCTTCCCAAGAATTGATCTATCGCTACTTTGCTAGTCAAGGAAAGCCTCGTGAACAGTTACCACTAACATACGAAACGATAGTTGCCTTTTTTCAATCTCGTTATCGTGGCACAGATCCCAACAACTGGACGGGATATATTTGTGATGAACCCTTATTATTACAAGCTAGTTACTTAGAGCAACTCACACAAGCTGGTATTCCTTGGGGTTTTTTCAGTGGTGCTACTCGTGCCTCTGCTACCTATGTGTTAGAAAAACGTCTTGGCTTACAGTCTCCTGTGTTAATTGCAATGGAAGATGCACCGGGTAAACCAGATCCTACAGGGTTGTTTGCCACTCTCAGTCAGTTAGAAAACAGTTTAGAATCATCCTCAACTGTAATCTATGTTGGTGATACCGTCGCAGATATGTACACTGTCACTAAAGCCAGAGAACTGCAACCGCACCGCAATTGGGTTGGTGTAGGTATATTACCGCCTCATGTGCAAGAAACAACAAGCCGATGTGAAGCTTATACACAAACATTACTAACAGCAGGTGCAGCAGTGGTTTTCAGTAATGTTGAGCAATTAATTCCAGATAAAATTGCAGAATTATTAGTGAAATAGTCAGTAGAAACCCGATACAGACGCGATTAATCGCGTCTCGACACCAAGATTTTGAGGTGTTCTGAACCTTATCGGATATTTACGAATTATTTTCTGTGTAAAGACATAATCAATTTTAAAGTGATTTAAGTAATTTTACTTAAATAATATCTTTGTAAAAATGCCTAAATTAAATATATTAAGAAGATCTTCAAATGAGAATATTGTGAACTTTTGTTATGAGTAGTATAAGAAAGAACCAAATACAGTTGAGCCGGTGAATCCGATACAAGCTGATTTGTGGCACAGGATCACCAGCTAACTATCAACACCCATAATATAGTCTATGCAGCTGACTCAAAAGCTTTACCTATACTCTTTCTTAGCTCATTGTAAATTGCTCCAGAAAAGTTATACTGCGAAAATCATGTCTGTAGCTTTTCTGGGTACTCACATACCGCTATTGGCATTGCTATTTAGTTTTGTTGTCTCTAATTCCTATTCTTGGGAGATGGCAATTCGAGTTTTAGTCATAGCTTTGATAGCAACTTTGACAGGTACAGCAGTTACACTCTATGCACTACATCACTTGCTAACTCCCGTCAATTTGACATCCAAAGCATTACAAGATTATCTCAATAGCAAAACTTTGCCGCAGTTACCTACCAACTTTGTAGACGAAGCAGGTACACTCATGGCAGATACTTCTCATACGCTACACAAATTAGATGAGTTGATTGACCAGATTAGCCATTATGACAAAGTGACAGGACTGCCTAATCGGGAACTATTCATTAATCGCCTAGAGAAAAGTATCTGCCCCCAAGATGCTGATAAAGTCATAACGGTGATGGTGCTGGCTATTGATGATTTTACAGGTGTAAGTCATGCCCTAGAACCTGAGCAATCTAGTTTGTTGTTAAGGGCAGTAGCGAAGCGGTTACATAGTTGCATAGGTGCGAATGATATCTTGGCTCATTTGAATGGAGATGAATTTGCGATCGCACGCACAGAGATACCATCATTAGAAAGCATTGTCAAACTCTCCCAATTGCTTTTGAGTACCCTAGCCAAACCCTTGACTATTCAAAATACTCAAATTCGCATCACAGCTAGCATCGGTATTACCATGAATAGTTGCCATGATGTTGATCAGCTCTTGCAACAGGCTCACATAGCCTTATATCAATCTAAGCAGCAAGGCCGTAGTCAATCTCAGTTTTATTCCCCTGAAATCAATGCTCAATTACAAGAAAGGTTAGCACTAGAAAATGAATTACACGGGGCATTAGAACGCAACGAAATCATAGTTTATTATCAACCCCTCATAGATTTGCCCAGTGGACAAATAAAAGCCGTGGAAGCATTAGTGCGCTGGCAACATCCCACACGGGGTTTAGTCTCCCCCGCCAAATTTATCCCCATAGCAGAAGCCAATGGCTTAATTATCGACATTGGTGAATGGGTATTACGAAAGGCTTGCGCTCAAAATCGGACTTGGCAACTTGCTGGATATCCCCCTCTGCGAATGTCCGTCAACCTATCAGCAAGACAGTTTGAACAACCCAAATTAGTAGAACGAGTTCAGCAAATTCTCCAAGAAACTCAACTACACCCATCTTTCCTAGAACTAGAAGTGACAGAAAGCTTTTTGATGAGTGACATACAGCGTTCTGTCACCACCTTAAAACAATTACGAGAACTAGGTGTATGGCTAGCCCTAGATGATTTTGGGACTGGTTACTCTTCACTCAACTATCTCAAACGCTTTCCTGTGAATATGCTCAAAATTGACCGCTCCTTCGTACAGGATGTAGACTCTAATACTGATAGTGCCGCCGTTACAGATGCAATTATTGCTTTAGCCAAGAGTCTCCAATTAAAAATCACAGCTGAGGGCGTAGAAAACCAAGCACAGCTTGATTATCTGCAAAAACGTGGCTGTCACGAAGGGCAAGGATTTTACTTTAGTCGTCCCGTTCCCTCCGCACAAATCACACAGATGTTGCAGCAAAGTTATCAACATCGAAAGGGCAAAAGAGCAAGAGATAGTATTAGCAATACAAGATACAACAAACCTGGATGTAACAAGTCATCCAGCAACAGAAGGAATCGGATATCTAGACCATAGAAAAAGTTTAGGATTAAAAGTGCATTCAACATTATTATCAAGCAAAAAAGGAGTGCCACTGGGAGTAATAGACCAACAAGTGTGGTCAAGAAATATTGAAGATTTAGGAATAGCAAAAACCCGGAGAAAAAGACAAACAGAAGAAAAAGAAAGCCAACGATGGTTAGAAGGGGTAGAGAGAACGAATAAATTGTTACCAGCAGGCATAAAAATCATAACAGTAGCAGATTCGGAAGCAGATATATTTGATTTATTTAACAAAGAAAGACCAGAAAATAGTCACTTACTAATTCGAGGAACTCACAATAGAAAAGTCAACCATACAGCGAATTATCTGCATGAAGCGATACGGTCAAGTCCAAAACAGGGAGAAGTAGAAGTCACGGTAAAAAGGAATCCACAAAGACCAGAACGGATAGCAAAATTAACAATTAGATACGAAACTATTGAAATAGAAGTACCAAAAAATAAGCTCGGGCGTTCTCAACTAAAACCAGTAAAACTACAGGTAATCTTAGCAGAAGAAAAGAATCCACCACCGGATGTAAAATCAATAAGTTGGTTATTGTTAACGACATGGGAAATTCATAGCCTTGAAGATGCCGTAAAATGTGTTGAATGGTATACATATCGTTGGTTAATCGAGCGTTATCACTATACGTTGAAAAGCGGTTGTCGCATCGAGGAATTACAACTGGAGACAGGAAAACGGCTATCTATGGCATTAGCTACATATTCGATTGTGGCATGGCGATTATTATGGTTAACTTACCAAGCCAGGCACAATCCAGAACAAAGTTGTCAAACGGTTTTCACTACAGTTGAATGGCAACGCCAGTCGCCTCAAGTCGGGAAACCCGCCCACGGCGCTGGCTCATCTTTATGTGTGAGTGTGAACAAGAACCCAATTCCACCAGCCGAGCCACCAACATTAACACAAGCTGTACGGATGATTGCTCGACTTGGTGGTTTTCTGGGTCGTAAAGGTGATGGGGAACCCGGTGTCAAGACTATTTGGCGAGGGTTACGACGATTGCACGATATTGCTGCCACTTGGAAACTAGCCCATCAAATCTCAACGCATACTTTCTGAATTTTGTCTAATCTTTATGGCAACCCCATCTCCTGTAATTCCCTCTATAACTGCTTTTCAGCCTTTATTAAGAAAGATGTGACTAATGGATAGCCTACTAGGGAAGGGGGTTAGGGGGTTAGGTTTTGCGTTAACTTTTCCACATAACGTGAAAAGTCAGATTGGTTTTTAAGCTGGTAATTGAGGTTCAAAGGCTCATCGTCGAGGTTCAAAGGCTCATCGTTGAGGTTCAAAGGTTCATCGTTGAGGTTCAAAGGCTTTGGCTTTGAGTTCGTCCATTAATTGATTTATGTTTCAGATTGAAACTGATGATTGTGATCAAGACTCCAAGTTTTGATGTCAACAGCTACACCATTTTTCACGGAAACAATTATATATAAATATCCTTGCCAAGCATAGAGGCGATCGCATTCTGAGGGAATAGCGGCACAATCAGGATGAGAATGATAAATACCAATAATATTGAGTGATTTATCCCGTGCTGACTTTTGTACTTGTAACATCACTTCAGGAGCGATCGCATATCTTCGTTCAGTGCTATAGTTGCTTGTCTCAGCTGTAAAGTTATCTGCTTCCCGATTCCAAACATTTGCCGTTGGTATCACCTCAACTATAGTTGTCACCCCATCCGCCACATATCCCACAATTAACCCACAACATTCATCAGGGTAAGTACTTTCAGCATGATTAAAGATAGTTTGCTGATGTTCAGGTAGAAGTTTGATCATAGGGTATGGGGCATTGGGCATTGGGCATTGGGCATGGGGCATTGGGCATGGGGCATGGGGCATTGGGCATTGGGCATTGGGCATTGGGCATGGGGTTAAAAATTTCCCTTGTCTCCCTTGTCTCCCTTGTCTCCCCTACACCCCTACACCCCTACACCCCCACACCCCTACCTCGGTGGATCTTGGTGCATAAGGGGACGCAAACCATTCAACCCGGCTGCAATGGCTGAACCGTTATGAACGACGGTGGCGGCTAGGGGATGTAGTCCTACGGTGGTAGCTAGGCCTAATGCTGCTAAATTGGGAACTACGGCTAAACCGATGTTTTGCTGAATGACGGTTTGGGTTTCACGGGCGATCGCTATTGCTTCGACAAAACTGCTCAGGTTATCATCCATTAGGACAACGTCGGCTGTTTCTCTGGCTACTTCTGAACCACTACTAAAGGAAATGGAAACATCAGCATAGGCTAAGGCGATGGAATCATTCAAGCCATCCCCTGTAAATGCTACTGTTTTGCCAGTTTGATGTATTTTCTTGATGATATCAGCTTTTTGTTCTGGGAAGGCTTCGGCATGAACTTGAGATAGGGGAATACCTAATTGGGCGGCGACTGCTATAGCCCGTTGTTGATTATCCCCTGTTAATAGGTGAATTTCCATGCCGTATTCTGTTTGTAATTGTTCAATGATGGCGGGACTTTCTGGACGTAGAGGATCGGTGTAATAAATTACGCCTTGGAATTGTTGATTAACTGCTACATACAATAAGGAATCATCGGCAGAAATGCGACAGTTGAGATGCTGGGGACAATCTGCATGGTTGCATTGATGGGCTTCATACAAACAATCTAAGGTAATTCCATATTTACGCAAAAAGCGATCGCTGCCTACTAAGACTTGTTCGCCATCGATTTCTGCTTTCACCCCTAAACCAATTTCATACACAAATTCTTGACGGGGGAGAATTTCTATACCTAATTTATCGGCATAATTTACCACGGCGGCGGCGACTGGATGAGTTAGGCGTTGTTCGGCGGCGGCAGCGAGTTGTAATAATCTTTCTTTAGACATTCTGCCTGTGACGGTTTCTACCTCCACAACTTCAATATCGCCTTTGGTTAATGTGCCTGTTTTATCAAATACTAAAGTATCTACCTGTGCTAATTTTTCCAACGCATGACCACTGCGAATCAGCACCCCGTGTCTAGTAGCATGGTGTAATGCAGCTAAAAATGTTGTGGGCAAGGAAACGCGAATACCCGTTACAAAGTCGAGGGTGAGAATTGATGCCGCCCTAGCGGGACTACCTGTAGCAGCTAATACCAATCCCGCAAAAATCAACGCAGGCATAATGGCTTGATCTGCAACTTCGGCGGCGTAATTACCCATGCGGGTATCGTGAACGGGGGCTTTCTGCACTAACTCAATACTAGCCCCGGCACGGGTAGCATTACCTACACGTTCGGCTTGAATGTAAATCTCTCCTTCCCGCACTAAAGTAGAAGCATAAACCGCTTGTCCTACCTCTCGCATCACTGGCATAGATTCCCCTGTGAGTGTTTGCTGGTCGATTAAAGCCCGACCGCGCAATATTTGACCATCTACGGGTATTTGCTCACCAGGGTAGACAATGACTGTATCTTTTAGTTTCACTTCTGTAGCTAAGATGCGTTTTTTGTCTCCGTCTGGTTGTTGTACCCAAGCAAAATGTCCGAGGGAATTGAGTAAATCGGCGGCGTTATTTTCCGTAACTCTGGCGGTGCGATCGCGGATCATATCGCCAATTTCGTGCAGTGTCATCACTAAAGCCGGAGTCAGGAGATTACCTTGACTAGAACTTAACGCGATCGCCATTAAATCCAGACAATCAATATTTAACTTCTGTTCTTGGGTAATACTTGCATAGGCGCGTTTAGCAATGGGTACAGCCGCTAATGCCACACTTGCGGCAATCATCGCTGGGGGAATCGGCAAACCCAACCCCAATAAAGCCAAAACCGTAGCGAAAACAGGCAATTTTAAGCCCCCATCTTCTGAGGTTTCTACTGGTTGCTTTTTGGTTTTTAGCGGTTGATTTGTCCGAGCTACTGGCAACATCCGCGCTAAATACGCTGTAATTAAGTCAGCATTAGCATCAGATAATTGATATTCAATAGCAATAGATGCAGCCGCACGATTTACACGCACTTTGATGATGCGATTATCAGACTCTAGTAAATCTTGTAGGCGTTGGGCATAATAGGAATCACGAGCTAGCAAAGGAATGCGAAATCTCACCCTCCCTGGAACTTTATGGACTAGACAATATGCAATTCCCTGGCTTGGTGGAACTTCTCCTGAGACTAATGCTAACTTAGTGGCGATCGTCATGATCATTTCCCCCTCATAATGTTGTAGCGATTTGATGGGTGGGGATTCAGCCTAAAAGATATTCAAAAATCCCACGAACCTTTCCTTGACAGCGAACTACAAATATAAATCAACTTGGCTGTTAATTTTTTAGTAACGTTATTATTTTTAAATATTCTAAAAAGTTAATAATTTTGCCCTAAATATACATCCTATATCTACACCCTATCTTTTCAAAATTTGTAATTCTTAATTTAAATTTTCAACTCCCTTCTCTACGAGAGGCTGCGCCAACGGGAGAGGGTTGGGGGTTGAAGCAACGGGGAACACTTCGTCCGTTCGTTCCCTCTCCCCACACTCCCTACGCTGCCTGGATTTCTCACTCGTGAGAAATCCAGGTGTAGGTTATCAATGCGGCTAAAAATATTTTGGCGGTGGGACACACCGTTACAGTCTGTGAAGCGAGTGTAAGACCTGATAACCATAGTGTTAAAGGGCAACTGCGAAAAACCCGTAAGGGAAGGAAACAGAAACCTAAGTCGTGAGTCTTAGGAATCCCCCGCTACACCCGCAAGGGTTAGCGGTGGGAGGATGTCAAACTTGTACAACCATAGATGCTTAAATATCTTTATTAGTATTCTCATTTTTCTAACATTGTATGAAACCACCCTGCTTATACTTACTGGTAGGGTTGTCCCTACACTATCCCCAGTGATAACTTGTTAAGCTCAAAGATAAGATAACAATGCCATGATCATGTCCATATTACGCAAAGTTACCGTTTTGCTTTTAGCTGTGAGTTTGTGCTTGACGACTGTTGCTTGTGGAGGAGGAAACCAAACTACCTCGACAAATCCCAAAGTCAGCCAAACTGCTGCTCCTACTAAGTTGAGCGATGGTCAATACCCAGTTCAACAAGCTACTTATGATGATGCCTCTGGGGAGTACACTTTATTTTTACTCAACAGTAAACCCCCCACCTTTGCAACGGAAAACTTGCAAATGGCCAGGCTAACTGATGATGAAATCAAAGAGGGTAAGAAAAGCTATCTCAAAGTAGACAACGGACAGCCAGTTTTATACTTAACAGAAGATTTTAAAATTGAGTACGTCCACAACGTCACCGAAACTAAAACCAACCCCAATACTGGACAACAAGAAACTGTTGTAGTGCGTCGAGAAAGTGGTTTTTGGGCCCCCTTTACTGGTGCGTTAGCTGGTCAAGCATTAGGTAGCCTGTTATTTAGACCCCAGTATTATGTCCCTCCCGTATATCAACCCGGTGGATTAATTACTGGTTATGGCGGCTATGGTAGAACCTACGACCAAGCTGTTGATAGTTACCGCACTCGCTATAATTCAGCACCAGCAGCCGTAAAAAATCGCACAGCTTTTAGAACCACAGGCACAATTAGAAGGTCTTCTGGTAATTCTAATGTTCGTTCTACAACACGCACAACTCGCCCCTCCGGTTCTGGTTTTGGCAGCAGTACGTTAAAATCCTCCGGTAGATCAACTAACACCAGACGTAGCCCAAGTAACAGCAGTTTTGGTAGTGGTCGTTCTTCCAGTCGTCGTCCTAGCAGTTTTGGCAGGAGACGCTAATCAATTGAGAATATGAAAAACTTCTCTGTTGATTTTTTGGAAAACAACTAAATATAAAATTCAAACTTATAGGGGCATATAGCCCCTTATTTATTATTGTTGACTCATATCAATAATTTAAAATTTAAACATATTTGTTCACATATTGTAAGCAAAGCAGTAATTTTACTGATTGGTTATATGACAAATAATAGCGATCGCTAACATCTTCCTGATGTATCGTGTAATGATCATAACTAGCTATATCTGGACGACAAAGCACACCGCAAAATACTGGGAGCATGAAATCAATGTATAGCAGACAATACAAAACACGTAAAAATTCTAGCAAGTCATCCGATACACCAGCCTCAAATCCCTTAGAATTACGTCGCTTTGTCGTCCAACCCCGACCACAAACACCAGATTTACAGGCTCAGGACGAGAAATTAGCACCGTCTGATAGTTTATTGAGAAATATATCAATTTTGCCGCCAGATGGTGAGCGATCGCCATCCCCAATACAGATGAAGCTTACCATTGGTAAAGTAGGGGATCAGTATGAACAAGAAGCGGATCGGGTAGCAGCAGATGTAGTCCAAAGGATTAATGCACCTGAGAATTTTCCCGTGCAGCGTCAGGAACTAGCACAAGATGAAGATGAACTGCAAATGAAACCACTGGTGCAGCGTATGTCGAATGCAGGTGGTATGGCTGCACCACCGGATTTAGAAGCATCAATCCAAGGTTTAAGGGGTAGTGGACAGCCACTAGCAGACAGTATCCGAGAACCAATGGAACAGGCATTTGGAGCTAATTTCAGTGGGGTGAAAGTCCACACTGATACTCAATCTGACCAATTGAATAAATCCATTCAGGCAAAAGCTTTTACTACAGGGCAAGATATTTTCTTTCGCCAAGGAACATATAACCCTGGAAGTCAGAGCGGACAAGAGTTGTTGGCACATGAATTAACCCATGTGGTGCAGCAAAATGGTAACAGTACAGCTATTCAGCGATTAGCTATGGGAGAGCGTCCCTTCAATGAAGGGTATCAACAGGTTCTCCAACATCCCCAGTGGTATCAAGAAGCTGAAAATTTTGAACAACGACTCGGTGGCTATTGTTTCAATCATTCTCAATCTCGCGCTGCTGCTAAAGCGTCTGTGAACAAGCTCAATCTTGTCTTGCAACAGTATTACAAAGATAAACTCACAGAAGAAGAGATTCAGAAAAAGGCATTCCTCAAAGATGATACCACCAGTGCCGGACAGGTGGGTGAAGCTCTCGGTAGTGCAGCCATCAAAGACCTATTTGACAATGGTAATGTTCGGGAGCTAATGACTGCTTTTTATAATGCAGCTTATTATAAGGGAGGTTATGGCGCAAACCTGAGTGAAAGTTTTAAAGCTATCTTGCACGATATCACCCTCAATGACAATTGGCAGGCAGCTAAAGACCTTGACCTGAATGAAACTGCTCTCCGTAGTCAATCTGCATATCTCAAAGGAACAGGTCGAGCAATTAAACACGGTATTGTAAATTTCTTCAAACCTGATAAGGCTTACAACTATACTCAAGACATTTTTGCTCTAGGTAACTTGACTGCCCAGTCAAATGATACCTGGGCTACCTATGAGATGACAATGAGCCAAAAGGATCGCAAAGACCGTTCAGCAGAAGATAAGGCAATGGGGCCTGAGAAGAAAACTCCCAGAGATTACGAACTCATGGGTGCGCCGCTTTCCGACCGAGAGAGGCAATTTCTGACTGCACAAAACAAACCATTGACGACGATGGGATTTGATATCGAAGAAGTCCCTAACGACCAAATCGAATATGACGCAGATGGCAATGCTTTGTTAGACAAGTTCAAGGTTGAAGGAGGAAGCATTGAAGTTCAAT
Source organism: Aliinostoc maniaoense (assembly GCF_058172895.1). Classification (NCBI taxonomy): domain Bacteria; kingdom Bacillati; phylum Cyanobacteriota; class Cyanophyceae; order Nostocales; family Nodulariaceae; genus Aliinostoc; species Aliinostoc maniaoense. Next base: position 6,527,854 of record NZ_CP187952.1, on the reverse strand, counting down.
ATGAATATGGGGTTGATAAAAAACCTGTGTTGAATGACAAAGGTAAGCCCAAAATTCAGAAAGTTTTGAAGATTATACCTGCGTCAAAAACGATCAATAACGTGCGGCAATCCGATCTGCAACCGGGTGAAGAGGGGCCTGAGTTGCCTTTGGAATGGGTAGAGGGAACGGCTTGGTTTACAATTGATCCTAATTCTAGTTGGTATAAACAGGTACATGACCAACTGGGCGCGCCTGTAGTTGCAGGTGTTTCCGGCACAACCTCTCGAATGCTGAGTGCGTTTAAATGGTTAAATGTGCCAGGGGTCAGCGAGCTAGACTTTCGCTTGGCTATTATGGGATGGATGCTAACTTCATGGGATCACTCACTGTATGAGATTTTCCGAGGTTCTCATATTGTTGGTGTCAATGGTGGTCAAGAAACCACATCAAATGTCATAGATATGTATATGAATATTCCGCCCCTGAGCATAGCAGAACTACGGAGTTCTGTGTGCAAGGATCGGATGTTCCCCCATGAGTATTTGTATATGCAGATGGCAGAGGAAACTGATGACAATAAACCAAGGCTAATCGAACCAGGTAAACAAATTGTAGATAATGCTAAAAACAGGTACGAAGCTCTAAAACAAGAGGCGGGTAACTACGATCCGACTGATATTAACAGAAGCGATTTTTCTAAAGAGTTAGAAAAACAAGGTACTAACCCGCAAGAATTGTACGGCAAGTTAAGTCCTGCCCATCTGACAGCGATAGGTGGCTATACAGGGGGAATGCACGCACTTTTAAATGCAGTTATGACAATGCCTGCTCCTATGGCTAAATTCACATTAAGGAATAAGCTACATAGTGTTGTAGATCACCACAGCGAGGTTAACCTTCTGGAAAATCAGCGAAATGATTTGCAGGATAAGTTTAATTTCTCCATAGATCCTGAGGAGAAAAAGCAATTACAGGTAGAGATAGATAAATTACAACAGAGGTTGGATTATCTAGGCGAACACTATGAGGAATGGACAGCATCGTTAGATCCACTCGAGAATAAAGTGGAGAATGAGCTTGCAGATATTACACTTTCTGCTGATGAGCGTGAGATAGAGCGCAGGAGTCTCGACAACCAAATTGCTCAAATCGCTGAAACTCTGTATTCGGAGTTGAAACTGCACGCTAATATGACAGTCGAAGCACTCCAAAGTTTCCCACCGGCTACTGGAATTACAGTTTATCGAGGAGATTGGAAAGGAAGTGTCTCCTTAATGTATAGTGGTAAATCACTTTCTTTTAAACAGTTTACAAGTACTAGTAAAGACGTTGGTCAAGCCAAAGATTTTGCTCAACGATATTCTGGTGGTAAGTTATCCCATCCCGTATTGCTGGAATTGCAACTAACAGGAAAAGGTGGTAGAGACATCTCTTATTTTTCAGAAATACCTAGCGAAGAAGAGGTGCTGTTGATGCCTGGGACTAAGTTTGAAGTTAAAAAAACTGAGATGAAAGATGGTGTAGAATATATCCGCGCTGTTGAGGTATGAAGTAGTTACATATAATTGGATAGTGCGATCGCCCTTTTGATGCAGAATAATATCAATATTGGCGATCGCTACTCATATCGAGATAATGCGTTTTAAATCAGCCTGCTAAACTAAAATCATCCCCCAGCTTTCAGGAGCTATGAACGCTACAACTACCCAAACACTGACTCTAGAAGAGTTTCTCAAGCTCCCAGAAACAAAACCAGCCAGTGAATATATCAATGGTAAGATTTTTCCAAAACCTATGCCAAAAGGTAGACACAGCCGCTTGCAAGGTAAACTGATTGAGGTAATTAATCAAGTTAGTGAGGGGCAGAAAATCGCCTACGGATTTCCTGAATTACGGTGTACTTTTGGTAATCGCTCAATTGTTCCTGATTTAGCTGTATTTCAATGGGAACGCATCCCCTTCACTATTGATGGTGATGTACCTGATAATTTTCAAATACCACCAGACTGGACAATTGAAATCCTCTCACCTGAGCAAAAACCTAACAAAGTAATTGGTAATATCCTTCACTGTCTCCAGTATGGTAGCCGTCTAGGATGGTTTCTTGACCCCGATGACTTCAGTATTTTGATCTTTTTACCAGAAAAACAGCCAACCTTACTTCAAGGAGAAGATTCCTTACCTGTTTTACCAGAAATTCCACTGAAGCTAACTGTCAATCAAGTTTTTGCATGGTTAAAAATGGGTATTTGAGTCTTGCAGTTTATCGTCAATTCAACGGTTTAAGATCCCTACGTCTACACGTAGTATCAGTTGAGTTTGGTTTTAAATCCCCGACTCCAACTGTTTTGAATTTTGAATTTTGAATTTTGAATTGTTATTACCCGCTAAATTGTGATAACAACCAAGCTATAACTTGACTTTGATTCATTTGACGAGTCCGCCGAAAGGCTTCTTCTAAAATAGCAATTTCTAATCCTGGTAAAACTTGAGATTGTTTAATTCGACGACTGCCACCATTTTCTATAGCAAAAGCAATCACTTGAATATTCTGAACATCAAGAATCCAATATTCATCTACTCCTAATTCTTCATAAAGTAAACGTTTTTCACCTTTATCATCTGCTAGGGAATTATTGGCAACTTCAATTACTAAATTTGGTGGCGGATAATCATCAAGACTAATAATAGAAGTTCCCCAAGGAATTACATCGGCATTGTCGCCAATATAGTAAGACACATCAGGTTGTACTTCCTTAAAACCAGTTTTACGATAGCTGCAATTATCTTTCCCATTCATGGGAATACCTTTAATAGCTGCATAGTTACTAGCTGCTAAGATAACAACCGTATGGTCGCTAGCATGATCATTTCCTACTGGTGGCATTTCAACCCTCATTTTACCGTTGTAGTAGTATGCCTTTGCTTGTTGATAAGCAGGATTTTCGATGACTTGAATATATTCATCCCAAGTTGCTGTTACCCAAGCATCAGTCGGTAGTTTTGTTTGTAAGTTACTCATAAATTAGCTAAAAGAATAACTTTTTAATTTTTATTATGCTTCACTCCAAGTTTGTAGTAAGCACTTTAGTGCTTAGAACCATCAACACAAGTGCTTACTACGAACATTGTTAAGCTAAAGCTGCGGCTGGCTGTGGCCAACGTCCTACGGCTTTACCAATAACGGCCAATTCTTGCATGAGATGGTCAAAAGCTTCTGGAGTCAATGATTGCGGCCCGTCTGATAAAGCTTTTTTGGGGTTGGGGTGGACTTCAATCATGAGAGAATCAGAACCAGCTGCGATCGCTGCCATCGCCATAGAAGGAACAAACTCAGCCCAACCTGTGCCATGACTGGGATCAATCATAATTGGTAGGTGGGTTAATTTCCGTAGCACTGGCACTACAGATAAATCTAAGGTGTTGCGAGTATATTGGCGATCGAAGGTACGAATACCACGCTCGCATAAAATTACATTGGGGTTGCCTGCGGCCAAAATATACTCAGCCGCCATCAACCAATCTTCAATGGTAGCGGCCATTCCTCGTTTGAGTAGGACTGGTTTTGGTTGCGCTCCCACTTTTTTGAGTAGGGAAAAGTTCTGCATATTCCTTGCGCCTACCTGAATAACATCAGCCACCTCTGCAATGATATCTAGTTCCGCCGCATCCATGACTTCTGTAATAATCCCCAGTCCACTTACTTCCCGCGCCTTGGCTAGTAATTCTAAGGCACTCTCCCCATGTCCTTGGAAGGCGTAAGGGGAAGTCCGGGGTTTGTACGCACCACCGCGTAAAAATTTCGCTCCGGCTGCTTTGACGCGTTGCGCCGTGGCAATAATCATCTCCTCATTTTCCACGGAGCAGGGGCCAGCCACCACTACCAAGGGATGGTGTTCACCAAACACCACCGCACCATCGGGGGTATTAACTACTACTTCCGAGGCTTCACCGTGGCGATATTGGCGGCTAGCGCGTTTATAAGGCAGTTCTACCCGCAATACTTGCTCAATCCAAGGGCTGACTTCTTGAATTTGTAGTGGGTCTAAATCCGCAGTTTCACCTACTAAACCAATTACTACTTTGTGTTTACCAACAATTTTCTCTGGTGTCAAACCCCAACTACTGAGTTCCTCATTAATGCGATTAATCTCCGCTTCGGGAGAACCAACTTTCATGACTACAATCATAATAAATTTCCTGTTTAATGACGTTAAAGCCCATGAATATAGGCTTTCAATCCAAAATCCAAAATTGGTATAACTAGGTGCATCATCTTGGTATTGATATGTAATGTAAATCTTAATTGATTAGCACGAATAAGCGCGGTAGTTTAGATCCTCATTAACCATAAAATTCTGTCCATGCGTCTCACCTCACTTGATGTTTTTCGTGGCATTACCATTGCCGGTATGATTCTCGTTAATATGGCGGGAGTTGCAGATGATGTCTATCCTCCCTTAACTCATGCTGATTGGCATGGTTGCACCCCGACTGATTTAGTTTTTCCGTTTTTTCTGTTCATTGTGGGTGTAGCAATGACTTTTTCTCTATCTAAATACACCCCAGATAACAAACCCACCCCGGCGGTTTACTGGCGGATATTTCGCCGGGCGGCGATACTATTTATTTTAGGTTTACTACTCAATGGCTTTTGGAATCAAGGAATTTGGACTTTTGATTTCAGCAGCATTCGCATTATGGGAGTATTGCAACGTATTAGTCTGGCTTATTTGTTGGCTTCCTTAGCGGTGCTAAAATTACCACGGCCAGGACAATGGCTATTAGCTGGTGGATTACTCCTGGGTTACTGGCTAGCAATGATGTATATTCCTGTACCTGATTATGGGGCTGGTGTGCTGACACGAGAAGGTAACTTTGGGGCTTATATTGACCGCCTGATTATCCCCAAAGCCCATCTGTATAAGGGGGATGGATTTAATTTTCTGGGAGATCCCGAAGGACTCTTTAGTACAATACCTGCGATCGCCAGTGTGATGGCTGGTTACTTTACGGGCGATTGGATACGCAAACAACCAGTACAAACACGCACGAGCATCGGATTGGCTTTATTTGGGATTGGTTGCTTAATTATTGGTTGGGCGTGGGGTTGGGTATTTCCCATTAATAAAAAACTGTGGACAAGTTCCTATGTTGTGTTTACTAGCGGTTGGGCATTATTGCTACTGGCTGGTTGTTATGAGTTAATTGAAGTCAGGTTAATCAGACGGTGGAGTAAACCTTTTGAAATTATGGGTTTAAATGCGATCGCTCTTTTTGTCGCATCAGTTTTACTAATTAAAATCTTAGTGAGAACCAAAATCGGCACAGGTGAAACCGCCATCACTACCTACAACTGGATATATCAAAACATCTTTGCTTCCTGGGCAGGAACTTTCAACGGTTCATTATTATTTGCCCTAGTCACTGTTCTCTTATGGTGGGTTGTGGCTGTGATCATGTATCGCCAAAACTGGTTCATTAGAGTCTGATCATAATAGCACTTCTCAACCAGCGTCAAATTATACTCATCAAGTTCATAGCCAGGACTTTAGTCTTGAGAATTGTTTATCTCTAAAGACTTATCAATAAATCTATCATCAGAGGAATGATTTTTTTTGTAAGTTCTTTTAGAAAGAATTGAACAGGGTGTAGGGTACGGGTAGATGGGGATACCCTTCGGATAACTTGTTCACGAAGTGTCCCTTCCCGCTAACGTTGTCTTGCCCGGCGGGGTGTGAACATTTTTCAAGGTATTCCCCACATCTAGAAGCGTTCGCGTAGCGTCTCGTAGAGAAGTGACGATAATTCCTATATTCATCTGTAGAATTATGGTTAAGAAAGTAGCTATTATTGGTGCTGGACTAGGCGGTTTAGCGGTAGCGATCGCACTTCATAAACAAGGTATAAATGCCCAAATATACGAAAAAGCCCGTTGTTTACGCCCCATTGGTGCGGGTTTAAGTATTTTACCCAACGGCTTGTATAGTCTCGCTGCTATTGCTCCCGGAATCACTGACTTGCTTCAAGAGGCAGGTAGTGAAACTCAAATGTTGACTTTAAAAAAAAGCACTGGCGAAATCATTGCCCAAAAAGCCGTAATATTACGGGAAAAATATGGTCAGCCAATGTTACAAATACGCTGGTCGCGGTTGCAAGAGATTCTGGCTTCTGCACTACCAACTGAAAATATCCATCTGAATCATCAGTGCATTGGTTGGGAACAAAATGACCAAGGTGTGAAAGTCTACTTTCAGGGAAAAAAGACAGTAGAGACAGAACTATTGATTGGGGCTGATGGTTTGAACTCAATAGTTAGACAAACCTTGATTGGTGATGGAGAACCCCGGTATGCTGGCAGGATGTCTTGGCGGGCTGTTCTTCAGTACAATCATGAAACCCTGCATTCCCAGGAAGTGATGTCAATGACAGCACCCGATGGCAAAATCTTTGGGTTCTTTGATTTGGGTGATGGATATATCATGTGGAGTGCTGCGGCTTTATCACCCGAAAAACCGATTAACCAAAGTCTTGCTGATGTTAAGTCTCGCGTCCAAGATTACTTTGCTAACTGGGCAGAACCAGTACCAGCAATTATACAAGCTACTGATGCTGAGGCAATTGTGGAACGACCAATCTGTGATAGACCACCCTTAGCCACCTGGAGTCAAGGTAGGGTAACGCTGTTAGGAGATGCTGCCCATCCAATGGTTCCCTTACTAGGACAAGGAGCAAATACAGCCTTTGAAGATGCTTGGGAACTCTCTCAATTTCTTACCCGTGAACCCCTTGCAGCTGCCCTAGCTAGCTATGAAACTAGACGTAAACCCCGTACACAAATCATTCAAATCCGCAATGCTGTACAGGCTAACCGCGCCTATAAAACTGATAGTGAGGTATATCTGCGTGGGATCATGGAGAAAGCCCAATTAAGCGATCGCCAATTTGAAGAGTGGCTTTATACCTATAATCCATATTTAGCAGATAACCATCTAATTTGAGCATGAGTGACGCAAAAACCCCAATTCATCAACCCGGACTAGTTCTCGCCCCAGGTTCAGACGGCTGGTGGGATTCCGAAAGAGTTTCTTCACCACAGGTTTTGTACTGTCCTGATAAAACTTGGAAAATGTGGTATTACGGACGGGATGCCTCTTTTGATAGGCAAATTAATTTACCCACTGGTCGCTGTGGTTTAGCGATTTCTACTGATGGCATTAATTGGCAACGCGTCCAGGGATCATTAACTATGGGGGCTGTATTTGAGCCGCACCCAGATCCTCATCGCTTTGACTCAGCCCATGTGGGTGTAAGTAATGTCTATTTCCGCGATGGTCTGTATTGGATGTGGTATTTTGGTGGCGACAATACAGTTGTAGGGATGGGAAGCTTTCAAGCTAAAGGCTTAAATATGCGTCCTGGTTGTGCTATCTCCCGTGATGGGATCAATTGGGTACGTTTAGAAAGCACTTATCGAGGAGCATTTCTTGATATAGGCAAGGAGGGAGAGTTTGATACTTTATTTTGCGGTTGGCCTCAAGTCTTGCCTGATGATGATGGCACATGGAAATTGTACTATCACACCTTAAACCCACAAAGAGGATTCTTAGTTGGTTTAGCCGTCTCTAGCGATGGTTTTCACTGGGAAAAAATGGGTGAAATTTTAGGAGCAGGTGAAGTTGGAAGTTTTGATGAAAGAGGTATTGGCACTCGTCATGTCTTAAAAATTAATCGAGAGTACGTCATGTTTTATGAAGGTGTTAATAGCAGTGGTTATCACTCCATTGGTTTAGCCATTTCTGAGGACGGGATTCATTGGCAAAAACAGCCAGGCGAACTAACTGGAGGTGCTATCTTTTCCCATGCTGCCAAAGGTTCTGGTCGTTGGGATGCTAGGGCAGTTGGTACACCTTGTATAGTCCCAATAGATGATGGTAGTTTCCGTATGTATTATATTGGTGCAAATGAAGGTGGTCATGATGAACTATCTTCACAACATCAAATTGGTTTAGCTATGAGTGCTGGCACTAATTTTCGTCAGTGGCATCGTTGGGGTGAGTAATTTCACTGCTCTAGAGTAGTTAAACGTGCATCTTAATACTGGTCAATCAATTTTAGATTTTGCGGAAAGTTCTGTAGGCGGGTTTCCCGCCGTAGGAAACTTTTCAAGACGGATTTTAGATTTTAGATTCAATTGGCAATTCAAAATTTAAAATCTAAAATTCGGAGTATCAATATTGACAATTCTTCGTTTGTGTGTATATCGTAGCCTTTAGCGAGGGAAAATAATTCAACGTGAGTTCGACAAGTCTTTTCTGACCTCTCCCCCAACCCCTCTCTCTTGAAAAGTTCTGTTCGCCCTTGGCGTTGGCGAAGCCATCGGAGGAAACCTCCGCTCAGACTTTTCGCTCCGACGCGGAGAGGGGAGTAAAAAGCATGATATATCAAGGAAAAATCAAGGTTTTAAAGCCTCTCTCCTTGCAGGGGAGCCAGTGCGTTGGGCGGCTTTGCCGACTTGTTCGCGTAGCGTCTCGTAGAGAAGCAACTGGCGTGAGAGGTACTCTACGAGAAGCAAGCTATGGAGAGGGGTTTTTTCCAGTCGTCGAACTCACGTTAATTCAGGACTTACCCAAGTGTCACCATCTATGGTTGGTGCGTGACGCTATAAATCTCATGACTACGTTCAAATATTCTTGCTGCGTCACGCACCCTACAGAAAAAATATCCCAGTTGCGTAAGTCCTACTTATTACTTATTACTCATTACTCATTACTCATTACTCATTACTCATTACTCATTACTTATTACTCATTACTCATTACTCATTACTCATTACTCATTACTCATTACTCATTACTCATTACTCATGCTGTACCTCAATTACTTCAAAAATGCTGTAAGTCCTATAATTTATTGGAAACTCTAGATAATGCCACTACTTACCAAAATTCGCAGGCGTTGTATTTTTTCTTTAGCTATTATTCTTCCCATTGGGCTTTTGTACAGCAAATATCGGTATTCTGCTTTATGGTTAAACCAAGAAATAGGAGGAATTTTTTATGAGATATTTTGGTGTTTATTCGCCTTTCTATTTATTTGTACTCGTTCTGCTGTTTGGAAAATTCCTTTATGGGTATTAGTAATTACTTGCTTATTGGAGTTTATGCAATTGTGGCATCCACCATTTTTAGTTTTTATACGCTCATTTTGGTGGGGCAAAATGTTAATCGGTAACGCCTTTACTTGGGCAGATTTCCCCTATTATTTTATTGGCTGTGGGTTAGGATGGCTGTGGTTACGGGTGATAATTCGGGGAGTCAAGCTAGACTAATTGACCCTCCGAATTTTAGATTTTAAATTTTGGATTGCCAATTGAATCTAAAATCTAAAATCCGTCTTGAAAAGTTTCCTACGGCGGGAAACCCGCCTACAGAACTTTCCGCAAAATCTAAAATTGATTGACTTCTTTTGCTATATCAAAACCTCTGCTGCTTCCATAGCATTGATTTGGTCGAGAATGTGCCAAAGTTCTTGTAACATCGGTTCTAAGCCAGTGCGAGTTACCGCAGAAATCAAGAAAACAGGAACATGAGATAGATGATTTAACTCTGTAGCCAGTGCATCTAAATCTACAGTTTCCCTATCAACGGCATCAATTTTATTTAATGCCAAAATTTGCATTCTTTGCTCCAAACCGCGTCCGTAGGCTGCTAATTCTTGCTGAATTGTTGTGTAGTCTCGGATGACATCATCACTAGTAGCATCTATTAAATGCAGCAGTACCCGTGTGCGTTCAATGTGGCGTAAGAAATCATGTCCCAAACCTGCACCTTCAGCAGCACCTTCAATAAGTCCAGGGATATCAGCAAAAACTGTACCATCACCTGTGGGTTTTCTGACTACACCTAAATTGGGGATGAGAGTGGTAAACGGATAATCAGCAATTTTGGGACGTGCAGCTGATAAAGAGGAAATTAAGGTAGACTTACCAGCATTGGGTAAACCAATAATTCCTACTTCTGCTAACAGTTTTAATTCTAGACGTAGCAGTTTTCTTTCCCCTGGTAGTCCTGGGAGAGCGTATTCTGGGGCGCGGTTACGGTTACTCAAAAAGTGCTGATTTCCTAAACCACCTTTACCACCTTCAGCAATAATTAGCTTTTGGTTAGGTTCAGTTAAATCTCCTATAAAATCACCTGTTTCGGCATCATAAATTACTGTGCCACAGGGAACTTTAATAATTAAATCTTTTCCTGATGCACCCGTGCAGTTATTGGGGCCGCCACGTCCGCCATTGTCGGCTTTAAATAGATGGTTGTAACGGAAGTCTAACAGGGTTTGTAGGTTCTCTACTGCTAAGAAAATTACTGAACCACCTCGTCCACCGTTCCCACCAGAGGGGCCACCAGCCGGTACATATTTTTCTCGACGGAAGGCGACAATACCATCCCCACCTTTTCCCGCTTCAACTTCAATTTTTGCTTGGTCGATAAATTGCATAATTAGTCAATGATCAATGGTCAAAGGTCAATAGTTATTTAGTTGCTGAAATTTTATCTATTGATAATAATGGTGCGTCATTACCATGCACGCACCTTCAACATTCTATGTTCTTTAACTAGTCTTTTTTGTGTTAGACCTTCTTACTACTATTATGCCAAATAGAGGCGGTGAATCGCGTCTCTAGCAACTAGATATATTCCGAGACATCCTCTTGGCATTCATCGGCTAAATAGGAGAGGGCGCGGAAGCGTAACCCTACGAGTTGTTCATATATGGGGTTAATTTTGCACAATGGCGGAATGTGGACGATTTTGCGCCCAAATAGGGTGACATCTCGCTCAAAAGGACATTGGGAAGGAATCATTTTACACAAAAACCGGGCAACTCTGGGATCTTGTACTTCTAACCCATCTAGCCAGTCGCGCAGGGGTGTCAGCGCATCCGGTGGTGGGGCTGTGAGTGTGGCGACGACGATAGGATCTGCTGGTTGTTTGCCTTCTAGGGTGTGACGTAGTGCTGTTAGGATGTCTTCTGGTTCGCCTAGGGCTTGACAAAATTGATGGAGGACTTGATCTTCACTGGGGGAATATGTACCATCTGCGATCGCTACCATTACAGCTGTACGCAGAAAATTCTCCGCAGCTGGTGTATGCTTACCTAAAACTGTTGCCAGTTCTTCTGGGGTAATGACTTCTAGTGAGTCCCATTCTAAACAAGGAGCTAATTCATCCTTGGTGATACTAGCAATTAATTGCTGTTCTTGTTCGTCAAAGTTACCATCAGCCCAAGCTATGGTTAGCAGTCCCCGCAACCAAGCGGCTATCTGTTCGCTGCTGTAGGGTGATTGAACAACAGTTGTCATAAACTTACGCCTTGTGGTGTCTTCAGTTCATCATAAGCTATGGGCATGGGGTATTGGGCATTGGGCATTGGGCATGGGTAATTCCAGATAAACTTGATTAATTTATCAATGGAATTTCTGGGGCTGGGGGTTGGGGTATTTCAAAGGTTACATCTTCATATACGTCTGCGATCGCACAACGAAAGTCTATACTAGCTAAGTATATTTCCTGTTGAATTTCAAGGGGTTTAGGGAAAAATGACTATTACCTATTGAGTGTTGACTATGGTTAATTAGTCAACTTACTAAATGTATATTATGGCAAATCTAGCTGTTGTTAGATGTTGTGATTCTGTTGTATGCCTTAATCTACAACTGTTGCACCGAGAGATAGACTTGTGGATAGAATATTAGAGCGATCGCAGGAACTTAAACAAGCTTTATTAGATTTTGTTTTGGATGCTGAAGGAGAACTAGCACAAGCATTAGAAACCTATGCAGCCGCACAGTCACGCCGTGGGAGTGGAGATAGTCAACAGCAAGATTTAATTATTGATAACTTTCTTATTGAAGGTAAAGTTAGGGAACAATCACCAATAGATTTATTTATTCAACATTATACAGATATTACAGAGAGCGATCGCCAGTTACTTGCTAGTTGGCATCGCAGTTTTATGGGATTATTTGTAATTACGAAAATTGAGAGCGATCGCTTAGAGTTAAGAAACTGGTTAACTGATAAATATTATATAATTAAGCCTAATAATTCTCAAATGTTGAAGACAATTTCACGCTTAAAACTAGAGGAAATATTATTAACTAGAATTGCACCTATTACTGATGATTACTGGACATTTTTTGGGCAATATACCCTCCTAGGCAAACTTGGTAAACCAAAATTAGCGGTAGCTATTGGTAATTTCAAAGAAAATTATACAAATTATCTTTACAGTGATGCACCAGACTTACTAGCAGCAGCTTGGCAGTCTGTATCCCAATACCACGAACAATTTATTGACTTTTTCGGTAGTGATGAAGTTACTTTACCTGGATATCAACTCAATCAAAAAATTGGGGAATTTCAAGAGATCATCACAGAGCAACGCCTAGCAGCATTAGGAATTGATCAAAATAAATCTCTGAGTGAATTAGCAACAGAATCTGGTGTTTCTGAAGCAGAAATTCAAGCAGCAGTCAAAGAAGCGGGTGCTGACACAAAATTAGTGTCTCAGATATTTAATCATCAGAGTAGCACCAGTAAAATGGTGATGCCGAAAGTCGATTTACCTGCGGAACTCAAAAAAGCCGAACAAGTCACCGCCATTTCTCATCCCCGTTGGGGACAGATGTTTTTACCAACCTATAGTAAATTTGCAACACTATTAACAGCAGAAGATTGGCAAAGTATTGATGGTGCTGAAAAACTGATTCGTCATTACCTAGAAGATAAAACCATTAACGCATTTATTTGGCATCGTTTAGCCCAAAATTATCCCAATTCTTTAGAAAAATTATTGCAAGATTATTTACAACGTCCAGAATTTAATCTCAATCATGACTTAGATAACTTACTGCAAGAATTTAATAAACCCCTCAAGCCAGATTTACCAGAAATTGCCAGTGTACCCCTACATCTGCACGAATTATTTCAAGAAGCTGTCGTAGAGGTGCATAAGTCTAAACCCAAGGGAAAGGGGAAACAAAAGTCAGTAAAAGGGTTTGGTAATTCGTAATTCCTAGTGCAAGTAAATTAGCGATTTGTATCCTATGTTATTATTGGATGCTCCTAACTCAAACTGATACCAAATAGAGCAGAAAGCACCAAATTCAAATCGCTAGGAACAGCGTATGTATTGATATCTTTGTGAACTATTTTTTCTTGACGCTGAAAAATTCCAAATTTCCATGTATCGCCTGTTGTCACAGTACCATAGAGCATTGGAACTGTAGAATCAGTCCATTGATCGAGGGCAATTAATTCTACCGCTAACTGAGTAAAACCTCTGGCTAAATCAGCATTTTTGGCTTCAATCACTAATAAGTTTTGTGCAGTAGGAATGAAATAATCAAAACTGCCTTTGAGCCAATTATTTACTCGTACAGGATATTCAATTTTGAGTGGTACTTGAACAAATTTACAAATTGTTTTGAGAATCGGAAATATCAGTGCTTCACGTCTAGCTATTTCAGAAACAGGATCTACCAAAGTGAGATTTTCTTGTAATTCTATTTTCAGTGGTTCAGGATCTATTGGTAACTGCTGTGGGAGTTGAAGTGAGGTATTGTTAAGGCTAACACCAAATTCAGCTAGGATATCAGCACTATCGTAAGCTAATTCGGCGTATTTGCTGAAAGTATAGCTCTCAGATGGGTCGAGAATCCTGGCTTTGCTCATGATGGTGATCGCCAACCCTAACTAATTAATGGTATTCACAATCATTGTACTTCTTGGTGAGTTGAGAATCTCATCCGTTGAAATTGTGTAGCCAGAGATTCAGAGAACATACTGTAACTGTGGACGTGATGGCGTAATACCAATTCGCAATTCGCAATGGGCTAACGCCCCGCTCCGCTCTAAGCGCAGCTATGCCGCAGGCTTTACGCAATACCCGCAAAGCGGGAAGCAAGCTACGTAATTCAGAAAGTGAGATACCATCTGGGTTTCAAGCTTTGCATCTGTTGCCTAATTTTGGAGAATTGGTATAACCGCATAACAAGAGCGATTATGATTGTCATTAACGACACATCAGCAATCACGAATTTGGCAGTAATACACCAAGCCTATGGTGATAAAATAATTGCCACGCGCCAATGCAAGTAGTATTCCTGTCTTCATGCCAACACATGATTCTGATCTACAAGCCCAAGCTCGACGTATTCTTGATGAAATCGCCTTTATCCCCTTCGAGCAATGTCAACCATTAACCCGCGACTTTAAAAGCCTTCCTGCTCGTCCTGGTATCTATGCAGTCAGACACAGAACTGACGGATTGCTCTACATTGGTAAAACCAAGAGTCTGCGGGGGCGTTTCAGTGGTGGACACAAAGCTTTTCTTTGGGCATGGCTCGATAAATATGACGATGAAGACGTTCGGATCGCAGTGCAGATCATTTCGTATTGGGAAAACCCTGCGTTACTATTGGAGCTAGAAGCCATCATTCTCAGAGCTACCGAACCACCTTATAACGTTCAAATCCCAACGGAGATTTAAAGTTATGCAGGCCAAACTTCAAGAGCAACTTACAAGTGCTGATGCTGAGGTGATTTTAGGAAGATTACCTGAGCGAATCCGCGTAGCTTTAATTGCCCGTGCTGCTGAAATTGAATATCCAATCGAAGCTGTGGTTGAAATGGCGATCGCAAGTTTTCTTGATTCGGAAGCGTTGGGTTTTACAGATTGTAAACCAGGGCGAGGCCAGTAACGCATTCACAATCATTGTACTTCTTGGTGAGTCTTAACCCCGCCCTGCTCCCCTTGCTCCCTCTGCTCCCTGCTCCCTGCTCCCCTGCTCCCTGCTCCCCTGCCTATTTCCCCTGGGTAGAAACGGTTAACACCTGGGGGGGTGTCGCATCGGGGGGATAGAGAAAGTCTACTTCTACTAATCTGCGATCGCCTGTTTTCATGTTTAATACAGCTAATGCTTCGCCTGGTTGTCCTCTCCTCTGCACTAGGTGGATAAAATTAGTTATAGGCTGGCCATTATCGTCTCTATGGCGGATTCTCACGCTACCTCTAAAGAAGACTTGACGGGCTAAATTCGTAAAAAATCTCAGTCCCGGTTGTGTGAGTTTGTCTTCTTTCAGTGGCGTTTGTATAGATATACTCACAGTTTGGGAGGTGGGTGTATTGTTATACAGTGGTAATTTTAAACTATATTGAATAGCATAATTCCCGTGTGCGCGGTAAGCGGTGTCAGGATAACGTACCAAAAGCGGCGCACTTTGAATTTGCTCTGTTCCTAATGTACCACCATGCAAAGTACTAAGGGCGTAAGAAAATGCTTGTCCGGCTTGCGGAATACTTAAATACTTAGCTTTGGGACTATCAACTATAAAAGCTCGCCATTGTGTCCCCCGTGCAACCCCTGCGACTCGTCCATAAATGCGGGGTTTACCCGTTTCTTCTAAAGGTGTGGGAACTTTATCCCTGGGACTTGATACGTCACTAGTATTTAATAAGTTTTGCCATTCTTCCAGTGTCGGCGCACGTTCACTGCCATCAGTATTAGTACGAGCAAACATAGCCAAACTAGCTGCATAAACTGTACCATTACTTCGCAATCTGGCTAAAGTTGACCTACCATTCAGGGGTGGTGTAAGTCCTTTGACGGGAATAGGTTGATTGAGTAACATTCGACTTTCCCCGGCTGGAATTACGATTTGCGGGGGGAAAATATCTTGTCGTCTTCCTCTTAAGATATCAGACATCACGCGATCGCCAGGGCCAGCAAACACATTACCTAATAAATTCGGACTCACGGCAGGTAACTGAATAAACGGTGCATCCGGTTGACTTAAATAACTTGCCCCTTGCAACACATTCACTGTTACTGATTCAGCAGTAGGGTTATGTAAAATTATCCCTAAATATAATGAGCGTAAATCCTCCGGGGGTTCAGCCTTGGCAACATGGTGAGCAAACACATCAAACCTACCCCGAAAGGGAAAATTCAAATGTGCCGATGGGACTTTTTTCCCCTCCGGTGGAAAAGTCGAAAGTAAAACCCCTTCTTTTAACACTAATTCAGGACTATTGCTATTAAAAGTTGGAACTGTATCCAACTGTCCTGGTAACGGACGCACTTGTTGAGGTTGTACCACTTCTTCCGGTGGTGCAGCAGGAGTTGATTGAGCAACGAGTAAGCTTAGTAATAAATCCAACATAGCCTGAAAATATTTATCTCTCTATTTGAAAGGAATGGGGAATGGGGCTAATCAATTCAAAATTCAAAATTCAAAATTCAAAATTAAGGAATTTTGGGGCATCGGGCATTGTCAATATAATCTACCTTGTCTCCCTTGTCTCCCTTGTCTCCCCTACACCCCTACACCCCTACACCCCCACACCCCGACGCTAGCCACTTATAAAAGTGCCAAATTGTTAATAATTAATAAGAAATCTCTCAAAATTTCTATCAAATTTTCTTGATTTAAAACTGGAACATGAACAAATATACAATGGGCTGACAGTTGATTTTGTCCTAAGTAGTTCAGTACAGAATAGTAAAGTCCCTCACAAACAAATTTACCGCAGTCATCACTAATATCAGTTACCTTTGCACCTGAGACTAATTTTTTGACATCGATAGTTGTCTGTAAAAAGCTTTCTCCACGGCTAGCACCAAGTTCTAGACTTAATTTTTGCCGACTTGCAGCCATGCCACAACAGACTATGTAATCTGGTTGGTATGTCTTTATTTTTGCTATCACCCGATAACTAGCAAGCTCGATATCTACAGGTAACAGTCGCAAAAAATTTAAATCATAGGGGAGTGAGTCGAGTTTAGCGACTTCAAATAATAAATCATCAGAAGAATTTGACGGTTGATTTTCTAGCCAAGTGTCAAAAGAAGTTAATAGTATTCTTTTCTTCATGGAAAATATTATTTAGAATAGAAACACCTTCCATAAATAATTTACAAGGAATAAGTCGATGCCAGTCATTGCGGTTATAGACTACGACATGGGTAATTTGCATTCTGTTTGCAAAGGATTAGAAAAAGCCGGGGCAACTCCAAAAGTAACTGATTCACCCAAGGATTTAGCTAAGGCTGATGCGGTTGTCTTACCCGGAGTGGGAGCATTTGATCCCGCAGTTCAACATATCCGCCAACGAGATTTAGAACAACCCATTAAGGATATAATCGCATCTGGCAAACCCTTCTTAGGCATCTGTTTAGGACTACAAATTCTGTTTGAATCGAGTGCGGAAGGGACTCAACCAGGGCTAGGAATTGTGCGGGGAAAAGTCAAGCGGTTTGTCCATGAACCGGGAATTACAATTCCTCACATGGGATGGAATCAGCTGCAATTAACTCAACCAAAAAGTATTTTATGGGAGCATTTGCCTCCTCAACCTTGGGTATATTTTGTGCATTCCTACTATGTTGACCCCATTGAACCGCAAATCCGGGCTGCAACTGTTACCCACGGTACGCAAACTATCACAGCGGCCATTGCCCATGAAAACCTGATGGCAGTCCAATTTCACCCAGAAAAATCATCTAATATTGGCTTGCAAATCTTGTCTAATTTTGTTTCGCAAGTACGGGAAAAAATCGCTGCTTAATAATGACATTAAAACTTAGAGCTTCGTCATTTGTTCTCAGTCATTATGATTTTGCTACATACTATTGAGTATGGACTATTGACTGTTGACGATTGACTAATGAGTCTAAGAATTTACGGGAATCGCCAAATTAAAACTTTACCAGGGCAAGAAACCCGACCCACGAGTGCGCGGGTTAGGGAGGCAGTTTTTAATATTTGGCAGGGAGAAATTACAGGTTGTCGCTGGCTGGACTTATGCACCGGTACAGGTTCGATGGGTGCAGAAGCTTTGTGTAGAGAAGCCAGTTTGGTGGTTGGAATTGAAAAATCAAGTCGCGCTTGTGCTGTAATTCAACAAAACTGGGAAACAGTAGCACAGGCAAATCAAAAATGGCAAGTGTTGCGGGGCGATGTCATCCAGCAGCTAAAACACTTATCAGGGCAGCAGTTTGACAAAATTTATTTTGATCCACCCTATGCTAGTGGATTATATCAAGCGGTATTGGAAGCGATCGCACATCATCAATTATTAGATGCCAACGGTGAAATTGCCGTTGAGCATAACCCCCAAGGATGGACAGATATAGTAATTCCTGATTGGGAAATCTGCCGTGAAAAAGTTTACGGTAACACTGCACTCACTTTCTACAGGATGAGGGAGTAGGGTGTAGGGTGTAGGGAAAGAAAAAGAAAAACTCTCCCCCTGCTCCCTGCCCCCTGCCCCCTACCTCTAATTAACCACCCAACTCATTGGGGCGTTTGTATTGCTTGTAGGCAGCGTAAAACAACCCAGCGAGGGTAACGACAATTAAACCAAGCACAATACCTGAAAGCAGGGGTTCAACCACTTTAAGTCTCCTGTTTACGATTTTCAACATTCATTTCCCGCTTATGATTTTACCAAATTGGGGATGAATCCCGCTTGATATAAAGATTTTAGACAATAGCTATTCGAGAGAAAAGTCCCAGATATGCTTGCAGTCAGCATCAAGAACTTTTAAGCTATGTGTAGGAAATGAAAATTTTTGAAAACAACTAGATTTTGACAGCACAACTTTTGGAAAACCAGATTACTAAACCTGAAACTCTGATGAAGCAGTGCGCCTTAATGGCTCTGGCGATACTGTTAGCAGTCTTTTTGGGCTTTTTTGGTGTTCAGATGATACAAGCCTCTGATCCATACGTCAAGAGTGTTCTGGCGTTAGAAGGCAACCAAGTACAAGGACACGCTATCTTTCAAATCAATTGTGCTGGCTGTCATGGTTTAGAAGCAGACGGCAGAGTCGGCCCTAGTTTACAAGGTGTTTCTAAACACAAGTCTAAGTATGGACTGATTCATCAAGTTATTAGTGGTAAAACCCCACCAATGCCGAAATTCCAGCCTAATACTCAAGAAATGGCAGACCTTTTGAGTTATTTAGAAACTTTATAACTTAGCATATTTATTTACTGTTTTTTTACGTGAGTCTCCAATGGAGGCGCACGTTTTTTTATTGAGTAACTGAATTTGGTACAATTTCCCCAGTCCTCAGTTGCTCATCTCCCCCAGTTCCCAATGGCTCGTATTCCCACCTTGACATTTGACCGTGGCACAATAATATTACATCCGCCACCACGGGGTAAAGGTTGGATGGACTATGCTACCTGGGATGATAGGGTGGAAAAATTCCGCATTCCAGGGATGAAATATCGTGCTGTGGTGGAAGCACTGCAAGCCGAAGACGTGGATTTTATCGATGAAGCTAAAGAATTTTACCCCGTAGACTTGGTAGCAAGTTTAGAAATGCAACCCTATCCCCATCAAAGTGAAGCTTTAGCAGCTTGGAAACTGGCGGGAAGACAGGGGGTAGTTGTTTTACCTACGGCGGCGGGAAAGACTTATTTGGCGCAAATGGCAATGCAGTCTACACCCCGGACTACCTTAATTGTTGTGCCGACTCTAGATTTAATGCACCAGTGGTATGCTCATTTAGTCTCGGCTTTTCCAGATGCGGAGGTGGGTTTATTGGGGGGTGGTTCAAGAGATAAAACGCCGATTTTAGTCGCCACCTACGACAGTGCCGCCATTCATGCCGAAGCCTTGGGGAATAAGTATGCTTTGATTGTGTTTGATGAGTGCCATCACTTACCTACCGATTTTAACCGCGTGATTGCCGAATATGCGATCGCACCCTATCGTTTAGGACTATCAGCCACACCAGAACGCACCGATGGCAAACACGCCGATTTAAATATTTTGATTGGTCAAGAAGTTTATCGCAAGCGTGCCGAAGATTTAGCAGGGAAGGCGTTAGCAGAACACGAAATAGTGCAAATTAAGGTGAAATTATCCCAGCATGAGCGAGAAAGATACAACAATTTAATTCAAACTCGCAATGATTTCTTGCGACAATCAAAAATTTCTTTGGGGAGTATTCAAGGGTGGCAAATGTTTGTGCAGATGAGCGCGCGATCGCAATCTGGACGTAGAGCTATGTTAGCACACCGCCAAGCCAAAGAAATCGCCCTCGGCACTGATGGTAAGTTACGCATTTTAGCTAATTTACTCGCCAAACATTATCCAGAAAGAATATTAATTTTCACGGCTGATAATGCCACAGTTTATAAAATTTCCCAAGACTTATTAATTCCTGCCATTACCCATCAAACCGCAGTCAAAGAACGCCATGAAATTTTAACTAAATTTCGGGAAGGTGAATATAATACTTTAGTTGCTTCCCATGTTTTGAATGAAGGTGTTGACGTTCCCGCCGCTTCTGTAGCGATTATTTTATCGGGGACTGGTTCAACTAGAGAATATATTCAACGCTTGGGCAGAGTTTTACGTAAGGGAAATATTGCGGATAAACAAGCAATTCTCTAC
Organism: Aliinostoc maniaoense; assembly: GCF_058172895.1. Taxonomy (NCBI): domain Bacteria; kingdom Bacillati; phylum Cyanobacteriota; class Cyanophyceae; order Nostocales; family Nodulariaceae; genus Aliinostoc; species Aliinostoc maniaoense. Next base: position 6,507,394 of record NZ_CP187952.1, on the reverse strand, counting down.
GAAGTTATCGCCGAAGATACCAGCGAAGAAAATACATCAGCTAGGCGACGGGGTGAGGATAAAAAAGCCAACTTAAAAGTAGTTTATGGCAGTGGTAAGGGAGAAGTTGCTAAAGCTGCCGAACAATTAGAAATTAATTATGTAGTCGATAAATCACCAGATAATAAACAGGGAAATGCTACCTACAGAACTACTAAGCCATCGTCTAAACGGCGAAGAAATCATTCCCAAGAGACTGAAAATTGATACAAAAAATTTAGAGTTAGCTAACGACTTAATTAATTGTTTTCAGTCGGCTTTGGGTAAAACTCAAGGTGAACTTGAGCGTCAACTTTTAGATTTAGAAGGTGATGCTACAGATTATCGAGTCAAAAGAGGTTTAGCTTACATTATTAAAAGCAATTTTTGTACTTTTGAAGTAGTCAGTCCCCTAGAACCACCCATGTTAAGAGAAAGGGTGTTTGCCTTAGCAGCGAAATCTCCACCTAGTCGGGAATCAACTCAAATGACATTGGTGAAAATTGCTGATGAATTAACTCAAGAATTAGAACGAGAAATTTTACCTGAGCAAGTCCGTGATGGTATCTATGCTGACTTAGTTGAAAATAGAATCCTCACCAACTTTGACACACCTACAGGTGTAGATTTAATTAATAGATATAATTTATCTCAAGTGCAGGGGATATTTTATAAAGCCAGTAAATTAATATTAAACGCCCATCGCAATGTGCCAGGAGAATATAAGCTGTTATTTCGCTATTTAAAATTGTTTCAATTAATGGCTTATATCGAAGGTGATGCTGACCACGGCTTTACAATTACCGTAGACGGGCCGACGAGTTTATTTACTCCTAGCACAAGATATGGGTTAGCGATCGCTAAATTAATTCCTGCCTTACTTCATGTTACCAAATGGAGTCTCGCCGCCACCTTACAAACCCGTGACGTTTACACAGATGCTTGGCGAACTGGCAGATTTACTCTTAATTCTGAATGTGGTTTAGTTTCCCATTACTCCAAAGGAAAACCCTACGATAGTATGTTAGAAGCATCCTTTGCTGATAAATGGGATGCAATGAAAACCGACTGGGTATTAGAGCGAGAAGTAGATTTAATTCCCATTCCTGGGAGTGTAATGATTCCTGATTTTCGCCTAGTGCATCCTGATGGACGGGAATTTTTATTAGAAATAGTTGGTTATTGGCGACCAGAATATTTACAAAAGAAATTTTCTCAAGTGCGCCGTTCTGGTTGTGATAATTTAATTTTAGCAATTTCTGAAAGATTGAATTTAGAAAAAGCGGGAATTAAATTAGATAATGTTCCAGCTAGAATTGTGTGGTTTAAAGATAAATTATTACCCAAGTCTGTGTTAGCAGTAATTGATTAATAAATAGAACAAGTTGAAAAAAACAACTATATTAAGCAATGTAAAAAAAATTAAGATTGAGTTAGTAGTAAGGACTTTAGTCCTTAGAGATTTTCTTGCTATAGTGAGGTACAAGCAAAAATAATTAAATGCAGATACACACAGATAAATTTGCACTTCAGGAAACTAGTAAAGGCTATATTTGAGAACTAAAGTTCTCACTACAAACCTAGCGACCCGATTTGATCATTAAAGTATATTTAAGGTGCGTTACGGCTTACGCCTAACACACCCTACGTATCTGTTCAATAATCAAATATTATTCCTATACCATTGATTTTCGTGCCATCTCAGTAATTACCAACGGTAATTACTGAGAAATCTTTTGATTGCTGCCAGAAATAACAGTATATTAGCCGATTTCAATCACATTCCCGTATCAGTAGTATGTAGCCAGGATTTTGGATTTAAAGCCTACATTCATGCGCTATTCCAGAAGCTCTAAACAATACTACCTATGCCAATTTGGTTGTAGGTAAAATTTTTATTTTTATAAATATCTCAATATTATTAACAATTCTGATTTATATATCTACAAAATGAATAGGTCGTTAAATATTTCTTGTGGCTGGAAGACTTTTAGATTGGGTTTTTTCTTAACAGTATTATTACTCAATTATCAATCCGCATTCTGTGCAGAATCTCCTACTAAAGTTATTGCCCAAACTCCTAATCCCCGTGATTTACCACCAGAACGCTTCAATGATATTCCTGTTGATCCCTTACCATCGGAAATAGTACCACCGCCTTCCAACCAGGATCAATTACTGCCTACACCTCAACTTCCAGAACAGCCAATTCCGGGACAAGATGATCCTAATGCCAAATTTCAGGTTGATCGGATTGAAGTTGTTGGTAGCACAGTGTTTACACCAGAACAGTTTGCAGCAATTACAACTCCGTTTGTAGGGCGAGAAATCACCTTTGCGGAGTTGTTGCAAATCCGAGATGCGATTACAAAACTCTACACAGATAAGGGTTATGTGACAACGGGAGCATTGATTGCACCACAGGTATTAGAGGCGGGAGTGGTGAAAATTGAAGTAATTGAAGGCACTTTAGCAGAAATCAAGGTTACTGGTAATCGGCGATTGCAAAGTCAATACATTAGCGATCGCCTTCGATTAGGTGCAGCTAAACCACTAAACATACCACGCTTACTAGAAAGCTTACAACTGCTACGTCTCAATCCCCGTATTCAAAACTTGTCAGCTGAGTTGCAGTCTGGTGTGACTCCAGGCACAAATATATTGCAAGTCGAAGTGCAAGAAGCAGATACTTTCCAGTTAACCACAACTTTGGATAATGGGCGATCGCCAAGTGTCGGGAGTTTTCGCCGGGGTGTAGATATCCAAGAAGCTAATTTACTCGGTTTGGGTGATACCCTCAGGGTCGGTTACACCAATACTGATGGCAGTAACACCATCAACCTGAATTACACATTACCAATTAATGCCCGTAATGGGACTGTATTCTTTGGTGTTAATCAAGGTTGGAATCACGTTATTGAAGAACCATTTAGCGTTCTGGATATCCAGTCAAATACTCAAGCTTACGAATTAGGCTATCGACAACCTCTCATCCAGAAACCAACCCAGGAATTGGCTATAGGATTATCCTTCTCACGCCAGTCAAGTCAAACAGAGTTAGGTATTGATAATATTGGCGGATTTGCTCTATCCCCTGGTGCAGATGCCAACGGTAAAACCAATATTTCCGCTCTGCGCTTTTTTCAAGAATACACCCAACGTAGTAATCAGCACGTTTTTGCGGCGCGATCGCAATTTAGTTTGGGAGTAGGTTGGTTTGATGCCAATATTAGCCAACAGCAGCCAGATAGCCGCTTTTTTGCTTGGCGAGGACAAATGCAATGGGTACGCCAGTTAGCTCCAAATACTTTATTTTTCGCCAGGGGTGATTTACAACTAGCCAATGACTCTTTAGTCCCCTTAGAACAATTTGGTTTGGGGGGACAAGTCAGTGTAAGAGGCTATCGTCAAGATACATTACTTACAGATAATGGGTTGCTAATATCAGCAGAATTGCGGTTGCCTATTCTCCAAGCTAAAAAAATCAATGGTTTACTGCAACTAACACCTTTCATTGATGTGGGTACAGGCTGGAATACGGAAAATAAGAATCCATCACCCAGTACCTTAGTAGGAACAGGATTAGGACTGCTGTGGAAACAAGGCGATAGCTTTTCTGCCAGGCTTGATTGGGGTATTCCGTTGACATCTGTAGAGGGTGACAAAAGTAGTTTGCAAGAAAATGGCTTGTATTTCTCTATACAATATTCGCCGTTTTAATCTTATGTTTCACCACTATGTGATTTTGGGAACTCTTGTATATGTGATTACATAGTTGAGAACTAAACCATGAAAGCATCCTGTATGTGGGATTTGGCTAAAGTTATCTTGATAGCTGGGATGCTAGGCTGCTGTGATCTTGCCAAGGCTCAAGTCACGCCCGATCCTACCCTTAGCACTACTTTTTCTCAAAGTGGTAATGACTTTACCATTAACAATGGCGATCGCATCGGTAAGAATCTATTTCACAGTTTTAGTCAATTTTCTGTTCCCAGCAACGGCTCTGTATTCTTTAATAATGCCTCAGATGTGGATAATATCTTCAGTCGTGTCACTGGGGGTCAGATTTCCCGTATTGAGGGTTTAATTAAAGCTAATGGCCATGCGAATTTGTTTTTGCTCAATCCTAGTGGCATCATCTTTGGGGCAAATGCCAAATTAGATATTGGTGGTTCTTTTATCGCTACAACAGCCAATAGCATCAAATTTGCTGATGGAATTGAATTTAGTGCGGTAAATACCGCCGCTAAACCCTTATTAACAATGACTGTACCCATTGGCTTGCAAATCGGCAATCATCCCGCACCCATACAAGTCCAAGGGACAGGACATAGCCTCAATACCAACAGTAGTTTTTCTCCTGTAATTCGCAATCCTAGCTCTACCAAACTACAAATACAGTCAGGAAAAACCTTAGCATTGGTGGGTGGAAATATCACTTTGGATGGTGCTACGCTGAGTGCCGAGACGGGTCAAATAGAATTAGGAAGTCTGGGAGGCTCAGGATTAGTTAGTTTAGTACCGACTAATCAGGGTTATAAATTAGAGTATGAGCAGAGACAAAGTTTTGCTGATATTAAACTGGCGCAAAAGTCACTATTAGATGTGAGTGGGTTTAACTCCGGTGCAGTTCAACTCCAGGCAAGAAATATAGAATTTACTGATGGTTCGGTGATTTTCTCTCAGAATTACGGCAGTCTTCCCAGTGGAAATATTAATTTGCAAGCATCAGCAGCGATCGCTATGATTGGGACTACACCCGATGGAAAAATTCGCAGTTGGATTCGTGCCGAAGCCTTGGGAACTGGATCTAGTGCCAATATCAGTATTATAACTCCCCGCCTAACACTCCAAAAAGGTTCAGGAATTAATACTTTAACCTATGGAACTGCTAACGGTGGTAACATCCAGATTCAAGCAGGAGATATAGAACTATCCGGTTTTTCACCCCTCAATCCTACTGGAGTAACATCCATAACCACTAGTACCTATGGAAAAGGTGCAGCTGGTGATCTTTTGGTGAATGGGAATAATTTATTACTCTCTGGGGGAGCTTCCTTATCATCGGTGACGTTTGGTAGTGGTTCTAGTGGTCAGGTGATAGTCCACAATCAAAACACCACCGTCACAGGTGAAAGTCCTTCTGGATTATATAGCAATATCACTATGACTACATTTGCCAATGGCAATGCCAAAGATTTGAGATTAGATACTGGTAACTTGGAAATATTGAATGGCGGAACGATTGGTTCATCGGCATTCTTTATAGGTAATGGTGGTAATGTCCAAGTCAATGCCACCGAAGCGATCGCAATTAGTGGTAGCAGTCCCAACAATCAAAGTAACATTAATTCCTCTGCTGTGCGTTTGAGTTCACAAGTGCGTCAATTATTTAATTTGCCAGATATACTGACAGCGAATGCAGGAAATGTGACTATAACTACACCTAAGCTGACACTCTCAGACGGTGGGAACGTGAGTGTTACTAGTGAAGGTACTGGCAATGCTGGCAATCTCAAGATTACCAGCGATCGCATCGAGTTAAAAAATCAAGCTTCCATTCAAGCACAGACAGAATCTGGTCATGGTGGCAATATCAGTTTACAAGTAGGAGAGTTGTTATTTCTGCGTCAAGATAGCAAAATTTCTGCCACAGCTAGTGGTTTAGGAGACGGTGGTAATATCAACATTAATGCACCCATCATGATCGGATGGGAAAACAGCGATATTATTGCCAATGCAGTTAGAGGACGTGGAGGCAATATTCAAATTACCACACAGGGAATTATTGGCTTAGAGTATCGTCCTCAAATTACTGCTGAAAATGATATTACTGCCAGTTCACAGTTTGGGGTGAGTGGTACGGTGCAAGTGAATACGATTGGCGTTGATCCTAATTCGGGGTTAGTTGAACTCCCTGCTAATGTTACTGATCCGTCGCAGCAAATTGCTACAGGCTGTGTTGACACTCAAGGTAGTAGTTTTATTGCTACAGGCAGGGGTGGCGTACCACAAAATCCGACACAGGAAATGAGGAGCGATCGCATTTGGTCTGATATCCGTGATATTTCTGCATACAACACCACTAGCAAAGTTACAGCCCAAACACCCCCACAACGACAGATTCCCGTCCAAGCTACTGCCTGGCATCGGAACGACCAAGGACAAGTTGAGCTAGTTGCAAGACCATTTTCCAGTCAACTAAAGCCACAATTAAACTGTGCTGCCCTGTCTCAAAAGTAATTGGCTCTCAAAAGTTACATGATTATTTTTAATACATACATAAGAATACAATTTGATTTCTGAAAAAATCTAAATATATGTAGTATGTGTAGGGGAGGCAAATTGCAGTGTGGATTTTCCTCCTGCAATATTGCCGTTGTGTTAGGCGTAAGCCGTAACGCACCAAAGGAATTAGTGGTGCGTTACATACGTATCTGTTCAAAAATCAAATATGAGCAGTATAGTTTCTTCATTACCCGTGTTGATCAATATACCGTTATGGGAATAATAACATAGGGTATAAATGGAGACTCTGCAATGACAAAGCCTTATATTGGCTTAGGTTGGGTGACTCGAATATCAACAGGTATCATAGGAATCATTGTCCTGTGGCATAGCTGTGCCAAGGCTCAGATCACTTCAGATAATAGTCTTACAACCAATGTAACTGTATCGAACCAAGGCAAAGATTATACAATCACCAATGGTAATATCGCTGGGAAAAATCTATTTCATAGTTTTGAACAGTTTTCTGTTCCCACTAATGGTTCAGCCACATTTGATTTAGGTAACAACTCCAACATTTCGACAATCTTTAGTCGTGTGACTGGTGGCAGCATTTCTCAGATTGATGGCACAATCAAGATTACCCCAAATGGCAATCCTGTCAGTCTGTTTCTGCTCAATCCCCGTGGTATAGTATTTGGCCCCAAAGCCAATCTTGATATTAAAGGTTCATTTGTAGCTACAACAGCCCACAGCATCGTATTTGCCGATGGCTACAAATTTAACGCCAACGAAACAACCCCACCATCCTTATTAACCATCAGTGTTCCTGTGGGTTTGCAACTGGGAAATAATGCTGGAGCAATTCGCACCCAAGGCACACCATCACTCAACTTCTTGTATCGCCCCTCACAACTTTTTCAGGCTCAAACCTTAGCTTTGGTGGGTGGTGAAATTGATATCAATCAAACTAGTCTGAGTAACCCAGACGGCAGAGTTGAATTATGGGCATTGCGAAATGGTGAGGTGGGATTGAATCATCAAGCAGGATTACAACTAACTAGCCCCACAATAGCTGACTGGGGAACAATTTCCCTCAGACAATCCTCACTCATTGATACCAGTGGGGTGAATGGGGGAGCAATTAATATCCGTGGACGCGGTTTGACAATTAAGGAAGGTTCGGGAATTAATTCTGGAACAGGAGTATTTGGACAAGGACAAGGAATCACCATCAAAACCACGGAATTTGTAGACTTGTTAGGAGCATCTGCCCCAGAAAACTATCCCAACCCTGGATTATCTACAATTGTCTTTGGAAGTGGAGCAAAAGCAGGAGATATTACTGTAGAGACTGAAAGTTTACGGATTGCTAATGGAGCTTGGTTGCAATCTCTCAACTATGGCTCTACCTTCGATTTCACATCTACTCCCATCCAAAACACTAGCACTGGCAACATTACCGTCCGTGCCAAAAATGTGGAAATAAGTGGATATAACCCATTTGCTGATCCTGCTACTGGGGTTGCCAATTTTCAGCCCAGTGCTATTACTACCTTGGTTATGGGTGGTAGTAGAAATAATAGCGGCAGTATCACCGTTGAAGCTAATCAAGTTAGTCTGTTAAACGGTGGACGCATTAGTACAGATATACTTGGTTCTCAGTTTCCTGGTTTTGAGTCTATCACCACTGGTAATGCTGGCGATATCTCCGTTAAAGCTAGCGAACGTCTGGAAATTAAGGGAACTACACCTGTGGGATTGACCAGTGCTATTATCAGCTCGATTCAACCTTTTGCAGATGGTCAAGGCGGTAACGTTACTGTCAATGCAGGAGATTTGCAAATAAAAAATGGTGGGGCTATTTCTAGTGCATTATCAGGTCGTGGTCAAGCTGGAAATATAAAAATTAATGCTCAAAATGTCCAAGTCAGTGATCCAGTAATTGATAGTTTTAGTCAGACAGTCAGTGGTATTACCGTGGCGGTGGGTGAAAATGCGGTCGGTCATGGTGGGAACATTAACTTAACAGCTGATAGCTTGCGTGTATTTAATGGTGGACAGATCACCTCATCTAGCTTAGGTCAGGGCAATGCAGGAAATCTTGACTTACGAGTTAATCATATAGATGTAGAGGGTATATCTTCAGTCTTATCTAACGGTAAAATTTTACATAGCAGTATTACAGCATCTAATACCACTGCATTTACTGCTGGGTCAGTAATAATTAATTCCCAAACTATCAGTATTCGTGAACAAGGAGAAATTACTGTTAGCAATACTGGAACTGGAGATGCAGGCAACCTAAATATTAAAGCCAATAGTATTTTCCTGGACAATGCTGCTAGTTTGCGTGCGGAGGTGAATGGAGGTAGTAAAGGTAATATTATTCTTCGGGCAAGAGATTTTATTTTGTTGCGACATGGAAGTAACATCATCACTAATGCTCGTGGTGCTTCCACAGGAGGCAACATCGATATTCGTACTGCGTCTATTGTCGCTATTCCTAAAGAAAACAGCGATATTTCAGCTAATGCCGTCCTAGGAAGCGGTGGCAAAATCCAAATCACTACTCAAGGTATCTTTGGCTTGCAGTTCCGCAACCAACTGACTGCTGAGAGTGACATCACCGCTAGTTCAGAATTTGGGGTAAATGGTACGGTGCAAGTCAATACGATTGGCGTTGATCCCAATTCCGGGTTAGTTGAACTACCTGCTAATGTTACTGATCCATCCCAGCAAATTGCTACAGGCTGTGTTGAAACTCAAGGTAGTAGTTTTATCGCTACAGGACGGGGTGGTGTACCACAAAATCCTAGTCAAGAAGTGACGAGCGATCGCATTTGGTCTGATACCCGTAATATTTCTGCATACAGCACAACTAGCAAAGTTACAGCCCAAACACCCGCACAACGACAGATTCCCGTCCAAGCTACTTCCTGGCATCGCAACGACCAAGGGCAAGTTCAGTTAGTTGCAACACCATTTTCCAGCCAACTACAGCCACAGTTAAACTGTGCTGCCCTACCTAACTAGCGTTCATAACTATACCATTATGGGAATAATAAAAATGGTATAAATGGAGACTATATTAATGTGGAAACCTTTCGTTTGCTTAGGTTGGATGACTGAAATCTCAGCAGGTGTCATGGGAATTATTTTGCTGTCCCATAGCTGTGCCAAGGCTGAGATTACCTCCGATGGCAGTCTTCATACCACTGTCTCCTCAAACGAGAATCATTTCACAATTACCAATGGTAGTCATGCAGGCAGTAATTTATTTCACAGTTTTAGTCAATTTTCAGTTCCCAGCAACGGCTCTGTATTCTTTAATAATGCCTCAGATGTGGATAATATCTTCAGTCGTGTCACTGGGGGTAATATTTCCCATATTGACGGTTTAATTAAAGCTAATGGCCATGCGAATCTGTTTTTACTTAATCCCAGTGGCATCATCTTTGGGGCAAATGCCAAATTAGATATTGGTGGTTCTTTTATCGCTACAACAGCCAATAGCATCAAATTTGCTGATGGAATTGAATTTAGTGCTGTTAATCTGCCACAACAGGCATTATTAAGCATCAACGTTCCCATCGGATTACAAATGGGCAACAATTCCGCCCCAATCAGCGTTCAAGGGCAAGGATATGGACAACTTCTCACGGCTCAAAATTCTCTGATTACCCCCTATATTTCCAGTGTTACGGAAGCTAATCTGACTGTGAAATTGGGACGCACACTAGCACTTGTAGGTTCTGGGATGGATTTAAATGGTGGTATTTTACGTGTGCCGGAAGGACGAGCGGAACTAGGCAGTGTGGCAGAAGGTGAGGTGAGAATACATACCGTCAATCAAGGCTTTTACTTAGATTATGACAAGGTTTCTAGATTTAGTGACATTAATTTTACAGGGCGATCGCTGGTGGATGTCAATGGCATCAATGGAGGTTCGATTCAGGTACAAGGGCGCAATATCAACCTCACAGACGGTTCAGTATTATGGGTGCAAAATCGAGGTATTCAGAGGGGTGGAGATATCAACGTTTTCGCTACCGAGAGTTTAAAATTATCAGGTGCAACTGCTGACTTAAAAATCCGCACCAGTATCATCAACGAAACAGTTGGCAGTGGTGCGAGTGGTAATATTAGCGTTGTCACACCAAATTTAAGCGTTAACAACGGTGCAATAGTTGCGAACCGTAATTATAAATCTGCCGATAGTGGTTATATCAGCATTGCAACCTCTAATTTCAATGTCAATGGTTATATTTCTACTGACCCTTCAGTCTATGCAGCAATTGGAACACTCACATTCTCTACAGGAAAAGCTGGTGATCTGAAAGTCACAACACAGAATTTGTCTGTGTTAGATGGTGGTTATCTCGGCTCGACAACCTTTGGACTTGGTACAAGTGGTACAGTTACAATTGATGCCGATCATGTGAATGTCATTGGAGCAACGCCCATCAGTATTCCTAGCATTATTTCTAACACGACTATTGGTCGTGGTGGTAATGCTGGAAAACTGAGACTAAATACTCGCACACTCACAATCAAGGAAAGTGGTAGTGTAACCACTGCCAGTCTTGGGGTAGGTAATGCAGGTGATTTGACTGTTAATGCGACGGAATCCATTAATATAAATGGACGATCACCAAGTGTTCCTTATGGTAGTAATATTTCATCAACTGTTGGCTCTTTGACGGCTGATTATTATACCCAATTATCAAATGTGAGCGAAATTCCTAGAGGCTCATCAGGACAAGTGACGGTCAATACTCCTATCCTCAAAATTAGTGATGAAGCCAGAATTAATACTGGTAACTATGGGATTGGGAATGCAGGCGCACTGAACATCAATACCGAAATGGTGGATTTAAATCAGGGCTTTTTAGCGAGTTTTACAGCTTCAGGACAAGGTGGTGATATCCATATCCGCACAGACTCCCTAATTCTGCAAAATCAGAGCCTAATTATAACAACTGCTTTAGGTTCAGGAGATGGCGGCAATATTATGATTAATTCGCCAGTTATTGTCGGATTAAAGAACAGTGATATTATGGCTAATGCCTTCACAGGTCGTGGTGGAAACATTGAAATTACCACTCAAGGGATCTTTGGCTTCCAGTTAAGCAACCAACTGACTCCTGAGAGTGACATCACAGCCAGTTCCCAATTAGGTGTGAACGGTACTGTAGATATCAAGAATTTTGGCGTTGATCCCAATTCGGGGTTAGTTGAACTCCCTGCTAATGTTACTGATCCATCCCAGCAAATTACTACAGGTTGTGTTGAAACTCAAGGTAGTAGTTTTATCGCTACAGGAAGGGGTGGTGTACCACAAAATCCTAGTCAAGAAGTGACGAGCGATCGCATTTGGTCTGATACCCGCAATATCTCTGCATACCAAACCACCAGAGCGGTAAAAGCCCAAATTCCTGCCTCTCCTGCAACTCCGGTTCAAGCTAGCGGTTGGCATCGCAATGCAAATGGCAAAGTAGAACTTTTCGCTACACCACACAGCAGTTACTTTTCCCATCTCACTCCCAACACCTGTACCACCACAGCGATCGCCAAGTAATCATGTTATAACCCTTGATATTTAGGGCATTCTAAGCATTGGAGACTGAAAAATCAATAAATTGAGTAGCCGAGCAAGATTGAAGATTTTATGAATTTCCTGTTAAAAAAACGCCGTTGGCTATACGTAAGCTTAAGTATTTTCAGCTTATGTTTAGCTGTGACGATGACACCAGCAAAAGCATCTGTGCAATCACCGATAGTTTCTCCCCTGAAGGCTTCAGTATCAACTTTGCTACCTGCCAACTCCTTAGAACAGGGGCGCAACCTCTACTATTCAGGGCGATTTGCAGAAGCTGCAACAGCTTGGCAAATGGCTGTACAGTATTACCGTAGCCAAGGCGATCGCCTGAATGAAGCCCTCAGTTTAAATTACCTCTCCCTAGCCCAACAGGAACTTCATCAATGGGACACTGCCAAGCAGTCAATTGAGCAAAGCTTACAACTGGTGCAAACTGCTCAACCCGCCGATGCGATTATTTGGGCGCAATTACTCAACACTCAAGCCAAGTTGCAATTATCTACTGGCAAAGCTGAAACTGCCCTGTTGAGTTGGCAGCAAGCACAAAAATTCTATGAACAGGCAGGGGATATAACAGGTAGTTTGGGGGTTCAAATTAATCAAGCACAAGCCTTACAAAGTCTGGGATTTTACCGCCAATCGCAACAAAAATTGCAGGCGTTAACATCAAAATTGGCAACCATGCCAGATTCAGAAGTGAAAGTTAGTAGTTTGCGATCGCTCGGTTTAGCTCTGCAAATGATTGGCGATCGCCAAAGTCAAAAGGTTCTGGAGCAAAGTTTAGCCATAGCCCAAAAAATTGACTCTAAACCGCAATTGAGTTCGATTTTAATTAATTTAGGCAAAAATGCCAGTTATTGGCAAGACCCAGAAGCCGCCTTCAATTACTTTGAACAAGCTGAACAATTAGCCACTAATCCCAATGAGCGTTTGCAAGGGCGGTTGGCTCGTTTTCACCTATTACTCGACTACAATAAACCAGAATATGCCGCATCCCTTGCACCGCAAATCTGGCAAGAACTACAAGAACTACCCCCCAGTCACAATTCTCTCTACGCAGCTATTAATTTTGTTGCCCTTATTAATCGTCACTCTAATTCTCAATCAATGCTGCCAATCGCACAGCAGGCAGAACTCATGGCGGCTACAGTCAAGTCTGCACAGCAAATCCAAGATACAACCGCCACGGCTTATGCTTTACATCAGTGGGGACAAATCTATAGTCGCACCCAACAGTGGTCTGAAGCCAAGAAACTAACAGAGCAATCTTTGAATATTGCCCGTCAACTAGCAGCCGACGATATTATTGCTCAATCGGCATGGCAGTTAGGAAAATTGTATCAACAAAAGAGCGATCGCTCCCAAGCCATTGCTGCTTATACTGAAGCCGTCAAAGCGTTAAAAGCACTGCGTTCTGATTTAGCTGCCATTAACTCTGATGTGCAGTTTTCTTTTCGGGAAAGTGTAGAGCCTGTATATCGGGAACTGGTGGGTTTACTGTTAGCGAATCAACCGAGTCAGGCTGAACTGATGCAAGCTCGTGAATTAATTGAATCTCTGCAAGTTGCAGAACTGGATAACTTTTTTCGTGAAGCTTGTTTAGATAAAACCACGCAGATTGATCAAGTTGATCCTACTGCCACAGTCATCTATCCGATTATCTTACGCGATCGCCTAGCGGTGATTCTCTCTCAAGCTGGAAAACCCCTGCGGTATTATCTCGCTCAAGCATCTCAGGCAGAAATTGAGCAAACTTTGGATAATTTGCTGGTTGGGCTAAATCCAGTTTCAGATAGCAAAGACAGACAGCGATTTTCCCAACAAATTTATGATTGGCTCATTCGTCCGGCGGAAACTGATCAAGCCTTTAAAGATAGTAAAACTTTGGTATTTGTTTTGGATGGTAAATTACGTAATATTCCGATGGCAGCCCTGTATGACGGTAAGCAATATCTGATTGAGAAATATGCCGTCGCCCTATCACCGGGATTGCAACTGATGAGAGCCAAATCATTACAACAAGACAAAATTAATGCGATCGTTGCTGGTATCAGTCAATCTCGTGCTGGTTTTAGTGCCTTGCCTGCTGTGGAATCAGAAGTCAAGCAAATTTCCCAGACAGTACCATCTTTGATGTTACTTAACCAGAAATTTACTAATCAAGCCCTGGCAGAGCGGATGAAATTTAATCAGGCCAATGTTGTCCACCTAGCCACCCACGGACAATTTAGTTCCCGCCTCGAAGATACATACTTACTTACCTGGGATGGACAAGTCAATATTAAGGAATTATCCGAACTCTTAAAAAATCATGGTGGTAATTCCTCTCAGGCAATTGAGTTATTGGTACTCAGTGCTTGTGATACAGCCACAGGAGACGATCGCGCTGTCCTAGGATTAGCGGGTTTAGCTGTTAAATCTGGCGCACGTTCTACTATTGCTACTCTTTGGCCAGTTAAAGACAAGGCAGCTGAAATGCTGATGACTCGCTTCTATCACCAACTACGACAACCCAACATCACTAAAGCTGAGGCACTACGACAGGCACAAATTAACCTGATTCGCCAAACTGATTTCCACGAACCATTTTTCTGGTCGGCTTTTGTTTTAGTTGGGAATTGGCTGTGAAAGGGAACAGCGAACAGGGAACGGGCAACAGGGAAAACTAAGGGGAGTGGCTTGGGCGGGGAGAGAAGTACGGCTTTAAACCTTACTTCGGTTGCTCCTTCTCCCCCTGTTGCCTACCCCCGCCAAAGAACTTTCTCAGCCAACCCTGCCTAAGTATTAGCACTTAATTAATATGCAATAAAATAGTCATTTACTTCATGGAAGTTTGCTTAAATTTTGGATATAACTGCTAATATGTATACCCTTTGATGACTTGATTGCCAACTAATCCATGAGTTTTTTAATCAAATAATAAACCATGTATTTGATATGACAATCAAAATCATAATGAAACACCATGAAACAACGTTACTTAGCCAGTATTTTAAGTGTCGCTGCTCTAGTGGCTAGTAGTATGTGGACTACTGCCTATGCAGTGAAATTTACACCACCTATCAATAACCGCGCGCCCAAGCAAGCTTCTGGTGGTGCTTCGCGTAGCAGCATTTTTATTCCAGACAAAGGCAACCGTGCGCCCAGACAAGCTTCTGGCGGTGCTTCTCGCGGTAATTTATTTACCCCAGCCAAAGACAACCGTGCGCCTAGACAAGCTTCTGCCGGAGCTTCTCGCGGTAATTTGTTTACCCCAGACAAAGACAACCGTGCGCCCAGACAAGCCTCTGCCGGAGCTTCTCGCGGTAATTTATTTACCCCAGACAAAGACAACCGTGCGCCCAGACAAGCCTCTGCCGGAGCTTCTCGCGTAGGGACTTACGAATTAAATCCTGGCAATGTAGACACAGGTACTCCAGCCGCCTTGATTGCTTTGCTACCTCAAAGTTTCTATGGCACAACAGTCTTAGAGCGTCCCACGGTGATGGTGTATATCCCTGCTTCCAATGCAGAAACGGCTGTATTCAGCATCAAAGATGAAGTTGGTAATATGCACCACAAAATGACTATTCCTGTGGCTGGGAAAACAGGGGTGATTGCTGTCCAATTGCCTGCCGATGCACCGGCTTTGGCTGTGGGCAAAAATTACCAATGGTTTCTAGCTTTGAAAGTGAATGGACAACTTAGCCCCAGTACACCTTACGTAGATGGTTGGATTCAACGTATCCAGCCGAGCGTGGAATTGTCTACGGCGATGCAGCAAAAAGATGCTCTCCAGCTAGCAACTGCTTTCGGTAAAAACGGGGTGTGGTATGACTGTGTAGCTACATTAGCTACCATTCAATCTGCACAACCCAATAATGCCACCATCAACAAGCAATGGGAAGAACTTCTTTCCTCAGTTAGCTTGAAGGATATTGTTACTGCTCCTGTAGTGGCATCAGCTAACTAAAGCAGGGGAGCAGGGAGCAAGGGAGCAGGGAGCAGGGGAGCAGGGAGCAGGGAGTAGGGGGAAAATCACCCTCCCTTCTCTCCGAGAAGCTCCGCCAATGGCAAGCTCAGGGCATAGCAAGGGGTGTTAGCGGCGCAGAACTTACCCCTCCTGGGAAGCAAGCTAGCAAGAGCGTCTGTCTACGACACGCTCCGCGAACGGACAGGAGTTCGGTTTGTACCTTTAGTTCCCCCTGCCCCCTGCCCCCTGCTTCTTAATCAGATACCATCTGGTTTTTAATTAGAAAAATTTACCGCATGGCGCAAACAAGTATGTGGCGCAAACTCCAAGTTTTTTTGCAAAACACTCGCAGCATTTTGATGATTACTCCCAGTGTGGCTCTGACAGTAATTGTTGGACAATCATTGGGACTTTTTAATTTACCGGAATGGAAATTACGCGATCAATGGGTGCGTCAGCGAACATCTATGGCGATCGCGGATGAAGTTGTCATTGTCACAATTGATGAACGGGATATTCAAACTGTGGGTAAATGGCCGATTCCAGATTGGTCATTGGCTGAATTACTCACCAAAATCCGCGCCCAGCAACCCCGTGCCATCGGTTTGGATCTATATCGGGATTTACCAGAAGGTAGTGGACACCAACAACTACAGCAGGTTTTTACTACTACTCCTAATTTGATTGGAGTTGAGAAAATGACTGGTGAACGCGTCAATCCGCCTCCAGCACTGAAAAAACTTGATCAGGTGGGATTAGCTGATTTGGTGCTAGATGGCGATCGCTTTGTGCGTCGTGCTTTGCTGACGGCAGAGGATGCAAAGGAGCAGGGTAATATCAAAGCTGGATTAGCAACTTTGGTGGCACTTAAATATCTAGCAGCCGAAAATATCACCCTAGAATCCGTTGATGCACAAAAGCAAAAGTTTCGCCTAGGTAAAGCCATCTACGTCCCCCTGAAAAATCAGGAAGCTGGTTATCCTCATGAAGATTTAGGCGGCTATCAAATTCTCCTCAATTGGCATGGTTCAGAAACAGCCTTTCATACAGTGGCTATGCGCGATGTCTTAGCGGGTAAAATTCCCGCCAATTTGATGCGCGATCGCATGGTATTTATTGGCTCAGTCGCCTCCAGCACCAATGACTTTTTTAGCACCCCCTTTTCGGCTGGGTTATCTGCTCAAAAACCCACTCCCGGTGTTGTCATTCATGCCAATATTGCTCTGCAACTGGTGCGAGGTGCAAAAACTGGCAAAACTAACCTCAACGGTATTTCTGGGCTGGCTACTTCATCCTGGATTGTTTTGTGGGCTGTGATTGGTAGTGCAGGTAGTTGGTGCTTAGGTAGTATCTGTCAGAAACGCCGGATTCCTGGTGGTAACATCTTTTGGGCTAGTTTGGGGATGAGTGGGGTATTACTGGGGGGTGGCTATGGGCTATTTTTAAATGGCGTTTTGATCCCAATCACACCTGCCCTAGCAGCATTCCTAGGTACTGTCATCGCCACCACCAATACCTATAAACAGCAAAAGTTAGAAGCAGCAAATCAACAACTAGAAATTGCCAATGGTCAACTTTTAGATTATTCCAAAACCCTGGAGTTAAAAGTTGAAGAACGCACTCATGAACTGATGGAAGCCAAGCAAGCTGCTGATGCGGCTAACCAAGCCAAGAGTGAGTTTCTGGCTAATATGAGTCATGAATTACGCACACCACTGAATGCCATTCTGGGTTTTGCTCAACTGCTAGAAACAGCATCAGATATGACAGAGAAAAACCTGGAAGGAGTCAAGATTATTTATCAAAGTGGTTCGCATCTGTTGATGCTGATTAATGACATTCTGGATCTGTCAAAAATAGAAGCCAGGAAATTGGAATTAGTCACGGCAGTTGTATATTTACCAGAGTTCCTACATGGAATTACTGAAATTTGTGGCATCCGCGCCAAGCATAAAGGAATTAATTTTCAGGTGATAGTGAGCGATCGCCTACCGTCCAATATTGAAACAGATCAAAAGCGTCTACGCCAGGTGTTAATTAATTTGTTGGGGAACGCTATTAAGTTCACCAACCAAGGTGGCGTAACTTTGAAAGTAGAGCTACTGGAGATTGTAGAAGGGGAATCCCCCAGTGCCAAAATTCGCTTCCAAATTGAGGATACTGGTGTGGGAATGTCCCCACCACAACTAGAACAAATCTTTTTACCCTTTGAGCAAGTGGGTTCAGCACAACAGCGTTCCGAAGGTACAGGCTTGGGATTGGCTATTAGTCAAAGAATTACCGCCTTGATGGGGAGCGAAATTCAGGTACAAAGTCAATTAGGAAATGGCAGTGTATTTTGGTTAGATTTACAAGTACCAATTCCCCTTGCCCATGACTGGGGAAATACCAATTATTCCTATTCTGCAACCCATCAAAAAATCATTGGTATTGAGGGTAATGCACCCCGGATTTTGATTATTGATGATGATCAAAATCATTGTTCTATGTTAAGTAGTCTGCTGCAAGAAGTTGGTTGTCACACCTTAGAAGCTAACGATGGCAAAAATGGGTTAGCTCTGGCTATTGAACATCAACCCGATCTAATTTTGTTGGATTTATCGATGCCAAATATGAATGGGTTTGAGTTAATAGTTCATCTACAAGGAAGTCCACAAACGGATAATATTCCCATAATTGTTTGTACGGCTAACGTCTTTGAAGAAAATCGTGAGCGCAGTTTACAAGCAGGCGCAACGGCATTTGTTCCCAAACCTTTCCAAAAAGATGAGCTACTCAATGGCATAAATTCAGTGTTGAAATTTGGCTGGATTTATGAGCCATCCCCACCACAAACATCACCTCCCCCATCTGTGACATTACCGGATAGTGAATTGGTTTTGCCATCTCAGGAGATTTTGCAACAAATATATCACCTAGCAATGATGGGAGATATTCCTGCAATTGAGGGAATGATGAAAGAACTCACTCAACAAAATACCCAACTGAGTGTGTTTGCAGATGAATTGAGCAAACTAACTGCCAATTTTCAAACTGCAAAAATCCGTAAATTCCTCAAATCGTTGATTACAACGGAGTTACGACAATGATAACTACTGCTGACTCAAAGCCAATACATATCCTCTTGGTGGATGATAATCCTAATAATCTCAAGGTGCTATCTGAGTGCATTCAAGGACATGGTTGGAAAGCTCTCATGGCGACAGATGGAGAATCCGCAATTGAGCAAACAGAATATGCTAATCCTGATTTAATTCTTCTGGATGTGATGATGCCAGGAATTGACGGCTTTGAAACTTGTCGTCGGCTGAAAATTAATCCCATCACCCAGAATATTCCGGTGATTTTTATGACTGCTCTTGCTGATGCTACAGACAAGGTAAAAGGATTAGAAATTGGTGCAGTTGATTACATTACCAAACCCTTTCAACAGGAAGAAGTAATTGCGCGATTAAAATTACATTTAAAAATCTCCCATCTCACCCAAACATTAGAAGCATCTGTAAAAGAGCGTACCGCAGAATTAACTCAATCTCTACAGGATTTACAGCAAACGCAATTACAACTAATTCAAAGTGAGAAAATGTCTGTTCTGGGACAACTTGTGGCAGGTATTGGTCATGAGATTAATAACCCAATTGGGTTTATTGCTGGTAGTTTATCCCATATTGAAGAATATACAAGTGGTCTGTGTCGTTTAGTTAATCTTCAACAGGAGAAGTTACCAAATTTAGACCCGGAAATTGAAGATTTAGTTGAAGAAATCGATTTGGAATATATTCATGAGGATTTACCGAAATTACTCAACTCAATGAACCAGGGAATTGATCGCCTCAAAGATATTAGTTTATCTTTGAGAACTTTTGCCCGTGCTGATATTTCCTCACAAGTAGAGTTTCAAATTCACGAAGGAATTAATAGTGCTTTGATGTTGTTAAAGCATCGCTTGAAAGGAATTAACAATCATCCTGCAATCACGGTGATTACAGAATATGTTGATTTACCTCCAATTAGTTGCTATCCTGGACAACTTAACCAAGTATTCATGAATATTATTGCTAATGCTATTGATGCTTTTGAGGAACACCAGCTTAAGGATTCTCAGCAGGTAATGGATAGTTCTCCTACTATTAAAATTAGTACATCCGTTGATTCTCAGCGAGAAAATGTCACAATTTGCATTCAAGATAACGGCTGTGGTATGCCTCCAGAAGTGCAAGCCCGAATTTTTGAGCAATCTTTTACCACTAAGCCTGTAGGTAAGGGGACGGGATTAGGATTGGCTATTAGTCACGAAATTATTGTCAATAAACATCATGGACAGATTACTTGTTCATCTATCCCTAATCAGGGGACAACTTTTATCATTAATCTGCCGATTAGTTGAAAAAATAGAGACGCTGCCATACAACGTCTCTAAAAACCTGGAAATCTTGAATTTTAAACCAGAGATAGGGAATAAACCTGACCATCAATTAATAGTCTGGTAATGCCTTTAGCTTGCAAATGAGTGCGAGCCTTATGCAGCATTTTACTATCAGGAACTTTAATCACGCGATCGCGCTTGGTCGAAAACCGCTTGGCGACACGGTGATTATCAAACACAGGTAAAGTTCTTTGCTGGGTTTCCAGGCTGGGAATTTGCCCTAAATCACCAAAATCTTTCAGGGGTCTGGTAATTAATTCTGAGGAGCGGTCAATTACCAAATAGCAAGTTTTAGGCAAGCTAGCTACTGATAATGGTAAGACTTGAACTGGTATTTCTCCTAGCCTCCTTCTACTTACAAGGGGTCTTGGGTGTTCAAAATCTTCTTCTTCCTCTTCATAATCTTCTTCGTCTTCTAAATCCTCCTCATCTTCTAAATCTTCGGACTCGTCTAGTAAATCTTCTCCCAGCATTCTGGCAATAGCAGTTACATCCGATTTGTCATCCTCTAGTAAAGGAGTTGAAATATCGCCTGTTTCCTCCACTCGTTCAACTGGGATTTCTAACTGCTTGGCAACTGCTGGCTTTGGCTTTGGTGTTACCTCTGCTTCTGTCACAGCACGTTTTCGCACCCTTCTCACAGGCTGGGTTGGTTTTTCTTCCTCTTCTAGCTCTGGTGAAGTTACAGGTTCTTCTACCTGCCTTGGCGGCTCAATGACAGCAGATTTTAAACGGGGTTTCTCCTGGCTTTTAGCTGCTACTTCTGGCTCTGGTTGAGTAAAAACCGGTATTTGTTCATAGCTGACTTGCGCTCTACCTTCAGGAGTCCTTGCCGCACGTTTTAATGAAACGAGGTATTCGTACTCATCTTCTGGCAAGGTACTCTTGAGCAGACGGCTAATGGTGGAGTTACTCACGTCATAGCGTTCTGCTAAAGTTGAGGTTGTTTCCGCAGTCTCTCGATACAATTTGAGAATTTCTTGTTTGTCAGAATTTGTTAGTTTTCTCACGGTAGACACCAATTTTCTATGCTCGTTTTCTTGTGCGCTCCCGCCTAGTTCGGCTTAATGATGCGTCATATTCTAGGGCTGCCCCCATACCAAATAACACTCCACTAAATACCCAAAACACTTCTAAAAGTTCTCCACTTTGATAATTTGGGCCCTGGGCGTATTGAAACCACATATCTGCAATGTAGAGCGAAAACGCGGCCGCTGCAATCATTCTCCAGGATTGAGCAACTCGTCCTCCCCAAAAGGCTAATAGCAGGGTGGTGGCGATAATTAATAGCAATACGTCGCTGACTATGTAAAATGAGTTCAAAATTGTGGCTAATACGTCTCTAGAGCCTTTTGCTTGCTGCATAGAAATCCACCATGCCAACACACTACCAAAGACTCCAATTCCTAAGACAACTAACCATTGCCATTTTTCTAGATTTATTCGCCTAGCAGCCACAGCTAAAATCATGCCTATGCCCAAAGATATGTACGTTAGTACAAAAAACACGTCGCCAATGGATACATCCGGTTCATCTTTTAAAACTATTTCTGTGTAACCAAAAAATATCCCTCCTAGGAAATAAGAAATCATACCTATGGCAATGGCTAGCCAGACATTTCGACTACTCACAATCTGTTGACTACGCCAATTCCTTAAGCATAAAATTCCAGCACCCAGATAAGCTAATGCTTCAAAAATATTTGTACCAATTACGTACCACTCGGCACGGGTTTCTACACCATCAGCTCCAGGGACTTTGGCACTAAACAATAAAAAGTATAGCAGTGCCAGTACACCCCAGCCAATACTAGCCAAGACTATGTTTTGGGTAGTTAACAGCGATTTAGTAGGGAGGGGTGAATTTTTGTAAGAACTATTCATAGGATGTGACTAAATGCACTCTGGCAAAATTGTGGTCAGCAAGAACTTCTATATGCACAACTGTAAGTAAATAGCAACCGTCAATAGTTGTTTTTTTGTGACAAGTTCTATGCTATTGCCACAGTTTACTCAGTGAAGATTGATTTAGCCAAGATAGAAATAGCGATCGCTCTCCTTCTGCCATATCCTCTAAGTAATTGGCTACTTGATTGGCAAAATTGGCATTACCAAAATAAGTCTTGCCTAATTTATGTAGTTCTTGTAAAAAGCTCACTACATGATTTTCTTTCCAGGGGGGAAGTTTGGCAGACTCTAGAGGGTTATTAGCTACCCAGTACTTCACCGCTTCAATTGAACCCATCTCAGGTAGCTGTTGCTGTTTCATCACTTCTGCAATATCTTTTTCAAATAATGAAGCCTGTTTTGCTCCCAAAAACTCTTCAATATCCATGTGAACGGCTTGCAATAGCAAAATACTCGCTTGCACGAAAATACCGTTTTTATTGTGTCCGCCAGTATCATTATCTATTTGGTCTAAGCGGACTTTACCCCAGACGCTAAAGCGTTCCGGTTCTTCCAGCAACACGCAAGCCTTACCCCGATTATCGGTTAATTCTCTCCACAAGGTTCTTGCTTCTTCTTCTTGGCCAGCTTTGAACACACTAATCAAGCGAAACGTCTGCCCCTGATAATGGAGAATCGGCACTTGCTGATCCTTTTTTGGGTGCTGAATGCTTGATATTTCAACATCCTGCCGTTTCAAAATAAACATGGCACTAGCAAATTACTCCTCACAGGGGCTTTGTAGATATGCGATTTATAATCTGATTTGGCGACATCGCCAAGAGTGCGATTACTTACGTGGTGTGCAAGAATAGCCTATTCTCAGGCGAGCCACATCAACAGGCAAATAACCACCCATCGACCACATAATATAGCTGATTAGTAGCCAATCTGGTGCATTTTTACGCTAGATTGACTAACTTGCGCCTAGCATCTTAGCCTGATCATCTGTGAATCCGCAATTTTTTGATTGCTTATTCGTAGAGGTAACGATATAATTTTATATATGGCTCTAAAAAAAGCCTAAGTTTTGACTTGGGCGCGTAACTCAGTTGGATAGAGTATCCGCCTTCTAAGCGGACTGTCGCAGGTTCGAGCCCTGCCGCGCCTGTTCTCAGTAGATATTAAAGTTTAAACACTGTAAAATAATATCTAGTTTTGCCTAAAAATGTTTGTTTGTGTTGCATCATACCAAGAATAAAGGGGATATCGCAGCTACAAAAGCGATCGCTGATCTTACCCTTAAAGGTTACTTGATTCTTGCACCTGTTGTTTGTGAGCATTCACCTTTTGATTTTGTTGCATATAAAGACAACAAATTTTACAAAATACAAGCTAAATATGCAGCAGACAACCGAGTAGTGAAAAAA
This sequence comes from Aliinostoc maniaoense, assembly GCF_058172895.1. NCBI lineage: Bacteria > Bacillati > Cyanobacteriota > Cyanophyceae > Nostocales > Nodulariaceae > Aliinostoc > Aliinostoc maniaoense. The sequence goes on along the minus strand of NZ_CP187952.1, from coordinate 6,483,851 downwards.
ACTATTTGGGTAGATAGAAACGGTACGCATCAAAAAAAGTATCAAGCTGAAGATTTTGATTTTTATGCTGTCTACTTACCTGATATAGACAAAGTAGTTTATCCATCAGTTAACTTTGGTGGTTGTTATATAACTACTCAATTACCATTATCAGCAACACCTTTTTATTGGTGGGAAGATTTTACAGAATTTACTGAAGACGCACCTAAGCGAACTTACAAGGAATTTGGAATTGATTTAACAACTAGAAAGGTTAATGTAGAGGCTAGAATTTCTACTAGAAAAGTAGAAAGACCATCAAAACAAGAGTTAGAAAAACTTGTATGGGAAAAACCTACAGTCCAAATTGGTAAAGACTTTGGTGTGTCTGATAAGGCTGTAGAAAAGTGGTGTCAAGCTTATGGTATAGAGAAACCACCCAGAGGTTATTGGGTAAAGAAAAAGTTACATAGCAATTGACGCTTGAAAGATTTGTTTTGATTAATGTGAACAGAACGGTTAACGAACTATTTCCTTTGAGGAATGACATTTCTGATACCACTTTTCAAACCAACACTATCACCTTGGTAACGGGGGATGATATGAATACCGCAGTGCATAATATTTTGACCTGCGGCACGATTGATATTCATGCCTATGTTAAAACCATCAGGTGAAAATTGATGTTTGAGGATTTCTTGAACTTTATTAACCATTAACCAACAGGCAGATTGCTCGGAAAGTGGTAATTCAAAATAATTGCTGACATGACGTTTAGGAATGACTAAAACGTGTCCTTGGCTGATAGGATAACCATCAAAAATTGCATATGCTGTAGTTGATTCAGTTACTAATTTAAGATGTTTATGGGGATTGCAGAATATACAATAATTAGGTGAATTTCTCTGATAGTTGTAATGATTATATTCATATAATTCCCGCATATCATCTAAATAAATAGAATTAAAAGGTAGTTTCACAATACATTGATATGTAGGCTTTTTATGAACATAATGTTCTCTAAAACCTTCTTTTTTTATATCTCGTCTAACTGCAAAATAAGCCTTACCTCCTGGTTTTAATAAATGGGATATTTCCATGATGGCATTTGTTTGTTCGTCAGGAGATAAAACGTTTAAAACATAAAAGCAAAGTATGGTATCAAATTTATGCTGAGGAAATTGGGGAAAATAGTAAGGGTCATAACCTGTAATATCAAAACCTTTTTGTTGTAATAATTTCACATCATTACCAAAGCCACAACCAAAATCTAATATTTTACCTTGGAGCAGATTTTGATTTAATAAAAACTGTGCAGGAAATGACAGATAACTTCTTTCAATTGCCGTGAGATGGCTAAATTGATTTTTTGGCTGCTTCATGCAATTTGGTGTTGATTTCACGAGCGATCGCACAGGGAGTCTATAATTAATTATTCCCTGATGACATTAGGCGATCGCATCCGGGTCAACACCTAGTTCACGCAGTTTAGCAGCTAATATCTCAGCACGTTGACGTTCTTGTTCAGCGCGTTGACGTTCCTGTTCAGCGCGTTGACGTTCTTCCTGTGCTTGTTCACTACTCCACAATAATAAATTTCCTTCCCTATCCCACCAACGCAGCCAATTCATGGTTTGGCAAAGTCTTTCACCCGGCCAAATTCCCAAAGATAATTCCAACTCAGGAATCCAAAAATGCCCATTAGTATCTGGTGACTGTAAAACATATTTTTCATCCTGCAAGCACCGTACTTCTACAATGGGTTCGTAGGGGTCGTAGGTGACGTAGGTGGGAACTTGCAGAATTTTTTCATAAAAATAGAGTTTACCGTATGGGGGACTAGAGCGGACTGATAGTTCTCCATTTTCTGTATCGGAAAGAAATTCCATCACCACAGACACAGCCGCGCCTTCTAAATGCGGTGTGTAACTACGACGAATCACATCAGCCGCTACAGGCTGCACTTGGGGTACATAAAACCAATCAGGTGCTTTAACAACAATTTTTTTATTAACTGTCGCTACTAATCCAAAATTAGAACCAATGAGCATTTGAGGTTGAATGCGTCCGTTAGAACCTAAAGCATCTGTAAGTGCTGCTGCAAGAGGGGGTTGCTGAATATTTTCCACTGGGTCATCAGGTAAGATAAAGTCACTGGGGAGTGCTTCCCAAGTAACATTTAATTTTTTTTGAGTAGGGCTGATTTGTAGAACCATAAATATAAGTAGAACAGGGTAAATATTTGTAGTTCTGATTAGGCAGGGGGTAAGGGGGCAGGGAGCAGGGGGAAAGAGGGTTTTAGCCTAGTTTACCTTTCTTAAGATAGTTAGATTTTTTCTCACCGACTTGCCTATATTCTCAAGGAATGAGACAAGAGAAACGATCGCCTATGCCCAATAGTTTAATATTATGGAAACTTGCGATCGCGTACTTCTGTAGCGTAATCTTGTACAGCTTTAGTGATTGTCTCCCGCAAATTTGTATAGACTTTGGCAAATGGTGGTTGTTTTTCTGATAATCCTAGGATATCTGAGGTAACTAAAACTTGACCATCACAATGAGAACCTGCACCAATACCAATTGTGGGAATGGTAAGTTTTTGTGTAATCTGCATTGCCAAATCTGCGGGTATATGCTCTAAAACAATAGAAAATACACCCGCTTGCTCTAGAGCGATCGCTTCAGTTAAAATTCTCTTGGCTGTTTCCTCGGTCTTCCCCTGTTGTCGTAAACCTAATTGATGTACTGACTGCGGTGTCAAACCCACATGACCCATCACCGGAATACCCGCCTGTACTAACCGCGCTACAGTTTCCACCATTGCGGGATAGCCACCTTCTAATTTAACTGCTGGCGCGCCTGTTTCCTTTAATACCCGCCCAGCCGAGTGTATAGCTTGTGAGATGCTTTCTTGATAGGTCAAAAACGGTAAATCTACCACTACCAAAGCCCGTTTTACACCACGACAAACAGCTTGGGCATGGTGTAGCATTTGGTCTAAGGTAATTGGCAGAGTATTTTTATAGCCTAAAACTGCCGCCATTGAATCCCCTACTAGGATTAAGTCTACACCAGCCCCATCCAGGATGTGAGCGATCGCACAATCCCATGCTGTCAACGCCACAATTGTACGTCCCTGTTGTTTGAATTGAATTAACTGCTGGGTAGTAATTGCCATAGAGGTGACAGGTTACAGGTTATAGGCTACAGGTTGTAGGTTACAGGAGAAAAGTATCACCTGTCACCTTTCGGGTTCGCCAGTCGCTAACGCCCTAGCTCACTTATGATCATTTTGGATTATTTAACAGCACGACTGAAAGCTAGATGAGGTTTGGCAGTTTGCATTGTCGGCATTAACCAAGCTAGTCCTTCAGTTGTCCCAATCCATAATTTATTGGCAACATCGGGTACAATTGCTAGCACTCGACTAGAGGGAAGTCCCGCTACCTCATCTAAAACCGCCCCTGTATTTGGATTTAATCGTAACAAACCATTGTGAGTCCCTACCCACACACTACCATCTTTGGCAAAACGAATTGCAGTTACATTCCTGCCTCGTAAACGAGTTACAGAACGTAAAACGATGCCATTTTTCGGGTTAATTACTAGTAAATTATTGGGCATTCCCGCCCAAATTAAACCTTGTGGACTAATAGCTAAAGCTTGTACTGTCGTACCTGGTAAATCGTTGATGCGCTTCATAATCAACGCACTGGCAGTATTAACTCTAACCAAACCATCCAACGTCCCCACCCACAATTGACCATCAGCATCTAAAGTCAGAGTGTTAGCACTTACACCAGGCAAATTCTTCACCGTAGTCATAATTAAACCTTGGTCGGGACTAATTAAAGCTAAACCATTGTCAGTCCCCGTCCACAAATAACCCCGCTTGTCAACAAGCAATGACAAAACCCGTTTGGAAGGCAAAAATAAATTCTGTGCTGTAATTTTATTGGTGCGTGGTTCTACTCGGATTAATCCTTCATAAGTTCCTACCCATAATCTTCCTACTTTATCTTGGGCTAAAGCACCAATAGCCGTATTCGGTAGGCTAACACGCGCTAAAATTTTCCCTGTTTTCGAGTCAATGTGAGATAGTCCTCGCCAAGAACCTACCCAAAGATTACCCCCAAAATCTGCTAGTAAGTTGCTGACACGATAGTCAATTTCTAACAAACCCTCTTGTATTTCCCGTTCATCAGGTAAGGGGGCTACTCGTGAGGGTGGGGCAGTTGCAGGATAAGCGGGGGACAATTCAGAAGCATCAACTTGAGGAGTCGTTTGTGCTTTCACCCCAATGTTCGGCACAACCATCAAACTGAAAAATATAGCAGTAATTAGTAACTGAGTCCCTTTGTAACGTAATACCACGGCGAAATTTCCTCTAAGACACTATTTATAGCCATCACCTAGACTGGCTAACAATTAATCTCAGTTTTCCCGCAGTTGGTAGTTTTGCAACAGAATAAGAGTAAGAAAATCAGGTGTAGGGGTGTAGGGGTAGGCTGTTGACTTTGTCGGTTTTAAGGCAGAATTAGTTCATACAATAATTGTGTCGGAAAAATCCAGCAAAGTCAAAGTCTATGCAAGAGTTTAAAAGCCCAGTGAGTAGATTAGCGAGATTGTTCAAGAAAGGTAGAGAAAACTGGAAAGAGAAGGCGGTCGTAAAACAGAAGCAAATCAGAGCTTTAGAAATAAAAGTGAGAGACTTAACGGATTCGAGAGAGAAGTGGAAAAAGCGTGCGATGGCGGCAGAAGCAAGGTTAAAAAAACTGAAGTTGGAGGAGGAGAGCGAAAAAAAGCAGAAATCGAAAACCAATCAGCCGACATAGAATCGGAGATGGGTGAAACAGACTTAAAGATTAAGGGTCACTATTATGATGTAAAAACAATTCAGCAAGCGATACATTTGTTAATCAACAGTGGGATTAGTTTTAGAGGTGTAGAGAAAGTTTTTGAATTATTTAATGATTGTGAATCACAGGCAACTCCTAGCTTTAGCTGTATTAGAAAATGGTTAGGAAGAATAGCAATATATGAGTTAAAAAGAGAAAAAGAGTATCGCAGGGATTGGATTTACATTGTGGATTTTACTTTAGCATTGGGAAAACATAAAGCTTTAGTTGTGCTAGGGGTGTCACAGGAATACTTATTATCAAATGTAATTGAGGAAAAGAGGGGATTATCACATAAAGACGTAGAAATACTAGCAATAGAAATAATGGAGTCTACCAAAGGAGAAATCATAGAAAAGCAATTAGATAAAATTAGCCAAAGGGTGGGAGTACCAAGACAAATCGTTGCAGATAATAGTAGTGACCTAGCGCGTGGAATCAAGCTATATCAAGAAAATAATCCAGAGGTAATTTATACGCATGATGTGACTCACGCAATGGCATTACTATTAAAATATCAATTAGAATCAGATAAGAGATATCAATCATTTATCCAAAAGTGTAGCATATGTAGGCAGCAATTACAGCAAACAGAATTATCTTTTTTAGCTCCGCCATCACAGCGTTCTCAATGTCGTTATTTTAATATTGAAAGGCTAACTAATTGGGGAATTAAGTTATTAAACTCATCAGTGGAAACTCTAATTAGCCTGATTCCAGATATTGCCCCCACAGTGATTTATCAAAAAGTCAGAGATAAGTTGGGGTGGTTAAATGATTATCAATCAGATTTAATTAAATGGAATCAAATGGTATTGCTAACACGCCGTATCGAAACTGAGCTTAAACAATCAGGAATCAATCATGATTCTCTTGTGCATTTCGCAAATAATCAAGATAATTATGATGATAATTGTCTCCAGAAGCTTCAGCAAGATATTTTGGGTTATCTAGCTGTTCAATGTAACAAAATCAAGCATGAAGGTACTTTTTTGGCTACTTCTGATGTTATTGAATCACTCTTTGGAAAATACAAGCAATTTTCTGCTCGCTGTCCATTTAAAGAAATCAGTCAAATGCTACTAACCATATGTCTATCGACTATGGATTTAACAACTACTGTTGTTAAAAATGCACTTTTAAATATTAGCTTTGCTGATGTTGAAGCATGGTTTCTTCAGGTTTTTGGTCAGTCTTCGCTCTCGAAACGAAAAATATTATTTTCTCCTGATTACGAAGACACAGAAACTGCATGAACTTTTACCCCTAAAAAAAGTACAGAGTCAACAGCCTAGTGTAGGGGTGTAGGGGTGTAGGGGTATAGGGGTGTAGGGGTGTAGGGGTATAGGGGTGTAGGGGTAGGCTGTTGACTTTGTTGAAATTTGGGCGGTTTTTAGTAATTTTGTACGCGATGTTTAATTTGTGCCTCAAAGCCTTCTCAAAACACAGTTTCAGCCATCGTAACTACGCACATTTTTTGCATGGACAAAATCCCAAAAAAGGTACAGAGTCAACAGCCTAGTGTAGGGGTATAGGGGTATAGGGGTATAGGGGTGTAGGGAGAGATAAAGTCAATAGTCAGTAGCAACTAAACGCCCCGCTACTGCTAACAGCACTCTCTACAACTAAAGAATACTTTTGTAAAGTGATTGTAACAAAAGGTTTAAATATTTATGTAATAACAAATTCAAATAAATAAGTTAAAAACTTTCAAAGTTTAACTTATGCAATTTCTTGATATATTGTGAAACAAGTTACAAATTACGCGGTGTGCAATTTTGATCGTTCGCTCATCACTCTACTGGATATTACATCCAGCAAACCCTCTCCTGTTCAATGTTTCCCATAAATCAGGAAGACATCAGGAAACTATGGGCGGAAAATCGTGAAAACTAGCCCAATTTCCTAAGTAATCTGGGATTCAGGGATATGACTGATACTTTCGGCCTAGCGCGAAGGTAGCGATTAGCGAAAAAAATTTTCCTGTTTTTGTCCTTGCTGATAGTGAGATAGAGCGAAGGTGAGCAAAATCTACACAAAACGTGATTTGATAAGTAAAAAGAGTGACATCTTGGAAGGATAAATATGTCGTACGCTCAAACGAAGACTCAGGCAAAGTCTGGGTATCAAGCCGGGGTTAAAGATTACAGACTAACTTATTACACACCTGATTACACACCTAAAGATACAGATATTCTTGCTGCCTTCCGAATGACTCCTCAGCCCGGAGTGCCACCAGAAGAAGCAGGTGCTGCTGTAGCGGCTGAGTCTTCCACTGGTACTTGGACAACTGTATGGACAGACTTATTGACTGACCTAGATCGCTACAAAGGTCGTTGCTACGATATCGAAGCAGTTCCAGGCGAAGACAACCAATATATTGCTTACGTTGCATATCCTTTGGATTTGTTTGAAGAAGGATCTGTAACCAATATGTTGACCTCTATTGTAGGTAACGTATTCGGCTTTAAAGCGTTGCGGGCATTGCGTCTAGAAGACTTACGGATTCCTGTAGCATACCTGAAGACCTTCCAAGGCCCTCCCCACGGTATCCAAGTTGAGCGTGACAAATTAAACAAATACGGTCGTCCTTTGTTGGGTTGTACAATCAAACCCAAACTAGGTTTGTCTGCTAAGAACTACGGACGTGCTGTATACGAATGTTTACGTGGTGGTTTGGACTTCACCAAAGACGACGAAAACATTAACTCTGCACCTTTCCAACGTTGGCGCGATCGCTTCTTGTTTGTAGCAGAAGCCATCCACAAAGCACAAGCAGAAACCGGTGAAATCAAAGGTCACTACCTGAACGTAACCGCTCCTACCTGTGAAGAAATGCTCAAACGGGCTGAGTACGCTAAAGAACTCAATATGCCCATCATCATGCACGACTACCTCACCGCAGGTTTCACCGCGAACACAACCTTGGCTCGTTGGTGTCGTGACAACGGTTTGTTGCTCCACATCCACCGCGCGATGCACGCCGTTATCGACCGTCAAAAGAACCACGGTATCCACTTCCGCGTATTGGCTAAAACCCTACGGATGTCTGGTGGTGACCACATCCACACCGGTACAGTCGTTGGTAAACTCGAAGGTGAACGCGGTATCACAATGGGCTTCGTTGACCTGTTGCGTGAAAACTACGTTGAGCAAGACAAATCTCGTGGTATCTACTTCACCCAAGATTGGGCTTCCATGCCTGGTGTAATGGCTGTGGCTTCCGGTGGTATCCACGTATGGCATATGCCCGCACTAGTAGAAATCTTCGGTGACGACTCCGTATTACAATTCGGTGGTGGTACACTCGGACACCCCTGGGGTAACGCTCCTGGTGCAACCGCTAACCGCGTAGCCTTAGAAGCTTGTATCCAAGCTCGTAACGAAGGCCGTAACTTGGCTCGTGAAGGTAACGACGTTATCCGTGAAGCTGCTAAATGGTCTCCTGAACTAGCCGTTGCTTGCGAACTGTGGAAAGAAATCAAGTTCGAGTTTGAGGCAATGGATACCGTCTGATCATCGAGTAAAAGGTAAAAAGTGAAAAGGTAAAAGAAAATTTTCAATCCTTCTTTTTACCCCTTCGGGGTTTGCCACTTGCTAAAAGCCGGGAAACCCTTGCGGTAGTTGCTCATGGGGGAAACCCCCAAGATCGCACTACCTCACCAACGTAGTGGCTAACTTTTTACTTTTGACTTTTTACTTAAATTTGGGCTGGGTCAAGCATGGATCTCAAGCAAATTGCGAAAGACACAGCCAAGACTCTCCAAAGTTACCTGACATATCAGGCACTAAGGACTGTTTTGGCACAGCTGAGCGAAACTAATCCTCCGTTGGCTCATTGGCTGCAAAACTTTTCCGCAGGTAAAATTCAGGACGGAGAAGCATACATTGAACAGCTTTTTCGTGAACAGCCAGATTTGGCATTACGAATTATGACTGTCAGAGAACATATTGCTGAGGAAGTTACAGAATTTTTACCGGAAATGGTTCTGACTGGCATTCAAAAAGCCAACATCGAAAAACGTCGCCAGCATCTAGAGCGCATCACACGCATAGACACATACCAACCCAGTCCACAAGCAGAACAGCCCACCAACTCAGATCCGAATTTGGATAACTTATCCACTTAGTTGGTCAAAGTAGTTTAAAAAATCGCCACCTATTATCAACAGCCATGCAAACTTTACCAAAAGAGCGTCGTTACGAAACCCTGTCTTATCTTCCCCCCCTCACCGACGCTCAAATCGCTAAACAGGTTCAGTACATTCTGAATCAAGGTTACATTCCAGCCGTTGAATTTAACGAAACTTCTGAGCCTACCGAACTTTTCTGGACAATGTGGAAATTGCCTTTGTTCGGTGCAAAATCTACCCAAGAAGTTCTCGGCGAAGTTCAATCTTGCCGTTCTCAGTACGGTAACTGCTACATCCGTGTTGTAGGTTTTGACAACATTAAGCAGTGCCAAGTTCTCAGCTTTATCGTTCACAAACCCAGCAGATACTAAAAGCTGATTTGGTTTAAATAATTCATCAAAAGAGAGGTAGATAATTTTACCTCTCTTTTATTGTTTGGGTAGTAGTTAAAAAGGAAGTTTTGTGAACGATAAATATAAATCACAAATCAGAAAGGTTCGTAGTAAGGACTTTAGTCCTTATGAGAGGACTAAAGTCCTTACTACGAACTAAATGCAACTTTTTTACATTACTTTACATAGTTTGATTTTTTCAAGTCGTTCTACTTAACTGCTTAAGAAACACCAAACAATAAATTATGCAAAATTAATGGTCGGGTAGGGTGCGTCAGTATGAATAACTTCTGAGTATAGTTAGGTTCTATCGCACTGACACACCCTACAGTTTCGATATTGTTTTATCTGGAAGTACCTTAATTTTTGAACTTGACTTTGTGTAGTAATTCATCTTTGATACGGTTGAGAATTGAAGTTTCATCAAGGGTGGACAAAATGCGATTGATGACAGCTTTTGGCCCATCAGGCCCCCAAGTTGCGCCATTAGCTAAATAAACCTTAGTCACTTGTCCAATACCATAGGAGGAGACACCAGCTACTCCAGCTTGAGTGAGTGCAACCGAGATATAGGGGCCAAGGGCAATACCTCCTGTGGCTGATGTAGAGATACCTAATAAAGTTTTTAGACCACTCAAGCCCAAATTGGCTAATAATTCACTGACACCGATACCACCCATACTGATAGCGATTTTTTGGAGTAATTGTACCGCCCCTGCTTCGGTCATGGGGATGCCGTAAAGTTTAGATAAACCTAAAATTAGAGTAATATCAATCACAATACTACTCAATATATCCACTACTGTAACCGGATTGAGAGCGATCGCCAAAGCTTTCGTCATGACAGCCTTCCAAATTAACTGATTCGCACTCACCTCTCGAATCATTAACTTACGCTGCACTAATTGCTCATTTACCGTATCGGCATACAGCATCGTGTTCAGTGCCACTAAAGCTTTGCCCTCACGCTGCAAAATCTCTAAAATTTTCAGCTTCAACTCTTCCACTTGAGCCGTACCTGCACGCAATTGTATACCCCTGCTGCCATCAGCACGATAGACTGCTGTTTTCACCAGTGGAGATGCAGCCGCCATGACAATTTCTAGGGGTGTGAGTAACTCCCGCACCCTTTCATCCCGGATTTTGTGGTAAATTGCTAGGCGATCGGTTTCTGGATATTGGTCTACTTTATTGAATACCAGGATGATAGGTTTACCAGCTTCCCGCAATTGAGATAACGCTTCATGCTCCACCTTGGTCATGTCACCTGCAATCACAAATAGAATCAAATCCGCCTGTTTGGCAATTTGTTCGGCTAAGACTGTCCGAGTTTCCCCATCGATTTCGTCTAAACCTGGGGTGTCGATTAATTCCACCTGTGATTTACCAACAGCAGGTAAAGTCACCCTGAAGGCACGTTCTGTTTCTCCAATGGCTTCCTCGCTAATACTCCAATTCACACTTTGCGCCGCACGGGTGACACCATGCAAAGGGCCAGTTTCAAATACTGATTGACCCACCAAAGCATTTAACAAGGAAGATTTACCCCGTCCCACCATGCCAAAAGCGGCAATCTGGACTACCATACGGTCTAATTTCCCCAGCATGGTTTCCAAATCGGTGATTTCTGACTCTAAACCGGCTTTTTCTTGGGGTCGGAGGTCAAGATTAGTGACTAAGTTACGTAGTGCAGTTTGTGCTTGCTTATAGTTTAATTCCGCTTGAATATCTTCAAAGCTAAAAATGGCACTATCTAGTTCTTCCTCCCAGTTAGGTGAGTCGCTGTGATGCGGTTCGGGCAATATGGAAGTCACGTTACTGCACTCCGAATTGAAAAATTCACAATTAAATCTTCTTTGATCCTAGTCTATGCAGGTAGGGGACTGAGGGAGATTTCAAACAGCTTTCACTATCTACACCCCACACCCTACCCCCTTCTGAATCTCAATAGTCTAGTTTTCAGAATTTATAGACAGGGTGGGTCATAAAAAGTAGTACAGTGAAAAGTGCATCTAGTAGCGTTAAGAACTTGACTAAATCACCTGTGCGAAAAATCGTTATTGCCGGTAACTGGAAAATGTTCAAAACCCAGGCAGAAACACAAGAGTTTTTGACAGGGTTTCTGCCGTCCTTACAAGAAACACCTTCCGCAAGGGAAGTAGTTTTATGTCCTCCGTTCACTGACCTGAGCGTTTTATCTAAGAGTTTACATGGTAGCCTTGTACAATTGGGAGCGCAAAATGTCCACTGGGAGGAAAGTGGCGCGTACACTGGTGAAATTTCTGGCCCCATGTTGGTAGAGTTGGGTGTACGTTATGTAATTGTCGGTCATAGTGAAAGACGGCAATTCTTTGGTGAAACCGACGAAACTGTAAACTTGCGCCTGAAAGCTGCCCAAAAGTATGGTTTAACCCCGATTCTTTGTGTAGGGGAAACTAAGCAGCAACGAGACAACAAGGAAACTGAATCACTCATTACTAGCCAACTAGAAAAAGACTTAGTAGATGTTGATCAGCATAACTTAGTGATAGCTTATGAACCAATTTGGGCAATTGGTACTGGCGACACTTGCGAAGCCAAAGAAGCCAACCGAGTTATTGGCTTGATTCGCAGCCAATTAAAAAATCCTGATGTCCCAATTCAATATGGTGGTTCAGTGAAGCCAAATAACATCGATGAGATTATGGCTCAACCAGAAATTGATGGTGTACTAGTAGGAGGGGCAAGTCTAGAAGCTGAGAGTTTCGCCCGGATTGTTAACTATCATTAAAAAATCAACAGTCTATAGTCAATAGTTTGTGTTTAAATCACTGTTGACTGTGGACTTTTTTGACTATTGAGTTATGAGTTTAATAATACGCGATCGCTGTTTCGATTGGGGACAGCGTACTTATTTAATGGGTGTACTAAATGTAACCCCTGATAGTTTTAGTGATGGTGGTCAATTTAATAGTACTGCGGCCGCTCTATCTCAAGCGGAGGACTTGGTAGCGGCTGGTGCGGATATCATTGATGTCGGTGGGCAATCAACTAGACCAGGCGCAGAGCAAATCAGCCTAGAAGTAGAACTAAATCGGGTACTGCCCATCTTAGAGGTTTTAAGACCAAAAATTTCTGTACCCATTTCAGTAGATACAACTAGAGCAACTGTTGCTAAAGCTGCCATACAAGCTGGCGCAGATATCATTAATGATATTTCTGGTGGCATATTTGACCCCCAAATGTTGCCCACAGTAGCTAGTTTAGGTGTGCCAATTGTGTTGATGCACATCCGAGGAACACCCCAAACGATGCAACAAATGACAGAGTATCAAGATTTAATCGGAGAAATTTCTAGTTTTTTAGCTCAACAAATTGCATTAGCCACAGATTTGGGTCTTGAGCCAGAAAAAATTATCATTGACCCTGGTATTGGTTTTGCTAAGAATTATGAACAAAATCTAGAAATTTTGCGCCGCTTGGGTTCATTGCGATCGCTAAATTGTCCTATCTTGGTGGGAGTATCTCGCAAAAGTTTTATTGGTCGGATTTTAAACCAACCAGACCCAAAGGCCAGAGTTTGGGGAACGGCTGCGGCCTGTTGTGCAGCTATTTGCAATGGTGCTGATATCCTCCGAGTTCACGATATTCAAGCCATGCGCGATGTATCTTTAGTTGCTGATGCTATATATCGAGGTGAGAAAGGGGATAGGGAATAAAAGGGTGTTGTATCTTCAGCGTGGCTAGTATCAAGCAACACCAGACCATCTATCTTAATATCTAGTTCGGATAATTAGTAATAATTCTCTGAACTGTGCAGAAACAGACAAACTATTTCTTTCTCCCTGTTCCCTTGAGCTTCTAATTATAAGTCTTTCACCGAACAGGATATTAGACACATCACCAATCCCTATTCCTAAAGCAACTTACCCATGTTCAGTATTTTTACCATTACCCTCAGTAGTAACTGCCTCAGCAATCACCTCTTTCATTAACTCCCCTGATTTACCGGGATCTACAAACACAACTTTGGCATTTGGACTTTCTCCCAACCTATAGCTAGCATTAATATAATCTTGCGCCACTAAATACCGCAAAATTTCCTTGGTTTCAGGATTGTTACGTAATCCTTCAGCAATTATCTGTATGGAACTCATAGTTCCTTCTGCTTTCTTAATGGAGGCTTCTCTCTCAGCTTCTGCTTCAGTAATCAAGGCGCGTTTTTTAATTTCCGCCGCTCGCTCCTCTTCCATTGACTTAAGTACACTGTCCGGTGGTGTAATTCTTTGGATATCTAAGCGGATAATCTCAACTCCCCAGTCTAGTGTTGTCCTGTTCAACTGGTCTAAGATGGCTTTATCCATCTCTGCCCTTGAGATATTCGTTTCTTCTACAGTATTCTGAGCAATAATTTCTCGTAGTGTAGTCGTTGCTAACTGTGTAAGTGACCCTTGTAAATCTTCAATCGCATAAAAGCTTTTCTCAATGTCTTTGATGCGCCAGAACACTACAGCATCAACTTCTAAGTAGATATTATCCTTAGTGATGACGTTTTGTGGCTTAATATCTATGAACTGTTCGCGCGTAGTATCTTCCATGACAATTTGATCAACCAGAGGGACAACAAAGTTTAACCCTGGTGTCAAAGTACGATGTTTTCGTCCCAACCGTTCAACCAAGGCGGCATTCCCTTCGTTGATAATTTTGGCAGATCCCAAAGCATAGGCTATAAGTGCTAAGACTACAGCAATAATTGGCTCCATATATGCTCCTACTGGCTTTTAAGGAGATTTTAGTTTAAAGCACATGGTACTACCATGTTTTACATTTGAGTCTAATGTTTTCAGTTTGTAACTTGTAACTTTATCAACTCAGTAGTCAATAATTATAGTTATATTAACGTAATCACAGTAAAGCACAATTAAACTCGATGTCGAGAGATTTTTGTTTACCTTGGCATATATCTGTGAGTATCCAATTTATGGGAATCCAAAAAAACGGCAAAAATAGGGGTGAAATTCTTCCTCCAACCCTACCTCCACCAAAGAACTTTTTCAGCAAAGCCTATTTAATTATTACAATGGATGGTTGGTGCGTGACGCGATAAGTCTCATGACTACGTTCCAATACTTTCCCAGCGTCACACACCCTACTTATATATTTAATGATCAGCGATCGCACTCGGATTAGTTCCAAAAAAATTTGGGGACAACAAGAATTAACTTGCGTCCCCAAGGAGTAATTGTATCTAAACTTACAATCCAAACAATCTCAACATATTCACGATAATACCTAAAGGCCCGGCTACGATGCTCAGACTATCAGTAGTTCTGGCAATACCAGAGCGATTAACCACTACAACATCATTATTGTGGAGAATGGGATTAGTTTTATCGTTAATTCCTTGACTGAAATCAACTTTAATCTCGCGCTTGGTGACTGAGCCATTAGGATTCAAACGAATTAACTCTACACTCCCTGTCCGCGCTCTAGCGTCATTAAACCCACCAGCCGCCAACAGAGCTTGGTTTAATGAACTATTCGGTTGCAGTTGTACTGCTCCTGGTTGTTTAACTTCACCTACTACCCCAACTTGGATTCTAGCAGGAGACAAAGTTGTAGTTGCTAATTGCGTAGCTTCTGCTGGAGTCAGTTCTGTAGCCGTCGGCACAACAATTGTGTCTCCATCCTGGACAATGATGTCTTGATTGACATCACCATTTTTTAACAATTCCCAGAGATTAATATCTACAGTTTGTTCTGAACCTGTTCTGGTGGGTCGGCGTAGCTTAATATTGCGAATATCGGCTTGGGATGTAATCCCCCCCGCTAATTGAATGGCTCGTGTCACATTAGGTAAGCCAGAGCCTGCTGCACCGCCATTTTGTGCATCGGTTGAGCCTGCGGAAACTAGGTAAGAACCGGGACGATAGACTTCACCAATAATTGCCACTGTGCGGGGTGCGGTTTGGCTAGCAGCAAAGTTAGCAGCAAACAGATTCCGCGCTTCTGCCACATTAAAGGAGGTGGCTGTTGGCACAACAATGACATCGCCATCCCGTAAAGTAATATCTTGAGCAGTATTCCCTGTTTCGATCAGATCCTTGAGATTGAGAGTTACCACTTGCTCACCAGAGCGTCCTATTTTCCGTCTGAGTTTGACTTGGGTGACATCGGCGGCTAAAGTTACCCCTTGTGCTGTAGTTAATGCAGCTAAAACAGTTGGGTATTGTACCCCCGGATTATTACCTGCACCGCCTTGCAAACTTAAAGTGTAAGCACCGGGACGGGTTACTTCCCCAGCCACCAGAATATTAATAGGACGGGGAGATAAAAGATTAATAGAAATTTGAGGACGTTTGAGAAACTTGCGATATTTTTCGGTGATGATATCAGCAGCTTGTTCAGTACTCAATCCCTGAACAGAAACACTACCAATTAAAGGCAGGTTAATAGCTCCACCGGGAGGAATTTGGTATTCTCCAGTATATTCTGGTACTTCAAAAACATTGACACGAATCAGGTCTCCGCCTCCCAATAAATAATTAGTATCTGGTTGTTGTACTGGCGGAGATACTGGTTGGGAATTAGGAAATACTTGCGCTCTGGTTGCAGGTACTGTTTGTGAATTAGGAGATACTGATTGTCCCTGAGCTAAACTAGCAGACGGCAAAATGAGATGAACAGCTGTTAATAAAGCTGCACCCACAGCTGACTGGGTTATAAATTTCAGCGAACCTCTGTTAACCATATTTACCTTAAACTCTGAGACTACAAGTGGTAAAGTATTGTCTAAACATTTTAATCTTGACTATACTTAAGTATTTAGGTTTCCCGACAATCTTATTTTCCTGAAAAATCTATCTTTCCCGGAAAATATTTGGTGTGATTTACTAATTTATAGTAAACTTAGCTGCCAGATAACCTGCTGGAAATACTAGATTTTATCGGCAATGTGGCTAGATTTTATGTGGTACTAAAAGTGGTATCTAAAATTACTGAAATCCCTAATAATAAAGTGAGAAACATCATATGGTTAATTACTCAATTGTTAACCTATCTAAAGTTATATATTTCCATGAATCTGGAAAATAAATATAGAGCATGGTAGTACAATTCAAGAAAATAATAAACCTTGTTTTCTCGGATTGCGATGGATTCAAAACAGTATCTTAAAGTGGGTGAATATTTACTAGTTAACAAAGTGATTTAGTTGACTGATCTGTTGAATAAAAAATTCTTCTAAAGATTGCCGAGATAAATGTATAGAAATAACTTTGCCCCCCATCAACCGCAAACTACCTAGAAAATCATAGTAATCAGCTTGTAGTGTACCGTGCCAAGTACCGTCCGGTTCAAACACTATACTTGGTAGCCATTTTTTGAGGATTGCCAAATCACCCCCTTCACCTTTGATATGATATATTTCATCTCTGCCTAATAATTCTGTTAGCGAACCGATGCAGATTAATTCGCCTTGGGCAAGAATGGCGATGCGATCGCAAATTTGTTCTACTTCACTGAGAATATGGCTATTAAAAAAAATTGTCTTGCCGGCAGCTTTTAATGATAGGATTATTTCCCGCATCCGATAGCGTCCCAGGGGATCGAGTCCCGACATCGGTTCATCGAGAAAGATTAATTCGGGATCGTTAATTAATGCCTGTGCCATTCCCACACGTTGTAACATCCCTTTGGAGTAACGACGCATTTGTTTTTTGCGTGCATCAGCTAGGGATAACCCCACTAAATCTAGTAGTTCGGGAATCCTTTGGCGTTGCACACGAACGGGAATTTGGAATAAACCCGCAGCTAACTGCAAAAACTCCCAACCCGTAAGATACTCATACAAGTAAGGGTTTTCACTTAAGTAGCCAATGCGTTGCTTAATGGAGCGATCGCCTAAAGGTTCACCTAATAATAAACCTTTCCCAGATGTAGGGCGAATAATCCCTAGTAATAACTTTAACAGAGTAGTTTTACCTGCACCATTCGGCCCCAATAACCCAAAAGTTTCCCCCTGATAAACCGTTAACGAACAGCCTTTGAGGGAGACAACTTTTTGATTCATCCAAAAGCCAGTACGATAGACCTTTCGTAACTCAGAAGTAATAATGACCGCAGGGGTATCTGTTGTAGCCAGTTGAGCATCAGCATTGTCTTGAACAGACTTCATCTCAGTTTAATTAACACAGCATTGGTTACAAGTTACCCAATAGGATAACCGCGATCGCCTACAAATGTGTTAATTGTTGCAAATTTTGGCAAAGGAGTTAACTGATAACTCCAGGAGAGTTCAAAGCACACCCTTAGAACTGGGAATAGTTCCAGCACGACGAGAATCAACTTCGACAGCCATGCGTACTGCTCTGGCGAAGGCTTTAAACGTCGCCTCAATAATATGGTGAGAATTTATCCCATCTAACTGGCGAATGTGCAGCGTCATTTGACTATGGTTGACTAACGCCACAAAAAATTCCCGTACTAATTGCGTGTCATAAGTACCCACCCGTTCAGTAGGAATTGTTAAACCATAACTGAGATGAGGACGACCAGAAAAGTCTAGTGCTACTTGTACTAAAGCTTCATCTAAAGGAGCTAAAAAATTACCAAAGCGAACAATACCTTTTCTATCACCCAAGGCTTTGTGTAAAGCTTGACCGAGGGTAATACCCACATCTTCATTAGTGTGGTGATCATCAATCTCCCAGTCTCCTGTGGCTTTGACATCCAAATCAATCAAGCCGTGGGAAGCAATTTGATGCAGCATATGATTCAAAAACGGAATACCCGTTTCGGCATGGCAAACACCACTACCATCTAAATTGATGGTAACTTGCACATCAGTTTCACCAGTAGTGCGATGTACTGAGGCAATGCGAGCAGTTGAGGAGAAATTAACTTGGGGATAATCGTTGATTTTCATAGAGATGTAGGGACTGGGGACTGGGGATTGGGGGTTGCGGATGCAAAAAGTAAAAATTAAAAGATTCTTTTATTTTCTTTTGTTTTTTTACTTTTTACCTTTGACTTTTTTTACATTCCCATAATTTCATATCCTGAATCAACGTAAATCACTTGTCCGGTAATACCACTTGACAAGTCACTAGCCAAGAAAGCTGCTGTGTTACCTACTTCTAATTGAGTGACAGTACGACGCAATGGCGCAACTGCTTCAACATGGTGAATCATATCTAAAATACCACCCACGGCACTAGAGGCTAAAGTGCGAATTGGCCCGGCAGAAATGGCATTGACACGAATATTTTCGGGGCCGAGTTCCGATGCTAAATAACGTACACTAGCTTCTAACCCAGCCTTCGCCACACCCATAACGTTATAGTTGGGAACTGCCCTCACACCACCCAAATATGTCAAGGTAATGATACTTCCGCCTTCCGTCATTAAGGGTTTAGCTGCACCACTTAGTTGTACAAGTGAATAGGTGCTAATTTCTAAAGCTGTAGCAAAGCCAGTACGGGAAGTTTGGCTAAAACCTCCACTTAAATCATCTTTGTTAGCAAAAGCTAGACAATGAATCAAAATATCTAGCCTGCCCCATTTATCGCGGATAGTCTCAAAGGTAGATTGAATCTGTTCGTCGTTTTGGACATTACAGGGAAGAAATAAGCTGGGGTTGAGAGGTTCTACTAGTTCAGCAACCTTCTTCTCCATTTTCCCCTTGTCGTCTGGTAGATAGGTAATGCCGAGATTTGCTCCGGCGGCGTGTAGTTGTTGGGCAATCCCCCAAGCAATAGAGCGATTATTGGCAATACCTGTCACCAGAGCGTTTTTTCCATTCAGATTCAGCATAGAAACCTTTGATGTGAACGATTGATGAAATGAGGGACTGGGGACTGGGGATTGGGGACTGGGTATGATTTTTGATTTTCCTTTTCCCCTTTACCTTCTGTCTCCTGCGCCCTGTCTCCTGTCTTCATGAGCATACTAGAATCTGGGGCGTGTTTGTCTTGTTTTTATACAGGATGAGCAAAAATGATGATTAGGAATGGCGTTTTTGAGATTTAAAATACATATTATTCCTTAAGATATTTTCAAGATTACTTAAGTTTTTAGATGAAAAACCTGATAGTTCTATTAAGTAGAAGTATCTATCAAGAATTGCTGGCTAAAAATTGCCAAAATTAGGTATCATTATAAACAAATAGCTATGAAGTTATGGGTTTGAGTATAGGAAAGTACAGCCGGATTAACGGTGCTTTATTGATTTTTCAGCTGTATTCTTAGGTAATTAGTTTTTACTTTTTTTTATTCCGGCATTGGGTAGGGGAAGGGAGATGATCGTGACACAAGATAAGGCCCTAGCAAATGTTTTTCGCCAGATGGCAACTGGAGCTTTTCCGCCAGTTGTCGAAACGTTTGAACGCAATAAAACGATCTTTTTTCCGGGCGATCCTGCTGAACGAGTTTATTTTCTTTTGAAAGGCGCAGTCAAACTTTCCAGGGTGTATGAGGCAGGAGAAGAAATTACAGTCGCACTACTGCGGGAAAATAGCGTTTTTGGTGTGCTGTCTCTGTTAACAGGTAATAAGTCTGATCGGTTTTACCATGCGGTGGCATTTACCCCGGTAGAATTGCTGTCTGCACCCATTGAACAAGTCGAGCAAGCCCTCAAAGAAAATCCTGAACTATCTATGTTGATGCTGCGGGGTTTATCTTCGCGGATTTTGCAAACAGAGATGATGATTGAAACCTTAGCCCATAGAGATATGGGTTCGAGATTGATCAGTTTTCTGTTGATTCTCTGCCGTGATTTTGGGATTCCTTGTGCAGACGGGATCACAATTGATTTGAAATTATCTCATCAAGCGATCGCAGAAGCAATTGGTTCTACCCGCGTCACAGTCACCAGATTACTAGGGGATCTGCGCGAGAAAAAAATGATTTCTATCCACAAGAAAAAGATTACTGTGCATAAACCTGTGACTCTCAGCAGACAGTTCACATAAAATTCACAGCAGTCAGGAGAGATGAGGCGTGTTATATTTTGGTAGATAACACTCATAGTTGGCAATAAATCTCAAATATTGAGTAAGATCAGCTATTGCCAACCCCCCATCCTCCACAGATAATGACTGAAAGTAGTAGGCTGTATCTGGAAACAATTCGGTAGCTGAAGATGACCACCGGCTACATCCTCATTGCAGCAATTTTAATTTTGGGAGGCGTAATTGCCACAGTTGGCGATCGCATCGGCACAAGAGTTGGCAAAGCACGCCTCTCACTCTTTAAGCTTCGCCCCAAAAATACCGCCGTAGTAGTCACTATTGTCAGTGGTGTACTAACAGCGGCCACCACCCTAGCTATTCTATTTCTGGCGGATGAAGGCTTGCGGAAAGGGGTGTTTGAGTTAGAAGATATTCAACAAGACCTCAGACAAAAACGAGAACAACTTAAAGTTGCTGAACAACAAAAAAGCCAGGTAGAGGCTGAACGCAACAAAGCCAATCAAGAATTAGAAACCACCAAACAAGAAAAATTTAAAGCCCAACAAGATTTAGCGCAAACCCAAACTAAACTTCAGCGCACCCAAAACCAATATCAAAAAGCCATAACTGAACTCCAAAGTGTTTACAATCAAAGAAAAGCACTACAGATAGCCGTTTCTAAACTAGAGGCAGAGCGTAGACGATTGTATGCTGAAGCCCAACAAGCTATTGCCCAGCGCGATCGGGAAATCGCTAAACGCCAACAAGCCATAGAACAACGCGATCGGGAATTGACTAACCGTCAACAAGCAATACAACAACGGGATCAAAAAATTGCCCAACTAGATAAACTCATTCAAAATCGTAATCTAGAGATTAACAACAGAGAACAGATAATTGCTAAACGAGAATCTCTACTCAAAGAATTGGAAAAACAACAAGATTATCTAGAACAGGAAGTAGCAAGACTAGAAAAATATTACCAATCATATCGTGACTTACGCTTAGGTAAATTGGCTTTAGTCAGGGGTCAAGTTCTGGCTGCTGCTGTAGTGCGTGTGAACCAACCCAATACCGCCAAGCAAATTATCATACAACTACTCCAAGAAGCCAACCGCAATGCTAGCATCGAATTAGCTGAACCAGGAACTGCGACTAATACAGAACTGCTGCGTGTGACTCCAGATAGGGTTGAGCAGCTGATCAAACAGATTAGCGATGGTCGAGAATACGTAGTTAGAATTTTCTCAGCTGGTAATTATGTCAGGGGTGAAAAGCACATAGAATTTTTCGCTGATACAGCTAGAAATGTTTTAGTATTTTCTGAAGGTGAGGTCTTGGCCACAACTACCGCCGACTCTAAAACTATGACCTCATATCAGTTAAGACAAAGATTAGACTTATTAATTTCAGCATCCCAATTCCGCGCCAGAAATGCCGGCATTGTGGAAAGTGTACAAATCGATGGTACATTTATTCGCTTTGTTTCTCTATTGAGACAGTTTGAGCAACCAATAGAAATTAAAGCCATAGCAGCAGAAGATACTTATACGGCTGGGCCATTGAGAGTCAAACTCATAGCAATTCAAAATGGCAAGGTTGTTTTAACTACTTAATTCTTTTGAATTGATTCATTATGGATTTTAGTGAATTTTCCCCAACCCAACCAGTTATTTTAGGTTTCGATCCCGGTAAAGATAAATGTGGTTTAGCCGTGATGGGATTAGACCGAAAATTACACTACCATCAAGTTGTAGTTTCTCAGGAAGCGATCGCTACTATTAATATCCTACGTCAAAGCTTTCCTGTTTCTTTGTTGGTGATGGGCAACCAAACCACAGCCAAACGCTGGAAACAGCAGTTACAGCAAGAACTAGTAGAACCATTAAATATTATCTTAGTAGACGAGCGTTATAGTACCTTAGAAGCCCGCGATCGCTATTGGCAGATGTATCCCCCCAAGGGACTCACCAAACTACTGCCCCAGGGAATGCGCCAACCACCACGCCCCATAGATGATATTGTGGCTATTCTGTTAATTGAAAGATATTTAAGCCGACTTACCGAATCAGTTAATAGTTAGAATTGGGCGCGAATTTTAAAAGCATAATCTCCTCCTGGTTCTAGTTGATAATCTTGCTGTTCTAAAAAACGACCAAGAGGTTCTTTAATTAAAGCACGCCCCTGAGAAGGCTTGACAGAAAGCTCTCCCTGGCGAAAATTCCATTGGAAATGCCACTCAAAATCCCCTGCACTGACTTCACCTTCTAGAAACCCGTGTTGCCAGGATTGGCGAGTAATTTTGACGTGCGCTGTAGTTTCTGGTAAACGTTTAGCACTCACAATGCTTGGTGTTAATTTAGGCTATATTCTATTTACCAAACTTCGCCGCGATCGACAAACTAGCAACCTGAGTATTTTTGCATCAGTTATTAGGTATAGGAGTTGACAGTTGACAGTTGACAGACTTGAAAGCCTTTTATTTTCATCATCTATCTGGCTATGGCTATATCAGTCCTGACAGCGTTCACTGTTAAAAATCTATGATTATCAATAATGAAAAAATTTACGGCGATGCCTACCTAAAAGGCATCGCGGATTTTAGATAAAATCTAAAATCCAAATCGATAATTAACGATTCACCGCCGCAGCTTCCCGTGCCGCAGCTGCCTGATCTGGGTGGATGCCTAAGCGTGTGAGGTTAATCCGTCCTTTATTGTCAATTTCGCGTACCTTGACAATTACTTCATCACCCACAGCTACTTCATCTTCCACCTTGCCTACACGATAATCAGCCAGTTGGGAAATATGGATCATTCCTTCCTTACCGGGGAGAAATTCCACAAAAGCACCAATTGGTATAATTCGAGTCACACGTCCTGCATAGACATCGCCTTCATTTAGCTTGCGAGTCATGCCTTGAACAATATTCCGCGCCCTCTTGGCCTTATTCTCATCTACCGCAGAAATAGTGACTGTGCCATCATCTTCGATGTCTATTTTCGCACCAGTTTCTTCAGTGATTCCCTTAATGGTCTTACCACCGGGGCCAATAACTAGACCAATCATGTCAGGATCAATTTTGATCGTTAACAGACGGGGCGCATAAGGTGAAGTTTCAGTACGGGGTTGCTCAATAGCTTGCAACATTTTATCAAGAATGTGCAACCTAGCGGCTTTGGCTTGGTGAATGGCTTGGGCAATCACTTCCAAAGACAAACCAGAGATTTTCATGTCCATTTGCAAGGCTGTAATCCCTGTATCTGTCCCGGCGACTTTAAAGTCCATGTCACCTAAAAAGTCTTCAATGCCTTGAATATCTGTGAGTACTCGGACTTCATCCCCTTCTTTAATCAAACCCATAGCTGCCCCGCTCACTGGTTTGAGAATTGGTACGCCAGCATCCATTAAAGCTAGGGTAGAGCCGCACACAGAACCCATTGAGGTAGAACCATTAGAAGATAACACCTCAGAAACAACCCGAATTACATAGGGGAATTGCTCTTTCGGTGGTAGTACAGGCAGGATGGCGCGTTCTGCCAATGCACCGTGACCGATTTCCCGTCTACCTGGGGCGCGTAAAGGTTTAGTTTCGCCGACAGAGAAGGGCGGGAAGTTGTAATGATGTAGGTAGCGTTTAGATTGGTCAGTTTGTAAGTCGTCGTTGAGATTTTGAGCATCTCCGGGAGTACCGAGGGTACAGGCAGATAATACCTGAGTTAGTCCCCGGTTAAATAAGCCGCTACCGTGGACACGTTTGGGTAAGACATCAACTTGACAAGACACAGGACGGACTTCATCAAGTTTACGACCATCAACACGCACGTTATCTTCGACGATTTGACGGCGCATGAAGTACTTAGTAATGTCTTTAAAAGTGTTCCCCAAGGCTTTGCTATTGGCAGTAGCAGCAACCCGAATTGGGTCTTCTTCTGGGAGTTCGGCGATCGCTGTGGCAATATTTTCTTTAACGGCATCTAAGGCGGTGTCCCGTTCCGTTTTGCCTAAATCAAACTGAGCCAGAATTTTCTTAATTTCATCGCTAGCGCGATCGCGGATATAATCTGCCAAGGTTTGGTCTACTTCTGGTGCTGCTTCCTGCACAATTTCCAAACCCAGTTCTGCTACTAAATCTTGCTGTGCCTTGATTAAATCGCGCACCGCTTCGTAGCCAAAATCAATTGCTTCAATAATATCTCGCTCTGACAGTTGATTTGCACCTGCTTCCACCATGATTACGCCATCTGGTGAACCAGCTACCACTAAATCTAAATCTCCCGCCTCAATTTCTGCATAGGTGGGGTTAATGATAAAGTCATCACCTACCAAGCCTACTCGGACTGCTGCCATTGGCCCGTTAAAGGGAATTTGAGCAATCAGCGTGGCAATTGAAGCACCCGTCACCGCCAATACGTCCGGTGGTACTAGCTCATCCATTGACATTGTAAATGCCACAACTTGCAAGTCATCCCGCAACCATGAAGGGAATAAAGGACGCAAAGGACGGTCAATTAAACGACTAGTAAGAATGGCCTTTTCTGGTGGACGACCTTCACGGCGCATTATTCCACCAGGTATTCTCCCAGCCGCGTATAGTCTTTCTTCGTAATCTACTGTCAGGGGAAGGAAATCGATGCCCTCTCTGGCTGCTGATCGCGTAGCTGTTACCAAAACAGCTGTATCCCCTGATTCTATCAACACAGACCCACCTGCTTGCGGTGCTAGTAGGCCTACTTTCAGTCGAATATCCCTGCCATCGAAGGATATTGACTTCTCAAATTCTGCCATTCAGCTTTTTTTCCTTCTCTTTCTTTATTCGCTCTCTGTGGCAATCCTAACATTGATGCCCTCTGGCTGACTTCTGTTACATACAAACAGCAACAAGTTCCTCAACGCCAAGCGCGATACATAACTTAGCGTTACCATCTGTTCATCAGCTAGTTTTGCCGCTTGTGGAGTGCTTACAATGATATCAAGGGATTGGCAATTGGGCATGGGGCATTGGGAATTGGGCATGGGTCATGGGGCATGGGGCATGGGGCTGGCAGTCATCAGAAATGTAGGGTGCGTCAGTATGAATAACTTCTGGGTATAGTTAGCTTTTCTGAAACTGACGTACCCTACCAACCTGTCAACCTGGGATAACTTATTTTGTGGTGTTCGCTTATCCAGAGTTACAAAAATCAAGCTAGTATCTAAAAAATAGAAGGTGTAGGGTGTAGGAAAGAAACCATTGGACAGCAATATTTTTACTATCATCAAGGTTAATTAATGTATAGATATTATTGAATTTTATTAAATTAAAAATATTTGATTATATTGAATTTTGATTTTAATCAAGCCATGAAAATAAATATAGCTATGATGTAATCAGCAATACTTAATATTTTTGAATTGATGTAAGTTTGAGTAGTTAACAAATGGCAATTTTACACGGTAGTTGGTTATCAAAAGAGCAGGAAGATTGTTTATTTATTTGGGGAGAAACTTGGCGATCGCCACGCATTCAGGTTAATTTTAGTGAGTTAGCATTAAATCCCTTAGCCATGACAGCATCTGAGTTAACTGCATGGCTGTCTAGTGAAAACATCAAGATTACCAACTTCATAACTCAGCCTGCTCAAAAATCATCTACTAAATCTGCCACTTCTACAAAAATTAATTTACCAATTCATTCTCAAGTAGTTAACCTACCAACTGATATTTTAGAAATAAATCAAACAGAAATAGCCTTAGTTTCTCCGGTTCATTCTGGGTCTTTGACATCTGAAACGAATGATCCCAGATGCTTACAGCCTTGGTTAGTAGAAGGTTTTTGTCTTCATCCCTTAGCAGCAATTAAATTTCTGACTTCTCTACCATTAAATATTGTCAATGAAAACAATACCTTTTTAGGTGGGGATTTACGATTTTGGTCACAAGTTGCCCGTTGGAGTTTAGATTTAATTTCCCGATCTAAGTTTTTACCAACTATTGAAAGAGACGCTAACGGCAATTTTGATACGAAATGGCAAGTCGTTGTAGACAGTGCTATCGATGGCACTCGTCTAGAAAAGTTTGCGTCGAAAATGCCCTTGGTTTGTCGGATTTATCGGGGACTGGGGACTGGGGACTGGGGACTGGGGACTGGGGAGGAATTGAGTCATCAGTCACCGATGTATGTGGATTTTCCTCGTCAACCGCAGGAATTAATTTTATCGTTTCTTAATAGTGTCATTGATGCTCAAGTGCGGGAGATGGTGGGGAATCAAACTCTAGTTGAACCTAGGGTGATGGCTTCTTTACCATTACCTGTGCGTCAGTGGTTACAGGCTTTAACGGGTGCATCTAATGCAGTGAATGCAGATGTAATTGGGGTAGAAAGGTTAGAAGCAGCCCTAAAAGCTTGGACGATGCCCCTACAATCTCAATTGGCTAGTAAAAATCAATTTCGCGCCTGTTTTCAGTTGCTTGCGCCTGATGAGGAAAAAACCGATTGGACATTGGCATATTTTTTGCAAGCGGCTGATAATCCAGAATATTTAGTAGATGCAGCGACGATTTGGCAACATCCAGTTGAGCAGTTAGTTGAGCAAAATCGCACCATTAATCAACCCCAAGAAACATTATTACGAGGTTTAGGTTTAGCTTCTCGATTATATCCAGCGATCGCACCTAGTTTAGAAACGGAAGCACCCCAATCTTGTCACCTCACCCCCATCCAAGCCTATGAATTTATTAAATCAGTCGCTTGGCGGTTTGAAGATAGTGGCTTGGGTGTGATTTTACCCCCGAGTTTGGCAAACCGCGAAGGCTGGGCGAACCGCTTGGGGTTAAAGATTTCCGCCGAAACTTCCAAGAAAAAGCAGGGACGCTTGGGATTACAAAGTTTATTAAACTTTCAGTGGCAATTGGCGATCGGTGGACAGACAATTTCTAAAGCCGAATTTGATCGCTTAGTCGCTTTAAATAGTCCACTCGTAGAAATTAACGGTGAATGGGTGGAATTGCGTCCCCAAGATATTAAGACAGCGCAAAATTTCTTTGCATCTCGTAAAGAACAAATGTCTTTATCTTTAGAAGATGCTTTACGTTTGAGTACGGGAGATACCCAAGTAATTGAAAAGTTACCAGTCGTTAGCTTTGAAGCATCTGGGGCTTTACAAGAGTTAATTGGCGCACTAACTAACAATCAAGCGGTTGCACCTTTACCCGCACCAAAAGACTTCCAAGGACAGTTACGGCCTTATCAAGAAAGAGGCGCAGCTTGGTTAGCTTTTCTAGAACGTTGGGGTTTAGGTGCGTGTCTCGCAGACGACATGGGACTCGGTAAAACTGTCGAGTTCATAGCCTTTCTTTTGTATCTAAAAGAACAAGATATATTAGAAAAACCCACATTACTTGTTTGCCCAACTTCTGTGTTAGGAAACTGGGAACGAGAAGTTAAAAAATTTGCTCCCACACTCAAAATTTTACAATATCACGGTGATAAACGTCCCAAAGGTAAGACATTTACAACAGCCGCAAATAAACATGATTTAGTGATTACTAGTTATTCATTAATTCACCGTGATTTAAAATCTTTACAGACTGTTGATTGGCAAATAATTGTCCTAGATGAAGCCCAAAACGTAAAAAATGCTGAAGCAAAACAATCCCAAGCAGTCAGACAATTAGAGTCAACATTTCGGATTGCTTTAACGGGTACACCAGTAGAAAATAGACTGCAAGAATTATGGTCAATTTTAGATTTTCTCAACCCTGGTTATTTAGGTAATAAGCAATTCTTTCAAAGACGGTTTGCCATGCCCATTGAAAAATACGGTGATGCAGCTTCTTTAAATCAATTACGTGCTTTAGTTCAGCCTTTTATTTTACGTCGTTTAAAAACAGACCGTGAAATTATTCAAGACTTACCAGAAAAGCAAGAAATGACAGTCTTTTGTGGCTTAACTCCAGAACAAGCTGCACTATATCAACAAGTAGTAGAAGCATCATTAGCTGAAATTGAATCAGCCGAAGGATTGCAACGTCGAGGCATGATTTTAGCCTTATTAATTAAGCTCAAACAAATCTGTAATCATCCAGCCCAGTATTTAAAAGAAGCGAGTTTAGCACAACATAATTCAGCCAAATTGCAACGGCTAGAAGAAATGTTAGAAGTAGCGTTAGAAGAAGGCGATCGCGCCCTCATTTTTACCCAATTTGCCGAATGGGGTAAACTCCTCAAACCCCACCTAGAAAAGTATCTAGGACGGGAAATCTTCTTTTTATATGGTAGTAGCAGCAAAAAACAACGTGAAGAAATGATTGACCGTTTCCAACACGATCCCCAAGGGCCACCAATCATGATTTTATCCCTCAAAGCTGGAGGTGTCGGATTAAATTTAACCAGAGCCAATCATGTATTTCACTTTGATAGATGGTGGAATCCAGCCGTAGAAAATCAAGCCACAGACCGCGTATTTCGTATTGGTCAAACCCGTAACGTGCAAGTACATAAATTCGTTTGCACCGGCACATTAGAAGAAAAAATTCATGACATGATTGAAAGCAAAAAACAACTAGCAGAACAAGTAGTTGGTGCAGGCGAAGAATGGTTAACAGAACTAGACACCAACCAACTCCGCAACCTACTAATATTAGACCGCAATGCAGTCATAGAAGAAGATACAGAATAAACAACAAAAATCATATTCTCCTCTCTGCGCTTCTCTGCGTTTACCTTTGCGCCCCTACCGAAGTTCTGTTCGCCCTTGGCGTTGGCGAAGCCATCGGAGGAAGCCTCCGCTCAGACTTCTCTCTGCGTTTACCTTTGCGCCCCTCTGCGTTTAATAAATCCCCTAATAATTCCTAATTGATGATGACAAACACAACATTGCAAGCCAGCCGCGAATGGTGGTCACAAAGATGGCTAGAACTACTCGATTCCTACCGCTTTAAAAAACGCTTAGAACGCGCCAGAAACTATGCACGCCAAGGTAACGTTCTCAGCATTGAATTTAAAGGTGCAAAGGTATTAGCCAAAGTCCAAGGTAGTGAAGTAGAACCTTATAAAGTTTCCCTCTCCCTCAATTCTTTTAGTGATGAAGAATGGGGATATATTATTGAAACTATGTCTAAAAAAGCATTATTTGCTGCCAAATTATTAGCGGGAGAAATGCCCCAAAATATTGAAGAAGTATTCACCGCTAATGGACTTTCTTTGTTTCCCTTCACCCTCAGCGATGTTCATAGTAAATGCTCCTGTCCCGATAAAGCCAACCCCTGTAAACACGTTGGCGCAGTATACTATCAATTAGGTGACAGATTCAGCGAAGATCCCTTTGTGTTATTCCAATTACGGGGAAGAACTAAAGAAGAAATCATTAGTGATTTACGTTACCTAAGAGGTGAAAAGTTAGCAGTGCATACAACTGCAAGCCCAGAGAATCAACCAACAATTAATCACCATCAATATCAAATTAAAATTGACAATCTCTGGCAATATAATGAGCCACTAGATTCTTCTTTGGTAGTAATTACACCATCAAGTAACGAAACTTTATTAGATGTGTTGGGTGCTATTCCTCTAGGACAAAATGAGGAAAGTGCAGTTAATTTAACTGCCAGTGATGTAGTAATGAAATATTTGCAGACAATTTACCAACAAGTTAGTCAAAAAGCAATGTTAGCAGCAATGAATGTAGGTGAAAGCTGATATACCAATCCGATTACGAATTACGAATTACCAAAAAAAGGCTCTTGCTGTTACACAAGAGCCGCAAAAGCGTTTAATTGTCAGTGATGAAATAAAACTTTAGAACCTAGTCAAGTTCAGTCATTGACATTGCTGGTTCATTCTCACGGTCAATACCTTTCTCGAAACCACCAGCAGCAGCACGAGCGCGACCAGCGTGCCACAAGTGACCGATGAGGAAGAAGAAACCTAAGACGAAGTGAGAAGTTGCCAACCACGCACGAGGAGATACGTAGTTGAAGGAGTTAATTTCAGTAGCCACACCACCTACAGAGTTCAAAGAACCCAGAGGAGCGTGAGTCATGTATTCAGCAGCACGACGAGCTTGCCAAGGCTGAATATCGTTCTTGATTTTTTCTAAGTCAAGACCGTTAGGCCCACGTAGAGGCTCTAACCAAGGGCCACGGAAATCCCAGAAGCGCATGGTTTCACCACCGAAGATGATTTCACCTGTAGGAGAGCGCATCAAGTATTTACCTAGACCTGTAGGGCCTTGAGCAGAACCAACGTTAGCACCTAAGCGTTGGTCACGAATTAAGAATGTTAAAGCTTGAGCTTGAGAAGCTTCAGGGCCAGTAGGGCCAAAAAATTCACTGGGGTAAACGGTGTTGTTATACCAAACCATACAAGAGGCGATGAAGCCCATTAAGGACAACGCACCCAAGCTGTAGGAGAGGTAAGCTTCACCAGACCAGATAAACGCACGACGCGCCCAACCAAAAGGCTTGGTGAAGATGTGCCAAATACCGCCAGAGATACAAATTAAAGCAATCCAAATGTGACCGCCGATAACATCTTCCATGTTATCTACGCTGACAATCCAGCCTTCGCCACCAAAAGGAGCTTTGATGAGATAACCGAAGATAACAGCAGGGTTCAAGGTAGGATTGGTGATTACACGAACATCACCGCCACCAGGGGCCCAGGTGTCGTAGACACCGCCGAAGAACATAGCCTTCAGCACTAACAGCAACGCACCACAACCCAAAATGATCAGGTGGAAGCCGATGATGTTGGTCATCTTGTTCTTATCTTTCCAGTCATAACCAAAGAAAGAGGAATACTCTTCTAAGGTTTCTGGGCCGCGCACAGCGTGATAAATACCACCAAAGCCCAGGACTGCTGAGGAAATAATGTGGAGTACACCAACTACGAAGTAAGGGAAGGTATCGATAACTTCACCACCAGCACCAACACCCCAACCGAGGGTAGCAATGTGGGGTAGCAGGATTAAACCCTGTTCGTACATTGGTTTTTCTGGAACAAAGTGAGCGACTTCAAATAGGGTCATCGCTCCAGCCCAGAATACAATCAAACCAGCGTGGGCAACGTGTGCGCCCAGCAGTTTACCAGATAAGTTAATGAGACGGGCATTGCCAGACCACCAAGCAAAACCGGTGGATTCTTGGTCGCGTCCGCCGCCCATTATGGTAGGTCTATTAGAGAGCGTTACCACGGGGTAGTACCTCTTCGGGGAATACAAATTTTTCGTGAGGCTGATCTTGAGGAGCCATCCAAGCGCGGATACCCTCGTTCAGCAAAATGTTCTTGGTATAGAAAGTTTCAAATTCTGGGTCTTCCGCAGCGCGTAATTCTTGCGATACGAAGTCATAAGCGCGGAGGTTGAGGGCTAAACCGACAATCCCGACAGCACTCATCCACAGCCCGGTAACTGGTACAAACAACATGAAGAAGTGTAACCAGCGTTTGTTGGAGAAAGCAATCCCGAATATCTGTGACCAGAAACGGTTTGCTGTCACCATTGAGTAGGTTTCTTCTGATTGGGTGGGGTTGAAGGCGCGGAAGGTGTTGGATGCTTCACCGTCTTCAAATAAGGTGTTTTCTACTGTTGCACCGTGAATCGCACACAGTAATGCTCCACCTAATACACCTGCTACTCCCATCATGTGGAAGGGGTTGAGTGTCCAGTTATGGAATCCTTGCAGGAATAATAAGAACCGGAAGATGGCTGCTACTCCAAAACTGGGAGCGAAGAACCAAGATGATTGTCCCAAGGGGTACATCAAGAAGACGCTGACGAATACCGCGATGGGGGCTGAGAATGCTAGGGCGTTGTATGGTCTGATCCCTACTAACCGCGCAATTTCAAATTGACGTAGCATGAACCCAATTAGTCCAAATGCTCCATGTAGGGCTACGAAGGGCCACAATCCTCCCAATTGACACCAACGGGTGAAGTCCCCTTGTGCTTCTGGCCCCCACAGTAACAACAGGGAGTGTCCCATGCTGTCTGCGGGGCTGGATACTGCTACTGTTAGGAAGTTTGCCCCTTCTAGGTACGATGAGGCTAGTCCGTGGGTGTACCACGAGGTGACGAAGGTTGTACCGGTTAGCCAACCGCCTAATGCTAGGAAGGCGCAGGGGAATAGTAATATTCCTGACCAACCTACGAATACGAAGCGATCGCGCTTTAACCAGTCGTCTAGTACGTCAAACCACCCTCTACTGGGGGCGCGTCCTACTGCGATGGTCATTTAACTAAATCCTCTTTTACTAAAATTGCAACGTTTCTAAGCAGAGCTTTTGGGGAAATTTCCCTTTTAAGAGACTGCCGCGAGGAAATAACGTTTTTTTTGACAATCTCAGCTGTTTATAATTGCTGAGTTCCTGAGATTTGCTCACTTGTACAAGCGGACATTTCTCAGGGTTATGTCGTTACACGTACCATGAGCTAGTTACCTAGCTTGTGGTAACTTAATGCTTCTTAACTTATCACATTCTTGGGGTTTTCGCTCAACCCACCTAGGGAAATCAAGTATTGATCATGAACCTATTAAATACTATCAATATCAGAATTTTTACAATTTGACACAAGTTTTCTCAGAAATCTTATTATTGGGCATGGGGCTAATCAATTCAAAATTCAAAATTCAAAATTAAAGAATTTTGGGCATGGGGCATAGGGCATGGGGCATTGGGCATAAACCATAATCTGTTCCCTGTTCCCCGTTCCCTGTTCCCTCTTGACTAAACATTAAGCTTGCAAGACATCCTGTGGAAATGGCAGACTCTTAGTTAAAGGGAAGCACTCACAGGCCAAGGTAGTGAAATGACTGGATCAACAACGGTTAATAAAGGCGATCGCCTTCTGCATCAAACAGTTCTCGGCTCTCGTAGGTTTAGTAACTACTGGTGGGCAACTGTCGTCACAATGGGAGCTACAGGCTTTTTGTTGGCGGGTTTATCAAGTTACTTGCATATTAATTTACTCATAGTTACTGATCCGACTCAACTGGTATTTGTACCCCAGGGATTAGTAATGGGTTTATATGGTTCGGCTGGCTTATTGTTAGCGTTGTATCTATGGCTATCTATCCTCTGGGATTTAGGAGGTGGCTACAACGATTTCAATAAAGAAACTGGTTACATTAAAATCTTTCGTTGGGGATTTCCTGGCAAAAACCGCCGAATTGAAATAGATTCCCGCATTCAAGATGTACAATCTGTCAGAATTGAAATTCAAGAAGGAATCAATCCTCGTCGTGCCTTGTATTTGCGAGTGAAAGGCCGCCGCGATATCCCCCTAACACGGGTAGGGCAACCTTTATCTTTAGCAGAGTTGGAAACCCAAGGTGCAGAGTTAGCGCGCTTTTTGGAAGTACCTTTAGAGGGATTGTAGGCTAAAAGGTAAGAAGCAGGGGAGCAGGGGAGCAGGGAGCAGGGGGCAGGGGAGCAGGGAGCAGGGGGAAAAGTTTTCTACCCCTTGCCGGCTGAACGAAATTTTGTGTGGGATTTCTAGCTAAGTATCCAAAAAATTACCCTCCACACTCCCCACACTCCCCACACTCCCCACACCTTTTTTCTCTCACCTCCCCTTGCCCCCTGCACCCTGCCCCAATTCCTCTTATATGCCCTATCCCAAAAAAGGCTAAGATACACAGGTTGAGTCAGTGACTGGTAATGCGGTTCAAAGTTTCACAATTCTTGGTTGCTGTTTTGATAGTCGGTGCTTTAATGTTGGGTGGCTGTTCTACAGAGCAGGCTAATTCTTCGCCAGCATCAACAGCTACTGAGACAACCACGACAACAAGTACTGAAACAACGTCAGTATCAGATAATATAAGTGAGAGTATTCCGGGAATGAAAGATTTACCACGTCTTGAAGGTAAAGCTACGGTGGTGATGACGGTTAACGGCTCGCCAATTACCATTGAAGTAGACGGTACAAATGCCCCTATTACGGCTGGTAATTTTGTGGATTTGGTGCAGAAGGGTGTATATGATGGCACAGTTTTCCATCGAGTGGTGCGCCAACCTCAGCCTTTTGTAGTCCAAGGTGGTGATCCCCAAAGTAAAGATCCAAAAGTTCCAGTAGAAAGACTGGGAACAGGGGGCTACATTGATGACAAAACCAAAAATGAGCGTCGTATACCCTTAGAAATTAAGCCGGAAGGGGAAGCTAGCCCACTGTACAGCAAGACCTTTGATCAAGCTCGCATAACTAAAGCACCTCAGTTAACTCATAAACAAGGTGCGGTAGCAATGGCGCGATCGCAGCCACCAGATTCTGCTTCTTCTCAATTTTATTTTGCTTTGGCAGATTTAGGATTTTTAGATGGTAACTATGCCGTATTCGGTTATGTCACCGACGGCTTTGATGTAGTTAACAAAATTCAGCAAGGCGATCGCATTGATTCTGCTAAAGTCACTCAAGGTAGTGAAAATTTAAAAGTTCCACAATAGGGATTGGGAACTGGGGATTGGGGACTTGGGACTGGGGATTGGGGATTGGGGACTGGGGATTGGGGATTTGGAATAGATCACATCCCCTACACCCCTACACCCCTATACCCCTATACCCCTATACCCCTATACCCCTATACCCCTATACCCCTATACCCCTACACCCCTGCCTCTTGGCTACTAAATGGTTGAAGTTGTTGTCACTGGTATTGGTTTAGTTTCTGCCTTGGGTACAAGCTTAGAGGAAAGTTGGCAAAGTTTAATTGCTGGTAAATCGGGAATTAAACTCCATCAACCTTTTCCAGAACTCGCACCACTACCTCTAGGATTAATTAGTCAACAACCAGCGAATTTAAGAATGTTGACACAACAAGTTGTAGATGCAGCCTTGGAAGATGCTGGTTTGTTGACACCTTTACCAAATTGTGCTGTAGTCATTGGCTCAAGTCGTAGTCATCAAGCAATATGGGAAAAGTTGGCTAGGGATATGTATAAAAAATCTCCCAGCCAAGATTTAGATGTGATGGGAGCAAGATTGGAGGATTGGTTAGAGACTTTACCTCACATGAATGCGATCGCATCAGCTAGGCGAATTGGTGCAACGGGGGCAGTTTTAGCACCAATGGCCGCTTGTGCTACGGGAATTTGGGCAATTGCTCAAGCAGCATGGTTAATTCAAACAGGACAATATCAAAGGGCGATCGCTGGGGCAACAGAAGCACCTATTACACCCTTGACTATATCTGGGTTTGAAAAAATGGGTGCTTTAGCCAAAACAGGAGCGTATCCCTTTGACTTACACCGGGAAGGTTTAGTATTGGGTGAAGGAGGGGCTGTATTTGTTTTGGAGTCAAAAGCTTTAGCCCAGAAGCGTCAGGCAAAAATTTATGGTGAAGTTTTAGGTTTTGGTTTCACCGCAGACGCATATCATCCTAATCAGCCAGACTTGGAAGGTAGAGGAGCGATCGCTGCTATCAAACAAGCTCTAGAATACAGTCGCATCCAAGCTGATGATTTAGATTACATTCATGCTCACGGCACAGCTACCCGACTTAATGACCAGATGGAAAGCATTGTCATAAACAAGCTATTTACCGATCCTATAGCAGTTAGTTCCACCAAAGGGGCTACAGGTCATACTCTTGGTGCATCGGGAGCTTTAGGGGTAGCTTTCACCTTATTAGGGATGCAGCATCATATTCTACCCCCCAACATCGGATTACATCAATCAGAATTTGATTTAAATTTAGTCCGAACGGCATATCATAGTCAGATTCGGAAGGCATTATGTTGCAGTTTTGGCTTTGGTGGACAAAATGCTGTAATTGTGCTTAGTAATAGCTAGAGTCAAACAATTTTGGATTTTAGATTTGCGATAGCGTAGCGTTAGCGACGCAGGAGCGTCTTTTAGATTGACCCCGACCACAAGGGTGCGGGGCTTGGGGATTTTAGATTGAAGATTGTAGATTTTTCCACCCACCAGGGGAAGCCACTGCGGTGGACGGGTTTCCCGGCATAAAGGAGGCAGTGCGTTGGGCGGCTTTGCCGACTTGTTCGCCGGAGGCGTTCCCGTAGGGTAGCAACTGCCGTCAAGTGGCGTTGGAGCTTGTAACCCAAAAAATCCAAAATCCAAAATCCAAAATCTAAAATTCGGAGGGTCAATTCCAACAAATTCATTTTTGCAAACTAATTTTTATAAAGAAACTTTAAGTTTCAATAACTACTTATTCAGAGATAGTCAAATTTGGCATTTTCAGGATTTACTGAGATCAGTATGTTAAAGAATGAGCATTAAATTCACTGATTGCAAGAGGAAATCTACTGTCATTCTGCGCCAAATAAGATGTAGCGAATTGAGAGATATAAGGTTTGATAGCAATGCTAAACAACACTGAAATTGGGATTAATCAAGGTGCTAATCTTAAATTAAAACTGGGAGAACAAAAATACGAAATTTTCTCCAGGACAGAAGTTTTACGAAATCTGACAATTGGTAAACCACTAAAATTAAATATTGGGGAATAAATCTCGATTTAGTTGTTAATCTTCTGAAAGTAATTCAATAATTCCAAGAGAATGTAAGCTAGGACTTATGCAATTTGTCATAATCGATAGTTGGTGCGTGACGCTGTAAGTTTTAAGTTTCATGACTAAGTTTAAATACTTCGCAGTGTCACAGACTCTTAAAAAATATGCTAGTTGCATAAATAAGTCTGACAAGCTTAATAGGAAGGAATGACTAATAGGATTATTGAACTATTTAAGAGATTCTACTGAACAGAAGGTTAATTCACCTACAGAATTTACTCAAATGTAATGGTGATTTTAAATCAATACGGTTCAGTTAAGATTTTGATCCCCCCTAACCCCTCTTGAAAAAGGGGGGATCAAGAATCAAATTCCCCCTTAAAAACGGGGATTTAAGGTGATCTGTAATGTTTAAATTTCACTAACTGAACTTTATTGAATTTTCAATAGTCAACAGTCAAAGGTTAGAGATAATTTATAAAGTAAATTGATTTGTAGGGTGCGTTAAAGCAACGTGTAACGCACCGTATGATAGTGGTGCATTACGGCCATATATCATTTACTCACACGCTGAATATTTACTTTATAAATAGGCTCTAATTAAGTAAGTAGAACGGTGTGAATAATTCAAGGTTTGTAGTAGGGACTTTAGTCCTCTCTTAAGGGCTAAAGCCCTTACTACAAGCCAATTCAATTAAATTTTACATTAATTAATGTAGTTTGTTTTTTTCTCTCCGACTTACTTAACTGGTAACTATTGTAATGAGATTGCCACACAGTAATAGCACTAGGCTTTTTAAATGAAAGCTTATCTTATCATGCCTTGTATCTGCAAAGATAAAGTGCATTATCTTGTGCTGGTGTGCATGAGAGTAAATCGAAATGATCAGCAAAAACTACAATTTTTTAGTTGCAATCAAGGTCAACCAACATGAATAAAGTCCAAGCAAAATTTGACGCAACAGCAACTGCATTTCACGTACAAGGTTACGAAAAAATTGATTTTAGTCTTGTCTATGTGAACGGTGTATTTGATATTAGAAACAGAGAAATTGCAGATACCTATGGAAAATTTGGTCGCTGTTTGACTGTAATTGATAGCAATGTCTATGAACTTTACGGCGATCAGATGAGGTCATATTTTCAGCACTATGACATTGAACTGACAGTATTTTCTATCATCATTACTGAGCCTGCTAAAACCCTTGCCAGCTTTGAAAAAATTGTTGATGCTTTTTCAGAGTTCGGTTTAGTGCGTAAAGAACCAGTATTAGTAGTGGGTGGTGGTTTAATTACTGATGTAGCTGGCTTTGCTTGTGCTGCTTACCGTCGCAAGAGTAACTACATTCGCATTCCTACGACATTGATTGGTTTAATTGATGCAGGTGTAGCAATTAAGGTAGCAGTAAATCATCGCAAGTTAAAAAATCGCTTGGGAGCATATCATGCACCTTTGAAAGTGATTCTTGATTTCTCATTTTTGAAAACATTGCCAACAGATCAAGTTCGTAATGGCATGGCAGAGTTAGTCAAAATTGCTGTAGTTGCCAATTCAGAAGTGTTTGAACTCCTATACGAACATGGTAAAGAACTGCTTTCCACCCACTTTGGATATCTAAATGGGACACCAGAGATCAAAGAGATTGCCCATAAAGTTAACTATGAAGCCATCAAAACGATGCTGGAGTTAGAAACTCCCAACCTCCACGAAATCGACCTCGATCGCGTTATTGCCTATGGCCACACTTGGAGTCCTACCCTAGAATTAGCTCCACACGTACCGCTATATCATGGCCATGCCGTGAATATAGACATGGCTTTGTCTGCAACCATTGCCGCACAACGAGGTTATATTCCTACACAAGAGCGCGATCGCATCCTCGATTTAATGAGTCGTATAGGCTTATCACTGGATCATCCTCTACTAGATGAAGATTTACTCTGGTATGCAACCGAATCTATTAGCCTCACGCGAGATGGCAAACAACGCGCAGCTATGCCTCGTCCGATTGGTGAGTGTTTCTTTGTTAACGATTTGACTCGTGAAGAACTAAAGACTGCCTTAGCTGAACACAAAAGTTTGTGTGCTAAATATCCTCGTGGGGGAGAAGGCATAGACGCATACATTGAAACTCAACAAGCCCGACTATTGGGGGTGTAAATCCATGACAAATGTTCTCAAATTACCCACAGCTAGACCAATTACCCCACACAGTATCTTAGTAGCCCAGCTACAGCAAACTTTCAAATTAGCACAACAACAAAACATTCCCCCGCAGATATTAGATTCTTTGCAGGAAGCACTGCAATTAGCAGAGGGTTTAGATCCCTACTTGGACGATTACACCACCCCAGAATCGAAGGCATTAACAGCATTGGCACAAAAAACCAGCCAAGAAGATTGGAGCAAACGTTTCAGTGATGGGGAAACAGTCCGTCAACTAGAACAGGAAATGCTCTCAGGACATCTGGAAGGACAAACATTAAAAATGTTTGTTCATATGATCAAAGCCAAGCGGATTCTAGAAGTAGGAATGTTTACAGGATATTCAGCTTTGGCAATGGCAGAAGCATTACCCAAAGATGGGGAACTGATAGCTTGTGAAGTAGATTCCTATGTTGCCGAATTTGCTCAAAGTTGTTTTGATGAATCTCCTGACGGTTATAAAATCGTTGTGGAAGTAGCACCAGCCTTAGAGACACTCCACAAACTAGCCGCCAAAAAAGCATCGTTTGATTTTATCTTCATAGATGCCGATAAAAAAGAGTATGTAGAGTACTTCCAGACTATTTTGGCGAGTGAGTTACTAGCTATTGATGGGTTGATGTGTGTAGATAACACTTTGTTGCAAGGACAAGTTTACCTTCCATCAGAACAACGTACCTCCAACGGTGCAGCGATCGCTGATTTTAACTCTATTGTCGCCGCCGATCCTCGTGTAGAGCAAGTTTTGCTTCCTATACGAGATGGTGTGACTTTAATTAGACGCGTAGTGTAGCGAAGACAGTTCTTCAAGCAACTTTGCGGAGTTAGTAGTCAAAGCTTTAGCCCTCAACTCAAGGACTAAAGTCCTTACTACTAACTGAATCAACACAAAGGAAAAACTTATGTCACAATCAATCTCTTTATCTTTGCCTCAATCTACAACCTCTACAACAAGTATGGGGGTAAAGATAGTAACTCTATTCAAGACTGTTGGGACTCTGACATTATTATTCATCGCCTTACCATTCAATGCTTTGATAGTATTGATATCTTTGTTGTGCCGCCCATTTAGGCAAAAACCTGCCGTAGTTGCTCATCCTCAGACTATCTTGGTGAGTGGCGCAAAGATGACTAAAGCATTACAACTAGCTCGCTGCTTCCATGCAGTCGGACACCGAGTAATTCTAATTGAAAGTCATAAATACTGGTTGTCTGGACATAGATTTTCCCAAGCTGTGAGTCGTTTTTATACTGTTCCTGCACCACAATCAGATCCAGAAGGTTACATTCAGGCACTAGTAGAAATAGTCAAGAAAGAAAAGGTTGATGTTTATGTACCTGTATGTAGTCCTGTCGCTAGTTACTACGACTCTTTAGCCAAGCCTGCACTATCAGAATATTGTGAAGTATTCCACTTTGATGCAGATATTACCAAGATGCTAGATGATAAATTTGCCTTCTCAGAGCAGGCGCGATCGCTCGGTTTATCTGTACCCAAATCTTTTAAAATTACAGATCCTCAACAAGTGATCAATTTTGATTTTAGTCAAGAAAGCCGCAAATATATTCTCAAAAGTATTAATTATGACTCCGTTCGCCGCTTAAATTTAACCAAACTTCCCTGCGACACCCCAGAAGCAACAGCCGCCTTTGTTAACAGTTTACCCATCAGTCCTGAAACACCTTGGATTATGCAAGAGTTTATTCCAGGTAAGGAGTTATGTACACATAGTACAGTCCGGGACGGAGAATTAAGATTGCATTGCTGTTGTAATTCTTCTGCATTTCAAATCAACTATGAAAACGTCGAAAATCCCCAAATTCGTCAATGGGTGCTAAAGTTCGTCAAAAGTTTACGGCTGACTGGACAAGTTTCTTTTGACTTTATCCAAGCTGAAGACGGGACAGTTTACGCCATTGAATGTAATCCCCGGACTCATTCAGCAATCACGATGTTTTACAATCATCCCGGTGTTGCAGATGCCTATTTTGGTAAAACTCCCCTAGCTCAACCCCTAGAACCCCTAGCCAGTAGCAAACCTACTTACTGGTTATATCACGAAATTTGGCGATTAACTGGTATCCGTTCGTGGAAACAATTGCAAACATCAATCCGTACTTTATGGCGCGGTACTGATGCGATTTATTGTTTTGATGACCCTGTACCATTTTTGACTTTGTATCATTGGCAGATACCCTTACTTTTACTGAAGAATCTGCAACAACTCAAAGGATGGGTAAAAATAGACTTCAATATTGGCAAATTAGTGGAATTAGGTGGAGACTAAAATAATTCGTAATTCCCTACGGGTAGTCTGTGAGAAGAATTTGCAATTGTTAAATAGGGGTATCTTCGTCTTTGTGCCTTAGTGGTAAGACGTAGAACCAAGAATGAAATTATACACAAGTAAGCAATGTAATTATGTCAGGACTGCGTATTCTGCAATTGGTTGGGTCTGCATACAGTCATTTTTACTGTGATTTGTCGCGGCTTTATGCTCAAGATTGTTTAAGGGCTATGACAGGAGAGCGATCGCCTTATGAATTTGAGATTGCATATGTTACACCGGATCTTCAGTGGCGATTTCCTGATTCTCTGAGTTTAGGAGATATTGCTGCTGCTCAACCGATGGCTGTGTTTGATGCTGTGGAGTTGATCACAAAGCAAAACATTGACTTGGTGTTACCCCAAATGTTTTGTATTCCTGGTATGACTCACTACCGGGCTTTATTTGACTTGTTGAAGATTCCTTATGTTGGTAATACTCCTGATGTTATGGCGATCGCTGCCCACAAAGCTAGAGCTAAAGCAATTGTTGCCGCAGCAGGAGTGAAAGTTCCTCGTGGGGAACTGCTGCGCCCAGGAGACATCCCGACAATTCCACCTCCAGCAGTCGTCAAACCTGCCAGTGCTGATAATTCTCTGGGGGTAGTATTAGTTAAAGATGTGAGTGAATATGATGCTGCCTTAAAGGAAGCATTTGCATATGCTGAGGAGGTGATTGTGGAAACATTCATCGAACTTGGTCGAGAAGTCAGATGCGGTATTATTGTGCAGCAAGGGGAGTTAGTAGGTTTACCTTTGGAGGAGTATTTGGTAGACCCCAAGGAAAAACCCATTCGTAACTATGGTGATAAACTCCAACAAACGGAGGATGGTAACTTGCGTTTGACTGCTAAAGATAATATTAAAGCTTGGATACTAGACCCTAGCGACCCCATCACCAAAACAGTTCAGCAAGTAGCTAAAAAGTGTCATCAGGCTTTGGGTTGTCGCCATTACAGTTTATTTGATTTCCGCATCGACCCCAAGGGAGAGCCTTGGTTTTTAGAAGCTGGGTTGTATTGTTCCTTCGCCCCGAAAAGTGTGATTTCCTGTATGGCAAAAGCGGCGGGAATCTCTGTGAATGAATTGCTAGCGATCGCCATTGATCAAACTTTTACTAACCATACAATGATGTCTTTGTCAAGATAAAATTTGTAATCTTTTTCCCCAAACCCGTCAACAAAACTGCCTTTTGCAAAAATAGATATGATATAAAAGTCCATAAAACTTCAAAAAGATTCACCAAATGCTGATTAACTCCTCTGGCTTATCCAAGGTCAAGGACTCAGTTACAGAGAAAATCTTCTTTGGTAATGAACCTAGTGCCGAGTTAATCGGTATCCTGACCGTTTATTTTGTCCAAGGGATTTTAGGCTTGGCACGTCTAGCCGTTAGTTTCTTCCTCAAAGATGAATTGTCACTGAGTCCTGTTCAGGTATCGGCACTATTGGGAATTGTCGCCTTACCTTGGATTATCAAACCAATATTTGGTTTTATCTCAGATGGTTTACCTATATTCGGCTACCGTCGCCGTCCTTACTTGGTGCTATCGGGGATACTTGGTGCAATATCTTGGGTGAGTTTAGCGACTATAGTTCATGATAGAT
The DNA here is from genome assembly GCF_058172895.1 of Aliinostoc maniaoense. Lineage (NCBI taxonomy): Bacteria > Bacillati > Cyanobacteriota > Cyanophyceae > Nostocales > Nodulariaceae > Aliinostoc > Aliinostoc maniaoense. The sequence continues at coordinate 6,440,932 of NZ_CP187952.1, read as the reverse complement.
GGGCAGCAACAATTGCGATCGCTCTCGGTTCTCTTTCCGTAGCCGTTAGTGATGTGATTGTTGACTCATTAGTTGTAGAACGAGCCAGAGTAGAATCCCAAGCTGATGCCGGTTCACTACAATCATTATGTTGGGGAGCTTCAGCTTTAGGTGGCTTAATCACAGCATATTTTAGTGGGCTACTTTTGGAACACTTCACAACCCGCACTGTATTTTGGATTACAGCCACATTTCCTTTACTCGTGTCTGGTGTAGCTTGGTTAATTGCTGAATCTCCAGTCAGTCAAGATACTAGCCATCAAAACAACAATCTCAGCCTTAAGTATCAATTAGGACAACTACGTCAAGCCATTACCCAAAAAAGCATTTGGCTACCAACAGCATTTGTATTTATTTGGCAAGCTACCCCAACCGCCGATGCAGCGTTTTTCTTCTTTACTACCAACGAACTCCACTTTGAACCAGAATTTTTAGGACGGGTGCGCTTGGTGACAAGTCTAGCCGCTCTAATTGGCGTTTGGATTTTTCAGCGTTTCTTAAAAAGTGTGCCATTCCGAGTTATTTTTGGTTGGAGTACAGTCATTTCTGCCGCCTTGGGAATGACAATGTTACTGTTGGTGACACACACAAACCGAGCTTTAGGCATAGATGACCACTGGTTTAGCCTTGGCGATAGCTTGGTTCTCACAGTCATGGGGCAAATTGCCTATATGCCTGTATTAGTTTTAGCAGCAAGACTCTGCCCTCCAGGAGTAGAAGCCAGCTTATTTGCTTTGTTAATGTCAGTGTCAAACTTAGCTGGGATGGTTTCTTACGAGTTTGGGGCTGTAATTATGCACTGGCTAGGCATCACCGAAACAAATTTTCATTCCCTTTGGCTGTTGGTACTAATCACTAATCTCAGTACACTACTGCCGTTACCCTTTCTCAACTGGCTACCTGGTCATGATTTAGAAATTGAGACATAGGCAGTAGGGGGCAGGGAGCAGGGGGCAGGGAGCAGGGGGCAGGGAGCAGGGGGCAGGGGAAGACAAGGTAGACAAGGGGGACAAGGTAGATTATATGCCCAATGCCCAATGCCCAATGCCCAATGCCCAATGCCCAATGCCCAATAATTATGAATTACGAATTAACATTGTATGCAAAGTTTTGAAATGCCACAAAAAGCTATTTTAGAAAAATCCTATACTCGTGAAGATTGGCAAGGGGGATATCAATCTCTTAAGGAAGAGTTTGATTATTGGATTGATGATATAGAAGGAGAAATCCCACCACAATTGCAAGGTACATTGTTCAGAAACGGGCCGGGATTATTGGATATTAATGGGCAAAGTATCCATCATCCTTTTGATGGTGATGGGATGATTAGCCGTATTACTTTTATCAATGGTCGCGCTCATTTTCGTAATCGCTTTGTGCGTACAGAAGGCTATTTAGCAGAACAAAAAGCGGGTAAAATTATCTATCGTGGTGTATTTGGCACACAAAAACCCGGCGGTTTATTAGCTAATATCTTTGACTTTAAAATTAAAAATATTGCTAATACTAACGTTATTTATTGGGGTGATAAATTATTGGCGTTATGGGAAGCTGCTGAACCTCATCGTCTTGACCCCTACACCTTAGAAACTTTAGGTAAAGAATATTTCAATGGGGTTTTGTCAGAGGGCGAAGCTTTCAGCGCACATCCCCGTTTTGATCCTAGTTGTATTTCAGATAATGGCGCACCTTGTCTGGTGAATTTTTCGATTAAACCGGGACTATCTACTACAATTACAATTTTTGAATTAGACCCAACAGGTAAAATTATTAGAAAGCACGCTCATAATGTGCCGGGATTTTGTTTTATTCACGATTTTGTGATTACTCCTCATCACTGCATCTTTTTTCAAAATCCTGTTGTTTTTAATCCTATACCTTTTGTTTTGGGGATGCGTTCGGCTGGTGAATGTATTAAATTTCAGCCAAATCAACCGACTCGCATTATAGTTATTCCGCGTTTTCCTCAAGAGGAAAATAATAAAGTGAAAATTCTAGAAACACAATCAGGTTTTGTGTTTCATCACGTTAATGCTTTTGCTGTGGGAGATGAAATTTTTATTGACTCAATTTGTTATGATTCTTTACCAGCAGTAGAACCAGAAAGTGATTTTCGTCAAGTAGATTTTGATGCTGGTTCTCCTGGAAAATTGTGGCGTTTTCATCTGCATCTTCAGGATGGGACAGTAAAACGTAAATTAATTGAGGCTCGTTGTTGTGAATTTCCTACCATACATCCTGATCATGTAGGACGTAACTACAGATATATTTATATAGGTGCAGGTCATGCAACAGGTGTGAATGCTCCACTACAAGCATTACTAAAGATTGATTTAGAGTCTGGAGAAAGACAACTTTGGAGTGCTGCACCCCGTGGTTTTATGGGTGAACCGATTTTTGTACCACGTCCAGATGCTGAAACAGAAGATGATGGTTGGTTGCTAGCTGTCGTGTATGATGCTGCTCATCATCGCTCAGATGTAGTGATTTTAGATGCTCGTGATTTGAATCAAGGTGCGATCGCTCGACTACATTTAAAACATCATATACCCTATGGTCTGCATGGCAGCTTTACCTCTGAGGTATTTTGTCCCCATAGTCCCGGTTAATCTGCTGCTTGTTGTTGTAATTGTTGCACAACTTCTACTGGTAAAGTAGTTATACGAGCGATCGCATCAATTGTCATGCCCTCTGCTAACAAGTTGAGGGCTATTTCGCGCGCTTTCTGCTGGCTTCCCTCATATATCCCTTCCTGTCTACCTTCCTGTCTACCTTCCTGTCTACCTTCCTGTCTACCCTGCTGCTTACCTCTTTCTATACCTTCCTGTTGAGCTTCTTCTACAATCATTTGATAAATCACTGACTCCCGCATAATGTCCCTCCTGAGTAAACGTTGAATTACCTCTTTTTCTAATACTAACCCAGCTAATATTGCTGCTGATGCTGAAAGATTATTTTGTAATCGCCGGTCAGGAATGCTATCAATAACAGTTCCCACATCTTGTAGTGTGTTGATTTTATTATCAGTATTACTTAAAACTGCGAAGGGAAGTAAGCCTGGTGTTCTGAGGAATAGTTCTGGGGGTTGCTCCCATAAACGAATGACTGTAAATTCATGTTGTAAATTCTGGATATTAAAAGTTGTTTGATATACCAGTTCAGATGTAGTTGGCTTTAAGTAGATAACTACCTGAAGCATCCGTTTTTCAGGAAAGCGGCGATATACACGCAAGCGATAATCTGCCATCCGAAAGGGAATATTTTCATCAGGCTGAGTTTGAAATTCAAGATGCAGCACAACTTCATCAGATTGCAGCAATATTAAAGCATCGGCTCTAATGGGTTCTAAAGATAATTCTTTAGGGCTTAACTCGGTGAGAGTGATAGGTTCACCTAACAACCAAGTAGCAAAGTCTGAAGAAAAAGTTTCAGCGATGAACTTACAAATGTTATCGAACACAGAAAGGTTTAATTTTGACTGTAAGTCTTTAATTTACCCTATTTCGCACCTCCAGCTTGACTGGACAAAGATAAAAATGTAACAAAAACTACAAAATTCTCATTTTTCGCAAAAACGCGAGATAGGCTAGGGATATATGTATCCGGTTCGCTAAAAACCGCGATTAGGAGAAAATCTTATGGTTTCATCCCCTATCACTCCCTTAGAAGCTGCTACTCCAGCACATATTTGTCCATTTGACCAAGCTTGTAGTTATTTAGAAGCAGCCGGGAAGGAGTTAAGGTTAGATCAAGGTATTTTAGAAATTCTCAGTCATCCGCGTAAGGTGGTGACAGTTTCCATTCCCGTAAAATTAGATAATGGTGACATCCGCGTACTAGCAGGACACCGAGTACAACATTCTGATGTTTTAGGCCCCTACAAAGGTGGAACTCGATATCATCCGGCTGTAACGCTGCGGGAAGTCTCGGCTTTAGCTATGCTGATGACTTGGAAATGTGCGCTATTGGGTATACCTTATGGTGGTGCTAAGGGAGGTATCGCCATTGACCCACAAAATTATAGCGTGGGTGAATTAGAACGGATTACTCGCCGCTATACTAGTGAATTAATTAAAGATATCGGCCCTTCAACAGATATACCTGCGCCAGATATGGGAACTTCAGCCCGTGAAATGGCTTGGATGATGGATACTTATTCTGTGAATGTCGGTCATGCTGTACCGGGAGTTGTCACCGGTAAACCGTTGTCTATCGGTGGTTCACTGGGACGGGAAATGGCTACTGGACGGGGTGTAATGATTATCGTCCGGGAAGCCTTAGCAGATATGGGCAAATCTTTGGAGGGAATGCGAGTAGTCATTCAAGGTTTTGGTAATGTGGGAGGTGCAGCCGCCGAGTTACTTTACCAAGCAGGAGCGAAAATTATCGCTGTTTCAACAGGTACAGGTGGGGTTTACTCATCTCATGGTTTAGATATTCCAGCATTAAAAGCTTATGCTGCCGAAAATCGTAGAAGTCTGGTAGGTTTCCCCAAAGCATCGGCTATTAGTAATGCAGAGTTATTAACTTTGCGTTGTGATGTTTTAATCCCAGCCGCCTTAGAAAACCAAATCACCGCAGAAAATGCCCACGAAGTACGGGCGCAAATTGTTGCCGAAGCCGCTAATGGCCCGGTAACTTTAGAAGCTAACCGCATTTTAGAAGCTCAGGGTGTGACTGTATTACCCGACATCTTAGCCAACGCTGGTGGTGTGGTGGTAAGTTACCTGGAATGGGTGCAAGGTCTTTCTTACCTATTTTGGGATGAAGTACGTGTGAACCACGAAATGGAACACTTAATGGTGCAAGCCTATCAACAGGTAGTGAAACAGTCAAAAATGCGGCAAGTTCCCTTGCGGTTAGCAGCTTATACCCTGGGGGTAGGTAGAGTAGCCCAAGCATTGCGTGATAGGGGTTTATATCCTTAACTTTTTAGAAATAGAGGTGACAGATACAGTTAACAATTAACAGTTATCAGTGATCAGTTAATTATTTCCTCATAACTAAGTAGAACGGTGTAAATAATTAAAGGTTTGTAGTAAGGACTTTAGTCCTATCTTAAAAACTAAAGTCCTCACTACGAACTAAATTCAATTTTTTTACATTACTTTACATAGTTTGGTTTTTTCAAGTCGTTCTACTTACCTTGGCTGTTGGTATCTTAGGAAAGGAGAAAAATGTTTCTCCTTCTCCTTCTTCTGTAATTACGAATTACGTAAAGCCTGCGGTATAGCTGCGCTTAGAGCGTAGCGGAGGGAGTATCGTTACAAATTACGAATTACGAATTACGAATTAAAATAGCATTCCAAATTTTTGTTTCGGATTAGCAACGCTAGAAGAAATAAACTTTTTGACAAACAAGATACAACAGGCAATACGTTCAGTTTGCCGAAAGCCTAAAATATCTTGCAGCAACCTATAAAATGTTCTTTGACTGTTAGCTTTAAAATCTGGGAACATTACCAAAGCTTTTTCTAAGAACATTAAGTATTGAGCATAATCCAAGAATAAAGCTTCTCTAGCTAGTTCAAAATATGATTTTGCTAATGCGTGGCGATATGTTCTTGATAGTTGATTTCTTTGCAATAGTTTCTGTTCTACTTTCTGCAATACTAGATGGTGACTTTTTAACCAACGACGTTTAGAAGCCGTGGAAACTGTTACAGAACCATGCCTTCTGTAGATAGCATAACAGCCTGGTTGATAAGCAACTTTAGCTCCATTCATTACCACTGATAGAAAAAAATCTCTATCTTGTGCAGCAGCTAAATTTTCATCCCATCCCCCACTCTTTTGAACTGCGCTCCTCTTATACATTAAACTAGCTAAAGCTACCCACCAATTTGCTAATAAAGCAGCTAAAATGTCTTTTTTTACTGCGGAGATTTCTATTTTATCTAGGAAAATAGAACCATCAGATAAATGATGCTGATGTCTCCAGTCACTATAAACAACATCTGCTCCTGTTGCTTCTAAACAATTGACTTGCTGTTCTATCTTATCCGGTAAAATATAATCATCAGCATCTAAGTATTGAATGTACTCTCCTTGAGATAAATCAAAGCCTCGATTGCGAGCGTAATTACCTCCTTTATGGGGATAACTACGCCAAATGATTTTATCGCCGTAGCTTTTAATAATTTCTAAGGAATTATCTGTAGAACCATCATCGATGACAATGATTTCAAGATGAGAATAGGTTTGTTGTAAGCAGCTATCAATTGCCTCAGCTAACCATTTCTCAGCATTAAAACAAGGTATAATTATCGAAACTTGCTTGGGCATATTAATTCTCTGTCTTTCATCTTAAATCTGTCTTGATGCGAATACTTTATTTATACAAAGGTATTCTCCATGAGAGTAATTTAGGCTGTAACTGGGAAGTATGGAGTAAGACTGACGGGGCGACATTTAATTTGCATATTCACATTGCAGGGTGGCAGGGGACAGGGGGCAAGGGTTTACAGCTTTTTTAGACAAATGAAATGATGTAACTGATAGGTGTAACAGCTTATTATGTTTGAAGGCAACTTACTATTACTTTGTATTTTTCAGATTGTTTGACAAAAAAAGTCTTAAGTTTAGTATACAATTGGTTAATATAGAAATCTGTCGTGATTTTTACAATTGATTTTTAGCATATGCTAAATCTATATTAAACCTGCATAATCTTATTTACTCTGATTGTTTAATCATTAACATAAATTGAGTATAAAAGAATTATTTTTATTATTCAATAAAAAATTTAATAATCTGACTATGGATATATTTTAAGATAAATTTCCTGTAGCACATTTAATAAATGAGTATATTATTATGTCCCTGACTGAAGAGATTCTCTCCCAACTACCTGGTAATGTTTTAGGCGGTTTGCGTCGTGCTGATAGTATCCTCAAATCTATCAGAGAAAATACTGCACCAGTTCCTTTAGTAGTGAAAGAAAACCAACAGTCTTTAGGTGCTGTAGACTGGGATGTAATTATTTGTGGTGGTACATTAGGGATTTTAATTGGTTGCGCCTTAGCGGTGCGGGGACTACGGGTGGCGTTGCTGGAAAGGGGTATTTTACAGGGGAGAGAACAGGAGTGGAATATTTCCCGTCAGGAATTAGAGGTATTTGTGGAATTGAACTTGCTGAGTGAGGAAGAATTGGCAAGTGCGATCGCAACACAATACAATCCAGCTAGAGTTAAATTTAAAGATGGTGCAGAGGTTTGGGTAGAAAATGTCTTGAATATTGGTGTAGATCCAGTTTATTTATTAGCTACCCTGAAAACCAAATTTATCGCCTCTGGCGGTGTATTATTAGAAAATACCCCCTTTAGCGATGTAGTAATTCACCCAGATGGGGTAATAGTTAATCATCAATACAAAGCTAAATTATTACTTGATGCAATGGGACATCTTTCCCCCATTACCCAACAAGCACGTCAAGGTAAAAAACCTGATGCCCTGTGCTTAGTAGTAGGAAGTTGCGCTCAAGGTTTTCCAGAAAATAATACTGGAGATTTAATTTTATCATTTACATCTTTACAGCATCAATGTCAGTATTTTTGGGAAGCATTCCCGGCTAGAGATGGTAGAACGACGTATTTATTTACATATCTGGATGCCCATCCCCAACGCTTGAGCTTAGAAGATTTGTTTGGTGAATATCTGCGTTTATTACCAGAATATCAGGGTGTGGAATTACAACAGCTAAAATTTCAACGTGCTTTGTTTGGTTTCTTCCCAAGTTATCGCCAAAGTCCCCTGCAAACTCCTTGGCATCGCATTTTACCAGTGGGAGATAGTAGTGGAAATCAGTCACCTTTAAGTTTTGGTGGTTTTGGTGCAATGGTACGCCATCTTCAACGATTAACAATTGGCATTGATGAGGCATTAAAAACTGAGCAAATATCTGCAAAAGCGTTGGCGCAATTGCAACCATATCAACCTAATTTAAGTGTAACTTGGTTATTTCAAAAAGCTATGAGTGTTGGTGTGAATCAGACAATTCCACCAGAGCGAATCAATCAATTACTTTCGGCGGTATTTGAGGAAATGCAGCAGTTAGGAATGCCAGTTTTAAAGCCATTCTTACAAGATATAGTGCAGTTTTCTGCTTTAACTCAAACATTAGTAAAAACTGGTTTAAATCATCCGGGTTTAGTTGCTCAAATAATCCCGCAAGTGGGTTTCATTAACTTGTTAGATTGGTTATTGCATTACAGCAATTTAGGTGTTTATTCTGTCTTATTTGCTGTTAGCCCAATATTAGAAGCATGGATAAAAAATTTACCAACCCCACAGCAATATTATTGGCATCGCTTAATTGATAGTTGGAAATATGGTGCGGGGAAAGACTATTTTAATTCGTAATTCGTAATTCGTAATTCGTAATTCCTAATTATTGGGCATTGGGCATTGGGCATTGGGCATGGCACGCTTGTTAAGCTGAAACCTCGTCAGGGAAGGGTGTGCTTGGTGTGCTTGGTGTGTGAGGTGTGGGATGTTGGAGAACAAATCTTTCCCCCCACACTCCCTCCTCCCTTGTCTCCCTTGTCTCCCTTGTCTTCCCCTGCCCCCTGCCCCCTGCCCCCTGCCGTCTATGTGTAGGTTTATTTTGGAGAATTGGTATTAGCTAGACACTCACCCAAATACTACCTTCTTCAATGCGGGTGGGAAATACAGATATTGGTTTTTCTTTGGAAATCATGCCCATTACCTTGCCAATACCGGGGGGAAAGGGAGTCCATTCTTTAGGATTACCTGTGGATAAGTCAAAAGCACTACGATGGAATGGGCAGACAATTGCACCATCATCTGTAATTTTGCCTTTCTGTAAGGGTAACTTGAGGTGGGGACAGGAATTTTCTACGGCAAAGATTTGATTATTGTGGTGAAGTAACAAGATGTTGCGTTGTTCTACTTTCACCACTTTACGGGCGTTTGGTGGTAGTTCATCTGCGGGAATCACTTTAACCCAGTTCATTGATACCTCTCTTGATCTTTAAAGGATGCAGCCTATTTAAACGTGTGCCTCGGTTGGAGACTCACGTATTGAAATACATCATCTCACAACATCAAGAGACGCTTATCATTAACGTGAGTTCGACAAGTCTTTTGTGACCTCTCCCCCAACCCCTCTCCGACGCGGAGAGGGGAGTAAAAACATGATATATCAAGGAAAAAGCAAGGTTTTAAAGCCTCTACGCCACTTGCTACAAGTCGGGAAACCCCCCCAACGCAGTGGCTTATCCTTGCAGGGGAGAGGTACTCTACGAGAAGCAAGCTATGGAGAGTGGTTTTTCCAGTCGTCGAACTCACGTTATCATTACTTGCTCTATAAGAAAATTTTATATTCATAATATCAAAAATACTCTTTCCCCTACACCCCCACACCCTTACACCCTTACACCCCTACACCCCTACACCCCTTTCCAGTGAAGAAGACAAAAAGAAAGAGAGATGTACAATCATACATCTCTCTAGAGGAATAAACTTTAATTAAGCCTGTGTTTTGTGATGGAATTTACGCTTGATAGTCATACCAATTCCTAAAGCTGCGATCGCACCTAGGGTAGTGGTAGGTTCAGGAACTTTGGTAAAATTAGCATTGCTGAGGGTTAACTGTGACTCACCAATGCTATCGTCTACATCCACAACACCAACACCGACGCTATAGTCTCCAGCCGCTTGGAACACATAGTTAAATGGTGAGTTGCCAGTTAAAGATAAGACTGAGTTATTAATGGTGACAAAAGCAGTGTCACTATCACTAGTTGCAAAACTCCAGTCGAAGCTAAAAATATCACCAGCTTTCACACTAGCCAAAGTAGTTTTAATTGCAGAACCTTGGGTTGCACCAAAGAACGAACCCACAGGATCTAAACTTCCCCCAGGGATACCAAGAAAATCTTCTACACTACCGACACTACCGCCAGTCAAGGCAGTATTGAAAGTACCGGAATTGAGAGTAGCTTGAGTTGATGTGAGGTTGACATCACCAACACTATCCCAAGTAGATAAATCTAGATTAGCAGCATAACTGGGGCTAGCTACTGCCATAGCACTGATACTTAATAGACTGGCGGTGAGAAAGGAATTTTTGACGGAATTGAGCATGGGTTTTTAATGGTTGGTGAATTTAATAATGGGGCATGGGGCATGGGGCATGGGGCATGGGGCATTGGGTAAGCCCAAAACCCACTTCTACCAACTGTGTACACACAAATTTTTTAGAGTTAGTCAATACATTCACAATGTCAGGCGATACATTCACAACGTCAGGCAATACATTCACAATGTCAGGTGATACATTCACAATGTCAGGTGATACATTGGCAATGTCAGGTGATACATTAGCAATGTCAGGTGATACATTAGCAATGTCAGGTGATACATTGGCAATGTCAGGCGATACATTCACAATGTCAGGCGATACATTGGCAATGTCAGGCGATACATTGGCAATGTCGATGCAGCAACTTGTGTGTACACGGCAGAGTTAACGTTAAAACACGAAGTTTTGCAGATTATTCATCGCTGTTGGTGTGACGTTTTCTAAAATTAAGAATGGGCGGAAAATGCCGGGGTTTAGAGAACCATCGCTATCAATTTGCAAAATGGTACTGTTACTAGTGCTACCTTGGACTAAACGCACATAACCATCAGCAATGGCATCGCTACCGTTGTAGCCACCAGGAACTAAACTATCTAGTAACTGTGTCAGCACTATTTTGTCGCTACCTACCTCAAAATCAGTGATGGTATGCCCTACTTCTCTGAGGCTGGTGTAGACAAATTCGTCATTACCCTCACCACTAGTAATGGTTTTGCGCCCAGTACCGCCGACAATGCGATCGTTAGCCGCAGTACCGGTGATAGGATCACGGCTGCCAGTACCATTAAAGTTATTGAAATCGTTATCAAGGATGGTGAGGGTAGCACTAGCGTTAGTACCCAAATCGTATTTACTGCCATCTATGATATTGAGAATGACGGTTTCATTCCCTTCTACTAAGGCATCATTAACAGGGGTGACGGTGATATCAACGGAGGTTTGCCCGGCGGCGATGGTAGCAATACCTGTGAGATTGTCGTAATCGCTACCACTGCTAGCAGTGCCTTCAAGGCTGTAGTTAATGGTGAGGGACTTACTAGTATTGCCTACGCGAGAAATGCGAAAGACTCCGGGCTGTCCGTCTTCCGTAGCATTAGCAGTAGGAGCAGTGATACTAATTACCGGAGTAGGTAAGTTGAGAGGCTTGTCTAGTTCCAGAATGATAAACTCGTTGTTATCAATCTCTGGGGGACGGCCGATAGAGAAGGGATAGTTATTATCGTTGGCGAGTAGTAGGGTTTTTTCATCTAGAACCACTACAGATTCAATGGTGACGAAGGGGAAGTTAAATTTAGTACTACCATCGCCATTCACATCTTGAGGATCAGCGATATTGAGTAAATCGCCGATTTCTTCTTTGCTGACAAATCCATTAGCATCTTGTTTCGAGAAGTCAACTTTGAATAACTTCTTGAATTGCGCGCTTGCACCTTGCCCATTATCACGCTCAATGACTATAAACTCATTCTCATTAATAACGGTGATATCGCCGATCGCATGACTGGGATTTTCTAGGAAGTAGTAGCCGACTAAACCTTGATACTGCTTAGATGCAACATCAAATTTGTAAATGCGTATAGAGTTAGCAGGATCACCAGTAACAGTCCCTTCCAACATGGGATATAGGGTTTGCTTATCGAGACTGATAGCCATACCCTCAAAGCCACGGGAGCGAGACAGGTTAGGATTGGATGGTTCTGTGAGAAAATCGGGGTGATCAGGCGATCGCACAAATTCACCGGCGAACAAATCACGAACGCGATCGCCTGTACCTGGGAAGTCTGTGAAGTAGCCATCAATACCTAGCTGAATAAAATCTCTGTATTCTGCTTCGGCGTTGTTGTAGTCTGCTGCTAAATAACGTCCTTCGTTACGGAAGGTGTAAGGATGGACTAATAAGCCTGCTGCATGGGCATCTTGGACTAAAGTTGTGGGTGCAGTCAGGGTTTTATCAGCATCGTTAACTAAACCGTCGCCGTTGACATCATCTGCTGCTCCGTCACCGTTAGCATCCACACCTTGCACGGATCTAATCATCCGTTTCCAGGGGCCTATCCCATCGGCGTAAGTGGCAATTTCCGCTAAACCTGCGGCTGTGCGTAAGTCTGCATAGGTGCGAGTATCACCACTGACTACAAAATCGTAGGGTTGTACCTCTTGTAATGAGCCATCCAGATTGACATCAAATGCGTCTAGTAACTGCACTAAAGGTAAATCAACCCCAGCCGCAGGCATAATTACATCATTCAATGCCTTGAGATTCGCTGTCTCAAAGGACTGAATAAATATCCGTGATGGGTCAGTAAAATCATTAGCTAGGAGAGTATCAATTAACTTTTGAGTAATATCGTAGCCTTGCTGTAAAAAGTAAGTTGGGTGCTTGGTTTCGGGATAGATGCCGATTTTTTTACCTGTATCAAGTTCTACCTGTTTCACTAGAGCAATGATTTCGTCTAGTGTGGGAACTTTATACAAATCATTAAAGGATTGATCACGGAAACCAGGCTGGATTCTTGCCCGTAAGGTTTTGATTTCTGCTAGGGTAAAATCTTCCGCAAAGAAACCTTCTTCATCTCTACCATCAACATTTTTAGTCTTTTTGCGATCGCTAAATTCTGGCAGATCAGCAACGTTGGTAGTGTTAATTAAGTTGGGTTCGTGACGGGCAATTAACACTCCGTCTTTTGTCACTACTATATCCGGTTCAATGAAGTCAGCACCGCGCTCAATTGCCAACTTGTATGATTCTAGGGTATGTTCTGGACGTTCACCACTTGCGCCCCGGTGTCCAATGACAATTGGTGCTTGACCATTGAGAGTATTGAGATTGGTAATGTTGGGTGTAGGGATGGGTGCAGATAATAACTTACCAGTAGCATCAAAGTGCAGTAGGTAGGGGCCAAATTCTTCACCAATCCACAGTGTACCGTCGGCGGCGATTGTCAGGGATTCAATGTCAAAGTCTGCACCAGTTAGGAGTCTGTCACTAGTATTTTCATTGACAATCTGGAAGGGAATTTTGTTATCTGGGTCAGATAATTGGATAAAATCCAAGACATTAACGCTACCATCCCCTTGTTCTGTACCCCGGAAACTGGGGTCAACCCGGTAAATCCGCAGCAGGTAATCAGGACTATTAGCCTTACTACCAAAACCGTTGTCAGATAATAACCAGTAGGAATTATCATCAGCAACTTGTACCGCACTAAAGCCTTGAATGGGTTGTTTATCAATAAAGGGTACATCCCTACCGTTGGTGTTACCTGTAATTGCAGTTCCAGAGGTTGGCCCTTCTGCAAAGCTATCAGCCGGCAGGGATGCAAAACCTTTGAGGGTTAATTTTGACCCATCCAAGGTGTAGGGTAGTTCTAGTAAGCCGAGTTTTGAGGGCAAACTGGGGGAATTAACGGTAACGCCAATCGTACCATCAGAATTTGTCTGAGTCCCGACAATACTAAAATCGTTGTCGTTGACTAAAGCTAGAGTTTTGGAGTCTACTAAAGCCAAGCCTTCGAGTTTGCTAACTCCCGTGTAACCGAGTTCAGCCGCATTGGCAATCAGGCTTTTATTAACAGGCATAATATTCGCCGCCGCTAACTCAGCCACCGTTAACTGTTCAATAGTTTTACCAGGAGGCAAGTTTGCCAAGTTAGCAGGATCATTAATATTGGTTGCCCCTGCCAAATCAATCTGGAAAATCAGCTTGTTGGAGGTGTTGTCTTCTAAATCATCTCGCTCAACAACGGCGAATTTACCGTTACCTAGAGAGACAGCATCACCGATTTTGTCGGTTCTGGCGTTACCACTACCGGAAATATCTTCTAGGAGATAGAGATATTCACCTGTAACCTGTTTAGAAATAACGTCAAATTCCAAAATCCGCAGATTTACAGAACTTCTAGAGGTGGCATCATTACCGACATCTGGGTTATCAATGGCACTTTGAATAAAGGCATATAGTTTATTACCTTCCAGTGCTATAGCTTCAAAGCCCCGATTGCTGCGTCTTTGGGCGTAAACTGCCGGGAATACAGGTGTGCCAAAAAAAGTACCACCGTTTTGGCTGGAGTCCGTAGCATCACCAATAGGGATGAAGCGATCGCGCAATACTCCGTTACTGTCAAAGTGGTAAATTGCGGGACGATATTCATCCACCATCCACAAATCACCGTTGGGTGCAACGACAATACCCTCTAAATCTGCCCCCAAGGGGTCATTCGGTAGGGGCTGGCTATTCAAATCTACAGGATTTTCATCGGTGTAGGCTGTACCGCTAGCACCAGCTTGCAGGTTAGGTAGTCCAGTTAAGGGTGTGATACCATCGGGACGCAATAAGCCTGTTCTCTTGGTGATGGTAATTTCTCCGGTGCTGCGGTTCAATTCAAAGCTAACTACTTCTGGTTGAAAGTCTGGCAGGGGGAAAGGTCTGTTACCGTTGACGTTTTCGCCGTTGGGGCCTCTATCGGTGTGGGTGACAAACTTTAAGTTACCGTTAGCAGCAATGCCTTGGAAGTAAAGTCCAGAGAAACCACCAAGGAAAATATCTTCACCAGAGGTAGTTGTCCCTAACTTTGGTAGATCATTAAATTCGTAGACAGTCAGCTTTGGTTGTGCCATTGGAGTCCGGGGATTGTAACTCGTTGTATCAATTGCTAGGGGTTGGGGGAAAGCATGGGCGATGTTTTCCCAAGGAATAAATTTAAAATTGGTGTTGACGTTTTCGAGTTCCCCGTCATCTTCTACAAGTCTGGCGGGGTCGTTAGAACCGTCTTGAGTGACAAATAAACCGAAGGGGAAATTTGCTCCGAGGGGGACGTTGACCACATCTGCACCGTCAGATTCCTGGACGCTGTCAATTGAGCCGTTATTCCCAACAGCGAACCTACCTAAATATTCGTTATTACCTTCACGACTGTAGACAGCAAAGGTGTTGTCACCTTGGCTAGATACCAACAAGTAACCTGTACCATCTTTACCGTAGTAAATCGTCAAGCCTTCTACATCTTGGGTAAGATTAGAGCCACCCAAATCTTTGATTTTATCTATTAACTTGCCAGTGTTTTGGCCGTTGGGTTCAGCGTCAAATTTCCAAATCCCCACATTTTCTTGACCGATGTAGAGGTATCCCAATTCTTGGTCTGCAACCATCCCCTCGGTTTGGGGGTCAATGCCTGCATCGGTGGGGATGGTGAACTCTCGCACCCGTTCCGCGCCAATTTTACCGTTACCTTGGTCTATCAGCCGGAATTGCGCTACATCACCCGTTTCCCGACGATTGACAAAGACATAATAATCATTGCTAACAGGACTACGATATAAAGCCACCCCGTAAGCACTGCGTTCATCGGATGAGTAAGGTGGCTCAAAGGGTGCATCCTGGAACAGAGTCCCGATACTGCTGTCGGTGATGTCTTGGAGATATTCACCGGGGGTAGTAGGGTTGGGGTTAATTTTAAAGAATACCAGTTTATCGTTATTGCGATCGCTCGCCACGGCAATATCTACAGATTCACCACCCAAGTTAAATCCGTATTGCAAATCTATGTTGTTGTAACGAACATCTCCAGGGTTAACGGTTTGGAGTAAATTCCCAGATAAGTCATAAACCCTAACTCCGGCATTTTTCACTGCTGTCAATACCAAGCTGGCTGAAGGGTCGCTAGCATTGACATAAATTGCAGGGTCATCAGCATCGGCATCTTGGTCAACTACTGGGATGCTAGCATCGTCATCATCCAATAAATCGGGACGAGTTTCTACGGTGGGGGTAACTGTGGGGATTACCTCTGCACTCAAGGTCAGAATTTGGGTAAATTGGGCTGTGCTGAAGTTGTTATCACTCACCAAGACAATTGATTGACGACCATCAGCTAATTTGGGGTCGAAGGTAATACCTTCGATGTTATCTGTACCGGTGGGTAAATTCAGGTCATTTAAATTCAACACCAGGCGTTTACTAGCAGGTCTGAGGGCTGCTAATTCTGCCTCACTCAAGTTATTCAGGGAGTCAATAGTGCTGATATCCGTTGCACCTTGCAAAGACACCTCATAGATTTTGATGGTATTACCTACCCCAAGAGCAAAGGAGCGTTCGACAGCGAGGAGAGTACCCCGGTTATCAATTGCTAATAAATCAACTAAGCCATTATCTGCAAAACCTGTAGAGGGATTGGGAACATCTGCGATCGCATCGGTAATATAGAGATATTCTTTTTCTGGTTGACCGCTAAGTAAGTTGTATTGCAGGATGCGGGAAGGACTACCACTAGTTAAAGAGGCTCTTTCCCCATCTTGAAAGAGGGCGTTTTCGGTAGCTGTGTAGAGGGTTTTTTGGTCGGGGGAAATAGTCAGACTTTCAAAGGCTAAGTTATTCCGCACCCCTGATGTTTGGGTATCACCTGTATCAATAACACTATTACCGTTGGTATCTTCTACAGTGGGGGAAAACTTCACAGGTACGGGTAAAGAGCGTAATTCTTGACCAGTAGCTAAGTCAAATTCTTTAATCCAAGGATTGCTAACACGACCAGCGTTAATATTGGCTTCCCCTTCTGACGAGATAAATACCGTGCCATTTTTGGTTAAAGCGATACCTTCCGGGTCAAGGCTGAAAATAGGAAAGGTATTACCATTAGTGTCTTTGAGGGTGGTGACGTTGGTAAATTCTACATCGCCATTGTCTGTGAAGGTATAAAAACGGGCTGGGGCGATTTGAGAGCGATCGTCAGAAATCGCATAATACACATTATTAGTAGCATCATAGGTGACACCAGATAACCCCCCTACCTGAGTCGGTACACCATCTACAGTCCCGGCTGCACCTCCAGGAATCAACCCTGTAGGAAAGGTGGTTTGTTCGACAAATTCCGCATCAGGAACGGTTTTTCCGGCTGGTGTTGCCCCTACTTCTACGTCTACCCACACCAAACGATGGTCGGAACTAGGAAAGGGAAAAGTTCCTACAGGAGCAAATTCTGGGTCAGTATTTACAGGCCAAAATACGGCTGAGTTAGTAATTTGCAAATCTGTAGAGGGTAGAACATAATCACTCCGCAAATTCCCTGGACTTCCATCAGCAAAATCTGCTGTGTCAAAGTAGGGATTACCCCGATGGTTCGCGTTTGCACCACCTTGTAAAGCCGCTTGCTGGGGTGCGCCGGGACTGCTGGGGATGAAGTTGGTATTAATATTGGGGTTTTGTAACAGTTGCCTAATAGCGTTGTCAAAACTATCACCATCATAAGGATCAGCATTTTGATCCCCCATAATTACAAAACTTGACCCAGACTTTAAACCCCCTATATTACCTGCATCATCATAGATATAATCACCTTTATCGGCGGTGATATAGTCTGCCCAAAAGCGAATTTCATCATGGTTGCGTTTACCGTTGCGGTCTTCTGCACCATCAAATACTGGGGGTGTAGGATGACTGGCCAATACATGGATTGTTTCACCATTGACTAGGATGGGTACATCCCAGTGACTTTTGGAAGATAACCGCAAAATTGCTTGTTCTTCTGGAGAATACCAAGGAGTATCTGAGCCAGCAGTTTTAATTGTAGGTAATAAGGAATCTGGCATATCCTTCCATAAGAAGTTTTGGAAGGTGCGTATATTTGCGGTGTCTATGGGATATTTAGACAACAGCAACATCCCAAACTGTCCGGGGAAATTGCCAAAACCAAAGGCATCATTCCCGCCGCCAACTGAGCCGTTGTTATCTAAATCAAACCCTGATGGTATACCTGTGTTAGAAGGTGCAATATAAACGTAGGGATACTCAACAGGAGTTGCACCATTTTGACTAACGCTGAGGTAATTTTGTTGGAAGAATTGAACTGGTTGGAGTGGATTACTAACAACATAATCAAATTCATTAATCAGCAACACATCTGGGTTATTGCGCTGAATAATTTCCGCCACAGCCTGAGCTTGAGCGTTGTTAGGCGTAGATAAATCACTGACTAACTGGCCTTCGCTATTACGGTTGAGAGAAGCGTTGAACTGGGAAATGCGGATTGTTGGTTTAGTCGTCATAATATTAATTAAAAATTCCCACTTTAGAGAGCTTTTTGCCGCAAGAAGTTTAATTTTTCATCTATGGCTGGATTGGGAGTAACAGGCATGAGTGCAGCAAAGAGTGATAGTTAATTGCTGGATATCTGCATTAATTAGTTTTTACGTAGGAACACTCACACAGAAAATTAAGGCGATCGCCAAAAAAACAGCAATAAACCTTAATTCAGTATTTATTCGGATTGTTAAATTTCAAATTATCCCAGCTACATTAAGGAATTACTAGCAAATGGTTAAGTAATTCGTAATTCGTAATTGGCTACCCTGAGAGTGTAGTGGGGCGCAGGCTTTACGTAACGATGCTCCCCCCCGCTACGCTCTAAGCGCAGCTATGCCGCAGGCTTTACGTAATTAAGAATTGTGATTTTGGATATTTTTGGGGTGATTTTATGCTTTAAAAACAATATCCCCAACTTCTCCAAGAAATCGGGGATGTGGCGATAGTGAATAATTTTTCTGTGCTTTCGTAGGTTGGATATGTTGCTTAATTTTGGAGAATTGCTGTAAGGGACTCCCAAATAAAAAATATCCAAAATCTAGGATGCGTCAGTTTGATAAAACCTAACTATACCAAGAAGTTATTTATACTCACGCACCCTACCCACTACGTTTGCAAAGCTCCCTGCTCCCTGCCCCCTGCCCCCTGCTCTCCACTCCCTGCTCCCTGCTGATGTTTTAGCTCAGTCTGAGTGTACATTCTAAAATTAATTTTTGATTTACCAAAGAGTAGGGCTGAATCTCTAACGCGCGTCTAAAAGCTTTGATAGCTTTACTGTATTTTCCTAAAGCGGCGTAACATAAACCCATCCCATGTAATGCGCCGAAATGTACGGAGTTAATCTGCATTACCATCTGACAATCGCCTAGGGATTTACGATAATCACCTATACTGTAGTAGAGAAAAGCACGACGATTCCAAGCCTCGGCAAAGTCAGGTTGTTCTTTGATGAGTTCGGTAAGAATTTTTTCCGCTTCAGTAGTTTCCCCAGCATCAAGCAATTTTTGACTTTGATCGATTTTTTCTAGCCCGTAAACTCCCTTTTGCTGAAACCAAATACGCCAGAGTTTCTTTGTTGCTTGATCCCGGACTAAAGCATCAGGATTTTTTAAATCTTCAAGTAAAGAGCTAATTGATAAAGAATCCATGAATTTAAACTTGGCAATTTTCAGTAATTGTCTCCTTGTATCAAGGTATCAAGTTTCGTATAAGTTTGCTGCTTTGATTTTTAAATTCATCTTAAAAATTCCACTGACAAAATTTTTGATTCAGCAATTTGTGGGAATTTTAATGTATCAAGAAACACTATTATTCTGTACTTAAGTATATAAACTTATCCGCAATTACTCAGGACAATATCAAAACTTTGAAAAACACAAACTCACCATCGCTATTTAATAAAGATTCAGTAAATAATAGTTCATCAAAAAATTACAAACTCCGTATTCTTGCTTTTAGCGGTACTTAAACTAATTCACCCATGTTCAGCAACAGATGCAAACCCCAAAACCGGGTTGATATCTGCCTTTCTTCACGGAAGTTTCAAGAAACAGGGGTGTAAGGGTGTAGGGGTATAGGGGTATAGGGGAAGAAAAAAGTGTTTCTTTCATTCATAGCGGGTGGTGTGCCGCCAGTGCGCCTGCTCCTCAGAAATAAGGCAGGGGGCAGGGGGAAAGAGGATTTTACAGAGTCGGGAGTTCGACTCTAGGCGTAGGAGATGTTAGACAGTCCCAGACTGCAATCTCTGTCTGATGCCTGAATCCCCCGTTTTAAAAACGGGGGAGTGGCTCAATACGTAATACCAATTCTCTATGAAGTTGCGCCGAATAAATGATGTAGAGACGTTGCCTGCAACGTCTCTACAGTAAAGAATAAAGTGCATATTCATCAAGAAACCGTATAAGTATTTCTTATTAATTACGTTAGCGTAGCGGGGGGGAGCATCGTTACGTAGCTTGCTTCCGCGTAGCGGTATTACGAATTAATATCATGGGGAGGCTTGGATTTACCGGTTAGTCCGAGTAATGCGACTAAGGCGATCGCATATGGTAACATGACCAAAAATTGATAGGGAATATTTGCTCCCAAGGCTTGAATACGTAACTGTAAAGCTTCCGTCCCGCCAAATAACAAACAAGCTAAGGTACTACCAATAGGATGCCATCTACCAAAGATTAAAGCAGCGATCGCAATAAATCCTCTACCAGCACTCATCCCTTCTGTAAAGAATTTTATCTGTACTAGGCTTAGATAAGTTCCTCCCAAGCTAGCGAGAATACCACTGATTATTACTGCTAAATATCGCACTCTGGATACTGATACTCCAGAGGTGGCTGCCGCCTGGGAATATTGCCCAACGGCGCGTAAGGTTAAACCAAAGTTAGTATGAAATAAAACATACATACTCCCAGCTACCAACACCAACAATAAATAAACTAGAATATCTTGCTGAAACAATAACTCCCCTAGTATGGGTATATGCGCTAAACCGGGAATGACTATCGGCTCAATTCCTGGCAATCTTTGGGTACTAGCACCATTAAATACCAGTCGCGCTAAAAATGAAGTGACTCCAGCCGCTACTAAATTAATTGCTAACCCTGAAACTAATTGATTGACGTATAAACTCACACATAAAAAAGCATGGAGTAAACCAACTAATCCTCCAGCTATCACAGCAGCAAATACACCGAACCAAGGGTTTCCACTGTAAAAGGTAGCTACAGCACTAGTAAAAGCACCAGTTAAGAGCATTCCTTCTAAGGCAATATTTAAGACTCCTGAGCGTTCGGAATACATACCCCCAAGGGCAGCAAAGGCTAAGGGTACGGCTAAACTTAAACTAGCAAGTAGATAATCAGTGAGCATAAGCTGAGTTTTAAACGCAGAGGCACGCTAAGGGCAACGCAGAGGTTACTTGGCGATGTTTTGCGTTTTTGTTTCTATTGCGAGACTAATGGCAATAAATAATACTGTTAAACCTTGAATGGCGTAAATTACGGTGACGGGAACTCCGGCACTGCGCTGCATGACGTTTGCACCACTACGCAAAGCGGCGAAAAATAAGGAAGTTAAGATGACACCGCCAATACTACCACGACTTAAAAAGGCGATCGCAATGGCATCAAATCCATAACCAGGGGAAACTTGTTCAAATAAACGATATTTCAACCCCATTACTTCTGACGCACCCGCTAACCCAGCTAACCCACCGGCTAAAAACATGACTAAAATAATGGTAAGTTCTACGGAAATATGGGCATAACGGGCGGCGATGGGGTTAAATCCGACGGCGGCAATTTGGTATCCTAGAGGCGATCGCACTAACAATACCCACAATATCCCCGCTACTATCAATGCTACTAAAATCCCGGCATGGGCTAGACTCTGGGGTAAAATAATCGGTAATTGGGCAGATTTGGCAATTAATGGGGAATAAGGACTAGGTGCGGCTGGTGCTTTTAAGGGGTGTTGAACTAAGTAACTGACTAAATTGATGGCGATGTAATTTAGTAGCAATGTAGAAATGACTTCGTTGACTCCCCGCACGGCTTTGAGATAACCAGGAATGCCACCCCATACCCCACCTAAAAGAAAGCCAGCCGCCATTGCTAGGGGAATGTGAATGAATGGGGATATTTCTGGTAAATATAATCCTACTAAAGTGCTGCCCAATGCCCCCAGGTAAATTTGTCCTTCCCCACCAATGTTAAATTGACCCGCCCGCAAGGCGATTAATACCCCTAAACTGGTGAATAATAGGGGTGTCATCTTTGTCAGGGTATTGCCAAACCCAAAGTAACTAAAACAGGATTCTTGTAATAAGGCTGTGTAGGCTGTAATCGGATTTGCCCCAGCTATTAATATAAGGATAGCACCTACCATCAGGGCAGAAGCGATCGCCATAAGCGGTGAAAGGATGGGCAACCATGCAGCATAAATCCGATTAATTCGTGTCATATTTAAGGAAGCTCACACCCCACAATCCCACAATTGCCCAAACTTTAGCTCAAATCACCCATTTATAGCAATCACATGAAACTCAAGCAGCAATTTAGAAGTTTTAACGCTGCTTCTAAAAATGAAGCGCGGGTAATTTTAGCAAGTTTATTTTTAGTGATTCTTCTAGTATTGGCAGTTGGATTTTCCTTATCTTTTGGTGCTGTCGCCATGACTCCTGAACAATTGTGGCAAGCTATTTGGCGACAGGGAGAATCACTTTATCAAACTATACTTTGGGATTTACGCTTACCGAGAACTGTAGCAGCGATTTTGGTGGGTGCAGCCTTGGGTATGGCGGGTTCACTACTGCAAGGAATGTTACGTAACGGACTAGCCGACCCGTTTTTATTAGGTATTTCTGCGGGGGCTGGTTTAGTGGCAATTGCCATGTTTAGCCTAGGAGTATTCGTAGCTTGGATTCCTTTAGCGGCTTGGTTAGGGGGTGTATTAACAACAGTAGTTGTGTATTTTTTAGCCAGAACTGGGGATGGTGTTGCTGTTGAAAGGTTAATTTTAGGTGGCGTGGCAGTAAGCGCGATGTTCGGGGCAATACAATCTGTATTACTACTTTTAGCAGAGGATGGACGTATCCAAACTGCTCTCAATTGGCTTATCGGTAGTTTAAATGGTCGGGGATGGACAGAAATAACTACAGCCGGCTCTTATATTAGTGTGGCATTAGTATTGGGATGTTTGTTAGCGCGATCGGTGAATTTATTAAATTTAGGTGATGAATTAGCCGTAAGTTTGGGAGTTTCACTAACGCGATCGCGCATTTTTATCGGTGGAATTGCTACACTATTAGCCGCAGGTGCTGTCAGCATCGGCGGCTTAATTGGTTTTGTTGGTTTAATCGTACCCCACGGTATCCGCCTCCTCGTAGGAACAGACTACCGCGCCGTCTTACCACTCAGCGCATTAGGAGGCGCAGTAGTCATGACTATTGCAGACTTACTATCCCGCTTAGGTGCAGTAGAACTTCCTGTAGGTTCAGTCACCGCCTTATTAGGTTCACCCCTATTTATTTGGTTACTTTATCGCCGTCAAACCAGAATTTAAATCTCTTAATTACAAATTACAAATTACAAATTACGAATTACGAATTATTTTATCATGCCCTTAGAAACACAAAACCTAACTGGTGGATATACAACCAAAACAGTAGTTAAAAACATATCTTTAGCTATTGAAAAAGGAGAATGGTTGAGTTTAGTAGGTGCAAATGGTTCTGGCAAATCTACGCTGCTAAAACTGATGAGCCGTCTACTACTTCCCCAAACAGGAATTGTCTTATTAGATGGTAAAGCCATTCATACTCAACCCGCCGCCGTTGTTGCCCAAAAATTAGCTTTATTACCCCAACAACAACCAATTCCCCCTGGACTAACAGTCCGCCAATTGGTATCATTAGGACGTACTCCCCACCAACCTTGGTGGCAATGGGATTTAAATGGAGAAGATAGAGAAAAAGTTACAGAAGCCTTGCATTTAACCCAAATGGAAACTTATCAAGAACGCCTCGTAGAGCAACTTTCTGGAGGTGAAAGACAAAGAGCTTTTTTAGCCTTAGCCTTAGCACAAAATCCCCAAGTTTTATTATTAGATGAACCCACAACTTATTTAGATATTCGCTATCAGTTAGAATTATTAGAACTCTTACAGCAACTCAATCAAACATCTGGCATAACTATTCTCACAGTTTTACATGAAATCAATTTAGCTGCCAGGTATAGTTCTCGCATCGCCTTGCTATATCAAGGTAATATCTTTGCTGTAGGAGAACCAGAAATTGTCCTCACCCCAGAAAACTTAGCCGAAGTTTTAGGGGTAGAAGTAGCCATCTTAAACACTCCCGTAGGATTGCAAATTTGTCCTATAGTACCAATTCATCATTCAACCAATTGTTGAAGAATTGACTAATAACTTTCATCCATTTTAAATAACTCGAAAAATAAACGGATAACGGAAAGGTTCATCAGGCTGAGTCAGACAATGAAATAAAGCCCAAATTGTTAATCCCCAATGTAACAAGAAGCCAAAAGCCACCACTGGGAAAAACAAAATACCACCTAAACCAAAAGTTAGCCAAGAGATAACCCCTAGGGGTACACCTATAACTGTTGCCCAAAACCAAACATTAAAGTGGAAATTAATTGATTCTTTAGCGTTACTTTTGACAACTGGGTCATCGGAAATTATGTTAATAACAATAGGAACTCCGATAGAAAACAATGTTGTACTAAAGAAAATCGCCCCATGACAGAGAGATGATAGCAATTTGCGTTTATCGGAATTGTAAGCTTCTGTCATTCTGATAACTCCTCATCTATCTTTTAGCTTCAATTTTAAAGGATATTCATCGGTTTTGTATGGCTATTTACCGTACTTAAGTAGAAAATAGGCTTTTTCTAGTCATAGATTAGCGATCGCTACTAAATATTACAATTTAGACGATGAGGTTTACCGAACCCCTGAAATAATTAACATACCTTAGAGATAACGCGTAACGCACCTTATGACGGTGGTGCGTTACGGCTAAACATGATTTGCTCATAGTCCAAAATCCTTAGATATTACTACCGCATCCATAAATTTATGTCATAATTAGACTTTGGATTTTGTTCTACTAAGTAATACCAACTCGCTAAAATCTGCTCACACATTCAAACCCTGAAACCTAGATCATATCTGACTTTCTCAATTACGTACCCTTTAGCCTAGCCCCAGGCTATTACCAATAAGTACAACTATCTTGATTAATTTTAAAATATCTTAACAAAGGGAGCAAAATATGAGCCGAATTAATCCCTACACCTTGCAAATGCAGATTACACGAATGTTTGATCAAGGACAATCATTCTTTGCTACCACTAAAGTACAAGAATGGTTAAAAGAACGTAATCAAAATCCTTTAGATTATGACATTATTTTCCATCAAAAACCTGCTCCTCCCGGTTCAAAGGAAGTCATGGTAATAGAAATTGAGTTGCGCCGTAAAGATGGACAAGCTGTAGATCCTTGGTTACAAGAACAAGCTAACCTACACGCTTAATTTTATATTTTATAGTCATGCCTGAAGGTTTTTGATAGAACTTGGGCATTGACCAATTATTCCTTGAGATTATTGAAACTCTTTAAACATAGTATAGAAATATACTTATATAGGCTTTGTGGGATAAAAACAAGTATTAACCGTCTTCACGCATCACTCAGGTAAATTCTGCTGAAGGATATTTTGTATTTAATCAAAGCTTACGGTATAAGACAATTCTACCTCTAAGTAGAAGATATGCTACTCAGTAATCTTTATAATCTAAAAGTTGATTGAGTTATGTTACCTAGGAATATATACAGCACTTTTGAAGTAAGTGATACCAATTCTCTATGAAGTTGCGCCAAATAAATGATGTAGAGACGTTGCATGCAACGTCTCTACAGTACAGAATAAAGTGCATCTATGGCTACGCCAGGCAAGCTACATCAAGAAACGGTATGAGGTACACCATGAGTATTAAGTAGTAAGTAAATTTATTACTCATTACTCATTACTTTTTTTCAATCATTTGCTTTACCTCATAAACATCGAATCTGCTGTAAATTCTTCATAACTATCAAACTATTATCACTAGCCAAAAATTATTTGCTTGGCTTGCTGAATAAGTTGCAGTTCAATGAGGAAATAAAATTACCATGTCTTCATTAAGAACTTTTGAAGATAAAGAGCCGCAAATCTCGACTTCGCCTAGTTTAGAGTTTTGGAAAGGGGTGGGTAAAGTTACTGGTTTTACTCTTTTATCAATCACCATCCTGACAAGTTCTGTACTAGCTGGGGGATTGCTTGGTTTAGCTATTAGCTTCCGTGATTTACCAAGTGTTAGAAGAATCAGGAATTTTGTACCTGCTGAAACAACTTATATCTATGACATTAAAGGCAGGTTATTAGCAAGTATTCATGGGCAAGTTAATCGTGAAGTAGTTCCTTTAAAGAAAATTTCTCCTCACCTGAAACGAGCAGTATTAGCCAGCGAGGATAGTTCTTTCTACAACCATCACGGTATCGATCCTGTGGGAGTAGGGCGTGCTTTAGTGGTTAACTTGGAAGCTGGAGAAGTGCAAGAAGGTGGCTCTACTCTCACCATGCAATTAGTGAAAAACTTATTTCTATATCAAGAGCGTACTTTTACACGCAAAATAGCAGAAGCTGTGCTGGCAATTCGGTTAGAACAAGTTCTCAGTAAGGATGAGATATTGGATCTGTATCTCAATCAAGTTTATTGGGGTGATAACAACTATGGTATCCAAATGGCTGCACGTTATTACTTTAATAAGTCAGCCGCAAATTTAAACTTAGCGGAATCAGCTATGATGGCAGGATTACTTCCAGCACCAGAAAATTTTAGTCCGTTTAT
This sequence comes from Aliinostoc maniaoense, assembly GCF_058172895.1. NCBI lineage: Bacteria > Bacillati > Cyanobacteriota > Cyanophyceae > Nostocales > Nodulariaceae > Aliinostoc > Aliinostoc maniaoense. Next base: position 6,414,300 of record NZ_CP187952.1, on the reverse strand, counting down.
TAACCTGGAATTAGCAAAACAAAAACAAAAAGAAGTGCTGTTAAGAATGCTGGAATTAAACTGGATTAGCCAGCAAGATTATAATCAGGCTCTCAAGCAAAAGATTCAACTAAATAAAAAGAGAACTTTAGAAGGTAGTGCTGCACCTTATATAACTAATACCGTAGCGCAAGAATTAGTGAGAAAGTTTGGACGTGATGCACTGCTTAAAGGTGGACTGCGGGTGCAAACAACTGTTGATGCTAAATTCCAAATGATGGCTAACAAAACAGTCAAACGCTGGCATCAAAGGCTAAAACGGCAAGGGCTAAGAAATAATCAAATAGCTTTAGTAGCTATTGATCCGCGCACCCATTTTATTAAAGCTTTAGTCGGTGGTGTAGATGCTAAAACTAGCGAGTTCAACCGAGCAACCCAAGCACGTCGTCAACCAGGATCTGCTTTTAAGCCGTTTGTTTACTATACTGCCTTTGCTAGCGGCAAGTTCACACCCAATACAATAGTGCAGGATACTCCAGTCAGATATCGTGATGGCAATGGTTGGTACTCTCCACGCAACTATGACAATAGTTTCATGGGAGCAATACCAATTCGTACAGCTTTATCACTATCTCGGAATATTCCGGCAATCAAACTTGGCAAAGCTGTAGGTTTAAATAAAGTTATTGAAACTTCTCGGACTTTGGGTATTACGAGTCCGATGCAACCTGTAACGTCTTTGCCTTTAGGTGCAATCGGTTTAACGCCTGTAGAAATGGCTAGTGCCTACGCTACTTTGGCTAACTATGGCTGGCAATCACCGACTACATTAATCATCCGTGTCAGTGATAGCAATGGCAATGTCGTGATAGACAATACACCTCAACCCCGTTTAGTTTTAAATCCTTGGGCTTCTGCATCTGTGATTGATGTGATGCAGTCTGTAATTAATAATGGTACAGGTAGAGCGGCGGCTATAGGTCGTCCGGCTGCTGGTAAGACAGGAACAACTTCATCAGAAAGGGATGTTTGGTTTGTGGGTAGTGTACCACAGTTGACCACTGCGATTTGGGTAGGAAGAGACGACAACAGAAGACTAGGTTACGGTGCAACAGGTGGTGGCACAGTTGCTCCTATATGGCGTGATTTTATGCGAAATGCACTTAAAAATGTACCAGTTGAGAACTTCAAGCGACCTTCTAATTTTACTCGCCCTCGGCCACAGAAGAAATAGGAATTTTGGTAATATTACCGACAGTCTCATATATTTCTCAAAAAAGAGGACTATTCTAAAGATGGGGTTAAAACTTTGACTTAAAAATCTTCAAGGCGATCGCACAAATAACGTTGATAAAGTGGACAAGAAACTTCCACCTCATTTCCCTGAAACTTCACCAACCCTAAACTGTGGAGCATAAAGCCGAGTTCAGACTTGATTTTAACTGGTGCTGAAGCCTCAAGTACAGTTTTCATGGCAGTGCCTAACTCGTGGTTATCTTGCAGATGAGTTAATAAACTGCGGAAATATTGGGCATAGATTCCTGCTTCTGTCGGTGCTATTGCCAAAAATTGTTCAATATCAAGGCTGTAATCTAAACGTAATTTTTCTAATCCTTCATGTAATAAATAAGGATGTCCCCCCATTAATTCAAAAAGTTTTTGGAGTTGAGCATGACTTAAATCTGATGCAATTCCAACTTTTTGGGCTAACTGAAGCATTTGTTCTGAAGTAAATTCTGTGAGTTCTACAGGTAAACCAACATTAAAAGGGGAACGATTAACATTTAAGGTAGGATAAATATCCGTTGAATGGGCAACAATTAACCTCAATCGTTGCCAATCAGGTAAGATACGAGCATCTTCATACCACGCTCTCAACAAACTAAAAAAATTAGCCGCTACTTCGGTGAAGGGAAAAAGTCTATCAACATTATCGAGAGCTAAGACAATGGGACGAGGATGATTATCTAAGATTTGAGCATCACAATTTCTAAAAATATAGTCTTCAAAATATTCTGTGCAACTGGTATTATTTCCTAAATCTTCATCCCAATAACTATTGAGTTGATTTTCTATATTTAACTTGCGAGTTACACGACTACAAAAGTATTTTAAAAACCGTCCTAAATCACTAATTACTTCTGACTCAATTTTCAGTAAATTAATGGGGACAATGAGATAATTTTGTTGTTGGGCATAGTCAAGTATGCGATCAACTAGCCAAGTTTTACCCATTTTTTTGGGGGCTTTAATTCTGATTAATGCTCCAGGTTGAACAATAGCATCAAAGCAGCGTTTTTCGATGGGAGGACGCTCAATGTACTTGCTATCAGTTTCGTTAATACTGAAATTTTTTGTTTCTGGAGTAGCAGGGTGAAATTGTGAGGAGAGTAAATATCTTTCTAATGCTCCACGAAAGTTGCGCTTAGTTACTTTTTCACCAACGGCTTGAGAAAGTTTATGCCAAAGGAGATTACCCACATCACCATTAATATATTCAATAGTATAACCTAGTTCCTCAGCGATCGCGCTATAACTTTTGCCTTCCCATGCTCCTTGTAATACCTGAGTTTCAATATCAGTTAAATGTTTCCCAGTCTCAGCCACCAATAGCTGATCTACCGTAGTCTTGGCAAGCGTCCAAGTTAATTCACTATTTACATCCATCAACAATTCTCATAACTTTTACACTAAAAAATTATAGTATGTAAAAGCTTGAACCCATTATCAATTATACTAGAAACAGTTAATCTTTCGACTTCCCAGAATAAACCCTCTGCGTAACTTTGCGTTTACCTCAGCGACCCTCTGCGTTTAAAAGTAAAGCTCTCAGCCGTTTTTAATATATAATTTATCGTCACATAATTTGCGATCAAATTCGTAAAAGTTTTGATAAACTTGCAGACGTTTACAAGCTTTAGTAAGCAAAGTATCTAAACTATCAATAGACCAAATTTTAATTTGAGCATCAGGAAGACTAGAAACAAGTTTCGGCACAGGCTCTAAAGTCATAATCTCAGTCCAATCACCATTCATTGAAGGAGTCTGAATACTGTTGTATTGAGCTATTTGGCGACCCTGCATATCCCAGATTCTGGCGATTTGTTCTTCTTGGCTATAGGTCATAATTTGAGATTTATCAGGATTAAATTTAACTATATTAACCACATATTTATGACCGATAAAACTGGTTAAATATTCTCCTGTTTTACTGCGTAACTCCATATCTCCATTGAATTGAACGAGAAGCACACTACTACCATCAGGACTAAACCAACTACTGCTCCAACGTTGAGCATTTAACAAAGTAGTGGGAAATTCATCAATTTGATCCAAATTCCATTGATAGATATAATTTCCTAACTCTGGATGCAGAGTTGTGACGGTAATTTTTTGCTCCTGTTGAGCATACCAAGCATTTGTTACTAGAGAGTTCATTCCCGGAGGATAAACTTGAGCAATAGGAGATTGTTTTGAGCTATGCCAAAGCTTTGCACCTCCCCCATAACGAGTCCAAAAATAAATTTCTGGGCTATTTTTCTGGGATGGTTGAAAAGAAATTACCTGTCCATTAGTTCTATAAGTTCTGGTGTTTAAATCCTTTAAGGATATCAAACGAAGAACTCGTAAATCAGACAGGGCTAGATATTGACCATCAGGAGTCCATTCAATTCTCGCTTGATTACTAAATATAATTTCTTTAATTTGTTTTCCCTGATGATTCCAAATTTTAGCAATACATTCTCTTTTTGGTAATAATAAACATTCTACCGTTACTAAATGATTGCCATTGGGTTGAAATAAGACTTCCATAGATGGCGATTTGGTATTACTTTGATATTCATGGATTAATCGTCCATCTCTGCTGAGAATCCGAAAAATGTTTGTTTTTGTGTTAGGATTTTGATGAATAGTTGCTATGCGATCGCCCTTAGCAAATAAGCCCACAGTTTGAGGATTATTCAACGGTAAGGAAAACTTTTGACTTCCCTGTCCTACTAAATTTTGTAACTCAACCTTTTTGATAGTATTTCCCGATGTACTCACAAACGGGAACGGTTGATCGTATATACTAATATCTTGAGATTGATTAAATACATTTACTGAATTTCCCTCTAAATCAAACACTTCAATAGTGTTATTACCTTTATTTACCATCAACAAAAGCTCACCTGATGTAGTGAAGTAAACTTCTGTTACTGTTTCATGAAGGAGCATTCTTTGTTTATCAAATGGTAACTGAGTTTCTGCGATTTTTGTTCCTAGCCATTTATCTCCTTCAAACAAACTCCACCTTCTCAATACTAACTGGGAATCAATGGTAATTAATTCTTTTCTTTCAGGATTAAATGCGGCTTTCATACCCTGCACTTGTTCCACTTTACTGTTAGTAAAATCTTTAATACAAATAGTTTTGTAATCACCACAATGAAAAGCCAATAAATCCTTATCTTTTTGTCCAGTATTAGGAGTTGCAGACTTCAAATATATAGATTCGGGGAATGGGGAATAAGAATCATGAATTTCCACAGGTTCGCCTACGGGATTTCCGTCACTACCCCAAATTTGCCAATATAATTTTCTTGCACCATCATAATTATGTAAGGTGATATATCTTTTTCCATCAGCACTAAACCAAATTCCGTTTAATGGTTCTAAGGTGATATCAATGGGGAATGAACTAGGAAAAACTCCGCGTGCAGGCATTTGATTTAAATAAGTTTGTAATACCAATAAGGGAGTTATGGCTGGATAGTCGATTAAGGGAGTTTTTTCTGAAACTAAAGATTGCAGTTCTTTTGCTAAAGCAATTGCCTTGACTAAATTGTCTAATTTAGGATGGGGAAAATTTCTGAGTAGGGCTAAAGCTGATTTTTCTAACCGAGTACCAACGGTAAGTAAATGAAGTTCTCTATCAGCCTGGGTGATTTTTTTTCTAGCTTCGCTGAGGGTTTTTTGAGCTATGATTATTTGTGATTCGGCTTGTTGACGCTGTGCGATCGCATTTTCTGTTTCTAATCTAGCTTTCTGAGTAGTTAATTTTGCCTGTTTAGCTTCTAATTGGGCTTGTTTAATTACCTGATTCGCCTCTGCAATTTCTTTGAGGGCTGTGGCTACTTCATTTTGAGCTAGTTTTGCTTTCTGGCGTTCTTTTTTGACAACATCTTGACTTCTTTTTAGTTCTATTTGAGCTAGTTTAATTGCAGATTCAGCTTTCTTTGCTTCTAGTTGGGCTTGTTGAGTTTTATTGCGTTCTTCTATAGCTTCCGACTGTGCTGATTGAATAGTTTGACTAGCAAAAATCAAGGAACTAGCCAAAACCACCCCAGCTAATGTCAAAATACCCATACCCAATTTAATTCGCTGATTGGCTTTGTGATTTGCGACTTGTAAAACCTGTTTGGTTTGAGCTTCTATCTGCAAAGCCTCTGATATTTGTTGTTTTTCTGCTTCTTGACAAGCACCAAGATATTTGTAATCTAAATCGCTCAGACTTTTGCCCCTAGCCCATGCTAAAGCTGTTTGCAGAGCAATTCCTGTCAAAAGTTGAGTTGTATCTTTACCCTCCGACTTACTCCATTCATTCAGCAGTGGTGCATAGGGGCGGAGTTGTGAGAGAGCTTGGCTAACCCATTCTTGATTAAAAATTGTGCTGTAGATAGAATTAAATACTCGGAGTTGATGATTTTGTTTAACAACCAGTCCCGTTAGACGCAAATCTTGTTGTTCGGGACTATCATCACTATCAATGGCATTGTGCAATAAAATCTGCTGATATAGACCTAGTAAACGACTGGTGCGCCCAGGATGGCTAAAAATGCGATCGCAAATTGTCCGTAAATGTTCTGGTTCATCTTGACTCTGCCAATTCTTAATAATATAGGTATTAACAATTTCTGCTACCGTTAAATCTTTTCCGTAAGTCACCACTAATTGACAGAGTTTTTGAGTCAAAAAAGGTTGCCCCCCTGTCCAAGTTAAAATTTCTTTTAACACTTGGGCAGGATTATTAATTGAAGCTTGAATCAGTCCATTCTCTAGAGAATTTTGAGCCTGTTTAAACTCAAAACCATTAAGTTCAATCCCTCGTCCTAGATTAAAAGGAGTCCTTTTTTTATCTTGAATTAAATCAGATGGAGTAGCAACCCCTAATAAACAAAAAATCAGTCTGTTATAGTCTGGATTATCTGCTCGATGATTATAACAAGAACGAATCCAACTAAAAAAATCATCAGTGGGAAAATTTAAACTTAAAACACTATCAATTTCATCAATAAAAATGACAATCTTCTCTTCAACCATTGTCAATAATACTTCACTAATTAACTCTCCCAACTGCTGAACAGGGGAAAGAAAATTATGATCTTCCCACCATTGTCGCCAATTAAAAGAACGAGTAGCAGGAAAATTGCGTAAAATACGATAAGTAATTCCCTTATACCAAGCATTTGCGGTACTTTCTGTACCCATTGCCGATAAATCAATTACACCACAAGCAAATCCTTCAGCCTGTAATCTCTGCATGACTCGAACCCGAAGGCTTGATTTACCCATTTGTCGAGAATTTAACACATAGCAAAATTCTCCTTGACGGAGTGAATCATATAGTTTTTGATCTGCATTTCTCACTACATAAGTAGGATCTTCAGCAGGAAGACTACCGCCAAGATGATGATAGGGAGAGTGAGGAAATGACATAGGTTTATTTGTTTAACTAAAATGAACTATCATCCCTATTTTCAGTAAAATGAAATAGAAATGATAGTTGAGTTCAATGTGTCATAATCTGACTTTTCTTGCTATGTGCAAAAGTTAATATGAAACCTAACCCCCAACCCCTTCCCTACCAGGGAAGGGGAGCAAGAATCAAAGTAGAGACGTTGCATGCAACGTCTCTACAGTTGCAGAGGAGAGATACTCTACGAGAAGAGCTTTGCTCTATGGAGAGGGGTTTTCCATATCCCGTGAAAAGTCAGGTCATAATATGCTCATCATTCGACAGAAAAATCAGGATTAATGATGCTTTGCTTTATCTAAATATTTATCTCATACTGCTGACCTCTGGTACAAACTTTTGTTGAAGATAACACTTCATGAACTTTTAAACCCCACACGGGTGCGCCTCTTCTAGTCGTTCTTTTGAGAGTCCGATATCGTATTTTGATTTGGGTAGGCAGGTTATTTACGCCTTCTAAATTTCTGGTAGTTTGCCACGGTTGTCCATTAGGAATCACCTGATTGCGGGTAAATTCTACTTTCCATTCACCCAATTTGGTATAAGCGTTAATATTGGAATATCGTAAGCCAATAATCTTAATTTGTTTACCTGTATTGTTGTTAGCTTTGACATAAACTCCTCGACAATTTCTGCCTCGGTTGCTTTGTTGAGCAGATGTAGGAGATGTAGCGAAGAAAAATGGTGCGATCGCACTAATAACAGCTAATTTTGTACTAATAGTTCTACGAACGAAAGTATTCATCATTGTCTATTACCTCTATAAATAAGTAGAGAACAAAGTAAATATCTTTCCTTGAAAACCAATGTTTTAAGTTATCATCGATGAATTAATTATTTGGTTTTAACTGACTTGTTCAAGGTTGATATGTATGTATCATGTCATCCCAAAATCTATTTAGCTATAGGATTTTATGTGATTTTATAGGGTAATACCAATCCTTTATGAAGCTGCATTTTTTAAGCATCCTGTGATTGTTGCTTCATGCAGAAATGGTATCACTTCATTTCAGTGGTTTACTAGGTCAAAAACGTTAAATATGATACTGTCTAATTTTTGCCTTAACGTGTCTAATACAATATTGATTCTTTCTTCAATAAAGATACTTAAGGCTGCTTCAGGTAATTTATCACTTCTTGACCATTCAAGAATAATATTAGGTATGAGATGTGAAGACAGCACGACTTCTAAACCTAGGCAATCGTATTCTTTGAGATAATCTAAGGGATTTTTATCACTGATTTTCAAATTAGTAATTTGTGAAAGATAGGCAATATTCATCAAACTATCACATTCTATTGAAGTTGCTAGACCACTTTGTTTCATAAAATTCATAGGAAATATATGATGTAAGTTTGGCTTATCTGTTAACAGGTAATAAACATCATATAAAACATCTTTGTGAGGTTTTGACCAATCTTTTGGCCTCTGGTTAGCATACAGTGATAATATTGCCCTTGATAACCTACCTCTAGAACTATATGTAGATTGTCGTAGACGATTTTTATCAATTTGAAAGGGATTAAATGAAAAATCATGATATGTTTTTTCATGGTTAAGAAATGCGATATGCTGCCACAGATGAGTTGTATTAGTCAATAAATCATCATTGTGGAAGCTGTAATACCAAAAATATTTTTCTAAAAAATTATAGTTGGGGTTACTGTTACGATAAAAATATGCTGTTATCGTCAAATATAAATATCGATAAGGAATTAACTTTGTACCCTTGAGATGTAAACAGTTATCAAAAAAATCAAAAGTTTTTGTCATAGCTGTTTGAAAATTACTCCACACAGCTTCAATATTTTCTGTTTTTAACTCATTGAGATATCTGTCTGTAATATTTTGTACTCCCGCTTCAGGAAATGAAATTTTTACTACTACAGCTAACATTTGTAGTATTGTCCAATCATCGATACTGGTATATTGACTTGCAGCAATAGATTCTCTAAAACTAGTAATCAACTCTCGTAGATAAAAACCAGAGTTTTTATTTTCTGGGACACTGGGGCGAAAAGTTTTAGCGACTACAATATCGAATATATTTAATGGCTTTCCAGCTTGATTAATTCTTTCAAATATTTGGCAAACTTCAGCGACTTCAATACCTCGTAATTCAATAAAAGAAAGTCTGTAATTATCAAAAATTTGCCTAATTCTTCTCAATTGTTGTCTATATGGATGGTCAAATTCAATAAAACCATTTTCATAAAGACGTTTGTCTATACTATCATACTTGTGTTTAATATCTTGAAGTTTGATAATTAATCCTTGCTCATAGACTTTCTTTTTACCAGAATTAACTCTCCATTGACCATCCTTATCATCTATTTCATCCCAAAATAAAAATCTTTTCGTATAACTTATATCATCAGTTACATCTGTGAGTTCAATCGTTAAATCTATATATAAAGTCGGATCAAAATTTTCTTTATCAGCAATTTTTCCTCCATATATTGAAGTTAATAGGGCGGTTGTTCTTTGTTGTCCATCTAAAATATATTGGTACTCTTTAGAATAATAATTATCAGTCAGTTGAAGACCACCAATTTCTCGATGACTTTCCAATTTGGTCTTCGTTTTCCAAATTAATATACTGCCTAAAGGATAAAATTTATAAATACTATCCCATAGCTTTTTAACATTATCTTTTTCCCAAACAACATCTCTTTGAAAAGTAGGGATTTGATACTTTCTGTCTAGGAGATTTTCCAAATAGTGACCTATACTGAGATCATTGGGATTAATACGATCAGTGTATGTAGACATGAAGTTTACCTTTGCTCAATGTTGAATAAAGTTGGTTAATTTTACGTTATTGGTAGTAAAATTCCATACCAAGTTAACCTAATATTGAGCAAAGTGGCTACTCTAATGTAAATTACCTTTGTAACCGTGCTGTAATACCTTGATTTCCCTGTAAACCGCCTGTATGGATTAGTAACAAGCGATCGCCCTTCATCTGTCCATTACGTATCAAATCCATCACACCATAAAGCATTTTTGCGGTATATACGTAATCAAGAGGGACACCGTGAATTTCGGTAAATTCGTGACTAAATGATACAAGAGCATGATTTACCTTGGCATAACCCCCAAAGTGATAATCACAGACTAATTCCCAAGAACCAGGATTTTTAGATGGTGTAGGTAGTCCAGAAGCGAGGTATTGGGTAAGTAGTTTAGTGATATCATGTTTAAGGAACTCACCATTTTTTAACACAGGGAAACCAAGCGATCGCTGTTTTGGTTGTAGCGAAAGTATCAACCCAGCTAAAGTAGTAGCAGTCCCACAAGCTAAACAAATAGTATCAAAGTTTGCCATAACATCAGACAATATCTCTGTACATCCCCGCACACCATTCAGGTTACAACCCCCTTCAGGAATGATAAAAACTTCCCCAAAACGCTGGCGTAAGTCTGCGTATAATTCTGGTGTGTTTCGTTGACGGTAAGTTTCCCTATCAACATAGACTAACTGCATCCCTTGTGCCACAGCAAAACTTAAAGTGGGGTTTAACGGTAGCCTTTCTTCACCCCGAATTACACCAATAGTCCGAAAACCCAAAAGATTACCAGCCGCCGCCGTTGCATAGATGTGATTAGAATAAGCACCACCAAAAGTGAGAATTGTGGTGTAATTTTGTGCTTTAGCTGCTAACAAGTTATATTTCAACTTGAACCATTTATTACCATTTACCCAAGGGTGCATTAAATCAAGACGCAATACAGATACTTCCACCCCAGCATTACGAAAAATCTCGCTGTTGATTTGCTGCGTGGGAGGTGGAATAAAATCGAGTATTGGGTTTGATACTCCAGTTAAATAGCCTAATTCCATCACTATCTTAAGTTCATAAACCCTGAAAATATTTTTTACGAAACTTGCTATTTACTCTCTGTATCAACAGCTTAAATAAACGCCATCTACTCAAACTGGGAATGTTACTCTGATAATTTTTTTTATGGTCAAAGAATTGATTTACTTCTGCAATAATTATTTGCAGACGCTTAATAATATTTTCCTGTCGATACTCACTAAAAAAATATTCAGATACAGTAGGTGATATAGGAGAATTGATCACCTTTAAAATCCTGTCAACATCGTACTCTGTTGAATATCCAGCAATCTTATAGCAATTAAATCCAGGATCTAAATAATCTGAAAGTCCACCATTGATACTAGAAAAAACCTGACAACCACAAGCCATAGCTTCCATTGGTTGTAGCCCAAAACCTTCACTTACATTCTGTTGCGCCCAATATTCAGCCGAGTCATAAAGATAAACCTTGGCTCGATTAAATAATCCAGGTAAATCTTCTACATAAGAATTAACTACCTCAACTTTACATTTTTGTTGCAAAGTGGGAATTAGTTGTTTTAGCAAATATTCAGAAGATTTTCGCGCCTGCACCAGTACGTCAATATCTCGTTCTAAATATAAATTTTTAAATTCATCACTAATTTCATTAGGCAAATAATAAATTATAGAATTGGGTGCTTTTTGTCCCCAATAACCCATTGTATTACGGCTAACAGTGATTATAGGAATACTTGCAGGTAAACTAAACTTATAACCAGCACTGTGGGCATGATAAACAACATTATATGACTGGAGTTTTTTCGCTAATTTAGCTATATCAAATCCCCAGCTAATGACAAAAATTACATCATCTAAACTAGAATCTTGCAACAGATCATCTAAAAATAACTTATCTGTTTCCCGTTGCCGATAAGTCACCACCTCAGCACTACAAACCCGTTGAGCAAGTTTAACAGCTTTCAACTCTGCCCACAAACCACCACAAGCAAATTTACCAGTAGTGCCTGGAACTAAAAAGTAAAGTTTTCGCATTACCAATTACGAATTACGAATTACGAATTACGAATTACGAATTACGAATTACGAATTACAAATTATTTTCCTGCCAGTTTACCTTGATAAAATGCGCCTGACGACCCCAAACATCACGAGAAACAGTAATATTTTCTACCACCAAGTTAAAGGGAATAGCAGTGGTAATATATCGTTGAGCAATTAAACCTAAATCTGGTGCAAGTTCTGAGGCTGTAGTAGCTGCCAATCCCAAACCAATCAATTGCTCAACAGGCCGCAGTGGTAAAATCAGATTTACACCTACAGCTAGGCCAGCAGTTAATAACATAGCTACTGATAAATTTGTACCACAACGAGGATGTAGAGCCAAATCCCATTCGCCATGAGTAAGGCGGTGTAGAGCCACAGTAACGGCGCGCCGCAAATCACTGATATTTACTTCTCCATAGAGATAAAACCCCTGATCTGTAGACAAGCCACCTAATAATTCGTCATCAATTTGAATTTTACTTGGTCTTGCTGTAGGGGACAGAGTGTTTTTCACTTCACTTAACATCCAAACAGTAGCGTGTTCCAAAGCGTGAACTTGGCGCACCATTAAAATCTCTTTTAAACCAGGTATAAAAGACAACTGGTTAAGTAAGTCAGTATCTTGTGTTGGTTGAGGTGCTATAAAATCAAAACTCAAAAAATCAAAGGGAGATGAGTTATCAATAAAATCAGCAGAAGTATTCATAGAAACATCGCTTCCCAAGTTATGGAGCAAAATAGATTTCTTACCAATGTAGCGTCTGAGGCAGAGAATTGTTGCTAATTTTTGTTGTTAGCTGATTATGGACTAGCAAATTATATCCTGTGATGTTGATTGATGTCTGTTGACATTTAACAGTTAACTCCTAAAACAAGTTCTCCCTTGTCTACCTTGTCTACCTTGTCTCCCTTGTCTCCCTTGTCTCCCCACACTCCCCACACTCCCCACACTCCCCACACCCCATATTGACATACAGCAAAATTACCCGTTGGCACAGTTTTGTAAGGAACTGTACCAACGGGGGAAAATAGCAACCCAAAATAACTAAACAGAGAAGTTTTACGTTCTGCTGGATTTTGACCTTTGTGAGACTTGCGCTAGAGATTCACAAAAAATGGGTGAGGAGAAAACAATGATCTAATGATCTGTCAAAATCAGCGATGCTGGATGCCAGACGAAATTCATTGCCATGCTAGATGCACTTGAAAGCGTCTACAAGTAGGTTATTCGTCTGGGTTAGGTAGAGGACAACAATTAACATCATTCAGGCAAACCTTACCCCACTGTAAAGCCCAGCGAACAAGAGCCACTCGGTTTTCAGTTCGGGTTTTGTCGAGAATGTTGCTGATATGGTTATCAACTGTGCGTTTGCTAATTTCCAGTTTTGCTGCAATTTCTTGGTTAGTTAAGCCAGCGGCCACTAAGTCGATAATTTGCAGTTCTCTGTCTGACAGACTAACAGGGGTCTGAGACTCGCCACCAGCCATGAGCTATTCTATCCTCCCTTGGTATATGTACTTAATCACTCTTTTTAATTCTAGAAGATTCTTTTGGCTGTCGGGATTGGAAGTGTTAACTGCAATACGATTAACAATATTTTTTTCCTTTTTGTAATGAATGATAATTGCGCTAATTTTACATCACTTATATTAAATGTCACTAGTTTTTAACTATGTACGCTTAATTACTCAGTTCGGAGAATACGTAGGGGCAGGGGGCAGGGGGCAGGGGGCAGGGGAGACAAGGGAGACAAGGGAGACAAGGGAGACAGGGGAGACAGGGGAGACAAGGGAGACAGGGGAGACAAGGGAGACAGGGGAGATTTTTACCCCAATGCCCAATGCCCATTTTGAATTTTGAATTTTGAATTTTGAATTTTGAATTTTGAATTTTGAATTGCCCCAAAGGGGTAGAGTGGGAGTATAAGCAAAATATCAACTCGCCAGATTTTTACGGCAAAACATGGGTAGTATTTGGGAAATAGATTTTTACTCGCGTCCGATTTTGGACGAAAATCAAAAAAAAGTTTGGGAAGTCTTGGTTTGTGAAAGCCCTTTAGATATCCGCACAAACTTAGATTCTTTATTCCGGTATGCAAAATATTGTCCTAGTACACAGGTGAACTCAGGTTGGTTACGGACAGCATTACAGGAGGCAATAGATAAAGCTGGGGAAGCACCTATCAAAATTCGCTTTTTCCGCCGCCAAATGAATAATATGATTATCAAAGCTTGCGAAGATTTGGGTGTTCCTGCCCTGTCTAGCCGTCGGACTTTGATACTGAACCAATGGCTGCAACAGCGTATGGATGAGGTTTATCCCCAAGAGCCTGGCTATCAAGGAGGAACAAATCCTTCAGTGCGTTTGGAAAATCCTTTACCTCAAAGATTACCTGATGCTTTAGAAGGGCAACAATGGGTATTTGTCTCCTTATCTGCTGGGGAGTTAGCTGAGATGCCAGAGTGGGAGATTGGTTTTGGTGAAGCCTTTCCTTTAGAGTTGGCACAATTATCACCAGAAACCCGCATTCCTGGCATCTTGATTTTTTCACCGAGAGCCTTACCCTTGGCTGGTTGGATGTCTGGTTTAGAGTTAGCATTTTTGAGGATTGATAGCAAGCAAGGCACGAGATTAGTTTTAGAAACTGGTACTACAGAAAGTTGGATTTTAGCCAATATCAAAAATCCCACCACCCTCGCGGAAGCCAAAGGTTTTGAAGCCGCCAAGCAACAAGCTAATGGAGTACATTTTCTAGGGGTGCAATCTGATCCTGAAGCGGAAGCTTTCGCTGGATTTTGGCTTTTACAAGAGATGAATGTGGTTTAATGCGGGCATGGGGAATTGGGCATTGGGCATTGGGCATTGGGGTAAAAATCTCCCTTGTCTCCCTTGTCCCCCTTGTCTCCCCTTGCCCCCTGCCCCCTGCCCCCTGCTCCCCTGCCCCCTGCCCCCCCCTGCCCCCCTGCCCCCTGCACCCTATTCCCTAATAAATGCTGAGAAACACCAATCATTTGGGATAATTATCTGCGTCCGTGTGCATTGCGAATTTGGCAAATGCTAATTTACGCGGATATATAGCTAATGATTTGGGATAATGATCTGCGTTGATGTGCGGTTCACGATCCAAAATCCACAATTCACCGAGGGTCATGGGTTCTGAAAATTTGTCACAGGATACACTAGCAGAACAACTGCTGGAGTTAGCTATCAAATCGGGAGCGGAAGCAGCTGAGGTATATCAGTCAAGATCGCTTTCTCGCCCGGTTTTTTTTGAGGCTAATCGGCTCAAACAGCTAGAAACTAGTCAATCTGAAGGCACAGCACTACGGCTATGGTGCAATGGTCGTCCAGGACTCACGGTAGCTTATGGTTCTGTGCAGCCACAATTGATGGTGGAAAGAGCGATCGCCCTCAGCCAACTTAACCCACCAGAAGTCTTAGAATTAGTTAGGGATTTTCAGCCCAATTATCCCGATTTGGGTACATCTGTACCTATGGATGTGTTGGTGAATTGGGGTAAGGAAGCGATCGCTATTATCCGTGATGTTTATCCAGATGTCGTCTGTAATAGTGATTGGGAATGTGATACTGAAAGCACAAGATTGGTTAATAGTCAAGGTTTAGATTGTTATTACACTGATACTACACTAAGCTGTTATCTGTCAGCCGAGTGGGTGCGGGGGGATGATTTTTTAAGTGTCGCTGATGGTCAAACCCAGCGTGATACTTTAGAGCCAGAGAAATTAGCCGAACAAATTTTACAAAGATTGATTTGGGCTAAACATAACGTTTCATCCCCTAATCGTCGTGTGCCGGTGTTGTTTACTGCTAAAGCAGCTGATATGCTCTGGGGAACAGCCCAAGCCGCTTTAAATGGT
Organism: Aliinostoc maniaoense; assembly: GCF_058172895.1. Taxonomy (NCBI): domain Bacteria; kingdom Bacillati; phylum Cyanobacteriota; class Cyanophyceae; order Nostocales; family Nodulariaceae; genus Aliinostoc; species Aliinostoc maniaoense. The sequence goes on along the minus strand of NZ_CP187952.1, from coordinate 6,398,834 downwards.
AAGCGGGTACTAGAATCAGCTTCCCCTTGGGCAGAACGGCTAGGGACACAAGTAATAGATCCTCATATCACCCTTTATCAAGACCCCCAAGCGGGGCCTTACAGTTGTCCTTTTGATGATGAGGGGACACCCACAAAGCCATTAGTATTTGTAGAGAAAGGTATATTACAGGAATATTATTGCGATCGCACCACTGGCAGCAAACTGGAAACAGGTACAACCGGGAATGGTTTCCGTCCGACTTTAGGCAGCTATCCCACCCCCGGTTTATTTAACTTCCTCATCCAACCCGGTCAGGCATCATTACAAGAGTTAATTCAACAAATGGATGATGGCTTAATTATCGATCAAATGCTAGGCAGTGGTGGCGGTATTTCCGGTGACTTTTCCATCAACATCGAATTAGGTTATCGTGTCCGTAAAGGTGAAGTTATCGGACGTATTAAAGATACGATGGTGGCAGGTAACATCTACGCCGCCCTCAAACAAGTAGAATTAGGTAATGATGCTGATTGGAACGGTTCTTGCTACACACCATCTTTGATTGTAGAAGGACTATCAACAACGGGGAGAAATAATTAATTCAAAATTCAAAATTCAAAATTCAAAATTAATTGATTTTTTGATCTTTAATGCCAATTAACAAATTATGAATTACGTTAGCTTACCACTTTGTGGAAGCAAGCTACGCGTAGCGTCTCGCTCCAGAAGCGAAACGAAGCCCATTACGAATTACGAATTACGAATTACGAATTACGAATTATTATGCACTTTCGTAGCTGGTTGCAGCCGAGAAAAGGTCTAGCGATCGCAGAAGCTTGTATTATCGGGGTAGTGGCGGCATTATCTGCCGTGTTTCTCAAAGTTGGTTCTGGTTCGCTGGGCGCATTGCGAGTACAAGTACCCCAGATTTTACCTGTGTGGTTAGCATTACCATTGGTAGGGATGAGTCTGGGGTTTTTTGCTGGCTGGTTGGTACAAAGGTTAGCACCAGAGGCCGCAGGTAGTGGTATTCCCCAAGTCAAGGCGACTTTGGCTAATGTGCCGATGAAATTATCATGGCGGGTGGCATTTGTCAAGCTTCTGAGTGCCATTATTGTCTTAGGTTCAGGGATGACTCTCGGTAGACAGGGGCCAACCGTGCAAGTAGGAGCAGCTTTGGCGGCGGGGATGAGCCGCTTAGTGCCTACTTCTCCTGACCATCGTCGGCAAATGATTGCGGCTGGTGCGGGGGCAGGGTTGGCGGCGGCGTTCAATGCTCCGATTGCTGGTGTATTATTTATTATTGAGGAATTATTACAAGATTTATCGGGACTGACTTTAGGAACTGCCATTATCGCGGCGTTTATTGGTGGGGTGGTGTCGCGGTTATTGGGTGGTGGCAGTTTTAATTTAAGTATTGAATTGATGAATTATTCAAGTGGATTTTACTTTACTGAAATCCCTTTTTTTTTGATGTTGGGTGTTTTGGCGGGGTTACTGGGAGCATTATTCAATCGAGGCTTGATTTTTAGTATCAAACTTTATCGACGACTGCATATTACTTTACCCTTGAGAATGGCTTTAGCCGGCTTAATTTCTGGGCTTGTTGTCTCTTTTTTGCCGGCTTATTTTCGAGATAATACGGGTTTACGAGAATATATTGTTACAGGTGATTTACAGCCTAGCATAGCAGCGATCGCGTTTGTATGTCAGTTTCTCCTCACCCTAGTAGCCTTTGGTTCGGGCGCACCTGGCGGGTTATTTGCACCTAGTTTAATTTTAGGTTCGGTCTTGGGGCATTTGGTAGGGGTATTTTCACAGCAGATTTTAGATCAAGGTGCGCCCATAACCTATGCTTTGGCTGGAATGGGAGGATTTTTTAGTGCAGTTTCTAAAGTGCCAATCACCGCTATTGTGATTGTATTTGAAATGACTACTGATTTTAATCTGGTGCTACCTTTAATGATTGTGGTAGTGACGGCTTATTTAGTAGCAGATAAAGTATTTCCGGGTTCATTGTACGAAAAGCTATTGCAACTCAATGGTATCACCTTGAGCAAAGAAGTTTCTGTAGAAGGGGTTTTAAGTGAGCTAACCGCCAAAGATGTGATGCAACAACGGGTAGAAACTCTAGATGCAGATATGACTTTAGAAGAAGCCACACAAGCCTTTTCTACTTCCCATCATCGGGGTTTCCCAGTGGTGGAAAATAACAAACTCGTAGGAATTGTTACCCAATCAGATTTAACAAAAATCCAAAATCGCCATGTAAAAAAGGATACCTCCCTGAGAAAGATTATGACCGCCAATCCCATGACGGTGACACCTGTACACAGCTTAAGTAATGTATTGTATCTACTAGATAGATATCAACTGAGTCGCTTACCAGTCGTAGAGGGGAAAAAACTGATTGGGATTATCACCCGTGCGGATATCATTCGCGCTGAAGCAGATCATCTCAATGGTAAAAACCTGATCCCAGGGCCACAACCAGAGCCTTCCTATGTAGTTTACCAAACGCGATCGCCCAGCATTGGCAGAGGTAGATTATTAGTCCCCGTCGCTAACCCCGAAACCGCAGGCATATTATTAGAAATGGCCGCCGCCATTGCCCGCGATCGCCACTATGAAATAGAATGTGTGCAAGTTATCTTAGTATCCCGCCACAGTCCCCCCTCGGAAACCTCTGTCAGAACTGCTAAAAGTCGTCGTCTCCTCAGACAAGCGGAAGTCTTAGCTAAAAAATGGCACATTCCCCTACATACCCAAATTCGCGTCGCCCATGACTCCGCCCAAGCTATCTTAGAAACCATCAACGAACATCACATAGACTTAATTCTCATGGGTTGGAAAGGTAACACCTCCACCCCCGGCCGAATTTTCGGTAATGTCGTAGATACGATCATCCGTCAAGCCACCTGTGATGTAGTATTAGTAAAACTAGGCGAGAGTCAACACGCCTTTAACCGTTGGCTAGTTCCGATGGCTGGAGGCCCTAACGCTAGGATAGCAATTAAATTATTACCAGCTTTAGTCACCTTGGGAGATCATCCCCAAATTTGTTTAACACGGGTGTTTAAACCATTTGAGTTCCAGCCAGATATGACGGTTATTGAACAAGCCATCCGCCAACTGATGCGCCGCCGCCAATTATCTAGTACAGTGATTGCTACTCCCGTGCAAGCTGATTCTGTAGCTGAGGGGGTAATTACCTTAGTGGAGAATGAAAGTTTTGATGTGGTAGTCTTAGGTGCTTCCCGTGAAGGCTTATTACAACAAGCAATTCAAGGTAACATCCCAGAAGCGATCGCCTCTAATGTTAATAGTACAGTTATATTAGTCAGAGGCGCGATTGAGTAATTCGTAATTCGTAATTCGTAATTCGTAATTCGTAAATTTTGAATTTTTCTGCCCCATTCCCCATTCCCCATGCCCAATGCCCAATGCCCAATGCCCAATGCCCAATGCCCCGTTCCCCGTTCCCTTTCACTGTTTAGGTGTAGCTTCACCAACTCTAATCAGTAGAGCGATCGCCACACTCACTGCTAAAATTAAAGTCGTACTCAACGCTGAACCAAATCCCCAATTTTGAGTAACTCCAATAAACTGCATATAAACTAACCGCGCTGCCGTCATACTAGAACTCCCACCCAGCAACTCAGGATCAATAAAATCTCCTAACCCTGTAATAAACACCAGCAAAGAACCAGCCATGATTCCTGGTAAAATTTGGGGGACTGTGACTTTCCAAAAAGCCTGGACGGGATTTGCCCCTAAATCTGCGGCTGCTTCTAGTAAACGCTTATCTAATTTTTCTAGGGAAGCATATAAAATTAACACCATGTAGGGTAATAAGCTGTAACTCATGCCAATTAATACAGATGGCACACTGTTGAGTAATTGTAAAGTGGGTAAGCCTAGATTACTCAGCAGAGTATTTAATAAACCCGTCGGACGTAAAATACTAATCCAAGCGTAGGAACGCAGTAGGGAAGAAGTCCACAAAGGTAAAACAAAACCCAACAATAATAAGTTTCGCCAACGTTGCGGCGCAATTTGAGCAATCCAATAAGCAACAGGAAAACCCAGAATTAAACAGACAATTGTCGTGCTACCTGCTAAAAATAGCGATCGCACAATTACTTTTAAGTATAGAGGATCAAAAATGCGAATATAGTTATCAAATCCACTTGGGTTGACTAGATCACCTGGTCGAATATCCGGGACTAAACTTAACTGAAAAATAATCAGCGTTGGTAGTACTAATAACAATAATAACCAAACACCAGCAGGTGCAAGTAATGTTAAAGGTTGCAGCCAATTAAATCCGTGGCGATTTAATTCTAGGTTTTCAAAATTACGAATTTTGGTAGACATATTTTAGGAATGGGGAATGGGGAATGGGGAATGGGGCATGGGGCATGGGTAGACAAGGTAGACAAGGTAGACAAGTTAGACAAGGTAGACAAGGTAGATTATATTTTTTATCCCCAATGATAATTAATATGAATTACGTAGCTTGCTACTCTGCGAGAACGCTACGCGTTCGCCAAAGGCGTTCTCGCAGAGTACCCGTAGGGTATTACGAATTACGAATTACGAATTACGAATTATTTTAACTGCTGGTTAATCGTGTCCAATATTGTTCATAAATTGCTTCAAATTGTCCTAAAGGACTGAGTCGTTCACATTTTTCTAAAATTGCTTTTGGCGGAAATAAATTAAGATTATTTTTGAGTTCATTTGGTAACAGTTCAAATCCTCCACTATTTGGGGTAGCAATTTTTAATCTTTTGCTAATTTTAGCTGCTATTTCTGGTTGTAAAATAAAGTTCATCCAAGCATAAGCACCATCTATATTTGGTGCTGATTTAGGAATTACCATTGTGTCTGTCCATAGTGATGAACCACTACGAGGAATTACATATTTTAACTTGGGGTTTTCCTTGCTGATTCTAATGGCATCGGCAGAATAACACATTGCTAAAACCAAATCACCTGCTAAAATTTGATTTTGCCAAGCATCAGTATCGAAAGATGCGATCGCTGGTTTTAATTCCTTTAATTTTTCATAAGCTTGTTTAATTTGATTCTCGTTTTGTGAGTTGTAGGAATAACCCAACATTCGCAATACTGCACCCATAACTTCCCGCACATCATTTAATAATGTCATGCGCTTATAAAGTAACTCTTTATTGTCCCAGAGATAACCCCAGTCTTCTGGTGCTTGTTTGAGGACTTCGGAGTTATATAATAAGCCTGTTGTTCCCCAATTAAAAGGAATACTATAACGGTTTTTTGGGTCGTAACTAGGATTTTGAAACTGAGGTAATAAATTATCTAAACCAATCAGGCGATCGTGGTTTAATTCTATTAATAAATTCTTGTCTACCATCTTCTGCACCATATAATCAGATGGATAAATCAAGCTATAACTACCACCACCTCCCGCTAATAATTTAGCTAACATCACCTCATTCGATTCATAGGTATCTACCAATACCTTCATTGCCGTTTGAGTTCTAAAAGTTTGTAATAATTCCTGATCAGCATATTGTGTCCAAGTATATAAATATAACTGGTCGGTGCGTCCAGAACTAGTAGAAGCGCGTACATCAGCTAATCTCCAGCCACAACTAGCTAAAGATAAAGTAGATAGTGCTGTTAATCCTTGTAAAAAATTGCGTCTTTTAGTCATTAGTTAAGAATCAATAGCTAAACAATCATCTTCTGCCCACCAAGCGTAAATAGGTGTATTGCGATCTGGTAAACTACCAAAGGTATTAGGTTGTAAAACATTAATAGTGATGCCGTTAATTAATTCCACAACATAATTAACGTGAGTACCTAAATACATCACATTAACTAGTCTGCCTTCAAAGCAATTGTGTACTAAAGTCGGCTGATATAACGACAGCTGGATTTTTTCTGGGCGGATACTGACGACTACAGTTTTGAGGAGTTCTGTTGGTGTATCTTCAGTGCGATTTACTACAAGAGTTAGTCCGGTTTTAGTAACAACTTGCACTAGTGAAGCTTCCACGGCTGTGATTTCGCCGCTAAATAAATTTGTATCCCCAATAAAATCTGCTACAAAAGATGTCTTAGGACGCTCGTAAATTTCGCTAGGAGTACCAATTTGCTCAATTTTGCCTTGATTCATCACCGCAATGCGATCGCTTAATGATAACGCTTCTTCTTGGTCGTGCGTCACCATAATGAATGTTAAACCGAGGTCTTTGTGTAAATTTGATAACTCCACCTGCATTTCCTTACGGAGTTTCAAATCTAACGCCCCCAAAGGCTCATCTAACAACACCACAGCCGGACGATTCACTAAAGCCCTAGCTAATGCTACCCTTTGCTGTTGACCGCCGGAAAGTTGATGCGGAAAACGCGATCGCAAACTTTCCATTTTCACCAACTTTAAAGCTTCGGTGACTCGACTTTCAATTTCACCTTTACCCAGTTTCTGTTTTTTCAACCGTAGTCCAAAGGCGATATTATTCCACACATTCAGATGATTAAATAAAGCATAGCTTTGAAATACTGTATTCACAGGGCGACGATAAGGAGGTATATCAGTCATTGACTGACCCTGAATCAATAACTTACCCGCATCCACCCGTTCAAACCCAGCAATCAGACGCAGTGTAGTAGTTTTACCACAACCAGAAGGCCCTAAAATACTAAAAAACTCTCCCTGTCTAATATCTAAATCTATCCCGTGTACTGCTGGTTCTTGGTTAAAAAATTTGAACACATTCCGCAGTTCAACATCAAGCGGTTGAAAAGCCACAATTCCTCTCTGATGCGGGGTTACAGTTTGAGCCATAATCTTTAGTAGAATGCCGCGATTTTACGTAATTTTGCCACTTAATGTAGCTGATTAAGCAGACAGAACATCTCTCTTGCGTTTATTGTATCCGCCGAAAACCTCTGTGCCAAAAATAATGTTCCCAATTGTTACACAGATGAATCAATTCAAAATTAACGAAGAACGGGGGCTGCCTGTGATGCGGGATTTAACAGTGACCAGTGACCAGTGACCAGTTATACCAATTCTCCAAAATAAACCTACACATAGATGGCAGGGGGCAGGGGAAGAATTATCTGTAGCCGGGATTTAGAGAATTGGTATTATCAGTTCTTTTATGGGTTGAAGTCCCCCACCAATTGGTGCAGTGCGTTGGTGGCGGGTTTAAACCTACGCCGATACGCCGTCAGGACTGATAACTGTTAAACCCCCAACCCTCTCCCGTTGGCGCAGCCTGTGTCTACGACACGCTCCGCGAACGGAGAAGCAAGCTACGCGTGTCCCGCAGGGAAGTAGAGAAGGGAGTTGAGCAAACCCTAATTAAGTTTTGAAATGATGGTAAGATTTTAGTTAAAACTGAATGATTTTGATGGCGATCGCCATCAAAAAAACGTAACTTTTTATACACAATTAGTTAAAATTTGATTTCTAAAAAAGAACAATCATCTGCAAATATTTGACTATTTGTATAATTTTTAATATCTTCTAAAATAAATTCTAACTTCATATTTAATGATTGATTATATAAAGTTAAGAAATTTATAAATCCTTCTAAATTCCACATAGTACCATTAGACTTTTCTATTTCATAAATTCCATCACTAAAAACATAAAGTGTACTAGCTGGTTGAATATTACATACTACATTGTGATATTCAGCTTCTGCAAAAGCTCCGATGGGTAGACTGGGGGTAGATAATCGTTCAATTTCTAAACCAGATTCAGGGGATGGAGAAAACAGTAAAGCTGGAGGATGTCCAGCACTAGCATAGGTTAATTGATAAGAACTGCGGTTAAAAACACCATACCAAATTGTAAAATATTGAGCATTATGTTTATCCATTTGAAATATTTCATTCAAATCTTGAAGCACTTCAGATGGTTGATGTAGTTTTGCTTTTGGCAGAGAATGCGATCGCAATAAATTATGCACAGAAATTGAAGGTAGAGCCGCAGCTAATCCATGTCCAGAAACATCTAGAAGATAGATAACTAAATGCTCATCATCTAGCCAATAATAATCAAAGCAATCACCACCAAGTTGACGACAGGGTAAAAACTTAGAATTAATATTAACAGTTCCTGACATTGGTTCAGGCAGAATAGATGTCACATAATCAGCAGCTTCTTTTAACTCTATTTCTAAAAGATGCTTTTGGACTTTTAAATCTTTAGCTAATCTCTGAAGTTCTCTATTGGCTTGATATAGTCTGAGTCCAGCGCGCACCCGTGCTTTTAATTCATTCATCTCAATAGGTTTACTCAAGAAATCATCTGCACCTGTATCTAAGCCTTCTACCCGGTCTTCTACAGATGTTCTTGAAGTGAGCAAGATAAAAAAGGTATTTGCTAGAAATGGTTGAGATTTAATTTCTCGGCACACTTCCAAGCCATCCATTTCATCCATTTGCCAATCACAAATAATGATCGCCGGATAATATTTATGAGCTTTTTCCAACCCTTGCATCCCAGTAGAAGCAAGAATCACTTCATATCCTTGTTCTTCTAGTGTACCTTTGAGAATTAGTTGGATAATGCGATCATCATCAATTACTAAAACTTTAACTTTGGAATCAGGTATTTTAGGCATATTATCATTGATTGCAATTGTCAATCAATTTTGGATTTTGGATTTTGCGGAAAGTTCTGTAGGCGGGTTTCCCGCCGTAGGAAACTTTTCAAGACGGATTTTAGATTGACCCCGACCACAAGGGCGCGGAGGTTAGAGATTTGAGATTGGTTAACATATTTTATTCGATAAAATAAAAATCAGAAATAAATTTGAAAGTAGCTAAAAATTCCTCCCACGGCAACCATGAGAACTGAAAGCCGAAAATATCCCCCATTATCTATTCTCTAGTCTTCCAAATATTTGGGGAGAGCGTTGATAACATTGTTATATTCGTTTTTCAGCTGATCAACCAGACTAGATAATTGCTCTAATGTTTGTTGATTTGCTGAATTTTCCAAAGTGGCACAGATTTCGCCCAAGGTAAGTGCGCCTAGACTAACACTAGGCGATCGCAAAGCATGAGCCGCTTTTTTGAGATTGTCTCGTTCTCCAGCCGCTAAAGCTTGCTCAATCGCCTGGATTTGAACTGGTGTATCTTGTATATAAATCTCGATCAGTTCAGCAATCAGGATATTAGCTTCACTACCGGTTATTTTCCGTAGATATTCTATAGTTTTGTGGTCAAGCACTGGCTTAGTGGTAATTGGGGATTGGGAATGGGGCATGGGGCATGGGGCATTGGGCATTGGAGAATCATGCTCCCCTGTCTCCCTTGTCTCCCCTATCCCCCTTGTCCCCCCTGCCTCCCCCGCACCCCTACACCCCTGCCCCCCTGCCTCCCCTTGCTCATCCAGCAATTTTTTCACAACTACTTCCAGTGCCTCAATACTAATGGGTTTACTGATATAGTCATCCATACCCGCCATTAAGCATCGCTGCTCATCCTCTGGGCGTGCATGGGCTGTCATGGCAATAATCCAAGGTTGCACTGTTGGGGAGAAGTCTGTGCGAATGCGGTGAGTTGTTTCCCACCCATCCATTTCTGGCATTTGGATGTCCATAAATACAACATCATAGAGTTGTCTTTGTAGGGCTTCTAATGCTTCACAGCCATTATTAGCTATATCTGCCCGATAGCCTAACTTTTGCAGCATTTTTAGGGCAATTCTTTGATTGACTAACACATCCTCAACTAGCAGAATTTTCAATGGTGAGCTTTGGGCTAGTTGGGTATCAATAGCCGGGCGATTGGTTGTGGGGAATCGGGAGTAAGAGGGGATGATAACTTTAGGATCTACTGTCTTCAACCAGCTACCGCGAATAATTTGCAAGAGGGTATTATGTAATTGATATTGCCGCACAGGTTTGTGTAGAAAGGCTGTAAACTCTGCTGCTATCTGCTTAACTTCTAAGGTTTGCTTGCCTTTGGAACTTAGCATGACTAAAGGTAGCTCTCGGTATTTTGGTATGGCTCGGATTTTCGCTGTCAGGTTGAGTTGATGAAAGTTTAGATCATCAATATCTAATATTGCTAGATCAAATGGTTTTTGTTCCCACAAATAATGTAAGGCAGTAGCATTAGATTCAACGGTGTGGACAGATAAGCCCAAGGTATGGAGTTGTAAAGTTAAGCATTTTCTCAGGTTGGTGTTACCTACTGCTAGTAGGATTCGCTTACCAACTAATTCTGAATCAATGCTGCAAGCGTTCTCAATATGAGAGGGTTGAACTGGCAAAATGCTGGTGAAATAGAAGGTAGAACCTTTGTTAAGTTCACTTTCCACCCACATTTTACCACCCATGATTTCGCACAGACGCTTACTGATAGCTAATCCTAACCCAGTACCGCCATAACGTCGGGTCATAGAAGCGTCTACTTGACTAAAGGGCTTGAACAGTCGATGTAAGCGATCGCCTGGAATGCCAATACCTGTATCCTGAACTGCAAATTTTAACTCGTATTTCTGCGGAACTAACTGGCGAGAGGCGATCGCTACGATTATTTCTCCTTCACTAGTAAATTTGACGGCATTACTGATTAAATTCCAGAGAATCTGACGCAAACGAGTAATATCACCAATCATTAAAGTTGGTGTGTCAGATTCTAGTTGATACATTAATTCAATGCCTTTGGAAGCGGCTTGAGGTGCTAATAAATCTAAAGCTTCTTCTACACAGGTTTGTAAGTCAAAGGGTTGTGCTTCTAACTCTAAATTGCCAGACTCAATTTTAGAAAAATCGAGAATATCATTGATTATTGTTAATAAAGCGTTGCCACTGTTACGGATAGTTTCTACACAATCAAGTTGCTCAGGGTTTAAAGTCGTATCTAAAAGTATTCCAGTCATGCCGATAATGGCATTCATGGGGGTACGAATTTCATGGCTCATGGTAGCGAGGAAGTTGCTTTTAGCCATGTTGGCATTTTCTGCCGTTTGCTTGGCAAGATTCAATTCTTCATTTTGTTGTGCTAAGAGTTCAGCTTGATGGCTGGCTTGAGATAGTAACTGGGCTTGGTTGAGAGCAATACCCATTTGATTTGCGAGGTGCTTGAGCAGATCCAATTCTTGATTAGTCCATTGCCTGGGGCGATCGCATTGATGTGCAATCAATAAACCCCATAAATCTTCTCTGATCAAAATGGGGACAACTAAGTTAGCTTTAACTTGAAATTGCTGTAAAAATTCCACATGACAAGCTTTAAATCCTGCTTGCTCTATATCGGGAATGACAGTTATTCTTCCACCACGATAAAAATCAAGATATCCATCCTTGAGACAAGGATCATTAATATCTTGATCTAAAGTTATTGACCATCCTGGCACTACAGCTTCCTGCACAACTTTACCAGAACCATCAGGGTTAATTTGGAAAATCAAGACGCGATCGGCCTGCAAAATCCTTTGGACTTCTTTTACTGCGGTTTTGAGGATTTTTTCTAGTTTTAAAGACTGACGAATTTCTTCGGTAATTTGTTTAAACAGTAAGGCTTGTTGATATTGCTGTTGGAGTTCGGCTTCAGCTTGTTTGCGCTCAGTAATATCTAAATGTGTTCCCGCCATTCGCACAGCTTTCCCTTGGGAATCACGACTGACTAATTTACCCCTGTCTAGAATCCACTTCCATTCACCAGATTTGGTTAGTAAGCGGATTTCGGCCTCATATACAGGAGTTTCACCTTTGAGATGGGCTTTTAACTTTTGTTGCATTTGGGGTAAATCCTTTGGATGGATTAACCCATTTGTTAATTTAATTTCTTTGTCTAGTTCATCTGGGCTGTAGCCTAGCATGGTAAACCAGCGTGGACTACGATAAACTTCTCCTGTGACTAAATTCCAATCCCAAATTCCCTCATCTACGGCTTCTAGGGCTAACTTTAATCTTTCTTCACTTAATTTCAGGGCATTTTCGGATTTTTTTCTGTCGGTAATATCCCGATATTTCCACAGATGACCATACAATTTTTGCTCAAGTAAGATGGGTATATAGTCCAGTTCTAAGGTGCGTCCATCTTGCATCTGCCATTCTTGATTAAGAGCTAATTTTCCCTGGCTAATCACCTCTTCTAAGTACCACATAAATTGCTCTGGTTGAGCAAACAGTTTTTGAGTGTCTTTAGCTAGTTGCTGACAATCCATACCCTGTAAAGCTTCTGGAGGGAAGGGGATGGCAAACTGATGACAAAATTCGTGATTCGCTAGAATAATATTTCTAGTGCTATCTTCTAGTAGAATACCAACTTGTAAACTTTCAATTAGCCTAGCTAAGAGTAATACTGTGGCGCGTAATTCTGTCTGTTGAGATTTGAGTTCGGTTGTAAGTTTTTGGGCATCTGCGAGGGCGGTATTCTGAGTCTGTAAAAGAAATAAATTATCGACAACAGAGTCATAGAAGGGAAAATCATTCAGGCTCAGGTCTAATTTTTTCAACTGAGCAATATCGCTAATGTTAGGAGAGCCAATAAATAAAAGATGATCAAATGCTTCTAGATATAACATCTGTCCTTTGAGGGACATTTCTTGATGCTGGGATTTTAGCAGGAACAGAGAGCGCGATCGCTGTATAATTGCTGCAAAGTTCACTGGACAGTTGGGGCGATTAATCTCAAAATGTTCTGCTAGGGAACTACCAACTAGCACCACAGGTTCAAGCATACGCTGAAGTAATCGGCCAACCTGCACAATTTTCATTTCCCGATCTATTACCAAATGAAAGGGAAATAATTCTGCAAATTGTTCAGGTGTAATATTGAAGTTTCTTAATTCATGATTTTGTGCAGTAGTCATAATATTAAAACTCAATTGTCAATTGTTTTATTTAAGTAAGTATTAATACTAGTTGAAAAATAATTTGTTTAATTAGTCATGTTTGCAGAATGTCTAAATACAGTATTTTTAATTAATTATTGTCAATTATCTTTGGATGACTTAGTTATCTCAACCGTATATATATTGAAGACAAGAATGTGAATCTTCGTAAATACATAGGTATGAAAAATGCTGCCATTGTACATTGATTATGAGTATATATTAAGAGTAAACTTTTATTTTACAATTTCAACCTGGTATCTGGTTTCACAGACGTTGCTTGAAAGAGTTATTTTCCTTACTTACATTTTCTACTCCTACTTAAGTACGGAAAGTACAAAAGTCAATTAGATGAATTGATTTGAGTAAACCATCAATACTTACTATCTTGATCCTAGAAAAGTTAAATGTCAATTTTGTAACAATAGCTTATAATTTGTATTCCTGGAAACCTTATAATATATTTGACTAATTTTTCCTAGAGACTTGTGTAACATCCTCTAGTTTTGGGAACAATATCTTTATAATCTTCAGATATGCAAATCCGCAAATAGCTATGATCAAACTTGCTGGTTATCAAATATTAGAAAAAATTTATGAAAGTTATAATTCCGAAGTTTATCGGAGTATTCGGCAGCAAGATCATCAAGCTGTAATTTTGAAAGTTCTCAAGCAAGATTATCCGACATCAGCAGAATTAACTCGATATAAGCAAGAGTATGAAATCACCCAAAATTTACATCTAGATGGAGTGGTGAAAGCTTATAATTTAGTACCCTATCAAAAAACTTTAGTGATTATCCTGGAAGATTTTGGTGGGGATTCACTCAGGAATTATGATCATTTTAACTCTCTAGAAGAATTTTTAGCGATCGCCATTAAAATCACCGACACTTTAGCGCAAATCCATGCCGCTAATATCATTCACAAAGATATTAACCCCTCTAATATAGTTTTTAACCCCAAAACCGGAGTAGTGAAAATTATTGACTTCGGTATTGCTACAGTTTTCACTCGTGAAAATACTACCCTCAAACATCCCAATGTTTTAGAAGGTACTCTCGCCTATATGTCGCCGGAACAAACAGGGAGAATGAACCGCACCCTCGATTATCGCACTGACTTTTACTCCCTGGGTGTGACATTGTATGAATTACTAACTCAAAAACTTCCTTTTGACACTGATGATTCTTTAGAATTAGTCCATTGTCATCTAGCGAAACAACCAATTTCACCACATATAATCAATCCAGATATACCCAAAACCCTATCCGATATTGTCATGAAATTAATGGCAAAAACTGCGGAGGAAAGATATCAAAGTGCTTTGGGTATTAAAGCCGATTTAGAGTTTTGTTTGATGCAATATCGTCAAGGTAAAATCCCTTCATTTACCTTGGGAAGTCAAGATATTTCTGATCAATTTAAAATTCCACAAAAACTCTATGGTAGAGAAACAGAAATTGATGCTCTCCTCACAGCTTTTACCAGAGTTACTACTGGTAATACAGAAATGATGTTGGTAAGTGGTTACTCTGGTATTGGCAAATCCACATTAGTACAGGAAATTTATAAACCGATTACCGAAAAACGAGGATATTTTATTGCAGGTAAATTTGACCAATTTCAAAAAAATATTCCATATAGTGCAGTAGTTAAAGCCTTTCAATCTCTCATTCGTCAACTCCTCACAGAAAGCGAAAGTCAACTGCAAACATGGAAAAAGAAAATTTTAACAGCTTTAGGAATCAACGGACAGGTAATTATTGATGTTATACCAGAGTTAGCACTAATTATTGGACATCAACCACCAGTACAAGAATTAGGCCCCGCAGAATCACAAAACCGTTTTAACCTTGTCTTTCAAAACTTCATTCGTGTATTTTGCCAACAAGCACACCCATTAGTCATATTTTTAGATGACCTACAATGGGCTGATTCTGCTACTCTCAAATTAATTGACCTAATTATGAGAGATGAAGCCCTAGGATATTTATTTCTGATTAGTGCATACCGAGATAACGAAGTAGATATTAATCATCCCACCATCATTACTATTGAATCCTTAAAGAAAGCCGGCTTTATTATTGAGGAGATTACCTTAGCACCCCTGACATTAGAGCATATTACTCAACTAATTTCTGACAGTCTATACAGCGATTTAATTTCTGTAGAACCCTTAGCTAAACTAGTAGAAAGTAAAACAGGTGGTAATCCCTTTTTTGTTAGTCAATTTTTAAAGACATTATATCAAGAAAACCTCCTCTTATTTGATTTAGAGAACTTGATTTGGCAGTGGAATATTGACCAAATTGAGGAAATGGGTATCACAGATAATGTTGTAGATTTAATGATTAGCAAGTTAAGAAAGCTATCTCAAAACACCCAACATATTCTCCAGTTATCAGCTTGTGTAGGTAATAGTTTTGATTTAAATACCCTGGCAATTATTTCGGAAAAATCCATCATTCAAACATTTAGAGATATTTCCCCTGCTACTCAAGAAGGACTAATTATACCTACTTCTGACTTGGAAATTACCGAAGCAAATTTGATCGCATCTCCCCTGATGATTATCAACTATCGCTTTTTGCATGACCGCGTGCAACAAGCGGCATATGCTTTAATTGATGAAAATAATAAGAAAAGCATTCATCTGCAAATCGGACAGTTATTATTACATAATATATCCCAAAATGAACTTGTAAATAGAATATTTGAAGTTGTTGATCATCTCAATTTAGGACGAGAATTACTAGCGGGACTTAAACAAAAATTAAGCCAAAAAAGAGTATAATGCTTAACTAACATAGCTTTCACGTTAGAAAAAGCTCATGAAAGAAACCACTCCCACAGCGATGCCCCCGTGCTTTGAAAGATGGTGTCAAAGATTTGATGATGTGTTTACTCATAAAGCTCAAAAAAGAGAGTTTAGACACTATATAGGGGGATTACTGGGGGAAAGTGAGAGGAAAAACCTGTTTCAAATGGCGGATAATGCTGTAGGTGTAACTTACCACCGATTACATCACTTTTTGACCGAAGCACCTTGGTCTAGTGGGCAGGTGAATGAGCGTCGATTGGAAATCATGAATAAGTGCAGTCAAACGAGAATTAGTAGAGGTTTTAGCTTAATAATTGATGATTCTGGTCATAGAAAAAGTGGTAATTTTACTGCTGGTGTGGGGAGACAGTATATTGGAGAAATTGGCAAAACAGATAATGGAATCGTAGTAGTAACAACGCATTTATATGATGGCAGAAAAAGCTTACCGTTAGATATAGAGTTATATCAACACGCTGATTCTTTAGCTCAAGGAAAACAAGATCCTCTATTTGAGAAAAAACCAGAACTAGCAATCAAGTTAATAGATCAAGCCCTAAACAGAAAATATCAACCTGGGATAGTAATTGTAGATGCTGGATATGGCAACAATACATCATTTTTATTAGAGTTGGAAAAACGGCAATTAAAATATTTAGGAGGATTAGCTAAAAATCGAAAAGTAACAGTTAATCAAACAGATAATATTCAACAAACAATTCGGTTAGATGAATTAGCCCAGAGCTTACCCAAAGAGGCTTTCACAGAAATTCAAACAGATTTGGATAAACCCAAAACATTATGGGTAGTAACTTGTGAAGTGGAAATATCAAGTTTAACTGGAAAGCGAAATATTGCTATCGTCATGAATGCTTCTACTTTCTCAGCAGCCACCGATATTGACTACTTCATCACTAATATATCTTCATCAATTGTTACACCACAATGGATAGTTGATACATATTCTCAAAGGAATTGGGTAGAAGTTTTTTACAGGGAAGCTAAAGGATGGTTAGGACTTAAAGAATATCAAGTTCGTGATAAAAGGAGTTTACTGCGCCATTTTATTTTGGTTTTCTGTGCCTATACTTTTATTCTTTGGCATCAGTTAACTGGAGGATTAAGACGACGGTGGGCAAACAAACCTTTAAATACTTTTACTGAAGCTTTAGAAGCTTTCAGAACAGCCATGTCTTTTCGATTTATTGATTGGTTGAACTTAAATCGTGACGTGTTTGCTGCTTACAAAGCTAGTTTGGGTTACATTTGGGCTTGATTTTTGTCTAAGTCCCGCTAGTCAATAATGACGAAAAGATTGAATTATCTCAATTAAATTTAGCTGCGAGCAAGAAAGCCAAAGAAGCGACAGCTTATAGTGCTGCTTTGCAATATTTAATTGCAGGTATGGAAGTGTTACCTGGTGAGCCTTGGCAAGAACACTACGATTTAACCTTAAGTTTACATCTAGAAAGGTCAGAGGTTGAATATTTACTTGGTAATTTTGAAGATTCCCAAGCTCTCATTGCGGTGATGTTGGAGCGGACTAAAACTAACTTAGAAAAAGCTAAAATTTATAATCTTCTCATCGTTCAATATACTCTACTAGGAAGATTAAGTGATGCTATTGTAGCCGGACGTAAAGGTTTAGCATTGTTAGATATTCACTTACCAGAATCAAATTTTGAACCAGCTTTAGAGATTTTACTCAAGGAAACCAAGCAACTTTTAGAAAATCAGGATATTGCCGGATTAATTAATAAACCAGACATGGTAATTCCTGAGAAAATAGTAGCTTTAAATCTGTTAATGAATATTGACCCTGCTAGTTATCTCGCAGACCAAAAACTTTACATAATAGTAGTTTTAGAGCTATTAAATTTATCTCTTAAATATGGCAATTTAGGAGAATCAGTCAAGGGATATACCAACTATGGGATGTTACTAGGTGCTGTTTGGCGAGACTATCAACAGGGTTATGAGTTCGGTAAATTAGCTCTGCAAGTTAGTGAAAAATTCGATAACTTAGCACAAAAATGTAAAGCCTGTTTTGTATTGGCGAATTTTCAAACAAATTGGGTGAAACACATCAAATTTACACGATCAATTAATCAAGAAGGATATCACGCAGGTTTAGAGTCAGGAGATTTACAATTTGCTGGGTATATTCTGGCATTCCAAGTATTTAACACTCTCTTTGAAGGAGTGCCTTTAGTAGATGTATTATCAGAACTAGATAATGGCTTACAATTCGTGCATAAAAATCAGAACCAATGGGCAAAGGATACTATGTTAGCAGCCCGTTTAGGTTTGTTCAATTTGACTGCTAGAACATCAGAAAGATTAAATTTTGATAGTAGTGAAATTAGTGAGGCAGACTATTTAGCAGGTTGTCGAGAACGTAATAGTTTTGCACCTTTATTCTGCTATCTGACTTTAAAATCTCAGGTTCTCTATTTTTATGACGAAGGTTTAGAGGCACTTAAATATTCTCTAGAAGCAGAAAAGTATTTGGATTATTTGAAAGGGCTGATTCCTGTAGCTGATCAAAATTTTGCCCAATCATTAATCATCACATCTATATATCCCCAACTTACTGAAGAAGCAAAAAAAGAGTATTGGCAGAAACTAATTCTTAATCAAGAACTGATGCGAATTTGGGCAGATAATAGCCACGAAAATTTCTTGCATAAGTATCTTTTGATTGCCGCCGAAATGGCTCGTTTATCTGGTCAACATTTGGAGGCAATAAACCTATATGATCAAGCTATTGCATCAGCACAAGAACATGAATTTATCCAAAATGTGGCATTAGGTAATGAACTAGCAGCTAAGTTCTGGCTCAGTCAAGGTAAAGAAAATATTGCCCAACTCTACATGATAGAAGCTCACTACAGCTATCAATTGTGGGGTGCTACCCGTAAAGTAGAAGATTTATTAGCTAAATATCCCTACTTGCTAGACAAAAAAGCAGTAGTCAGTAATCGTAAAAAATCTTTGACTACTCATAATAGTGTGACAACAACTCAAACTGATCATAGTGAATCTTTAGATTTAGCAACTGTGATTAAAGCATCACAAGTCATCTCTGGGGAAATAGTCTTAAGTGAATTGTTGCAAAAATTGATGTCCATCGCTATTGAAAATGCTGGTGCTTCTCATGGCTGTTTAATTCTCAACCGCCAGGAAAAACTGGGAATAGAGATTTGCGTTGATAAGCTAGGAGTGATTACTGTAGAACCTGCTAGACCTTTGGTTGAAGATATTCTGCCTTTATCTGTGATTAATTATGTGGCAAGAACTCATGAAAATGTGGTTTTGAGTGATGCAACAGATGAATCTAACTTTGGAAATGATCCTTATATTCAATCTGAGCAACCAAAATCTGTATTAGCCACAGCCATTATTAATCAAGGAAAATTTCTAGGGATTCTGTATTTAGAAAACAATTTGACGCTTGGGGCATTTACTAGCGATCGCCTAGCCATTTTACAGCTATTATGCTCTCAAGCAGCAATTTCTCTAGAAAATGCCTTACTGTATGAACAACTAGAAGAATACTCCCGGACTCTAGAAATTAAAGTCGAAGAAAGAACACAAGAATTAAAAGCAGCCCAAAATAAAATTATTGCTCAAGAAAAACTCGCATCACTGGGTTTACTCACAGCCGGAGTAGCCCATGAAATTAGAAATCCTCTCAACTTTGTCAATAATTTCGCGGAAATTTCTGCTGACTTAGCACAGGATGCACTTGCAGAACTTGAATCTCAATCTGAGTTTTTAAATCCAGAATCATGGGGGTACATCAAAGAAACACTCCATGACATAGTGGAAAATGTCACAGAAGTTAAACAACAAGGACTCAGGGCAGATAATATCATTAAGAATATGTTACTTGTGGCTAGAACTGATAGTAATAGTCAACCACAAATCACCGATCTCAATGCTTTAGTTGCCACTGCTATCCAACTCGCCTATCATAGTCTAGTCAATAAGTGGGAAGGCTTTAATATAACTCTAGAAACCGAGTACGATTCCACGCTACCAGAGGTATCTATTGTTTCTCAAGATATCAATCGAGCCTTGATTAATATTATTGATAATGCTTGTTATGCGGCTTACAAGAAAAAACAGGAGGTTGGTAAACAATTCATCCCTAAACTTTTCGTCAAAACCCAAAATTTAGGCAAGTTTTTCTCCATTACTATTCGAGACAATGGCCAGGGAATTGCACCAGATTTAATTGATAAAATTTTCAATCCCTTTTTTACTACTAAGCCTGCTGGAGATGGTACAGGTTTAGGATTATCGATCATTCAAGATATTATTGTTGGTCAACACCAAGGAGATATTCAAGTCAATACGGAAGTAGGAGAATACACAGAATTTCTGATAACCATACCAATTTCATAGTTTATCCATCAACAATCAGCAACATCATTTTAGGATTCAATTTATGACAGAATATATATTATTTGTAGATGATGAGAAACTAATTAAACGGTTAGTTTCCCATTATTTTAGAAATCAAATCCGTAAAGGAGAATACGAGTTTATTTTTGCCTATAATGGTATAGAAGCACTAGAAAAATTGCAAGAAAATCCTTTAATCAATTTGGTAATTACTGACATTAATATGCCCGAAATGGACGGATTGACTTTACTGGCTAAAATCCGCGAATTTCATGAAGACACTAAAGCTATTATTGTGTCAGCATACGAAGATTTAAAAATGATTAGACAAGCTATGAATTTAGGAGCTTGTGACTTTATCAATAAACCTCTTGACTTTCAAGACCTAGAAAATAGTATTAGTCGTACTTTAGCTTATATGTATAAGCTAAAACAAAATAAATCTACACTATCCGTAGTCAATGAATCATTGACCGCATCATTAGATGAGCTAGAAAATCCTATTAACTGGATATCTAGTAATCTTCAAGAAGCACAACTAGTAATTAAAGACCTGATTAGTAATCTGCAAACATATCAGCAACAATTTACTGAGATATCACCGGAAATTCTGCACAGTATTAAAGACATTGGAAGGGAAGATTTAGTATCAGATTTGTCTGAGATCATGATATCTATGAAATTTGGTACTGAGCGTCTGGAGGAGATTGGTAATAAATTAACAACTGCAATTAAAAAAGGTTGAACATCTATATAGGACTAGTATTTGATTTCTGAAAAAATCTAAGTATGTGTAGGGTGTGTTAGGCGTAAGCCGTAACGCACCACAGGGCTTGGTGCTAGGTGTTGTACTCTCGCTGCTAACACACCCTACTGGACTGACACAGCTAAAATAGTGGATTAGATGTAGGTTGGGTTGAGGAACGAAACCCAACATAAATATCGAAAACTTAACTATAGATGCTGGTGTTGGGTTTCCTCGCGTCAACCCAACCTACAATTTCTTTGCAACTGTCGCTCATACTCAAATCATCACACTGCCGTAACACACCCTACTACTCTGTGAATTAATTTTGCACGATGACTGACTAGCGTTCTACACTAAATATTGTTCCTACTGCAAACCTGCACTAGCTCAGAGAAACTGTCCATGCAACTCCTGAAAACAACCGACACAAACTTTACTCCCCAATTTCAAGCCCTTGTTAATAGCCGTCGGGAAGCAACGGTTGATGTTAGTGGTACAGTGCATAATATCCTGGCTGATGTGAAAGTGCGTGGTGATGCCGCAGTTAAAGACTATACCAGTCGGTTTGACCATTTTAGCCCTGATTCTCTAAGGTTGAGTCAAACTTTCATTGCTGAACAAGCTGCTAAATGCCCGAATGAAGTCAAAACAGCATTAGAATTAGCTGCTCAACGTATTACTGCTTTCCACCAAAAGCAACTACCCCAAAACATTGGTTACACTGACGCAGTAGGTGTCAAACTTGGCTTAAATTGGGTTGCCCTTTCGCAAGTTGGTATTTACGTTCCCGGAGGACGAGCGAGTTATCCCAGTTCTCTGCTTATGAATGCCCTACCTGCCAAAATTGCGGGTGTAGAACGCATTGTGATGACTGTACCCATGCCTCGCGGGGAAATCAATCCCGCCGTATTAGCAGCTGCTCAAGTTGCTGGTGTGACAGAAATATATAGTATTGGTGGGGCGCAAGCAATAGCTGCCTTGGCTTACGGTACAGATAGCATTAGCCCCGTAGATAAGATTGTTGGCCCTGGTAATGCCTACGTTGCTGAAGCCAAACGTCAGGTATTTGGTACTGTAGGTATAGATAGTATTGCTGGGCCTTCAGAAATTTTGGTGGTAGCCGACGACAAAAATCACCCAGAATGGATAGCCTGGGATTTACTCTCCCAAGCAGAACACGACCCCAGCGCACAGTCTATTTTAATTACCGACTCGGAAACTTTTGCCCAAAAAGTTATCACCGCAGTAGACCAAGTTATTCCCCAGTTATCGACTCAAGCAGCCGCTAGTACCAGTTGGGAAAAGCATGGTGCAGTAATTATTGTCAATGATCTAGCAGATAGCATCCCTTTATTAAACCAATTAGCTCCCGAACACGTAGAATTATGTGTAGACAATCCCCAAGTACTCGCCAATCAAATTAAATGTGCTGGTAGTATGTTTTTGGGACGCTACACCCCAGAAGCAATTGGTGATTATTTAGGTGGCCCTAATCATGTGCTACCTACATCCCGTTCCGCGCGCTTTGCCTCTGGTTTAAGTGTCTACGATTTTGTCAAACGCATTACTTATTTAGAATGTAATCAAGCCGCATTACAGGAAATTGGTCAAGCTGCCGTTACCCTAGCGGAAGCGGAAGGTTTGCCGGCTCACGCTGGTAGTGTGGCGATACGTCTAGAATCAGGTTGTTAATCTGACTTTTCACAGCATCTGGAAAACCCCTCTCCATAGAGCCAAGTACCTTTCCCCTACCAATGTAGAGACGTTTCATGAAACGTCTCTACGTATTCACTCTTAGCTAGTAGGGAAGGGGTGAACGAAATTTTATGTGGGATTTCTAGCTACGTATCCAAAAAATTACCCTCCACACTCCCCACACCTCCCACACCTTTTTTCCCTCACCCGTAGGGAAGGGGGTTAGGGGGTTAGATTTTACGTTAACTTTTCCACATAACGTGAAAAGTCAGGTTGTTAATAGGGTAGCAATTATATAGGAATCATAGGGGAACAAGAGTTTGTTGAAAAGAGGCCTGATCAGGAAATACTTCAAACACCTTTGCTGTATCAGTAAGGTCTAGAATCATCCTCATTTGCTCATTAAGTGAACAAAGAACCAACCTTACCTGTTTCTGTCGGGCTGTTTTTACTGTTAAAAGCAGAGTTCCAAATCCAGAACTATCCATAAAGGTAATGTCTTGACAATCAATTAAAACTGTGCATACACCTGATTCAATCATATCGATTACTTCTTGATACAGTTTTCTACCCCTTCTGCCATCAAACAGCCCACGAGGTTGAATAACTTTTATTTCGCAATTCATAATCATTTTTGTGATTGCCCTTTATTTGATAACTAATGATTAATTTTTCAGAACTAACATTTTTTTCATTAACAAGCAGTTTTTATCTTTAGATTCACGAGTGTAGCTAATTTTCCAGCCATATTCTTGTCTGAGTTTTAGCAAGAAAATGCACCCCCAATGGGCTTCATGATCTAAAGGATTAAATGCGCGATCGCTAACTTCTTGATGAAAGTTTTCTAAAGCCAATTCAAAATCAAAAATCTCGCCTTGATCCCAAATGGCAACCTGAAAATATTCATGAGATATTTTGACAGTTAAATCCACAGGAGTTTCAGGATTTAGGTGGCGATGAGCATGGCGAACTACATTGGTAAAACCTTCAATGACAGCAGTTTGAGCTTCTAACCATAATTGATAACTTACTGGTGTGTGGTTGAATTGCTCCAACCATCTGACAACTGTTGCCACTGCGTCAAGGTCGCTAGTAACTTGCAACGTAGAGTTATGGATCAACGCATCTGTTTTCATTGATATTTATACTGCTCCTGAGTCTTTGTTAAAAACAACAATTATGGTTTTCAAAATTAGCTTGAAATCGTAAAATAGACTCCAATTTTCTTGATAACGCAAATCTAGTTTAATCACATCTTCAAAATCACGGATCTTTGAGCGGCCATTCACTTGCCATTCCCCACTCAGCCCAGGTCTTACATCTAGTCTTTGCCAATTGTGAATTTCATAATGTTCTAACTCATCAGGAGTTGGGGGACGAGTACCAATTAAACTCATATCTCCTTTGAGGATATTCCAAAATTGAGGAAATTCATCAAGGCTGGTTTTACGAAGAAAACGACCTACACGGGTAATTCTAGGGTCATGATCATTTTTGAAAAAAGCACCGGAAGCTTGGTTTGTAATAGTAGATTTGAGAGCTTCCGCATTCGTCACCATTGAGCGAAACTTCCAAATACGAAATTTTCGTCCCATCCAACCGCAGCGAGTTTGACTAAATAGTATAGGCCCTGGACTATCAATTTTAATAGCGATCGCAATCGGTACAAATAGCACGGCTGTTACACCCAAACCAAGCACTGCACCCACAATATCAACCGCACGTTTAATTGGCGATCGCACCGAAGCATGGGTTAAGGGTGGACGCTTTTCAATTTTGCGGTTCAGAGTCGGGGCAGTAGGTTGTGTATTAGATTCAATGTTTAAAATTTTATCCAACCCTACCAACCCAAAAGCTAATTTAACTTGCTCACTCACACTCCATAGAACTAATTCCACCTTTTTAGTTTGTGCCAATTTCAGGTTAGTAATCATTGAACCAACACCACTACTATCAATAATTGTGGTTTGTCCAAAATCTAAGATGATTTTGTTGATAGTAGAATCATCCACAAAACTTTTAAATAACTCTCGGAATTTAATTGCCTCTAAAACAGTTAATCGGGGTGGCATCTGCACTAATAAAGTGTTGTTTAAACGAGTAGTGACAAGAGTTAATTGTGTCTTGGAAGGAGAAGTGACCATTGCTATATACCTAAATTATCGAGTGTAATCTGTGTTTAAATACTTACTTGTAGTTGATGAGAATTTTGACCAAAACGGCTTTCTAGACTATTGCAAAGTGCGATCGCAGTAGCCTTAGAAACATCAGAAACAGAGACTTGTCTAGGAGCATCAATAAATCGCACCAAATCACCAGGACACCAAGCAATAGGAACATTAATCTGCGATAGTGCTAAAGCTAGTTCTACTTGATGATCATCAACGTGTTCTTGAAACTCCTGACTACGAGCCACCAAAATATAAGGCTTATCCAGAGAATCCAACAGTAATAAACTTCCTTCACCACAGTGAGCAATCACAATTCGAGCTTTGCGAATCAAGTCTTGAAACTTCTCTTCTTTAAGGAAACGATAAACCTTTGCACCAGCCGGTAAAATCGTCGAGTTCCCATACTGAACTACAATTTCCTCTTGAATTAAATCATGCTGTAATAACACCTCAATCCAGTGCATAAGGCGATTAAATGGGTATTGTTCTGTACCAACGGTTACTAAAATCATAGGGGTGTAGGGGTGTGGGGGTGTAATACCAATTCACAATTCGCAATTCGCAATTCGCAATTAAAAA
Organism: Aliinostoc maniaoense; assembly: GCF_058172895.1. Classification (NCBI taxonomy): domain Bacteria; kingdom Bacillati; phylum Cyanobacteriota; class Cyanophyceae; order Nostocales; family Nodulariaceae; genus Aliinostoc; species Aliinostoc maniaoense. The sequence continues at coordinate 6,373,569 of NZ_CP187952.1, read as the reverse complement.
ACTTAGATGCAGCAAAGCTTTTAGGGTTTACGTCTGTATCAAGGTTTTCGTGAATTGGTGTAAGAGGATGTTTGAATTGTGAATTACGAATTACGAATTGCGAATTTCTTTAACTCTCTTGGGGGCTGACTAATTCAGCTTGAGGATAACGGGCTTGGAGTTGTGGCCACTGCACATATAGAAGGGTGAGGAAAGGTAAAACTAATCTGGCGGATAAACTTAAAGTTTCAATTCGAGTTACAGATTCGATAAATACCGTCTGACTACCAAAGAGTTTTCCGAGAATCAAAAAGGGAACAGCCACACCAGCACCTGTAGAGATAATCACATCAGGTTTAGTTTCTCGGATCACCTGAAAAGCCAGATATAAATTCTTGACGAAATTAGGAAAATTGCGGTTAGTAGGACTATAAGCCCAATAAACCTTTTCTTCATTCAAAGCAGCTTGTGTAGTGGCTGTATTAAAACTGACCCAAGCTCGATCATAATTTTCCCAAAAAGAACGCAATTGTTGAAGACCTTTAAAATGTCCACCGGAGGAGCAAACTAATAATACTTTCATAGGTTAATGGGGAATGGGGCATTGGGCATTGGGCATTGGGCATTGGGCATTGGGAATGGGGCATGGGGCATTGGGGCATGGGGCATGGGGCATTGGGGAATCATGCTTCCTTGTCTACCTTGTCCCCCTTGTCTACCTTGTCTCCCTTCCCTTGTCTCCCTTCCCTACCTCCCCTACACCCTCACTCGGCACTGTTAACTTGTTCATACCGGATGCGTCGTTGTTGAGTTGAGCCGGTGATTTGCATGATTAATTTTTCTAACCACTGATAAAGAGATTGGGGTAAAAACCAGAGTAGATATGCAGCAACGCAAGAGATTAATGTGCGACGAGGTTCTTCTAAGAGGATGCGCCAATGTATTTTTATAGCTTGGTGTAGTAGACTCACAGCTATTTGTGGCGATCGCTGTCTAATTGCTCTCCTGGCTAAATATCGTAGTTGATAGGCTCTTGCCTTATTACCCCAATTTTTGATAAATTCAGGATTATAAGCTTGGGTTTTAACTAAAATTCTTTCCCAAGATTCATATTGCTTGAAAATATTCGCTGATAAACCGCCCATATTTACCCGATAAAGAGTCAAAGCTTCGGCGATACCTTCAATTTTCCAGTTTGTTTGCAGAGCAATTCTCAGCCAGCATTCAATATCTTCAGATTGACGAAAGCGATCGTCAAAATAAAAGTCTTCTACCTCACCGTATAAATTCTCCTCAAACCTAATCTCAGTTAAAACATCTCTGCGAATCACCACCGAAGAACCATTACTAATAGGATTGCGACAGAACAGATATTCTGGAGTAATATCAGTTAACTTAGGCATTTGATAAATTCCCAGAGGTTGACTCTGTTCATCAATCAAACGAGAACGAGAAAAACTCACACCCACATGAGGCGATCGCTCCAAATGTTCAACGTGTTTCTCCAACTTCTCCGGTAGCCACAAATCATCACTATCAATAAAAGCTAAATATTCCCCTTGCGCGTGACGAATCCCCGTATTTCTCGCCCCAGCCAAACCCCGATTGAGTTGATGAACAAATTTCATCCGAGGATCATCAAACTGGCGACAAATTTCAATACTCTGATCCGTACAACCATCATCAACAATAATGATTTCAAAATCCTTATATGTCTGCGCCAAAACAGATCGTAACGTCTCAGCCACAGAACCCGCAGAATTATAAACCGGAATAATCACAGATATCTTACACATATATTTTTAAATCTCATGAGGACTAAAGTCCTGACTACAAACTAAACTCTTCTCAAATCTCACCCTTTGCGTCTTTGCGCCTTCCCTTCGGGACGCTCCGCGAATGCGCGAACAAAATCCCCTCCATCAACCAAACCCCCAACACCGCCCCCAAAGTTAAAAAACTCCGGCGAGGCTCATAAACCAACAACCGCCAATCAGAACGCAAAGCACGACTCATAAAATCAACCCCCACATTTGCAGGTAGCCGCAGACGAAAAGCACGACGAGCCAAATAACGCAGATGCAAAGCCTGAGCCAAAGCAAAATGACGCTCAACTAACGCAGGTGCATAAACTCTCGCCTTATCCACAAGTTGATTCCAACCTGCTTCCATGCGATATAAATGAGATGAAAGCCCACCAGAACTAGTGCGATATCGAGTCAAAACCTGATTGATACCTGCAATTTCCCAATCAGTACAACTGACTCGCAACAACCACTCCAAATCCTCAGAGAAACTCATGTCATCACAAAAGCCTCCCACCTGCTGAAAGACTTCCCGACGCACCACCCAATTAGAAGTTGTAGTTGTAGGGTTTTCCGAAAGGAAATATTCTGGTTTTAAATTACTTAAACGGGAACTAGAAACTTGTCCAGTTGGTTCACCCGTTTGATTTAGGATTTCCACCTGAGAAAAACTCACCCCTAAGCGGGGATAGGATTCAAAATGCTTCAGGTGTTGGTAGAGCTTATTTGGTAGCCACTGATCATCAGCATCGAGAAAAGCCAGGATTTCACCGCGACTTTTTTCTACTCCCAGATTGCGGGCAGTAGAAACACCCTGATTGGGTTGATTGATTAGATGAATACGCTCATCTATTTTTTGATATTCTTCGATAATTGCTACAGTGTCATCAGTAGATCCATCATTAATGATCAATAACTCCCAATCAGCAAAAGTCTGTTGTTGTACAGAAGCGATCGCCGCCCCTAAAAACTCAGCCGCATTATAAGCAGGTATAACTACCGATACCATTGGCTTACTAATTATCATCCCTTCCCCTCCTCTAAGACTAATTCGTAATTCGTAATTCGTAATTCGTAATTAAGATAGTTAGGTTTGAATTTTGAATTTTGAATTATTGAAGGTGTGGTGAGTTGCCCAAATGGTGTAAATTGGTTGCAGAATTAAATGGGTTGCCATAACTGCGATCGCAGCTCCTAAAATCCCCCATTGCGTCCCTACCCAAATCCCACTAGCCAAACACACCGTAAACATCAGATTCCAACGCAATTCAATTTGTGGTTGTCCAAAAGCTCGGAACATCAAAGAAGCAGCATCAGCAAAGGGACGGGATAAGGCCGAACAACAAATCAACATTAAAATCGGCACTGCTCCCCGTTCTACCCATTTCTGCCCAAATACTAGGGGAATGTAGAACGGTGCTAAACTCGATTGCAATACAACTAAAGGCACAATCATAAAGGCGATTTTTCGCAGACTTTGCAGATAGCGTTGGGCAAATAACACAGGCTGAGAGTTGAGGTTGCACAGGTCGGAAAACAACGATACCCGTATAGCATTTATTACACTTAAACTCATGCCTAATCCGGCATTAAATGCAAAATAATAAACACCTAAAGCTTCCAAACCAACAAACCGACCGATTAATAGATAATCTATATTTTCTCGAAAGATAGTGAGTAATTCGACACCAAGAATCCGCGTAGCGAAAGACGTAATCTGTCGCCATTTAGCGAAGGTGAGAGATTGAGTCATGCGCCAGGGATGATATTTAAAGGTGAGAATAATCCAGATGGGGGCTACCAAAAACTTCGGTAGAATAATCGCCCACATTCCCCAACCAGAAAGGGAAAATATCGCTGTTAAGACGTTATCTGTGGATACTTGCACAGAACTAATCAAAGCCAAAATATTCAGCTTGTTTTCCCTTCTGATTAAGGCTGTTTGCACCATTGCCAGAGGGTAAATCAGATATGTAATCGCAATCAAACAAATCGGTAAAATTAAGTTCGAGTTACTGTAAAATTGCGCGATCGCTAATGATGCTAAACACTGCACCGTAAATAACACCCCAGCAATTACCCAATTCAACCCGAAGGCGGTACGACATAACTCTTCTACCTCGCTAGCATCGGCTTGGACGATTTTGTCGGCTATACCGTTACGGGTAAAGACGCGAATAAATTCGTAAGTAGTCAGGACAATGGCGGCGAGTCCATAATCTTCCGCACTGAGAAACCGCGCCAGAATGACTGTAGTAAACAGGCGAAATACGCGGATGACTAATTCCGAAGCCCCCATCCAGCCAATATTACGGACAAAGCGGTCTTGTTTGAAGACTGCTAAAATTTTAGCGATCGCTTTCATGTCACCGCCTCTAGCAATCTTTGCCAGTTAGATAAATAGTTATTCCAAGCGTTGATGGCGGAAGCTTTTCCTGTTTCTCCCATCTGGGCTAATTCCGATGCAGGTAAATCGACTAATTCCTGAATTGCTTTGGCGAGTGCTACTGGATTTCCTGGTGGAATGAGTATGCCACAGCCTGGAAGTTGCTCACTCAAACCATCCACCGCCGAGGCAATAATCGGTTTACCTGCTGCTCTAGCTTCTAAGCAGACGTTACCCCAAGCTTCCCAACGGGAGGGAATGACTACTGCATCACATTGACTTAAAAAAGCGGGTACATCATCAATGCGTCCGACAAATTCAATCTGAGGACAATTAGCGGCTAGTTGTTTGAGTTGGGTTTCCTCTTGTCCTCCCCCACCTATACGGACGATAATTTTAGGGTTGGATAGTTGTTTGACGGCATCAATTAAGATATCAAAGCCTTTTTGTAAACAGAATCTTCCATACGCACCAATGATAAATGGTTGTTCTGTAAGTCTGGGTTTGAGGGGAACGTTTAAAAAGTGATCGATGATTCTGGAGGACTGAATGAGGGCGATTTTTTCAGCAGGTAGTAATCGGTTTTTGAGCATCCACTGCTGTTGTCCTTGGGAAATGGCAATGACGCGATCGCACATTCCGTAAGCTAGTTTTAGCATCCGATGAAATCGGGGAACTGCGGGGACATTCCAAGGTTCAAAGCCGGCTGAGTAATGATGTTCGTTAATGATGACTTTGGCGGTAAATTTGAGATTCCATAGGGGTATCAGGTTTCGCCAGGATGAAGGGGCGTGAACTATGATTACGTCTGCTTTGGATGGTAGGGTGGAAACTTCTGATAGGGGGGCTATGGAAAAGTCAAATTTTTGGGATAGGTGGGAGTTTTCTAAGCTGGTTAGGGTGGCTTTGATTCCGCCTGTCCAGCCCATGCCTTGACCGCCTATGAGGTGGTAAATTTTTGGTTTCATTTTGGTGTGGGTTCGCGCAAAGGCGCAAAGACGCAAAGGAAGAAAGAGGAGTTATTTTACGCGATGTGCAACTTATTTTTGAAACCCCTCTCCAAAGACGCGGAGCGGCTTCTCGCCAGAGTACCTCTCCCCTGCAAGGAGAGAGGCTTTGATTCTTGCTCCCCTTCCCTTGTAGGGAAGGGGTTGGGGGTTAGGTTTGAGAGAAAGTTGCACACGGCATTATTTTGAGTTTTGTAGTGCTTGTTTATAGCATTGGTGGAAGTCTTGTTGGACTTGTTGGCGAATTGTTTGATGATCGAAGGTGGCGGTGGCGGTGGCGGCGATCGCATTCATATATATGTCTGGGTTAAACTCTTTGAGGTTACATCCGGGAATTTCTAAGCGTTGGGTTAGGTCTTTTCCTTTGTTTGAGTAATACAAGTTAAAGGGGATTCTGCCGCTTGCTAGGGCTAATACGGCTGTGTGATAACGAATGGCAATTATTAAACGACTAATGGCTAATGCACCCATGACTAGTTGCCATGTGGGTAGTGTATTAGTTACTCCAAAGGGGTTGAAAATTTTGACTCCTGGAACTTGTTGGGCAATTTGTTCTGCTACTGCTAAGTCGTTATCTGCTCCGTAGGCTCTAGATTGAATTAGTAATACGGGTTGATATCCTTTTTGTTGGCAGTTGCGACTGAGGGTAATTAATTGCTGTTGAAATTTTTGATTGTCATGGCTATACATGGAGTCAAAGGCGCGGAGGGAAATTAAGGCGGCTGTTTCTGGTTGAATCTCCTGTGTTTGAAAGATTTCTCTGGCTGTTTGTTTGGCTAGTTCACTGACTGAGAGGCTGAAGGCTACATCAAAGGATAAAATGGCTGAAACTCCAGCTTGGGTTAAACGTTGATGGCTTTGGGCATCTCGGACGCACACAGCAGCTAACCGTCGCAAACAAAATGCTAAGGCCTGAAAACTTAAGCCATGACAGGAGCGCGGTATTGATTGCCCAAATAAAAATGTTTTTTGGGGCGATCGCTGTAGTTGTAGTAAATTCTGTATGAAGGCTTTGGTAATTAAATATTCACGGGCATTGTTGAATATATCGCCGCCTACACTGATATAACCATCACAGCGTGGTAACTGTGACACAATCTGTAAACCCGGAATGTACTCTGGTTCTGAGTCTTGGAATTTAGCGACAACTTGAGCATCAGCTGCTAGGGCAGTTAAGGCACTGTAAATTGCTGCATCACCAATATTTAAGGTGGAATAGGTATTTACCAAACCAATAGTGAGTTTCATTAAATCAGTTATCAGTTATCAGTGTCTTATTTGCTCATTCGTATAATTTCCTTATACAAGGCTTTTTTTCTTGATCAGAATTGATAGTATAATTTTTTTCTTTTTTAATACTTAAAAACGCTTTAATTAATCTCAGGGCAAAATCACTGATAGGCGATAAATGGTGGTGTTATTTGGTCAGTGTTTTCACGCTTTACAAGCAAAATATATATGCTTTGCTAATTAGTTAAATTGAACAAAAGGTATTCTAATTTTAAATTTATACGGTTTAGATTTTTTACATTTCGTATAGTTTAATAGTAGGGTTTAATCTCAGTAATTTTAACTAGATGCAAAGAAATTTTTATCATCTTATATAATTCATAGTTCAGGGTTTATGTTGAAATATCTAATACTCCATACCATATTGATAATTCTGAGTTGGACAACGCCTAGTTGGGCTTTACCTTTATCTCCAGGCGATCGCGTTAAGATCATCATTCCTGAAGGTGAGGAGTTTAGTGGGATTTTTGAGGTTAATTTAGAGGGAGACTTGGAAATTCCCTATTTATCTCCTTTACCTGTGGTGGGGTTAGAACCCAAGCAAGTTGAGGAAAATCTGACGAGAGCTTTGATTGATGGGGCTTTTTTTAAACCCTCGTTTGTGCAAGTAAATGTGAGGGTGGTGCAGTGGGCTGCGGTGGAAGTGTTTGTGAGTGGGGCGACGTTTTTACCGGGACGGGTATTCATTAACGAACTCTCCCCAGCTGAGAAAACACAACCCCCTGTAGCTGTGGCGGGACAATATCCCCCTAACCGTTACTTGGCAAAGGCTATCCGCGATGCGGGTGGAGTCAAACCCAATGCTGATATTAAGAACATTCAATTAATCCGCGATACAGAAACCCGGATTGTAGACTTATCTGGGATTTTGACAGGTGAACCCTTTGCAGATATCCCTCTGATTGCAGGCGATCGCATTATCGTTCCCGATTCTGGCAAGATGCACAATGAGTTAGTGCGTCCTTCACCAATTACCCCCACTGGGGTGAAAGTCTTTCTGTCGAATTTAAGTGTACCAGCTACAGGCAATGCTCCCTCTGCTGTCGGTAATGATGGCTCATCTTTTGCCTATGGTGCGCGTTTCTCCCATGCGGTGGCTGCGGCTAACTGTGCGGGAGGAACACGAGGAACGAATGCAGCACGTAAAGCCATTCTGGTGAGAACTGAACAATTAACTGGCAACACTACTTACATAGAGCGCAGTGTCAACAGACTTCTCATGGATAAGTCTAATAATGATGCTAATAATCCCTTTTTAATGGCCAATGATGTTGTCGCCTGCTATGACTCGAAAGTAGTGGAAGTTCGGGATGTCCTCCAAACCATTCTTAACCCTATCTCAATTCTGCGAAGCATATTCAGATGACACAACGACGCTTGATTTTTCCCCTAGCAATGATTATCGGTCTTATAAAAGCCCGATGGTTGCGTTATGGAGTTCTGAGTGTGTTGGGTAATGTGCTGATCTGGGGTTCATCAATCCAGTATTTAAAAGTGACGAAACCAACCTACACCAGCGAGTTTGCACTGATTTTAACAGGGGCGAGTTTTGGCGTGAACGTTAACCTCCCAGAAATTGGTCAGGCTTCTTCTTCTAGTGCTTCTGGGTTAAGTAGTTCTACTTTCGATGCTAGAGCTAATTATGAGTATATTTTTACCAGTGAGCCAGTATTAAAGGCAGCAGCTGCGATCGCTAAAATGCCAGATGAGTCATTCAAACCCCGGATCAAATTGTTAGACAACACCACGATGATGTTATTTGAGGTGACAGGCAAAAGTCCAGAAGATGCCCGCCTGAAATCTTTGGCTCTCTATCAAGCAATGGTGAATCGCATCAATGCTTTACGGGCTGAGGAAATTAGCCAGCGTGGTCAACCAACCGAAAAAATCTTGCTTTCCGCCCAAAAGAAACTTGAAGAATCTCAGAAACGGCTTTCGGAATATAAAGTCAGTTCTGGCTTGAGTTTTCCTGATCAAGTGGGTAATCTTTCTTCTAATATTGAGCAGTTGCGGCGACAGCGTGCAGAAGCTACGGCACAAGAACAACTTACCAGCAAACGAATGCAGCAGCTGATTCAAGATTTAGGACTGACTCCCCAACAAGCAGCCGATGCCTTTTTACTCCATGCAGACCAAATCTTTCAAAAAAACCTCAAGGACTACAGTGAAGCTACGACAACCTTAGAAGTTTTAATGACTAAGTATGGTGATAATCATCCCCAAGTTATTAAAGAAACTAAACGTCGTGAGGCTGCTTGGATTGCCCTGTTAGAGCGTAGTCAATTCCTTACAGGTAAACGACTGACTGCCGATATACTCACACGGTTAACTTTAGCTGTTAATGGCTCTGGCCGGGATACATTATTTCAAAGTTTAATAGTTTACCAATCTGATCAAAAGGGACTCATCGGTCAAATTAAAGCTTTGGACTCCGAAATTGCTCGCCTAGAGAGGCGTTTAAATACTTTATCTCAACGACAATCGACCTTAGAAAATTTGAAGCGAGATCAACAGATTGCTGAAGCTGTCTTTGCTTCCACGCTGACGAAATTAGATTTAGGCCAAGGAGATGTTTTTGCAGCTTATCCTCTAGTGCAGTTGGCAATGGAACCTAGTTTACCAGAAGACCCCACAGCCCCTAAAAAGGGCTTGATTTTAGCTGGGGCGGCGGCTGGTTCAGTTTTTTCTACCATTGGTCTTTTAATCCTGTGGATTCGCAAACCTTGGATAGATAAGCTGGCTAAGTGGTTGTCTTGAGAGTGGTGAGTAATGAGTAATGAGTAATGAGTGCTGAGTAATGAGTGCTGAGTGGTGAGTGATGAGGGATGAAAAAATTTTTTAAGTTAGAGGATGATATTCAGCCGGAGAATGTCCCGGAAAAAGTGATATGGTGGGCGATCGCTAACACTTATGTTATTTGGGTTTTTGGTGGACTGTACGTGGTGGGGTCTGTTTTGTGTTGGATACTGCTAGTATTTCTCTTAATTAAAATCCTGGCACAAACAAAAGACACTCCACCAGAGGAGAAAATTTCTATTCCCTGGTCTATCTGGGTATGGATTGCAGGGATGTTGGCGATGGAAGTAGCCTTAGTAGCTGGACATATGGACTACAACCTACCAACTAGTTTAATTATTAAGTCTTCCATTGGTTGGGCTAAAGGTTGGGCTGCATTGGCTCTTTATCCCTTGGCTGGTTGTTTAAAAATTCGCCCACAACTGATTTATCGGGCTGTTTGTGTTGTTGGTTTTCATACCCTCATGATTACCCCTTTTTTATTGTTAACTCCCATGCTGCACTTGCCCCAAATCTTATATGTCTCACCATTAAAAGCAGTAGGGGGGCCGGGTAATGAATTTTTTGATGTCCCTCTCTATGAAATTGATGGTAGTACAGGTGATTTGCGTTGGCGGCTATTTACTCCTTGGGGGCCAGCTTTAGGTTTTGTCGGCAATGTGAATTTTATGCTGGCGTTGCAAGAAAAAAATCAAAGATGGCGGTGGTTTGGCTTAATCGGATCTATCCTGATGTGCTTCGTTTGTAAGTCTCGCATGGCTCAAGTTTGTATTGTAGCGATTCCCTTACTGACAACGGTGTTATCTGGACTGACTCGCCCCATGATCCTGATTGGACTAGGAATCATTAGTTACTTGGGGGGGATTTTCTCACCATCGATTATTCTGGCTTTTAATAATTTTTGGGACGGTTTTAAGGCTGCACGAGCAGGTTCAACACGGGTACGGATGGCTTTAAAACGAATTGCTGTTTATCGTTGGCATACTGAAGCCCCAATTTGGGGACATGGGGTAGTTGAAGCTGGTCCGCACCTAGTGGAATATATGCCTATAGGTTCTCACCATACTTGGGCAGGTGTATTGTTTGTTAAAGGAATTGTCGGGTTTATCGCTTTAGCTGTACCAATGGCTTTAAGTTTCGTTGATTTGTTAATTAAGTCCTTAGATCCCAACCGTCCCGCCGCTAAAGTTGGCTTGAGTATTTTAATGATTCTATTTCTTTATACTTTTGGCGAAAATTTAGAGATTTTAGTCTACCTATACTGGCAAGGATTAATAGTCATGGGTATTGGTTCTAAGAATAATTCGTAATTCGTAATTCGTAATTCGTAATTCGTAATTCGTAATTCGTAATTCGTAATTCCGCTACGCGGAAGCAAGCTGTTTAATTCGTAATTACAGTATATGTAGTGGCGTGTCTAGCCTTAAATGTTGCAAAAAAATTGTAGGTTGGGTTGACGTAAGGAAACCCAACACCAATATTTATGTTTACTTTCCGAGTTCATGTTGGGTTTCACTGCCTTCAACCCAACCTACATCTATTGCCATATTTTAGTCCACTACGTATCTACTCATAAAGATCGAATCTGTTGTATTTAATTTTGAATTTGGAGTCTACCCCTTTGGGGAAGCGACGTGACACGACTGGAATAGAATAACCCCACCTTCTTATAGAAAGTGGGGTTCAATTTTTACGGTTATTTAAAAAGATTTAAAAAGGAGCGATCGCTAAACAAATTGTCGCTAAAATTGCAGCGATAATGTAAAACACGCCAACTACTTGCAATTCTGACCAACCAGATAATTCTAAATGATGATGTAGAGGGGCCATTTTAAACAGACGTTTGCCTTTGCCATCGGGGCCTTTGGTGGCTTTGTAATAACTTACCTGTGCCATTACAGATAGAGTTTCTACAAAGAAGATGCCACTGAGAATAAATAACGCTACCAGGGTGTTAGTTAACAACGCTACTGCGGCTAAACCACCACCCAAAGCTAGAGAACCAGTATCTCCCATAAATACACGGGCGGGGTTGCGGTTGTGTGCCAAGAAGCCTAAACAACCACCGCTTAAAGCTGTACAGAAAACCATTAATTCGGGGGAATTAGGAGCAACTATAGCACCTAATGCTAACAAGGCGATCGCTACTGTCCCACCGGCTAAACCATCAATACCGTCAGTTAAATTAGTGGCATTACTTTCTGCTACCAATACAAACCCAGCTAAAGGCCAGAATAAGAATCCTAAAGGTAGGGCAAAACTCACCCACGGTAATGCAATACTTGTAATGTTAGCTGGTTGATTAAACATCAGCCACAGACAAAAAGCGAACGCAAACCCAATTTGCAGCAACAACTTCATCCGGGGAGAGATGCCTTTATTAGACTTGCGGCGGAGAATTTGCCAATCGTCAATCCAGCCTATTAAACCATAGCTGAGAGTTAATGCGGAGACAGCAAGCACTTGGGGAGCAAAATTAGACCAAACACAAGCAACTATCACCGCTACAGGGATGAAAAATATCCCCCCCATCGTTGGTGTACCCGCTTTCTTTAAGTGGGCTTGGGGACCGTCTTCGCGGATAATTTGCCCGGCTTTCAGTCTTTGTAGCATAGGAACTACAAAATAACCTACCACTGCTGACATGATGGCAGACGTTAACAAAGGCAGAGTTAAAGACATACCCTGCCAAGGGGTTCTGTTTGCCAACCAATCTAAAGTTACGGCTGCTATACCTAGTCCAGTGGCTAAACCAGAAGCTAGACCGATGCCAGAAAAATTCAATCCTTGGTTTGGAGATAATTTAGCGTCCACAAAACCTTCCCTTCACTCCACACTTAATAAAACTGCTTAACTGAACAAGTTTTCGGAAATTTCAGTCCATCTCAAGATTAATCTTCATCTAGACTGATATCGTCGTCATCATCATCGAGGTAGTCAATGCCGTCATCTCCACCCAGAAATTCTGAGATTTCTTCTTCTTCATCTTGAAAATTAGGTTCTTGAACATCGCGCGCTATGATTCTACCGTTGGCTTGTAGCCAATCCAATAAAGAAGACTCTTGCTTGAGGGGGATGACAGCCGCACGCTGATTCCGAGGTTCTTCACGTAGGGGAGAATTTAACATATAGACTAATAGGCAAAAAAGCTTATGTAACTAGACATTAAGAAGTCTATCACTTGAGACGCGATAATTTAGTTATTTCTTCAACTCTCGGCTGAATAAATCCGCAAGTTAAGGAAAATATTTTATTTAATAGTGATAAAGCAATTGACGATTGATTCTGAGTAATTTTTCCGGCTTCATACATAGGACATTAATATCAATTTAATGTGGCTTTAATCCTGATAGTTTTTTGAGGACATGGGTGATGATCAAAAAAGCGGCTCTCTTAAATGCGATCGCTCCGACCAATCGAGGGTTACTTGCAAGTGAATCACAAAAGCAGGCTATCTTAGCAGCGATCGCCACTTTAGAAGACCTCAACCCTACACCGCGTCCATTAGAGTCTGCCAACCTCTTAGAAGGCAATTGGCGGTTACTTTACACTACTAGTAAGGCTCTCTTGAACATAGATCGCCTACCAATCTATAAACTTGGGCAAATTTATCAGTGTATTCGGGTAGAAACTGCCAGTGTTTACAACATCGCCGAGATTTATGGCTTACCTTATCTCGAAGGATTAGTCAGTGTCGCTGCGAAATTTGAGCCAGTTTCAGAGCGGCGTGTGCAAGTAAAATTTCAGCGTTCTATCGTTGGGTTACAACGTTTAATAGGATACACTTCTCCAGAGAATTTTATCCAACAAATTGTTGCAGGTAAAAAATTTACGGCTTTGGATGTACCTATCAAGAGTGAGACACAACAAGGCTGGTTAGATATCACCTACATCGACGAAAATCTCCGCATTGGCAGGGGTAACGAGGGTAGTGTGTTTGTTTTGAGCAAAACATAAGATTTTCCTTAAAAATGTGTTTGCGAACGAAGTTATGCCATTGTTGCCACTTTGTCAAGGGGGTTTTGATACCATACTAGATTTGTCCTTGGGGACATATAAGCAACTAAAGGTAGAGATTGGTAGTTGGGCAGGGGGCAGGGGGGCAGGGGGGCAGGGGGGCAGGGGAGCAGGGGGCAGGGGACAGGGAGACAAGGGAGACAAGGGAGACAAGGGAGACAAGGGAGACAAGGGGAACAAGGTAGATTTTTGTTCTAATGCCCAATGCCCAATGCCCAATGCCCAATGCCCAATGCCCAATGCCCTATTCCCTATTCCCCATTCCCCATTCCCCATTCCCCATTCCCCATTCCCCATGCCCAAATCAGATAAATAACTTAACAAACCCTCTAGTAACGACCTTCAAGTTGTAGAGTGAAATCAATTAGCCCTACATAAATGGCGATTGATAACTAAAAAGGGAAAATAATCATGGTACAACGTGGTTCTAAAGTACGTATTCTTCGCCCTGAATCCTACTGGTTTCAAGATGTTGGAACTGTAGCTTCAGTAGATCAAAGCGGCATCAAATACCCTGTAATTGTGCGCTTTGATAAGGTAAATTACTCCGGCATCAACACCAACAACTTTGCTGTTGATGAACTGCTAGAAGTTGAAGCACCCAAGGCTAAAGCTAAAAAATAAGTAGCCCAGCCTTGAGGGATTGACTGAACAATTGCCTTAATTCTCTATTCCCTAATCTGGGAGGAGGGAATTAAGGCTTTCCACTGCACACAGTTCAATAACTTAGCTACCCCTGGCAGCAAGTCAGACTGTGAGCTTATACCGCCCTTGTTATTTGCTGTGGTTGGTAGCCCCAATTACAGCAAAATAAGTCGCGGTACTTCACTGGGATCATGAAGTCAAGGGTAAAATATAGATACTTGAGGAATAAAAATTATAATTTTCTCAATCTTGACCCCAGACTACCTTACTAAATCAGCAGACACCTGGGGGTATTTGCGGATTATTTTTCTGAGTTTGGGCAAAGATAACATCTATATAATTAATCTGTTTTCTGATCCCCATAAATAAATCAAATTGCTTGCTGAATAAGCTTAAATGCCTGAATTGCCTGAAGTTGAAACAGTGCGTCGGGGTTTGAATCAATTAACCCTAGATCGCAAAATCACGGGTGGGGATGTGTTGCTCAATCGTACCATCGCTCACCCTTTTTCTGTAGATGAGTTTGTAAATGCGATCGCAGGTAAAGCCATAACTAATTGGCAACGTCGCGGTAAGTATCTCCTGGCTGAATTGTGTCAATCTTTCCCAGAGGATAAAGGGGGACAAGGAAGAATGTTTGAAGAACTTTCTACTGTGTCTACTTCCTCTCCCTTTGGTGATTGGCTGGGGGTTCATTTGCGGATGACTGGTCAATTACTATGGTTAAAGCAAGATGAACCACTACACAAGCACACAAGAGTAAGAATCTTTTTTGAGAATCAACAGGAATTACGGTTTGTTGATCAGCGTACTTTCGGACAAATGTGGTGGGTTCAGCCTGGGGTAGCGGTAGAAAGTGTCATCACTGGTTTAGGTAAACTGGCGGCTGATCCCTTTTCACCAGAGTTTACCGTTGAGTATTTAGCCGATAAGCTAGATAATCGCCGTCGTCCAATTAAAACCGCACTCTTAGATCAATCAGTCGTGGCTGGATTGGGTAATATTTACGCTGATGAAGCATTATTTAAAAGTGGGATATTGCCTCAAACTCTCTGTGCAGATTTAAAGTTACAGCAAATTGAACCGTTGCGAACCGCAATTATTGAAGTGTTGGAAACCAGTATTGCGGCTGGCGGCACAACTTTTAGCAATTTCTTGAATGTTAAGGGGATCAATGGTAACTATGGCGGTGTCGCCTGGGTTTACAACCGTGGGGGAGAACCCTGTAGAGTTTGTGGGGAAGTTATTCAGCGAATTAAGTTAGCTGGAAGATCCAGCCATTTTTGTCCTCAGTGCCAGATGTAATTCGTAATACCGCTACGCGGAAGCAAGCTACGTAATACTCGCAAAGCGAGAAGCAAGCTACGTAATTCGTAATTGATTAAGGATGTAGGTACGGTGAGATTCGTGTTGGGTTTCGCTGCGCTTAACCCAACCTACATTCAATGAATTTTAAGTAGTCTTTAGGTTTTACTCAAATGTTTCGAGTTGGTCTAATTTTAACCAAATATTGGGTGTTGGTACTTGTCCAAACATCACCAGGGCATAATCACCTTTAATTTCAACAACTTCACCTTTAGTTTCAAACAAATACGCCGGAAAACGAGTATCACTAGCTTTAGCCTCTACACTATTTTCCAACTTCTCACGAATAGCCCGCGCCATATTTCCTTTTTTAATGGCCATAAGTTCCCCTCTCAAATTTGGACATTCTTAATTTATTACAAAAGATTATAGGGGATTAGGGGATTGGGGATAGGAGGTGTTAGCCTAGCCGCAGGCTATTACCAATTACGAATTACGACTTGTTAACCTGGGTGGTATACAGGTTGCATTTGTACTTGAGTTTATGTTGTATTCTTTTGATTCGCCAATTGTGTGTCGTCTACCGCGCGTCTCTATTATCGGTGCTGGTAGGGTTGGTAGTACGTTAGCCCAACGGATTGCTGAGAAAAATCTCGCAGATGTGGTTTTATTAGATATTGTTGAAGGAATGCCCCAAGGTTTGGCACTGGATTTATTGGAAGCTAGGGGTTTGGAATTACATAATCGTGAGATTCTTGGCACAAATGATTATGCTGATACGGCTGGTTCGCAAATTGTGGTGATTACGGCTGGATTTCCCCGCAAACCTGGGATGAGTCGGGATGAGTTACTTAAAACTAATGCCAAGATTGTTGTTAAAGCGGCCAAGAATGCGATCGCCTATTCTCCCAATGCTATTTTTATCGTAGTCACCAATCCTTTGGATGTGATGACTTATCTAGCTTGGGAAGCCACGGGTTTACCTCGCCAGAGAATTATGGGGATGGCTGGGGTATTAGACTCAGCACGGTTTGAAACTTTTATCGCTTTGGAATTGGGGGTATTACCTGCTGATGTTAAGGCGATGGTTTTAGGTAGTCATGGTGATTTGATGCTGCCTTTATCTCGTCATGCCACAGTTAATGGTGTCCCCATTACGGAATTATTAGATGCAGATACAATTGAACGCTTGGTAGAGAGAACCCGCAATGGTGGCGCGGAAATTGTAGAATTAATGCAGACTGGTGGGGCATTTTTCGCGCCAGCTTCCGCTACTAGTGTGATGGTGGAATCAATTTTATTGAATCAGTCACGGTTGTTACCTGTAGCTGCATATCTGCAAGGTGAATATGGTTTAAAAGATGTGGTGATTGGTGTTCCTTGTCGTTTAGGTTGTGGTGGAATTGAGAGTATTTTAGAATTGAATTTGAGTGATAGTGAAAGAGAAGCTTTACATATTTCGGCTCAATCTGTCAGGAAAAATATTGAGCGATCGCAAGAAATTTTAGCTGCTACAAGTTCGATATAATTCAATAGGGTTCAGTTAAGATTTTGATCCCCCCTTAAAAAGCTACCGTGTACACACATCTTTGTGCTGAGTGCAAAATGTGGCTTGATCCCCCCTAACCCCCCTTGAAAAAAGGGGGGAACAAGAAACAAAATCAAAGTCCCCCTTTTTAAGGGGG
Source organism: Aliinostoc maniaoense (assembly GCF_058172895.1). NCBI lineage: Bacteria > Bacillati > Cyanobacteriota > Cyanophyceae > Nostocales > Nodulariaceae > Aliinostoc > Aliinostoc maniaoense. The sequence continues at coordinate 6,356,654 of NZ_CP187952.1, read as the reverse complement.
ATTTAGGGGGATCGAATGACTTATGTGTACACCGTAGCTTAAAAAACGGGGAAACAAGAAACAAAATCAAAGTCCCCCTTTTTAAGGGGGATTTAGGGGGATCGTCGCCCTTTCAAGATATTTAAGCCCCTCTCCGCGTCGGAGAGGGGTTGGGGAGAGGCCATCAAACTCAGGTTAATTACAACAAACTTTTTCAATAGTTATTCGTCATCATCCTCATCGTGGCGGCCTCTGCGGGAAGGGCGGACATCACCATATTCTTCCTCGTCTTCATCATCATAGCGGTCTTCATGGGTGCGGCGGCGACCATATTCTTCCTCGTCCTCATCATCATAGCGGTCTTCGCTATTTCGTCTCCCCCTGCGTCCCCGGTATTCCCGATAATCTCTTTCTTCCTCACGTTCTTCACGTCTTGAACCACCGATTAAATCCTGAGCTTTCCGTAAAAAATCGCCCACCATAATCTATTCCTCGCTGAATTATAGCAAGTAGGTTTTTCCAAAATTTCTCTTTACCCTTTGTTATGATGAACCGATTTTTTTAGTGTTCCGTCTTGCTTTTGAAATACATTGCGATCGCTCCCCAGGAATAGACTTTAATTTAGGTTATATGTGCAGAGAAATAATCAGCGATCGCGGGAAATATAAACTATTGGTTAATAGAAAAATAACAGGTGAAATTTCCCATACTAGTCAAAATTGCTATATTTCTTTCCGCACTTTTACGGGACTTTTTAAGTAGTTAACAAAATTATACTAGTTTTATGTGATGGAACTATTTTTATGGTATCAAAAAATACGGGATTAAAAGGCGGAGAAACTCAAGCTAAAACTCTGACTCTGCTGGCGTTGTGGGATTTGGGAGGCGCAAAAACAGAAGTTAAAAAAAGTGATCTCACCAAGCGAGTTACACGGACAAATGAAAAAGCGAAAGACTATCAGCCAGTTTTTGAGGAATTACAAGCTAATGGAGCGATCGCAATCACCACTACAAACAGAGTAGCAAAGATTTCTCTGACTGATACAGGTGTGCAAATCCTTGGCGATGGTTTAAAAAACAGCAATTTTGAGTTTGATGGCAATCAAATTGGAGCGCGAGTTGCAAATGCGTTGGTGAAATGGATTCGTCAGATAGATAGTGTAGGGATTTCTCAGGCTACTTCAGATAAGGAATCGAAGCAGGGTAATAAGGTTGCAATCATCGCATCTTACGACGAGTTTAAATCAACGGTGCTGGAAGTCTACGACAAGTTGAATTATGAATACAACTTCAATCATCTAGTTCCAATTTATCGGATTAGGAGAACAATAGGCGATCGGGTGAGTCGTTCAGAGTTTAATGATTGGCTACTAGAAATGCAAGCTGATGATATTTTGCAGTTGCAAGGCGGAAGTGTAGAAGATAGCGCACCTGACAAAATAGAAGATTCTATCTCTACTGTATTAGATGGACTACGTTGTTACGCCAAACTTCTCAAAGCCTAGATTTTCTAAACTCCTCACTAAATAAACCTCAACATATTATGATTGCTACCACGTCTACCATTGATGAACTAATTAGAAATCACAACCCATTTGCAGGACATATTGTTGTCAGACCTCAGCAAATATGGGGTAAAAGTTATCCTGATGTTCCATCTATTAATACCCATGCGTCTCAAGCAGTGTTTGATGCAGTTGAAAAAATTCGTAATGGTAAGCGTGAAACTGTAGGCATTACAATAACTGCTGAGAAAGGTTTAGGTAAAAGTCATATTATTAGCCGTATACGTCATTACTTGCAATCACAAGATAATACATTATTCATTTACATGAGCAAGTATGACAACTTGAATCAAATTAAATATCAATTTCAGCAAACTGTTGCTTCTAGTCTGAGAGCATCTGGCAGTCAAGAGGTGATGCAGTGGCAAGAAATAGCTACAGCTTTAATTAATGAGGCTAAAAGTTGGAACAATACACCACAACAATACATTAGTAGTATTTATCCAAATTGGTTAAGCAAATATTCAACTAAAACAATCGACATTTTAACAGAGTCAGTCTTAAAAATTAAGCCTGAAATTAATAACCCTTACATTATTAGAGCTATTTTGTGGACACTCTCGACAACACACGCTCATTATGCAACCTATTGGCTATCTGGCTTAGAAATAACTCAAACACAAGCTGATGTAATGGGTTTACCAAATCCTAACAATGAAGACAGAGAAGCTGAAGCATTAAGTAATATACGACAGATATTAGACATAACGAGTCATTATAGAGTTCCGGTGATTTGCTTTGATGAATTAGATAGTACAGATATTTCTGATACAGGTTTTACAGTAGGTCAAATTATTGCCAATTTAACAAAAGATTTATATAACAGCCTCAAGCAAGGTGTTTTATTGCTAACAATGTATCCTGAGATATGGAACGACCAAATCAGGGCATTACCACACGCTGAAGCAGTAATGGATAGATTAGCTAGTGAACAATCTGACAGACAACCCATTGAATTAAAATATCTAAATGCTGATGATATTGTTGTTCTCGTTCAGCAATGGTTAAAGGAATTTTATCAGGAAAATAATCAAAATCCTCCTCATCCTCTCTACCCATTTGACGAAGCTAAACTCAGAGAATTAGGTAAAGGTAAGCCAACTATTAGATCAGTTCTAAAATGGTGTGCAGAAAATTTTGTAGCTATTGAAAAGCCTCCAGAAGTAGAGGGAAATAATACTAGTGTTACAACAATACATCCGGTTAAACCATACTTCGATAGTGAATTAGTAAATGTTGAGGCTTCCATTGATTCATTAATGGAAGAAGAAGCAACAATTGCTGATACTCTTTGGTTGGCATTTAATAGTTTAATAGGTGAAACTATAGAGGGTGTAAAAATTGAATCAATTGAAGAAATACAGCCTAGTGCAGCAAATAATGGCTTTATGGATTTCAAAATTATTGGTAATAATAAAAAAGTGAGGATCGGAGTAGATGTAGTTCAGCAAGACCGAACGGTTATAGGTGCTGCCTTGGGAAGACTAATTGATTACAAAACATTTAACCTAACTAGAGGTTGCTTGGTGCGTTCAAAGATAATTAGTCAAAATGCAAGATTAGCTAGACAGCATTTGAAAACCCTGTTGGAAAAAAAGGGTGGAGAGTGGGTAGGCTTGCAAACCCAAGACATTAAACCTCTTTTAGCTATCTATTTTGTTTGGTATAACAGTGAAAGCTACGAACTCACAGACGAACAGATATTTGATTTTTTTGATGCAACACAACTAGCAATCAATAATCCTCTGATACGAGAAATTCTAAGCGATCCTTCTGGTCAAGAACCTACTAACTTAACTGACGATGAGTTGCCTATGAGAATACCTCAAAGCGTTGCTGTGAATGAAAATATCGAACTAACCCTATAGATACATAGAAATGAATCAGCTGTTCTCACTTCCAACAGCACTGTGTTTACCTGCCCCTGAAATTGAAGCTTTAATACAGGGGCGAACAATTGCAGCTATGCCCAAGATGTTTATGCGTCCTGGGCAGAGGTTTTCTCTTTATCCTGCTGAGTATTCCAACAATATACTTTCAATTGGGCAATACTATCATGCCAATTCATTATCAATTACTCAAAAAAATATTAAATTAAACTCGTCTCAAACTGTCTCAATTAAAGCCTGGGCTAAATGTGAACTTTGCCAAATTATAGACAAGACTAAACCTTTACAGCTTTTATCTGATTTAACAATATGGACATCAGAAGCATTTGAGTCCATCATACAGAAGCAAGAAAACATATTTCTGGCTTACTTACGTGTTTATCATTTATCTCATGTCTGTGAAGTTGCTGTTAATCACAACATTCAAGAAAAATTGGGTAGATTCATTAGTTTACCTAATGTGAAGGGTTCTGAAGACAACCCAATATTAAGCGATCGCGCTTTCGCAGAACGCAGACAACAACTTGAAAAATTAGAACCTCCAAAGCATCCTGAATTAGAAGAATTGCAAAATGCTTTAACCCAAATCTCTAATAATAGTCCAGCAGCTAAAGAATTAGATAGTGATATTAAAAAAATTCTTGGCTGGAGCAGCGATAGCTCAGAAATTACTCTAGATTCAGACTTTGTATGGATTAATAAAATTGCTGACATTGGAAATTCTAGTGACGGACAAACATTTGAGAAATTAGTCCGCCGAGGATTAATAAAATTAGGCTTTACAGGTTCACATTTAAATCCAGATGCAACTGGCGGAGCAGGAGGTATGGATTTTTATGCTGAAGCACCTTTCCCAATTGTAGGAGAGTGTAAAGCTACTAAAACAGAGAAAGTTTCTGATGGTACACCGGCACAATTACTCAAAATAGGTGTAAACCATTTAGGTAAGTTCCAGTATGAGCAAGCAATTAAATTAATTGTTGCTGCTGGAGAATTAAATGATTATGCCTTAAGAACAGCTACTGAACACTATATGAATGTTATTCGCCCTGAAACACTACAAAAATTGGTTGCATTGCAAGCACAGCACAAAAATTCTATCAACCTATTAGAACTAAAAGAGCATTTACAACAAGCTCCTTTTGGGATAGCTGACGATAAAATTAATCTTTATATTGATAAAGTTAGGCAAAATCTTCAATTGCGATCGCACATTATCCAGCTTGTTAAAAGCTACCTGCAAAACTCAGGTGCAGAATCTGCTGGTGTTGACGCTTTACATGGTGCATATTTTGGTTCAAAGCCACCACAACCAATTAAACCAGGAGAAATGCACGAAATTTTAATAGAACTTTCATCACCATTAACAGGTTATTTAGGAAGAATTAAAGGTAGTGATTGGAGAAGCGATCGCTTTTACTACCTCCGTGATTTACCAATTAACTAATGATAACCCAGAGTGTTTGACACTCCCCCGACCGTTTAAATTTCGCTACGCTCATTTAAACAAAAAGTCGGGGGATTCTCTAAGAAACACTTAGAAGGGACAGTCAAAAGTCCCCCTACCTGCTTGACATCACTGAACATACGACATCCATGAGTCTTACAGCTACGTTATTTATTCAATTAATTAATGCTTTCCGGGGTTCTCCACTCAGCCAATTCGGTACGCTCCCCATCCTGCCTTTACTTGCATTCTTGGGAGATTGTCACAATGCAATTCCGAAGATGCCGGGAGTTCGCCGTACTAGGATGGTTCTTCACGTAGGAGTATTACCTTACTCACGCTACTATTTTACCATTTTTTTTGACTGCGACTAAAGTCGCACGAGTCACTTTTCCTCCTCGATCTAAAGATGCGAGGCTACCAAGTTTCCCGTATTGTCGGGTGTATCTATTTTCATTGAAGTATATATCACCGTAATATTCTGTAAAATGCGTAATTCCTCAGAGTTTAAAAAAAATTAAGTAAAGTTTCATGCTCTAGCCCTGGCACTTATACTAACCATGAAGCTTTCTAAAAGTCTAATGTGAGGCAAAAGTCATGGAATATCGCCTATGAGAGTCAATATGGCAGCGAAACCTCAAGAATGAAGTGTAAAGCTAAGTGAAATGAAACTCAAGGCAGACCAAGCCGGAGCAGAGGCCAAAACAGAAATCTATACCCTAGCATTTCGAGATCCGTCTTTAGTTCCCAAACAAGATTCTTCTGCCACTCCAGAGGAGCATCGATGAGCGATTCTTTGATTAAATCCATTGGACAGCGCGCGCGGTTGTGGTTTAGCCAAGTCAAACACCCAGAATCAGATCAAGAATTGGTTGAGCCGCCTGATACTATCCAAGCTCAACTAATACAGAAAATTCAGACATTGCCTACACCCAAAGCATATCAAACCACTGTGCAGGAGGCGATCAAAGAGGCAATTAACACTTGGCAACAGAACCTAGATGCACCGAATAACCTGGTGATTTTAGCTAATCCGGTAGAGGGGATAGCCAAAATTCTGCACGATAGCTGGCAAAATTGGCCAAATCAACCTTTGCAGGTGATTACACCGCTTTCTTGTCTGAACCGTCCCAGAGATCCATTAACAATTACCCAAAAGATTCAAGAGGCATTTGCATCCTACGAGCAGATTACTACAACTAACTCCAGGGATGCTGATAACCAACTTGATATTGAAAGCCTGGAAGATCGTACTACTGTGATTGTCATTCCTTGTTTAGAGCAATGTTTCCTGCGCTGTATAGGTGGCTGGAATGGTATCGAATATTTGCGAGACATAGCTATTGACAATCGCAACTGTTTCTGGGTTATGGGATGTAATCAGTGGGCTTGGGACTTTCTCGATTTTGTCTGTCAGATTAGCTCCTACTTTAGTGAGGTGAAAGCTTTACCAATACTGGATGGAGCTATGCTGCAAGCATGGCTAGACCCCATTGCCAAAACAGTGATTGATCTAAACACACCCGCAGACGCTGAGAGCGATCGCACCTTTGAAGAACGTCGTCAATCTTATTGGGATTCCTTGGCGAGTCAATCATCTGGAGTCAGCAGTATAGCCGCCAATCTCTGGTTACAGAGTTTGCGCGTTAAACAAGCAGATATAGAAGATAGCGAGCTAAATCAACTCACGTTAGCGAACAATAGCAGTAAACAACGCATTATCCTCCACGAAACCAACCCTGTTTTACCCCATCTACCGTCTTTAACAGTCACTGATCGCTATTTACTTCATTCTGTGTTGATTCATGGGCATCTCACCCGCGCTCATTTAGCACTCAGTTTGGGTGAATCAGAAAACCACATCCAGCCTCATATTCAACGATTATTACAAGCAGGTGTATTGGAACGAGGCAACGGGGCTTTATCTGTGCTAGCTGTACACCATAATAAATTGAAGAAAGAACTAGCAAATAACAACTTCTTTGTTGGTAAGGATTGAAATAATACTGAGATACTTTATGGAATGGTCTAGTCAAATATTCCTACTTGCCCAACTAGAGGCATCACAAAACCTCTCCCAACGATTGCTCACAAACATTACTCTGCAAAAAATCTTGCGGGCGATCATCACCATTGCGATCGCCTATACTAGTTCATTAACTGTTCAATCACTAACAAACTGGCTTTCAGAACAAGTCCCCCGGCGATTTCGCTTGTTGATCAAACAGTCCGTACCTTTTTGGAAAGGGCTGATTTTGATGGTGGCAATTTTCTATTTACTCAACCTATTCCTGAATCTATCCGAAGCAAATCTCTTGGCATTAACAGGAACGATTGCCGTTGCCCTAGGATTTGCGTTTAAGGATTATGTTAGTTCGATCATCGCCGGAGTAGTTGCCTTGTTTGAAGCTCCTTATAGAGTAGGCGATCGGATTCAAATAGCAGACAATTATGGTGAAGTGGTAGGCTTCGGACTGCGGGGGATTCGACTACAGACTCCCGATGATAATACTGTGACTATCCCTCACAATAAAACCTGGACAGAAGCTGTCTCTAATGCCAACAGTGGGCAACTAGAAGCCCAAGTTGCTACTGATTTTTACTTTGATCACAGTGTGGATGCAGAACAGGTGATACGGATTTTGTATCAGGCTGCATATAGCAGCAAGTACACCCAGCTTAAACTCCCCATTGTCGTGGTTATGGAAGAAAAACTTTGGGGTACTCAGTTCAAACTGCGGTCTTACCCAATGGATGCCCGTAATGAATTTGTTTATAAAACTGATTTGATTCGACGTTCCAAGCAAGCTTTTGCTCGTCACAAATTACCATACCCAAAACTATCGAGTGTCTTCACAGATGAAAGCAACTCCATCCTTTAGCATACTCAACACGATTCAAAAACACTTTATGCTGAATCAATTCTTTAATTTTATATTAATAAAAGTAACGATAAAATATGAGCGATCGCTATCACTAAAATACCGATTTGTTAACATTAATAAATGTAACAAAAAAAAGGCGATCGCTTTTTTTTAATATTTAATTTTTATCAGTAAATTTTACTACAAGTTATATACACTACGTTTATATTATACTTGTACCCTGTGTTGTTTACTTTACAAAAACTTTTTAATTAATACTGTCGAATAACTAAGCATATGGTTATTACACTGGTATTTAAGCATACTTTTCATGAAGCCCAGCGAGAGGAAAATGAATTATGTACTACCAGATTTGGAATTTCTTCTTAAAAGATGATGTATATAACTCCTGGAAAGAAAAAATAAAAGTGAATCGTACTTGTACTAACTTTACATGGGAAAAAATTAATAATTTCTTTGGTTTTGTAGAGAATAGTTTTTTCTTAAAGCATCAATTAGGAGAAACACAAAACCTAGAGGAGTTCATTAACTTAATTAATGAGAGTGGTTATAATGTAACCGCAGAACAATTAGCTTGGTTTCTAGTCACCAGAAAGCAAATTTGGGAGTTTTTCGATTTAGCACAGAAAGTACGAGTCATCAAAGATGAATTGTTAGCAGCTAAAAGCCCAGAGCATTTTGTTAATATTGCCGCTAATTATGGTTATTACTTTACTATAGATGAATTATCTTGGCTATTAACTGAAGTCAAGTCATCATCTGAATTAGTAGCTATTAATAACAGCGTCGGAGAAATTGACACTGTATCGAACTACGGCAAAATTGAAATAGGATACTGGATTTGGTTAGCGGAAGAATGGGGACTAATCGCGCCATTTTGTCATAAAGATCCCCCGTTGGCTTTCCTCGCCCAATACACTGATGATCCTTTTTTACCAGATCGCTGTTATTTACCCAAGAGCTACTTTAAGCTGCATTTTGTTAGTCAACAACGATAATAAGAAACCCGTTTTCTGAAAACGGGTTTCTTGTTAATTAGCCAAGAGAAACTTTTAAACTACTGGGTTGTGCAGGACTTCCGTGGAAGACTACACCGCGTTGATTTGCTTGCAAGTGACGCAGAATCATGTAGATAGCTTCAATTTTGTCAGCAGCACCTAATTTATCAGCAATTTCTGCCAAAGATAGGGCTGTTTTTTCTGTTTGCAGTAATCCTACTACTTTTGCTTGCAAATCTAAAATAGCCGCAGCCGCTTTTTTACCTGCTTCTACCCCTGGTTGGTGGTAAGCGTTAATATTTACCAAGCTAGCGTAGAAACCAACAGCCCGTTCATACAAAGCAACTAATGCGCCGACAGTCCGGGCGTTGACTTGGGGAATAGTTACTGTAATGGAGTCACGCTGATTTTCATACAGGGCTTGACGAGTTCCTTGCAGAAAACCAGAGAGATAGTCACCGGAAGTTACGCCAGGATCAATTTCTGGGGATGCAGTTTCACGATCTTCTAAAACTTCGATAAGGGTAGCAAAGAAATTGGGTACACCTTCACGCAACTGTTGTACATAGGCGTGTTGGTCGGTTGAACCTTTGTTACCATAGACAGCAATACCTTGATAAACAGTGTTGCCATCTAAGTCTTTTTCTTTACCCAAGGATTCCATAACTAGCTGTTGTAAGTAGCGGCTAAACAATAGCAAACTATCCTTGTAGGGTAAGACAACCATGTCTTTTTCACCCTTACCGTTACCCGCAAAATACCAAGACAACGCCAACAACGCTGCCGGGTTCTTTTTCACATCAGCGACGCGGGTAGCGTCATCCATTTCTTTTGCACCTTCTAGCATGGTGCGAACGTCAATTCCTTGCAAAGCGGCAGGAACTAACCCGACGGTAGACATTTCGGAAGTTCGTCCACCTACCCAATCATACATGGGGAATCTCGCTAGCCAACCTTCAGCTTTTGCTAATTTATCCAGATTACTATCTGCACTAGTAATAGCTACTGCATATTGAGCAAAGTCTAAATTTTGTCCAGCATAGGCTTTTTTGACTTCAATCATGCCATTACGGGGTTCTGGTGTGCCTCCAGATTTGGAAATCACTAGTACTAGTGTGCTAGCAAGATGATTTCTCACTTGGGTTAGCACCCGATCAATACCAGCAGGATCAGTATTGTCGATAAAATGAATCTTGAGAGGTGGAAAATCTGGGGCGAGGGCTTCAGCAACAAATTGAGGGCCAAGGGCAGAACCACCTATACCAATAGAAATAATATCTGTGAAGCGGCTTGCTTTGGGTGGGTGAATAGCACCTGTATGAACTTGTTCGGCAAAAGCTTCAACTTGTTCTAAGGTTTGCACAATTTCTTGTGTCAGTTCTGGAGTGGGGGCTAAATCTGGGTTTCTGAGCCAGTAGTGTCCCACCATACGGTTTTCGTCAGGATTAGCGATCGCGCCTTGCTCCAATTGAGCCATATCCGCAAACGCTTTGTCAAACTTCGGCTGCAACGACTTCACGAAGGCATCATCAAAACGCATCCGACTTACATCTAGATACAGTCCTAATCCCTCGTGGAAATATAACCAATCTTGGTATCGTTGCCAAAGTGCCTTCGCATCCATAGGGAAATCTCTAGTAAAGTGTCCTTAAAATCAAGTGTAATGTAACGGTAGACCCATCCCTGCTTTGCCTTATACAGTTTTTAGTGTTGAGAAACTCATCAGCCTAAACATCCGGCATAGGTATGACGCGAAGAAATTTAACAATCTCTCCCCGGATTTCGATGCCAACCAAATAATCATCTATAGTAAACCGATGAAAGATGCCTTCATCATCAAGTTGCCGTAATTCTGGCAGACAATGCAAAGGCCACTTTTCAGCAAACTCAAAAAATACAAAATCATATACTCGCTGATAAGCAGCAGGTTCTAAACTTTTCAGGTCTAATAAAAACGACCTAGCATAACGCATTTCCAGATTCACTGTGTTCACCTTAGTAGAGGCATAGAAGAGGAATTGGAGCAGGGTGCAGGGGGCAAGGGGGAGAAGAATTTCCTGATTTCTCCCTGCTCCCTGCCCCCTCGCCTCCTTTTTCCTAGTCCCCAACCCTAAACAAACATCATCATTCTGACGGCTTCATCATGGGTTAAGATATCCCACGGTTGCTGCGATCGCTTGACTTGTTGTATTGCTCTTAGCATATAAAAATCACAGTGCAGCGCATGAATATCATTCCAAACGCTTTCGAGTTCTTCATCCCCCAACTGCTCAATTAAATGATGGATTCTAATTCTCAACAAGTTCATCTATTCTTAATATCAACCGAAACACAAACGTATTGTTCCCAAATATTGTCCGGGTTTAACGGTGGGGGTGTGGGGGTTTAGGGGTGTGGGGGTTTAGGGGACAAGGGAGACAAGGTAGACAAGGTAGACAAGGTAGATTTTACCCCAATGCCCAATGCCCAATGCCCCATGCCCCATGCCCGATGCCCAATGCCCGATGCCCCATGCCCGATGCCCAATGCCCGATGCCCGATGCCCCATTCCCTATTCCCAATAACCAATGATTGAATATCTTATTTTTCTCGCCATTTCTACAGCTACCTTTGCCCTGTTTAGTTTAGGACTCAATTTACAATGGGGTTTTACAGGGTTAATTAACTTTGGTCATATCGCTTTTATGACCTTGGGTGCTTACACTACTGTGTTATTAAGCCTTAAGGGTGTTCCCTTATTGATATCAGCCCTAATTGGGGCAGTTGTTGCAGCTTTATTAGGTTTAATTATCGGTTTAGCAACTCTACGCCTGCGTGAAGATTATTTAGCAATTGTCACTATCGGCACAGGTGAATTAATTCGCTTGGTGGTGAATAACCAAGAGTTACCTGTGGGTGATACTTGGGTATCTGGGGCGTTTGGTGTGCAGAGTTATCCTATCCCTCTCTCAACAGAGCCAAATTTGTTGTTCCGCTTGGGGATGATTGGTGTATTAACCTTGTTGTTAGGAATTACTATCTTTTCATTGTGGCGGTGGATTCGTCATGCTCAAAAATCGCGGGTTGCTGATTCTGGTTACAGTGTCGGTAACAAGCAAGAATTTACTTCGCGGTTGGTGGTGGGCGGTATCTTAGGTTTATTAGCAATAGCGATTTATATTTCTGGGGTGATTACACTCTATAACTACATTCCGAAAGCCGGTTTAATGTTGTTATCGCTGTTAGTGTTAGCGTTTGTCTTTTGGCGGTTGGAGTATTTAGTGCGATCGCCTTGGGGTAGAATCCTTAAAGCTATCCGCGAAGATGAAGAAGTACCCAAAGCTGTGGGTAAAAATGTGTTTTGGTACAAGTTACAATCTTTGATGTTGGGTGGTGCGATCGCAGGTGTGGCTGGTGCTTTCTTCGCTTGGCAAATCAGTGCTATCTACCCTGATAACTTCCAGCCACAGCTAACTTTTGACGCTTGGATTATGGTGATTTTGGGCGGTTCTGGTAATAATGTTGGCACAATTTTAGGTGCAGTGATTTATTTTGCCTACGATGCCATTACCCGCGAAGTTTTACCCCAAATTATTCCTCTGGATACAGCACGCTTAGGTGCATTTAGAATCATGGTTATTGGTCTGATTTTAATGGTGCTGATGATTTGGCGGCCTCAAGGTATTTTAGGGAAAAAGGAGGAACTCACCCTTGGTAAATAACCAATCACCCCCACTTCCCTTACTCGCAGCTACCGGACTTTGTAAAAGTTTTGGTGGAATTAAAGCTGTTAGTGAAGCCCAAATTGAAGTTGCTCAAGGCAGTATCACCGGTTTGATTGGCCCCAATGGTGCTGGTAAAACTACCTTATTTAACTTACTTTCCAGTTTCATTCGTCCAGATAAGGGACGGGTGGTTTTTGACGGCGAACCCATCCAAAACCTACAACCCTACCAAATCGCCCAGCAAGGATTAGTACGGACTTTTCAGGTAGCGCGGACACTTTCTAGGCTGTCGGTGTTAGAAAATATGCTGTTAGCAGCCCAAAAACAAACCGGGGAAAATTTCTGGCAAGTACAGTTACAGCCCCAGGTAGTTGCTCAAGAAGAAAAGCAATTAAAAGCTAGAGCCATGACAGTGCTAGAATCTGTCGGTTTAGCCCATAAAGCCTATGATTATGCTGGTGGCTTGTCTGGGGGACAACGCAAGCTGCTAGAAATGGGTAGGGCGTTAATGACTAATCCCAAATTGATTTTGTTAGATGAGCCAGCCGCCGGAGTCAACCCCAGATTAATTGATGATATATGCGATCGCATTACCAAGTGGAATGAAGACGGCATGACTTTTCTGATTATCGAACACAACATGGATGTAATTATGTCCTTGTGCGATCGCGTTTGGGTACTGGCAGAAGGTAGGAATTTAGCTGATGGCACACCCGCCCAAATTCAAAACAATCCCCAAGTTTTAGAAGCTTACTTGGGGCAATGAGGCAGGGGACTGGGGATTGGGGACTGGGGGCAGGGAGCAGGGAGCAGGGAGCAGGGGGCAGGGAGCAGGGAGCAGGGAGCAGGGAGCAGGGAGCAGGGGGCAGGGAGCAGGGAGCAGGGAGCAGGGAGCAGGGGGCAGGGGGCAGGGGGCAGGGGAGAAAAAATCACTCATTACTCATTACTCATTACTCATTACTCATTACTCATTACTCATTACTCATTACTCATTACTCATTACTCATTACTCATTACTCATTACTCATTACTCATTACTCATAATCTGCAATACACCCCATTTTCTCGCTGCATCAACTGATAGCCAATTAACTCCCGTCTCAAAGCGGCGTAGTCGGGATGATACGTTTTGAGTATGTCGTTCACTTCCCGTTCGGAATAGTGAACGCCTAACTCAAATTTGTTGGCTAACCATTTAAGAATTACTAAACGCTTTTTGCGACTAGCAGGAATCTCTTTGAGCTTTTGTACTATTCCCGTACTACTTTGTTCTGTCTCCAAGTAGTTTTTTAAGACCTTGCTTTCCCATGCTTCTGTATCTACATTCTCTATTAAAGAGGCTAGTTGTTCAGTCGTGAACACTTCTTTGCTGATGTTTTGTAAGACTTCGCTGTCTAACTGATATATACGACTGTTACCTTCTGGACGCATTGTCACCAAGTTTAACTCTCTTAGCTTTGCCAAATGATGGGAAACGGTAGGCTCTTTGAGTTGCATGAGTGCTGCCAATTCTTCAACACTGCACTCTTGATTAGCTAAGATTCCTAAAATCTTTAATCGGCTTTCGTCAGCCAACGCTTTGAAAAATTGTAGCAGGGTCTGAAATTGTTCTTTGTTCATAATTTGTTATACTTAATTCGACCCCAATCTAATTAGAGGTAAATCGAATTACTGATGCTGTAATCTTCTGATGCAGCACAAGCTCTGCTTTGGTTAATTTTGAATTAATGTTAATTTTGCGATTCGTTGTGAAAAAAGTTGAGATTTCTTAAGTAGTTCTTCACATTTCGCCATGTTCAAATTCTCATCACGTCGAAGAAAGCAGAAACCTGGTATGCCAAAACCAGGTACTTCTCTGGTACAAGCGGCTAGACTTTTAGGTGTAGACCAAAGTACCCTTTACATGGCTCTACAAAAGGGACAGATCCCCACTCACAAAAGAAATGGACGCACTGTGATTAGTCAAGGTGCGTTGTTAGATTATCAAGCTAGAACCCGACATCTGTCATAGGGAATAGTGACCAAGCCCCGTTGCGGCGGGGTGTGGGGTGTAGGATGTGGGGTGTAGGGAAAAGAAAGCGATCGCCTAAGTTTTGATATGCTCTGGTTAATTTGGCGATCGCTTAATTTTTATAGTACATATTTACTATTAATTTTTAAAAAATAGAACGCCAAGCCAAAGAAGCAGCGTTGCAACAACTTGAGCAAGAACGCCAAAAATACCAAGATTTACTGACAAGACTGCAACAACAAGGTATAAATCTAGACTAAATTTAAGCTATCCACAAATTCTGTATGTTCTGGAGAGTCTAATCCTGCTTGTAACACAGCTAAAACCTTAACCATATCCCCTGCTAGTAAGGCTGGAACTGCTAACCATAATCCAGGCATGACTTGAGAACGAATAATTCCTTCTGCATCGGCTATCAAAGGTAAATACTCACCCTCTTGTAGCGAAAACCAATGCAATTGATTTTCTAAAATCTGCCATACAATATATTCTTTCACACCGTTGCGTCGGTAAGCCTTTTTTTTGTCATGCAAATCATAGGCTGCACTGCTAGCGGCAACTTCAGCAATTAACTCTGGCGCGCCTGCAATATAGTCATCGGCAGTAAATCGGCATTGTCCCCCCCGGCTTGGTTCAATTAATAACACACCATCTGGTTGTGGTTCATTATCTTGATCTAGGAGTATAGTTGGTTCAATTCCTACCATGACACCAGGAGTTGCAATTTGATAATTTCCCAACCAAATCACCAGCTTAGTATGTGGTTCAGCATGACGTTGGAAACGTAAAGGGGATGCCACGTAAACTACTCCTTCAATTAATTCAGCTTTTTTGACATCAGGACTGGCTGCATAACGCCTCTCAAATTCATGGCGAGATAAGCGATCGCCATTTTCTAAAGCAGGAGTTTGATTACTACGTGGCTGTTGTGTGACCATACTTGGGGATGTAAGGGTGTAGGGGTGTAGGGGTGTAGGGGTAGGGTGTTGACTTTGATGAGATTTACCCATTTTTTATTCATACAGTTTTGGTGTCATCATCGGTGAACCAAATTCAATGAGTAATAAGTAATAAGTAAGAAGTAATAAGTAATGGGTATTTACTTATTACTCATTACTTACTACTCATTACTTAAAGAAGGAAAGGATTGTGCATGAATTTTTCACCCCCTATACCCCCTATACCCTCATACCCCTACACCCCTAATTTAACTAAACTGCTCTTCTACATCTAAGTTAAATAACATTTGTAGGGTTTGCATACATCGTCTTCTGGCTTCTACGTCTTGCTGCGCGCGCAATTGCACCATTGGATCGTGTAAAATTTTATTAACAATACCTCTCGTTAAAGCTTCTATGACTTCTTGATGCTTGTCGCCAAATTCCGAGCCTAGTCTTGATAAAGCTTTTTCTAATTCTTGTTCGCGGATGGTTTCGATTTTATTCCGCAGAGAACTAATGGTTGAGACAGTTTCCAGACTGCGCCACCAAATATCAAAAGCATTAACTTCTTCTTCTAATAGCCGTTCGGCTTCTTGAGCCATTTTTCTGCGGCTTTCATAATTTTGGGCGACAACAGCCTTTAAATCGTCCACGTTAAATGCTTGTACGTGAGATATTTCATTTACGTCTGTATGGACGTTACGTGGCACGGAAATATCAAATAACATTAGAGGTTGGTTAGGAACTAAAACCATCTCTAATTTAGATTTATCTAAAATCGGTTCAGTTGAGGATGTGCTAGTAAATACTATGTCACTTTCGGCAATTACTTGCATCATTTCAGCAAGCAAGTGAATACGGATCGGCTGCTCAGAAAACTGCTTGGCTAATTCTTGGGCGCGATCGCGGGAGCGATTGACAATGCTAATCTGTGTTGCACCTTTAGAAACTAGATGTTGTACCAACAGGCGCGACATCTTACCCGCACCGAGAATTGCCACTCGACAAGCTGCTAAATTATCTACTTTGATTTGTGCTAGTTCCACAGCAGCCGAACTAATAGAAACTGCACCAGTACCAATGCTCGTTTCTGTACGGACACGCTTACCTGCTGTAATTGCTTGTTTAAATAATCGATTCAAAATTGTTTTTATACCGTTATATTGCTGTCCCAGTTTGTGAGTATTTTTCACCTGAGCCAGAATTTGTCCTTCACCTAAGACTAAGCTATCTAAGCCAGCCGCTACGCGCATAACGTGCATCACTGCATCTTCATGAAGTAGCACAAATAGGTGTTGTCGTAGAGAATTTATAGGTAATTTGCTGTGTTCGGAAAGAAACTGAGTCACTTCTCTGACACCATGATCAGTTTCCGCCGCCACAATGTAGATTTCTAAGCGGTTACAGGTGCTAAGGATAGCAACTTCATCAATGTGGGGATAGCTGGTTAAGTGAGCGATCGCGCTTTCTGTTTGTGGTTCTGGAATACTCAGCTTTTCCCGAATTTCAACTGGGGCTGTTTTATGGCTTAACCCCACCACTGCAATATTCATTTCTTATCGGTAATTAGTAATGGATTATTAATTTGGGCATGGGGCATTGGGCATGGGGCATTGGGAATTGGGAATTGGGCATGGGGCATTGGGCATGGGGCATTGGAGTAAAAATTTCTCCCTTGTCCCCCTTGTCCCCCTTGTCTCCCTTGTCTCCCTGCCCCTCTGCCCCTCTGCCCCCTGCCTTTAACTCTTAGTAAAGTTGGACAACCTTGGGTTGCTCGAACATATGAATGGTATCCACAAACCGAGCAGTTTTGGATTGGCTGGAAATAACCAAACTTTGAGTTCTTGCGCCGCCGTGGAAGAAACGGACACCTTGCATGAGGTTTCCAGAGGTGATACCGCAAGCAGCGAATAGAACTGTTTCCCCAGAGGCTAGTTCATGAGCGTTGTAGACCTTATCAGGGTCATTGATACCCATAGACTGCAAACGCTCGATATTGGCTTCTTTGCTTTCGCCAATTAAACCTGTTTTTACTACTGCTGGATCGTAGATCAATTGACCTTGGAAGTGTCCGCCCAAAGCGCGCATAGCGGCTGCGGAAATCACACCTTCAGGTGCAGCACCAATACCCATCAGCGCATGAACATTAGTACCAGCAAAGCCACAGGATATAGCCGCACCCACGTCACCATCAGAAATCAGCTGTACTCTTGCTCCTGCTTCCCGGATTTCTTTGATTAAATCCGCATGGCGATCGCGCTTCATTACTACTACTACAAGTTCTTCAATAGAGCGATCTAGACACTCGGAAAGAATCTTGAGGTTTTCTGTGGCTGATTTGTTAATGTCTACGTGACCTTTAGCGGCTGGAGGTGCTGCTAATTTTTTCATGTAGAAGTCAGGTGCAGCAAATAGTCCACCTTTTTCAGAAATTGCCAGTACAGCCATTGAGCCTGGTTGTCCATAAGCTACCAAGTTTGTACCTTCGCAGGGGTCAACCGCAATATCAATTTCGACTAATTCATCGGGGTTGCAGAAGTCTTTAGCATCTGGTTGGGTACAGATCCCGACTTCTTCGCCAATGTAAAGCATAGGAGCGTCATCACGTTCTCCTTCCCCAATCACAATGCGACCACGCATATGAATTTTATTCATCCGTTCGCGCATTGCTTCCACTGCTACTTGGTCAGCAGTATTTTTCTCGCCTTTACCCATCCACTTCGCGGATGCGATCGCGGCTTGTTCGACTACCTCAATAATCTCTAATCCAAGTGTATTTTCCACAGACTCGCCCTCTCAACTGCTTGACTATTGTGTCTTTTCATCTGGCCATTTCAGTTCTTAAGTCTACCAAAGGGCGGATACCTGTGGAAAATAGTATCCACTCGCATATTTGTTAAGTTTTACTGCTAACTAGGCAGTATGGTTAGGCTTGAGTATTCTGTAACACAAATTTTATACTGAAAATTAAATCAGCAAGCTAACAATTCGCTTCATCACCTGCATAACTTCATACAATTCATTTTTTTGAGGATTGGCAAGGGTAAATTTCTTGGACACAGCATACTGATGCAATTGTGTTATCAGTTTCACAAAAATATAATCTTCCCCATTGGATATCATGCCAAAAACAGGCATTTCTGAACTAGGGTTAGCAATCATATAGGCTAAAGTCTGGGGCAAAGCTTGCATCACACTAAAACCATATCTTTTCGCTTCAATTAATACTATCCAAAATCGGTTTTGGACGACCAAAGTATCTATAAATCCTTCTAATAAAGTTTCTTCTTCCCCTGCATTTTCAATTTCTACTTTAACGAGTTGTTCACTACGAATTTTAAAAGGAGGGTCACAAAGACCCATTAATTCTAACAGAGGAGAAAGTATAATAACGTTGACTGTGCCTTCAGTGATTACACCATCAGCCGCGTAATACAAATAGCGATTCTTTAATCGATCCAGTGATGCTTGTTCTTGTTTAGTGAGTTGGGGTAAATCCTCAAACCATTCCGGGAAAAAATCAGTGTCGAGACTTTGGCTGATACTGAACTTGGCGTGGGCTTCATTCAGGTTAGTAATTGCTTTCGTAATCCCAATTGTTGCAGCCATACACCACTCCTATTTAACTTGATCATTTACACTAAAAGTAATTCAGAAACACCAAATAGTATAAGAATAATTTATGTTCGACTTTCTCAACCCTCTACTTGGTCGCCATCCTGAACGCATCAAAGCCAATGTCGAGATATACACTTGGCAAATTTGCCCTTACTGCATTAGAGCCAAGCTATTACTGTGGTGGAAAGGTGTAAATTTCACTGAGTACAAAATTGACGGTGATGAAGCCGCTAGAGCAAAAATGGCAGAACGCGCCAATGGTCGCCGCACAGTACCGCAAATCTTCATTAATAACCAACACATTGGCGGCTGTGATGATATTTATGCTTTAGATACCAAAGGTCAACTCGATCCCCTGTTAGAGCAGTCAACAGTTAACAGTCAACACTCAACAGCTACTATTTAGAGACTTCCAGATAGAAATTAATTTCTTCTTTCTCCCCCTGCCCCCTGCTCCCTGCTCCCCTGCCTCCTTGTTTCCCAATGCCCAATGCCCAATCCCCTGAATATCTAACTTACCGCCACTGGATGCAGCGAGCCTTAGAGTTAGCGCAAAATGCTGGTGATGCGGGGGAAGTTCCTGTGGGGGCTGTAATTACTGATGCTGATGGTAATTTAATTGCTGAAGGCGAAAATAGAAAAGAACGTGATCAAGACCCTACAGCTCATGCAGAAATCATTGCTTTGCGTGGAGCTACCAAAAGTTTACAAACTTGGCGGCTGCATGGTTGTACTTTGTATGTCACTTTAGAACCTTGTCCTATGTGTGCGGGCGGGATTATACAAGCGCGTCTAAATAAGATAGTATATGGAGTGGACGATACTAAAACTGGCGCAATTCGGACTGTTCTTAACATCCCTGATAGTGCTGCCTCTAATCACCGTTTGCAAGTTATTGGAGGTGTTCTAGAATCAGCCTGTCGCCAGCAATTACAACATTGGTTTGCTACTAAGCGACATCAGAAAAAATAACGGACAGACATAAAACTGTCCAGCTGTCATGACACAACTTAGAAAAGAAAATTTACGGTGTAACTAAAGCAATTTCGTGCCGACTTCTACCGGTTAATTTGCAGCTACCCTCATGATGGAATTTTACTTTGTGTCTGATACCTGCCCTATAAAAACAACGGACAAGCCTATAAATCCCAAAGTAGCTGTTAGTTCTGCGAGGATTTCTCCTTGGTTAACTCCTCTGGCGTATTTTTTAGGACATCACTTTGTTTTACCATGCTTTTTCGGAGATATTAAAATCACTGGTCAAGAAAATATCCCCAAAAGTGGCCCTGTAATTTTAGCTCCCACTCATCGCGCTCGTTGGGACTCATTACTTCTACCTTATGCTGTGGGTCGTTACGTCACGGGTAGAGATTTGCAATTTATGGTGACAATTGATGAATGTCAAGGTTTACAAGGTTGGTTTGTGCGGCGCATGGGGGGTTTTCCTGTCAATCCTAAACATCCTACTATTGCGACTCTGCGTCATGCGGTGGAAGTATTAGAACAAGAACAAATGTTAGTTATTTATCCCGAAGGTAATATATTTCGAGATGGCAAAGTTCACCAATTAAAACCGGGAATTGCTCGTTTAGCTTTGAGTGCAGAATCTCATCACCCGCAACTGGGGGTAAAAATTATCCCGGTGGGTATTAGCTATAGCGAACCTTACCCAAGTTGGGGTGCAGATGTCAGTATTAAGATTGGCTCGCCAATTAATGTTAAAGATTATACTAATGGTCAAGCAAAACAAAACGCCAAGCGATTAACACAGGATTTAACCAGTAGGTTAGAAGATTTAACTACAATTACACAAAAGGCAACTGTATCTAGTCATAGCTGAGAATAAACTTCATTTAAGTGCAGTGCAACCCAACAGGGATCTTTGGCAACTCAATATGGCAGAACTTAGGCAAGTGTCAAAATTAATGGTTGGTGCGTGACGCTATCAGTCTCATGACTACGTTCAAATATTTTCGCAGCGTCACACACCCTACTCCAAAATATGGGAGTTGCGTAGCCCTATATGGAGCAGTATGATTTTTTACTGATGACTATTTTCCAAAACCTTTACCTCGGCTAGTGGAAGGTAGACAGAGACAGTTTTCTAATTGAGTCATTAAAGTTTCACGGTCTAAATTTTGACCAATTAGCACTAACTGATTTTTGGGTTCGCCTTTCCACTCGTCATCATCTAAGGTGAAACGCTTACCGCACAGGTGAAAAATGTGGCGTTTGGGACTTTCATCAAACCACATGATCCCCTTGGCGCGGAAGATGTTTGTGGGTAGCTGGTTATCTAAAAAGTATTGAAACTTGCGTATAGATAAAGGTTGATCACTTTGGAATGATATGGAGGTGAAACCATCATTTTCTAAGTGGTCAGAGTGATGATGGTGGTGATGATGATCATGGTCGTGATGGTCATGACCGCAGGTTGAATGGTCGTGGTCATGGTCATGATGGTCATGATCATGATGTTTGTGATCATGCTGATCAATTGTGTCAAAATATTTATCAGATTCAAAGAGTCCGACACTGAGAATTAAAGGTAAAGAAACTTGCGATCGCGTCGTTCTTAAAATCCTTGCACCTTCTTTAACTTCGTTAATTTTTCTTTCCAACTCATCTAATTGAGCTTCATCTACCAAATCGGCCTTATTTAAAACAATCACATCACCGTAGGCAATTTGACTATAAGCTGCTTGGGAGTTGAATAAATCTAAGCTGTAATTCGCTGCATCTACTACAGTAATAATCGAATCCAACCGGGTTAAATCCCGCAATTCTGTACCCAAAAATGTTAGGGCTACTGGTAGGGGATCAGCTAATCCTGTGGTTTCTACGACTAAATAATCTAGCTTTTCTTCCCGTTCTAAAACCTTGTATACGGCATCAACTAAATCATTATTAATAGTGCAGCAAATACAACCATTATTAAGTTCCACCATATTTTCATCAGTGGAAACAATTAATTCGTTATCAATGCCGATTTCCCCAAATTCATTGACCAAAACGGCAGTTTTTAAACCTTGTTGATTGCTGAGGATATGATTAAGTAAAGTTGTTTTCCCACTACCTAGAAATCCAGTAATAATTGTGACTGGCATTCCTTGTTTCGGGGCATCCATAGATGGAGAATTAGGAGTAACTGCTGATTGCATAATACTGTAAGCAAAAGATGAAAAAATCTGAGAGAAGTTAAAAAGATGCGGAGAAGTCAAAAGTCTCAAGAGTTGAATTTTGGACTTCTGCACTGTTTTAAATGGTAGTCGTATTTCTGCCGTGATGTACTAGCATAAGGATGCTGGAGAATTATTCCTCCTCCTTTACCCTATTATCGCGTATCTCTATTTCAAAGTTACTGTGTTATGACCCTAACTATTTACAATACCCTCACACGTCGTCAAGAACCGTTTGCAACCGTAGAACCAGGCAAAGTTAAGATGTATTGCTGCGGTGTGACAGTTTATGACTACTGCCATTTGGGTCATGCACGTTCCTACATCGTTTGGGATACGATTCGCCGTTATTTGATTTGGCGCGGTTTTGACGTTACTTATATCCAGAATTTTACGGATATTGACGATAAAATTCTTAACCGTGCTAAAGAACAAGGTTCAACAATGGAAGCGGTATCTAACCGCTTTATTGATGCTTATTTTGAAGATATCCGCCGTTTAAATGTGATGGACGCGGATGAATATCCCCGTGTAACTGAGCATATACCCGAAATTCATCAACTGATTCAAATTCTGGAAGAAAAAGGGCTAGCCTACGCTGTGGGTGGTGATGTTTATTACCGTGTGGAAAGATTCCCTGAGTATGGCAAACTCTCAGGTAGAGAACTAGAGCAAATGCAAGCTGGTGCTAGCGGTCGCCTGGATGCAGAGGAATCAGAAGCTAAAAAACAACACCCCTTTGATTTTGCTTTGTGGAAGGGAGCAAAACCAGGCGAACCAGCGTGGAGTTCGCCTTGGGGTGAAGGTCGTCCGGGATGGCATATTGAATGTTCAGCAATGATTCGCTCTCGGTTAGGTGAGACTATTGATATTCATGGCGGTGGTGGAGATTTGATTTTTCCTCACCATGAAAATGAAATTGCTCAGTCGGAAGCAGCCATCAATAAACCATTGGCGCGTTATTGGACACATAACGGGATGGTAATGGTGAATGGTCAGAAAATGTCTAAATCTCTGGGTAACTTCATCACCATTCGGGAATTATTGGATGGCTCAGGAAATTGGCATGGTGAGCCGGTTAACTCGATGGCGGTGAGATTGTTTGTTTTACAAGCGCATTACCGCAAACCTTTAGATTTTACCGAAGAAGCGATCGCCACTGCCGAAAATAGCTGGAAAACCCTCAAGGAAGGGCTACTCTTTGGTTATCAATACGCCGAGAAATTGGGATGGGGTGAGGAAGCAGGGGAGCAGGGGAGCAGGGGAGCAGGGGGGAATTTGATGATTCCTGAACTGGTTAGCCGCTTTCAAGAATTAGGCGATGATGACTTTAATTTCTCCGGTGGTTTAGCGGTGTTGTTTGAACTAGCCAAAGAACTCCGCCGGGAGGGTAATATTTTGGTGCATGAAGGCACAACTAAAACCCCATCCGATGAACTCCACCGCCAATGGTATACCTTAGTTACCTTGGCTAAAGTTTTGGGTTTAGAAGCAACACCAGATGATGAAACCATGACAAAAGAGGGTTTAAGCGATGGCGAAATTGAGGCTCTAATTGAGCAAAGACAAGCAGCGAGAAAAGCCAAGAACTTTGCTGAAAGCGATCGCATCCGCAACGAACTGCAAGCACAAGGTATAACTTTAATTGATAGTCCTCAAGGTACGCGTTGGCACAGGAGTTAGGGCAGGGGGCAGGGGAGCAGGGGGCAGGGAGACAAGGAAGACAAGGTAGACACAATGCCCCATGCCCAATGCCCAATGCCCGATGCCCAATGCCCAATGCCCCATGCCCCATGCCCCATGCCCCATGCCCAATACCCAATACCCAATACCCAATATCCTAATTTTGTTATGTGGTCTGAACTGACAAAAGCGATCGCTAGTTTTAAAATACCTGCTGATTGGATCGGTATTCGAGTTGTTAAGGAAACGGCTGCTAACCATTATGTCCGCGATGGTTTGCCTCAAGCTAATGGCAAATCTATGACAATGGGCGCAATGCTAGAAGTTTTAGTTAACGGTTGTCTGGGTTACGCCGCTACTAATTCTCTGGAATTGCCATCCTTGCAAGCGGCGGCGGAAATGGCGTATAAACAAGCACTGGCAGCTAGTGAATGGTGGATTTATCCTTTTCGAGTGACTGAGCGTCCGAAAGTCGTGGGTGAATATAACTCACCATTTTTAGAACCATTGGATGCTTTATGTCCGGGGGAAATTAATGATTTGTTGGTGCGGATTTGTGACACCCTGAAAGTTGACGATAGAATTGTGCAAACTACAGCCAACGTTAACAGCAATCAAAAAGAGAGTTGGTTTGTCAGCAGTAATGGTTCTGAAGTATATCAAAAGTTTTTATCTCTAGGAACTCATTATGGCGCGATCGCTCAAGATGGGGCAATAGTCCAACAACGTAGCAATAACGGTTGGCAAGCCCATTGTTATCAAGGTGGGATGGAACTGTTGCACCGAGAGAATTTATGGCGACAGGTGCAAAAAATTGGCGAACAAGCCATAGAATTGTTAACCGCCGAAGAATGTCCTAGCACCCGCACCAATTTAGTTTTAGCCCCTGACCAAATGATGTTACAAATTCATGAAAGTGTCGGACATCCCTTAGAAATCGATCGCATTTTAGGAGATGAGCGCAACTACGCCGGGGGTAGCTTTGTCAAGACTAGTGATTTTGGTAACTTAGTCTACGGTTCACCCTTGATGAATATCACCTTTGATCCCACCGTTGAGGGTGAATATGCTAGCTATGGTTTTGATGATACAGGCGCAGTTGCCACACGGGAATATGTAATCAAAGAAGGCGTATTACAAAGGGGTTTAGGGAGCTTAGAAAGTCAAGCTAGAGCCGGAGTGCCTGGGGTAGCCTGCGCCCGTGCATCCTCTTGGAATCGCGCCCCAATTGACCGTATGGCTAACTTAAATTTAGAACCAGGAAACGCCAATTTTAAGGAGATGATTAGTAACATCGAATATGGCGTTTATATGGAATCTAACCGTTCTTGGTCAATTGATGATCGCCGTTATAAATTTCAATTTGGCTGTGAGTATGCCAAATTAATTGAAAATGGTAAACTTACCAAAACCCTCCGTAACCCTAACTACCGAGCTACCACCCCAGAATTTTGGCATAGTTTAATTGAAGTTGGTAATGATTCTAACTGGGAAATGTACGGTACACCTTACTGTGGGAAAGGTGAACCAAACCAAGCTATTTGGGTAGGACACGGCTCACCAGTTTGTGTATTTGCTAACGTCGAAGTTTTTGGCGGAGGTAATTGAGGGGCAGGAGGGCAGGGCGCAGGGGGCAGGGAGACAAGGTAGACAAGGTAGACAAGGTAGACAAGGGAGAAGTTTTTACCCCAATGCCCCATGCCCCATGCCCAATTCCCAATGCCCCATGCCCAATGCCCCATGCCCAATGCCCAATTCCCAATTCCCAATTCCGAATATGAAACAAGAAATATCTACTTTAGAAGCTAGTTTTAATCAAATATTAGAAACGCTGTTGGCTAAGAAAGCCGAACATGAGGAATTTGCTATCAAATTGAACTGTGAACGCAGTCAATTTACTCGCTTGAATCATGCCAAAGTCCGCCAGACTGGTTATGTGGCTGATGGCTGGGTAGAATTAACTTTGATGACAGATCAGCGTAGCAGTTTCCGTCAATTTCCTTTTACTGGTAATTGGGAAACAGATTGGCAAGCAGCATATCATGCTTTGCAAGAACTACGAGATGAATTAACTGTATTACCTGTTGACCCTTACCTCGTTTTACCGTCAGGAAATAATACCAGTCGAGAAATAAATATCGGTAACTTGTTATCAGCAGATGTTTTAGTACAAAGCATCTTAGAACAAGTTAAGGAATTAGATTTCACTGGTATATATGCAGGGGGAATTGTCATTAGAGCTTATGGTGATTCTAGTGGTCAAAAACATTGGTTTGCAACTGATTCTTTTAACTTAGACTATTCTTTATTTATTCCATCTGGACAAGCTGTTAAAGGGACATTTGCTGGTAGTAATTGGGATACAGCAGCATATATAAATAAAATCAACGAAGGTAAAAAACAACTGAAATTACTATCAACTACACCTAAAGAATTACCACGGGGACAATACAAAACTTACTTTGCACCTGCGGCTGTAGCTGATTTATTGGGTATGTTATCTTGGGGGGCTGTGGGTGAAGCAGATATCCAACAAGGTAACAGTGCTTTAGCTGTTTTATCACGTCAAGAAAAACAGTTATCGCCTGCATTTAATCTCAAAGAAAATTTTCAACGGGGATTAGTACCACGATTTAATGAATGGGGAGAAATTACAGCCCCAGAATTAACTATTATTAGCAAGGGTAAATTAGTCAATACTTTAATTAATTCCCGCACTGCGAAGGAATATCAAAAAACTGCGAATGGGGCGAATATTTCCGAAACTTTACGTGCGCCAGAAATCAGTCAGGGTAATTTAGATTATGAGCAAATTTTGCCGAATTTAGATACAGGGTTGTATGTATCAAATTTGCATTACTTGAATTGGAGCGATCGCCCCACTGGTAGAATTACAGGTATGACCCGTTACGCCTGTTTTTGGGTAGAAAACGGTGAAATTATCGCACCTATAGAAAACCTCCGCTTTGATGAAAGTCTCTATCGTTTTTGGGGAGAAAATTTAATAGATTTCACCAATTTTCAAGAGTTCATCCCGGAAGTTGGTACATATGAAAATCGTCAACTAGGTGGTAGTTTAGTACCAGGAATGTTAGTTAATGATTTTACTTATACATTGTAATTAAACGTTGTCAAAATCTTGACAAATGGGAAAACCTTCTGAATCTGAGGAACGATTTCTTGGTCTGAGGGAAAAGAGGGTTTTCATCCCGGCATTTTGGGCGGCTCGTAACTCAGCCGTGACATCAGAAATAAATAGAATGTGGTTGGATGCAACTCCAATAGCTTCAGCAATTTTGCGGTAGCTATCAGTCTCTTTTTTTGAGCCTATTTCTGTATCAAAGTAACCACTTAAAAATTCTGTTAAATCTCCTACATCTGTATACTTAAATAATAACTTTTGTGCTTGCACACTTCCTGATGAAAAGATAAATATTTCTTTACCTGCATTGCGCCAGCGTACAAATGCCTTGTTAACATCATCAAAAATTTGCGATCGCAGTCTACCATCCTGATAGCCATGTTCCCAAATCTTGCCCTGCAAAGATTTTAATCCTGTAGATTTGCGATCAATGGCAATTAGATGATGAATGTAAGCAACTGCCGCCATCATTGAGTTTTCCTGCCACTCTGGAACAGATACACCAAGGGCAATATCAGACTCATATTCTTGTCGCAAGCGTTCGAGATCAGCTTTGACTCCCTCATCCTCAAGGTGAGCTTGTAAAAATGATTCTACTTGGGCTTTTGCAAAAGGAAACAAAACCTCAAAAACGTAATCTACAGGGGTTGTAGTCCCTTCAATATCCAGTAAAATAACTTTTACCTGGTCAGAAGATTGCTCGCTCATAATCAAAATGGCGTAATACTAATTCAAAATTCAAAACTACAATTCCCATAAATAAGTTTAGGGGCGGATGATATACGGTAATTTGTCGGGGATGAGAAAATTTACTTTTTTCTCGGAGAGTGTGAATTGCGTTGTGATTGGCTATCAACTCGCAGTTGTTGTCTGCCATTCGTGATAATTCGCAACATATCTTTGAGGTCTTGTTCTATATTTTCTAAGACATGATCGGCATATTCATCAGCACCGCCTTCAATTTCTTGAGCTTGTGCGATCGCAATTTGTCGCATTTCCTCTAATTCTTCTTGACAAGCACGCCGCTTTAACTCAATTTCATTGAGAGTTTCTTTCATCATTGCTTCGCACTCTTGTTGCACCTGTCGGCGGAGTTCTTCCGCTTCTTGTTGTGCCTGTCTGATGATATCGCTCTCCGCCAAAATTTGCGCTCTTTTGGCTTGGGCAGCATCAACAAGTTGCTGTCCATACTCCTCTGCTTCTAAGAGAATTTCATTTTTTTGTGCCAAAATTGCGGCTGCTTCCTCAAACACTGACGGTAAGGAAACCCGAATATAGTCCAACTGTTCTAATAATTTTTCTTCATCTACTAATGTCCGTCCCGTTAGAGGAATACGGAAACTAGATAACATGATTTCTTCTAACCTATCGAGTTCCTCCTGAATGTCTACACTTCCTGTTTGGGGAATTTCTCCGGGGGAGATTCCGTTGGTATACTCTGGGGGATAGCTTCCGTTGCGATTGGGTTCGCTATTGGATACTTGTGGTTGTAGCATTTGTATATATCTAGGGCAATTTGAGGGGGGACAAGATGATCGACTGAACCACCAAATCTTGCAATCTCTTTTACCACACTACTACTTAAAAAACTATATTCATTTGATGTTGCTAAAAAAACTGTCTCGATTTGGGTAGAAAGTGTCTTATTAGTATGTGCCATCTGTAGTTCTACTTCAAAGTCAGAAATAGCTCGTAGACCTCGTAACAAAACTTCTGCTTTGCGTTCCTGGGCATAATTCACCGTTAGACCATCAAAACTGTCTACTTCTACATTCGATAGATGTTTTGTAGCCAGACGAATTTGTTCTAGGCGTTGAGGTACGCTAAACAGTGGTGTTTTATTGGGATTTCGCAATACAGCAACAATCACTTGCCTAAACAGGCGACTACCACGTTGAATAATATCGAGGTGTCCTAGGGTGATGGGATCAAAACTACCGGGATAAATAGCAATCACAGTATTTAATGTATCAAAGTTATTGAGGAGATTATATCGAAACAGGGGTGTAGAGGGGCAGGGGGCAGGGGGATAGGGGGTAGGGGGCAGGGAGACAAGGGAGACAAGGGGAACAAGGGGGACAAGGGAGAGAAATTAATAACGACTCCTACGTCTACACGTAGTATCACTTGAGTTAGGGTTTAAATCTCCGGCTCCAACTGTCTTTAATTTTGAATTTTGAATTTTGAATTTTGAATTGTTAAGACTATGGATTAATGAGTATCCAACTTTGGCTATTTAGTTAGGGAATTTTACATGGTACTGGATTTTTGTGCTTTGCCTTTGGCTTTTTTATTTACTTCCCCTGGGCCTATTTTGGTGGAAATCGGCCCAATTACTATTCGCTGGTATGGTTTATTAATTGCTGCTGCTGTTTTAATTGGTGTTAGTCTATCTCAGTATTTGGCGAAACGCCGTCATGTTAACCCAGATTTACTGAGCGATTTATCAATTTGGCTGGTAATTGCCGCAATTCCAGCCGCCCGAATTTATTATGTTTTATTTGAATGGTCGGAATATGCCCAAAATCCAGGTAGGATTATCGCTATTTGGCAAGGAGGTATAGCAATTCATGGGGCAATTATTGGCGGTACTTTGGCAGCGTTGATATTTGCCAAGCTCAAACGGGTTTCCTTTTGGCAATTAGCTGATTTAGTTGCGCCTTCGCTGATTTTAGGACAAGCGATCGGGCGTTGGGGTAATTTCTTTAACTCGGAAGCTTTTGGTCGTCCTACTAATTTACCTTGGAAACTTTACATTCCACCAGAACGCCGCCCTCCAGAGTTAGCTAGTTCTGAATATTTTCATCCCACTTTCCTGTATGAATCTGTTTGGGATTTCATGGTTTTTGGTTTGCTATTGACTTTATTCTTTCGCGGGGTATCGGGTAAGTCACGCCTACGGGTCGGTACGTTATTTATGGTTTACCTGGTAGCTTACAGTGTGGGACGTTTTTGGATTGAGGGACTTCGCACTGATAGCTTAATGCTCGGCCCCTTGAGAATTGCACAAGTTGTCAGCCTCACTGGCGTAACTCTAGGATTAGCCGGTTTAGTATGGCTTTATCTGTTTAAACGTCAATTACCTGATGTCGTTTCTCCCGTGAAAGAGGCAGGGGGCAGGGAGCAGGGAGCAGGGGGAGAATAATTCTTTAATTTTGAATTTTTCTGCCCTATGCCCAAAAATAAAAAATGCCCCAGAGTAATCTCCAGGGCTTAACCAGGGTGCATCTACCATTTCTCTCTACTACTCCTATAGAGGTAATCCGGAAAGATACTGAGCAAATTCCCAAAAAATTTTTTGAAGATGGGAATATATCGTGGTAATTACTGATGCTTTGTTGAAATTTTGGTATGAAAGCTGATCAAAATTTTTTAGAACCGAAGGTTTATATTGTGGGAGCAGGCCCCGGAGATCCAGATTTACTCACCGTTAAGGCTCAAAAATTGCTGGCTGTGGCAGATGTGATTTTATTTGCTGATTCTCTAATTCCTCAAGAGCTTTTGCAGTTTTGTCGGGAAGATGCGGAAATTATTCCTACAGCTGATAAAACTCTGGAAGAGATTTTACCGCTAATTATAGAACGGGTGCGATCGCAACAAAAATCTGTAGTACGTCTGCAATCAGGTGATCCGAGTCTTTACAGTGCAACCCACGAACAAATGCAGCTTCTGGCTGAGGCTGAGATTTCCTTTGAAGTCATCCCCGGTATTAGTGCTTTTCAAGCCGCAGCCGCTAAACTCAATGTTGAGTTAACTGTCCCTGGTGTGGTGCAAACCATAATTTTAACGCGCATTAGCGGACGCACAGAAGTTCCACCCACAGAAGAGTTAGCCTCCTTAGCAGCCCATCAAGCGAGTTTGTGTTTATATCTAAGTGCGCGTCACGTAGAAACAGCCCAAGCCAAATTATTAGAACACTATGCAGCAGATACCCCTGTGGCGATTTGCTTCCGCATCGGCTGGCCTGATGAGAAAATTAGGGTTGTACCTCTCCAGCAAATGGCAGAGTGTACCCAGCAAGAAAATTTAGTGCGGACAACGTTATATGTAATTAGCCCAGCATTATCTGAAGCAAAAGGGCGATCGCGGTTATATGATCCTGAATATACTCGTCTATTTCGTCAATAGAATTGGGCATGGGGCATGGGGAATGGGGCATGGGAAAATAATTAATATTCATCCTTGTTGTAGAGACGCGATTAATCGCGTCTTGGGTTAATATTAAATTCTGAATTTTGAATTTTGAATTTTGAATTGACACTATGCCTTTAATTAAAGTCCAAACTTCTGCATCTGCGCCCGAAAAAGCTGAAATTGAGACAATGCTCAAAAATCTGTCAGCTAAATTAGCTAAACATTTGAGCAAGCCGGAATCTTATGTAATGACTGCTTTTGAATCAGAAATTCCTATGACTTTTGCTGGTACAACAGAACCAGTTTGTTATATAGAAATTAAAAGCATTGGCACAATGAAGCCGAATCAAACTGAGGCTATGAGCCAGGATTTTTGTGAGCAGATTAATCAAACTCTCGGAGTTCCCCAAAATCGCATTTACATTGAATTTGCGGATGCTAAGGGTACAATGTGGGGCTGGAATGGCTCAACTTTTGGTTAGATTTATTAACCCAGTTTCTTGAAGATGCTGGGTTGATTCAATTTCCAGCATAGCAAAAGAGCGATCGCTCCCCTAGGGTTTGAGAGTCACAAACGATTTATTGACGAGAATATCGTTTTGAAACCGCAGTTTGATGCTAGTGTATATACTGCGATCGCCTAATTTATGATCATTGTTTTCATTTGTATAAATACCTTGATTATTCCACTGATAAACCTGCTCATGAATTTTTCCATCAGCAGTATCAATATCATTTTCATAAATTAAAACACCATCCCAGCCGATAATGGCAATCACTTGCTTATAAGTCATACCCACAGATATAGAGTCATATAACTCTTCCCTGATTTCATTAGGACTGGTTTCATTTGGTAACTTTCTCGGCTGAATCTGTATATTTCCAGGAATATTTTGATTCAACTGCTTAGAGACAGAGTTGATAAATAAATTTGGCATTTGTCCATTTGGTAGATCATTGAAATAAAGAAAACTCAAAACGATAAATAACACACCGGATAATAATATAGGATATTTCATAGTAAAACAGGGCAGATATTGCACCTTCATTTTTTTTTACAATAAATATTAAGATGGCTGATAATTAACGAATACCTGCACTGCTTTCTTGAGAACGAATGTATGAGTTTCTCACGGTATTAATCGTACCCCATATTCTAGTTCTTGTATCTTCGTAAAAACTACCTTTCACATAAGAACCAGAATTATGAACTGTAAAACCATTTAAACTTTCTTCACCTTGACGCTCAACCTCAATCTTGTTAGTAGAAAAATTGTAATTTTCATGGCGGTTTGAATAGATTGTAATATCAATGTTGTCATGCTCCTCAGTTCTATTCCGCCGGAGTGTCCATTGGTTAAAAACAAAAGTTTCACCAGCAAAAGCAGGGCTACTAATTAAAGTAGCAAGAATAACTAAACCAATAGTTTTTTTCATATTAACCTACCCATCTATTGCATTATTTTTTTGATAAAACTTACACAACTGATACCGTTTCTTAATGAAGATGCACTTTATTCTGTAATGTAGAGACGTTGCATGCAACGCCTCTACATTATTTATTTGGAGCAACGTAATAAGACTGATAGCGTCACGCACCAACCATCAATTGTGACACTTGCGTAATTCATATTTGAATTTTCACAAAACAAGTAACAGGGTGGAATAACCACCCTAGAATACTTTGTATTGACATTCAGCAGTATTAAAAATTAACGAACACCAGCAGTAGTTTCGTGAGCATTACTACCTGAATATGTGTTAGTCTTGATACTACCGTTAACGTTAGTGTGATTTGTTTCAAAATATGCACCCACTAATCCAGAAGCAGCATTATGTTGGGTATAATCTTCGTAAGAAACTGTTGTAGAACCACACCAACTACCACAATACTTAGTAGTCATGTCACCATCAATGTAAGTTTTATCAGCTACAGAAATATATGCTTCAGCCCGCACAGAATAAGTATCAGAATTAAGCCATAAATGAGTGTCTGTGTGGCTTTTACTCCATGAATCTTCGTTACGAACAAAAGTTTCACCAGCTAAAACAGGGGTAGCCAAAAAGGTAGCAAGAATTGCTAAACCAAGAGCTTTTTTCATGAGTTTATCCTCGTTGTAAATTAGTTAGTTGTTGTTTTCAGCCTCATTTTTAGGTAATTCTTGAGGCTGGAACCTGATAGATTTGTTAGGTTCATTTGTATTAGTTCTGTTTATAGAAACCCCTTGACAGACAGCAGAAATAGTAGGAAAGCTGTCAGGGTTGAGTTGGATACCAGCACTGATTAATTCAGCACAGGCACGAGCATTGATAATCTCTGTGTCATATTGAGTTTTACGAGCAATAGTTGCAGCCATTTGCTTACAAGTGTTTTCTAAGCTGCCGCCTAGGGGAAAAATGATGGCAGCATTGACAGCATAAGAAGCATTACTGGAGAAACTAATCCCGTCATAAGAGCTAAAAGAAGTCCCTAATATTAAAGAAGGCCTGGGACACACAACATTTCTGCCACCTAATCCTTGAATTTTATAAGTAGCTGACTCACCCAGGTTATAGACTCCTGTTTGATTAATGGCAGCAGAGTTACGCTGTTGGTTATCAAGACTCTGTTCTTGATTTGGTTGAGATTGGGAATTAACAGAGTTATTAACAGTTTGTGCCTCTGCTTTGAGATTAATGTTAACTATTCCTAGGAGGCATATTAAGGAATAATTAGTGAATAGTAGTAGGTGTTTTTTAAACATTTGAATGCAAAAGAAGGATTTTAAGAGTTGTGAAATGAGTAGGTTGACATAATCAAACTAAACT
The DNA here is from genome assembly GCF_058172895.1 of Aliinostoc maniaoense. Lineage (NCBI taxonomy): Bacteria > Bacillati > Cyanobacteriota > Cyanophyceae > Nostocales > Nodulariaceae > Aliinostoc > Aliinostoc maniaoense. The sequence goes on along the minus strand of NZ_CP187952.1, from coordinate 6,322,671 downwards.
AGCTTGAGAAAGAGAAATTAGGGTTTAGCCCGAAACTTTTCTGCTTTTTGGGTGAATTGTGCTGATAATAACGCCAGTATTATTAGAACAAACGCTAACTTTTCTTTGCTCAATTTTTTGTTAGAATGCACTACATCACCTCCTCTTTTCCATCTCCTGCATCATCCCAAAAAAAAATTTCTCTCCTGTGCTAATTAGTTGAGTAATCTAATACTTGGCATAATTTCAATAATCATAAGTTTCATTTTTTGATTATGTGAAATTGAGTCATGATGATGATTTCTTGCCTAACCCTTTGAGTTAGTTAATCATCATAGTTTCATCTTGCCGAACATCGCCAAAAAACACGAGGGGGTTTTTGTGGGATTAAGTGGGATATTCAAAAAGTTAATTTTTTTTAAATGAATACACAAATAGATGCAACTAAGTAGAACGACTTGAAAAAACCAAACTATGTAAAGTAATGTAAAAAAATTGCATTTAGTTCGTAGTAAGGACTTTAGTCCTCTCATAAGGACTAAAGTCCTTACTACAAACCTTTAATGATTTACACCGTTCTACTTATGCTGAAGTCTTGAATTGGCTAACTCTAGAAAGTAAATTATCAGCAATTGATGGTTAGCTAAATACTTTCCTGAAAAGATTGCAAACAAAATAAAATTAAAGTTTTTAGCTACTGTCAAGCAATTTGCAAGCTATAAAAACTATTGTTAAGGTGAGTTAATTGCGGCAATTTTGATGGCTTATTTTTATTTATGAGAATAAAATTTAGGGATAATTAGTGATTTAATATAAAGTATTGTAAATGATTTGCAATATTCCTTAGTTATAGAAGTTCATATTTTAAAAAAAAGATAATGAAATTATAAAAATAATAAAAATATCCACATAAGTTACTTGATTTCTAGTATAGTTACTTAAGTAAGGTATAAAGTCGCTGAGTGTTGGGAGAAGTGCTTAAAAGGATTTACACACAAGTCAACTAGTATCAAAACTCAAACATATCATCTATATATATAGATATTCTTTACTCAAATGTATTGATATTGATGAGTTTTATCCTTTTTGTCAACTTGGCGTGTTTTCCGTAGGCAAAACTTTGCAATAATTCGTAACTGAAAATGGACTTTGTGTTGCTCCGTTAACGTCGTTTGTAATTGAATTAGTTGGGAATTGACACTCCGCCCTCAATTACAAATTACGTAAAGCCTGCGGCATAGCTGCGCTTAGAGTGTAGCAGGGCGTTATTTCATTACAAATTAGTAATTAACGCCGTATGCAACTTTGTCTCAAACCTAACCCCCAACCCCTTCCCTACAAGGGAAGGGGAGCAAGATTTAAAGCCTCTACGCCACTTGCTACCCTACGGGAACGCTCCGCGAACAAGTCGGGAAACCCGCCCAACGCAGTGGCTTCTCCTTACAGGGGAGAGGTTTGAGAGGGGTTTCAAAAATAAGTTGCACATCGCGTTAATTATGTTAAAGCTGTTGATCTCCCAAAAAGGTATCATGCTTGATTAAGCAGATCATCCTTGATTAGAATCTATACCTGCAATAAATTTTTCCCATGAAAATTTAGTCAGTCCCAGAATCTATTTTTCCTTTTTTAAAGCTCGGTTAGATTGTAAAGTTTACTCTTGGCTAGAGTACCAATTCAATAATTAATAACCAAATCTTTTGGTCATCTCATGTACATGATTAAAGAATAACTAGTATAGCAACTTGATCAAGCAATCAGGCAGATGGTTTGTGATTTTTAGTTGCAAGCTTGAGATGGGAAATGAGATTTGCAAATTGGTGTATTAACTTCAATAAGAATTAGTATTCCTTTGTCATAAATTTACTAATTCTTCTGGATAAAATTAATTAGCTGGAGTGAAAAATGAACAATCAAGAATTACTAATTGTTGCAGACAAAGTAGTTTATAAATCATTTGGTAAGCACTTAACAGATTTACAAACTCAATTATTAAAAGCAGCTTGTGAAAATCAGACATATGAAGAGTTTGCGAACGTTTATGGCTACTGCTTGGATTACATAAAGAAAGATATCGGGTGTGTTTTGTGGCATTTACTATCTGAAGCATTAGGGGAGAAAGTGACAAAGAAAAACTTTCGACAAGCTTTAGAGCGATATCAACAGGCTGAGAAGTTGATGCTCTATCACGAAAAAGGCAACAAACCAGATTTTGCTATGTACCTGATGTTTTGGCTTTCTTGGGAGGCAAATAAAACGGCGAGTATTTTTGATAATCAATATCAGACGATAGATGCTGATTGACTACTCCCCGATGCTCAAGTAACTGGGAAGCTAAACTGTTACAAAAAGCGAGGTGAAAACCGTCGCTTTTTGTGTTTTACAGTTCTTTTCCCAAAGAAAGATCCTTGGCGGGAGAGTAAGCAAGCTAGAAACCCCCAATGATTGTAATTACGAATTATGAATTACGAATTATGAAAGTTGTAGTATAGAGATTCAGTGCTTAAACTTGTGATTTTTTATGTCTGCTACCCCTTTTGTTTCCCCAGTTAACTCAACCATCCCAGAAACAACAACTTTACCCCCTCTACTCGGTGCTTCGGTGACGGAGTTAACTGCATGGGTACAAGAGCAGGGACAACCGGCTTATAGAGGGAAGCAACTTCATGATTGGATATATCATAAAGGAGCGCGATCGCTAGCTGATATTTCTGTATTCTCTAAACAATGGCGCGCCGTTGTCGCAGATATCCCCATCGGCCGTTCTCAGATTCATTACCGTTCTGTTGCATCAGATGGCACAGTTAAGTACCTTTTGCAACTATCCGATGGGCAGATTGTGGAAACTGTGGGTATTCCTACAGATAAACGCTTGACTGTCTGTGTTTCTACTCAGGTGGGTTGTCCGATGGCGTGTGATTTTTGCGCGACGGGGAAAGGTGGCTATAAACGTAATTTAGGCAGACATGAAATCGTTGATCAAGTCTTAACAGTGCAGGAAGATTTTCAGCAACGGGTGAGTCATGTGGTATTTATGGGCATGGGTGAACCGTTGTTAAACACTGAGAATGTTTTAGCGGCACTTAAATCTTTAAATCAAGATGTGGGAATTGGACAAAGATCGCTGACTGTATCTACAGTAGGCATCCGCGATCGCATTCGTCAATTAGCCGAACATCATCTACAAATTACCCTGGCTGTAAGTCTCCACGCCCCTAACCAAGCCCTAAGAGAAAAAATTATACCTAGTGCGCGTTCCTATCCGATTGAGGATTTGTTGGCTGAATGTCGGGAATATGTGGAAATTACAGGTAGACGTGTAAGTTTTGAATACATTTTGCTAGCTGGTGTCAACGATTTACCAGAACACGCCTTAGAACTAGCCAAGCGTCTGCGGGGATTTCAAAGCCATGTGAACTTAATTCCCTATAATCCCATTCAGGAAGTTGATTATAAACGACCAAAGAGCGATCGCATTCAAGCTTTTGTCAAAGTTCTCCAACAGCAAAAAATTGCTGTGAGTGTCCGTTATTCCCGTGGGTTAGAAGCTGATGCGGCTTGTGGACAATTGAGAACCAGTAATCTGACGTGATGAAAGAGCAAGAATCAAAGTCCCCCTTAAAAAGCGGTATTTAGGGGGATCAAAAACGTTTTGCTACCAACCACAGAACTTTTCAAACATCCTCTAACATTCTTAATCTTTGGGTGGCAATTTGATACTGCTAGTACCATCTTGATTAATAATTAGTTGTCCGCCTAATTTCTCAATTTCACTAATTGCTCTTTTGCGAGTCTTGTCATCCACAGGATTGCTTAATACCATTGCCCAAGTCGCAATTTGAGCATATTTACTATCAGGATTACGGCTGAGAAATTCAGCAGTTTTCTGAGATGTAAAAGCTACAAGTTGACTTTCTTCATCTTGATATTGACTAGCCCAATTAGCTGCTGTTGCAAAAGATTTTTCAGCAGCTTGAGCATTACCTAGAAATAATAATTCATCAATACCTTTATAACGCCAAATATAATATGACTTTTCTGGAACTTTGGGAGATAATGATTTTAAACCTTCTTCCATGATTGCTATTGAGCGTTCTGGCATAGCCGCATATATAGATGTGCTACTAGACAGGCTCATATAAGCAGCTAAAAATCTAGGATCACGGTTTAACACTACTTCAAAATATTCTGGACTTAAACTATATCCAGTTCTCTCCCTGATTTCATCATCACCAAAGTATTGTAAAAAATTTAAATAAGCCCAGTTTGCAACTAAATTATCATAGCCAAAACTCGGTGTTTGCTTGAGGATATTTAATCTTAATTTCTCTTGTTTTAGTTCTTTTTCGAGTGTTTCTAAAGCTATATATTCCCGGCTATTTAGTAATTTTTGCAATCTAGGAAATTGTATAAAGCCAATTCCTAAGATACATAAAACTAATACAACAGGTGTGATGAAATTCTGGCGGGATATCAACATAGTTTTACTCTCTTGTTCAACTTGATGAGTCTTGTTGACGGTTGACAGTTAACAACCAATAGGAAAAAAATCAAGTTTTTCGTTTGTAGTAAGGGCTTAAGCCCTTGTTTTGAGTACTAAAGTCTTCACTACGAACTTAAAGTAATCTTCCGTACCTTAGTATTATTTAATACAATCTACCTTGTTAAAATCTAGATTATACACGAATATTCCTTGTCAGCTTTACTTACTTTTATTAAGTAAAGCTTGTCAAATTTTCCACAACTATTAAAATTATACCAAGTCTACTTTAAAACCTTTTATCTTTAATTAGCTCATGGAAATTACTGTAAAGGAAGAATCAGCTAAAAATGGTCAACTGATCAAGGCTGAAAGTGGCAATTTTCAATCAATCATCAAGCAGCTAAAATCTAGTGACCTGGATAGTAACAACATTATTGATGCGATCAAGACAGCAATAGTTGACATGGTAGAGCTAGAAATTACTACCTGGGTTGTAGAATCTTCTACTCAGTTAAGTGAAGAATCACAACTTGGTACAGTATCGGCTCAACCAGGTAATAGAATTTATACCAAGATTAATTTAATTGATGGCGATATTGAAAATGAGGTAGGTAGTCAATTTCTTTGTGGTAGCCCTTATTCAGAATTGCTCGGTTTTCATTTGGAGCAGGTAAAAGAGAGCCGAGAAATCATGCAAAAGAATATAGACAGTGTGCATAAGATATATAAGGTTCTAATGGAAATGGCAAATTCCCGCAGGACAATTTAAAGACTAAATCTTCCAGATAAGAAATATTCAAGATGTAGGGTGCGTAAAGTGAAATATTTACCCCCACACCCTACCCCCTACACCCTTCTGACAGCGTCACACACACTAAATAAAAATATGCCCGTTGCGTAAGTTCTAACTCATACTGAGAAACGCAACTAAAGATTATATTTGGCTAATGGATTTTTGAGTTAGTCAATTATATGTCAAATTCCTACAGTCAGAATTTAAAAAGTTGTAATTATGGTTAACAGGACTCAAAATCAATCAAAAGATGCTCTTGCTAATCAAGAGAAAACTAATATTAATTCATCCAAAACTTCTCCAGATAATGAGGGAATTCAATCTCATGCTAGAGGCTTATTAGATAAATTTGTATCTTCTGTACAAACCTTAGTTGAAGATATTACAGCCTTAGAAGTTAATACAATGGTTGTAACTAGAATTAGTGGGACTAAATTCAGTGCTTGGGAGGCATATCAGCAAATATATTCTATAAATGATAAAGATTATTTTGCTGTTACACAAATCCCTGAAGAATTACACGATCGCTATAGAAGTTTATTCGCACAATTAGAAAGAGAGTATTTTTATATTCTCATTGAAAATCCTATTTATACCTTAAATAGTTCACAAAATGAAAAGGTGAGAAGGTATCATCAACGTCTACATTGGTTAAAAGAAATTAAAGGAGGTAGACTAGTTGAATCTGACCCCAGATATATAGAGCTAGCCAGACCAATATTACCTGCTCCTGCTCCAGTTATAGATGATATTAATCAAACAAATCAGAAAAATTGGCAGCAAGAATGGCAAAACAATTGTAATGAAATTAAAACCCTTTTAAATAATGATAAATTTGTGCGTAATCTGCGTAAACTTATTGAACTAAAAGCGGCTTTAGATGGTGGTGATGTTACCGATTCTCACATTGATACGATTTATGCTCAAACTGTCATGCAGTTAGATGGCGATATTATTACTAGATATCACAAAGACTTATTTAGTTTATCTGAAGATGCTAAAAATTTAATTCTGCAAATTCACAATGAAGGGGTAGTAGCTGGCGAAAAACAGTGGCGGGGAATTTTGGATTTTATGATTAATTTGGTTAAAAGTCTGGCAAATCTATCTACCAATGGTCAAAAATAAAACACACACCAAGAGTCTTGCTGATGTTAGCCTGATGTTTGCATTGCCGATTCCTCAAGGTGATAATATTGAAATTAAGGTGGAACAATCGCAATGTAGTTTCTATCTAAATGAAAACATTGTAGAACAAATTCAGCAAGCTCAAAAAACAGGACTTTCTTTAAATATTCCGCCTCGGTTACTCCTTTATCTTTGGTTTTGTACTTGCTTTCAATATAATTTTATCCCAGATATAGAAGCGAAAAACCATAGTCATGAAAGTAGTAGGTCTTATCGTGTTTTTCTCATGAATGTTTTGAGAATACTGAGAAGTAAGCCTTTACAAAATAAAACAATTATTCAGATAGAATGTACTTTTAATTCTTATTATAGCTTAGAAGCGTTAGCTGCTGAAAATACGCAAGTAAAAGACTGTATTTTACAAACTATTGTCTTGTTCTATGGTGATGTGATGCAGAAAATTCAGGAAGATTTTCTGCACAATAATGATAATTTAATGGTGGTAGTTTCTGCTCATTATTGGTTAATAGAACAATTATTAAGCTCATTAAGAAATAAGCTAAATATGTTGTTATGGGAATTAGCTTCCCTATTTCCGGCTGGGTTTTTGATTACTAAAATATATCAGCTTAATATATTCAATGTAGGTAGTAGTATATTTTTGTTAATTTTGACTTGGTTAGGAATAGCTTTAGTAGTTATTGTGAGCAGATATATATTATTTAGTCAACTACAAAAACGGGTGGGAATTAATTACCACTATCTCAATTGGTTAGCATGGGGAATAAGTTGTATAATTCCAGCGATCGCTATAATTTTAACGCAACAAATTCAGGCAATTGATATGATATTGTTTCCAATTATATCAGCAGTTGCACCCCTAATTGTTGGGCAAATTTTCAGATTACTTTTTCCGCCAACTATGAAGTTAATTTTACGTCGTTTTTTATGAAAGGCTGTAGGGGTTTAGGGGGCAGGGAGCAGGGAGCAGGGAGACAAGGGAGACAAGAGAAAGAATTTTAGATTTTAGATTTCGGATTTTAGATTGAAATCCAATCCAAAATTTAAAATCCAAAATCCAAAATTGAATTGCCCAATGCCCAATGCCCAATGCCCAATGCCCAATGCCCAATGCCCAATGCCCAATGCCCAATTACGAATTAATTAACTGCCAACATTGTTGAGCGATCGCCCAATCTTCTTGAGTGTGTATTACTAACACTCTGACTGTAGAATCAGGAGTGGCTATATCTTCATCTACAGGTTTATTTTGATTTTTCTGGGGGTCGATTTTTAAGCCTAAAAAGCCAAAAGCTTCACAAGCGGCTTGACGGATACCTGCGGATTTTTCACCAATACCGGCGGTGAAGATTAAAACATCTAATCCTGCTAAACTAGCTAGCATAGAACCTATTTCGGACTTGAGGCGATGTATGTAAATATCCCAGGCTAATTGAGCGCGATAGTTGCCTTGATTAATGGCTTCTATGACTTGGGGTACATCGCTAGATACGCCGGAAATTCCCCTGAGTCCTGAAGCTTTGTTTAACACATAATCTAGTCTTTCGGCAGAGTAATCATGTTGGCGCATCAGGTAAACTAGAATACCTGGATCTAATGAACCGCAACGGCTACCCATCATCAAGCCATCTAGAGGTGTAAAACCCATTGTAGTGTCGATACTGCGACCGTTTTCTATGGCTGCTAAAGAAGCACCATTGCCAAGGTGACAGCTAATAATTCTTAAAGATGCTAAATCTTGACCGAGGATTTGCGCTGCACGTTGAGAGCAGTATTGATGACTAATACCATGAAATCCATAGCGGCGGATACCTTGTTCTACCCACTCATAGGGGCCGGGATAAATAGCGGCTGCATCTGGGAGGGTAGCATGAAATCCGGTATCAAATACTGCTACTTGGGGAACATTGCCTAAGCTTTTTTCAATGGCTGCAATTCCTTCTAATGCGGCTGGGTTATGGGCTGGAGCTAGGTTAGAGAGACGAGCGATCGCCTCTTTAACTTTCTCAGTAATAATTACACTATGGCGGTAATTTTGTCCACCATGTACTACCCGATGTCCTACAACATCAATTTCTGATAATTCACCAATTACCTTGGTAGTACCACGACTGAGGGTATAGAGCATATAAGCAACGTGTGCCTGTCGGGAGTCACCATAGATAGATTCATGTAGTTTTTCACCCGTGGCGGTTTGCACCTCAATTTCCGCTACACCCCTGTCTTGAGTCCAATTAACTTTGCCTTCCCAAAGTGGTTGGGGTGCTTCATTGAGGATGGCATGATGAGGGATTTCATACAGACAGCTTTTTTGGCTGCTAGAACCGGCATTCAAAACTAGTACTTTCATTACTTTTCCAGATTTTAGGTTAGTGAAGTTTGAACTATATCGTTTCTTGATTTGAAGTATTTATTAAACTTATTACCGATAGTCAGGGAGAAGCAAAGACGTGAATCGTTTCCAGAAGCTATCCTCAATTGCATTACTAGTATTAGCTTTTGTTTATCCACCTGCGATAGCTGAAGCTAAAGAAAATATTCAAAATCATCTTGTCACTGAGCAGAGTATTGATGCAGAGACAAACTTGCTTGAAGGTAACACAGAAGAACTTTTGCTAGCTCACCGACGGTATAGACGGCATCATTATCGCAGACGGTATAGACAGCATTATTATCGTAGAAGACGGCATAGAAATCATTATTATCGCCGTCACCGACGCTATCGTAATCGACGTTATCACGGTCAATACTATCGACATGGACAATGGGAACTAGTCCGCGATCGTCATGGTAGATTAATTTATGATTGGTCGCGGTATTAAAAAACACAAAAAGCCAGCACAATTAATTAATTAACAAGTAGTTAATTTTTGATGCTTGTGGCTAGAAAATAACACATAGCTTGTTTGCTTTTAGGGGTAATAGTTGTTGGCTAGTACCTCTTTTTTTGCTGATTAAAAGCCTATTGGACTGTCTAGGCTAAAATAGTGCATTAGATTTAGATAAAAAACGCAGATAAACGCAGATAAACGCGGATAAAACGAATTTTATATTGCAACATTTTAGCTTGATACGTTACTACAGATAATGAAATTTTTTATAAAGATTAAAGCATATTTTTGATTATTAATAAAACATAGTTAAATTTCAAAAAAAATTATTTTTATTTTATCTAAACATCTGTCTGATGATAGAAGTTTAGCGATACACATTTTATCTAGTCTCTTTTTGATGGGGTGTATTACTGAATTGTTTTTTTACAGAGGAAAATAAAATGAAAAGTTTCAAACAGCTATCTGCGATCGCAGTATTGCTATGTGCTTTTGTTTATCCATCCTCAATGGCTGAAGCTAAAAATACTTCTGATATAGCGAATTTGGATGTAGAGAGCAGTATAGTTACCGCTAACAACGGAGAGTTACTCATAGCTCGCCGCAATCAACGGCGGCGGCGGATTATCCGGCGGCGAGTTATCCGGCGGCGGCAAGTACCACGACTGCAAAACTTACGCCGCCGGCAACACATCCGACGATTACAAAACTTACGCCGCCGGCAATACATCCGACGATTACGAAACGTCGAACGTCGAAACTGGCGGCGTTACTAATGGCTAGCTACAACTTCACCTTCCAAAGAAGAAAGTCTTTCTGCCAAAAGTTTTTCTAAATCTTCAAGTGCTTTAGTAAAGCCTTTGATTCCTTCGTCAAGTTTGTCGTTAGCCATGCGATCAGCAACGTGCATCTTGTCGAAGGTGGCTTTGTCCATAGTCATTTTTGCTACGCCAGAGGTAGCCGCTTTAGCAGGGTCGAGTTTACGGGGTAAGTCGCCGATAGTAGCTTGTAATTCACCCAATAAAGCCGGGGAAATGGTCAATAAGTCGCAACCTGCCAATTCAGTGATTTCGCCAATGTTACGGAAGCTTGCGCCCATAACTTCGGTTTTATAACCAAATTTTTTGTAGTAGTTGTAGATTGTAGTAACTGACAATACACCGGGGTCTTCCGCAGAGGGGTAGCTGTCTCTACCGGTTTCTTTTTTGTACCAGTCGAGAATGCGTCCGACGAAGGGAGAAATCAAAGTCACACCAGCTTCCGCACAAGCGATCGCCTGATGCAAACCAAACAGTAAAGTTAAGTTACAGTGAATCCCTTCTTTTTCTAGAATTTCTGCTGCTTTGATACCTTCCCAAGTAGCCGCAATTTTAATTAAAACGCGCTCTGGGGTAATACCAGCCGCTTTATATTGAGCAATCAACTCCCGTGCTTTAGTCACAGTAGCTTCAGTATCGTAGGATAAACGAGCATCAACTTCTGTAGACACACGACCGGGGATAATTTGCAGAATCTTCAGACCAAAAGCAACCGCCAAACGGTCAAAAGCCAGAGTTACGATTTGACCTTGGCTAGCACCTGCGCCGGCATCTTTTTTAGCTTGCAGTAAAGTTTGGTCAACAATTTCTTGATATTCCGGCATTTTAGCCGCCGCAGTAATTAAAGAAGGATTAGTAGTAGCATCTCGTGGTGTAAACTTAGCGATCGCTTGAATATCACCTGTATCTGCCACCACAACAGTCATTGCTCGCAATTGTTCTAGTAAATTTTTAGACATAAAATACTCCATGATTGTTGTTTATCTGGTATTTGTTGGGCATTGGGCAGAAAACTCAAAAATCAAAACTTCTTTAATTTTGAATTTTGAATTTTGAATTAGTTTGCCCCTGCCTTCTAAAATAAGGATTTACACTTCCCCTGTTCTTGACACCCGTTTATCTTCCTGACAATTCTGATTTTGGCAATTTTTCTTAATGATTGCCGATTGGCTGAAGCCTCAGCCTAATTTTAAGGGTGTTAAGCAGTAATTGGTTGTCCGATAGAATGCACTTTAATTAAGCTAGTTGTTCCTGATTTACCAATTGGAACTCCAGAGGTAATAACTACCTTATCTCCTTCATGTACTAGACCTGTTCTGAGAATAGTGCTGACTAAATTCGTAAACATTTCTTCAGCATTGTAAACAGGTGGAATTAACAAGGGTTCAATACCCCAAGATAATGCCATTTGATGATAGGCAGTTTCATCGGGAGTTAAAGCAAAAATGGGGGTTGTGGGGCGATATTTAGAGACGAGTTTGGCTGTTCCTCCCGATGAGGTGTTACACAAAATCGCCTTTGCGCCGGTTTCGTAGGCGATGCGACAGACGGCTTCGGCTACGGATTCTGTGACGCTCAGACTACCTGCATCATGTGTCCAGCAGTGTCTACTACCCTCTTGCAAAGACTTTTCTGTAGCGATCGCAATATTGTGCATTACCTGGACTGCGGCGATCGCATATTCTCCTACAGCCGTTTCCCCGGAGAGCATGACGGCATCTGTACCATCCAAAATCGAATTAGCCACGTCTGTAGCTTCGGCACGGGTGGGATCAGGTGCGCTAATCATCGACTCTAGCATTTGGGTGGCAGTAATCACCGGCTTACCCGCCTGATTACAACGACGAATGATATCTTTTTGAATCAGGGGAACTTCATGGATGGGCATTTCTACCCCCAAGTCGCCACGGGCAATCATCACACCATCGGCCGCTGCAATAATGGCATCAATTTGGTCTACCGCTTCGGGACGCTCGATTTTGGCAATTACCCGAATTGATAAACCTGCCGATTCAATCATGCGTTTAGCTGGTTCTAAATCGTAGGGTGACTGCACAAAAGAAACCGCCACCCAATCAACACCCAATTCCATGCCAAAGCGCAAATCCTGCAAGTCCTTTTCGGTGATGGAACTCACAGGTAAACGAGTTACAGGAAGGTTTACCCCCTTGCGGGTGGAAATTACCCCACCAGTTTTGACTAAAGCATGAATGCGATCGGCATCCCGATCGCACACAATCATCTTTACCCGACCATCATTAATTAAAATCGGCTCTCCTGGTCGTACCATTGCGAACAAAGTCGGCAAAGGTAAAGGTAATTCCTGGATATTGTCACCCTTCTCTTTCAAAACAAAGGTAACTTCATCACCAGCTTCCACCGTCAAACCTTCCGGCGGTAAAGTTCCCAACCGAATTTTCGGCCCACATAAATCCTGCAACAGAGCTACAGGTCTTTGCTCATCAGCACTAATTTGCCTAATATACTGAGCAGTTTGAGCGTGAAAGTCATAAGCTCCGTGGGAAAAATTCAACCGCGCCACATTCATCCCGGCCTCTACCAATGCTTGCAGTCTGTCTGGTGCAGAGGTAGCAGGCCCTACAGTACAGATAATTTTTGTTCGACGCATAGATGTTAGGGAATGGGGTTAAGGGAATGGGGCAGGGGGCAGGGGGCAGGGGGAATGAGGCAGGGGGCAGGGGGAATGAGGCAGGGGGCAGGGGGCAGGGGGCAGGGGTAGAAATTCTCCCTTACACCCCTACACCCCTACACCCCTATACCCCTACACCCTTACACCCCTACACCCCTACACCCTTCTTAAACTGCGGCCAATTGTTCTTTCTGCGCCATTGATAACATCAAGTCAACTACACGATGGGAGTAGCCCCACTCGTTGTCATACCAAGCGACAACTTTGAAGAAGTTTGAGTTCAATTCAATACCTGCACCCGCGTCAAAAATACTAGAATGGCGATCGCCTTGAAAATCGGTAGAGACAACAGCTTCGTCGGTATAACCCAAAACTCCGGCAAGTGAACCTTCAGCCGCAGCTTTCATAGCAGCACAAATTTCTTTGTAACTAGTAGATTTCTCAGTTTTGAAGGTTAAATCTACTACAGATACATCAGGGGTAGGCACTCGGAACGCCATCCCAGTTAACTTACCCTTCAGTTCAGGTAATACCAAAGCCACAGCTTTTGCTGCACCTGTGGAAGAAGGGATAATATTTTGGGCTGCACCACGACCACCGCGCCAGTCTTTTTTACTGGGGCCGTCTACTGTGGGTTGGGTAGCAGTCATGGCGTGAACTGTGGTCATTAAGCCCTCTGCTAAACCAAAGTTATCATTAATTACTTTGGCAACGGGAGCTAGACAGTTTGTGGTGCAGCTAGCGTTAGAAACAATTACATCCTTACTGGGATCAAAAGTTTCATGGTTAACGCCTACTAACAGGGTCTTTACCCTTTCTGGGTCTTTGGTAGGTGCAGAAATAACTACCCGCTTTGCACCCGCTTGCAGGTGTTTGGATGCGCCTTCATAGTCAGTAAACAATCCAGTTGATTCCACAACATAATCTGCACCTAATTTACCCCAAGGTAATTCGGCAGGATTTCTCACTGACACGCAGGGAATGAAGCGTCCATCTACCACAATACCATCTTCTTTAGCTTCAACTTGACCGTGATATCTACCGTGAGTCGAGTCGTACTTTAATAGGTAAGCCAAGTTATCAGGTGGTACGAGGTCGTTAATACCCACAAACTCGATGTTAGGGTTATTAATACCAGCACGGAACACCAGCCGCCCGATACGGCCAAATCCATTAATGCCTACTTTTAACTTTGTCAAAATAAACCTCCTCTGAACAACGTGATGGTTTTTAACCCCTGTAGGTAAACGCCTCAAATTATAGGCGCACGAACTTTTACCCTAGCCGCAAAATTGGATTTAGCCGGGTGAATCTTAGTATGACTGAGCTGATCGTGACAGTCCTGGCCACGAAAAGCCCATTTACTTGGCATATTTTAAGGTTTTGGGAATGGGGCATAGGGCATAGGGCATGGGGCAGGGGGCAGGGGGCATGGGGTAGAAATTCTCCCTTGTCTACCTTGTCTCCCTTATCTCCCCTATTTCCTTTCCGTCCCTCCCCCTGCTCCCCTACACCCTGCCCCCCTGCCTCTTAATACGGCCACTGCCAGTCCTGAATTTCTGGCATATCTTCGCCGTGTTTAGAAATATAGTGTTTGTGTTCGATGAGTTTGTCTTGAAGATGTTGCTTCACATAGGCGGCTTTATAACCTAGTTTGGGGACGCGCTCAATTACGTCCATAACTAAATGGAAGCGATCTAAATCGTTACGAACAACCATATCAAAGGGGGTGGTGGTAGTTCCCTCTTCTTTGTAACCCCGCACATGGAGGTTTTTATGGTTGGTTTGGCGATAGGTGAGACGATGAATTAACCACGGATAGCCATGAAAGGCGAAGATAATCGGTTTGTCGGTGGTAAATAGGGTGTCAAATTCCTTGGGACTTAAACCGTGGGGATGTTCTGTGTTGGGTTGTAAGGTCATTAAGTCTACAACGTTGACTACCCGCACTTTTAAGTCAGGGAAGTTCTGCCGCAAAATATCGACAGCCGCTAGGGTTTCTAAGGTGGGAACATCACCCGCACAACCCATAACTACATCAGGTTCACCACCTTGGTCATTACTTGCCCATTCCCAAATACTGATACCTTTGGTGCAGTGTTTAATGGCTGCATCCATATCTAGGTATTGCAGTGCTGGTTGTTTACCGGCGACGATGACGTTGACATATTGACGGCTTCTTAAGCAGTGGTCTGTCACCGACAAGAGGGTATTAGCATCGGGTGGGAGATAGACGCGAATAATTTCGGCTTTTTTGTTCATCACATGGTCAATAAAACCAGGGTCTTGGTGAGAAAAGCCGTTGTGGTCTTGTCGCCAAACGTGGGATGTGAGGAGATAGTTCAGGGATGCGATGGGTCTACGCCAGGGTATATGACGAGTAGTTTTCAACCATTTGGCGTGTTGGTTGAACATCGAATCCACAATGTGGATAAATGCTTCGTAGCAAGAGAAGAAACCGTGACGACCGGTGAGGAGATATCCTTCTAACCATCCTTGACAGCAAGTCTCGCTGAGGATTTCCATCACTCGACCATCAGGGGAGAGATGGTCATCTTCGGGGAGGGTTTGGGCTACCCAAGTTCGGTCTGTAACATCTAGTACAGCATTAATCCGATTGGATGCTGTTTCATCGGGGCCAAAAATGCGGAAATTACGACTGTCTAGGTTGAGTTGCATCACATCCCGCAGGAATGTACCTGTAACTTTTGTGGCTTCTGCAACTACCCTACCTGGCTGGGGAACATCCACTGCATAATCTTGGAAGTTGGGCATTTTCAAGTCACGCAACAAGATACCGCCGTTAGCGTGGGGATTGTCACCCATGCGGCGATGTCCAGTGGGAGCAAGTTCTGCCAATTCGGGGATCAATGTACCGTTAGCATCAAAGAGTTCTTCTGGTTTGTAACTCTTCATCCACTCTTGTAGAAGTTGGATGTGCTGTGGTTTTTTTGCTAAATCACCAAAGGGGACTTGATGCGATCGCCAATAATCTTCTGTCTTTTTCCCGTCTACTTCTTTTGGCCCTGTCCAACCTTTCGGGGTTCTCATTATAATCATCGGCCATTGGGGTCTTTTAGTAAACCCATGTACACGGGCTTCTCTTTGAATATTGCGAATTTCATTAGTGATGGTGTCTAATGTTGCTGCCATCTGCTGATGCACATCCGCAGGATCAGAACCTTCCACAAAGTAAGGTTTATATCCATACCCAACAAATAGGCTTTCCAGTTCCTCGTAACTCAACCGCGCCAAGATGGTGGGGTTAGCGATTTTATATCCATTCAAGTGCAGAATCGGTAATACAGCCCCATCAGTAGCGGGGTTGAGAAACTTGTTGGAATGCCAACTAGTAGCTAGAGGGCCTGTTTCTGCTTCTCCATCACCAACCACCGCAGCCACAATTAAATCTGGATTATCAAAAGCAGCACCAAAGGCATGAACTAGCGCATAACCCAATTCCCCACCTTCATGAATCGAACCAGGGGTTTCTGGTGCAACGTGGCTAGGAATACCACCAGGGAAAGAAAACTGTTTAAACAGTCTTTTCATCCCCTCTGCATCTTGGGAAATATTGGGGTAATACTTGCTGTAAGTTCCCTCTAGATAAGTATTCGCTACCAGTCCCGGCCCCCCATGACCAGGGCCAGCAATGTAGATCATATCTAGGTCATACTTTTTGATGATCCTATTCAGATGAACATAGATAAAGTTCAATCCTGGGGTTGTTCCCCAATGTCCTAAAAGTCTAGGTTTGACGTGTTCTAGTGTCAGAGGTTCTTTGAGTAGGGGATTGTCAAGTAAATATATTTGCCCAACTGACAAATAGTTAGCTGCTCGCCAGTAAGCATTCATTTTATGCAATTCTGCATCGGTTAAAGGCTTTGTCTGTGGAGGACTTGCTAAAGTCATCTTCAACTCCATTACACAATAATTTTGCCAAATTTCTGTTCTAGGCCAGTGTAGTAATTTGCGGTCTGAAGGTCATCTTACCCATGACAAATTTTTCCATATGAAGCTGGAAAATTAAGCATTATGAGCCATTGACTACACTGGCAGCAATCTACAATACAAATCAAAAAATTGCAGGCATGACCTCTAGGAAAGGTTAACAGAATTTACATTTTAGTGAGTAATTTTTAACATTGATTTTATATAGTATTAAGAAAATAACCAATGTATTTAATATACTGACTGCAATAAATCTTGCTTGAGATATAAATTAACAATTATCAATTTATATACATAACATAGGCAAGTGTCACAATTGATCGTTGGTGCGTGACGCTATCAGTCTCAGTGCTACATTCACGTACTTTTGTAGCGTCACACACCCTAGTTTAAGGTTTAGGTTATGGTGCTAACCTGCCCTTGCCTAAACGAGCCTTTTCATACCATTGTGCGATCGCCGGACACCATTGTTGAAAATGCGGCCACATTAGTTCGCAAAGTTTTTGAATTTCTAGTTGAGCATCTTTCTTATTTCTCAAGTCGCAAAAATGTAAGAAAGAGCGCAGATTAAAGCTAACTACAAAATGCTGGCGATAATCAAAGGGTACTTTACCTCTGGCGTGTTCTTCAGACATTCCGCCTTCAAAATCAGCTTTGTATCGTTTAGCAGCTTCCCAGCACCACTCTAAATCAGCAGATCGCTGTTCAGGAGAATAGTAATATTTCTTACCCTGCCTATCTGTATAATAACCAACTGGACGTAGGTAAAAAACGTCTTCAATGTCTTTTCTACCTTCGACTACATCAATAAACTGTTTACCCGTATACCTAAAAGATTGAACATCAAATGATACAGCTACTCTGTGTGTACGAGCCTGCTGCATGACACTGTGGGGAAAATAACCACAATTGAACACAATCTGCGGATGCTCTAGCGGCCCATAGTGTCCTCTCTCACCTGCTAACAACCGCTTGACAATGATTTCACCACATTCTGATTCCGAAGGCCAGGAGTCGCGCTCGTCAAATACGAACCCATCCGTATAGTCTTGGTGCATGGCGGCGTAAATCACCTGTTGGGGATTTGGTGTTTTGGCAATAACTTCTACTCGGAATCGATCCATTGGCTTTTAGGAGATTGATTTGTATCTTTTCTGCACGGCTAGACGATCATATCTCTTTCGGCAGATTCAGATACTTTACAAAATTTCATATATTTGTTACAGTTCGTTACATGAAAAACAACTGGGAAAATAAAATGCGTACAAATAATGCTATTGTTGACGACCAAGGCCTGATGAACAACTTTGCGATTGAACCCAAGGTTTATGTAGATGAGCAAGGCGATCGCACTGGCTTTACTCCCTACGCAGAGTTACTTAACGGTCGTTTAGCTATGATTGGCTTTATCTCTCTAATTGCCTTAGAAGTATTCACAGGACATGGTATTTTCGGTCTTTTCGCTAATCTGTAACAACAAAATAATATTTAAAGTTTTGTAAAAATAACTTTAACAAAATTTTCAGAGACGGGAAATTTCCCGTCTCTAAACGTATTGAGTGATTTTATGTTAGTTTGACATTGAATTTTGAATTTTGAATTGATTCATGGTTTTAACTGCTTCTACCATGTTGCCATTAGGCACAAAAGCACCAGATTTTCATCTACCAAATGTAGTGTCTGGCGAAACTATTTCTTTAGCTAACTTTGCCGATAAAAAAGTATTATTGGTGATGTTTATTTGTCGGCATTGTCCATTTGTAAAGCATATTCAAAATGAACTCACCAAGTTAGCACAAGATTATCGTACTAGTGATTTAGCGATCGCAGCCATTAGTGCCAACGATGCCGAAAAATATCCAGATGATGCACCTGAATCACTCAAAGCACTAGCTATAGAACAGGGATGGCAGTTTCCGGTATGTTATGACGAAACCCAGGAAACAGCAAAGGCTTATACAGCAGCCTGTACGCCTGATTTTTTCCTTTTTGATAGCGATCGCCAACTTGTCTATCGAGGACAATTAGATGATAGCCGTCCTAGCAATGGCAAACCAGTCACCGGCGCAGATTTACGCGCTGCTATTGATACAGCTTTGGCAGGTAAACCCATAAGCACTGAACAAAAACCCAGTATTGGTTGCAATATTAAATGGAAGCCTGGGAATGAACCGAGTTATTTCGGTTAGATGGAGTGAAATCAGTTAACAGTCAACAGTGATCAGTGATCACTGTTGACTAATATTACAAATTAATGCTTAATTTCCAGATTGAGAATGTAGTGTCCTAGTTGGACGTTTTCGCCCCATAATTCGTATTCTAGGCGGAGATGTTCTGGTAGTGGGTGTCCACTCAAAGATAAGTGTTTAGTAAAGTTGCGTAGGCGAATAGGATGATTTGGTTGTATCGATTCCGTTGGCAACCAATAGCGACTGACACCATAAACACCCTGTTCCCAAAAGTGACGGTAACTGACTTGTTCGTTACCTTGCATAGTCATAATAATGCGATATGGAGAAATTTCTAGCCACAACACTCTCGGACTAGTGGGAGTGTAGGCTTTCCTGTTAGGTGGGGTAAGTGTATCTTGTGTAGCATCATCAATTGCTACTTCACAGGTAATTAGGGGTGGGGCAGTCAGCAGCAAGTGAAATCTATCGGTATCTTTTTGATATAGTGTTCCAGCAGTTTCCACCACAGACCAGAATGGCAGGTCAGTGGAAATCAGTGATAAGCACACGGGCTTGCGGTGATGTGTGAGCATGGGAGCGTTGAAGGCTAAAAGCTATTGAATGAAATTAAGAGCAGAAATTTGAGTTAATGGGGTTCAGCAGGTCAAGCGCAAAACATAGTAAAACCTGCTTAATATTAACTGAAGATTAGCTAAAGATGCTTGTTTAGTAGGCTATATCAACGAACATCAAAACCAGTTTGATATAAGTCTCAGAAACTCACCCTAAAATAACCGAATCTATAAGTAACCTATGTGAAAACTTATACTTTTGTGAATAATTGAAACTAATAGTTTCAATCATAATATTAGTTAAGTATCCCACAGAGGAGTTAATTAGCAATAACTAAAAAATAAATCTATATTAACCTAATTGTCTAGTTAAGAATATATAATCTATAGATTTACGTCTAATGTAAATTAAAATCTTGCAAATACCTAGATATTTGTAGGGGCGGGTTCACCGAGATCAAAAGTTAATCATGAAAGATGTTTGTTAACCCGCCCCTACTATTTATTGGATAGGCAATTTTCCTAATTCACATCAGGCGTGATTTGTTGACAAGAAAGGCAGAGGGCAGAAGGCAGAAGGCAGAAGGAAAAAAATGCTTGTTGGGTTCAAGCCCCGCCCCTTGTGGGCGATTAACATTTTTTGGAGGAAGGTTCAAGCCCCACCCCTTGTGGGTGGCTATCTTTAATTTTGAATTTTGAATTTTGAATTTTGAATTGGAGCGAAGCGACGTAATTAGTAATTGACTGGGAGTTATTACCTATAATTCAGTGATCAGTTATCAATCAAGCAAGGGTGATGCAGGAGGATAAGTGACCGAGTACCACAGCCTTTGACTAATTGATGTGGTGTTTGGCTTTTAGATTTAAATGATCACAGTTTAGCGTTAAACTCCCACAAGTTAGGTAAATTTTAGATGGCAAAAAGCGATACGATACAAGGCAGGAAGTAATGACTAGTGACAAATATAGTCGCTAGTCAACTTTTATTGTATGTATAAAGTCAGTATATTGTGATGTTAGCTTCTGCCATAACCGTAGAAAAACAAGAAGACCTTTCCCATAAGTTAATTATTCAAACACCTGCTGCTGGTGTATCTTTACAGGGTCGTATCCAAATACCGGGGGATAAATCAATTTCCCATCGGGCGTTGATGTTGGGTGCGATCGCCCAAGGAGAAACGGAAATCCAAGGGCTACTTTTGGGTGAAGATCCCCGCAGCACCGCTAGTTGTTTTCAAGCTATGGGTGCAGAGATTTCACCCTTGAATACAGAATTAGTCAAGGTGAAGGGCATTGGTTTAGGCAATTTGCAAGAACCCTTAGATGTGTTGAATGCTGGTAACTCCGGGACAACATTACGGCTGATGTTGGGGTTATTAGCGTCTCATCCCGGACGCTTTTTTACAGTCACGGGTGATAGTTCATTGCGATCGCGTCCTATGTCCCGTGTCGTCAAACCCCTGCAACAAATGGGGGCGCAAATTTGGGGACGTAAAGATAATTCTTTAGCACCCTTGGCAGTTCAAGGACAGGTACTCAAACCGATTCACTATCATTCTCCCATTGCTTCTGCCCAGGTGAAATCTTGTATTATGTTGGCGGGTTTATTCACTGAGGGTAAAACCACTGTCACAGAACCAGCCTTATCCCGTGATCACAGTGAACGAATGCTGAGGGCGTTTGGTGCGGATGTGAGTGTTGATCCTGAAACTAAAAGTGTGACTGTAACTGGCCTGGCGCAATTGTATGGGCAGAAAGTCGTTGTACCGGGGGATATTAGTTCTGCGGCCTTTTGGCTAGTGGCTGGGGCAATTGTTCCCGGTTCAGAATTAGTAGTGGAAAATGTCGGTGTGAATCCCACCCGTACAGGGATTTTAGAAGCCTTGTCCATGATGGGGGCTGATATCCAACTAGAAAATCAGCGCGAAGTTGCAGGCGAACCGGTGGCAGATGTGCGGGTGCGTTACAGTCGTTTACAAAGCTGCACCATTGCTGGGGATATCGTACCGAGAATGATTGATGAAATCCCGATTTTGGCGGTGGCGGCGGTATTTGCCGAAGGTACTACGGTGATTCGGGATGCAGAAGAGTTGAGAGTGAAAGAAAGCGATCGCATTACGGTGATGGCACAGCAACTCAATCAACTCGGTGCAAAAGTGACTGAATTACCCGACGGGATGGAAATTACTGGCGGGACTTCCTTAGTGGGAACGGATGTGGATAGTCATACAGATCATCGGATCGCCATGAGTTTAGCGATCGCTGCTTTAAATGCTCGTGGGATTACCACCATTCACCGCGCCGAGGCAGCCGCTATTTCTTATCCCAATTTCACTAATACACTGCAACAGATTTTAGGGTGAAATGAACGTAGGGGGCATGAGAGCAAAATTTCCTTCGCTACCCTACACATATGAAGTCTTGAGTACAAACAGATTCAGGTGTAAATAGCTCAAATGTAAAGCAAAGTAGTATTATTGTACTGCTATGGGCATAGTGATAACAAAGCTTAATAAAGATAGTATTATTAAGAACTGTTTCACGCTGCCTCTCATTATTGGCCTGTCAATATGTCAGATCACAAGCTAGCCGCATCCTTGAATGGACACCTTCCCTATCCCAACGCTAACCCCCAGAATACAATTCGGATTCGCGGTGCGAGACAGCATAATCTGAAGAATATTGACTTAGAATTACCACGCGATCGCCTGATCGTGTTTACTGGTGTCTCAGGTTCGGGTAAGTCGTCTTTAGCGTTTGATACGATTTTCGCGGAAGGTCAACGGCGTTATGTAGAATCTCTCAGTGCTTACGCCCGCCAGTTTTTGGGACAATTAGATAAGCCAGATGTGGAAGCAATCGAAGGTTTAAGTCCGGCGATTTCCATTGACCAAAAATCTACGTCTCATAACCCCCGTTCCACGGTGGGGACAGTAACGGAAATTTACGATTATTTACGGTTGTTGTTTGGTCGGGCTGGTCAACCCCATTGTCCCATATGCGATCGCTGTATTGCACCTCAAACTATAGACGAAATGTGCGATCGCATCATGGAACTACCAGACAGAACTAAGTTCCAAATTCTCGCGCCTGTGGTGCGGGGTAAAAAAGGGACGCATCGCAAGTTATTATCTAGTTTGGCTTCCCAAGGGTTTGTCCGTGTGCGTATCAATGGCGAAATTCGGGAATTGTCAGACTCGATTGAATTAGATAAAAATTATACTCACAATATTGAATTAGTCATTGACCGTTTAATTAAAAAACCAGATATTCAGGAACGTTTGGTTGATTCGTTGACTACGTGTTTAAAGCAGTCTAATGGTATCGCTAGAATCTTAGTAAATCTCCCTACTGAGGATAACCCAGGGGAAGAACAAGAATTAGTCTTCTCGGAAAACTTTGCTTGTCCTGAACATGGTGCGGTAATGGATGAATTGTCACCGCGCTTATTCTCGTTTAATTCGCCCTATGGTGCTTGTCCGAACTGTCACGGGTTGGGGACGTTGCGGAGATTTTCGCCAGAATTAGTTGTACCTGATCCTGAAGCACCAGTATACGCTGCGATCGCGCCTTGGTCAGATAAAGAAAATTCTTATTATTTAGAATTACTCTATAGTTTGGGTAGCAATCATGGCTTTGAATTACAAACAAATTGGAGTAAATTAACACCAGAACAAAAGCATATTATTTTGTATGGGGAATCAGAAGTTAAGGAAAATCAAAAAACACCACAATATAAAGGTGCAATTCCGATTTTGCAGCGACAATATGAAGGCGGTTCTGAGTTAATTAAACAAAAATTAGAGCAGTATTTAATTGATCAACCCTGTGAAGTTTGCGGTGGTAAAAGATTAAAACCGGAAGCATTAGCAGTGAGATTGGGACAATACACGATTTTAGATTTAACTGGTGTTTCCATTCGGGATTGTCGGGAGAGAATTGATCATTTGGAATTGAGCGATCGCCAAATGAAAATTGCTGATTTAGTCCTCAGAGAAATTAGAGCAAGATTGCAATTTTTATTAGATGTCGGCTTAGATTATCTCAGTTTAGATAGAGCCGCCATGACTCTTTCTGGTGGTGAATCACAACGTATTCGTCTAGCCACACAAATTGGTTCTGGCTTAACAGGAGTTCTCTATGTTTTAGACGAACCAAGTATTGGTTTGCATCAAAGAGATAACAGCAGATTGCTGAAAACTTTAACCAAATTACGTGATTTAGGTAATACCTTAATTGTTGTCGAACACGACGAAGAAACCATCCGCGCCGCCGACTATATAGTTGATATCGGCCCCGGTGCAGGTGTTCATGGTGGTAATATTATCGCCCAAGGTGATTTACAAGCATTACTCACAGCCGAACAATCATTAACAGGTGCATATTTATCAGGAAGGAAAATCATTCACACCCCAGCAGAACGCCGCGAAGGTAATGGACGCAGCTTAATTATTAAAAATGCCCATCGCAACAATTTAAGAAATATTGATGTCGAAATTCCTTTAGGTAAACTCGTAGTTGTCACTGGTGTTTCTGGGTCAGGTAAATCGACATTAATTAATGAATTACTTTACCCATCATTACAACATCATTTAACTAAAAAAGTACCTTTACCAAAAGAAGTTGAGAAAATTCAAGGCTTAAATGGAATTGATAAAGCCATTGTCATTGATCAATCTCCCATCGGACGTACACCTCGTTCTAACCCTGCGACTTACACAGGGGTTTTTGATGTGATTCGGGAAGTATTTTCCCAAACTGTAGAAGCTAAAACCAGGGGTTATAAACCTGGACAATTTTCTTTCAATGTCAAAGGTGGACGTTGTGAAGCTTGTGGTGGACAGGGTGTAAATATTATTGAAATGAATTTTCTCCCTGATGTTTATGTACAGTGTGAAGTGTGTAAAGGTGCGAGATATAACCGCGAAACTTTGCAGGTGAAATATAAAAATAAATCTATTTCTGATGTTTTGAATATGACAGTTGAGGAAAGTTTAGAGTTCTTTCAAAACATCCCCAAAGCAGTCAATAGATTACAAACATTAGTTGATGTCGGTTTGGGTTATGTACAGTTAGGACAACCCGCCACTACTTTATCTGGTGGGGAAGCGCAAAGGGTGAAATTAGCGACAGAATTAGCTCGTCGCGCCACAGGTAAGACAATTTATTTAATCGATGAACCGACAACAGGTTTATCGTTTTATGATGTGCATAAGTTATTAGATGTGTTGCAAAGATTAGTAGATAAAGGTAATTCTGTTTTATTAATTGAACACAATTTAGATGTGATTCGTTGTGCTGATTGGTTGATAGATTT
The DNA here is from genome assembly GCF_058172895.1 of Aliinostoc maniaoense. Lineage (NCBI taxonomy): Bacteria > Bacillati > Cyanobacteriota > Cyanophyceae > Nostocales > Nodulariaceae > Aliinostoc > Aliinostoc maniaoense. The sequence continues at coordinate 6,297,960 of NZ_CP187952.1, read as the reverse complement.
AGGGCCGGAAGGTGGCGATAAAGGTGGGGAAATTATTGCAGTGGGAACACCGGAGGAAGTAGCAAAAAATCAGAGGTCTTATACTGGACAATATTTACAGCAGGTTTTGCAACAGTATCCGGCCAAAAATACAGTAAATCAAAGATAAAAAATATTTCAAGGGTAGGGTGTGTGAGTCGAATAAAATCTAACCATTCAAGAAATCATTTATACTCACGCATCCTAGCAACTAAAGTAATTTCCACCAACCTGATAAAACAAGCGATCGCTTAATCTAGAATAAACAAACTGGCATCTACATGAAAAAACTTTCCTAAAGCCTCAGCTTGTTTTTGAGTTATTTCTATTTGACCATTAATCACTTGATTTACAATCTCGTCAGAGCCTAAAACTTCTACTAGATTTTCTGCTGTTAAAGTTCTAGCCTCCATCAAATGCAATAGTCTTGAATGAGGCGTAGATAAATTTATTTGATAATGCTGATCTTCAAAATCTTCAATTAGTCTCACTAATAGCTCTAACAAGGTATCTTCTTCAGGTGTAAGCTCAGAACGAGAAAGCAATTCTTCTACAATTGCTAAAAAATGTTCGTTTTCTGCTTCTGTCTTAATAATCCGAGGTTGATACTCAGACAATAACTGACTGTAAATTCTGGAGTCAAAAATAAGGGTCATTTTTGAGTGTTTGTAGTCAGCACTTTAGTGCTGAGAATAATTAGGACTAAAGTCCTCACTACGAACTAATCAATACATCAATCTTAGGTTGATACACTATTAGAATTTTCATCGCTTGGCTGTTGTGCTGGTTTGACAACAACCTTGCCATTTTCTACTACAGTCTTACCTTTACTGATATTCTGAGTTTGGTGAATTGACTCGTCCTGATGTTCGTATTGATGAGCAATATTTTGTTCCTGCTGTTGATTCAGGACAACAGCACAACTGGCGCAAGTATAAAAAGACATATTCTGTACTTTGCTATCTATATCTATAATCGCACTGCTGATTTAGTTTAAATGCTTTTAGTTGAGTACATCCCAAGGCATGGGTGAATCCTCTGATCACAATGTTTGATTTATGCTACAAATAGCAGATTTTGAATGTAAGCACTTGCTTTATGATGCTTATAGTCTATTTTTCATATCTAATCTTAAGGGTGGTGGGGTGAGTCAGTTCAAGAAAAACTAACTATAACAAGAACTTATTTGTACTGACGCATCCTACATCTTGAAGGTTTTTTGCGCTGGAAGTCCCTAATATCTAAAATTTTAAATGAAAAGGATACTGAAATACCTCAGTTTAGGATTACTATCTACATTTTTAACCGCAACTCCCGGACTCACGGCAGAACGGATTAGTTTTTTTTACCCTCCCTTTGGACAATTTTCTTTACCAGTTGATTCTTTAGAAACTTTCGCAAAGGAAGGCAGAATAGATAGAAATTTCCAATTCTATGCCGAACGCGCCACACCTGAACAATTGGCGCAACTGCGGGAATTACTTCAAATCCGTTTTAATGTGACTCCAACTCTTGTATCTCAAGTTACTTACTCACCCGTAGGAGAGGAAGTATTGCAAAGGCTAGGAGAATTGCTTTTAACTGATTCTCGTAAAAATGGCTTCTATGCTTTGCGTGCTGCTTTAATTTTGTCGGCTGCTTCTAAAGAGGGTTTAACACTTGTAAATGTACTACGCAAGTTTCCTAGCAACGATGTGCGGCTGAATTTTACAGAGGGGATGCAGATAGTTGATGAATTGTCACAATTGCTCAGAACCAGGGATAAAGTTGTATCCTATTTACAAAAACAAGCTTTAAGTGAGTCTCTAAATTCCCAGGTCGATTTTTCAACATTACCAGATTTAAGACAACGGGGCAATTTTCGTTGGCAATTAACCAGGTTTAATTTAAATGATGTCACACGAAACCGCCTACTCCCTCTGGATTTATATTTACCTACAACTAGCAAAGACAATGAAACTGACTCGCCTTTTCCTCTGATTGTAATTTCTCATGGTGTGGCTTCAGATCGCTACACTTTTGCTTATCTAGCGCAACATTTAGCATCCTACGGTTTTGCTGTTGCTGTTTTAGAGCATCCTGGTAGTAATGCTAGACGTTTTGAACAATACTTTGCAGGTTTAGCAGAACCACCAGCACCAAGGGAGTTTATCGATCGCCCTCTAGATATAAAATTTTTGTTAGATGAACTTCAGCTGATGGAACAGTCTGATCCCAACCTCAAGGGCAAGCTAAACTTTGAAAAAATAGGGGCAATTGGTCAATCTTTTGGCGGTTATACAGTTTTAGCCTTAGCTGGGGCTGAGATGAACTTTGAAGAACTCCAGCAAAATTGTTTACCTGATAATTCAAATTTAAATTTATCACTGGTTTTGCAGTGTCAAGCCACTCGATTATCCTTAGAAAATTATCAGTTAAAGGATGATCGCATTAAAGTCATTATTGCAATTAATCCGATTAATAGTGCTATTTTTGGTGAAAATGGCATAAGTCAGATAAAATTGCCTGTCATGCTGATTACAGGTAGTCAAGATATTTTTGCTCCTCCTTTACCAGAACAAATTCGTCCTTTTACTTGGTTGCCAAATCCTAATAAATACTTGGTTTTAGTGGAAAATGCTACCCATTTCACTTTTATAGGGGAATCTCCTAATCAAAGTAATGTCTTACCTGTGCCACAGGGCTTGTTAGGCCCTGATCGTACTGTTGCTTTTTCCTATCTCAATGCTTTAAGTGTGGCTTTTTTAGAAGCTAATCTCCTCAATCGTCGTGAATCTCGTGTTTATTTGCAGCCTTCCTATGCTCAATATATTAGTAAATCTCCTCTAAATATGAGTCTTTTACAGTCATTAACTACAGAACAGTTAAATGAAGCTATGAAATAGGGGATAGGGCATGGGGCATGGGGCATGGGCAGAAAAACTAATCACTATTGAGTATTTTCAGTACAATTGCTGACGACAATTTGAGGAATACTGTTCCTCACAAATATGTCTTTTGTATGTGTTTTATATGACAATTTTTTATATTTAATAATTTCTCAATTAATTGTCAGGGGATCACAATATTCACGGGTTAGTATTTATAAAAACTTATTGCAGATTCAGTAGTTTATATATAGTGTTGTAAATAAATATTAAGAAATACTTATTAAAAAAGATTGCAACTCCTTGATTTAATTGCTAACGTGTGTAGTGGCAACGATGATGATAAACGCTCTGAATTAAGGAGAGGTAAAACCTATGAGCTATATCTATTCAGCTAATTGCGGGAACAATTGATGTGCAATCTGTAATCTGCAATCGTAGGAACAATGCAGGTTAAGTCAAAAATATCGTTGCTAGTGGCTAATTGCTGTTCTGACTGGAAATTGAACTAATGATTTGTCTGTCCTGGTATTGAGATTTGTGCTGATTGATGAATGCACAACTGGGGTAAGACTCAGAATTTGGAGGTGAAAACCGATGAATATTCAAGGTAAAGTGGCTCTAGTTACAGGAGCTTCCCGTGGTATTGGGCGAGCGATCGCTATAGAATTAGCAGAGCAAAGAATCGACAGATTAATTTTAGTCGCACGCGATCGCCAAAAGTTAAGAGAGTTAGCCGAAGAAATCGAGGCGATGGGTGTCAAAGCTACCGTATTAGCCATTGATTTAACCCAAGCCACAGAGGTAAATATCGCCATAGCCCAACTCTGGCGGAGTTACGGGCCAATTCACCTGTTAGTTAACTGTGCCGGGGTAGCATACCAAAACTCCTTTTTGCGTTCCAAACTCCCCCAAGTTCAAGAAGAACTCTCTGTCAATTTATTGGGAATGTACACCCTCACCAGTCTCATCGCCAAGCGCATGGCTAGCCAAAGACAGGGGACAATTATCAACGTTTCCAGCTTAATGGGGAAAGTCGCCGCCCCCACAATGGCCACCTATTCCGCTACGAAGTTCGCCATCTTAGGCTTTACCCAAGCTTTGCGTCAAGAACTAGCAGAATACAACATTCAAGTCAAAGCCTTATTACCTACTCTCACCGACACAGATATGGTGCGCGACTTAAAACTATTTCGTTGGGTGATCCCCATGACTCCCCAGCAAGTAGCTAAAGCACTCGTCACAGGATTACAAAAAGACTCCCCAGAAATTTTAGTAGGATGGCAAAGTCATCTAGCGGTATGGTGTCAACGTTTAGCCCCCTGGTTACTGGAGTTAATTTTAAAAATAGCCGCACCAACAGCACCAAAACAAGAAAAACCCAGTTTATTCGCCAAAATTCAACGTCTTGCTGATTTAGCCCTATCTAGAAATATGCTGACTTTTGTATCTGCAAATCCTAGAAAATAGGGTGTAGGGGTGTAAGGGTGTAAGGGTGTAGGGGGAAGACTTTGTCCTATGAGGAAGTTACTTAAAACAGTTATCAGGTGTATGTTTTGGTGTTTCGCAAGCGTGATTTTACTCAATACTTTTCACTGCCTGGAGGTGAGAAACTATATCCAAAATCGCCTTGCGGTTAGATAATTAAGTATCCTTTGTTTCGGAGTCATCAACAATGCTGGATTATCCTACCACCCTGCCACCAGAAATTATTGATGACTTACCGAACATTTGCGGTTGGGAAACAGAGGTGATGAGTGTGGTTAACCATGATGCGCCTATATTTTTACCAACAACCAACCTCAAATTAGAAAATATCAATGCAGTATTTGCGATCGCTTTACATATGCACCAACCAACGATCCCGGCTGGTGATGATGGTAAACTGATCAGCAATCTGCAATATATGTTTGCACATCCCCACGAAGGCGACAACCACAACGCTGCACCCTTTGCTTATTGCTATAGCCGCATGGGAGATTTTATTCCCGAACTGGTAAATCAAGGTTGCCATCCCCGTATTATGCTTGATTACTCAGGTAATCTGTTATGGGGACTCAGACAAATGGGACGCAACGATATTATCGATAACCTCAAACGGATAACTTGTGAAAGCACCTATCAACCCTATGTAGAATGGTTAGGCACAATGTGGAGTCACGCTGTTATACCATCTACTCCTATACCAGATATTAAATTACATATCTTAGCCTGGCAACAACATTTTGCTAGCATTTTCGGTTGGGAAGCATTGGCACGAGTCAAAGGATTTTCTCCGCCAGAAATGCACTTACCAAATCACCCAGACACTTTATTTGCATTTGTTAAAGCCCTCAAAGAATGTGGCTATCGTTGGCTACTTGTACAAGAACATTCCGTAGAAACTATTGATGGTCAATCTTTAACCCATAAACATTTACCACATCGTTTAATTGCTCGTAATTCCCAGGGCGAAACTATTAGTATTACAGCCTTAATTAAAACCCAAGGCTCAGATACAAAATTAGTTGGGCAAATGCAGCCATATTATGAAGCCAAAACCCTATCAAAACAAAAATTAGGGAATGTCTTTATACCACCCATAGTCAGTCAAATTGGTGATGGTGAAAATGGCGGTGTGATGATGAATGAATTTCCCAGTGCTTTCAAACAAGCTTGGTGGGATATAGTAAATAACAACGGCGGTACATCTGCAACTGTTGGGGTTTGTGGCACAGAATATTTAGAATTAATCGCAGCTACTGGTTGCCAATCAACCGACTTTCCTGAGTGTCAACCAGTCGGACAATATCAAATCTGGCAAAGAATAGAACCCGAAAATTGTCATCCTGAAGCAGTAGAAAATGCGATTCAAGAATTAAAACAAATCAACCCACATTTTCACATGGATGGAGCATCTTGGACGAATCATATTAGTTGGGTAAAAGGATATGACAATGTTTTATCACCCATGTATGAATTAAGCAGTTTATTTCATCAAAAATTCCCTCCATTATCTGATACAAAAAAACCTGAATATCGTCAAGCACTATTACATAATTTCTTGCTACAAACAAGCTGCTTTCGCTATTGGGGACAAGGCACTTGGACAGACTATGCCCGTGAAATTTATCAAAGAGGTGAAAATTTAGTAACCACCAATAGCCAGTAGGGTGCGTCAGTGAGATAGAACCGAATTATACTCAGAAATTATTCACACTGACACCCCTACACCCCTACACCCCTACACCCCTACACCCCTACACCCCTACACCCCTACACCTAGGCTGTTGACTTTGTTGAAATTTGGGCGGTTTTTAGTAATTTTGTACGCGATGTTTAATTTGTGCCTCAAAGCCTTCTCAAAACACAGTTTCAGCCATCGTAACTACGCACATTTTTTGCATGGACAAAATCCCAAAAAAGGTACAGAGTCAACAGCCTACCCTACACCCCCCTACACCCCTACACCCCCTACACCCCTACACCCCTACACCCCTACACCCCAAAACCAAGGTTCTTGGTACACAGCGTAAAAAACCTCACCTGCCCCCTGCCCCTACACCTCTTTCTGTGCAACTCCAGTAAATCTATCGGTAATAGTGGCTTATTAACTCAAAGTCCACTATACTTGATTATCAATACTGAATTAAATTTGTAATCATGGCAGCATTGTTACTGGAAGACGGCACAATAGAAAGCGATTTATCAGAGATAGTTCGTGAACTTGAACCTCTTGGGATTTATTTCAAACACTACAACCCAGGAACATCGTTGCTATTTCCCCAACTTTTAACTCAGCAGATTTTGACAGATGCGGAGAAACGTCATATTGTCGATTTGCACAACAGCGTGTTTGAGTTTCTCAAACAACAGAATGGTTATCTTTGGTGTGACTTGTTAAATGTGCATCCAGGGTTGCCAAATCTGCAAAATTTAATTGCTACCTATAGCCAATATCATACTCATACTGCACCTGAACCTTTATACGTTCTCGCCGGGGAAATGATTTTTGGTTTTGTTAAAGCTGATGGTAGCCAAATACAGCTTCTAGTTGAATCTCAAGATTATCTACATATCCCAGCCGGGGTAGAACATTGCTCTACTCCCACTGCATTATTAAACTTCAAAGCTGTACGCTACTTTAGCGTGGCTGATGGTTGGCTTCCCAACTATACAGGCACTCAGTTGAGTGATTCTATGAACAAACCACATTCTTAAATAATTTTTTTGTCTAATTATGACAGTTAAGGGCGCAAAATATAGGCTAAATAATTTACTTTCAGGAAGCGTTTTATAAAAATTACTTATTTTTAATAAGATTTATTTTGGGTTGCGCTGCGCTAAACCCAACCTAGATTTAATGCAATGTTTTAGCCGTGTCAGTCCACCACATCTATATAGACTAGACACTCTATGCAACATCTCTATATATTACCTTTTCTCACCATTGATTTCAGTATACTCACTAAGAAATAAAGTTTATTTAAAATAAGCACTAATTCTCGATTGAGTGAATACACGGATGAAAAAGTTACTAGTCCGAATCATAATATACTTGCCAATTCACTCATAGCTTTATCATCAACTTATAAGTGATTTTAATTCCTAATAATAATTCCGAATTTTGGAGAGCTTGATTTGCTTTTCAGAAAATAGAGGTTTGAGGAGTAAAAAATTTTGGTGTATTTCAGGATTGCTCATAGCTAATCTGCAAAATTCAGCACATTATTAATAGGAAAATCCTGATTAGTTGATTATCAAAAAAAGTCATTCAATTATTTTATTCTCTTGAAAACTCAGAGTAAATAAAACAACTTTATTACTATGAGTTATCTAGAGTTTCCAATTATCTATATTCTCCTGAAGAAATGTTATTCCCTACATACGAGTTTTTACTTTTTTTTATAGTTATCTTTGTTTGTGCTAGCTTTCTAAAAACTCATATTATTGGTTATAAATATTTTATCCTATTTGCTAATCTAATTTTTTATTCATTTTTTGGATTACATTTTTTAGAATTATTAAGTTTCAATGTAGTCATTAATTATCTAATTGTTGAAGGTATAACTACAAGTAAAAATAAACGTTTATTTCTTCTAGTTGGTATATTCGCTAATTTAAGTTATCTAGGATTTTTTAAGTATTATAATTTTTTTATTGATTCTATTCAGGAAACATTAAATTTATTCAAGATTTCCAATGATATTCAAATTTTATCAGTTTTAATTCCAGTTGGTATTTCTTTTTATACATTCCGAATTATTGCCCATTTAATAGACTGCTACAAAAATCAACTTGGATGTCCCAAGTTTTTAGATTATGCAGTTTACATTACTTATTTTCCTCAAATTACTTCTGGGCCAATAGCCAAAGCCAAAGAATTTTATCAACAGTTAAACAGTTACAATAAATATAATTACAAAATAGAAAGAGTTGTTATATTAGTAATTTCTGGACTGTTTAAAAAATATACATTATCAAGCTTTTTATTTAATTTCATAAAAGTACCTTTTCAACTACCAGAACAATATTCTAGTTTTGATTTAATTCTAGCGGCACTAGCTTATTCTTGCTATATTTATGTTGATTTTAGTGGTTATTCCGATTTAGCAAATGCTATTTCGAGCCTTTTGGGATTTCCACCAATCCAAAATTTTAATATGCCTTATCGCGCTCAAAGCTTGCAAGAATTTTGGCACAGATGGCACATTAGTCTCTCAGAATGGTTGCGAGATTACTTATATATTTCCTTGGGAGGAAGTCGCAAAGGTAAGTTGAGAAAACATTTTAATTTGCTAATTACGATGGTAATTGGTGGTTTTTGGCATGGTGCAGGGTTAAACTTCGTAGTTTGGGGATTTTTGCATGGAATTGGTTTAGTTGTTAACCATATTACAAAAGATTTCATTCAAATTATTCAAAGTAAAAACCAATCTCACCAAGCTTTAGGAAATAATCATATTGTTGTTTTTCAAGAAATTCAGCAAAAGCAAGTTTTTACTAAATGGCTGAGATTTTATTTTCAACAAACTGTCTGTATATTTACACCTATATTTGCTTGGACATTGACTTTCAGCTATGTAACTTTATGTTGGATATTTTTCAATACTTCTAACTGGGAAACCTCCCTGAAATTTTTGCAACAGATGGTTAATTTCTCATCAAATTTAGAAATGCGATCGCAATTTCATCTTTGGCAGCTATATACAACTTTCATCATTATATTTATCATGAATTTTTATGGTGATAAAATTAGTGATTATTTGCAAAGTTCCCTCGCAAAATGTAATTTAATACTTCAAACAATATTGATATCTACTTTCCTCTATACGGTTTTTAGATTAGGACCTAATACTGTACCGCCATTTGTCTATTTTGGTTTCTAACTGTTGTGATAATTTTGTCTATTTCTACAATTTATTCATCTTATGCAGGACTTAAAATTTTTAGCTATTTGTAGTTTAGTTACTTTCATACTTATTATGGCTAATAAATCTCTATTTATCAAAAGTTTAGGTTCTAGTCATATAGCCACTAAGGAAATTAAACAGGCATCTCAACAAATTAAATTAGAAGGATTCAGTAAAATTGAATCTGATTTTTGGGATAATATCAAAGAAATTGATAGCAAATCTTCAGTAGCTTTACAAGCTAAAGAGTTACAAATACTGGATAAAATTAATATTAAATATAAACCAGCAACTACCCTTAAACACTCACTATTTACTAGTCCACAATTAAAGCAGGTAAAACCTGCAAAAAATTTTTTGCTACTGGGTGATTCTATTATGGGTTTTCTAGGAGTTGCATTTGAAAATAATATCAAAAAATCAGATTACAACTTAGAACAGATTAAAGTTGCTTATAAAATTTCTACAGGATTAAATCGCATCGACTTTTATGATTGGTATGCACGCACACGAGAACTGATTCAACAGAATAACCCTGATGTGATGGTAGTAGTTTTTGGGGGCAATGATGACCAACACATTTTAGATATTAATAAAAAATTGCAAGGTGAATTAACTCCAGAGCGGGAAAAAGCTTATGAAGAACGTGTAGAAAGATATGCTAAATTACTGGATGAATATCCAATTAAAAAAATTTACTGGATAGGTCATCCTATTTCTAATGTTGCTAGATATAATAAATTTTTTCCTATTTTTAATCGTATTTATAAAAAAGTCTCAGAAGCTCATCCTAAAATTGAATTTGTTGATTATTGGAACACCTTTGCTGTCAATGGTAAATTTTCGCCTATAGCTGCTGATAGTACAGGTAGAAAAGCCAGAGTCAGGTATAACGATGGGGTACACCCTACTGAACATGGAGCTAAAATTATGATAGAAATTCTCAAAAAAAGAATGATAGAAGAAGGTGTCTTACAACCGAAATCAAAATCTGCTAGTCAGTCTCAAAAATAGTTGAAATTTTACCAATTAATTAGTTTCATAATCATGAAAAAAAAATCATATCGCAATTTTTATGTAACTGCCGCTATTGTCACCCTAGTTATTACAATATTTATTTGCGGACAAGTATTAGCAAATCCCATTGCCCAATTTAAGCAACACCAAAGTTATAATCTAGAACGCAATATTGTTTACACAACAGTAAACGATTATAACTTAAGTGTTGATGTTTATAAAAACAAAAAATCCGGTTTACGTCCTACATTAATGGTCATTCATGGTGGAGGTTGGATTAAAGGACAAAAAGAAGATGAATTATTTTTTAAACCGTATTTTGATTGGGGATTTTCTGTAGTTAATATTAACTATAGATTGGCAAATGTTGCATTAGCTCCGGCAGCAGTGGAAGATGCTGTATGTGCTTTAAACTGGGTAATGAATAACGCAGCAAAATATAATTTCGATCCAACCAAAATTGTTTTAACAGGATTTTCAGCCGGCGGACATTTAGCATTAACTACGGGGATGATGCCTGATGTGAGCAAATTTAATCAAAACTGTCCAGAAAGTAAACAAACTAAAGTTGCTGCAATAGTTAATTGGTCTGGAATTACTGATGTTAAGGACTTGTTAGTTGGTCAGAATCGCAAATATTTTGCTGTGCAATGGTTTGGCAATCGAAATTCCCCACGAGAAATAGAAATTGCCAAAAATGTCTCCCCCATTAATTTTGTACGTGAAAATCTCCCACCAATTTTGACGATACATGGTGAGAAAGATACTTTTGTTCCTTATAGCCATGCAGTCAGACTACATCAAGCATTACGTCAATTTGGGACTGTAAATCAATTATTTACAGTCAAAGGTGCAAAACATGGAGGTTTCAGTAAAGCCCAAAAAAAACAAATTTATGCAACTATTAAAGCATTCTTGAGCAAGCAAGGTGTAATTAAGAATAATTGAGAATTTTTGCAGGGCGTTTGCAAAATTACTGATCCCAAATTAGTTCTAAACGCTCTTGCGCTGTTTTCAGAGATTTTTCGGGCGACTCACCCAACAGTGTCGCTTCAATAGCTCGACCTAGACTATCAGATAAGCGACTATATCCAGCAATTATCGGTCGAGAGCCTGCTACAGACATCTGATCCGCAAATACTTTTAATACTGGTTGTTTGCTCATGAATTGCTGATAAGCTTTACTTTCAGTAGTTTTGATGTTCACTGGCAAAAAACCCGTACCTATACTCCATTCCGTTTGAAATTCTTCACTTAAAACATATTCCAAAAACTTCAGTGCAGCTTGCTCTCTAGTGGGAGTAGTTTTCATCAAATACATAACTCCCGTAGCTGTCACAGTTGCTGGTTCTACATTGGCAGGTATGGGAAACACATCATAATCAATGTTAGATTTCATGATATAAGTCCAAGGCCCTGTAATTTGCATAGCAACTCGACCAGAAATAAAAGCGTCCTCTTCATAACCCCGTTCTGGTGGAGATAAGGTTGCTGAACCATCTTTCATCAAGTCATTCCAGAATTGCAAAGCATTAATAGCCCCCTGGTTCGTTAAGTTCGGTTTATTCTCTGTAACTACCTCACCTCCAGCACTCAATAAAAAAGGAAACCAACTAAAAACAGTCCATCCTCCCTTTCCTAAAGGTAATAACATTCCATATTGTTCTGGTCTTTTATCTCCATTACGGTCAATAGTTAGCTTTTTAGCAACTTCCCTTAATTCTTCCCAAGTCTTAGGAGTTTCACTAATTCCCGCCGCTTCAAAAAGTTTTGGTCTGTAAAAAATACCGAGATTAGCAGTATATATAGGGATTGACCAAATATGGTCATTTAACTGCAATTGTTCCCATAAGTTGGGGATGATTTCTGATTTTAACGGTAACTTTTCCAACCATTCATCTAAAGGTTCAATTGCGCCTAATTCTGCAAATTGTCCTGTAGTTTGTGGGTCATATGCCAGAATATCTGGAGGTGCATTACCGACGACAGATGTTAAGATTTTTGGTAATTGTGGTTCACCTATAAAGATAGAATCTACTTGAATATCAGGATGATTTTCATTAAATTTATCTACTAATCTTGTAAATACATCTCGATTCGCAGGGGGATTAATAGATTGCCATAATTTCAGATGAATTACTTTGTTATCCTGCTGATTTATTCCCTGACAACCCGATAAAAATATCAGACATAAACTCATAACAATTGCTAGCAGTGATAATCGCCTACCTAAATTGATCATCTGCCGAAAAAGACTCTGATTTTTGGATGTGAAAAATATCAAGTTCATGCTCAACAGTTAATTAATTGCATCAAAATAACAATGAAATTGAAACCTAATATTGAAGAAACAATTTTTCCCTATACCCCTACACCCCTATCATTCTTCAGAGAACACTGCAAGATTTGAATATATCAGAGCATATTTACAAATGCAAAAAGCTCCCGTAACTAGTTTAAATTACAGCAAGTAGCTTGACATGAATATTTGATGATTGGCAGAGGGCAAAAGAGAGTTCGCAAAGGGTTTCCGTACCGCTATAGTACTGATCTCTGCTGGATTGTTCACTGCTGTAGTTAGTATTCTCTATTGGGTTATGACTACGAGATTTTACTTTAAACATATGAAACATTTATATCGGTCATCATCATGCTGTTAGTGGTGACAAGAATTACTTAGTTGATGTTTTTAATACTTGTCAAATATTCTTGACAAGGTGTTTTAAAAGTATTGTTATTAACATTAAAAACCTTAATACTGCTCCTTACCTACGAGGAATCAGGCTTTTCCCGCCTGTGTATTTCCTGTCTACGGTGTACACAAAAATATTATTTCTGCAATTATTTAAATCTTGAAAAAGCCTTAAAATCTTGATTTATAAAGAAAATCTGAACTTTTTTCTACACCTTAGCCAAATGGGGCAGAGGATGAGAGGCGGGTTTTGAGTATATTTTATACTTTGTAAACAACCTCTTGAGTTTTTGAGAGTGAGTATAATAGAATCTGTAAAGTTTTGTATGGGCATTCAGTATTTCTGCGCCCGTGCTATAAGATTCATTGTGTAATTTAATTATCTGAGGTTTCACCGATGTCAAAGCTTACCTCGACTATCGACGCGGATATGACTCGATTGATTACTCCAGAATTTCTCACCAATCTGACTCCAGAAGCTCTCAAAGTTTTTACATCTCCAGAACTTCTCAAAGGTCTAGAAGCGTTCATGTCCTTTATTGGTAAGGGAGTAGATATCCAGGGAATTTTTGATCTTGAGGATGCCTTCGCCCAAAATGAAGTTCGTGCTTCCCAGATTGCTTATCTCAAGTCTATTCCTGAAATCGCTCAAATCTTTGAAGAACGATATATTGGGCCTGCTTACAACCTAGAAGAGTTGAGCAAGATGCCTAAAGATTCTTTAGGCTATGCTTATGCGTATAACTTACGGGAAGTAAGCTATCCGGCAGGTTTTTATCCCCCTGTCGATGTTCTAGACGACGTAAGCTATTACAGTCTGCGTATGCGACAAACCCATGATATTTGGCATACAGTTTCAGGATATGGCCTGACTCTGTTTGGTGGAATTGGGATTACAGTATTTCAGTTTGCACAAAACCGCGATCCCCTGGGAGCAATGTTGTTAGCTGGAGACATCCTCAATATCATCAAAACCCAGAGAGATTTAGACACCTATATGCTGATTGTTCACGAGGCATATAATTTAGCTCGTCAAGCAAAACCCTTCTTGGCGCAGAAGTGGGAAGAGGCTTGGGAAAAGCCCTTAGCACAATGGAGAGAAGAGTTAAATGTCGCTCCTGTAACCTATCGAGAACCTTATTTGGACTTGGCAGCAGTGTAACTGATCCCCAAAGATGTGGGAAATTACTATGTTTGCCGCTTCCACAACTGCATAATAATCCTGCTTTCTAGTCTCATTTTTATAACCAAAACAGATGCTGTTGATGAAATATGACTTAATAGTGTCAATTGGATATACCAACGTTAAGGAATAATTCGTCAACAGTATTCAACACTTGTATAATGGCGCGGTTGATGGCGGCTTAATACCCAGGGTAAATATTCTAACTTTTCAATTCATACTTTCAAGAAACAGGGGTGTAAGGGTGTAGGGGTATAGGGGTATAGGGGAAGAAAAAAGTGTTTCTTTCATTCATAGCGGGTGGTGTGCCGCTAGTGCGGCTGCTCCTAAGAAATAAGGCAGGGAGCAGGGGGAAAGAGGATTTTACTGGTTTCTTTCGCCATTCCCGCAGGTGCGCCTCCGTTGGAGACTCATGTCTGATTAGGAAAATCGCTTTTTCCATATCCCTGTAAAAGTTAGGGTAAACTCTGGGTTTAGTCGGCAACCGCCAGCAATGCACACAAATGGAGATACGGATGTCCGAGCTGAAAACCCAATTCTTGTTTGATATTAGAATACAAGTTGAACCACCGATGGATGTGGGACAAGCACCTGATGGGCATCGTATGATCTTTATGGCCAAGTCTGGATATTTTGAGGGGCCGAAACTCAAAGGTGAGGTCATCCCGATGTCTGGCGGAGATTGGTCTAAAGTACGGGCTGATGGCTCTGGTGCAATTGATGTTCGTCTATGTCTCAAAACCCATGATGGGGCTGTGATTCTCATGACTTATGGGGGACGGATGGTAGCTAGCCCAGAAAACTTTGCGTATGCGGTGGATTACTTCAAGCCAGATGATCCCAAGGGCGCGGAGGAGCGATACTATTTCAGGACAAATCCTCTATTTGAAACAGGTGATGAGCGGTACGCATGGCTAAATAATATCATTGCGATCGGTAAGGGACGCACCGGTGAAGGTGGGGTAATTTACGAAGTCTTTGCAGTGAATTAGTTATCAGCTTCGACAGGTTGAGATAGGAATCTCGTTTGATTTCTAAAAAAGTCTCAGTATATGTAGTGGACTGATACGACTAAAATGTTGCAAAAAAAATTGTAGGTTGGGAAGCTACCACCGACGTAAGAAAACACAACACCAACATCTATGTTGAGTTTTCAAGATCCATGTTGGGTTGTGCTGCGCTTAACCCAACCTACATCTAATGCACAAATTTAGCTGTGTCAGTCCACTACTTAATATTGAATTTATCAATAGGCTCTAATTTAACTTGTGGAAGAAACGCTATTAGTAAAGTTCCTGCTGACACTAGTTTCGGCTCTGGTATAGATATAAGTTTCTGGTTCGGTTATTTTCTGGATTTTGCAGATTTTTTCGGCTCTTTCCCACAAATCGGTATCTTCTCCATAAGTCATGTGATTAAACCCTTGTAACTCAAAAAATACCTTTCTTTTGCCAAAAAATGTAGGGCCTAAAACACATTCTTTTAAGTTAATTAGTTTTCCTGGTTGATAATAATCAGCTACTAAGATTTCTTCTTCAGTGAAAAATCCTCCTTGAATTAAGTCAATTTCTGGATGATTTTTCATATACTCTAATCTTGATTCTAAATGATTGGGTTTATATGAATCATCACTATCAAGAAATGTGAGATATTTGCCAAAAGATGCCTGAATACCAGCATTTTTAGCATAACATTGTTTTTTATTGCGATGCTTTAGGTAACGGATATTGTTGTATTTGTCAAGATATGAATTGACAATTTCAAAGGTATGATCATTGCTGCCATCATCCACTATCAAAAGTTCCCAATTGAGAAAAGTTTGATTCAGGACACTATCAATTCCTTTTTTTAAGTGATGAGCGCGGTTATATGTACAGATGATAATGCTGATTTCTGGGGTGATGTCAAAAGCAATAGGACTCATGATGAGTTATTTGCAGATAAAAGGTAGGTGATTAGCACTCGGATATTATCATACAGCAGGGTTGGGGGCTTTCAAAGAAAAAAATCATCAATTTCTTTGGTGAGTAGGGGAAGCAGGGGTAGAAGAAAGTTGTAGTTTTATTTCATACTGATTTTTTTAATCAAGCAAATATCAGTTATATGGTATAAATTAGCTGAGAATATTGCAAACTTTAGTAGTTTTACTTAATTTTAGTGATTTTAATACATTAATTAAGCCTAAATTTTTTTACCCCTATGACGCATTTTGGGTTGATTTGCCCTACGGCTACGGGTCATTTAAATACTATGACTGCTTTGGGGCGCGAACTTAAAAAACGAGGTCATCGCGTGACGATGCTGGGAATGGCTGATGCAGAGCCTAATGCTAATGCTGCTGGTTTAGAGTTTCGCGCTATTTCTAAGGATGAGTTACCGCTTGGTACAATAGCTAAATTTTATGAGCAGTTGGGCAGACTCAATGGGTTAGCTGCTGTACGTTACACAACTTCTTTATCTGAAAAAACAACAGGTTTATTTTTGCGGGATGCGCCACAAGTTATTGAAGATGCTGGGATAGAAGCATTGATAATTGATGAATGTTTATTTGGGGGTAGTACGGTTGCAGAAGTTGTAAATATACCTTTTGTAACTGCTGCTTCTGCTTTGGTTAACGGTTTTGATTATTCTATTCCGCCATTTTTTACTACTTGGCGATATAGTCTGGCATGGTGGGCAAGATTAAGAAATGGTTTAGGTTATGAGTTAATGCTGAGTTTCGGTAAACCTATCCGACAAGTAATTGCACAATTTCGTCGTGAGCGTAATTTACCGCCTTGTACTAATATTAATGATTTTTACTCTGTTTCTAAATTAGCAATTATTAGTCAACAAGTTGCTGAGTTTGAATATCCCAGACCTAATTTAACAGGGTTGCTGCACTTTACAGGGCCTCACATTGATTCTACATCTAGACCATTTATTGATTTTCCCTTTGAAAAATTGAATGGGCAGCCTCTTATTTATGCGTCAATGGGAACATTACAAAATCGGCTACATAAGATTTTTTATCATATTGCTGAAAGTTGTATGGGTTTAGATGCTCAATTAGTTCTGGCTTTGGGAGGTGGACTAGAATCTAAAGATTTACCAAAGTTACCGGGAAATCCGATAGTTGTGAAATATGCACCGCAGTTAGAACTGCTACAAAAAGCAAGTTTAACTGTTTGTCATGCGGGAACTAATACTGTGTTGGAGTCATTGTTTTATGGTGTACCTTTGGTAACTATTCCTATTACTAATGACCAACCAGGGGTAGCTACACGTATTGTATGGTCTGGTGTAGGCAAGTTTATTTCTACTTCACGGTTGACTAGTTTTAGATTACGTCAGGCTATTGAAGAAGTATTGATGCAACCATCATATAAAGAGAATGCTTTGAGACTAAAAATGGCTATGAATCAAGCTGGTGGAGTGCGTCGGGCTATTGATATTATTGAGGATGTAATTTTAAAAAATTAGTCAGTTAATTGATAGCATTTATGTAATACAAATTCTCTATGAAGTTGCGCCGAATAAATGATGTAGAGACGTTGCATGTAACGTCTCTACAGTAAAGAATAAAGTGCGTCTATGGCTACGCCAGGCAAGCTACATCAAGAAACGGTATAAGTGTCACAATTGATGATTGGTGCGTGACGCTATGAGTTTTATGACTACGTTGCAATATTTTGGTAGCGTCACACACCCTACATGGAAATATACGACTCGGTAGAGTGGGAAATGTTGTGAGTCAGAATGTGATGAGGGTAGGTTTTTATTTGGTGGCGGAAATACAGGTAATTACTGGGTAGTCTGGATGAAATGTGTCTAATTCTTCAGGGGTTAATTCTTCTTTTGCAATGCCATGATATGTTGCTATTACTGTTAGGGGATTGCCATAAGTACGTATTTGTTTTTGGGAGAAGTTTCTGAACATCCAATTGAAAGCGTCAGGGAGAGGTCGCCAGTAATCTTGAGGCGTATCATGAATTTTTACGGCACTGGGAACGCTAGCAAAACATTTTCCTCCTGGTTTTAACCATGTGTGAATGTTTTCTATGACTATCCAAGGTGCATAACAATGCTCTAAAACATTAAAGAGGAGAATTGTATCAAAAGTGGCGGGTTGAATAATACTAATATCATGAGCATCACCAACGATGTCTTGTTCTGACCACTTTTCTATATTCAGTACACAATATGAATCATTATCACTTAATTGATAAGCTGCTTTGGCGTTTGGTATAGCACCAATTTCCATAATATTACCAACAATTTCTGGGCGAATTTTGGCAATAAATTGATTGAGATAATATCTGTCTATTGGTTCTCCTCTTAAAAAACCAAAGGCTTGACAAATGGGGTTTGTTCTTCTTAAGTTACCCCAGTCTAGGGACTCTTTGGTAGGAGATAATAAACCAATTTTTTCTAGGTGTAAAACTACTCTCAGAAAGTCGGCTATGTTGTTAATTTCTGCTAAATCATCTTGGAGTAAGAAGGGAGAGAATAAAGAGGTGAGAATTTGAGGATTGATTTCACTTAGGTTAGTGAGATGATGTTGTTGTGTTGGTTCAAAAAAACTGTTAAAGTCTTTTTCTAAGATGATTAAATCTCTATCTTTTAACAAGGTTAAGGCTTGTTGAGTAATGAGGGGGTGATATTGCTTGAGTGTGTGGGTAGTTTCTTCGCTAATAGGATCTAATTTTAATTTTGCAAAGGTTTTATAGGCTGATTCAATATCGTGTTGATGAATAAATATTTCTAGAATTGCTAACCAAGATTTGGCTGTAATGAGTTGTGGTTGACGGCGACTCCAGCTAAAAACTGCATAAAGTTGACCATTTTCTAGTTTTAAAAAGGCGTTGGGAGTATATTGTTGACTCATGAGTTAAATTACTGTGTATAGATTTGTTGGGATAGGGTTGGAATCTGTTTTAAATATGTAAAGTGTGGGCTAATTTTTTAAACGCAGAGGGGCGCGGAGGAAAACGCAGAGGGGCGCGGAGATTAGGCAATTTTATTAATGGTGTAGTTAGTAACTCAGCAGAGTAAGAAACGCTATAAAGGTTTTTTAGATTATGTTTAGAGGCTGGCGTGGGTATCATACCACGGTTCCATTATATTGAATTTTTCTAATAGTTTTTTTCCTAGGGGAATATCATAAAGAAATCCATTTAATCTAAATATTTTATAATACAAAAAAATGCGTTTGTAGAGATTGATGGCTTGAGTTTCTGAAAGCCATTTTCCTGGTGTTTCTTCGCCAAATAGTCCGCTAGAACCAAATTGAAATTTATGTTCGGTGTATTTGCCTTCTCGTGGGGGAAATGGGCAAGTTTGTTGGGTGATATTTTGTTGGCTAATAACTTTAAATTTTTGATAACCTAGTTTTTCTAAAATGTTAAATTCTGCAAGTAGGTTATTCCAAGAGTTTTTATCTGATTCTATGGAGATGAATTGTGGTTTAGTGTCGAAGTGCTGTAATGCTTTGACGCACAACATATCTGCGCCTTCAATATCTACTTTTAGGTAGTAGGGAATGCCAAATTGTTGCAAGATGTTTTCAAATTTACAACCTTGGACGGTGATTTCTTGGGAATTTGTGCCGAATATTTTGTTTCTTTGCACCCAGTCTGGAGAAATTGTACCCCAAACACTATGGTTAAGGTTAGCATAAAATGTGATTTCGCGATCTTGGGGAGCGATCGCTAAATTTAGAAGTTGCAATTGACCATTATCTATGTATGGTTGCAGTTTATGTTTGATAGTGTTATACAATTGGGGATCTGCTTCTATCCCGACGACTCGAAAGCCTTTTTTTAAATAGTATTCAGTATCTTCACCTTGATGAACACCAACGTCGATTATTAAATTTTTATCCATAGATAATGTGTTGTGACACGCTACAAGAAACCAGATATGTTTGATTTTTAGCAATCATGGTAATTTTGCCATATCAAGTTAGTTTTTGATCTCTAAGATTCCGGCTTGTGCATCTAATATGGCTGGTACTCCAACGGGTAAGGCAGCATTAGGGCTATCATGGCCAAAAGGTAAATCTGAAACTATGGGAATACCCAAATCAGATAAGCGATCGCGCACAACTTCCTCTATGGTAAAACTAGGTAGGTTGGCGGGTGCTTCGCATTTGGTAAAGCCACCTAGGGCAATACCCCTTACTTTGGCTAAGATACCACTTAAACGCCACTGTGTTAACATCCGGTCAATGCGGTAAGGGGCTTCGGTGACATCTTCTAAGGCTAAAATTACGCCATCAAAATGTGGTTGTATGGGTGTGTTTAACAGATGGGTAGCTACTGTTAAATTCCCTGGAAGTAGGATACCACTAGCAACGCCTCCTCCCCAACCGCAACCTTTAAGCGGTGGCAGGGGTTTGCCTTCGACACAATTGAATAAACGTTCTATTGACCAGTGTGGCTCATCAGCTAAAGTTGTTAGTACAGCACCATGTATTCCTGATATACCTGCGTTGTAGAGACTCCATAATAAAGCTGTGATATCAGAAAAACCTATGAGCCATTTGGGTGCTGAGGAATTAGTTTCCCAAGTCCAATTTTCTAAAATGCGAGTGCTACCAAAACCACCCCTAGCGCAGAGAATAGCGCGACAATGGGGATCTTGCCAAGCTGCTGCTAATTGATGACGGCGGTTTTCATCGGTGTTGGCTAAGTATCCCCAACGCTGATCAATATCAGGGGTAACTTGGATATCATAACCGCGCGATCGCCAAATTTCTAGACCACGTTCAAAGGCTGCAAATTCTCGCAAAGCACCACTTGGCGCGATAACTCGTATTAAGTCTCCGGGTTTGAGGGGTTCAGGTAATATTTTCGATTTCATTCAAGGTTTGCATCTGTTGCTTAATTTTGCAGCATTGGTATAAGTTGCAAATTGTAATATTCTACACTTAACAGGTGAAGTGCGATCGCCTTGAATTAATTGTGTTAGCCTACCTGACTTTTGACGGGATCTCAAGAATAGAGTGCTTTAATCCTGTTGCCTGTTTGCTCTTAAGCTTCAGGTTACGATATTAAGTCTTAAGATATATAAGATGCGATGGTCTACAACCTACAGCCGGTTATCGCATTTTGCTAGCATATCCTGAAAAAGCTTTGGTAGAAGAGTTTCATCAATTACTATAATATTCACTAATTATAGTTAAATTTGCTTAGTTATAGTTATGCGCGATCGCGTTTCCTTAAAGAATGTATCCGTCAGTCTCCCGTTTGGTATTGGTTCGATGGCTTGGGAAGTTGACCCCACAGAACGCAAGGCGGCTTGGTCGCTGTATGTAGAGTTGGTGACGCGCATTGCTGTGCAACTATATAAAGTTCATGAATTTTGACTTCAGATATAATTCATGTTAAATTTCGCCTGTTTCTACAAGTTCAGCATCAAAAATTAACCAACTTTGAAAGTGTTCTGTAATCCAGTCACTCACATCGGGATATTTATTTGTAATAGCTTTTAATCTGTTTCTCATATTTCTTTGATAATAACTCCGGTATTCTATATTTCTAATAGCAATCATATTTAAGATATAAGTTAACATTCTTAATCTTGCTATAGCCAATTTTAAATTTTGGCGAGCATAATTTATTATTGTTGACCTTTCTTTGTCTTGGATAAATGGAGAATATATATTATCTTCAATAATTCTCTTAAATTCTTGCTCATCTACATCTAATTCATAAAAAGCTTCTGAAGAAATTTCGTAATTAATTTTATTTCTTATTTCTGATTCACTTCCCAATTTGAAAGGTTGAATGCCAATATTCCAATATCTATCAATCCCTTGACGATTTCTAAAATCTTTAAAATTGTTAAAAAAAACCTGAAACTGTCTCTGATGTTCGTCAGTTGATTTCGTAATACTTTTGATATTAATCTCTTGCGCTTGATAGTTTCTAACTTGGCACTCTACAGAGGTATTCACCCAAGTCGTAAAGTTAAGTTGTGTTCTATTTAAAGCTTGTATCAGGAAAAAATTACCATAATATGAAGTAACAAAGCCCCAACTAAAATATCCTTTCTTCATCAAATAATCAGTAGAACAAATATTTAAAATAGCTTTAGATAGAAGTTTTTCAATATCAGCTAATATGTAATTGTTGACATTGTAAACAACAAAACCTTTTTCATAATCTTCTTTAGATTTATATAAACTATGTAAATGTTCTTTAAAAGAAAATTTTGCATCCCCATTACATTTTTTAAAGGCAATAGAAATTTCTTCCAAAGTTAAAGACACTTTCTAATCTCCAATCATCACCATAAATTCCTGGGAATCTCTAATAGCATTTTTTAGACGGCTAACTATTACTTCACCAGCCTTTTCCTGCGCTTTATAACCTCCACCACTTGGTAAATTTTCTTTGTTAAAATTAAAATCTTGAATTAATTCAAGGATTTTAATTGTATTTTCAGTGTTAAACTTTTGATATTTTTGTGTAACTAGATTAAAAATTTCATAAAATGCTTTCATAATTCCTCCAAACCCTACTGTTTTTAAAATGTAAGATTCTTTATCTTCCCATTGTTCTAAAAAAACAGCTTTAATAGAACGAAAATAAATTTCAAATATTTTATACTGTTGTTCAAAGCCATAATTAGCAAGTTTTCCAGTTCTCGGTTCTACATAATCCCTAATTTGATTAACGAACTCACTCAAAGATATACCAAAACCAGCATCTCCAGTTCTTCTAATTAGTTCATATAAAGGACTTTCCTCTGTTTCATTTAATCTAAGGGCAATTTCTGTTGCTCGCCTTTCTGCTGAAACTCCTTCATCATCATAATTTTCAATATCTCCTTCTATTAAATTCATTAAGTCTAAATAAAGGGATGCTGGTACACCTTTTTGGGTTTGATTAATTATTACAAAAAGTTTTGCTTGCTCTTTAATTGATAATTCCAAAGTTGCAACTACCATTAAGTTAAAGTTAGGATCAGCTTCATAAGAACCTTTGACTCTATGTTGACCATCTATAATGAGTCCTAGTGAATCTGAATCATTTAAGATTAATAGATTTTCATTTTCTAAATAGGAATATTTATCCTGGTCAAGATTGACTAAAATGGAGTTTGGTATAATACCATTTTCTTGATTAATATAATTTTTTATTTTTTTAATTCTAGGATTTGAAAATGACCTTTGATAGCCTAAAACCTTGTCATTAATTCTTCGAGAAACATCAAAACGCTGATAAATAACTTCGGCTTTTGTAATGAACAAAAGCATTGGTATATCATTTTGAAATATCTTAAATGCTGGAATTTTTAAGTTAGTCATAACTATCACTATTCCAAATTTTCAATAAAAGCTATTTTTACAATTATAGCATTTGGTCAAGTTTATTGTAGAGTTTCTTGACTGGTGTAAAAAGCTGATCAACTCCACCATGCGATTCTATGACATTTTGGAGTGCTTTACTTAACATTTTTGGGTCGCCTTCTTCTAAAACAACTTCAATATAAGCTGCTGCTTCTAGAGGATTTTTTAAGTCTTGTATCAATTTTTCGTGATAGTTTGTACTTCTAGGCATCATCTCGACTCCTGTAGTCTCGCCAATATTCTTTAGCTTTAGTAGATGTAGGTCGGGTTAAGCGCAGCGCAACCCAACCTACATCTCGTCAACTCAAGATAGATATTGGTATGAGTTGACGTGAGGAAACTCAACCTACAATTTTTTCTATTTATTTAATTGGGAATTATTTTAATAGCAGGATGAACTAATTCATCAGGGACATGATTTCGTTCTATATATTCATTGATTTCTGATTGATTATCTAAATAAAAACTCAAAGCATCAAAGACTTGGGCTAAAGTTAAATGAGGTAAATGTAGCGGTATTTCCTCTGGCCTAATACCTAAACGCCAATTTTCAACAATCGCTCTCACAGGTGTTCTAGTTCCTTGAATAATTGGTTCACCTGATAAAATTTCAGGTTGTCGAGTGACATAACGAGAGTTTGTTGTAGCTGTCATACTGATGAAATTTTTGGCAGTATTTGGTGCTAATGTACCACAGATGTTAAACCAATTCGCAATCTGACTTTTCACGGCATCTAGAAAACCCCTCTCCATAGAGCCAAGCTCTTCTCATAGAGTACCTCTCCCCTACAACTGTAGAGACGTTTCATGAAACGTCTCTACATATTCCCCCTTCCCTTGTAGGGAAGGGGGTTAGGGGGTTAGGTTTCACCTTAGCTTTTCCACATAACGTGAAAACTCAGAACATTAAGCCTTGAGATTACAACATTAAGCCTTAAAGTCACAACATTAAGCCTTAAAGTCACAACATTAAGCCTTAAGATTACGCTATTAACCCTTAAGATTACGCTATTAAGCCTTGAGATTACAACATTAAGCCTTAAGGTCACAACATTAAGCCTTAAGGTCACAACATTAAGCCTTAAGGTCACAACATTAACCCTTAAAGTCACAACATTAAGCCTTAACTCTGCACTAAACAGGCAATGTATTGCTGCAATTCCGAGAAATCACGGGTATAAATAAAACATTTTATTAAGAAAAATGTGAATTTTGCTGAACTACAAAACAACTTAATTGAGTCAAAATAGCTTTGTAAAGCTTTTTAAAGTGTAAAATTATGGCTAGAAAAAAGCGTAGTTCTCGGATTTTAGAAAAAGCTGAGTTTAGAGTTGCGGGACTGAAAGCAATTGATCCAAAACTCAAGTTTGATGATACTTGCAACTTGCAAAACCTGACGCAATTAATTGAGCAGTTTCACAATATGCTTGATGATTATAATGCCGCTATAGCAATGATAGACTCCTCTAAAAAAAAGCTAGATGAAATGGAAAAAACCTTAAATCAGGTTTCAGACAAAATGCTGGTGGGTGTTGGTTTCAAGTATGGTAAAAACAGTAATGAATATGAACTGGCTGGGGGAGTTCGAGATAGTGAACGCGTCCGTAAAAGCAGATTGACACGCCTGAAATCTAATACAGATAAAACATCAGATGAAACTGCTATGACCGCTTAGTATAATAGTTACCAATCGAGTGGAATACATATGATTGTAGGGGCAGGATATATTCTGCCCTTAACTGTGTAGGTAATTAAAATATCTTCAGTGGGAATTTGACACCAAAATTATACTTTAAGTATAAAACAAAAATTCTCATAAGCGATTACCAGTAAGGCTTATAAACAGAAAATCGGGTAAACTTTGCTTGCTAAGTTTTGTCTAAAAATACTTCATAATTAAGGTAAGAAGATACAAAGAGAGAACACAAAAATGTTAGAAAAATATCGTCAACACGTTGCCGAAAGGGCAGCCCTCGGTATTCCGCCCTTAC
Source organism: Aliinostoc maniaoense (assembly GCF_058172895.1). Taxonomy (NCBI): domain Bacteria; kingdom Bacillati; phylum Cyanobacteriota; class Cyanophyceae; order Nostocales; family Nodulariaceae; genus Aliinostoc; species Aliinostoc maniaoense. The sequence continues at coordinate 6,272,463 of NZ_CP187952.1, read as the reverse complement.
CGTTAGATGCACAGCAAACATCAGAGTTGTGTGAATTACTGAAAAATCCACCAACAGGGGAAGAAGATACATTATTACATTTATTGCGCGATCGCGTCCCCCCTGGTGTAGATGCAGCCGCCTATGTCAAAGCCGGTTTCCTTACAGGTATTGCTAAAGGCGAAATCACCAGTCCCTTAATTTCTTCAATTGACGCAGTGGAATTACTCGGGACAATGGTAGGCGGTTATAATGTGCAGTCTTTAATTGAGTTGCTCAAACTCTCTACCAAACCATCAGAAGATGATACCCCCTTGGTAATGGGAGGAGAAGGCAAAGAACCCATTGCCGCCGCCGCAGCTGCCGCCCTCAGTAAAACCTTATTGGTGTATGATGCCTTCCATGATGTCTTGGAATTAGCCAAAATCAACCCCTACGCCAAACAGGTAGTTAATTCCTGGGCAGAAGCCGAGTGGTTTACAGTTCGTCCCCAGCTACCAGAATATATCAACGTCACCGTGTTTAAAGTTCCTGGGGAAACCAATACCGATGACTTATCCCCAGCCACCCACGCCACCACCCGTCCAGATATTCCCCTCCACGCCTTGGCGATGTTAGAGTCACGGCAACCCGGAAGCTTAGAAACCATTGCTGAGTTGAAGAAAAAAGGACATCCCGTAGCTTATGTTGGGGATGTTGTCGGGACTGGTTCTTCCCGGAAGTCGGCAATTAACTCCGTGTTATGGCACATGGGGCAGGATATCCCCTATGTTCCCAATAAACGCGCCGGGGGTTATATTTTAGGTGGTGCGATCGCTCCTATCTTTTTCAACACAGCAGAAGATGCCGGTGCTTTGCCCATTCAATGCGATGTCACCAAACTTGAAACCGGCATGGTAATTACCATCTATCCCTACAAAGGTGAAATTACCAACGAAGACGGCGAAGTTATTTCTACCTTCACCCTCAAACCCGACACTATCCTTGATGAAGTCCGCGCCGGTGGACGCATCCCCCTATTAATTGGACGTACCCTCACCGACAAAACCCGCCAAGCATTAGGCTTAGAACCCAGCACCCTGTTCATCCGTCCCCAACAACCAGAAGACACAGGCAAAGGCTACACCCTCGCCCAAAAAATGGTCGGTAAAGCCTGCGGTTTACCCGGTGTGCGTCCCGGTACATCTTGCGAACCCATCATGACTACCGTTGGTTCTCAAGATACCACAGGGCCGATGACCCGTGACGAACTCAAAGAACTCGCTTGTTTAGGTTTCAGTGCAGACTTAGTCATGCAAAGTTTCTGTCACACCGCCGCCTATCCCAAACCCGTAGACATCAAAACCCACCACGAACTCCCCGATTTCTTCTCTCAACGTGGCGGTGTTGCCCTACGTCCCGGCGATGGTATCATCCACTCATGGCTCAACCGGATGCTGTTACCTGATACCGTCGGTACAGGTGGCGACTCGCACACCCGCTTCCCCTTGGGAATATCCTTCCCCGCCGGTTCTGGGTTAGTCGCCTTTGCAGGTGCGTTAGGTGTCATGCCTTTGGATATGCCAGAATCAGTTTTGGTAAGATTCAAAGGAGAATTGCAACCAGGAATTACCTTAAGAGATATTGTTAACGCCATTCCTTACGTTGCCATTCAAAAAGGTTTGCTCACCGTCGCCAAAGAGAACAAGAAAAACATCTTCTCCGGCAAAATTTTAGAAATGGAAGGCTTACCAGATTTAAAAGTCGAACAAGCCTTTGAATTAACAGACGCTTCCGCCGAACGTTCCTGTGCAGGCTGCACCATTAAATTAAGTGAAGCCACAATTGCTGAATATCTGCGTTCTAACATTGCCTTGTTAAAGAACATGGTAGCCAGAGGTTATCAAGACGCGCGTACAATTATGCGCCGCGTCGCCCAAATGGAAGAATGGCTAGCAAATCCTGTATTACTAGAAGCCGACGCAGATGCAGAATATGCAGAAATAATTGAAATTGATTTGAACGAAATCACAGAACCAATTGTTGCCGCTCCAAATGACCCCGATAATGTTAAATTATTATCGGAAGTTGCTAATGATCCAGTACAAGAAGTATTTGTTGGTTCTTGTATGACAAACATCGGTCATTATCGAGCCACTGCGAAAGTTTTAGAAGGTGCAGGTGCAGTCAAAACTCGCCTGTGGATAGCACCACCCACCCGCATGGATGAACACCAATTAAAAGAAGAAGGTGTGTATGGTGTGTTTGGTGCAGCCGGCGCGAGAACAGAAATGCCAGGATGCAGTTTATGTATGGGAAATCAGGCGCGAGTTGAAGATGGCACAACTGTATTTTCCACCTCTACCCGCAACTTTAATAATCGCATGGGTAAAGGCGCAAGAGTGTATTTAGGTTCTGCTGAATTAGCCGCAGTTTGTGCCTTATTAGGACGCATTCCCACAGTACAGGAATATCTTGATATTGTGGCGAATAAAATTCATCCTTTTGCTGAGAATTTATATCGGTATTTGAACTTTGATCAAATCGCCGGTTTTGAGGATGAAGGGCGAGTGATTTCTAAAGAGGAGGAAGCTTTGTTGGTATAGTTTAACTAGGGTGAGTCTTGATGGCTCACCTAAATGTTACTCACAGGGTCAAATGGCTGTAAAAGATACTTACCATGAAGCTGTAAAAAATGCTTTAATTAAGGATGGTTGGACGATTACCTTTGATCCTTATCCCATTAGATATGAAGAAGTTAAATTACTTGCTGATTTAGCTGGAGAAAAAACGATTTCTGCCACAAGAGAAGGAGAACTAATAGTTATTGAAATTAAAAGTTTTCTTGGTCGTTCTAATATGCGTGAATTTGAAACAGCGTTAGGACAGTATTTAATTTACCAAACATTTCTCAATATTACCAACCCTAGTTATAAAATTTACTTAGCAATTAGTAAAAAGATTTATGAAAAGTTCTTTCAACAAATTGCCATTCAATTAATCATCCAAAAATATCAGGTTTTACTCTTAGTTGTTGATATCAATAAACAGGAGATTGTTCAATGGACAAAATAACCCATTATCAAAATTTAATTAAACAAATCCTCACCGAGTATGACAGAATTTCATCACAAGTACCAGATCCAGATATAGATGAAGTATTAATGTTTGATGATCAAAGAAGTCAATATCTTTGGTTTAATATTGGCTGGAAAAATGATAAAAGAGTCGAAGCAATTTCAGTTTATGTTCGCATTAAGAATCAGAAGATTTATATTGAGGAAGATTGGACAGAAGCAGGAATTGCTACTGATTTATTAAGAGAAGGTGTACCGAAAGAGGATATTGTTTTAGCATTTCATGATCCAGAAACTCGTAAATTGACTGAGTTTGCTGTTGCGTAATCAATGCAAAAAATATTTGCGATCGCTTAAAATTTGACATAGTAAATAAAACTGCAAATAGTTTACTGAAAATTACGTGATTTTACAGAAAAACTTCTTTCCATTTCCCTGCTAAACTACTCCCATAAATAAGACCTTTTATTTGACAAAATTGTTCAGAAATCTAGCTCCCCTCTCCGCGTCGGAGAGGGGTTGGGGGAGAGGTCAGCCATAATGTATGAATCAACACCAGCTTCCATAATTCATACATGAATAATCCAACACCAAAAAAAGACCAAACTAACAATATAGTTATAGGACAAAAAATCAACCCAGATAAAATGCACCGTGTGAAAGAACTCCGTCGCCAAATGACACCAGCAGAAAAAATCCTTTGGGAACATCTTCGCGGTAATCGTTTGCATGGGTTACACTTTCGTCGTCAGCAAATTATTGATGGTTTTATCACAGATTTTTACTGTCACGCCGCTAGATTGGTGATAGAGGTAGATGGAAAAATACACGAACAACAAGCTGAATATGATGCAGAACGTGACAAAGTTTTGTTAGGTAGAGGGCTGCGTTTGTTAAGGATTAAAAATGAGGAAGTGCTACAGGAAATTGATCGGGTTTTGGTGCTGATTTATCAGGTTTGTTGTGAAGAGACCTAACCCCCTAACCCCCTTCCCTACGAGGGAAGGGGGAACAATTTTACTATCTTTTTGTCAAAATACAGAGAATCTAAATTACAGCTTCCTCACGCTGAGAATCGAAAACTACTGTAAAGCTAGCATCAGGTATAAGTTGACGTAAAAGTTGCAGATGTCCGTCTGCATCAGACCGACTGCGAAATCTCGCCACAGTCACCCGTTGCATATCTGGAAGTAAACGAGTAATCGCCCACGGATTCAAGCGTTCTTTATAGGCGATTTGTTTCGTATCTAACGAGAAATCGTTGTCTTCGTTTTTTTGTGGCATGATTAATTTATCCATAAACAGTTTAGTAAAGGGCGTTAGCGAGTCTCTTGCCGGGGATGCACTAACGCCTCTTCAATGATGATTAAAGTGCAAACGACTACATTTTGTCAATTCTTAACGCTAAAACTTAACGGTAAAACAATATATAAAAGGTCTAGTCAGCTATGGATTTGAGAGCCTTGAGAGAACGTGCAGGGCTGAGAACCTTTGATGTAGCTGGGGAACTAGGCTGTGCAGAATCTTCAATTCGCAACTGGGAAAAGGGGAGAACAACGCCGAAAATGGAAGTATGGCAAGTATTCCGCCTGCGAGATTTGTATCAATGTACAGAAGAGGAGTTAGTGCAAGCGGTTAAGGAATCAATGCTGACTCAAGATACATAACTTTTGAGTGGAGAGCGTAGACGCGGAGCGGCTGGTCGATAGACATCGCCCGCCTCCATTCTTCGCTGATATAGTTTAATTAGGATAATTAGGATAACTACCTGAATGTAATTACTAAAGCGACAATGCCAGCCAAAGATATTTATCATGATGCTGTTAAAAATGCCTTAATTAAAGATGGCTGGACAATTACGGCTGATCCTTATTCAATTGAATATGAAGATGTAGAGCTATATGCAGATTTAGCAGTTGAGAAATATGTATCAGATTCAAAAAGCACACGTAAAATAATTGTAGAAATAAAAAGTTTTATTAGTCCTTCTCTCATTAAGGATTTTGAACTAGCTTTAGGTCAATATATCTTATATCGCAATCTTATTCAGTTAAGACAAGATGAATATGAAGAAATATGTTTAGCTATCAAAGATGAGATTTATGAAACATTCTTTCAGAGAAAATCTATTCAAGCTGTAGTCAAAATCAATCAAATTGATTTACTAGTTGTGAATATGGAAAAAGAGGAAATTGTCTCATGGATAAATTAATCCGTTATCGGGAATTAATTAAACAAGTTTTGACAGAATATGATAACTTTGCCAATCAATCAGCTAATAAAAAGCACGAAACTTGTTTAGTATTTGATGAAAACCATGATCATTATCTGTGGTTAACAGTTGATTGGCAAGGAAGTAAAAGATATAAATATACTCATGTCCATATTCGCATTAAAAATGAAAAGATTTACATTGAAGAAGATTGGACAGAGGAAGGAATAGCAACGGAGTTAATGCGCTTAGGTGTTCCGGCTAGTGATATTGTCTTGGCGTTTCAGCCACCAGAGGTGAGACAATATACGGATTTTGCGATCACTTAAAATATGCCATAGTATAATATATTTCAAGAGAGTCAAGTATGTGCAGTACCAAATAGAATTTAAGCCCAAAGCAATTAAAGATTTAGAGAAACTTCCTGTAGATATTAGAGAACGCATTATCAGTAAAATGGAAGCAATGCAAGATGACTTGCAGGGAGATGTCAAACACTTAACCAACTTTACACCAGAATATCGTCTGAGAGTAGGTGATTATCGAGTTTTGTTTGAATTAGAAGAACAGACTATCATGATATATAGGGTGAAGCATCGCAGTAAAGCTTATGAGTAAAAGGAGTTATCAAAATGATTGAATTACATCCTGAATTTTTAACAAAAAATGGTCAAAAGCAATTTGCTGTTTTACCTTATGAGGAGTTTTTAAAAGTTCAGGAATTGTTAGAAGATTTGGAAGATTTACGAGATTTAAGGAATGCGAAAACAGAAGAAAAAGATAGTACTTCGGTATCTTTAGCTGAGGCGAAGAAAATGTTATTATCCTAAATTTACTAATTAGGGTGAGTCGTTATGGCTCACTTCACTGTAATAGTTCTCATGAGGAATAATTACTAATGACTCAACCCAATTTAATTAATCAAGCTGAAGCTAGTCACATTAGTGAAGCAAGCTGTTTGACAGAAATCTTGCAAGAAATTCAAGAAACACCCCAGGAATATTGGTCAAATTTGCTGGAAATAATGCGAGTTTTTCGGAAAACTGTCACTATTAAACCGGAGTTATTAACCAACTTTGAACAAGAAGATTTGGATATTCAAACAAAAAAACTCTTACATCAACAACATCAAGCACTGAAAGAATTAACTAAAGAATGGTTACAAGCAGGAGATGAACAAGAGCAAACAGAAACTTGGGAATATTTAAATCTTATTTATAGATGCTCGTGAATGGCAGAATATTAACTAAATGTCACTAGATATTAAGTTTTACTATGACTTGATTTCAAGTGCTAATAAATTTTCAATACATAAATTTATTCAACCTAGACGAGTAACTCTGCCCACGGATTCAAGCTTTCTTTATAGGCGTTAGCAGTAGCTTGAGAAATTTTTGATAGTATTTTTGAAGATTAAGGTGCTATACCTGCGGTCATTATTGCGATCGCCTAGAATCATGATCAAAGTGCGATCGCTCTACATAGGCAGCAAGACAAGAGGTATACTGAATATAATTCCTCAAGAGTACAAACAACGGTATGGCGATCGCACCTCTAAATCCCTAGAGCTAATTTGTAAAGAAAAGCTTAAAATACCATTAGTTTGATCATCAGACCCATCAATAAAGCATAGCTTCACCTAATATATAGTTTTTATATTTCCTATGGCTACATTCCAACCAACTCCCCTGGGAGGCAAAAAAAATACACGTACAGTTGGACGGAATTACCAGTCTATATTTTTGATCATATTTACCTTATTAATGACGACTGGGATCGGTGCGCGGTTGGCATATTTGCAAATTGTGGAAGGAGCATACTACCGCAAACGCGCTGAATCAAATCGGATTCGGATGATTCCTAAACAACCAGAGCGAGGTAATATTTTTGACCGCAACGGCAAGTTATTAGCTAGTACACGCTATCCCCGGTCTGTGTATTTGTGGCCAATGGCACATACTAAACCTTCCTGGGCAGTAGTTGGGGCGCGTCTGTCTAAAATTTTGGAAATTCCTCAAGAGGAAATCGAAAAGAAACTAGAAAAAGCTGGTGCTAACTCGTCTTCACTGATTCGTATTGCTCGTAATTTAAACGAAGCTCAAATTACAGCTATCAAAGAATATGAAAACGAATTGCAAAATGTCGAAATACATACCGAAGCAGTTCGTTACTATCCCCACGGTCGGGAGTTAGCACATATACTCGGCTACACACGCGAATTAACCGCCGAACAACTCCAAGAAAAGAAAAAAGACGGTTATCGTCTGGGTGATGTAATTGGCCAGATGGGTGTAGAAAAAGCCTATGAAAGCTTACTCCGGGGTGAATGGGGAGGTCAACAGGTAGAAGTTGATGGTGCTGGGCGACCATTGCGGGTATTAGGAGAAAAACAAGCCAAACCTGGTAATGATATCCGCCTGACTGTAGATTTAGATATGCAATTAGCAGCAGAAAAAGCCTTGGGAAAACGCAATGGTGCAATTGTTGCCCTTGATCCCAAAAATGGTGCTGTCTTAGCAATGGTATCTCATCCCAGCTTTGATCCCAACATTTTCTCGAAGCAAAAACTGACACAAAAAGACTGGGAATCTGTACAAGGTGAAGATCATCCCCTAGTAAATCGCGCCCTGAGTGCTTTTCCCCCCGCTAGTACCTTTAAAATTGTCACCAAAACCGCCGGACTAGAATCAGGTAAGTTTTCTCCTAACACAGTTCTCCAAACCTACGGTTCATTAACTATTGGTGGCACTAGATTTGGTGAGTGGAATCATGCCGGTTTTGGCCCGTTAGGTTTTGTCGGCGCAATGCAGTGGAGTAGTGATACTTTCTTTTATCAAATTGCTAAGGGAGTTGGTGGGCCGACTCTGATTAAGTGGACTCGTAAATATGGCTTTGGGGAAAAAACAGGTTTTGAGTTCACTTCCGAAGAATCAAAAGGTTTAGTCCCCGATGACGCATGGAAGCGGAAAGTTCGTAATATGCCTTGGACTATAGGCGACACAATTAATATGTCTATTGGTCAAGGTGCTTTATTGGGTACACCTCTACAAGTGGCGGTAATGTTTGCTGTTCCAGCTAATGGTGGTTATCGCGTCCAGCCACATTTGCTTAAGGACAATGAAGAAGCCAGAAGTTGGCGAAAAGATGTCCATATGAAGCCTTCAACGATTAAACTCCTACAGGAAGGATTGCGTAAAGTTATCACTGATGGGACAGGCAAAGTTTTAAATAAACCTACTATTCCCCCAGTCTCCGGTAAAAGTGGTACAGCCGAAGCTTGGAAGCGTGGTATCAAGCAAAATCATGCTTGGTTTGGTGCTTATGCCCCAGCTGATAAGCCAGAAGTTTTGATTGTTGCCTTTGCTGAACATTCCGGCGGCGGTGGCGGTAGTGTTGCAGCCCCAATGATTTTACAAATCATGGAAGACCATTTCCAACGCAAATATCCTAATAAGTATAAACAGCCAGTCAATGGTCAATAGCCCTGTTATGTCACTCTCGGAAAACAATAATTGAAGCAAAATTCTAAACCTTTGATTTAATCAAGCTTTCAGCCTTTATTTTCTAACAGAAACTAAAATTTATAGCTAAAATCCGAAAATTAAAGCTCTGAAAGGCTTCCAGCGATTGGGTTCTCCTAAAATGACAGAACAGGGATAGTCAGCCCTGTAGGGGTGTAGGGGTGTAGGGGTGTAGGGGTAGGCTGTTGACTCTGTACCTTTTTTGGGATTTTGTCCATGCAAAAAATGTGCGTAGTTACGATGGCTGAAACTGTGTTTTGAGAAGGCTTTGAGGCACAAATTAAACATCGCGTACAAAATTACTAAAAACCGCCCAAATTTCAACAAAGTCAACAGCCTAGTGTAGGGGAGACAAGGGAGACAAGGTAGGCAGGGGGCAGGGGAGCAGGGAGACAAGGGAGAGAATAACTTATGCCCAATGACGGCAGTTGCTACAAGTCGGGAAACCCGCCCATCGCACTGCCTCCCCAATGCCCAATTCCCAATGCCCAATTCCCAATGCCCAATTCCCCATGCCCCATGCCCCAAATTACTTTTTAGTAGCGATCGCTAATTTTGCTCCTTTAACTTGCCGTACCTGATCCATCACTGCTACTACTTTACCGTGTCCTACTTTTTCATCAGCATTAATAATTACTAAAGGTTCTGAGTTAGAACCAGCTACATTACGTATTTGTTCTGCTAAAGCATCTACTAGTATTGGTTGACGGTTGAGGCTAATTTGTCCTTGTTCGTCAACGGTGATAGTAATTTTTGTAGGTACTTGTTGTTGATTGGCTGTGCTTGCTTTTGGTAAATTTACTGGTAAGCCTTCTGATCTAGTTAAAAACAGCGTTGACATGATAAAAAATGTCAAAATCGCAAAAATCACATCGATCATTGGCACAACATTAATTTGTGCTGGTATATCGGGTTCATCTTGTAGCCGCATAGGATTTTTCCCCTCGCTCATAGCGACGACGATAAAGTAATTCTAACTGCCCACCATATTCCTGAAACAACGCCATCTGTCGGCTATAAAGTCCGCGAAAGGAGTTAGCAAAAAATAGTGTAAATATCGCCACTATTAAGCCGGCTGCTGTTGATACCAATGCTTCACTGATACCATCGGTAACTTTTGTAGCTTGTGTACCGCCCACATCCCCAATATCTAAGGAAGCAAAGGAGGTAATCAACCCTAATACTGTCCCCAACAGACCTAATAAGGGTGCTAAACCAATGATGGTGTCAAAAAGATTTTGAAACCGTTTGAGTATAGGTATCTCCGCTTGTGCTTCACTTTCTAAAGCCAAACGAAATTCTTCAGGAGTTGGTTCTTCTAATTCCAACGCTGCTAAAAACACCCTTGATAGTGGTAAATCTGCATTTTGCCGAAGTTTATCTATTGCACCCACCACATTATCTAACCGATAGAGTTTCAATACCTCTGCAATGACTCGACTTTGACGGCTATTGACTCTTAACCAAAACCTGACGCGCTCAATAATTAATGCCACCGCTAATACAGAAAATCCTAGTAGCGGCCACATAACTATGCCGCCAGCTGTAAACAGTTTTGTAATTCCCATGCAGAGCCTCGTTAAACTAAACACACAGAGACTATATGGAATCTTCAGATAAGTTGAGAGTAATTGTCAAGATCCTTTTAATAAAAATGCAATTTTTTTGCAATTAATTATTATCAATATTCCGCTAAAAAACTCTCCCATCAACTATTACAGCATTTTCCTATGATTAAAGACAGGTATTAACTTGATAAAGTAATTACTTGATATTTGTATCTAAGCATTCTAATATGTTCTGGTTAGTAATAGTAGGTCGCAATAAATTATGACCTTTTCGGGCATAGCTGTTGAGCAGCGTTCCAAGGAAACTGAGGCTCTCAGGTCTTTTCTGGTTTACAGCCTGATTGGCTCGGTGGCGTTGCATATTGGTATATTGACCATAGGTATAAATAATCTGCTACGGAGAAATTCTGAAGTTGACAATGAACCCCTAGAAGTGACATTAATTGAAACTCCGCCTGTAGAAACTAAACCAACACCAGAGGAGGTTGAACCAGAACCAAAAATTGCACCTCCTCCGCGCCGGGTGATACCAGAGGTAAATAATACGAGGGTGAATTTAGCACCCCAACCAAGACAAGAAGCGATCGCACCTGTAGCTGTCACCCCTGTAAAATTAAAAACTGAGCCAGCACCAAAGGTTTCTCAAAACCTCAAAACACCTCAAATTCAACAGGCGACTGCTAAGACTAGCGCACCACCCCCAAGAGTCCTAACAACTCAACCCACTAATACACAACCAACGACAACCCAAGTTGTAGAAGCAAGCAGTAACAAATTAAGAGGGTTGCTAGGTGATATCCGAGATGCTAGAGCAACTCAGGGAAATACAAGTGCAGATAACTCTAGCAATACAGGCTCTAGCATTACTGTAGGTTCTGGTAATAATAACAATAGCTTACCTAGTATTAGACGCAGCAGAGGTAGTGAAGCAGTAAGTACAGCCCCCAGTCCTGTCAAAATAGACTCTCCACCAAGCAGTAATAATACTAGAAATGATCCCCCCAGAGCAGGGAATGGTCGTGCAGCTTGTCGTGAGTGCGGTACTAAGTATCCAGAAGCTGCCAGAAGACGAGGCATAGAAGGCAACGTCAGAGTAGCTGTTGATACTGATGACAAAGGTAATGTTACTAATGTCAGAATTGTCAACTCTAGTGGTAATCGTGACTTAGATGAAGAAACCCTCAGACAAGCACGTAACTGGAAATTAAAACCTTCTGCTAATGGTAGAACAGGAGTAGCTATCGATACTGAATATGCAATTCAAGGTTCTCGGCGTTATCGGGAACTACAAGAGCGTAAAAGACAAAGACAAAGAGAAAGAGAAAGACAAGCAAGACAACAAGCGGCTAGTAGTACCCCAAGTTCCAGAGCATCTAATAACACAACGTCTACCTCTAGCACAAATACAGAAAATAGAACCAGACGCAGGCGGTTAGTTCCGACATCACAACCATCAACAGCGTCAACCACCAATACCAGAACATCTGACAATCAAAGAAGCGTTAGAAATTCTCTACGCAGAGTACGACGTGAGCGTACAGCTACTCAATCATCAACTCAATCACAACCAACCCCAACTCGTCGGCGGCGCAGGAATCAAACACAACAAACACAATCAACTTCATCTTCTAGTGCTAGTCGTTTACGGAATGCTTTACGTCGTTCCCGGCAGCCATCTCAATCCCAATCAACACCAGAAGCTTCTACATCTGAGTGATTTGGGAATTGGGAATTGGGCATGGGGCATGGGGCATTGGGAATTGGGAATTGGGCATGGGGCATTGGGCATTGGAGTAAATCTTTCTACCTTGTCTACCTTGTCTACCTTGTCTCCCCCTGCTCCCTGCTCCCTGCCCCCTGCCCCCTACACCCCCACACCCCCACCACTTACGGAGATATTCTCACTGGTTTGATATTTTTAGCTTTATAGAATGTCTCTAAACTATCCCGATCGCCAACAAAACGCCAGTGCCAAGGTTCATAACTTACCCCTTGTTCATTGTTTTTCTCAAAGGACATCTCAAAGCCAAACCGGGCTGCATTGGCTTGTAACCATTGAAAAGCTCTGGTATTTTCAAAGATAACTTGCAGATTTGTCGCTGGTGCTACTCCATCCCCAATATCTATAGCATAACCAGTATGGTGTTCACTATGACCAGGGGGCGCACTCAAGGCTGCTCGTTCTGCTGGGGTTTGATTGCGTTGCGCGCCAATAGTAAAAAATAACCGTTCCTGTTCTTGTACAGAACGAAAACCAGAAATAGGTACTAAAATTACACCCGCACTCCGCGCCGCTTGCGCCATCGCCTGATATCTGGCGGCGGCGTTTTTTCGCATTCTAATGCGCCCATCAGCAGTGATGGGGACTAATTCGGATGCTGGTGCTTCTGGATATGCCAAATGTCCCAATACAGAATCAATATTATTATTGGGGGAGTTAGTCGGAATTGGTGTAGGAATAGAACTAACTGGGGAAGGTTGAGACTCGGCGGTTTTTTTGGGTGTGATGAGAGAAAACAAAAAACCGCTAATTATAGCCAGCAGCACAAATATTGATACACCCCCAAGTAATAAAACTATGGGTTTTACCTTTGTTTTCCGCCTAACATCAGGAGTATCGCGTAAAGCGGCTGGAATATCGTCATGAGGCTCACCTAATGATTTTTTTGGTTTTCCAGAATATCCAGCTTTATTCACAGGTCAACTCCTGCTTTTGTTCACAATTCATAACAGATTCTAGACTAAATAGAAATAAACTGATTGGGTAGCATTTTACATTTATATCTCCAGACACAACATTGATAAATCTGCTAGAACTATACGTCAAACTTGTAGGATTAGTCCTGATAGGATTTATCCTGGGACGGAAATTACCTAGTACAGTTCCGACTCGTTTAGCGCAATTTTTGTTTTGGGTGGGAGTACCTATCAGTATTATTGCTTTTGTGCGCCAAGCGGACTTATCAGGACGAATTTGGATTGCTCCAGCGATCGCATACCTTGCTATTCTACTAGGAGCATTTCTAGCATGGCTAGGAATTAAACTCCAAGGTTACTTTAGCAAAACCATCCCCCAAAAGCCGACTCAAGGCAGTCTGTTGTTAGCCGCCATGATTGGTAACACAGGATATTTAGGCTTTCCCATCACCTTAGCAACTATCGGTCAAGAATACTTTGCTTGGGCATTATTTTACGACTTATTGGGGTCTTTTCCCGGTGCTTATGCTTTGGGTGTAGCTTTAGGTGCGCGTTTTGGCGATAATCACCAAAATCAAGCACAAATTACTCAAGTCGCTCAAGCTATTGTGATTAACCCTGCCATCTGGTGTTTTGGTATAGGCTTATTATTGCGTCAAATAGCAATTCCCCATGTAGTTGCCTTCAGCCTAGATAAATTAGCTTGGACTACAGTAGGTTTATCTTTAATATTAATTGGGATGCGCTTGGCAAAGCTAAACACCTGGGTTAACTTACCCCAGGTAGGAATGAGCTTAGTAATTAAAATGCTCATCGTTCCCTTCATTTTAGGCTGTACCTTGCCCCTTTTAGGATTAACAGGCCCAGCCGCCAAAGTAATTGTATTACAAATGGCCATGCCTCCAGCCTTTGCTTCCCTAGTAATTGCCGAAAACTTTAATTTAGATCGCAATCTTGCAGTCACCACTTTAGCAGGCGGAGCTATGCTTTTACTCATCACCCTACCCATGTGGTTATGGTTGTTTTAATATAGGGCATTGGGCATATCAATTCAAAATTCAAAATTCAAAATGAAAGAATTTTGGGCATTGGGCATAGGGCATTGGGCATTGGGCATGGCGCAGGGTGTGCTTGGTGTGCTTGGTGTGGGATGGTGGAGAACAAATCTTTCCCCCCACACTCCCCTGTCTCCCTTGTCTCCCTTGTCTCCCTTGTCTCCCCTGCCCCCTGCCCCCTGCCCCCCGCCCCCTGCCCCCCTGCCTGCTACATCCCCTCACCCCACCTTCGCCGCCAATTCCGCCGGGGTTATGTGTTCATAATGTTCAAAAGGTTGACGAATCCAAGGATTATCAGGTAAATAATCAATGTAATAGTTAGGCGCGACGATAGAACAGGCTTTATACCAAATTACGGCGGTGCGAATATCTTCAATGGGAGAGTCGATGTTTTCGTCAAGCCAAGGAATAGTTTCTTTGAGTGTAATTCCAGAGTCTACTAAGTCATCCACAAGCAGAATGCGCGAACCTAAAGTTTCAGTCGTCATGGTTAGATGACGAGAAAAACTTAAATTACCTCTTTCTTGTTTACCGGGGCCACTGTAAGATGACGTTGCTAAAATTGCCAAAGGCTTTTGGTATATACGGGAGAGAATATCACCAACTCTGAGTCCGCCTCTGGCTAGACAGACAATTTGATTAAATTCCCAACCGGAGTGATAAATTTGAGCAGCCAGTTGCTCGATTTTATAGTGATAGTCTGACCAAGAAACGTAAAGTTCTGGCATAAAGTAAGTATTTTATAGCTAAACTTTATATTTTATTACGGGTGCAAAACATTATGAAGGATTCTGCTGCTGATGGCTATCCCCCCAAGCATCAATTTAGTCAAAAATTAGATTTGAAAACGAAGTTAGCTTATGGTGCAGGGGATTTAGGCCCGGCAATTACTGCTAACATAGCGATATTTTTTCTGTTAATCTTCTTTACTAATGTAGCGGGGATTCCGGCGGGTTTAGCTGGCAGTGTATTGTTAATTGGTAAAATCTGGGATGCCGTCAATGATCCTTTTGTGGGGGTGTTAACAGATAAAACCCAATCACGCCGTTGGGGTCGTCGTTTACCTTGGATGTTTTATGGTGCAATTCCTTTTGGGATTTTCTTTTTCTTACAGTGGATTGTACCGCGATTTAGTAGCAACCAGAGTAGTAATGTTTGGGGTTTATTTTGGTATTACGTAGCGATTGGTTTGATTTCCCAAGTATTCTACACGGTGGTGAATTTACCTTACACTGCACTCACCCCAGAACTTACCCAAGATTATGACGAGCGTACTAGCCTCAATAGCTTTCGTTTTGCTTTTTCTATTGGGGGTAGTATTTTGTCATTGTTATTAGCGCAAGTGGTTTTTTCCCGCATAGCCAATGAGCAACAACAATATATAGTTTTAGCAGCAATTTGTACTGTAATTTCGATTGTATCTTTATATTGGTGTGTTTTTGGGGTGCGCGATCGTGTTTTGGCTTTTGAAGCTCAACGTATTCAAGTCGAAGAATCTGCATCTATCCCATTTTTAGAACAACTGAAAATTGTTTTTACCAACCGTCCGTTTCTATTTGTTATCGGCATCTATCTATGTTCTTGGCTAGGGGTGCAAATCACCGCCAGCATTATTCCCTTTTTTGTCATTTATTGTATGTCTTTGAAAAATGCAGATGTACCGACAGTGATGATTGCAGTGCAAGGAACAGCCCTGTTAATGTTATTTGTCTGGACGGCTGTGAGTAAAAGAGTTGGTAAGAAACTAGTTTATTTCCTGGGGATGAGTTTATGGATAATAGCCGCAGCCGGACTGTTTTTCTTACAACCCGGTCAAATAGGTTTAATGTATACAATGGCTGTGATGGCGGGGGTTGGTGTTTCCACAGCTTACCTAGTTCCCTGGTCGATGATACCCGATGTGATTGAATTAGACGAACTGCAAACCGGACAACGGCGGGAAGGGATTTTTTACGGTTTTATGGTGTTACTGCAAAAATTTGGTTTAGCCTTTGGGCTATTTTTGGTAGGTAACGCCTTAGAAGCATCTGGTTTTCAAGAAGCTGTAGCCGGTCAAAGTCCACCACCCATCCAACCAGAATCAGCATTAACCGCCATTCGCATCGCCGTTGGCCCTTTACCCACCATCTGTTTAATTGTGGGCTTAGTTTTAACCTATTTCTACCCCATCACCCGCCAGATGCACGCAGAGATTATGCTACAACTCGAAGCACGCCGTCAGCAGCGAGAGAATATTTAGGGACTTCCAACTAAAAAATATACAATCGCTCTGGTAAGCAGGGGGGCAGGGGGCAGGGAGCAGGGGGAAAAATCAAATACTAGTCCTATAGCGTTTCCTAGCCTGCTGAGGTACAAATCTCTGCGTACCTTTGCGCTTTACTTTGCGCGACGGCAGTCGCTACAACGGGGGAAACCCCCGCAACGCGCTGCCTCCCCTTTGCGTTTCAAAATACTACCCGTACCTCACTTAACTGGGAATCGCTATATATACCGAATTGGGATAGGTAGTATTGTTTCAAGAATCCAAAATTGGTATTAGCCCTCAAAGCAGGGCTGAAGCCCTCACTACTAACTTCAATAACTGATAGCTGTAAAAAACTAGCCCTTTTCTAGGTAAATTTTAGAAAAAGGCTAATCATCAAGAAATTTTGGCGTTTATCGAGTTTGCATATTTAAGCTTTATGTTTAAATACTCCTGGTTCTTGCTGTGTAGGCAAGACAGGTAAAATATCGGTTTGGGAACAATATTTTAGGTCTTCATGGCATTGTAGGCGTAACAACCGTTTACCGTGACTAGCATGGTGGAATAGTTCTAAGAGATTATTTTCCCACTGGGAATAGAGAGCGATCGCACTAATCACTTCATCGTTACCAGCTAATTCTTCTGGTGGTAATTGAGATTTTTCAATCACACTATGGGCGATCGCACCTGCACAGGCTGTATCCTCTAAGGAAAAACTGCCTTCCCAACCAGAACCGACAATCCAAACTGTTTCCGGTTGCTTGTCTATCAGGTATTGGACAACTGCGGCACGGTTAATAAAGGCGGCTGTCAGGACAGTAGCTGAGTGCTGTACCCGTTTTAAAGCGCGAGTTCCATTAGTGGTACTAATAAACAAACGCCTTCCTTGCACTAAGTCCGGTGTGCAGTCGAGGGGTGAATTACCTAATTCAAAACCAGCGACTTTACCACCGCCTCTTTCTCCAGCTCGCAGCCGTTTTTCTACTGGCCATTGTTCACTGACTGCAATAAGTTGATCTAAATCACTAAAGACTTGCACCGCTTCGCCCCCAGATGAGAGGACAGTTGCTATAGTGCTAGTAGCGCGCAAAACATCGACTGCGATCGCACAGTCTGGGGCTTTGTCAGTTGGAGTTTGTTCCGGGGTATGGTATATGAATAGCTTCACGCTGGGGATACACCTGCTCTCAATACTATTGCCGAGATTACATTCTAATGGCTCGTCATCACCATAATGACACTTAATGTCCGAGTATTTCTTATGGTTAGGCAAGAGAATTGATTATTGTGGGGTATGGGGCATGGGGCATGGGGCATGGGGCATGGGGCATGGGGCATGGGGCATGGGGCATGGGGAACGAGGGATTTTTATCTGTGGTTGGATATTAATCAATGATTAAGGTTGCTAGAGTTTGTGTCTCATCAGATAATCTGAAAGAATACAGGGAAAGCAATTCAGCAAAGAGGCAGAGCAAAAAAGCGCAGGAAACAAGGCTTAGTCTCTCCCCTGCTCCCTGCTCCCTGCCCCCTGCTCCCTGCCCCCTGCTCCCCGTTGCCTTCTTGTTGAATTGATTTCTCCCCAGTCCCTAATCTTTAATACCTATGGCCCCTTTACCTGATTATCGTCCTAAACAACTGTCTTTAGGCCCTTTAGAAGCTGAGATATTAAATATTATCTGGGAATTAGGGTCAGCTACGGTCAAGGATGTTCACGATCGCATTTTGGCTGATCCTAACCGAGAGTTAGCTTATACTTCTGTAACTACAGTTTTACGTCGTCTCACTGATAAAGGTTGGCTAATCTGTGATAAAAAAGGTAAAGCTTTTTATTGGCGGCCTTTGTTGACAAAACAGCAGGCACAGGTAATTAAAGCCCATGAACAATTACAGCAGTTTTTGGCTGTGGGTAATCCTGATGTGGTAGCGGCGTTTGCTGATAGTCTGGATGAGGCGGCTAGTGACCAAATTGCAGCGATCGCTAAACGTATTCAAGCTGCACGGCAAGCCAGGGAGGAACAATAATGCACCTAATCATGATTTTAATCACTGTGGTAGTAGCAGTAATGTTGCGCCGTTCTGAGATTCATTCTCATAGTAGTTGGGATGTACGTTGGCGGCGATCGCTGTTTCTGTTTCTGTTCCCACCGTTGCTGATTTTCATGACGGGGATAGCGGTGCTGTGTATGGGGCCGCAAGGGCAAATGGGTGGTATGTATACAGGTTGGTTTAGCTATTGCCTGGCTTTAGTTGTGTTGAGCATTTTCTCTGGGTTATGCCTAAAACTAGCTTATCAAGGTTGGCGATCGCTACAATCTGCCCGTGATTGTCCTCTAGTGAATTTTGACGGTAGATTGATCAGGTTACTGAATACAGAAGCATTATTTGCCGGTCAAATTGGTTTTTGGCAACCAGAATTAGTAGTTAGTCAAGGATTACTACAAACCCTGTCTCCAGAACATTTAGAGAGCGTATTAGCCCACGAACAAGGACACCATTACTATAGAGACACATTTTGGTTTTTCTGGCTGAGTTGGATACGCACCTGCACCGCTTGGCTACCCAACACAGAACCCCTGTGGCAAGAACTTTTAGTCCTACGAGAATTACGCGCTGATCATTACGCTGCATTGCAAGTAGACCCTTTAGTGTTGGCAGAATCTCTATTATTAGTAATTAGCAATGCTTCTGTATTTGATCAATCAGAAATTTGCTGTGCAGCTTTAGGTGATGGTGTAGGCAATCGCTTAGAACAAAGAATTGACGCTTTACTAACACCACCCAACCCAAACCCAGAAGTTAATTTACAATCTTGGCACACGTTTTTATTAGCATTATTGCCCTTATTAACGGTGATATTTCACACCTAAATATGAGGCATTTTTGTACAATAACTCAATCATTCATTAAATTGAAAAACCCTTGTTTGGCAACTATACAAGGGTTTTTTCGAGATTTAAAAACCGGGTTTCTTGCAAATCCCTCAGCTTAAAAAGTTAATCTTTCGTTCAGAAACCCGGTTTTTTATTTAGGGCTTGTTGACGAATTACGAATTACGAATTACAAATTACGAATTACAAACTGATTTGGGCGTTAAAATTGCAACCAAAAAAGAATTTAGATCAATTGTGGATTGTGCGTTGTTTAGCGGCAGTATTACTTTTTGGACAAGTTTGTTTACATTTAATTCAAGGAAAAACTTACTACCGGAAAATTTTAGAACATATGGTGAGTGCAGGGCCTGGTTCAATATCTCCAGTATTGCTAGTAAGTGTTTTTTCCGGGATGATATTTACGATTCAAACTGCTAGAGAATTAGTAAAATTTGGTGCTGTCAGTACTGTAGGAGGAGCGTTTGCTGTAGCGTTTTGTCGAGAATTAGCACCTATTTTGACAGCAAGTATTATTGCCGGGCAAGTAGGTTCTGCCTTTGCTGCGGAAATAGGTGCAATGCGTGTGACTGAGCAAATTGACGCGCTATATATGCTCAAAACTAACCCTATTGATTATCTAGTTTTACCGAGAGTAATTGCTTGTTGTTTAATGATGCCAATTATGATGATTTTTGCTTTAATCATAGGCATCTGTGGCGGAATTTTTGCGGCTGCGAAATTTTATAAAGTTCCTCCTGAAATATTTTTAGAATCAGTAAGAAATTTTTTAGATACATCAGACGTATTCACTATTTTACTCAAAGGCTTAATTTTTGGAGCGATAGTTTCTATTAATGGCTGTAGTTGGGGACTAACTACTAAAGGCGGCGCAAAAGAAGTAGGAGAATCTGCTACTACAGCAGTTGTCACTACCTGGGTAGCAATATTTATCACAGATTTTTTCCTATCTTTATTGTTATTTGAAAGTCCTGTAGTGTGATGGGGCATTGGGCATGGGGCATTGGGCATGGGGCATTGGGCATTGGGAATTGGGAATTGGGTATTGGGATAACATCTCCCTTGTCTTCCTTGTCTCCCTTGTCCCCCTTGTCTCCCCTGCTCCCCTACTCCCTGCTCCCCTGCCCCCTGCCCCCCGCCCCCTGCCCCCTTCTAAGCCGGGACAACAAATTTTTCACTGCCAGCTAAATTAAAAGCAGAGTGTATGACTTGCAAAGCTTGTACGCCTTGTTCTTGGGCTACAACACAGCTAATTTTAATTTCTGAGGTGGCAATCATTTGAATATTAATTTGGTGTTGGGCTAAGGCATCAAACATTTTGGCGGCTACACCTGGTTGTCCTACCATGCCTGCACCGACGATACTAACTTTAGCGATCGCATTATCTAAAATTACATCACCCCATCCTGATGCTGTGGCGGCTTCTGTGAGCAATTTTTGGGCAATTTCTCCATCGATGCGGGGAACTGTAAAAGCTATGTCTCGTGTGGCTACACCATCAATGATGCGACAGCGTTGAGATTGAATAATCATGTCTACGCTGATGTTGTGCTGTGCTAAGATTCCAAAGATTTTAGCAGACATTCCCGGGCGATCGGGGACTTGGCGAATGGCTAGACGGGTTTGGTTTAAGTCTAGGGCGACACCGCGCACGGGGGGATGGGTTGTGGCAGCAGCAAGGGCAACTGGGGGAGTGGGGGAGGCTACTATTTCAAAAGCTTGACATAATGCGGCTACGGCGCGATCGCCATCGCTGGCATCAATTACACAGCTAACTTTGACTTCGCTAGTGGAAATCATTTGGATGTTTACCCCAGCTTCGGCTAAGGTGGCAAACATTTTAGCAGCTACTCCAGGGCGGCCAATCATCCCTGCACCAGCAATACTAACTTTAGCTATATCTTGTTCTACCATCACCTCGGCTTCATCAGTGTTGGGGTGAGATGGATTTCTTAAAGCTGGAGCGATGGCGGAGGCGACAGCTTCGGCGCGTTTGAGTATGGGTGTAGTTACTGTAAAGGCAATGTCATTAGTATTACCTTCATGAATTGATTGAATAATTAAATCTACGTCTACTTTTTGCCGGGAAATTTCCCCAAATAATTTAGCTGCCACCCCTGGTTTATCTGGTACACGTAACAGTGCTACCCTGGCTTGATTGGTGTCAAATTCTACCGCATCTACAGGACGGGCAATTTCTAAATTAATTAGCGATCGCTCTTGGTGTTGGGGAGTTGTTACCCATGTTCCCGGATCATCAGTCCAACTTGACCTGACTACCAATGGTACACAATAGTTACGGGCAATTTCCACCGCACGGGGATGTAATACTTTTGCCCCTAAACTCGCCAATTCTAGCATTTCATTGCAGGTGATTTCATCCATTAACTGCGCTTGGGGAACTAGGCGGGGGTCTGTAGTTAATATCCCTGGTACGTCGGTATAAATTTCACAAAAGTTAGCTTGTAAGGCGGCGGCTAAAGCTACGGCCGATGTATCAGAACCACCACGCCCTAAAGTCGTAATTTCTAACTCACCGTTGCTAGAAATCCCTTGAAATCCAGCCACAACAACGACTTTACCATCATTGAGATGACGCATCACCCGTTCGGTTTCAATCTGCAAAATCCGAGCGCGGGTGTGTTCTGCTTCGGTAACAATTCCTACCTGTGCGCCAGTCATAGAAATTGCTGGTTGTCCAATTTCCTGCAACGCCATACTTAACAAAGCAATCGTCACTTGCTCCCCTGTAGATAGAAGCATATCCATTTCCCGGCGGCTGGGGTTGGTAGAAATTTCATTGGCTAGCTTAACGAGTCCATCGGTGGTTTTTCCCATTGCCGAAACCACCACTACCAAGGAATTTCCAGCTTTGACAGTTTTATGAACACGCTGGGCAACGGCTTGGATGCGTTCAACTGAACCGACAGATGTACCACCGAATTTCTGAACTATAAGCGGCATAACTTTTGTTTAATCAATATTCCTGCTGCTTTCTATGCTTCCCAAGTCAGGAAGCTGTGCAGTCATTAATAGTTAATTAGTTTACTAAATAATGAGCAAGCATATCTGACTTTTTTAAGAACAGGTTAACTTTCAAAGGTGACATCTTCATATAATGCTGCCATTGTCGCCTCAAAATTAACACTGTTGAGACAAAATGATTCTTGTGCTGGTGTATAAGATTGCAAAATCCACAAACCTTGTTTATCTCGTCGGAAACACTCCACCCGTTGACGCTTGGTATTAATTAAAACATACTCTTGTAAACTTTCTAAGCCTTGATAATCAGCAAATTTATCGCCCCTGTCAAAAGCCTCAGTCGAATTAGATAACACTTCCACAATTAAACAGGGAAATCTTTTATACGTTGGTGTTTCTTGGTCGCGTTCATCACAAGTTACCATGACATCAGGATAGTAAAAACGGTTTAAAGACTCAATTCGGGCTTTCATATCAGCTATATAAACACGACAACCCGAACCCCGTACATGATTACGCAACAACACTGCTAAGTTAAGGGCAATAGTAACATGAGGATCACTTGCGCCAGCCATTGCGTAAATGTAGCCATCAATATATTCGTGTTTTTCTGGGCTGTGTTCCTCTAGTTGCAGGTATTCTGTTGGACTGAGGTATTTTTCTTGAGGAGAAGCAACCATGATGCTAACTTCCAAGGTTGAGTAATACAACTTGGCGATATCCTAGCATTTTTAAGTGAAAAGAGCGATCGCCTTTTGAGCGGTTGTTTAAGGTATCGCAACACTGATTTTTAGCTCAAACATCTCTTTTTTGAGTTGTGAAGCTAATATATAATTCGTAAACTAAGTTTCTGAGTCGTAAACTAAGTTTCTGAGTCGTAAACTAAGTTTCTGAGTTGTAAACTAAGTTTCTGAGTCGTAAACTAAGTTTCTGAGTTGTAAACTAAGTTTCTGAGTCGTAAATTAAGTTTCTGAGTTGTAAATTAAGTTTCTGATACCGTTTCTTGATGTAGCTTGCCTGGCGTAGCCATAGATGCACTTTATTCTGTACTGTAGAGACGTTGCATGCAACGTCTCTACATCATTTATTTAGCGCAACTTCATAGAGAATTGGTATGACTCGTAAACTAATTTTCAGGACAAAATTTCAGCAAAATCACTCATAGTTATTAATTACAATAATTAAAAAAATATGTAGCTTTACTCAACCTGCGATAGATACTGATTGCGTATGCTTTTAGTATCTATAGGAATCCGGTTTGATTGCGAGAAAAAATCACAGTATATGTAGTGGCGTGGCAAGCCTTAAATGTTGCAAAAAAATTGTAGGTTGGGTTGACGTAAGGAAACCCAACACCAATATTTATGTTCAGTTTCCGAGTTCATGTTGGGTTTCACTGCTTTCAACCCAACCTACATTTATTGCACTATTTTAGCCTTGACACGTTAGTAGGGTGTGTTAGGCGTAAGCCGTAACGCACCGAAAGTTTTAGTAGATGTTGCACTCTTTCTGCTAATACATTCTACCTGTATTCAAAAATCAAATATGAATCCTATAAACCTACATCTTTTTAGTTAGTAAAAAAAGGAAAAATTTATGACGCAACGGAGACGTAACTCACTTGCGCTGACTAAAGCTGAACGAAGAATTGAAGGATTACAAACAATTAGCTCTGATTTAGATTTTGGTAATGGTTTGTCAATGACTACTTACACAAATATGGTGAATGATTTACGCCAAAAATTAGCCGCCTACAATCAAGCACGCACAATAGTAGAGAAAACACAAAATTCCTTAGTCGAAGCAGAACGGGCTTTAAATGATTATTCTGAGCATATGCTGCTGAGTGTTGCATCTCGCTATGGAAAGAGTAGCGATGAGTATAGCATGGCTGGGGGAACACGCAAATCATACCGAAAGAAAACACGCTCACAATCAAGTCAATAATCTCTGCGGAGTGAAAAGCTTTTAAGCAGGGGAGATATTATTGTAGAAATTGGTGTGAATTTTCCTAACTTTAAACCAAAGCTTGTGATGCGTTACAGCTTACGCCTAACACACCGCAAGCTTTAGTAATAGGTGCGTTACGCTGTCGCTAACACACCCTACGTATCTACCTATCTGTTCAAAAATCAAGTATGAATCCTATAAGCGATCGCTATTCTACAGAATTAGGTGTTATTTCACATATTTAGTATAATTTCCAAGTATAACCGCAATCTGTCTGGACAAAGTAGAATGAACGGAGGTCAAGATGGAAGTAACTATTATACTTGGAATTATTATTTTTATTATTTTAATATGCCTAAACATTTTAAGTGAAAACGAGCGAAGGCAACATTACAGTGAATGGGCGCGATTACGTGGATGGAGTTGCAATTTTGAGAAGGACTATCAAACCTACAACAATTATTATTTTCTTAGCCAAGTACCATTCGTAGCAAGTCCATATGTAATAGATGTTGTTAGAGGTACATGGAATAATTACCCATTAGAAGCTTTCAATTTTCATTACTGGACTCAAAGTACACATACAACAGGGAAATATAGTCAAAGTACAACATATACTGACCATTATATTGGAGTAGTTATTATTAAACTTGAGCGTCATTTTCCTAAATTATTAATATATCCCAAAGGCTTTTTTTGCAGAATTGCTTTTGAACTTGGCTTTAAGGATATCGAATTTGGTTCATTAGAATTTACTAGATTATTTACTGTTAGCTCCGATGATCAAAAATTTGCATCCAGTTTTTGCAACCCGCAAATGATAGAATACTTATTAAATCATGTGGATACTAATTTTGAAATCAACGACAATCTTGCTATTTTATACAAAACTGAAGATCGATTAGACCCCTCTGACATTGAAGAATATCTGAGACAACTTTACAAAATGCGGCAACTAATGCCTAAATATCTATTTAATAAAGAAACTTAGGCATTTTGGCAGTATTTTTAGCATATGTTAGTAGATGTAGGTTGGGTTGAGGAACGAAACCCAACATAAATATCGAAAACTTAACATAGATGCTGGTGTTGGGTTTCCTCGCGTCAACCCAACCTACAATTTCTTTGCAACATTTTAGGCTTATCAGTCCACTACATCTACATCTAAAATATTTACCCAATTGGCTGATTACCAGGGTTGACAGCATGAATAAATTCACTACCTGATTTTGGCCTACCACGTTTATAACTGGCTTCTTCTGGTTTACCCCATCCCATCTGTAAAATCATTTCTAAAAAATTCGGGTTTTCCCATTTCCATAAACTAGCCCATTCAGTAATTTTGGCAATTCTTTCTACATCAGCTATAGTGATTTTTTGATATTGTTTACTGTTGTTAAAACTTAAATACAAATCCATCTGTGCAGTGACTTCATACCAAAAATTCAATATAGAATTTTTCGCTGCTTTGATGACTTCTAAATCACTAGCTAGGGCAATTAATTGTGTATCTACTTCTGGGTAACGTAAGGTTTTACCTTTGACTGTCATCTCACGCCAAACAATCCCAGAAACTTGATATTCTTGTTGATAATTGTGAATGGCTGCTTTAAAATCTTGATAGGCTGTGAATTTTTGCAGTCCTTCTGTTCTGATAAATTGGTCAATTACAGGATTACCAGAGACATTAACTTCTAATTTTAGGCGTTCTCCTTTCAGGCAAGCTTGGCGTTCAGCTGCCAAAATTTCAATTAGCTCATCAGTAGTATAAACCTTTGACATCAGCAACCACTCTACTAGTCATTGGTCATTAGTTATCAGTCAATCTAAAATCTAAAATCTAAAATTGATTGACTATGGACTAAATTCAACATTAGCTTTTATAGGATGAAAAATACAGTAACAAATCGTACTAAAATTCAGGGCAGACCATTTTGGTCTACCCTCACTGTTATTTAGCTAACTCACTACTGAACTCATTGAACGATCGCCGTTTTAATTGTACTGATTCGGTACGTGGCAATAAATCAAACACTTCCCGTAGTCTATCATCTATTTCTTCAAAGGGTACTTGACCTTGTTTATTTAAAACTACCTCACCTGACTGATTAAAAACTACAACTTGCGGCACACCTCCACTGTAGTAATATCCTGGTTCGGTGGGTTCATAGCTGTTTTTGCTGGGGATGGTGTCTAAGCTAATTGGCATGATTTCAGCCGCTTGACCATAAAATTCTTGTATGCGTGAAATAACGATCGCATATTCCTTACAGTCACGGCTATCATCCAAATAAAAAGCTAACACTGTGGGTTTATGTTCGGCTAAAGACTGGGCGAGGGTTTGTCTGGGAGGTACTAACGAACCATTACCGGCATACACTACAAACATATTGCCATCATAATTATCATCATTGATACCTGCCCAAGCTGGCTGTATACCGACAATGAATAAACAAATTAGCAATGACAGACATTTGGAAACCAACCGCCGCCAGTCAGCAATTTTTTTATGTAAAACAGGAAACTCGATACTAATCATCAAAAAGCACCTTGCAAGCTACTATTTATCGTTAGGTGTGCTGAATTAGGCAACCAGGGCTGGATTATATAATTACGCCCGTCTACTACTTTTTAAGATAACGCTTAGGGGGATCTGTGGGGAATGGGTATTGAAGGGGTGTAGGGGTGTAGGGGTGTAGGGGTGTAGGGGGAGACAAGGGAGACAAGGGAGACAAGGGAGATTTTATTTCAATTCCCAATTCCCAATGCCCAATTCCCATTTACTATTTACTATTGACTAAAGATTTAGGGTTATAGATGTGGGTAATAAGATAAAAGTTATAGATAGAGTGCGTTTAGGGGTTGCGGTGTTGGTGGCTAAAAGTGTCACCTTTGGGGTGCGATCGCTGCGGCTGGGTGCTGCTAGTGTATTACCAGGGGCGATCGCTCGGCGTATTGAACCGCGACTGTTACAATTGTTGAGCCAGCAAGTTAAAAATGGTGTGATTATCATTGCTGGGACTAATGGCAAAACTACTACGGCTCTGCTTTTACGCACGATATTAGAAAATAAAGGTTTCCGCGTTTGTCATAACTCCACGGGGGCAAACCTCGAAAATGGTTTGATGACGGCTTTTCTTGAAAGTACTAATTTGGTAGGAACGCTGGATGTTGATTATGCAATTCTAGAAGTAGATGAGAATATTGTCCCCAAGGTATTGACACCACTCCAACCAAAAGCGATTTTATGTTTAAATTTATTCCGAGATCAACTTGATAGATATGGCGAAGTTGATACTATTAGTAAACGCTGGACAAAAGTAATCTCGACTCTGCCACCGGAAACAGTTGTTATTCCTAATGCTGATGACCCCACTTTATCCCATCTCGGTCAACAGTTACCCCAAAAGGTCTTATTTTTTGGCTTAAATGAACCAGAACATTATTTAGAAGCCATTCCCCACGCCGTTGATTCTATATATTGTCCCAAATGCGGACATTCTCTAAATTATCAAGGTGTGTATTTATCTCACTTAGGCGATTTCACTTGTCCTAGTTGCGGATTTACTAAGAGTCAACCAGCCTTAGTTAGTAGCGAATGGCAACAAATTTTAGTCGGTTTATATAACAAATACAACACCTTAGCCGCCGCCACTGCTGCTAAAGAATTAGGGGTAGATGAAAATACAATTAGGAATAGTATTAATAACTTTCAAGCTGCATTTGGACGTGCGGAAGATTTAGTAATTGATGGTAAACGTGTCAGAATTTTATTATCAAAAAATCCCGTCGGCACAAATGAAACTATTCGCGTCGTCACCCAAAGCAGCGATAAGACTACATTAATGGTACTAAACGATCGCACCCCCGACGGTACAGATGTATCCTGGATTTGGGACGTAGACACAGAAAAATTAGTAGAACGTGGCGGTACATTAATAGTGAGTGGCGATCGCGTCTATGATATGGCCTTACGTCTGCGTTACAGCGAAAAAATGCCCCAGAGTAATATAAATTTAATTGTTGAAGAAGACTTAAAGCAAGCGATCGCCACAGCCTTAGAACACACACCCCCTAATGAAACCCTGCACATTCTCCCCACCTACTCAGCCATGCTAGAAGTGCGAGAAGTTCTCACAGGTAGGAAAATTCTGTAAATTAGGCAATAGTCACGCGATAACCCCTCTCCTGCAACTGTAGAGACGTTGCATGCAACGTCTCTACTTTGATTCCTGCTCCCCTTCCCTTGTAGGGAAGGGGTTGGGGGTTAGGTTTAAAAGAAAATTGTCACACAGCCTATAGTTTCCCCTATTCCTTATTACCTAAAACAATGAACACCCAAAAATTAGAATTAACAATCGGTTGGTTATATCCTACATTAATGAGTACCTATGGCGATCGCGGTAATGTGATTACTATCGAACGTCGCGCCCAATGGCGGGGATATGACGTGAAAATATTACCCCTCGACCAAAACGCCACAGCAGATGATATTAAATCTGTAGATGTGATAGTAGGTGGTGGCGCACAAGATAGACAACAAGAAATTGTGATGCGTGACTTGCAAGGTGCGAAAGCCGAAGCTATCCGCGAGAAAATCGAAAACGGTACACCAGGGGTTTTTACTTGCGGTTCACCCCAACTTTTAGGACACTATTACGAACCCGGAATTGGGCAACGTATACAAGGTTTAGGAATCCTCGATTTAGTTTCTGTTCATCCTGGCGAAAATACCAAGCGTTGTATCGGTAATTTAGTTATAGAAGTAACAGCCAGCCGACTCGCCAAAGATTTAGAACAGATGACAGGAACTAAACCCTATTTAGTAGGTTTTGAAAATCACGGCGGACGCACTAAATTAGGTAAAGTGGAAGCTTTAGGAAAAGTCGTTTATGGCTTAGGTAATAATGGCGAAGATGGCACAGAAGGGGCGTTTTATCAAAATGCGATCGCCACTTATTCCCACGGGCCATTATTACCAAAAAATCCCTTTGTCGCTGACTGGTTAATTCAAACAGCACTGCGATTAAAGTATCAGCAAACAATTACTTTACAGCCTTTAGAAGATACTTTAGCAATGCAAGCTAGAGAAGCAATGTTTAAAAAATTGCAGGTTAACTTACCAAAATCTAACGCAGTAGCTAAAGTTTAACAATCTATAGGAATGAGATTTGATTTCTGAAAAAATTCAAGTATATGTAGGGTGTGTTAGCGACAGCGTAACGCACCTAGAACCAAGGACTAGGGTGCGTTACGGCTTACGCTTAACACACCCTACGTATCTACGTATCTGTTCAAAAATCAAGTAGGAATCCTATATTTTAATAAACATTTGTAGTGGTGGGTTCACCCAGATCATCGTTAATCATTCATCATCTTTGTTAACCCACCCCTACAGAGTCTAGTCAACCCCAAGTAACAATAGGCTACCCCTGATAAATTTATTTTAGCTGAATCAAAAAGTCCCCACTTATCACTTATCGCTCATTACTAATGGTTGAGATGCAATATCCTCTAGGCGAATACTGGTGAGCAAATTCTGCCACTTTTGTTGAATTGTTTTATCTTTGGGGTTTTGTTGATGTAATTGGGATATGGTGGTTAATGCTTCGTGCCAAATTCCGTTTTGGGAATATATCTCAAAACGTTGCAGGGGTGTGGCTGTTTTTAGTTGTTCAGTAACTTTTTTCTCCAGGGTGACTCGTTTTATTACTCCTTCAACATAAGTCGGGGGTGAATCTTTGTGTGGTTCACAGTTAACAGTGAGAAACCAACGATATCGTTTATTTACTGCCAATGTAATATTTTCCGGTACAGAAATACTCATGATTCCTGGTGTTTTTGGCAGAGCGATCGCTTTTTGATAAATTACATTTGATTTATCATCTTGCAAGACAAATTCTGTAGGATACTCAGAATTACGAGAGTATGGGATAAAAAACATTAAGGTCGGATGTGCTTCTGTGGTCAATCCCCAGACGTTAGTGACAGTGGGAACATCTTCGGTATAGGGTACTAAAGCTGTCAATTGAGGTTGTACTGCGGGACACAAACCTCGTTTAGCACCGCCACGATTACGACCTCCAGGGGGAGGCTCAGAAGTTGGTAGGGATGGTGGGTTAAAGCTGAGTTTTTGAATTGGGGTGACATTGGAGCTACGTGGTACGGGTGTAGCTATTACTAAGGTTTGACCGATTAAAAAACAGCTGTAGCCAATGGCTAGTGAGAATAATATTTTCATAATTAGTTGTTATTTATTAACTAAAATTGCTGACTATTGGCTGTTGAGTTTTGATTTTTGAATTGAAACTACGATGACAGTTCCTACTAATGATAGTGCTGATGGTACAAACGGAAGCCAAAGACCTAAAATTAATAAACTCCAGCACAGTAAATATAAAACAATAGAACTAATACCAACTGCTAATGCTAACCTGGGAGATAAACGCCATTGCCAAGCTAATAAACTACCACAACCTGCCCAAACCAAAATCCAAATTATTTCCAACCAAGGTGACACAACTCGTAACAATGGACGACCATCTAAAACAGCACTAATAAGTTGGCTGACCATATGAGCTTGTACCATTACCCCAGGCATTTGTTCATCTAACAAATTACCGTAGGGTGTAGCCCAATAGTCAGGAAAATCTCCCTTAGCTACCACACCAATCAGAACAATTCGATCTTTGATGGCGTTGGGATTAATGGGGTTAGATAATAGCTGGGTGAGTTTTACCTGTTCTGCAATTTGTTGAGAGGCGCGATAGTTGAGCAGAATTTGACCACCATTAGCATTAATTCCTTGATAACCCCCACCGTGAGTTGATAGGCGGTGTAATACTGTTTTACCTAACTGTAAATTGGGAGATGTACCAGCAGTAAATTTTGGTTGGATTCCTAAAGAGGAGAGATATAAAAATGCTAGTTGGGTACTGAAGGCGTAGGAGGTAGAACACAAAGAAGCGGTTTCCTGGTTCATAAATAGAAGATGGCGACGTACCACACCATCCCTATCATGAATGAAGTCACTAAAGCCTAATCTTTCCTTAGCAATTTCTGGTGGTGGTGCAATACCTTTAGTATTGACTGTAGTGTCACTACCTTTACAGATGCCAATTAAATTATTAGTTTTTTGTAGTTGTGATTTTAAATCTGTTTGTTCGGCTGGAAAGTCGCGGTAGATGTCTAAACCTATGGCTTTAGGTTGGTATTGATTCAGTTTAACTAGTAATTGATTCAAAGATTTATCGGAAATTGATGTTCCTTTTAAAGTTTCTCCGTTACGTCTTTGATTGGCTAAATCCTCATCATCAATGGTAACTACCAATAAACGTTGATCTTGTCCCTCATCAGGACGCGATCGCATCATCTGATCAAAGGCTTGCAGTTCTAAGCCTTGTAATCCTCCTAACACCCGCAAGCCACAAACTACAGCCGTCACCGCCAAACTAGATAACCCTAGCCTTTTCCAGCCACATTTTTTGGCCACTGGTGGAGGATAAAATATTTCTTGGGTTGCTGGTTGGGTGAGTTCATCCCAAGTTAGGGGTATCTGAGAGGGATTTTGGCAAATTACTGGTAGCCAAGTAGCACAGGGAAATCGATCTTCTAGTCCTTGTAAGCGTTCCCGTGCGTGTCGGACTGCTTGGTATAAAGGCTCACCATTAGCAAAGCTTTGCAAAAAATATTTGAGAAACTCTTGCGCTACCTGATCAGGAACAGGTTCACGCATGACGATAATTTGGGGAATGTGTAAATCAGCTAATTCCCTCGCTAAACCCAACCCATCACAGGAGTTGAAAATTGCTAATTGTAAACCTCGTTCTATAGCTTGTTTGAGGGCATATTTGAGTTCCCCAATGGAGAGACTATCGGTTTTATTAAGATAAATTCTCCCGGTGGTATCATTCCTCTGACTAGAACTGTGTCCTGCGAAAAATAGGATATCCCAGTTTTTCCGCCAGAGATGATCAGTCAATTCCTTACGCTGTGGTTCTACCACAAAACTCACATCGGCATGATGGCACATTTGTAAAACAGCTTGATCTGCCTGGGTATCAATTCCTTGACTATTGCCGACAATTGCCAAAATATTGACAGTTGAGTTAGGAGTAGGGGGTTTATGAATGCGATCGTAACTAGGTGAGGAAAGGGCGATTTCTGCTTTGGGATAACGTTCTAGTAAATCCCAGACGTGCCAAGGCAGTCTTTGCAATTGACTATTTTCTGATTGCAGAATGACTCTGATTTCGTCTGAGGGAAGTAATTTTTCTAACCATTTTTCCCGTAACGGGCGAAAATCTTCGGCTTTGAGCCAGGCATTAAAGTGAGCGCGTAAGAGATGGGCAAGTTCATGGCAATCTTGAGTGACAGAGACATTAGTGATTTGAATTTTGTCCGCATCTAAACGATAGTTGCTACCTAACTGTAAATAGCTAGCCTGCCAACGACTGTAGTAAATGCTAATTTCAGGACATGGGGGTAGTTTACCTGTAATTTCTGTCGCCGGGCGATCGCGTTCTTCTCCAATCTGTAAAGTGACGGTAAACCCTTGCTCAAAACCACCGTCGCCAAATTTCAACACCACTAACTTAGCCATGACTATCGCTTTGCTCTGATTTGCCCAGTCGAAATTAGGGAGTGAGGAAATTTCCTTTGTGAGTGCTTCCTACTTCCAAAATAATACTTGACATTGACCTAGTTAATTAGATCACAAAGTTTTCTTTAATACTCATATCATTTAATGATACCTGAACGCTAAACTGCTCTTGGACTTCACCACGAAACTGTAACTGAATGTAGTTATCTGCACCTCTAGCTTGAGCTTCTAAAAAGACTGCGCCAGAATTATCTAATACTTTCAATTGCACTCCAGTTGGTAAATACATTTGATTACCTGTAGAGTGGAGTTGCAATCTAATACTAGTTTTTTGGTTAACTTCCGGGGCAATTTCCACAATTAACATGACTGGGTGGTTGTCAATTTGAATACCCAAATCAATCAGTTTTGCTCTTCTAGTAACTGTTTCTGACTCCCCTTGTGTTACTTCTGGAGTGCTAACAGGACTACGAAAAGCGTAAGCTGGTCTGATTTCGGGTGTGTTCCATAAAGATTCTACTGTTTGCCAACCAGCTTCTACTTGTCCGACAAACCATTGGCTGAGATTGGCTAGCACATCTACTGGGGAAGTTCTCAATTGTGCTAGGTGGTCTAGGAGTGCTTCTATAGGTTCTAGTTGAGTTAAAGCTAATGTTTCTGTGCTAACTTTATTGACAAAACCTAGTATATGTGCTTCTTGGCAAGATTCATCTACTTGCACAACCACATAACCCACTCTGTCTTCCCAAGTTTCTGCCGGCATGGAGCATACTTGCTCGGATGCAAGTACAGGACGGCATTCCAAACGACCAAGGGAGGAAACCTCTAAATCAGCCACATTCGCGCACAGTTGCATAATGGGATTCCAACTATCACCACCTGTTAAATTGGTAGGAATCTCCATCATTTGTAAATAATCATTTACTACCCAGACTGCTAAAGTATTCAACCTAACTTGTTCAGCTTTTGCTAAAGTCGGCTGTTGGTTAGCAAATCCTTGAGCAGTTGCCAGAGCTGCTTGAGAAATTGGTAGTGTAATTGCGGAATCCTTGAGCTTGAATGTGTTTTTATTCATAGGTTTCATCCCCAGTGATCAGTGCTGCTATGTACATATCACCCAGATTCGCTGAATTTATGCCATAAAATCAATGAATCTTAGATGATTTTTGGAATTAAGTGGAAACTCGTAAGGCAGGAGTTATCAGCCACTTAATAACTGTTTAACTGATGATTTCCAATGCGGAAATTACGCCGTGTGCAACTTTCTCTCAAACCTAACCCCCAGCCCCTTCCCTACAAGGGAAGGGGAGCAAGAATTAAAGTAGAGATGTTGCATGCAACGTCTCTACAGTTGCTGTTCGGAGGTACTGTACGAGAAGAGCTTCGCTCTATGGAGAGGGGTTTTAATAATAAGTTCCACATCGCGTGAAATTATAACCAGTTACCAATTAATACATAAGCTGACCAAAAACTCGGGGCTTGATAGTTGGGGTGCTGTAGTAATTTTAGTTGGGCTAGTCGCAAAGCTTCGGCTTTGGTAATTTTGTTGTTTTTGAGTTGTTGATAAAATTCACCTACAAACAAGGCTGTTGATTCATCATCAATTTGCCACAGGGAGGCGACGGTGCTGCGTGCGCCGGCTCGGACGGCTGCTCCTGCTAAACCGAGGGCGGCGCGATTGTCTCCTACTGCTGTTTGACAGGCACTCAGAACTAATAGTTCTACTGCCCTGGGCTGGGTTTGTTCTCGGTTGCGTAGTAGCTCGTCAAATTCTTTGACGTAAATTCGGCGATCGTTAGCTAAAATAAACGTTTGGTCGGCAACTGAACTAAATTGACCATGCGTAGCTAAATGTACAACGTTAAATGTAGCATTATTCACTTCTTTTTCTAGGGCTTGGCTAGTGAATTGCTGATCTAACAGGCTTTTGGTGGAAACTCCCGCACTAGCAATTAGGCTTACTTCTGATTTGACGGCTGGTAGGGGTGAATAATCAGGAAACCCTGCTGGTGGTTGAGTTAGTCCAGCAGTTAAGGCTCTGAGTTCCTGGCGTTGTAGGGGTTTAGGGTCAAGTAATTGTAGTCCGACACTGAGGGCGATCGCATATTTTTCGATTAAATATTGCTGTCCGTCGTAAAGAGCCGCCATCGGTAAATTACGTAACGTTCCATCTAGTACAAATACTATGGTTTTTACCCCTCTCGCTGCTAATTCTGATTCAATGGGTTTGAGCAACCAGTCATAGACTTGTTTTGATTTAGCTTTAATCTCGTTGGTAGCTGTGGGATTAACTAAATCTTTTCGCAGTTGGGTAACGAGGGTGTCTACTTCTACTTGAGTAATGTTGGCACTGTAATGCTTTAAGTCTTGGTGGGGAATTTTGACAATTACTTGTAAGCGTTTGGGCAAAATAATCGGGTAAAGAATAGCAGTGGTGGGATTATCTTGATCTACTACTTGATCAATCAGTACACTTTCACCTTGTAAACAAGCTTCCCGAAAAAAGTTATCTAATTCTGCTAACTGTAAAGTTTCAATTCTTTGGCGGGCTTTATCTAAAGTTTTTTGGTCTATGTTTTCCCCTTGGGACTCTAACAATAACTCTACCGATTGACGATAGATAGGTTCTACACTGTCACGAAAGTTAAATTGTACGTCTTGATGAACGGCTACTAAGTCACCTCTGAGGGATTTGAGTGTGCTGACGGCTGCATCATAGGCGGCGATCGCACTGGGTATATTTTTCTGGGCGGAAAATAATCTTCCTAATTGCCACTCTAAGCGGTAGATAATATCGGGAGCATTGCTACTCTGTGCCTGCATTAATCCCTGCTGAGTAATACTTTGTGCTTCTTGCCATTGTTGGTTGTTTTCGTACAAATTTCCCAAACTTAACAATCCATAGGCTTCGGCTTGCTTATCTCCCAAACTGCGGGCTTGTTTGATGGTATTAGCGAGTAATCTGGCTAAGTCTTCAGTATTGGTGATGGAGTCTAAATTTTTGTTTTGTAATCTTGACTCAGGATTGAGAGCTTTCATCAAACTCTGAGCATAGTTAATTTGGGCATAAATACTAGCCCGACTGGGGGGGAGTTGCTGGAGTTGGGCAGCAATTGAGGGGATAAGATTTGGGATCTGTGATAATTGCTGGGTGTCAATGAGCAGACTGAGTTGATTAAGTTGGGCTTGAACTTTGGTGAGGGGTGAAACTGATTTTGTGATTGTTTGTTGATAGTAGTCAAGTGCTTGTGGTAGTTGTTGTTTCGCTCTGGCATTGTTGCCTAAACTTAATAAACTAGCTGCCATTTGTGCAGGTAATTCCAGACGTTGGGCAACCAACAGACTTTGCTCTAGAATCTTCTGAGATTGAGTTAAATCACCGATCACCATTAAGGCATCACCGAGCGATCGCAATCCTACAGCTTTTTCTAAGGTGTCTGGTTGTGCTTGTAATTTCTCTTTGACTGCTAATAAAATCTGCACTGCTCGCCGATAAAAACCTTTGTTGCGCCAAGCTTGGGCTTGATTGATTTGCGATCGCACTTCCCCGGCTTGATTTTTGTTTTGTTGGTAAATCTCTGCGGTTTGCTCCCAAGTGGCTAAGGCTGCTTCTGGTTTCCCCATTGATAATTGCAAACGCCCTTGAATATCTAAGGTTTGGGCTAATATTTGCAGGTTTTGCTGATTTTTTTGAGCTTTAAGTAATTCTAGACTGCTGTTAATTGCTTTTTCTGCGGCTTCCCAGTCGCCAAGTTGTTGATAGGCTAAAGACAAGTTACTCAAAGTCCCGGCTAGTTTGAGATCATCTCCCTGTTGTCGATATACTTGAGCAGCCTGTTGTAATACTTGCGCGGCTTCCGCAAAACGTTCCGCATCATATAAAGATTTACCTTGTGCTATTAATAAGTCACGCTCAGAATTTACTAACTTTGCCCCATCTAGAGACTGAGATATTCCCGTCTTTGCTGCTTGTGTGTTGGCAGTTGAGTTGATTGCCAGTACAGGTGCATTGATTGTCAAGACTAAAGTTACCAAAAAGTATATAAATAAACTCAGTTTGATTTTTAGCTTTTTACCTGCGAAATCACGACGAAAGATTTTAACTAAGTTATTCATAGTATGACAACCAGCAGATCAAACCCAGGAGATAGATAATTGTTTGTTGAGTCACTAAAATCATGTTGCCATGAGTTTTGATCACCTATGACTCGGCTTCAAGAATTTTATTCACCAAAGTCCTCGCGCCGTGGAAGCCCCTGGCTTTAGACATGGGGGTAAGGCGCAGGCGATTTCAATCGCCGTCAAAATTGCTTCAAAAGGCATAACTATATCCATCCTTTCTGTGAATTGCTGAACAGTATTTGTGACTGATACCTGAAACTCTTCCAGTTTTGGTAGCAATATCAAAACTACCCGTGGCACGACACAAAACACGTCCTAAATATTCGCCAACTTTTTTCCCACTTGTAACAACCGCTTTAATGATATCTCCAGTTTGAAAACCAAAATGGATTTGTTTATTTGTGCGATGACGAGTCGGAAAACCGAATTTATCAGTCCCACACATTTGGCGATTACCGTGTCCATTCGCTGTAATCAACAATGGTTTGATACCTTTGATATTTAATGTTGGTGTTGATTTGCCAACACAAGCAGCATCAATCCAATGATTCTTGATTAATTGCTGCCTAGTTCTGTTGAACTTTGTTAAACCCCCAGAGCCACATTCAACTGACAACCCTGTTGATTTTAAAACCTCCAAAAGCTTGTATCTAGTAGCATTAACTGCTGCTGCATCAGCCAACGGTTTCTTAGCTTGTGCCAAGATTTTCTGTAACTTAATAGGGTCTTTTTTGTTCGCGCAGCGTCTCGTAGAGAGGAAATCCTTAATATCCTTAATCCCTTTTTTGATGTTGCATTTTTCGCAACTTAAGGTAAGGTTTGCAATTGAATTAGAGCCACCTTTAGAACGTGGGTGAATGTGTTCAATCTGCAAAGGTACGTTTTGCACTCCGCAGTAAACACATTGCCGATTCCACTTTTCAAGTAAATACTCTCTGGTTTCGTAACCTGCTAACGTCCCTTGCTGATATTCCTTGCCTTCAATTTCAGGATTACGCATTAACTGCATATCAAACTTGACTAATTCGGTGCTAATAGCTGTGATTGGTGCAAATTTACGTAATCTGTTTACCCATGTTTCAACATTGTGAACCCGACTCATCAGGCTAGGTGCTAACCATCCTTGGGGTCTAGTTCTGTTGAGAAATCTTGACTTTCTGTAACGGGTTTTGCGATTTCTTCTGCCACGTCTTAATTGTCTTCTTGAGGTAAGAGCATCTCTAATAGCAAAGCCTCTATGTTTTAATTCAGCAGCAAAAACTACTTCTCCTGTTGAATCGTTAACTAATGCAATCCCTGTGGTTTTAGCACCAGGGTCTAGTTTTAATCGCAGTGGTTGTACTGGCGATGACTGTGATTCTTTAAGAATAATAGTGAACGGAAAGCGGCGATAAATAACTGCTTTTTTGCTCCTTAATAATTGTCTTGCTTGTGCTGAATGTATTGGGTTTAGCGGTATGCGGTTTGTATCAATTACAAAAACTTTGCACATAAAGTGCCTCCTTGCGGGTAATGTTAGCTTCGCCAATGTTAGTGGTCGGTAACTATCCAAATTGCACTTCCTTAACCGTTGTACAGATGTTTAACAATTTGGTTCTAGAGCAGGGAACTAGCTACGCATTCCCTGGTAGGTCTTAAACTCTTGCCACTAACGTAGTCAGTTAAGACTTAGGCTGGTCAGATGGGCTTTTTCAAGCCCCCGCCTTTAGGCGTGGGGTTTCTGACCAGAATCAACAGCGATCGCTCAACCTCAGTCATATCTTATTCAATTAAACCTTCACTTTCAGCAAATTTACGTAAACGTGGCAGACATTGACGTTGATAAAAACTGCTTAAGGTAGGAATTGCTAGCCCAAATTCCGCAGATAATTCTTTCCAACTCACTTCAGGCGGTAAACGTTTGAGAATTAACACCTGACAGTTAACCTCTGGACGACCTTTAACGTGAGTATTCCTTAATTCTCCAGTAGCATCAGTATTTACCCAAGTTTCTAACTCATCTAAAATTGGTCGTGGTTCAGGAGTAGCAGCCAAATTGTCTACAGGGTCAATAACGTCACCACTCTCACCTGATTTAGACTGACGCACCCACAAGGGAATAGTTGTGGCTTGTTGTTTATTTTGGTTGATATAAAAATCTTGTAATCTGCGTTTTAAGTAAGCATTTAACCAAGTCACAACAGTCCCGTAGGTAGGATCATATTTTTGCCCTGTGAGTCCTTCGCAAATGTTACGACAGAAATATAACCAAGTTTGCTGTAGTGCATCTTGATAGTAAGGGGTATTTTCTCGCCAAAGTTTCTTGGAACTGAGGCGAATAATTTGGGTGAGCAGCTTCTGACGTTGCGGACTACCAGGAGGATGTCCACAGACTTGGGAAACTAAGTTACGTAGCTGTTCATCAAATTCAACCATGATCACAAAGAAGAAAAAGGCAAGAGGTTATAAGGATGAGCAAGAATATATTATTACTACGAGTCGTCATCCTCAAATAATTTCTGTTGCCTAAGATTTCTATGGATAATTGCTCTTGCGGAGCAGGATTTATCGCGTCTTTACATGACTTGTTTAGACTTATTAAAGTGTATTGGAACATATCAACTCTCTACAAACATTGGGAATTTCAAAAAACCTAATTACGAATTACGCCTGATGTGAATTAGGAAAACCATCTATCCAATCAATAGTAGGGGCGGGTTAACAAACATCATTCATGATTAACTTTTGATCTCGGTGAACCCGCCCCTACAAATATCTAGGTATTCGCAAGATTTAAAATGACATTAGACGTGAATTACAAACATGACTTATGCAAGTCTCACAATCGATGGTTGGTGCGCGACACTATCAGTCTAATGACTACGTTCAAATACTTTCAGAGCCTCACACAATAGCAATAAAGCGGGAGGAAAATCCACACCGCTTTTTGCCTCCCCTACATGAAAAATCTACCGCCAGGGAAACCAAGAAAACAAACTCTCCCACCAAGAACTGCTGAGATTACCCACACTCAACTGCATTTTGCGCCGAATATCTTGGATGTTCCAGTTAGTGAGTTTGGCGAGGGTTTGGGCTTCTTGTTCAAAACGTTTGGGTAAAGAGCGTCTGTATTGTTTACCAGCTTGACATTTTACTTCCCCAGTGAAAGGATGTTGTAAAACATATCGCCCTTGGAAAGATTCCCGGTTAGAAGTGTCTTGAAATATCAAGTCTTCGGGGAACTTGTCACGGGTATAGCGGACGTGCAAACGAGAGATAAAAACGTTACTAGTAGGAAAGCGACCGCGAAATTGCGGGGGTCTAGGTGCGGTGCTGGGGGAGTCACTATCTAACCAAAACACACCAGCTTGCTTGAGTTCATCCTGTGTTAACGGTTCAGCCGCACAGGGATCGCAATTACTCATATCCCAGGCATATTCTAAAAAGGCGACTCTTTTACCTTCCTTGGTGTAAGCAGTTTGAAATGTAGATTTGTAAAAATCGCCAAACTCCTCTTTGATAAATATGGGAATGTTGACATTAGAGGGAACTTTCACAGTCCGGTAGTTGGTAATTTCAGCTTGTCCCTTGGGTGAGAGGACATAGACAATTAAATCTTGCTCAGTTGTAGCGTTAATCATCCCCAAGCGAATCGGTAACATAAACTTGGGTGATTGGTAAGAGATTTGTAGAGGACGCAGAAACTCGTAACCAGATTTTTCAAATTTATCAAGGTTGATTTTGGCAACAAAAAACTTCATTAAGGAGCGGATATAGGGTTTAAGTAAACGTCTTGCACCTCTAGGGATTTTATAACCATTACGGTTGAGCCAAGTTTCTAAACCACCAGACTCCTTAGCACTCAAAACCACAATATCGTATTCACCCACATTAAAACGCGCTTCCACAGTTACACCCAAACTGCGATCGCCTCTTGCACTTTGTGCTTCATTCACTACAGCTGAAGGTGCTGCTAAAAATACATTCCCTCTGCGTGCATAGGGAGTGCAGGGATCTTCATCAAAATATTCTACTAGACGCGGTGCGCTAAAAGCGTCCAATCGTTCAATAATCTTGGGGTTAGCAACACGCACCTGCTCTTTTTGGATGACCGTAGGTACAGGGACAACCATTGCAAAATCTTTGACTTGTCCTTGGTAATCATTAGCCATCGTCAAAACAGTGCGATCGCCATCTCTAGCAATCACCACCTGAGAAGCTTTGTTATATAGTTTAGTATCAGCTTTCGCTACATAAAACCCGCAAAAAGCCCAAGCTGTAGGTGCAAAGCACAATACAGACATGATTATTGATAACAACGGAATAATCAATCGGAATTGCTGCATTTTATACCTCATATGTAAAGTAATGAGTAATGAGTAATGAGTAGTGAGTAATGAGTATGGAGTGGACACATTGTCTACCTTGTCTACCTTGTCTCCCTTGTCTTCCCCTGCCCCTACACCCCTAAACCCCTACACCCCCACACCCCCACACCCCTACACCCCTACACCCTTACTCCTCACTGCCTCTAACCAATCAAAACGCGGGGCTGCACAGATCACATCAAATAAGATGGTTAACGGTGCAAACATAAACAATGCCCAAAAAACGGCTGTGGGAATAAAGAAATAATTTCGCAGTACAAAAGTAACAATGGCAATGCACACTGCCCAAATCACACGCCCAAACCTGGCGTTAGGAATTGACCGAGGATCTGTCACCATAAACAAAGCAAACAGTAACAAAGATCCACTCATTAACCGATGCCAGTAAACATCCCAAGTCCAGCCCAACCAAAGATTACGCATGGCTTCTAATAGGGAGTAAGCAGCCAAAAAAGCGGCTGTAGTGTCCCAACGACCAATTCGTTGCAAAATCATCCCTCCAGCCCCAGCAAATAACAGCGCATACCACCAATCTTCACCCCACTGCCCTGGAGAAACCCAAGCATCAGCAGTGAAAACCAAGGCAACAATGATGCCAAAATTAGCTGGATTAAAGAAATGTTTGTGGTTAACTTGCAAACAAAACTTACTAGCGATCGCACTAGCTGCCGCCAAAGCCATCGTTGTCCAATGATCAGCCCGTAACAAGAGGCTAAGTCCCAAAGCAGTAATCAAAGCACTGCGGATATTTAGATGATTCGAGACTGGAGACTGGGGATTGGGATACAAAGAATCTTCCTCCCCCTGCTCCCTGCCCCCTGCCCCCTGCCTCATTACCGATGACAAAAAGCACTGTGTTAAAAGACAAGTGGCGATCGCTACTGCAATGAATTGTGGTCGCAGAGTCCAATCCCTTGTTCCAATACCCAAAACTAGGAACAAGCCGAGAAATAGAATTTGATAATCCCGTATATCTTTGAGCAACATTAACTCTTTATTCAGGGATTCCCCGTATAATTTTTCTCAATTTAAACGAGTTCAACCGCAAAATATGTTACCGTTACAGATTTTGTAACAAAAAAACCCTCAAACCTCCGCGCCCCTCCGCGTTAACCTCCGCGCTCCTCTGCGTTTCAAAATCAAACCTTCCCCAACCTTAACTAATCCATTAGACAGACTAATAGAGCCAAGATATCGCCTCGTTAGTCAGAGGACATTTCATCTTCAACTTCTTAAAATCGAACCACAATAGAAAAATCAAATTACGAATTACGAATTACGAACTACGAATTACCCCAGCCATGCTATTCAAAGACCGCACAGCCGCAGGCCAAGTTTTAGCCAGTAAGTTAACAGATTATGTTAACTGCCCAGATGTGCTGGTTTTAGCCCTACCTAGAGGTGGCGTTCCCGTCGCCTTTGAAATTGCTCAAGCTTTAAATGCTCCCTTGGATGTGGTAGTAGTACGCAAACTTGGTTTACCCGATAATCCAGAACTAGCTATGGGAGCATTAGCCTCCGGTGGTGTCCGCATCATCAACCAACAAATTGTCAATGAAATCAACATTCCCGATGAAGTCATTGCTAGAGTTGCAGCCCAAGAACAACGGGAACTAGAAAGACGGGAAAATATGTATCGGGACG
Source organism: Aliinostoc maniaoense (assembly GCF_058172895.1). Classification (NCBI taxonomy): domain Bacteria; kingdom Bacillati; phylum Cyanobacteriota; class Cyanophyceae; order Nostocales; family Nodulariaceae; genus Aliinostoc; species Aliinostoc maniaoense. The sequence continues at coordinate 6,229,578 of NZ_CP187952.1, read as the reverse complement.
ATGAGCCTTTTCCCGAATTAACAGGACGTAAAGTTATCTTAGTTGACGACGGTTTAGCCACTGGTGCAACCATGTCGGCGGCTGTAATTGCTGTCAGACACAAGAATCCCCAAGAAATTGTTATAGCCGTCCCCGTTGCTGCACCGGAGACATACCAACAATTACAGCCCAAAGTAGACAAAATGGTCTGTATCGCCACACCCAGCCAATTTTACAGCGTTGGTATGTGGTATGAAGACTTTCCGCAAACTTCCGATGCTCAAGTCCACGAATTGCTCAAAAAATCCCGTCATTTAGTCAACAGTCAATAGTCAATAAGTATTGGCGTAAAATCTCTCCCCCACACCCCTATACCCCTATACCCCTATACCCCTATACCCCTATACCCCTCTATACCCCTACACCCCTACACCCCCACACCCCTATACCCCCACACCCCTAATTAATATGCAAGTACCACTAGAAATTACCTATCGTAACTTAGAAAAAACAGCTGCGATCGATAACCTCATTAAAGAAAAAGTTGCAAAATTAGAGCATATTTGCAGTTATATCAATAGCTGCCATATCGCTGTAGAAAAAATACACGATCGCCCCCGTAGTGGTTCGCCCTATCGTGTCAGAATTGATATTACCGTACCACCAGGGCATGAACTCGTAGCACATAGCAATCCTGGTCAAAGTATCCAGTATGATCCTTTAGATGCCGTGATTAGAGATGCCTTTGATGCAGCCCGTCAGCAATTAGTCAAACTGACTCAAATTCAACAACAAAGCGATCGCGCCCAAAACCAAGAAGCTGCCGCCGAAATCACAGGACTAGTCACCAAACTATTCCGAGATCAAGGATACGGCTTTATCAAAAATCTAGATGGCCAAGAAATTTACTTCCACCGTAACAGCGTTCTCCATCACGACTTTGAACGCCTAGAAATTGGTACAGGTGTCCATTGTGCCATAGAAGAAGGCGAAGAAGGACTACAAGCCAGCACAGTCAAAATTGTAGATAAACCAGGTGTTCGTGCTGGTAAATCCAATCAAACCCTCATTGAACCCCCTTTAGACTGGAGAACTTAAATCAGTTATCAGTTATCAATCATGATTGAATAAATTAATTATGAATAACGAATTTAAACAAACTTCATCTCAACTTTTAGCCGCGATGCTCTCTAATCCTCACATTTATCCCCAAGTCAGTGATGAGGGAGGTTACGGTAAAATGGAACAGCAATTAATTTTAACAGCTGTAGAGATGGCAGAAATTCTCATTCAGCACATTGAAAATGCTCATCCATCAACTCAAAAAGAACTAGAGCAAAAAAATTGATAGGAAAATAGGATTCATATTTGATTTTTGCAAAAGTAAATACCTAGATATTTGTAGGGGCGGGTTAACAAACATTATTAATGATTAACTCTTGATCTTCGTGAACCCGCCCCTACCGAGTTTGATACGCACACCGCATAGGCTATTTACTAGATAGAAGTTTTTGCTAATTCACATTAGGCGTAAATGATATTTTTGAATCCGCCCCTAATACCTACCTCTGTGCATAACCTTGAATATTTTCCGGCTCAAATTGACGCAGTACACGAGTAGCTTCGCGGATTATCCCCTCATTACCATTAATAATAATTAAATATTTACCAGCGTTTAATCGGTTGCGGTAAGACAACGCATCACCACTACCAACTGTTAAACCAACTAATCTACCTACCACCCAAGCACCCAATCCACCAGATACAGCCCCTAACAAACCTGCAATAAAATGATTACCAAATGGTGTAACTTGCGGTAAGATATCGATGTTTGTTAACAAATTAAAAGCATAGCCAGCAATAAAACCAAAGGGTATAAGCCAATAAAAAAGCCGTTTTACCTGTTGACGTGCCGGTGTTTCAGGATTAATCAGACCAAATTCATCAGCACTTTCATAACCCTCACCTAAAATATTAACTTGTGATTTGGATAATCCTTGTTGTTCGAGAGCAGAGTAGGCAGCTTCTGCTGTTGTTTTTTCAGGTAAGACTGCAACAAGATAATTCATACTATTTTTAATTTGTGATGATCAAATTCGTTATGCAGTTAGCAACTGTGTAATATCAATGATTTCAAAATCAAATAAAATTTTAAAACCCAAACACATCAGTTTGAAATTTTGCATTTGTTGCTGAATGAATTTTGCAAAATTGGTGTAAAACAATTATGAATAGGTTTTTATATACTTCATTTACTCTAATATCAAACCTGACTTTTTATGTTATGTGGAAAAGCTAACGTCAAACCTAACCCCCTTCTCTACAAGGTAAGGGGGAATTTGTAGAGACGTTTCATGAAAAGTCTCTACATTAGTAGGGGAGAGGTACTCTAGCGAGTTCGCTCTTAGCGTTCTCGTAGAGTAGCCGCTCCGCGTCTTGGGAGAGGGGTTTTCCAGATACCATCAAAAGTGAGAATATCAAACAGGAAATTATTGTTGATACACCGCTACGTAACTTTCACATATCTATTGTTATGAAATAAATTGGCAATCTCTCAAGCTTGCAGATAATTGCCATAATATCCCACAGTGGTTGTTATACTAATTCCTAATACCACTGCTACTAAGCAAGATAACGATTATATTTTGCGTTTACTTCTAACTAAAGAGAGAAATTAAACACAACTATTCTGACTTTTTGTGCCATTCTCCATTATCACCCTTTTCGTAGTCACGTTTGACTGCACTCCAAGCAACTCGAAAAGCGCGTTCTTCTTCATTGTATTCTTCTTCAGCACTATTAAAAGCTGCTCGAAAAATTTCTTGGGCGTGTTGAGGTAAGTGTTGTTTGACAGAGTTTGGTAAATCTTCAATTTTCTGATAAGGCATCAATTAAACCCCTTTACTGTACTAGTAAAGAGAGTCATGCTACTTTTCGTGGTTAGTGATCAACTAATTAAAGATTTTATCGCGCCTTGATAGTGTTTTCTAGTCTGCTAAGGTACAAATTTATTTGCATCCTTCTGCGTTCATCGTGTTTAATGATTCACTCAGTAAGTTTCAGAGCAAAAATATGAAAAATTTGGTATGCGTCAGTGTGAAAAATGTTAACTATACCAAGAAATTATTCATACTGACGCACCCACGTAACTGATTGACTAATAACTAATCAGCATTGAGAATTTTTGGCACTTTAAAGAAGTCGCCTTCCTGTTCCGGCGCACTATTGAGGATTGTTTCTCTGTCAGGATATGGTTGTAATTCATCCTCTCTAGTCACATTACTAACATCAATAGCCCTTGCTGTTGGAGGTACATTACTAACATCTAACTCACTCAACTGCTCAACATAATCCAGAATACTGCCTAACTGAGTAGTAAATTGTTCCTCTTCTTCTGGAGTCAATTCTAAACGAGCGAGTAGGGCAACTTTATGAACTTGTTCTTGATCAATCATGGTTAATTTCAGCGTCAATAGTTATTAGCTAACAGTCGAAAGTTAATTATTTTTACTCTGCACTTGAGATTAGATACTTCCAGAGCAAAAAATATCCAAAATGTAGGGTGCGTCAGTATGAATAACTTCTGGGTATAGTTCTGACTTTTCACGCTATGTGGAAAAGTTAACGTGAAACCTAACCCCCAACCCCTTCCCTACAAGGGAAGGGGAGCAAGAATCAAAGTAGAGACGTTGCATGCAACGTCTCTACAGTTGCAGGCTACCGTGTACACACATCTTTGTGCTGAGTGCAAAATGTGACTTGATCCCCCCTAGCCCCCCTTAAAAAAGGGGGAACAAGAATCAAAGTCCACGCCACTTGCTACAAGTCGGCAGAGCCGCCCAACGCAGTGGCTCCCCTTTTTAAGGGGGATTTAGGGGGATCAGATGACTTGTGTGTACACCATAGACAGTTGCAGGGGAGAGGTACTCTAACAAGAAGAGCTTCGCTCTATGGAGAGGGGTTTTCCAGATACCCTAAAAAGTTAGGTTATAGTTAGTTTTTCTGAAACTGACGCACCCTACTAACCCCTAAAAGAATACGTCAATTTGCATTCTGCCAGTGGTTTTGAGCCAGTTTTGAGCTTCAATGTAGTTATTGGGGGCCATGCGAATGGCTCTAATCCAATAGTCTGCGGCTTGGTCAAACAGTGCTTCGCCAGCGTCGTTATCTCCAGCTTCCTTCGCTTTTTCGCCTTTGTAGTGATAAATTACCGCAATATTATTTAAAGCTTGGGGTAAGCGAGGATTAAGTTCAATAGCTTGGTGATAGAGTTCTAAAGCTTTGTCATGGTCGCCATTGCTGGCATAGATCAAACCCATATTGTAGAGAATAAAACCGCGATCGCTAGGATCTTCCTCTAGGGTGAGAGCTTCTTCATAGTATTCTAGTGCTTCAGCATACTCACCTTCTGCCTGGGCGGACATCCCATCTCGATAATACACAAATGCTTCTTTAGCTCTTTTGTTAGCTGGCAGTATCTTCAGGATAATATCTGCCATGACAGTAAAAGATTTATCAATAAAGTTATCGTTTTTTTGCGTTCTTGGCATATTTGCCTCTGATTGAGTATTGGGTATTGGGTATTGGGTACAAGTAATTTTTTGCTAGTCCCTAGTTTTCAGTTCTTTCAGATGCTCAATAGTTAATTTAACTGATTTGGGTGATGATTCTGCTCGTCGATGGGGATGATACATTCTCGGCTGTTGTTTTTTGGACTATTGACAAGTTTGCTTACAGGGTAAGCAGTCATGGCTGCGGCTGGATAGGGAGATAATAGGGATTGTAGTGGTTCAGGTGTCTGTAGTTCTGGATCTAGCCATAAATCATAATCTTTAGGGTCAAGAATCACTGGCATACGATCATGGATCGATTGCAATAACTCATTGGCTGCCGTTGTCAAAATTGTACAAGAGATAATTTCTTCTTGAGTGGGTGCAGTCCATTTTTCCCATAACCCTGCAAAAGCAAAGGGTTTTCCGCCTCGGAGACGAAAGTAAAATGGCTGTTTTGTGCCTTGTTGTTTTTGCCATTCATAAAAGCCATCAGCCGCGACTAAACAGCGTCGATGCTTGAAGGCGGAACGAAACGATGGTTTCTGAGCTACAGTCTCCGCTCTGGCGTTAATTAACTTTGCCCCCATGCTAGAATCTTTAGCCCATGAGGGAATTAAACCCCAACGCAACTGCTGCAATTGACGTTTGTTATTTGTAGGACTAGACAAGACGGCTGCAACCATTTGCGTAGGTGCTATGTTATATTGCGGCACTAAATGGGGAACTTCTTGTATTTGGAAAAAATCAGCTAAGGCCTGTTCTGACTGGGTTAAAGTAAATCTTCCACACATAATTTAGTTTTAAGTATTGCATCAAATTAAACATATTGAGAGCAAATTTAAAGAATATTGTTTTTATTTATTCAGATAATTAATAATCTGATAAATAAAGGCATCAAAATCACAAAACATCCTGTTTGTTAGCAATAATTTGGTAAGGTATTGTATTTTAGAGCCTAAATTTGTCACCTATTATCCATCATATTTTCTACATGGAAACATTGCGTTTGTACGATTTTTTACTTTCAGGTAACGGCTATAAGATACGTCTTTTACTAACACAAATGGGTATGCCATTTGAGAGAGTAGAGGTGAATATTTTAAAGGGAGAAAGCCGTACATCAGACTTTTTAAGTAAAAATCCTAACGGCAAAATACCAGTCTTAGAAATTTCTCCAGGAAAATATTTAGCAGAATCGAATGCTATATTATTATACCTGAGCGAAAATACAGAATTTTTACCTTACGATCGCTATTTAAAAGCCCAGGTAATGCAATGGTTATTTTTTGAGCAATACAGTCATGAACCGTATATTGCCACATCAAGATTTTGGATGTCTATTTTAGGGAAAGGACAAGAATATCGCACCGCCCTAGAAGAAAAGCGTGAGCCAGGCTACGCAGCCCTCAAAGTAATGGAAAATCATTTAAGCCAGCATCGCTTTTTTGTCGATGAGCGTTACACAATTGCTGATATCGCTTTATTTGCTTATACTCATGTTGCTGACGAAGGCGGGTTTGATTTAACACAATTTACTGCAATTCAAGCTTGGCTAGAACGAGTTAAAGCCCAACCAGGATATATCAGTATCACCCATGAACCTCAACTCTGCTTTGATTGGTAAATTGAGAATGGGGCATGGGGGAGGTAGCCGTGTGGGCGGGTTTCCCGACTTGAGCGGACTGCCGTCATTGGGCATTGGGCATTGGTAGTAATAAATAAAACTAATGAGATGATTATTCATCAATCTCAATCAATTTTTGTCGTGAAGATAAACCAGACTTAATTCTGATTTGAGATTTTGGCAGATCAAACTTGTCGGCTAGCAGTTTGATTAATTCCTCATTAGCTTTGCCGTCTACTGGTGGAGATTTTAAGTGTACAGTGAGGCTACCATCAGATTCTTCTATAATTTTTTGCTTTTTGGAGTTGGGTTTAACTTTCACCTTCTTTTGCATAACTTAATGTTGTTTAATTTTTGAGCCAAAACCAATCTAGAGGGTATCTGTGAAAAGCTCTTGAACAGGGGAGGCAGTCCGAAGACAAAAAATGTTTAGAGACGTTAAAATTAACGTCTCTAAACTTAACTTTAATTAAAGTAGACCTTGCAACCTTTGTACTAACTGGGGTGCTTGCAGAACACCTTCTATTCGGTCAACTGGTTGACCTTGTTTAAACAACATCAGTGTCGGTAGAGCTTCAATTCTGTACTGAGTTGCTAATTCTTCGTATTTTTCCGTGTCAATTTTGACAATTCGCAAACGGTTTTGTAATTGAGCATTAACTTGCTCTAAAATTGGCCCCATCATCTGACAAGGGCCACACCATTCAGCGTAAAAATCTACTAAAACAGGCACATCAGAATCAGACAGCATCTCGTCAAAACTGTTGAATTGTTTTTTAGTAGCCATGTGACACACACCAATTTTTTATTGATTAAATTCAATCTTAATGTCTGCTTTCCCAGAACGGTGTAACATTATTTTGTTTTTATTGTTGCGAAATGAATTAGCAACTGGGGTCTTCCAATAAAATGAAGGGAGCAGGGAGCAGGGGGAGACAAAAAAAAATTATAAAAATAAATTCGTTAGTTGATTCTCTGCAAGTCTCTTGGGAAAGCAATTTTTACTATCAAATGGCTTTTTGGATTTGCGATTTTAAATTACTGATCAGATGTAGGTACAAATCACCATAAAATCATTAGCGCGGTAATTGAAATTTTAAGGAATCGTTCATTCATGGCTATTGTAACTGAAAATTTAAAAGGGCAAGTAGCAGTTGTTACGGGTGCTTCACGAGGAATTGGCCGGGCGATCGCACTAGAATTAGCGGCTTATGGTGCAACTGTGGTAGTCAACTATGCTAGCTCTAGTGGTGCTGCTGATCAGGTGGTAGCAGAAATTACTAGTAATGGAGGAGAGGCGATCGCACTCCAAGCCGACGTTTCTCAAGCTGATCAGGTCGATGCCCTCATCAATGCTGTCATGGATAAGTTCAAACGCATTGATATCTTAGTCAATAATGCCGGGATCACCCGTGATACTCTACTTTTGCGGATGAAGCCAGAAGATTGGCAAGCAGTAATAGACCTGAATTTAACAGGCGTGTTTTTATGTACTCGTGCCGCCAGTAAAATCATGCTCAAGCAGCGTTCTGGCCGAATTATTAGCATTACCTCTGTGGCTGGACAAATGGGCAATCCAGGTCAGGCAAACTACAGCGCAGCTAAAGCAGGTGTGATTGGCTTTACAAAAACCGTCGCCAAAGAACTCGCATCCCGTGGGATTACCGTTAACGCCGTTGCGCCAGGTTTCATTGCCACAGACATGACTAGCGACCTCAAAGCCGATGAAATTTTGAAATTTATCCCCCTAGGTCGCTACGGTCAACCAGAAGACATTGCTGGGATGGTGCGCTTCCTCGCCGCCGACCCCGCCGCCGCTTACATTACCGGACAAGTGTTTAACGTTGATGGTGGAATGGTGATGTAATTCGTAATGGGCTGCGCCCCGCTACGCTAACGTAATTCGTAATTACAAATTTAATTACGAATTACTTAGGGACTTCCAGAAAATAAATTATCCAATTTCCGAGAAAGAATATTTTGATTTTTCCCCCTGCTCCCTGCTCCCTGCCCCCTGCCCTCCTGCTTACCACAGCGATTGTATATTTTTTTAGTTGGAAGTCCCTTAATTAGTGCGGATTCTTTGCCAGACGGTAAAAGTGAGCAGGATAATGATGCTGCTACAGGTGGTAATAATTACAGCCAAGCTCATGCCTTGGACTCTCATGGCTAACAAGTTACACAATAGGGTAATTGACCAGAGAGTAAGTGCAGCACGGCGTTGGGAAAATCCCCAGGCGAGTAAACGGTGATGTAGGTGGTCTTTACCGGGGGTACTCATCGGGTTTTTGCCTGCTAATAACCGCCGGACAAATACTTGTGTAGTGTCTAACACTGGCAACAACAGGAATAAAACTGAAGGTACGAGGGCATATATAGTATTGCGTTGTAGATTACCTAAAATACTGGTAGCTGCCAACACATAACCAAAAAAGTATGCTCCCGCATCACCCATGATGATCCTTGACGGGTGGAAGTTATGCCGTAAAAACCCTAACGCTGCACCACCCAAGGCAGCTAAAACTAGGGTGGATGCTGCACGGTTGGGAAATTGGGCGCAAACTCCTAGTAAACTCATGGCGGTAATGAAACTAATCCCACCTGCTAACCCATCCATCCCATCCATCAAGTTAACAGCGTTGGTAATCCCAACAATCCACAGCACTGTGAGCAACATTGACAAAATCCAGTCTATAGGCGTACCTAAAGTCACATCAACGCTAATGCCGTTAGCAAAAAGCAATAATGCCGTGATAATTTGCGCCCACAAGCGTACAGAGGGGGGTAATCCGAACTGATCGTCTATAAACCCGACCAAGACTAGAATTGAACCTCCCAGTAAAATAGTCAATACTTGAGCTAATACGTTCTGGAGTTCAATCGGTCGTAATAGGCTAGCTAATACCAGTGCGGCAATTACGCCTGCATAAATAGCTAAACCTCCTGCATTTGGCAAAGGTTCTCGGTTGAGTCTTCTGGCGTTGGGTTGGTCAGCCCAACCCACCCGCAAAGCAAATGTGCGTATTGTGGGAATTAAACGCCACGTTACTAACCAAGCCAAGATAAATGTAAAAACTACTGCCAACCAGCCGGAGCCGCTAGGGTTAGCAATACCAATAGCCCTAAGGGAGTTCTCTAAGTTCAGAATCATCTCCCGATTTAACCATCACTGCCAGTATCCTACATGAGCATCAAGTGTATATTACTCAATTTTTTTTGATTTTCAGACGTGATTTAGGACGTTCAAGTACTTAGCACTCTGAGCCAGTGAGTGCTAAATTGTGTAATGGAAACGCTAGAGAAAGGGAACATGGCAAAAATTATTTCGTTTGATGAAGATTCACGGCGCGCTTTGGAACGGGGTGTAAATGCCCTGGCTGATGCGGTAAAAATTACTTTGGGGCCAAAAGGTCGCAACGTACTTTTAGAAAAAAAATTTGGTATTCCCCAAATTGTCAATGACGGGATCACTGTTGCCAAAGAAATTGAGTTAGAAGATCCTTTAGAAAATACTGGTGCTAGGCTGATTCAAGAGGTAGCATCTAAAACCAAGGATGTAGCTGGTGATGGTACAACCACAGCCACCGTTTTAGTACAAGCCTTGATTAAAGAAGGTTTGAAGAACGTTGCTGCTGGTAGCAATCCTGTAAGCTTGAAGCGCGGTATCGATAAAACTATTGAGGCATTGGTAGCAGAAATTGCTAGCGTTGCCAAACCAGTAGAAGGAAGTGCGATCGCGCAAGTTGCCACTGTCTCAGCAGGTAACGACGAAGAAGTCGGTCAAATGATCGCCGAAGCAATGGAAAAAGTCACCAAAGATGGTGTCATTACCGTTGAAGAATCAAAATCTCTCACCACCGAACTAGAAGTAGTGGAAGGGATGCAGATTGATAGAGGTTACATTTCCCCCTACTTCGTCACCAACAACGACCGGATGACGGTAGAGTTTGAAAACGCCCGCATCCTGATTACCGACAAAAAAATCAACAGCATCCAAGACTTAGTACCTGTACTCGAAAAAGTTGCCCGTTTAGGTCAACCCCTGCTGATTATTGCTGAAGATGTAGAAGGAGATGCCTTAGCAACTTTAGTTGTCAACAAAGCACGGGGTGTATTAGCTGTAGCAGCAATTAAAGCTCCCGGCTTTGGTGAACGCCGCAAAGCACTGTTGCAAGATATTGCTATCCTCACTGATGGCCAAATGATTTCCGAAGAAATCGGCCTCAGCTTAGACACCGCAACTTTGGAAATGTTGGGTACTGCCCGTAAAATCACCATCGACAAAGAAAATACCACCATTGTTGCTGGTAGTTCTGCCAAACCAGAAGTACAAAAACGCATCGGTCAAATTCGTAAACAGTTGGAAGAAACTGATTCCGAATACGATAAAGAAAAACTCCAAGAACGCATTGCTAAACTCGCTGGCGGTGTAGCAGTGATTAAAGTCGGTGCAGCCACCGAAACCGAACTCAAAGACCGCAAGTTACGCATTGAAGACGCACTCAACGCGACCAAAGCGGCTGTAGAAGAAGGTATCGTTCCTGGCGGTGGTACAACCTTAATTCACTTGTCCACCAAGGTAGACGAAATTAAGAACGGCCTGGACGAAGAAGAAAAAATTGGGGCTGACATTATCAAACGTGCCTTAGAAGCACCCTTACGCCAAATCGCTGATAACGCTGGCGCAGAAGGTTCTGTCATCGTTTCCAAAGTCAGAGACAGCGCATTTAACATGGGTTACAACGCCGCTACTGGTGAATTTGAAGACTTGATTGCAGCCGGAATTATTGACCCTGCTAAAGTAGTGCGTTCCGCATTGCAAAATGCTGCATCTATTGCTGGTATGGTGTTAACTACCGAGGCGATCGTGGTAGAAAAACCAGAGAAGAAACCTGCAATGCCTGCTGATGCCGGTATGGGCGGCATGGGCGGCATGGGCGGCATGGGCGGTATGGGCGGCATGGGCGGCATGGGTATGTTCTAATATCGCGCATGGGGCATAGGGCATGGGAAACTACCCGATGATGGCAGTTGCTACAACTTTGGAAACCAAAGCAATGCACTGCCTCCCCAATGCCCAATTTGCAATTTGCAACGCTGCCGAATGATGCGCCGGGATCTCCTGCCAAAATTAATAAAAAAGTTTCTCCCTACTAGTTGCGTCAGGCTTATGCTGCCCACGCTGAAAAAGCGGGTGCAGATATTTGGATGGGTACAAAAAACCTTGGATCATGCAAATGTCGCAACTACCAGCCTATATTTACATTACCGCCCAGACAATAGCAGTTCTCTTTATATTCCCATACTGTAAATAATTCGTTTAAGGTTTCGCATTCATTAGGTACGAACTAGGAAATAAAACTTACTCTGGTAGAGGGTTTAGAACGTTGTAGATTATTTATGATGTCGAGTTGATTAACTATGATGACATTATCTATAACCAGATTCTACTGATCAAGAGTGTCCGCCGAGTTATGTGCAGAATGGAACGAATTGTAAAATTTTGTAAAGATAATTTCAAAAACTTTAGTTTCACCCTATAACTGGCAGATGCGATCACGCCACACAGCAACTTAATTACATAATTATCTTTGCGCGGTCGGAGGTATTTTAAATTTTTCACTTTTTGTTCACCGAGGGATGACAGTTATCATCATAAAGATATTAGAATTTAATTCAAGGTAATTCCCTATTAGGGACTGAAACTCTGAGCATTATTACTTATGCCTAATGTACTCTTAAAGAACGGTCAAACTGTCCAGGTTGCATTAGAAGACCTGGAACAGTTTATAGCTGAGAACAAAGACAACATAGTTGTTCAGCACGTCAAAAGACGCGGGAAACTCAGGAAAAAAGGATCTGAGTCAGAAAATGTTGCAGTTTAGCAGTAAATAGTAACTGTGACATTATAGTCTTCAGCTTGCCATTCTTCGTTCTCTAGCATTTGTTGGCTTTCAGCATAAAATACGTTACATCTTATAAAACACCTATATTCAGTTTTGGGGTCATCTTTTGGGTGAGATATATACTCAACCTCTTTGCCAAGCTCTACATACGCCCAAAGCGCACTTTGACCTCGGACTCGCCCGTCAACCCATCCATCAGTTTCAGCCTCAGAGAAGTCTTCACGCGAAACTTTAAGTCTTAAAGCCATATTTTTTTCCTTAAATAAGAAATACACATAAGCTTGGAGATTTGAGTGATTTCATGTGCTAGAAAACAATTAGATGTACTTTTTGAGAGCGTGTTTACTTTTGGGTCTAAACACAAATAAATGGGAGTTTCCCAAGATTTATTCTGAAAAGATGCTATTTCTTGGGTCATTGTTTTAGTATCTGATTGGCTTTTAATTTCATTTAAAAACGGTTATTAAATTCAAGATTAATTTCAAATTGCTTGCACCATAAACTCCTGTTTTAAAATTGTAATAAGCTGTTTTTTATATTATTCAATTTCAACATTGTTGATATTCTATCACATACTAATTAAGTGATTTATTTTAAAAATGCTAGTAACAATAAATTTGTAAAAATAGTGTATTTTCCCATAAAAGCCTACTATGTAAACATTTCATATATTTCAGATAATATAAGAATACCTGAAAATGATAGAGATTATAAAATTTAAAAAAGGAATAATTGATTTTTAGACAGTTAATATAATTGTGTCAACACTGGAAAACTATACTCAAGAATATATGTTGGGAAAATAAAAAATACAGTAAAGTCACTTTATTGAAAACCTAAACAGTTTAGTTTAAAATTTGTGTTAGCTAGGTTCTATGCCTCCTTAGCCGATTAGCCTTGACCTTTCTTTCTCAATCCAGTCAATTGTGACGTTGGCGCGGATGATTTGCACTAAGTCACGGGCAATCGGATCGCGTTTTCTGTCGGTATACACACCAAACACGACATTGGCGTGAAAGTTATGACTGTAAAGCATTGAACGACAAATTAGCCAAAAGTGCGATCGCGCTCGTCGGCAGGAAAAAGGTTTATGACGACATCTCCCTAAATGCAGCGAATGTAAGGCATTCAAGATTCGATTAACCCACAACAGCGCGATCACTCTTGCCAGATTGATTTACTATGTTTAGATAAATACCCAATATTTGTAACAAAGTTTTTATTCACGTAGCTAATCTTTCAATTAAAGATAAAAGTCTTCTGTCACGTCCAGCGTTTTTAGATGTTGATGAGAGGTGGCTAGGTGCAATTTCTAAGAGGTCGTCTTGTTCGCGTGTAAACCACTCTTTTATAAATTTTTTTACATCTTCAGAGGCTTGCTGTATTTCCTCTTCTAATGAAGGACAACCATCTAGCAGTAATATAATGTCTTCTAAGTCATGACTATAATAATAATTGCCGTTACCTCGTCCCAGAAATGCTTCAATCTTTGATGCTAAGAGATAAGGCACTGGAAATATATCTATTTCTTGTCCGCTTGGAAGTTTATGGATAATTGAATTTTTAACACCAGGTTCATACCAAGAATTAGAAAAGCCAAGTGCAGAGGAATTAGTTGGCATAATATCTATTATTAAGTTTTGATAACGCCAACGACATATCACTCTGCTTTCTATATCCTCTTCAAGCCCAATCTTGCGAAGTTCTTTAGAAAATTGATGATACTCGGCAGTAGATGTGATTTCAACAACACAATCAACATCATTAGTAGAACGTACATCACCAGAAGAAAGTTCATCAAGATAAAGCGAGATTGTTGCACCCCCTACAAAAACTATTTGTTTCTGTACATCTGCAAGTAAATTTGCAGCTTTTTCCAGCATTTGAACCGACTCATTCATTTTTGAATCAATCTCTGCTCAAGCTCTTGACTTGCAATATTCTGTTCACGCACACGACCTACTCGAATTGCATCAACTAAACTAAGCAATTCATGTAATTTTGGGTCATTTTTTACTGCGGCTGGAACAGATTTATATAAAGGGTTAATACTTAGCCCTTTAACAGTACCCTCAGGATCGCTCCAGACATAAGCACCATAGGCATCATTAGGATCAACACTAATTAAGTTTTTCAAAGGCTCGGCAGAATGTCCTGTGGGTATACCTCGACTTAAAGTACCGGGTTTTTCAGGGAACACATACTTAATCCCATGTATGAGAAATTCCAGTAAAGACCGTTTTTTGACTTTTCTAGAAGAACCATCATATAAATCGCTAGACTCAGACCGTTTTAAAGCAGCATGAACCTCAGATTGACTCATACGTAAACTGTGAGCTAGTTCACTGTAAGTCCATTCAGAATTTTGCAAGCTATGTACCTTAAGCAGAACAACAACGTCTTGAGGCTTCAACATAGTATTATCTTTCAACGCTATTGATAAACAAATGGTACAATAATATTCTATATTCGCAAATCGCAAATCGCAAATTTTGAAAACCGTTTTTAAAAATGGGTATTCGCCGAGTACGCTTCTCAGTAAAATAGGTTACTACCTATACGCACAAATTTTGCGTCGCGCATCTCAGATCAATACCTTTTAGGTTCGCTTTGATATATTTTCACAGGCCAGTCATTGCTGATGCTGATGTTGCTGATCATTATTGGCATACTTGTCACGGGTGATAGCCCATATGTCGAGTTATGTTAATATGACAACATTTGACAAATTATACAAAGAAATATTAAGTAATCCCCTAAGACTCAGCTTGATATATTTCCATGATTAAGGAGAGGTAATGGTAATACATAGTCAAAGTATTCATGAAATTACTATTAAAAAACTTAAAAACATTTCTCAGGTAAGTATTAACTTAGAAGGTTCGCCATTGATATCATTAATGGGAGTAAACGGTTGTGGAAAATCCACTATTTTATATGCTTTATGTTGTGTCTATAAACCGATAAAGGAAGAAGATGAGAACTACAAATTTTCCAGATTCTTTCCACCACATAATCACTTTAACTGGACGGGTTCATATCTATCTATCGATTATAGCTATAGTGATGATAGCCATAATTACTCTCATGTAAGAAAAGATTATCAAAAAAAAGATAGATGGGTAATTTATGCAAGGAGACCTGAAAGATATGTTAAATTTGTTGAGATTAAAACTTGTGTTCCAGTAATTGAATCTGAAAATAAAGGACAAAAAATTCAGTATACAACAGAAACACAATCAAATAGATTAGACATATTAATTCGTCAAAAAGCAGGTTACATTCTCAATAAAAATTATGATAGTTTACACGTACATACATATGAAAATAAAACTATTATTGGAGTTAAAGTTGGAGCTACACAATATTCAGCATTAACAATGGGAGCAGGAGAACAAAGAGTATTTACAATACTTGATGCTGTTTTTAGAACGCCCTATAACTCTAGTTTAATTTTAATAGATGAAATAGATTTATTATTGCATCCACAAGCTCTTAAAAACTTAATTACAGTTATTTATGAACGTGCTATCGAAAAGCATCATCAAATAATATTTACTTCTCACAACACTGAATTATTTGAATTAAAAGATAAAGTTGAATTAAGACATATTCATCAAACTGAAAAACATACAGTTTGTATGGCTAATACAACTCCAGATATTACTCGCCGTATGACTGGTAAACAGATAAAATCAATTGAAATATATGTTGAAGATAACCTTGCACAAGCAATTGTTAGCCAAATTTGTAGACTATGTGGAATTTCTAAAGATGTAGTAATTTATAAATATGGTGCTGCTACAAATGTATTTACTATCTCTGGAGGGCTAGCCCTTTCTCGTCAATCAATCGATAATGCTTTATTTGTATTAGACGGAGATGTCTTTGTTACTGAAAAAGAAAAGAAACAGCAAATCGAAAGAGTTATAACAGGTCATGGCTCAGAAATAGATAATTTGCGAGATATATTATTAACGCATTTAACGCAGTTTAATTTACCAAAAAATGCAAAACCTGAAAATTTTATTTTCAATTGTATTCGCAATATTCAAAAACAAATGGATTCTGAAAATGAAGAAATTATAACTTTAGTTTCTGATATAGTTAATGCTGGAGATCACCATAATTTAGTAAAAGTTTTAGTTGAACAGATGGGATGTTCTGAAGAAATAGGATTAAATAGTATAATTAGAGTTTTTTCTCAATCACCTGAATGGTCAACCTTTTCTGAACCAGTACAAGTTTGGTTAACGAATAAAAAGCTCGAATTATATGGTTGATTTATATAAGGGCATTCAATTAGGGGCAAGGGCATTTTTTCTTATAGATAAACGTTTATGATGTAATGCAAAAAATCCCAAAAATTAAATTATAGCCAATGTGGAGAAGCTTTATTGCTCCACATTGGCTGTCAAATATCTTGATATATAAGACTTTGACCATCCTTGGGAAGAAATCAATTACTAGATTTTCTTAGTTTAAGGGTTCAATATTAAAGGCGAATACATCTACTTAAAAGTTTGCATATCAGGATAGTTAAGAATTTTCGTATCCGCAGTTAACAAAGGACAATTATAAAATCTCGCTGTAGCCACAATAAGTTGTTCCATCTTCAGTTAAAACGACTTCTATCTTGTGAGCATTCATATTTCAACGCAGTAAGCAGGGTTTTCAGTCTGAGTTACACTCTTTGACTCCGACTCAACTAAAGCAATCATATAGCCCAAAACATTAGGGGCAACTTCCTCAAGAACATCTGCTAAAAGCAGAAGAACCTGGGGAGTTTGCCCCTAAATTTTACTTAAACTTACTTTACAAAAGTTTACTTTTTACCAATTCACCAAAATTCAACTTTCTTAATTTTGAATTTTGAATTGATATTACTCAGCTGTAGCGAGTTCAGTGCTACCGCGTGTGCGTTTGCGAGTTAAGGTGTTGAACAACATCACACCAATGGCTTTGATTAAGTTACCTTCTAGTTCTTGGAACATCTTCATGTTCATACCAAAGGCGGCGTTAGCTTCATCAACAATGCGATCGCCTGTGGCATCATCTAAAGGTAGTTCATCTAAAGTTTGACGATATTTAGCTTTAAATGCCTTCTCGTCAGGAATATCTGCAAACTCATAGAAGGCTGTGCCTTCGCCATCACCAAGATTCATTGCTGTCACAGCAATATTCTTGAGAATTTGTCCCCCAGATAAGTCACCCAAGTAACGAGTGTAAGAATGGGCAATTAATAATTCTGGTTCATTAGCAGAGATTTCCCGAATGCGTTTTACATAAGCTTCCCCGGCTGGAGATAACTGGATTTGTTCCCGCCAGTTAGCACCATAGTAATAACTTAAGTCTTGCTCTAAAGTCTGCTTACGGTTGAGTTGGGTAAAGTTAATTTTGGAAACAATTGGATGCTGGCTGTGCTTTTCCATCTCCTCTTCCATCGCCGAGTAGATGTAGTAAAAGTTAGCCACTAACTTGCGGTAAGAGCTTTTCTCTACCACTCCTTTTAAAAAGCATTTGACAAAACCCACGTTTTCCGCCATTGTGTGGGCTTTTTTTGTACCAACACGCAGTTTGTTTGCTAAATTGCTGCTCATACTAAAATTCTCAACTTTAAAGGTGCAACTGCCGGAGTTGTAAATTACAAACGGCTAAAAAATACCACTAAAAAGTTACATTAGAACTATTTGATGAGAATTTATATTAAAAATTCTTAAGCACAAACAACATTCTAGGCAATCAAAAGTGTGTTTGGTAGGGTGCGTTGAAGCAACGCGTAACGCACCGCTATCATATGGTGCGTTAGAGCTAGAATAATTATCCTCACACAACCAAATCCTGAGCTAGCCATAACACAACCTTGTATATTGAGGGAATTAGTAGATCCCAACCTAGGTCAAAATTGATGGTTGGTGCGTGACGCTACCAGTCTTATGACTACCTTCACATTCTTTCGCAGCGTCACACACCCTACGTCTACATCTACATCAAAAATATACCAGTTGCGTAAGCCCTATTTCTAAATTGCGAATTAGGAATTGCTATTAGACATCACCGCAGTAGTTTGTACCAATTAATCGATTATTTTTGTAAACTAAGACTCTGCCATAGCCCTCATCTTGAATAGCAGCATAAAGATAATTGGCGTTTCTAAATCTGTAAACAACTTCTCCATTGCGATTGCGTTGAACTGTTCCACCATTGAGCAACAGATCAGGCCGTCTAAGAGTAGTAGGAATATTATAAGCTGCGTAACGTAACCTACCATTGTTGAGGCGAGAAACTTCAACATATACATTTTTAGCACTACAGCTAAATACGGTTGTATTAGCTAGTGCAGAGGTAGAAAATCCCAGAGTAGCAGTTAATATGGAAGCTGCTCCTGTCGCTGTAGCTAAGACAGTAGAAATGGCTTTTGTATTCATAATGAGTAATTCCTAAAAGCTTGTATTTTTTAGATACAAAATCAAGTTTTCACTTTTCGGAATTTCCCAGAATTAAAACCAGGACTAAAGTCCTTTCTACAAACGTTGAATTATTTAGAGCGTTTGGCTTACTTCGGTATGGCTATATAGTTTTGATTCGCTGTTCTGTAACTAAAGTTAAACTTACCCATTCACCTTTATTGTTATAGCAGCGAACCATGCGTTGGCGTAAATTGGGTTTAATTAACCAACCGGCTTCTAAAATTAACCCTTGGGGTATCTGCATTTTCAGGGGAGAAGTTGCAGAAGCACCATTAGGTAGGAGCAAAACTTGTACCTGTTTTTGGGGATTTTCGTCAAAGAGAATGATACAACCTTTAATAGTGGCTGTTGAGGTAATTGTGGGATGATCTCCAAAACTCAAACTTTGAATTAATCGCCCGTTGTCGTCAAGTTGCAATTTCAGATTTGTTGAGACAGTCTTAGGAGGACTCCAATCAGGATATATTGTTGTAGCCTCACCTTCCCACTCTCCCAACAAGTCATCTATTTGTAGGGGTGGATTCTCTACTGGTTCAGTACCAGCTAAATGTTCACGAATGAGGACAAATTTATCTAGTTGACTATCTTTATTGAATAAGTGAACTAGGCGTAAACGGCGATTTTCATAAATTAATCCTAGTTCTGCGCCAAATTCACCGAATGGTGCAAGCTGAATAGAACCTTGGGAAAATGCTCCATTAGGGAACAATATGGTACTCCAAGGCAAGGAACTGTATTCTAAAACTAAATCGGGTTGTCCTTCCCGACGAACAACCTGATGGATAGTTTGGTTATTGTTTAAAGCTTCCAAGGAAACCACACTTTTAATATCTTCTAAAAGTTCCCCTTGGGGTGAGAAGCGAGTAAATGAACCTTGCCATTCACCGACATTTTTTAATAAATATTCCCATTGAGAGTTCATATAGGATTCATATCCAAACTATGTTAATTTATGTAAAAAATTCACTTCGTAGTAAGGACTTTAGTCCTTTTTGAGAACTAAAGTTCTGACTACAAACCTTTAATAACGAATACGTGGATCAACATAAGCATTGAGAATATCAATCAAAATGCTTGCACTCACGACGATCGCACCAAAAAAGACTAGTACACCCTGCACTGTGGGATAATCACGATCAGAAATGGCTTGATATAACCTATTTGCCAACCCAGGCCAAGAAAATGTCACCTCAGTTAAAATCGCTCCCCCCAGCAAAGAAGCAAAGGTTAAACCCAAAACTGTAATCACTGGAATCAAAGCATTTTTCAAAGCATGGGACACTAAAATTTTATTTTCCGCAATACCTCTAGCTCTAGCAGCTTCTACATAGTCAGCACGGAGAGTTTGTTTTAAATTGACACGGACAATTCTCTCAAAAATTCCACTCAGCAAAATGCCTAAAGTAATGCTGGGGAGAGCTAAATGGTGCAAAGCGGCGAAAAACTGGCTAAAATTCCCCGCTAGTAAGCTATCAATGGTATATAGTCCAGTAATTGCCGATGGTGCAGGAAGATTGGGCGGAAAACGGTTGGAATTAGGAAACCATCCCAATTGTACCGAGAAAATCAATTGTAATAGCATACCAGCCCAAAACATCGGTAAGGCATAGGTAATAATGCCAAATAACCGTCCACCAATATCAAAAGACGTTCCAGGACGAGAAGCTGACAGCGTACCAACCAAAATACCGACAATTAAAGCCACCGCCATACTACATATTGCTAACTCTACCGTCGCCGGAAAATGTTGTCCAATAATATTCCAAACTTCCTGTCCCCGGCTTGTCAAAGATGTACCTAAATCAAACTGAAGCACATGACCCAAGTAATTGAGATACTGTAGCCACAAAGGTAAATCTAAACCTAATTGTCTTCTCAATTCTTCTTTAGCAGCTTCCGGCGCACGTCCTCCCAGAATCGCATCTGCTGGATCTCCTGGTGTAGCTCGTAGTAATAAAAATACAATGGTAATGATAGTTAATAACTGTAATGGTGCTAACAGCAACCGAGAAACAATGTAATATTGTAAAGCTTTAGATCGAGACATATTATTAATTCAAAATTCAAAAAAACAATTTATATAGAAACTAGGTAATCCATAATTACGAATTACGAATTACCTACTTACCTATTTCTTGATGGTTCTATAAATTAAGTTTTGGGTGGGGTCAAGGTTGACATTAGTTACACCTTTTTGAGCAAATACATAGTCTTTGTTTTGCCATAAAGGAACGTAAGGTACATCATTAAGTACTTGGTTTTGGATGTCAGCAAAAATTTTCTCTCTTGCTGCTGGATTTTGTTCTTTGCGTTGCTGGTCGATTAATTTATTCATGGTTTCGCTATAGTAAAACGAACCCTGAGTTTGACTACCACCATCTTCACAACCTTTAGCATCTGAACCTTTTTGGCAGGATAAAAATGGTTGTACATAGTTATCTGGATCTAAAAAGTCGGGATACCAATCTAGTAAAGCGGCGGGATATAAACCTTTAGAAATGTCTTTAAAAAAGGTTGCTCCTTCTACTGTGTTTACTTCTAGTTGTACTATGCCATCCATTTTGGTATCGGCTATAGATTTGAGTGTTTGTGCAGCTAAACTGCGGGTTGGGGAACTAGAAGGATACCAAACGGGAATTTTGACAGGATTTTCTTTCGAGTAACCAGCAGCCGTTAACAATTGTTTGGCTTTTTCAAAGTTACCATCGCCATATTTGTCTTTAAATAATGGCTGAGAAACATTGAATGTAGTGGGAATCATACTATAAAGCGGATCAGCTTGACCGTACAAAACCCGTTCATTTAATAGTGGACGGTCAATTATAGCAGCGATCGCCTGTCTAACTTCTGGTTTATCTAGTGGTTTTTGATTACGATTCAAAACCATATAACTCACTACACTACCTTGAGCCGTAATCGCTTGCCAATCTCCTTTTTTGCCGCCAGCTTCTAGGCTGCGAATTTGATCTGGTTGTAATGACAAGTAGGCGACATCTACAGCACCTGTACGGAAGGCGTTAAACAAGTTAACCGGACTCGTCTGAATTTGAACGTTAATTCCTTGATTTGCTGGTTTTTCTCCCCAATACTTGTCAAATACATCAAGTCTGAGAGAATCTGTACCATACTGCGCCATTTTATAAGGGCCAGTGCCGACAAAAATATCTGGTTTAAATTTCCCCGCACCAATTTCATAAGCAGTTGGCGAAACAGCACACACCCCAGAAAACGCCAGCAAGGAAGGAAAAGCCGCAAAAGGTTTTTTCAGCTTCACTGTTAACTCATAGTCCCCTGTAGCCGCTACTGAGTCTACTGTATCCGCTAGTAAGAAAGAAGGTTTACCCTTATTTTCGATAAATCGTTTGATACTAAACTCCATTGCTTTGGCGTTAAAGGGTGTGCCATCGTGAAACACCACACCTTGCCGGATAGGGATAGTATACGTTAGACCATCTGCACTGACTTTTGGTAAAGCTGTCGCCAGTTGTGGTTTAATTTCTGTACTCCCTGGTTCATAAGTATAGAGGCGATCGCTCATATTGAACACTAAACCCAAAGAGGCTAACTCATAGGCATCGGCAGGATCTAAGGTTCTTGGCTTGGCAGTTGTCCCGATAGTAATACGTCCATCCCCAGCCGTTGTATTACCCCCAGTCGTAGATGTAGTATTTACCTGTTGCCTGGGTGTACAGGCGATCGCTAAAAGTAAGCATAAACAAAACAAAGATAGAAATTTCGTCACCCTTCCCCATCTTTGCCCTAATATCGAAAACCTAGTCATAGCATTTCAGATGTGTCAAATTAGCCAGTAATCATACTATATGTATGGTAATAGTCACCAACTTTTTACCCGAGAAGATCAGATACTGGGGAATGGAAACTCGGTACTGGGAATCAAGTATTGTTTTTTGCAAATCATTAAATATTCAATAAAAAAGATATTAATTAACTTTGTTAACCTGCTGTAGTCAATACAATAGTGAACATTGAAATTAGTTATCAGGAGTATGGTAGGGCATTGACACCAAATGTTAAAGTTTACGCTTTGTTACATTTATCAAGCCATCTGCGATAATTTTTCACCAAATCTACCCCAGGAATAAATTTACGGCATAGCTCAAATTTTTCTTGTGTAATCAGTTCGCTAAAGGGATAAATACTCAATCAAGTTTCTTGAAAATACTCATGATGGCTTGAGTAGCAAATTTCATGTTTATACATCATGAAATCGCCATAATTACCAGTGAATAAACAGTAAATTATCAAGTCTAAATAGTGAGATTAAAATCATGAAGTATTTCTTTTTGTCTGAGGGATGGACTGTTGGCAGAGTTTGGGCATCTGATGGACTATGGCAAATCACCGCATGGCGCAGACCACCAGAGATTCAAAGATTGAATATTTGCTTAGTAGAAAGCCAGGAATTGATGTGGCTTTATCGCATTGAAGAAGCTGTATTAACTGTAGAAGTCAAGCCTAGTTCATCAGAATTTGTAAATAAAACTATTGGTCAAGTAGTGCTAAAGCGGTTAATGACAGCCGAACAAGTGATTGAACGCCTATGTACCGCAGAAGCTAGGTGTCAATTGCAGAATATTCAATTAGTTGTTTAGACAAGGTAGACAGGGGAGACAAGGTAGACAGGGGAGACAAGGTAGACAAGGTAGATGTTATCCCAATGCCCCATGCCCAATGCCCCATTCCCCATTCCCCATTCCCCATGCCCAATGCCCCATTCCCCATTCCCCATATGTAAATATTTCTAAACATCCACCAAATATCTTTTAAGGGCGATTCCTGGCAAGATGAATCTAGTAGACCAGATGAGCGCATCTATTTACACGCTTGCAAACAGTTCCATCAATAGTTACACTTTTTAAAACATTCTCATTTTTACTTAGCGATCGCTACCCTCCGAGATCATCTCTCTAAAGTGTGTCGGCGTTGCTAAAAAAGTCCCTCTCTGGCTTAAAATGCTCAGATATGGAAGTGTTCAAGCTCTGGCAATAAAAAAATTCAGAGAAGTCCAAGGTTAGGCTTCTAACCTTAGAACCTTAAGTAAGAAAATTGTTTTGTAAACACAACTCATCGAGGAGGAGCGTAGTCGATGGGACTACCCTGGTACCGAGTACATACAGTCGTTCTGAATGATCCAGGGCGGCTAATTTCTGTACACTTGATGCACACAGCTTTGGTGGCAGGCTGGGCTGGTTCAATGGCATTGTACGAACTAGCCACTTATGACCCCAGCGATCCTGTTCTCAACCCGATGTGGCGGCAAGGGATGTTCGTGCTACCCTTCATGTCACGTCTAGGCGTTACCGAATCTTGGGGCGGTTGGAGTGTCACTGGTGCTTCAGCAGTTGATCCTGGTTTCTGGTCATTTGAAGGCGTTGCGGCAGCTCATATTGTCCTGTCTGGTTTATTGTTCCTAGCTGCTGTTTGGCACTGGGTTTATTGGGATTTGGAACTCTTTAGAGATCCCCGCACTGGTGAACCTGCTCTTGACTTGCCAAAAATGTTTGGCATTCACCTGTTCTTATCTGGTTTACTTTGTTTCGGTTTTGGTGCTTTCCACTTAACAGGTCTATTTGGCCCTGGTATGTGGATTTCTGACCCCTATGGGATCACTGGTAGCGTCCAGCCAGTCGCACCGGAATGGGGGCCAGCCGGGTTTAACCCCTTTAACCCCGGTGGTGTAGTGGCGCACCACATTGCTGCCGGTGTAGTTGGTATTATTGCGGGTTTATTCCACCTCACTGTTAGACCACCGGAACGGCTCTACAAAGCCCTGCGGATGGGTAATATTGAAACTGTACTCTCTAGCAGTATTGCAGCAGTATTCTTCGCAGCTTTCGTAGTTGCTGGTACGATGTGGTACGGTAACGCTACCACCCCTATCGAACTGTTTGGCCCCACCCGTTATCAGTGGGATCAAGGTTATTTCCATCAAGAAATTGAGCGTCGCGTCCAAAATAGCGTTGCTCAAGGTGCAAGTTTGTCGGAAGCTTGGTCACAAATTCCAGAAAAACTGGCTTTCTATGATTATGTAGGTAATAGCCCCGCTAAAGGCGGTCTATTCCGTACAGGGCCAATGGTCAAAGGTGATGGTATTGCCCAATCTTGGCAAGGTCATGCTGTCTTCACAGATGCTGAAGGTCGTGAACTAACTGTACGTCGTCTGCCTAACTTCTTTGAAACCTTCCCAGTAATTTTGACCGATGCTGATGGTGTTGTCCGCGCTGACATCCCATTCCGTCGGGCAGAATCAAAGTATAGCTTTGAACAAACAGGTGTAACTGTTAGCTTCTACGGTGGTGATCTTGACGGTAAGACCTTTACAGATCCTGCCGATGTTAAGAAATATGCTCGTAAGGCTCAAGGCGGCGAAATCTTTGAATTTGACCGCGAAACCTTGAACTCTGATGGTGTATTCCGCACATCTCCTAGAGGTTGGTTCACCTTTGGACACGCTGTCTTTGCTCTGTTGTTCTTCTTCGGACATCTCTGGCACGGCTCTCGGACAATCTACAGAGACGTATTTGCTGGTGTAGAAGCGGATCTAGAAGAGCAAGTCGAATGGGGTCTATTCCAGAAAGTGGGTGACAAGACAACCCGCCGGAAAGAAGCCCTCTAATTTTAGGGACTGGCGGATGAGGACTAGGGATGTATACCTAAGACCTTATCCCCATCCCCAATACCTTAATTACTAACTGGATAGGCAGGAGCTTTTGATATGGAAAGCGTTGCATACATTTTAATTTTGACTCTGGCGATTGGTGTTCTTTTCTTTGCGATCGCATTCCGCGAACCCCCCCGCATTCAGAAAAAAGAAGAAAAATAGGTAGTTAATACCAAATTTGTCAAAATGACATCAAACTTTTATCCGTTGCTTCCACAAGAAACAACGGATATTTTTGTATAAAAAACTCCAGCCACAAGGGGATGGAGTTTTTGGGCATTGGGAATTGGGCATGGGAAAGAAAATACCAATGCCCTATGCCCTATGCCCTATGCCCCAAGCGGCGGGGCGGCTATCCCTCTCCACCCACAAGGGGATGGAGTTTCCCGCCGCTTTCAATGAATTTTTTCAAAGTTCAGATCCACCCAAAACCCTTATGTAGAAAGATGATGGATTGCGTCTTAAAAATCTAAAAATTTCACATATCGATATGATATAATTCTCTTTCTGGGAGTTGATATGTGTTAACACTAGCTTTTCTAAGCTAGGATTGAAAGATATAGTTGTAAACTGCCTCCAAGACAGTTGCATAGATTATCGCTATTATGGCATAACCTTTACGGAGACTAGAACCAGGAACAAATCAGCATGGTCAATCAGAACTTAACCGCTACAGAAATTGGATTTACTCACGAAGATTTTGCAGCCCTCCTCGATAAGTACGATTATCATTTTAGCCCCGGAGATATCGTACCAGGTACAGTTTTTAGTATAGAACCGCGTGGCGCTCTGATTGACATTGGTGCTAAAACAGCAGCATATATACCTATACAAGAAATGTCTATAAACCGGGTCGATGCCCCGGAAGAAGTATTACAATCCAACGAAACCAGAGAATTTTTCATCCTCACCGATGAAAACGAAGATGGACAGCTAACCCTTTCCATCCGCCGGATTGAATATATGCGTGCTTGGGAGCGCGTAAGACAGCTACAAGCAGAAGATGCAACCGTCCGTTCTGGTGTGTTTGCTACCAACCGGGGTGGAGCATTGGTGAGAATTGAAGGATTACGTGGTTTTATTCCCGGTTCTCACATCAGCACCCGCAAACCTAAAGAAGACTTGGTAGGGGAAGAACTACCTTTAAAATTTTTAGAAGTAGATGAAGAACGTAACCGCCTAGTTCTATCTCATCGTCGGGCGTTAGTTGAACGGAAGATGAACCGCCTAGAAGTGGGCGAAGTAGTTATCGGTACAGTGCGCGGTATCAAGCCTTACGGTGCGTTTATCGATATCGGCGGTGTCAGTGGTTTGTTACACATCTCCGAAATTTCTCACGAGCATATTGATACACCCCACAGTGTATTCAATGTCAATGATGAAGTTAAAGTGATGATCATTGACTTGGATGCAGAAAGAGGCAGAATTTCTCTATCTACCAAACAGCTAGAACCAGAACCCGGTGACATGATTAAAAACCGTGATTTGGTTTATGATAAAGCCGAAGAAATGGCTGCTAAGTATCGAGAACAGATGCTAGCTAAACAGCAAGGTATTACTCTACCTACAGAAACTGTAGAAACTGTGGGTGAAGTTGAGGAAGAAATTCCACCCGCCACCGAAGATGTAGTTGAAACTGAAACTGAAACTGAAACTACTGAAAGTACTGAAAGTACTGAAAGTACAGTGGCAGAAGAAATACCAGCAGCTATTGAAGAATAAGATTAATGCAATTGTAGTTTTACAAGTGTTACAAAATTTTGACAAGAGGGATTTTCCCTCTTTTTTTATTTGCAATTTATTATTTATGAGGTTGGAGTATTTTGGCAACCATTCAATGTAGAAACATCAAGTTTCCTAATATTCAAGGAATTTTCTTTGATAAAAATGGTACTTTAGAAGACTCAGAAGTTTATTTGCGATCGCTCGGACAAAAAGCAGCCCGATTAATAGATGCTCAAATCCCTGGTATTGGCGAACCCTTATTAATGGCCTTTGGGATTAATGGTGATATGCTTGACCATGCCGGCTTAATGGCTGTAGCTAGCCGTCGAGAAACAGAAGTAGCCGCCGCCGCCTATATTGCCGAAACTGGGAGAGGGTGGTTTGAATCCTTGAAAATAGCTCGTCAATCTTTAGATGAAGCCGAAAAATATGTAAATCAAACTCCTGCACCTCTATTTCCCGGCACTTTAGAAGTTTTGCAGTCCCTTTCTACAGCCGGAATCAAACTAGGTATTCTTTCGGCAGCCACAACAGCAGAAGTGAGAGACTTTGTAGCACGATATCAATTAAGTGATTACATCCAAGCACAAATCGGTGTAGATGATGGACTAAGTAAACCAGATCCCGCATTATTTATCCATGCTTGTCAAGTCTTAGGTGTAGAACCAAACGCTACTTTAATGGTAGGTGATTCTGTAGGAGATATGAGAATGGCGCATCATGCCAAAGCCGCAGGTTGTATTGGTATTAGTTGGGTAGGTAAATTCGATAATGTTCAAGGTGCTGATGTAGTAATTAACAAACTAAATGAAATTCAAATTGTCGGCTGATTGATTTTGTTATCGCCCATGCTTGATAGGTGTAGGGGTGTAGGGGTGTAGGGGTAGGCTGTTGACTCTGTACCTTTTTTGGGATTTTGTCCATGCAAAAAATGTGCGTAGTTACAATGGCTGAAACTGTGTTTTGAGAAGGCTTTGAGGCACAAATTAAACATCGCGTACAAAATTACTAAAAACCGCCCAAATTTCAACAAAGTCAACAGCCTAGTGTAGGGGTGTAGGGGTGTAGGGGTGTAGGGGTGTAGGGGAGACAAGGGAGCAGGGGAGCAGGGGGCAGGGGGAGCAGGGGGAGAAAAATACAATGCCCAATGCCCAATGCCCAATGCCCAATGCCCCATGCCCCATGCCCTAATATTTTTGAATTTTGTAGGCGCAAGCCTTCCCGTAGGGTATTTTGAATTTTGAATTGATACGCCCCCTGCCTTATCCCAACAATAATTAGCAACTGCTATAGTTGTGAACCTGAACAATCAAATAAATGTAAGCCCAAACGCTGGGATAGTTCCTCACAGACTTTTACCCCCCTGACGCTGTTACCACGATTATCTAAGGGTGGTGAGAACACTGCAATTCCCATCTGATGAGGAACAACCGCCATAATACCGCCACAGACACCACTTTTGGCAGGGATGCCAACTTTGTAAGCCCACTCACCTGCAAAGTTATACATCCCACAGGTGTACATGACACTGAGAATATCTTTGATGTAACGTTTATCTACGGCTTGTTCCCCTGTAATTGGGTTTGTACCTCTGTTGGCTAACGTTGCTGCCATCACCGCTAAGTCATGGCAGTTCATCATCACAGCGCATTGTTGAAAATAGAGGTCTAACGCTTCTTCAATATTTTGGTCAATCATGCCAAAATTAAGCATGAGATGCGCCATTGCGCGGTTACGATGTCCGGTGCTACGTTCAGAAGTAAATACGGAAATATCCACAAATACATCATGACCAATGTAGCGTCGGAACATATCTAGTAAGCGGTTGAGGCGTTCTGTTGCCCCTGATCCTTTGATTAAACTGGTAGTGGCGATCGCTCCAGCATTTACCATTGGGTTATAGGGTCGCTTTGATTGCTCATCCAAGATAATGGCGTTAAATGCGTCCCCCGTTGGTTCTACTCCCACTCTAGTCAAGACATAATCCCGTCCATGATCTTCCAACGCCAGTCCATAGGCAAATACTTTGGAAATTGATTGGATTGTAAATAGCTGTTGGTAATCCCCAACTTCGTACACCTCTCCGTCTACCGTCACAATACAAATACTAAATAAATCTGGGTTGACTTTTGCTAGTTCTGGAATATAGTTTGCTAATGTTCCTGCTGTCAGTGACTGGTATTTCAGATGCAGTTCATTAATCACCTTCAACAGTGGAGAGGAATTTATTTCTATATTTTCTGAGTTTACTGGCTTGGACATGAGGCTAATAGCTTGATTTTTAAAATCTGAATTAATCAACTGACTTAAAATTTACTGTTTCAAAGTAACTTTTAATACAAGGCAAAAATACTCTACACACTTTTGAGAATAATTTTTGATTTTTTTTCTAATTGGGTTATGACAATGTAATCAAACATCGGCTACAGTAAATAGCAATTTTTTTTACTCATGATTACTGTAGTCTCATGTCACTCTCATTACATATTTAAGCAACTTACAAAGTATTATTACATATTTTGCATTATAAAAAATATATCAACCTAGATCGCTATATTCTAGTCAAATATAAGAGTATTATGCCTATAAGTATTTATGCAACTACTTTTCAAGGTAATATAAAAAAAATATAAATTAAATACAATTCAGCACAATTTTACCTATTTTTTTGTACTATATTTGATTATTATTAAATTAATTAGCAAGGCTTATAAGTATAAAATTAAACAACTAGTAACAGGGAAAACCCTATAATGTTTGATCAGAAACACACCATTTTAAATTCCAGAAAATATTAAATTTTGAGAAGAAAATGTTAGTAGTTTGAAAAAAAGGTTACATAGGCGAAATCCGCATTTGAAGAAGGTTTTGCCCTTGTCTGGAGAACGTAAATTAAAAAAATAGGCCAATTCCTACGCTAAAACCCTGATCCCCAACCCCAAAACTTCGTGTTAGTCTGTTGCAGTTAATAAACAGAAAGTAAAAGCGGAACGAGTTCGCAACTTAGGAGAGTTTGGTAATAACTAAAATTTGTTACCAGCTACCAACAACTAAGAGACTGCTGTTCTATAGTCGCTTTAAAATCGGACGCATGAATCAAAGACATTTTTGGACTTTTGTCGCCCTTTCTCTGACCATAGTAGGGACACCTTCAGTTGGTCAGACTCAGACCACCAAGTTAACCACACTAGCTGCACCAAAAGCAGCAGCTGGTGAAGTGGAGAAGGTAGGGGAGTTGAAAACTTCAGCAGGGGGAAATACCTCTGATGCTGTAAATACAAGTATTCATCCTCACAAAATTGGCGGTCGGCGGGCGGCGACTCTGTATATCCGAAACATTCCAGTTCTGACCTTTTTGAGTTCTAAATCAACTACGAACAGTCAAAAGAAAGTGGGTGTAGTTGGAGAAGATGATCAGGGCGTGCAATTGTACGCCCTTAACACTGGGAACTCAGTCCAGGTGGCAAGTGCAGGAAATTTAGCGAATGCCAAGATTCAAACTGGCTCGCTGCAAGATGACCCAGTACATAGAGCTGGTGTGATTGCAGCCAAGATCAACCAGATGATCCGAAATAATGTTAAAGCTGATCAAATTACGGTCAGTTGGAAGGGAAAAGGCGAAACCAAAGTTGCCAATTCATCCGAAAATAAGGGTGTTTCAGTTCAACAACAATCAGGCGATCGCTACACCATCAAAATCAACAATCAAGAATTGGTGGAAATTAATCAAAATACCCGCCTCGCAGATACCACCAATGATTTAGCCAAAGACGCGTTGCAAGCCACAAATCGCCTACGTAGGCTCATCGGCAACGCCTCTCCGCTCACACAAATTGCTAACTTACCATCCCGTTCTCGTTCGTCACAAGTAGTAGCTAACTTGCCCGAACAAGTTGCTAGCAACATTAGACTCACCTTCCAAGGAATAGCCTCCTTTTACGGTCGTGGTTTTCATGGCAGACCGACCGCCACAGGTGAGAGATTCAATTCAGAAGCTATGACCGCCGCCCATCGTAGCTTACCCTTCGGCACAAGAGTGCGTGTCACCAATACCCGCAATGGTCGTTCTGTTGTAGTGCGAATCAACGACAGAGGCCCATACATTCGGGGTAGGGTGATTGACCTATCAACCGGTGCAGCCAGAGTTCTGGGTATGATCGGTAGTGGACTTGCACCAGTGAAAATTGAAGTCCTGGGTCGATAGTTCTTGGAGGCAGGGCAGAGGAGGCAGGGGGCGAAGGGAGACAAGGGAGACAAGGGAGGGGGGAGTGTGGGGAGAGAGGGTAGTGTGGGGGGAAAAATTTGTTCTCCACCATCCCACACCTCCCACACCAAGCACACCCTGCCCAATGCCCAATTCCCCATGCCCCATGCCCCATGCCCAATTCCCCTATTTCATCTTTTTCTTCCCTCTGTTTGAGAGATAAACTAACGGAGGAGATGCTAAAGATTGAACTAGGGGTATTTTTGTGCGCCTGTTGACAACAGTTGCAGCTTTACGTTGCTATTTACAGAAACATCGCTGGCAAAATCAGCTAACAGGATCAAATGATCTAGTTGTGGATGGGATAAATAGCTGGTATGAGACAGCAGTTGGTCTAGTACCGACTATGGGGAGTTTACATCAAGGTCATTTAAGTTTGATTGCACGGGCGCGAGAGGAAAATTCGGCGGTAATTGTCAGTATTTTCGTTAATCCCCTACAATTTGGCCCGAATGAGGATTTTGAACGCTATCCTCGCAGTTTAGAAGCAGACCGACAATTATGTGAACAGGCTGGAGTAGATGCTATTTTCGCGCCTAGTCCTGAAGAAATGGGAATTTACAAGAATATACAAGAATATAAGGTAACACAAGTAATCCCTCCATCTGCTATGATATCTGGCTTGTGTGGTCGTTCTCGGCTAGGTCACTTTCAAGGGGTGGCAACGATTGTGACTAAGCTTTTTAACTTAGTACAACCTGACCGAGCCTACTTTGGCCAAAAGGATGGTCAGCAGCTAGCGATTATTAAACAGTTAGTGGCTGATTTAAATTTGCCCGTAGAAATTATTGCTTGCCCGATAGTACGGGAAGTTTCGGGTTTGGCTTTGAGTTCTCGCAATCAGTATTTGACTGCCGAGGAAAAACAGCAAGCAGCAGTATTGTATCGCAGCTTGCAACAAGCTGAGATGGCTTTTCGTGCAGGTGTACGCGATCGCCATCAGTTGATAGCCAGTGTACAGCAGGAGTTAGCTAAGGTTAGTACAGTAGCAGTGGAATATATTGAATTAGTTGAACCAACTACATTAATGTCTATAGATCAAATTACGGAGGAAGGAATGATTGCGATCGCAGCTCGTCTTGGTGCTACACGATTGATTGATAATACCATCCTGCGCGATCGCCAACCTATCATCGCTATTGATGGGCCAGCCGGGGCGGGAAAATCTACAGTAGCCCGTCAAGTGGCAGCAAAGTTAGGTCTAGTTTATCTAGATACAGGCGCAATGTACCGTGCTATAACGTGGTTAGTTCTAGAACGAGGTATTGCCATTGATGATGAGTGTGAAATCGCCCAATTAGCTCATAAATGTCAAATTGAACTGACTCCCAGCCCAGACTTACAATCTCCTGTGCAGGTTTGGATTGATGGTAGTGATGTCACCCAAGCCATTCGTTCTGTTGCAGTTACATCTCAAGTATCCGCGATCGCAGCCCAAGCTGCTGTCCGAGAAGCCTTAGTCAAACAGCAACAAATTTGGGGTAAAAAAGGTGGTTTAGTCGCTGAAGGCAGAGACATTGGTACTCATGTCTTCCCCGATGCCGAAATCAAAATTTTCTTAACCGCCTCTGTTAGTGAACGCGCTCGCCGTCGCCAACAAGACTTTCAAAAACAAGGTCAACCACAAGTCAACCTCGAACAACTGGAACGAGATATTGCTGAACGTGACTGGAAAGATAGCACTCGCAAAGTCTCCCCCTTGAAAAAAGCAGCAGATGCCATTGAATTACAAACTGATGGTCTGAGCATAGCTGATGTGACACAACAAATTGTGAACTACTATCAGCAAAGTTTTTCTCAGCGATGACGGTTGACGGTTGACACTCCGAATTTTAGATTTTAAATTTTGGATTTTGGATTGTTTGGGGTACAAACCCTACCCGAACGTGGGTGATTTTACCCAAGACTGTTTAATTGATTAGTCCCCAGCCTGCAATTTATAGGGAGTGAGAAATTCAACACTTGCTCCCTGTTTCTCTATATTTAAAAATTAATTAGCTAAAAAATTTAACAGGTGTTGTAGTTAACATTCTAAATAGTCTTATAGTTAATTCATCTGGCTAAAGAATGATTTTTTACACCTGAGATAAAACTCTAAGTTAAATCAACATTCCTACCACCTGACAACTAAATCCAATTATCCCCCTACCCAGAATTTGAGCTTGCTGCTGCCAATAGCTACATCTAGGAAATATAAGTAGCTTGGATTTATCATTATCAATTTTGGCTAATTCCACTGATTTAAAAATTATTGGGTATGAATATTCACTTTGGTAGTAGAATGACGATGTTAAGTTTTATATCCTATGTTTGAGGGATATAAAAAAGTCAGCATAAGACTTGTAATTTCCTAGGCTGCCGCAATAGTTTTCAATTGCAAAACAGTAAAGAGAGGACTTCACAATATGGCATTCACACAACCTGCCTTACCCTTTGACAAGAATGCTCTAGAGTCATACGGTATGAAAGCCGAAACCTTTGAGTATCACTATGGCAAGCATCACAAAGCTTATGTAGATAACCTCAACAAGCTAACCGAAGGTACAGACTTAGCTGATAAATCCTTAGAAGAAGTGATTCAAATCTCCTTTAAAGACCCCGCTAAAGTAGGGATATTTAACAACGCTGCCCAAGTTTGGAATCATACCTTCTTCTGGAATTGCTTAAAACCCGCAGGTGGTGGCGCGCCTACCGGTGACTTAGCCGCTAGAATTGACAAAGATTTTGGTAGCTTCGACAAATTCAAAGAAGAATTTTCTAGTGCGGCTGCAACTCAGTTTGGTAGCGGCTGGGCTTGGTTAGTTGATGATGGTGGTACACTCAAAGTCATGAAAACACCAAACGCTGAAAACCCTCTAGCTCATGGGAAAAAGGCACTTCTAACCATAGATGTTTGGGAACACGCCTACTACATTGATTTTAGAAATGCTCGTCCAGCATTTATCAAGAATTTCTTAGATCAATTGGTAAACTGGGACTTTGTAGCTGAAAATTTAGCGAAGGCTTAATTTGCAGTGATTTTTTAAGTTTCATTAGCAAAATTTGCATAAATCAACAGTCACGGCTTAAATCGTGGCTGTTTTGCTCTCTAATAAAATAAGGAAGTTTTAGCGATCGCATTAGCCTATAATTTATTATTATATTAAATGAGAATTGCAACAATTATTACAAATGAATAGTAAAGAACTCGCACAATACATGGAAGCAACTAATGGCATAGCTAAACCTTGGCTATTAGTACAACTGCGGCTCAAAAAACTCCAAGAACGCAAAGCCACAATTTCTGAAGATGAATACGCTAATGAATTAGCAGATATCCACCAAGACTTAATGAATTTAGGTGAATGGTGGCGTGGAATTGAAAAAGAAGTTTTTTAGATTGGGGACTGGGTGCAGGGGAGAAAAGCTATGGACTATTGACTACGCACTATTAACTATGAACTAATAACTAATGACTAATGACTAATAACTAACTCTTATGGATTATCGGGATGCAGGGGTTGATGTAGAAGCTGGTCGTGCTTTTGTAGATCAGATTCGTAATTTGGTTCACAGTACTTTTAGACCAGAAGTTCTAGGCGGACTGGGTGGTTTTGGCGGGTGTTTTGAACTCCCAAGCGGTTATAAACAACCTGTATTAGTTTCTGGAACAGATGGTGTAGGGACGAAGCTAAAAATTGCCCATATGCTCAACCGTCATGACACTGTGGGGATTGATTTAGTCGCCATGTGCGTGAATGATGTGTTGACATCAGGCGCAGAACCATTGTTTTTTCTAGATTATGTCGCTACAGGCAAATTAGATAAAGAACAGCTCACTCAAGTGGTAGCAGGTATTGCGTCAGGATGTCAGCAGGCTGGTTGTGCTTTATTGGGGGGAGAAACGGCGGAGATGCCTGGTTTCTACCAAGTTGGTGAGTATGATTTGGCTGGTTTCTGTGTGGGAATTGTGGAAAAAAGCCAAATGCTCAACGGTTCACAGGTGCAAGTGGGAGATGTAGCGATCGCGCTTCCTAGCTCCGGTGTCCACAGTAATGGTTTAAGCTTAGTCAGGAAGATTGTTAGCGATCGCGGTTTCAATTGGGAAGACACCCCAGAATTATTAGGTGGTGCAACTATCGGTGAAACATTTCTACAACCTACACGCATCTATGTCAAACCTGTTTTAGCTGCACGAAAAGCAGGCTTAGAAATTCACGGTATGGCACATATTACCGGAGGTGGCTTACCAGAAAATTTACCTAGGTGTTTGGGCAAAGGTCAATCCATTAAAATTCACCCTAACAGTTGGACGATTCCGCCGATTTTTCAATGGCTAGCTGAAGCCGGATCTGTCAGTGAGGAAGCAATGTATAACACCTTTAATATGGGCATTGGTTTTGTATTGCTCATCCCACCCCAGCAAGTAGAACAGACAATTCAATTCTTTACAGGCCAAGATATTCCTGCTTTTGTAGTTGGGGAAGTGATTACTGGTGAAGGGGGAATAATTCGTAATTCGTAATGGGCTGCGCCCCGCTACGCTAACGTAATTCGTAATTCGTAATTAAGAGGGTACAGGCTCTCAGTGATTTTAACTATGAATTACGAATTACTTTTAGATGATTAATAATTTAGTTAATTTTTATACATATTTTACAGGATATGTATAGAGGGTTAGGGTGTGATAGTTGTTGAAAAATCAGGGTTGGAGATGATTTACTTTGTATTTATCTAAGTATCTAAGATTAGAAATCTAAATATTTGTGACTGAAACTTATCACAGCGATTGAATATACTCATGACCGTAAGCATTTAGATTTGCTAACGTAGTCTTAACATATTGAAAAAATCTGACTGATAAAACTGAGAAAATAGCTTTCAGCACTGACTAAAGGTGCTGCTAAATGCTCATTTCTGGATGTGGCGTGTTGGTGTGAAGGAATCACGTATTTTTATTCAGAGGGGGTTATGGTTGTAAATTTTGCCCGGACATCTGCTTGTTGTGAACTCTTAGAGCAAGTTTTCCAGAATATAGATGCCGAAAGTTGTCCGAGATTATTTAACTTTCATATGCACACTGTCTACTCAGATGGTAAATTACAGCCAAATGTGTTGATGGAGCAAGCGATCGCTATTGGTTTAAATGGTTTGGCGATTACTGACCATCATACTATCGGTGGTTATGAAGCAGCGCAAGCTTGGCTGGAAAACTGGAAATGGAACAACCCCGGCGCAACTACTCCGTATTTATGGAGTGGTGTAGAAGTGAACGCTAATTTATTGAATGTAGAAGTTCACATTTTGGCTTATGGTTTTCAACCAGAACACCTGAGTATGAGACCTTATTTACAAAGAAGAATAACTACAGGTAAAGAATATGAAGCCGGTAACGTTATTGAGGCAATTCATGCGGCTGGGGGACTAGCTGTATTAGCCCATCCGGCACGTTATAAGCGATCGCATTTTGATTTAATTCCAGCCGCCGTACAATACGGGATTGATGGTGTAGAAACCTTCTACGCCTACAACAACCCCAACCCCTGGAAACCGAGCTTCACCGAATCACAACAAGTTAAGCAACTAGCTCAAGAATATGGGCTATTCAATACTTGCGGTACTGATACCCACGGTTTAAGCATACTGCAACGGCTGTAATTACTTATCATAGTGATGAACAGTTATCAACCTCAATTTCTCACTCCTTTGAGTAGGTTGGGCAGCCACCGCCTTAGACCGATCTCCCGGCTTGGGGCGAGTGGTTCATCTAGGAAATTGGGTTATTTAAACAATGCAAAATAGAAAAAACCCATCAGGGATCATGCTAAAACTCTAGATAAATTGTATATTTCAAATCACTATTTACCATTAATTTAGATTGATATAATCTTTTTCTAATGCCTGAAGAATCTTGAGATATAGGTTTTCAACTCGCTGAATTTGAATATCTCCAATTGAGGCATAGTGAGTTAAGCTAGGTGAACCATTCACTTCAATGATCACATAATCTACCATTGGTCTGGTTATGTCTTGGGTAATGATATCTAAGCCAATTAACCTCAAACCCATATCTTTAGCAACATTTAAAGCTAGTTTCTGAAAGTCTGGGTGAATAGTTTCCGTGACATCTATTGCTTCACCTCCACTAGATAAATTTGCGTTATCTAACAGATAGATAATTTTACCGTTGGGAATAATACTATTAAAGTTAAGATTCTGCTTTTTGAGTTTTTGTTTGATACGAAAATCATCAAAATCTATAATTTTCTTTCTACCAGTTTGCAGAAAATTATCCTGTTTGTGGTGTAGTAATTCTAAAACGGTAGATTTGCCATCACCGATAACAGATAAAGGCAATCTTTGATATGCTGCCATGACTTCATTATCTATTACTACAATTCTGTAGTCTTTGCCAAGATAAAACTTTTCTACAATCAATCCTGAATTAATTCGTAATATTTTTTTCGCTACTTGATAATATTCAGTTTTATTATAAACTTTAGTAACTAATTTTCCCTGACTGAGATTAATAGGTTTAACGATGACGGGAAATCCTAAGCTTTTAGCATATTCAAAGCCGATATCTATATTTCTATCGTTACCAATTTTTTCACAAAATTTATGGCTAAAAAATGTCTTTCCTTCCGTAACTTTATATCCAAAATGCTTCAGAAAAAAATTAGAATAACCTTTATCTTTTGCTATTTCTGCTGATCCAAAACCATTAATATTTAATTTTGTGGTACTAAAAAATGCTTTATGACCATTTTTAAAGGTAATATGCCCGACTAATTGATATTCTGGATCTATGACTACTACTGCACCAATTTGGGGCGCAATTTTTTGAATTATTGACGTTACTAATGGCATTTTCTGCTTGACAAGTATAATTTGTTGCCAAAATTTTAACTAAATAAGAAATATTGGTCAATAACTTTAATATTTTTAGTAAAAACCAGGTTTTAACGTTTATAAAAGCTGATATGAGTAGAATAGGGTAAATAATTAAAAGTTCTCAAACAAGGACTAAAGTCCTGACTACAAACTCAATATTTAACAGAGTTTGGGTTTTCAAGTTGTTCTAGCTTGACAAAGGGGTATAGGGGTGTAAGGGAAAAACTTTTTTATGTGTTCTGCTCTATACAGTTCATGACTGCTACTTACCTTGTCTTATTATTTACCAATACTTATACTTGAATACTGAAATATTTATAGCTTTACAAACTCATAATAAAAGATAAAAATATTAGTCAAATGAATTTTCTTTAAGCTATAATTTGCTGTTCGACCCTTAAAAAATAGATGATTGATAATTCATACTAAATAGGGATTTACAAGTGAGTTAGTCTAAAATATATCACTCGGTGTTGACAATTTATAAATAATCGAATAACAAGGTGGCAGCACTATAAAAAAGGAGCTAGTGAATTTGTCTAGGAAGATTCACTAACGCCTTTACTGAAACTTAATACGGTTAAGATAATCATGCCACAAAATTCTGAATACAAAGCAACGATCTCTGAAACTCATACCAAAGGCTATAAACAACGCCTAAATTCTTGGGCGATCGCACGTTTACTTCCTGATGCCAATCGTGAGATTGTCGCTCGCTTTCGCAGCCGTTCTGATGCTGATGGTTATATGCAGCATTTGATGCAAGTAGTACCAAATGCTTCCTTCATGGTAGTTTTTGATTGTCAGCCTCAAGAAGCAGCAATTTAGAGTGTCAGTACCTTGAGAACCAGGGGTAAAGGGTGATGTGGGTGACGAGGGTGCTTCTATTTCTGGGTTAAATGATTCTAAATTCAGCCTTAAGAAAGCTTAATAAGTACCTTGGGGAAGATGCCATTACTGAGCAAATCAGTATCCAATATATCATGGCGAAAAATGGCATCTTATTTCCAGGGGGACTGATTGAATGAATTTGCAGGCGATTTGGCAGCTTTTCCAAGAAGCGTTTCGAGAATGGAATGAGGATCAGGCTTCGCGCTTGGCGGCTGCGTTGGCTTACTATACAGTCTTTTCTATCGCACCATTGCTAATTATCGTAATTGCGATCGCAGGTGCAGTATTTGGTGAAGATGCAGCACGGGGAGAAATTGTTTCCCAAATACAAAGTTTAGTAGGTCAAGACGGTGCGGAATTAATTGAGAGTGCCATCAAAAATGCTAATAGGCCACAAGCTGGAACAATCGCTTCTGTGATTAGTTTGGTAGTGCTACTATTGGGTGCAACGGGTATTTTTACTGAGTTACAAGATTCTCTCAACACAATTTGGGAAGTAAAAACAAAGCCAGGACGTGGTGTAAAGAACATCATTCGCAAACGCTGTTTATCTTTTGCGATGATTCTGGGTATTGGCTTTTTACTTTTGGCTTCCCTGGTAATTAGTGGAGTCTTAACAGCGTTAGTAACTTATTCTAGTGGAGTCTTACCAGGTATTGATTTCCTCTGGCAGATAGTTAGCTTTATTCTTTCCTTTGCGATCGCTACAATTATGTTTGGGCTAGTTTTTAAAGTCCTGCCTGATGTCAGATTAGCTTGGAGTGATGTGTTAATTGGTGCTAGTTTGACCTCACTGCTATTTTCTATTGGTAAGTTTTTATTAGGACAGTATTTAGGTAATAGCAGTTTTGGCTCGGCTTACGGTGCGGCTGGTTCACTGGTAGTTATCCTCGCTTGGGTTTACTATACCGCCCAAATTCTGTTTTTTGGGGCTGAGTTCACCCAGGTTTATGCGAGAAAGTACGGTAGACGCATTGTTCCGAATCGTAATGCTGTGTCTATAAATGAAAAAACTTCAGCTAATCAAAGAGAATAGCGAATAACAATAATAATGTTTCCAACACGGATTTTCTAACTTTTGATTTGCAATTCGGACTTAATTCATTTATACGATGGATAAATGGTTTTATATTGATTGGCGTGCAGTTTTTGTTCCCAGTATCAGTGTTCTAGAATTAGTAGTACGTGGGTCTTTAGTTTACCTAGCTTTATTTTCCGTGTTGCGTTTATTACCTAGTCGGCAACTGGGAACTTTAGGCATTACCGATTTACTTGTCGTGGTGCTATTTGCTGAAGCTGCCCAAAATGCTATGGCTAGTAACTATACATCAATTACTGAAGGAGCGATTTTAGTTGGAACGGTGATTTTTTGGAGTTATTTTCTCAACTGGTTAGGCTACAAACTACCGACTTTTCAGCGATTTCTGAATCCCTCGCCCATGCTGTTGGTAAAAAACGGCAAAATGATCGAGCGTCATCTTCAACAAGAGCTAATTACAGAAGATGAGTTGATGAGTAAGTTACGTCAGCAGGGTGTGGAATTTTTACATGATGTCAAGTTTGCATATATGGAAGCTGATGGTAGCATCAGTATCATTACACATGAATCTGAAACTAAGTCCATCACACCTTAATCATATGCGAAAGGAGGTAGCCACGAAATTTGAGGCGGATTCATCTGTTGTTTCATCCTTGCACCTCTCTTGCGTGGCGCAGTTTAGATCGCAATCTTTCAATTACAACTTCCCCATCAATGCCTTCTCCTCTATCTAACTGTTCAATAGCCACTTCAACTTTTTGCCGTGTTTCTTCTACCCATTGCTGATAACCTTGTTCCCATTCTGATAGCAGCTTTAATGCTTTGCTAATTACTTCTTCAGGATTGTTATATCTACCTGTAGCAATTTGTGCTGCAATGATTTGCTCTAATTCAGGTTTAAGTTGGATATTCATGATTTTTACAACATAAACAGCTAGTCAGTGAGTTCTAGTGGCCACAGTACGAGGCAGGATGCTCGATGTCACAAGTGCTAAATAGACTGTAAAATATGACAGTCGTATTCTGCCGCGAACGTTGATTGAGCGTTATACTTTGCCCGAAATGGGCAACCTGTGGACTGAATTTTATAAGTTCAAAACCTGGCTTCAGGTAGAAATTGCAGTTTGTGAAGCCCAAGCTGAATTGGGTTATATTCCAACTGCGGCTGTTGAGGAAATTAAAGCTAAGGCTAATTTTGATCCCCAACGGGTGTTGGAAATAGAGGCGGAAGTCCGCCATGATGTCATTGCTTTTTTGACGAATGTTAATGAATATGTAGGCGATGCCGGACGTTATATTCACCTGGGATTGACTAGTTCTGATGTCCTAGATACGGCTTTAGCATTGCAAATGGTGGCTAGTCTGGATGTGATAGCGCAACGCCTGGAAGATTTCATTCAGGTGATTCGCTCTAAAGCACGGGAACATCGTTATACAGTCATGGCCGGCCGATCGCACGGTATTCATGCTGAACCTATTACCTTTGGGTTTAAGCTGGCGGGATGGCTAGCTGAAATGTTGCGCCATCAACAACGGCTGCAAATTCTCCGTGAAACTATTGCTGTGGGTAAGATTTCCGGCGCGGTGGGAACTTATGCCAATATTGAACCACGAGTAGAAGCGATCGCTTGTCAAAAATTGGGACTCCAGCCAGATACGGCTTCCACACAGGTGATTTCGCGCGATCGCCATGCTGA
Source organism: Aliinostoc maniaoense (assembly GCF_058172895.1). Lineage (NCBI taxonomy): Bacteria > Bacillati > Cyanobacteriota > Cyanophyceae > Nostocales > Nodulariaceae > Aliinostoc > Aliinostoc maniaoense. Next base: position 6,187,875 of record NZ_CP187952.1, on the reverse strand, counting down.
TTATGTGCAGCAATTAGCTTTAGTCGCCGCCTCTATTGAACGCTTTGCTGTAGAAATTCGCAATCTGCAAAAAACAGACGTTCTCGAAGTGGAGGAATATTTCTCCAAAGGTCAAAAAGGCTCTAGTGCTATGCCCCACAAACGCAACCCCATCCGTTCGGAACGGTTGACGGGGATGGCAAGATTAATTAGAAGTCATGCCGGTGCGGTTTTAGAAAACGTCGCCTTGTGGCACGAACGCGACATTTCTCACAGTTCTGTAGAACGGGTAGTTCTCCCAGATGCTTGCATTTTGACTCATTTCATGCTTAAGGAAATCACCGAATTGGTGAAAAACCTGCTAGTCTACCCAGAAAACATGGCGCGAAATCTCAACTGTTACGGGGGAGTAGTATTCAGTCAGAAAGTGCTATTAGCTTTAGTAGAAAAGGGAATGAGCCGCGAAGAAGCATATGCGATCGTGCAACAAAACGCTCACGCTGCTTGGAATAAGCCAGAAGGTAACTTCCACGACTTAATTACCCAAGATTCCCGTGTGACTCAAAAGCTATCACCAGCAGAAATTGCTGTATGTTTTGACCCCCAACAACATCTGCGTCATTTAGATCAGGTTTACCAAAGGTTAGGAATTTAACCAAAAGTATTAGAGGCTAATATTCTATTAGCCCCTAATTTAACCCCTAGGGAATTACGAATTACGAATTACGAATTACGAATTACGAATTACGAATTACGAATTACACTCCCGCACCAGTAGCTTGACCGCCTAATCTTTCTTGAATGCGGCTTTTAGCTGCTTTAAATTGTGTCGCTAGCTGCTCGCTTTGATCAGAACTGAGATTGCTACGAATCGCTGCAAACATGGTACTTTCTTCTTGACGAACGTGATCCATCACGATATCTGCTAGCTGTCTGACTCTATTTTTAAACTCTGAGGTAGAGGGACTCATCGCTTTGATTTGGTCTAACATCCGCTTCATTTCGGCTTGTTCATCATAGAGTTCTTGGGTATCTCTATCACCGTAGAAAGAACGTACTCTAGGATAAACTACCTCTTCTTCAGCTTCAGCGTGAGCGGTTAGATCCTTGTAAACTTGACCGAAGTATTCTTGAATCTTTTGGGGATCATTGCTTTGCTGGATTTCAGTAAATAAGATGTTAACTTTGTTATGGTCTAAACGCAACACATCTTGGATATTCATATCCCGTTTGTCAGAACCTTGGGTGACAGCACTTCCTACCGCACCAGTCAAAGCCGCCATTGCATCTTGGACGCGTCCCCAGATACCTTGATCAACTTCTTGCCCTGTGAGTTCGCGGACTCCTAAGACTTCTAAAATACCTTTGAGTTGTTCTTGGTGAGCGCGATTTTCAAAGTTAACGGTGTTGAGAGGGCCAATTGCAGCCATGACATCCGCACCTACTTTTTGTGCTGCTTTGTGAATTAGCAACCCACTCATAACTTGTTGATGCTTCAACAATTCGTGCTGAAAGACTTTTTCATAAAAACTTAATTGCGAGCCTTGCATCATTTGGCGCAGCTTGTCTACCATTTCTCGCACTGTGTTACATGGTTCTTGTTGAATGCCATACTGCACATTAACAGTTTCGAGAATGCCCAAATTTTTGCGATCGTCATCGAGCATATTCCGAAAGCGATCATTGATTTCGTTATCAGTTGATTCTCTCAAAAATAATTGCTCGTTGTCTATAATCAACTGTTGAATTAATTTCATATCTGCCAATTTAGCAGCAATAGCATTACGTTTTGTATCATCTAATGTTGATACCATTGTGAGTTCTCCTCAAAAAAATACTCGTATTCTTACCAAGATAAATTTCACATATTTAATAGTAATATCCCTCTTTCTTTTGAGCGATTATTCTCATAACTCAGGATATAAATACAGTCTTTTGTTGACATTAACTGATACTTATACTTGCAGATAGATAGATATTGATTATTTACTCTGTCGTCAGATAGATAAAATTTCCAGATGATTTTTCTAAATTAGCTCAGAGATATTTAAAATTTAGGAGTTTAGTTAATAATGCCAGATGTTTCTGGAATAGGCGAACAGGCTTTAAATAAGACCGCAGAAGTTGGTTTATCTAGCCAGTTAGATGAAGTAGAAAATTTAGATGTAAATATTAAAACTGATCCATTAAAGCTAGTACAAGGAGAAGTGGAATCAGTTGCGATCGCAGGTGAAGGGTTAGTCATGCAAAAAGACCTCCGTATGGAGGAAATAAACATGGAAATCAATAGCGTGGCTATTAATCCTCTCAGTGCGGCTTTTGGGAAAATTGAACTGACCAAACCAACAGCAGGTAAGGCAAGGGTAATATTAACTCAAGCAGATATCAACCGTGCTTTTAACTCGGAATATGTCCGCACTCAAATTCAAAACCAGAAAATTAATATCGATGGGCAACTCAAAACAGTTATACCTCAACAGGTAGACTTTAGCCTGCCGGGTGAGGGTAAAGTTGCAATCAATGCCAGCATTTTGATATTAGAAAATAACGCCATTCACCAAGTTGCATTTACAGCAGTACCTCGTGTTAATTTTAATGGCACAACTGTCACCTTGGAAGATGTCACCTATGGCGAAGGTGAGGAGATTTCACCACAATTAACTCAAGCATTGATAGCACAAACCAGTGAAATATTGAACTTGAGTAACTTTGATTTAGAAGGAATGAGTTTGCGAGTTCAAGAACTAGAAGTAGACACAGGTAAACTCACCCTGCAAGCACAAGCGGACGTAGAACAAATTCCCTTTGCTGAAAATTAGGATAACTATTATGGAAACCACAGAAACAACTTCTACAAGTTCCACAGATTCCACACCATTCCCTAATATTCCCCCAGTGATTGAAAGTGACGATCGGGAATATCGTGATTCTGGTGTACCCAGTACAGTAGCGATCGCTGGACATCCTCTACATCCCTTAAGTATAATTTTCCCCATCGCCTTTTTAGCCGCCGCCTTGGGTAGCGATTTTGGTTATTGGCTAACCCATGATTTCTTTTGGGCGAGGGCTAGTTTTTGGTTAATCGGACTGGGATTAGCTAGCGGCGTTATAGCTGCTATCATCGGTTTAAGTGATTTTCTCCAAATTGAACGTGTCCGTAAACGTCAAGCAGGCTGGGCGCATTTGATTCTCAATGTGTCTCTGTTAGCCTTAACTGTCGTCAATTTTCTACTCCGACTAGGCGACATTGAAGCCAGAATCTTACCCTGGGGACTATTACTTTCTTTAATCGTCGGTACTCTCACCAGCATTTCCGGTTGGTTTGGTGCAGAGCTTTCCTATCGTCACAAAATAGGCGTAGTCGGTGCTGGTAGTAGAAGATATCCGTAATTCGTAATACCCTACGGGTACTCTGCGAGAACGCCTTTGGCGAACGCGTAGCGTTCTCGGAGAGTAGGCTAACGCCTACGTAATGGGCTGCGCCCCGCTACGCTAACGTAATACCGCTACGCGGAAGCAAGCTACGTAATTCGTAATTCACGCGATGTGCAACTTATTTTTGAAACCCCTCTCCATAGAGCAAAGCTCTTCTTGTAGAGTACCTCTCCCCTGTAACTGTAGAGACGTTGCATGCAACGTCTCTACTTTGAATCTTGCTCCCCTTCCCACTCCTTCGGAGAAGCAAGCTATGTAGGGAAGGGGTTGGGGGTTAGGTTTTAGAGAAAGTTGCACACGGCGTTAATTAAGAACGGCGCACATTTAAACAACACCATTCTTTGCGCTTCCACATGGTAGCGACTACCCAACCATGTTTGGCTAAAGCCTCAGCTACGGAGTTTGATTGTTCTATTAAAATGCCACTGAAAATTGCCCATGTATTCTTTTGAGATATTTCGGTGATTTCTGGGACTAATTGAATAATCACATCAGCCAAAATATTGCAGACAATTCCATCTACTGGCTTGTCAATGAGTTTTTTTAAAATGTCTACGCTACCTTCGGCGGGAACTATGCGTTCTGGATTAACATCATTGAGAGCGCGATTGCTAAAGGTAGATTGCACTGCTAAGGGATCAGTATCTACAGCATAGACTTTTTCTGCACCTAATAGCACTGCCCCCACTGCTAAGATACCAGAGCCGCAGCCAATATCCGCAATTACTACAGGTTCTTTTTTAGCATTTGTTGCCATAAACGACTGTGGAACTGAGCCTAAACGCATTTCCAGCGATTCTAAACACAGTTGGGTTGTCGCATGATTGCCTGTACCAAAAGCTACACCGGGGTCAAGACGAATCACTAATCTATCGGAGTCTTCTGGTAATGGTAGCCATGCAGGATTGATGAGAAAGCGATCGCCAATTTCTTGCGGTTGCCAATATTGTTTCCAACTACTAGCCCAATCTTCCTCATCAATGAGTTGCCAATTCAAGCTAGGGCTAGATAATCCTACACATAGAGCATCTTGCCGCAGCCATAGCCCCAAAGCCGCCAAATCTAATAGCTGTGCTTGAAAAGTAGGTAAGTAACCCTTAACTAAACAGTCAGTTCCCTTGCTTTCACTAGCTGTTCCCCGACAGCCAAATTCCTCCAAACGCCAGAAAACCGAGTCTTCTAACGCTGGTTCACATAATATCTGTAATTCCCACCAAGTGTTTGCCATAAGAGAAGTGAAAAGGGCATGGGGCTAATCAATTCAAAATTCAAAATTCAAAATTCAAAAATTTTGGGTATTGGGCATTGGGCATGGGGCATGGGGCATGGGGCATGGGGCATTGGGTATTGGGTATTGGGCATTGGGCATTGGGCATTGGGGTAAAAATTTCTACCTTGTCTACCCGAAGTTCTGAGCGGAGGAAACCTCCGCTCAGACTTCTCTCCTTGTCTACCTTGTCTCCCTGCCCCCTACTCCCTGCCCCCTGCCCCCTGCCCCCTGCCCCCTGCCTTTATAAAGTTACTGTATAAGCGTCCCGAATGCCGTCTACTTTGGTAATCTCTGCTAAAATCCCGTCTGGTAGGGGATCATCAATACTGAGAGCCATAACTGCATCACCGCGTACAATTTTGCGGCCTACTTGCATACTAGCAATGTTGACGTTAAAGCTACCCAACAGAGAACCTAGTCTACCAATGATTCCTGGCATATCTCGGTGCAGGGTAAACAGCATATATTTGCTGGGTGGTACGTTGATGGGGAAGCCGTCAACGTCGGTGAGGTGAATTTCTTTATCGCCTAACAATGCACCAGTTACAGAATGAGTTCCTAAAGTACCTGTGGCTTCTAAACGTAATGAGCCTGCGTAGTCACGGGCGGAAGCATCACGGGTTTCGATGACGCGGATTCCCCGTTCTTTGGCTTCGATGTTGGCGTTGACGTAGTTTACCCGCTCTCTAAGGGCTTGATAAAGTAAGCCTTTGAGGGCAGCTATGACTAGAGGTTGACTTTTATTAGTTGCTAGTTCCCCTTGGAGACGAACGTTCAGTAATTCTACTCTGCCGCCTGCTAGCTGTCCGACTAAGTTGCCCAAGGTTTCTGCTAGCTGCATATAGGGCTTGAGTTCTTCAAGAATATCGGGGCCAAGTCCGGGGATGTTGACGGCAGAACGGGCGGGTAAACCGAGGAGTACATCGCGGATTTGTTCGGCTACATCTATGGCTACATTGACTTGGGCTTCTGTGGTGGACGCGCCTAAGTGGGGGGTAAGGATCATCTCTTTACCGAGCGATCGCAATTCTGATTCTCCCAAGGGTTCAGACTCGAATACGTCTAAGGCTGCACCGGCGATCGTTCCCGCTTTAATGGCTGCGGCTAAAGCAGCTTCATCAATGATACCACCACGAGCGCAGTTGATAATCCGGGCTGTGGGTTTCATTTTTGCCAGGGTTTCGGCGTTGATTAGATGGGCAGTTTCTGGTGTTTTGGGGATATGCAGGGTGATATAATCCGCCTGCTGAATCAGTAAATCTAAATCTACTAACTGACAGCCGATTTGTTCGGCTCTTTCTCTAGAAATAAAAGGATCGTAAGCTAGTAGTTTCATGCCCATAGCTTTGGCTACAGCCGCCACATGAGAACCGATTTTACCTAAGCCGACGATACCGAGGGTTTTTTTGTATACTTCTGCCCCTACAAAAGTTTTCCGATCCCACACCCCACTTTTGACGGAAGCGTTAGCATCGGGTATGTGACGAGACAAAGACAGCATCATTGCTAGGGCGTGTTCTGCCGCCGCGATCGTATTACCTTCCGGGGAATTAACTACAACAATCCCCCGACGGGTAGCAGCAGGCACATCCACGTTATCCACACCAACACCGGCACGGCCGATAATTTTTAATTGAGTACCTGCTTCAATGATTTCTTGAGTTACCCGCGTTCCTGAACGAATCATCAACGCGTCATATTCACCAATAATTTCTATTAATTCTGCTGGTTTCAGACCTGTTTTGACATCAACGGTAGCAACTTGCGAGAGAATGTCAATCCCAGCTTGGTCAATAGGATCAGAGACGAGAACCTTAGACATGATTACATCATTTATAAGTTAGAAGTTTTGCTGCACAAGACTTTTTAGTTTAGTCTTTATTCGTGACAGTTCAGCAAAAATATTTGTTTTAATAACAAATGATGGCACTCTTGCACCTCACCTATTGAGCATAACAGAATATTAGGTACACCGATGACGTAGGTTGTCTTAGCGATCGCGTCACCCATCACCCAAAGATTTAGGTGCGTTACGGCTTGCGCTAAACACACCCTACTGGCTTGCCGACACAAGCAAACACCGAGTTTTGGCTATGATAATTTAGTCGCAAACAGGGCTTATTTAAATTTTTTACAATATTTTGCTGATGATGGAGTCTTAGTTCCTGATATCATCAGCTATTATTTTTTTCCCTGAAATTCCTATGTCTGAAACCGTTTAATCAGTAATTGCAAAATACAACACATAACAGACTAATAGCTAAAATCAAGTTAGACCTGTTGCAAAATTTATGATTCTTGGATTGTCCTTTCTGTCTACCCTGTGGGTTCTGCTTGCAGTATTGGGGTTGACATGAAGCGAAGAAATATATATCCAAGAGGTCTATTGAACCAGGAGAACAAAAGCCGATTATGTGTGGGATTATTGGTATTTTCGGTAAAGGGGTATCTCATAGCTACGATTTGCCAGAAATGTTATCAACCTTGGCTCACCGAGGCCCTGATGATACTGGAGTAATTGCAGAAGATAACTTTGCTTTGGGACACCAGCGTTTAGCCATCATGGATGTAGAAGGGGGTCATCAACCCCTATCTTTGATGGAGAATAAACTGTATAGCGTTTGTAATGGGGAAATTTATAACTTCCGAGAAATCAGAAATCACCTCAGTCAAAACTACAATTTTCAGACACAGGTTGATAGTGAAGTTTTGTTACCGCTTTATCAACAATTTGGTTCTCAACTCACTAATAGTTTGGATGGAATGTTTAGTTTTGTGATCAGCGACGGTAAAGAATTTTTGGCAGCCCGCGATCGCATTGGCATTAAGCCGCTTTACTATGGAACTGCTGATGATAATATCTTCTTTTCCTCAGAAATTAAAGCCTTAGTAGAACATACAGACCACATTCGGGAATTTCCTAATGGGTATTATTATCACTCCCATCTAGGATTACAACCTTACTACCAACTCCCAGAAAATCAGCCGTTTATCGAAGATTTAGATACGGTTCTGGCAAATATCCGTGATAGCTTATCCCAAAGTGTACAGAAGCGGTTGATGTCTGATGTACCAGTGGGAGTCTTCTTAAGTGGAGGTTTAGATTCTAGTATTATCGCTGCCTTGATGCGGCAACATATCCCCACGTTACATTCTTTCTCGGTGGGACTAGCCAATTCTCCTGATCTTGAGGCGGCGCGTCTAGTAGCAGAGCATTTAGGCACAATTCACCATGAATATGTGTACACAGAGTCGGAAATGCTGGCTGTTCTTCCCGATGTCATTTATTACCTAGAATCATTTGATCTCGCTTTAGTTCGCAGTGCGATTCCCTGTTATCTAGTTTCCCGACTAGCTAGTGAGTACGTGAAAGTGGTACTGTCGGGAGAAGGTGCAGATGAGTTATTCGCTGGCTATAGCTACTTTGCAGATTATCAAGATGCGATCGCTTTACATCAAGAGTCAGTGGCTATCCTCAAAGGTCTACACAATCTTAACCTGCAACGAGTAGACAGAATGACGATGGCTCATGGCTTAGAAGGACGTGTACCATTTTTAGATACTGACTTTATTGAAGTATCCTTGAGTATAGATCCTACTCTCAAGTTATACAAAACCTTTGGCATTGAGAAATGGTTGCTACGTAAGGCTTTTGAAGACTTACTACCGACAAAAGTTACTTGGCGAGACAAGATGGAATTTGCCCAAGGTTGTGCATCTTCAATGGTTTTGCAAGACTACGCTCATCAATACATCACTGAGCAGGAATTGGGGGAAGCACGTAGCCAAAGACTTCCTGTAAGTAGCAAAGAAGAGTTATTCTATTACAGGATTTTCCAACGTCATTTTGACCACCCCGATACTGTTGCTCTGATTGGCAAATGGCAAGGAACTCTGCATTAAATCTGAATCCAGCATGACTGGGTTCAGAAGTCCTAAGTAACTGAGGTATAAATAATGCAATCCGTTGGATCTCAAACTTATTCACAGGCAGTCAAAGATGGCAAATATGATCTTTATGTAGGAAATCTCTCTGGTAAATACGATAGTATCCGTACTTACTGGGAAGACCAATTAACCAGAATCGCTTTCAGACCATTTTTGCGTGAACTTGTAGAACGTTGTCAGCAAGAAAGACGAGGTGTGCGAATTTTGGATCTGGGGTGTGGTTCTGGACAGGGTTACGAAATCTTGACCAAAACCGACTTTCGTGATTTAGATTTAGACTTACAACACAAACGGGTATTACCCGAAAAGGATATTGATATCTATTTGGGACTAGATATCAGTTCAGCAATGATTGAAAAAGGTCAAACTTTGTTCGAGTCTAAGCCTCATGTTAAATTTGCCCAACAAGACCTACGAGAAGGTTTAGGCAAATTTAAAACCGAGCAAAAGCCTTTTGATATCTACTTCTCTGCTTATGCTGCCTTATCTCATCTGTCTCGACAACAACTTGTACAACTGTTGCAAGAGATTACAACACACGCTAGCAACAATAGTCTTGTTGTCCTAGATTTAGTTGGGCGTTACTCTATTGAATGGCCAGATTTTTGGTTCGCTAGCTCAGAAGAAGAAAAGGTACGTGACTACACCATGAGTTATCTGTATCCTGAGCAGTTGAGAAAGAGCTTACACATTGAAAAATTCCCTCTGAGATTTTGGACAGGTGATGAAGTTAGGGAACTAGCTCAAGAATTAACCACAAAAACTGGAGTCGGAATTGAAGTTTTAAAACTCATGGATCGTTCTATTCTCGTCGGCCGTCATACTGACACTAGAGAGTACAATCCCAAATTAAAGCCAATTCGGAACTTCAGCAATTCCCTACATGAAGATTATTTGCGTACTGACTTGCAAGAGTTAATCATTGATCCTGACATCGTTCCAGAACATCCTATTGTCAGTCCATTTCTGCACCAGTTAATTACATCTTGGAACATCCTTGTGCAGTATTCACAAAAACGGCTTTGTAATAGTATATGCCTCACAGATTTAGAAGAGTGGCATAACTTTCCTAAATCCTTACAGTTCGCTCTGATGACAATGGATCGCGTTATTGCTGATGTTGGTTGGATGTGGTATGGAGACCCTAGAGCTAACATTATTGAGCCGCAATTGGGTTATTCTCTGCGAACCTTAGAATATGGAATGCAAAGTGGAATGGGTTGTGGTCACGGTTTAGTGGCTATTTTGAAAATCCAAAAATAGTTGATGTTTGATAACTGAGTGAATCAGTTTGATGAGGCCATACGACTACTAAATTTGATCAAACTATCCCCCTACTAGTTTGGATCAAACTGAGTTGTTTTAATTCTGCCCATAGGAATAAATAAGTAATAAGTAATGAGATTTACTCATTACTTATTACTTAAAGTTAATTTAGCGATCGCATCTCCATAGTCTGACTTGTTCATTTATCAAAATTACTCGCCGACGGAGTGCTGATACTCATAGAAAAGAATCTAAAACGCAATAAAACAGTTACAATTTAACTCAGTAAATTTAACTGAGTCCATGACATACTGTGACTAGAGGTGGAGTCAAAAACCTTTCACCTTGCGCTGTAATCTTTGCTCTTTGCCCAAAATCAGCATCCCACAAATCCACGCAGCATGATTAATTGGAATGATTACCTAAACTCACTCTGTCATGATTATGCCCAACGGTGCAATACTTACACGCTGACGGATGTAGTGGGACAGCAGCGAATTGAGCAGAGGCACTCGCCGCTACTGTTAGATTTTATGGTGCAGACGGTGCAATCTGCCAAGGAAGAAAGGAGCGGAAGTCAGGAGAAAGTTGAGCGTTTAGACGTGCTGGCAGGGTTGCGGAAATATGCTCAAGAACACGTTTTGCTAATAGGGCGGCCGGGTTCGGGGAAATCAACAGCGTTGGCGCGGTTGTTGCTGGAGGAAGCGAAGAAACCCCTCCCCCAACCCCTCCCCGACGCGGAGAGGGGAGTTAATTCTCACCCTTCCCTTGTAGGGAAGGGGGTTGGGGGGTTAGGTCAAATCCCCATCCTAGTAGAGTTGCGCTATTACCAAACCTCAGTCCTAGACTTGATTCGGGATTTTTTAAAACGCCATCGCCTACTACTAGACACCGCAACCATAGAACAACTGCTTTGACACTCCCCCGACCGCTTAAACTTCGCTACGCTCGTTTAAGCAAAAAGTCGGGGGATTCTCCAAGAAGCACTTAGAAGGGACAGTCAAAAGTCCCACTACCTGCTCGACATCACTGAACATACGACACCCATGAGTCTTGCAGCTACGTTATTCAATTAATTAAATGCTTTCCGGGGTTCTCCACTAAGCCAATGTTGCGGTACACTCAGCTACTTGCCATTACTTACATTCTTGGGATATCGACTCAATGCGATTCCGAAGATGCCGGGAGTTCGCCGTACTAAGAAGCTTCAACGTGCAGGAGTATTACCTTACTCACTCTGTTATTTTACCATTTTTTTTGACTGCAACTAAAGTTGCACAAGTCACTTTTCCACCTCGATCTAAAGATGCGAGGCTACCAAGTTTCCCGCTAAAGTCGGGTGTCAGGGGCAACTTTTGCTGCTGGTAGATGGTATCAACGAATTACCCTCAGATAAAGCGCGACAAGATTTATATAAATTCCGGCAAGACTACCAAAAAACCACACCGATGATATTCACCACACGGGATTTAGGCGTGGGGGGCGATTTGGGCATTACTAAGAAGCTGGAAATGCAACCCCTGACAGCAGAACAGATGCAGCAGTTTGTTCGCGCCTATCTACCAGCACAAGGTGAGCAGATGTTGCAGAACTTGGGCGACAGGTTGCGGGAGTTTGGCGAAACGCCGCTTTTACTGTTGATGCTGTGTACTGTTTTCCAAGCAAATCACACCATACCGTCTAACTTGGGGGAAACGTTTCGGGTATTTACCAAACTCTATGACAACAAAATTAAAACAAATGAATTTTAATGCGGCTGTTGCCAGTGTTGCCGGAAATGTTGAAGGTAATATGATTGGCACTCAAAATAATTACTCAGCAACACAAAAGATTGCTGAATTAGAACAAGTGTTGCACCAATTGCTTGAGCAAATAGAACAGAATAAACCAACGCCAACCGAAGCCCAGCTAATAGTTGATCAAGCGGTTGAGCAACATCCTGTACTCAAAGACGGGCAAATTATTGAGCAAGTCATTAAACGTTATCCACCACTCAAAGTCCGTTTGCGAAAAGTCATGACAGCAGCAGGTATTGAGACTGTAAAAATCTTATTTGCTCCTGCTGGAATTGTGATTGAAGCAGTTAAAGCGTGGATTGAACCAGAATAACTTTGAGTAGAAAATTAGAGATGGGACATGGAATTTAAATTTTAGTAAAACCAGTCCCCAGTCCCCAGTCCTCAGTCGCTAAAATGTTTTGGTACAACGGTAGTTTAATTCAGTCCCAAACTCTGGAATTAGATATTTATGATCCAGGTTTACTGTATGGGGCAACGGTGTTTACAACTTTAAGGGTGTATGACAACTCGCTAGATAGTAGTTTAACTAACTGGCAGGCACATTGCGATCGCCTATTTTTCTCTCTCCAAGCTTTCAATTGGCAACAACCAGACTGGCGACGGTTACGTCAAGGTGCAGAGGTGATGTTAACTCACTTCCCCGTTCTCAGAATTACGATCTTCCCCAATGGTAGAGAATGGATAATTGGCAGATTCTTACCAGAAAATCTCTCAGATAAACAACATCACGGTGTCGCCTGCGCCGTTGCTAGTTGCGCCTTATCGCGGAGTCTTCCCTCTCATAAAACTGGTAACTACCTCGGTGCTTGGTTAGCGAAAACCACAGTCTCTGAAAATGCCCAAGAAGCTATTCTTGTAGATAGTGCAGGAAATTGGCTAGAAACCAGCACAGGTAATCTTTGGGGGTGGGGCGATGGGAGTTGGTGGACTCCCCCCTTAGAAGCGGGTATATTGCCAGGAATTAGCCGCCAGCAATTAATGAATAGCTTGTCTCATCATCAACAGGTAGTACGTCAACAACCTTGGACACCAGAATTAGCCCAAAGCTTAGAAGCGATCGCCTACACTAATAGTGTGGTGGAAATTATCCCCATACATACCGTTCATCAATCTACAGGGTCGTTACAATATAATCCCTACCATCCCAGTTTGCAGAAACTTAAGGGACTATTATTTATCATGACAGAAGGATGATTTTGTTATACCTTAAGATAAGTTAACATAATTCTAATAATGCCCTACGCACAAAAATACGGGAGGATTAACCTCAGTGAATAAAAGATGGAGAAATGCGGGGCTGTACGCGCTGCTATTTATTGTTGTAATTGCACTTGGCACAGCTTTCTTTGATAAACAACCCCAAAGTCGTGAAACATGGCGATATAGCCAATTTATTCAAGAAGTTCAAAAAGGTAGAGTAGAAAGAGTCAGTCTGAGCGCAGACCGTTCTACAGCCTTGGTAACACCTAAATACGAACCCAGTAAAAAACTTGTTACCTTAGTCAACGACCCAGACCTTATAAATACTCTTACTTCCAAAGGCGTTGATATATCTGTTTTACCTCAAACCGATGAAGGGTTTTGGTTAAAAGCACTCAGTAGCTTATTCCTCCCAGTATTGCTGCTGGTAGGCTTATTCTTCTTACTCCGTCGCGCTCAAAATGGCCCCGGTAGCCAAGCCATGAACTTTGGTAAGTCCAAAGCGCGGGTGCAAATGGAGCCGCAAACTCAAGTCACCTTCGGAGATGTCGCTGGTATTGACCAGGCCAAATTAGAACTCAACGAAGTTGTAGACTTTTTGAAAAATGCCGATCGCTTTACCGCCGTTGGTGCAAAAATTCCTAAAGGTGTCCTACTAGTCGGCCCTCCCGGTACAGGTAAAACCCTCCTTGCTCGTGCAGTCGCTGGGGAAGCTGGTGTACCTTTCTTCTCCATCTCCGGTTCTGAGTTTGTGGAAATGTTCGTCGGTGTGGGTGCTTCCCGCGTTCGTGACTTGTTTGAGCAAGCTAAAACCAATGCTCCCTGTATCGTCTTCATCGATGAAATTGACGCGGTAGGTCGTCAACGGGGTGCAGGTTTAGGCGGTGGTAACGATGAGCGGGAACAAACCCTCAACCAGTTACTTACCGAAATGGATGGTTTTGAAGGTAACACCGGCATCATTATTATTGCTGCTACCAACCGTCCCGACGTACTAGACGCAGCTTTATTACGTCCCGGCCGTTTTGACCGTCAAGTCGTAGTAGACCGTCCCGACTACTCTGGACGTAGCGAAATCCTCAAAGTCCATGCCCGTGGCAAGACCTTAGCCAAAGACGTAGACTTAGATAAAATCGCCCGTCGTACCCCTGGCTTTACAGGTGCAGATTTATCTAACTTGCTCAACGAAGCCGCAATTTTGGCAGCTAGACGCAACTTAACTGAAATTTCGATGGATGAAATCAATGATGCCATCGATCGCGTCCTCGCTGGGCCAGAAAAGAAAGACCGGGTAATGAGCGAAAAACGCAAAACCCTAGTAGCTTATCACGAAGCCGGTCACGCCTTAGTGGGTGCTTTAATGCCCGACTATGACCCAGTACAAAAAATTAGCATCATTCCCCGTGGTCGTGCTGGTGGTTTAACTTGGTTCACCCCCAGCGAAGACCGCATGGACACAGGCTTATACAGCCGTGCTTATCTAGAAAATCAGATGGCTGTAGCTTTAGGTGGTCGTTTAGCTGAAGAAATTATCTTCGGTGAAGAAGAAGTAACCACAGGTGCTTCCAATGACTTACAACAAGTCGCGCGCGTAGCCCGGCAAATGATTACCCGCTTTGGGATGAGTGATAAACTCGGCCCCGTCGCCCTCGGTCGTCAGCAAGGTAATATGTTCCTAGGCCGGGATATCATGTCTGAGCGTGATTTCTCTGAAGAAACTGCCGCCGCAATTGACGAAGAAGTGCGGAAATTAGTAGAAACAGCCTACAACCGCGCTAAAGAAGTGTTGGTAAGTAACCGCCACATCTTAGACCAAATCGCGCAAATGCTGGTTGATAAAGAAACCGTAGATGCTGATGAATTGCAAGAAATTCTAGCAAACAACGATGTAAAAACCGCCGCTTTTGCTTAGTTTCTATTCATCTCAAATCTAAAATGAGGGTAACTCTGAAAAATTTAGAGTTACCCTTATTTTATGATTATTTTTCTTCTTGTATTTGCAAGAAAAATGCTTTTACTTCTTGGATATTGATATCTGCCCACCAACCTGAAATAACTTTTTTGTCATTAACATAAATACTATTATTGGTAACTACAATTTGGTCAGGAGTGTAAGAATAGACTTTAACTTTCATTCCCAATAGATTCATCATCTGAATCTCATTTGGAGTAATAACGGCTACCGTGCGTGTCAACATTAACGAACCGAGTATTAAAAGTATTAAACCTGTAATTGTATTTGGGGAAAATCCGGTTAATAATGATACATATAGTATAAAAGTACTACAAACTAACATAAGAATGGGAAATATTTTTTTATATTTGACCTGCAAATCTGATGGTTGATTCATATTAGACGACCTTGAAGTCTAAAAAAGAATGGGATAGATAATTACATAGCTTGCTTTACTGCGTAACGCTCCGCGAACTCGCTTTGTGAGTATTACGAATTATTCTAAGGTGTTTCAAGGCTTTTACGGGTAATTTATTAATTATTTTTGATTTTTACCTCGAATTAAATTGTACTTAAACTTCTTACCTGAATATAGTCTAGTGTCAACTAATTGCACAGGTATTTCTTCTGATAACCAAAAAGAAATAACCGATTTGCATCACCAATTTTATCAGTGATGGAAAAATAGGGTTAAGTTAATGCTGATTAGTGGAGAGATTTCGTATTTGACAGGCGATTTATCGTCTCTGTAAGTAGAAATTCGTCAATAATTAAAGGTTCGTAGTAAGGACTTCAGTCCTCTAATCAGGACTAAAGTCCTGACTACAAACTTGCTGCCATTTTTTTTTCAATGCCTTGAAATGGTTTGTTTTTCAAGTCGTTCTACTTGCATTATTAACTTGATAAAATTCTCTAGAATTTTTAGATTTCGGCTATCTAAATTAGCCCTTGGTTCGTGTTGATTGTTAACTGTTAATAATCACAAAAGTCTCCTGGAAATAGAGAAATATACGACTTTCATTGTTTGTGATTTGCATTGCTAACAGAAGTTTATAGTGAGGAAAATAGCGATGAAATTGGGTTCAAAATTAGTCCTTGCTGCTAGTTTGGCTTTCGGTTTGGCTAGTGTAAATTTAAATCCAGCATCGGCGGCAATTGTTCGTTATACTTTCACCGTTGATAGTCCTACTGCTAAAGGAAATGGCTTGTTTAGCTTTGATGACTCAAATTTCATCGATAACGCCGCAATAGTAAAATCTCTTTCTTTTCAATTTGACGGTGACTCCAACATTTACACCGAACAAGATGATATTCAATACCCAGAATTTCCTCTGGTTTATACCACCACTTTTTCTACAGGCGCAACATCTTTAGCATTAAATTATCAGTTTGATGACAAAACTAATCCAGCGAGTTTTATTAGATATGAAATTGCTGGTGAAGATTTTACACTTTACTCTATTAATTCCCCAGATGGTGAGTTGATATCTGGTACAGTTTCTTATAGAAAAGTTCCTGAGCCGACATTTTTAGCAGGATTTCTCTTGGTTGGTAGCGTTAGTTTGATGATAAAAAAAAAGGAAATAGGTAAGGGAAAACTAAAATTTTAATCTTAACTTAAAGCAATAATTATTAATTCGTCATAGCTTGTACATAGGCTGACGAATTACATAATTATTTTGACGTGCAGATATAACAACTAACACATTGATAGCACTTGCAGAAGTGGGTATGAAAGCATCTTTTTATTCAGAGATAAACTACCCTAGCTTTTTTGTGTTATACCAATTCATGAAAATAATGAAACAGATGCGTAGGTTGGGTTGAACAAAGTGAAACCCAACAATCATAAGACTTTGATGTGTTGGGTTTCGTTCCTCAACCCAACCTACATTTGCATCATATTTTTTGTGAATTGGTATTACATTCCTTCTACATATTTTTTAATTAATCAGGAGTAGAAAATGGTAGATTATCATAATGTTCAAAAGTTCCTGCAAAGTCGCATCAAACGACGCAATTTAATTATGGGAGCAGGAGCATTTACTGGTTTAGCTGTAGCCAGCCAATTCCCTCATCAACAGGCGATCGCTAAAGGCAGATTTTCCGATTATCCTTTTAAATTGGGTGTGGCATCAGGCGAACCCTATGATACCAGTGTCGTGATCTGGACTCGATTAGCTCCCGAACCTTTAAATGGTGGTGGAATGCCACAGGTGAATGTGCCGGTTCGCTGGGAAGTAGCCACTGACCCGAATATGAGACGGATTATTTCCAGAGGGACTGTACTGGCAACTCCGCAGCTAGCTCACTCTGTACGGGTAATAGTAGAAGGACTTTTACCTCATACTTGGTACTGGTATCGTTTTAACGTTGGTAGCGAAGCTAGCCCCATTGGCCGGACTCGCACTGCTCCCGCCTCTGGTAGCACTGCCAATCTCTTGAAGTTTGCCCTAGCATCCTGCCAACATTACGAGCAAGGATATTACAGTGCCTATAAATACATGGCGGAGGATGACCTCGACTTAGTAGTCCATGTTGGTGACTACATTTATGAAGGGGGAATCAATCTCACTCGGCCGAGACAACACAACAGTACAGAAATTTTCACCTTAGAAGATTATCGCAACCGCCACGCCCTCTATAAAACTGATGCGAATCTGCAAGCGGCTCATGCCGCCTTCCCTTGGATTGTGACTTGGGATGACCACGAAGTAGAAAATAACTACGCCAACTTAATCTCAGAAATTGATACCGAACCAGATCAAGATCCAGTTATCTTTGCACAACGCCGAGCCATAGCTTATCAGGCATACTACGAACATATGCCTCTGCGTCCCTTCTCCCGACCTGTTGGCCCTGATATGCAGCTTTACCGTCGCTTGAACTTTGGTAATCTGGCTACATTCAACGTTTTAGATACTCGTCAGTATCGCACTGATCAACCCTGTGGCGATGGTAGTAAGGAGCGTTGTCCAGAAGTTTTTGATCCTCAAGCCACAATTTTGGGTGAAGCACAAGAAAGCTGGTTGTATGATGGCTTAGATAAATCAACAGCCACATGGAATATTTTGGCGCAGCAAGTTCCCATTGCTCAGAGAGACTTCCTACCCGGAGAAGGGCAAGTTTTCAGCATGGATAAATGGGATGCTTATTTAGCTTCCCGCGATCGCCTCATGAATTTTCTCGCACAACGTCAACCATCCAACCCAATTTCTCTAGCAGGGGATGTGCATTCTCACTGGGCGATGAATCTGAAAGCTAACTTTGATAATCCAGAATCAACCACATTAGGTAGTGAGTTTGTCTGCTCCTCCATCAGTTCCGGTGGCGATGGTGTAGATATCAGTCCCACAGTGCAAGCATATTTACCAGATAATCCCCATATTAAATTTTACAACGGTCAACGGGGATATGTGCGTTGTACATTAACACCCAGCACCTGGAGGTCAGATTATCTAGTGATGTCAAATGTTACCACCCCATTCGGCACAATTAGTAACCGAGCTTCATTTGTAGTTGACAACGGTATTGCTGGAGTCCGGCAAGTCGTTTAAGGGTGTAAGGGTGTAGGGGCAGGGGGAGAACAATTCTTTAATTTTGAATTTTGTAGGCGTAAGCCTTCCCGTTCGCGTTAGCGTTGCGTAGCAAAGGGTATTTTGAATTTTGAATTGGTTCGCCCCATGCCCAATTACGAATAAAGTTGTTGGTGGCTGCGTAGTTCTCAGCATTGACATCCTCCCCCGCTAACCTGATGGTATAGCGGGGGATTCCCAAGCCTCACGACTTAGGTTTCTGTTTCCTTCCCTTACGGGTTTTTTGCAACTGCCCTTTAGACTTATGCCTATCAGGTCTTATGTTCGCTCCACAGACTGTAACGGTGTGTCCCACCGCCACGCCAGTTGCCTCTCTTCGAGACGCTCCGCGAACAAGTCGGGAAACCCGCCCACAGCACTGGCTCAAAATATTTTTAGC
This sequence comes from Aliinostoc maniaoense, assembly GCF_058172895.1. Taxonomy (NCBI): domain Bacteria; kingdom Bacillati; phylum Cyanobacteriota; class Cyanophyceae; order Nostocales; family Nodulariaceae; genus Aliinostoc; species Aliinostoc maniaoense. The sequence goes on along the minus strand of NZ_CP187952.1, from coordinate 6,169,049 downwards.
CGCATTGATATCTCGGTCATGGTGCGTCCCGCAGTTGGGACAGTCCCACTCTCTGACGTTCAACGGCAATTTATCAACAATATGTCCACAGTTGCCACAGCGTTTAGAACTGGGAAACCATCGGTCAATTTTTACTAAGGTTCGGCCATACCAAAGAGCTTTGTATTCCAGTTGTCTGACCAATTCTCCCCATGCAGCATCACTGATGGCACGGGCAAGTTTAGGATTCTTGACCATGTTCTTAACTGCCAAATCCTCAACCACTATCGTTTGGTTTTCACGAATCAGTCGAGTTGTCAGTTTGTGCAAATGGTCTTTCCTGGAATCAGAAATTTTAGCTTGAAGACGAGCTACTTTGAGTCTTGCTTTATCTCGGTTGCGAGAAGCTTTCTGTTTGCGACTCAAAGACTTCTGCGCTACCTGGAGCTTTTGATAGTGCGCCTCATACGCTTTGGGGTTAGCAATTTTTTCACCCGTACTCAAGGTAACAAGGCTGCTCACTCCAACATCCAACCCTACAACACTATCAACTGGTTGCATGGTCTGGTTTGTCGGGTCATCAATCCTCAAACTAACAAACCATCGCCCAGAGGGTTCAAGTCTAACTGTGATGGTACTGGGTTCGCACCCCTTGGGAAGTTGCCTAGACCATTTAATTAGCAGTGGCTCAGAACACTTAGCCAAGTAGACTTGCCCATCTTTCCACCGGAAAGCAGATTTAGTAAACTCTGCACTGCCGCCACTACGTTTCTTTTTAAAGTTGGGGTATTTCGCCCTACCAGCAAAGAAGTTACTAAAAGCGGTTTGCAGATGTCTCAAACCTTGTTGCAGTGGTACACAGCTAACCTCATTCAAAAACTGGAGGTCATCAAGTTTCTTCCACTGCGTCAACATAGCAGAAGACTGAACGTAATCAACTTTCTCCTGTCTCTCATACCAAGCCTCGGTTCTTGCCGCCAAAGCTTTGTTAAAAACCAACCGCACACAACCAATTGTCCGACGCAATATCTGTTCTTGCTCGGCAGTTGGATACACTCTGTAGCGGTAGGCTTTTTCCATGCCTCACATTTTACCATTAAATCTGTAAAATACATACAACCCGCTATGTACCAAAGTTTATTTACTCACTCGTCGCTCACCCCTGAATCAAATTGCCGCAAAGCAGCAATTTGATTCAGGGGTGAAGCTTCTCGCTTCCATTCCTGAGGCAGCGCGTTGGGCGGCTCTGCCGACTTGTAGCGACTGCCGTCTCACCGCCAATCCTTAACGGATATGGCGGGAGTCTCCTGGGGTGTTAGATGAATGAACGCTTTCCCCAATGGGCAGATGCAATTGAATACTGGCTAGTTCACGACATCGATAAAACCTCTGCTACAGTTGCCCTTGGACAAATTGAACAACATATACTGCAATTGATAGAACAACTCGCACAAAGTTAGTGGCGATCGCCTACCGCAGAAGCTAATTTTTTTAAAAAAAAGATTACCGAAGCTTAACTCTCTTTCAGATACAAGCCAATTATGTTGAGAGAGACTTTAAGGAAAATATGCCATGAAAAGTCTCATTCGTACACTGGCGATTGGCGCAATTGCAGCGAGTTGCTATGTCGGTCAAGCTTATGCTGATACAGTAACAGATCCCTTCGCCCAGTCTGTACCACGCACCCATGCACACAACGACTATGAACACGAGAACCCGCTATTTGATGCCCTTAACAACGGTTTTATCAGCGTTGAGGCTGATATTTGGCTTTACGGCACAGATTTGCGTGTGGCTCATGACCCTGTAGCTGACCCTACAACACTACCCACGATTGAGGATTTATACCTGACACCATTGGGGGACTTAGCCGCTAAGGTTAACAACGGTGGCATTTATGGCGATGGTACACCTCTACTCCTGTTGGTTGACATTAAGAGTGAAGGTGTTTCAACCTACGAGCGTCTACACCAAAGCCTAACTAGCTACGCGCTCTCCAATCCTGGGCTGTTTACTACTTATTCCAAAAACGCCTCTGGTGGCTATGACACACAAAAGGGAGCGGTTAATGTCATCATCTCCGGTAATCGACCACGAGATTATATGCTCTCCCAGGATTTGCGCTATGCCGCCTACGATGGTCGCCAGGAGGACATCGGTATGGGCATCGCACCTGAGTTTATTCCCCTAATCAGTGGTAACTGGAATACTTTCTTTAATGGTGATTTGGCTTGGGACGGTCTTGGGGCTATCCCTGAAGACACAAAAGCAGCTTTAGACAATATTGTGGCTCAGGTTCATAGTGAAAACAAAATCCTGCGCTTTTGGAATCTGCCACAAGATGCGCCCAGTGTTTGGGGGCCACTTTTCGATGCTAATGTTGACCTGATTAATACCGATAATCTCGTTGGGTTATCCACATACATCCAATCGCGTCAAACGCAGTCAGTACCAGAGCCGTCGTTAAGTATCGCGCTTTTGGGTGTTTTAGGTACTTCGTTCCTACTCAAACGCAAGGCGCGGTTTCAATCTCTCATCGACTCCCAAAGCTAATAAGTGCAAGGTGATCTCTACGCTATATCTAATTTCTTCTCAAAACTGAGAAACTAAAAGAGTTTGCCAAAATTTTAAAAAACCAACCTCACCTATTCCCGCAAGGAGGCTCACACTGAACCTGTACTCAGGTCAGTGTCGAGAGGAATTGCGGGTTAAAAACGTAGGCGCAAGCCTTCCCGAAGGGTAACGTTCCCTGACTAATAACAACCGCAGGTTGTTGAGGGAGTGGGAACAGTTGAGTTTTTAACAAATAAATCTTTGATGCAACACGACTATTTTAATGTATTATGTTCATATGTGATTAGGTCGAAGTCATGGAACAAGTTTTGACGCTAGTTTGCAAACTCAACCCCTCCCAAAAACAAGCAGAAGAAATCGAATTGGTGCTGACAGCTTTTGCTGATGCGTGTAACTATGCCAATCAGAAAGTTAAACCTCAGATAACCAGTAAGATGACTATTCAGAATCTGGTTTATAACGAGATTCGTGCTTTGTTTGGGTTAAGCGCAAATTTAGCTGTTCGTGCTTGCGCCAGGGTTGGAGCTAATCGCAAAACTGCCAAACTAAAAGACAAGCCAGTTAAAGTATTTAAGCCAACATCGGCTGATTATGATGCCAGAATTTTCTCATTTAGAGAAAAAGACTGGACTGTTAGCTTAACTTTAATGAACGGTAGGGAACATATCAAAATTGATGCTGGTAATTATCAAAGAGGTAAGTTAAAAGGTAGAAAGCCAACGTCAGCACAGTTATGTAAACATCGTGATGGTAACTACTACATCCACATTCAAATTAAAGACGAAGCACCAGAACCAATCAAATCAACGCCACTTGCTTCAACCGAGGGAACCCCGGCAACGCAGTGGCTCACTAATGTAATTGGTATTGATTTTGGTCGCAGAGATATTGCTGTAACTAGTAATGGTGATAAGTGGGATGGAAAGCAAATCAACGATGTTAGAGACAAGTTTTCTAGAGTGAGAAGTTCTCTCCAGAAGAAAGCCACGAAAGGCACAAGGTCTACTCGCCGCAGGGCAAGACAGATATTGAAACGGTTGTCGGGTAAGGAGAGAAGATTTCAACAATGGCTAAACCACAACATTAGCAAGTCCATTATTCAGGACGCATTAAAAAATAATGCAGCAGTAGCAATTGAGGACTTAACAGGTATTCGTGAAAGGACTAATCAAAAACCAAGAAATAAAACAGAACGTAGACGTTCTAACTCTTGGTCTTTCTATCAGTTAAGGTCTTTTTTGGAATACAAAGCCATCCAATTTGGAGTAGAGATAATTGCTGTTCCTCCAGCTTGGACAAGTCAAACTTGCCATCAATGCCTGCACATTGGACTGCGTTCTGACAAGCGTTTCAAATGTACTAATGAAGCTTGTTCTTAGAGTGGTGACGCTGATTTAAACGGGGCAAAAAATATTGCTGCTATTGGTGAGACAGTGCTGCGGGAGGGTTTCCCTCCGCAGGCAACTGCGAACCCGAAGGGGGTGAATTTTGTAAACTCGCCCAGAGGCTCGAACTGTTTGTGCTGTGAACTCAGTACGGATAGTTCAGGGCTACTAAAAGCCTACACTGTACGCGTTGGCGAAGCCTCTCGTAGAGAAGCGTCAGTGTAGGTAGTTTACTTACGTTTTAACATTGAGGCTTCATCATTACCCGCTTTCTACAAAGAACAGCTTTTGAAGTTAAATGACCGACGCATTACCCAAGAGGGGGTTATTGTCATCAAAGCTCAAGAACACCGCAGCCAAGAGCAAAACCGGGAGGAAGCTTTAGAACGACTCAAAGAACTTATCAAAAGCGCAGTCGTACTGAAAAGAAAACGCAAACCCACCAAACCAACTCGCAGTTCTCAAAAAAAACGTCTTGACAGTAAAACTAAGCGAGGACAAATTAAGTCAATGAGAAGGCAGATAGTTGATTAAAGTATGATCCTCTTAAACCAAAAACCCAGGCGGGTTGACTGGGCTTTTGTTGGGGTTATATTCCCCAGGGTAATTTATAGAAGTTATTAATAAGTCGCTTTAGTAATAAGAACTACCACGCCTAGATAGCAAATTCCAGAAAATTAGAGACTTCCAATTAAAAAAATATACCATCTCTGTTGATGGCAAGGGGGCAGGGAGCAGGGAGCAATGCGGTCTTGGGCTTTGCCCAAGTGGAGCAATTGCGGAGGAGCAGGGGGAAAAACAGTTGTTTGGAACACGATAGATTTGGATAGTTTATTTTCTGGAAGTCCCTTAGAGACTTCCAAAGAATAAATTATTTTAATTTTGGCACGATGAACCCAAAAGGGGCTTTGATCTGTGTGGAAAGTAGGGAATAGGGAAAAACCTGTCTTATTTAGGATTTTTTGAGAAATTTTTAACTCAACAATACATCCTCTGCTAGATTTGGGAAGCTTACTGATTTGAGACTATGTATATATACATACATAATTTCAAAGATGAGAGTTAGCATCCAGAAGACAATAGATATTCTTGAGAAAATTAATCAATCAGAGTCAGGAGTTGGACTCAGGAACGAAGCTTGTCGTTCCAAATTCTTTATTTATCCCCACACTACATCCAAAGTTTGTCTCTTCCTGCATGGCTTTACGGCTGGCCCATATCAATTTGAGCCACTTGGCAAAGCTTTATTTAGTCAAGGATACAATGTCTTAGTTCCCTTACAACCAGGTCACGGACTAGCAGGAGATTGGAATCGCCAAAACCCTCCCCCACTCCCAACAGATATTAAGACTTATCAAGAGTTTGTACTGGAGTGGTTGCAGATTGCCAAAACCCTTGGTGAACAAGTCGTAGTCGGTGGATTATCCACGGGAGGAACTTTAGCGGCTTGGTTAGGATTGGAATATCCCCAACAAGTTGAACGGGCTTTATTGTTTACGCCTTATTTAGCTAATCGAAATTTTTTATTTACTATATTAATTAAAATTTTGCCAATTTACTTTGAGTGGTTCAACAAAGACGCATCTGGTAATTTTGGTTATAAAGGTTTTCGGATTCCAGCACTACGCATATTTTTAGAATTGGGAGAACGGGTTTTCCAACAGGCTCAAACTCATACTTCTGCACCTATTTTAATGGTGTGTAGTGAGAGCGATCGCGCTGTTAGTCGCTCTAAACAGCAGGATTATTTCACAATGATACTCAAGCAGCAACCTAAATCCTGGTATTACTGCTTTGATGAATCCCTAGAAATTGAACATCGAATGATGACCAAAATGGAAGATAATGGTTATGAGGAACTAGTAATTACCTTAGCCAAAGCATTTGTAGACAGTGATTTAACTTGGCAACAGTTTCAGGAAATGGCAATGAGGATAATACAGGGAAAATTTTATTACCCAATCCAGCAAAAATTGAAACTTGATCCTCAAGCTTTCCAAGAACTATCTGCAATGATGACTCAACGTTTTGGTTGTGATGATCTCAAATGTATCAATCCGAATCTTAAAGTTTAGATACACAATATTTTTTGCATTGTGCATTTGTGTTACTAAACTTCTTAAAAAATCAAAGCTAAGTTCATCTCCTTTTTGGAATGCACAACACCACCCTGAAGGTGAGTAAGGAACTTCTATCCCAGTCAGAGAGGGCAATGAGTGCCATTAAATAATCCTGCCCTCTCACCTATCAACTCTCCCGCCTTTTTTCCTAATTTTCACATTAGGCGTGAATTACTAAATAGTGGTCAAACCGTTGGCGTAGTTGTTCTATAGTTAAATTCTGTGTCCAGTATTCTACCAGGGCATGACCAAATGCCCAGGCGTTGCGGTCTGGGGTGGCGGAGTTTTCTAATAGGAGCGGCCAAAGAGATAACAAGTCAAATTTCAGGGGGTTAGCATCTTCTGTCTGCAAGAGTGAGAATAAATCATAGGCCATCTGAAGTTTACCAATGACAATTGGTAACTGTTCCACTGGAATTTGGTCGGCTAGGATGTAAGCTAAGGTGGGAGAACCAGTTGACAGGGTGGCAATAAACTGCAACACAGGACTTTTGAGCAGGGCTGTTAATCCTTGGGTTGTTGCCATTTGGAAGGTGTAATGATCGATAATTTTAGCCGCCGCTACGGTACGGGCTTCGAGATTACGCAAAAACCGGGCTAGTCTCAGTTGCTTGGCAGGTGCGATCGCTTCTATGAATGCTAAAGATAAAGCATCTATTCCCCAAGCAATTCTACCTGTTTGCAGATCACTTGTAACTACAGGTAAAACTAAATTACAAAATTCCCCCAATAATTGCTGACGATAGGCTGTAGCTTCTCGAATGGCGATTTCCTTCGGTCTTTCGCCCCACTGCCAATCATAGGGGGGTTGCCATTCGCGGATGGGGCGCAGGCGATCTACTTGGGTGACAACTGCGATCGCTGGTATATCTGCAATGACAGCTTTGATTGCCTGTAGAAAATCTACATCCATTTGCAGGGCTGGATCAAGTACGGGAGTCACTAGCACTAATAAATCAGCGTTAGAGGCGTAATCTAACACCATTTGCCGCAAATCTTCCCGTTTGACTTGTTCATAACCTGGGGTGTCCCACAGATGCAGAGTTTCGCCGTCTTGGGTTTGCCAATGATAGTCTTGAATTTGGTCGGTGCTAGGCAACACATCAACTTCTGCGAGATATCCCTGAAACAAAGTGTTGATTAAGCTGCTTTTGCCTGCTCCTGTTCTGCCCACCAGTAAAATACTGACTGGTTTCTGCTCGACTTTTTCGACTGGTTGAGCTTGGGATAGGATATTTTGTAAAGTTGCGGTTTTAGTTTTGGGTGGGCTGGGTGTAGAGACGGCAGCTGTAGCTGTGGGTAACATATCACCACTGTAAAGGGCGATCGCCTGTCTACATAAATTTCTTAAGGCGGCTTCTCGGAATAATTGCCCCAAATTCCCCAATAATTGCTGATTTGCCTGCTGAGAATAACCCTTGGTAGCCCGGTTAGCTGCCGCCGCCACAGGATTTAATAGCCACTGCGCCCAACCCCAAGCCCGCAAAAGTTTCTTTGCTGATGGTTCTAACTTACGGTAAACTTCGTAACCTTGGTAAGCTTGCCCGACAGTGATTTGACTGAGTGCAGGTGATAACTTTTGCATCCACTGATCTACATCATCGACCGTTCCCCGAATCAGTCCATAGGCTTGGGGAACATAGATATTCAGTAAAGGATATTGCACCTCTGGATGGTATATCCGCGCCACAGCTACGACTAAATCTTGGCAGCGTTGCCAAAAAGTTGTCCAATCTTCCCAAATCGGGCGATCGCTTTGGGCAACTGTCAAAATTTCTTGGAGTGCGGCTTCAACTTGCTGTGTTGTATCACTGCTGACTGCTGTGGTAGTATTCTCTAAAGTTGATTGTAGTTCCGCGCTCACTTCCACAAGTGCAGCTTCTACTTGTTTAATAGCTGGTTGAGTCCACCGCACCAACAACCAACGCCAACCCAAAAATATCAGCGTAAATACACCCCAAATCCAATTGATTCCCCACTCATGGATTTGCATCCCTGCGGATACTAGTAAGAAAATGATGATAGAGGCGATCGGCACTGCCAATACCACCCATTGCCACAGCTTTAAACGCACCATAATCTTATACTTAATTTCACTTGCATATTAGTTATATTGACACTCCCCACGGCTTTAGCCGTGGGATTCCAGCGTCACTGACGTTCCTTGCTCCTAATGGACTTGCGTCCAACAGAAGTAGAGGAAACATCTCGACTGGCGTTACTTTGGGGTTGCCCACCCCTAGCGTTTGCACGATTCAAAATTACTTTGGCAGCATTCACATCGCGTTGTTCAATGTATCCGCAATGTGGACAAGAATGAGTTCTAGTGCTAAGTGATTTCTGGACTTTAGCACCACAATTACTGCATTCTTGGCTAGTAAAATAAGGGGGAACAGCAATTATTTCCCGTCCAAATTTCTCGCCAAAGTATTCGAGCCACTGGCGGAAGTTATACCAAGACGCATCAGAAATACTCTTAGCAAGCTTGTGGTTTCTCACCAACCCACTCACATTTAAATCTTCCACGACTACCTTAGCGTTAGCTAGGCATAAGTTACGCGCTAATCTTTTAGCGTGTTCATTCCTTTGTCGAGTTACTTTTAAATGTTTGCGAGCATAAACACCACAAGCTTTTCTTCTGCCAGATGAACCCTTCTTTTTCTTATAAATATTGCGCTGAACCCGCTTGATATCTTTCTCAGCTTTACGCAAATATCGTGGGTTTTCTTCATGCTTGCCGTTGCTATCAGAGTAAAAATACTCCAAACCTACATCAAGTCCGATTTCAGATGTAGTTAATGGAGTTTCTTGCTTGTTATCAAGTTTCACGCAAAACTGCACATAATACCCATCTGCACGACGAACAATCCTAACTCTTTTGATTAATTCAACAGGATAAGTATGAATATCCCATTTACCTAATAATTTGAGTTCACCAATACCTTTCTTATCAGTGAATGTTATTCGGCGTTTTGTTGGATGTAACTTCCATCCAGATACTTTGTACTCAACAGAACGACTATATTTTTTGAATTTTGGATAACCTTTTTTGCCTGGTTTTTTTGCTTTGCAGTTATCAAAAAACCTGTTGATAGCGCGTTCTATGTTTTCTACTGATGCTTGGCAAGCATGACTGTTTAAATCATTAACAAATTTAAATTCTGCCCTTAATTGAGTGTTGTATTGGTACAATCCCTTTTTGCTAATACCGTGATTATCCATCCAATACCTAAGTACTTTGTTCCTGACAAACTGGCTTGTACGGATAGCTTCATCTATGGCTTTAACCTGTGCTTTTTTGACAACTGCTTTGTACTCCATTACCAACACTCTTGCAGCACCTCCTTTTATTGTCTATACTCTATTTAGTATACACGGAATATCTAAAAATGACAACCAAAAAAGGACAAAAAAGAATAAAAAATATACCAATATTGCATGATGAAGTTAAAGCCAAAAGAACCGTAGTTTTAACACCATTCGCTTGGCAGAATATTAAATTGGAGGCACAAAAGAGGGGAATTAGTGCTAGCGAGTTAATCGAGGAATGGGGACGGCGAATAAATTCGCCAACGGCTAACCCCCATGTCTAAAGTCAGGGGCTTGCTCGCCGTTGATATTTTGGTCAGGACTCACGCAGCTTGTATATTATTTTAAGTTCGTAGTATATGTAGGGTATGTTAGGCGTAAGCCGTAACGTACCCTACACATTCTGAATTACGAATTACTTAGCTTGCTTTACTGCGTAACGCTCCGCGAACTCGCTTTGCGAGTATTACGAATTACCCTTGATGGTGGAGAACATTTTCTAACAGGGGTGCTAATTCTTGATTTAACCTACCAGCTTTGACAAATTCTGCATAGGTGTCTGCCTCAATTGCTAGTAGTTTTTCTTGAAACTGTTCAGTGATGAAATGCTGAATATTGGGGTACTCATCTTGTAATTTTTCGAGCTTGGTGTGAATTTCTGCCATCTCCCCTGTGATGAGTGTTTCTTGATAGCGAACAAACTCCGGTTCAATTCCAGGGTGTTGTTCTGTCTGGAGATATTGCAAAACTCTTTCTAAGGCAATATTGCGCGCTACCATTTCTAAATACTCTTCTTTTAAGGGTGCATCACCTAACAAATTCAATTTTTGTAATAGGGGTTTGATGGTCAATCCTTGAACGAGTAAGGTAAATAAAACCACACCAAAAACAGTAGCAATAATAGTTTCTCGTTCGCCTAAAATTGTGGGTACACTCAAAGCTAAAGCAATGGAAACAGAACCTCGTAAACCACCCCACCATAAGATAGTTTGATCAGGTAAACTAATACCTGATTTGGTGATATTTTTACTGACAAAGCTCAGAATGTAAATTGCCACAAATCGCATTAAAATCATGGCAGTTACAGTTACCCCAATGATGGGTAAATTTTCTTTGAGGCTAGCGAAGCGAATTTGATCACCAATTAGCAGAAACACTATGGAGTTGACGAAAAAGGCTAAAAATTCCCAGAACTCAGAGACGATAATGCGAGTGCGGGGATTCATGCCAATACGAGAACCAAAGTTACCTAAAATTAAGCCTGTGGTAACGACTCCAATGACTCCAGAACCACCCAAATCTTCTGTAATTAGGTAAGTACCGTAGGCGGAAACTAAGGTTAATGACTGTTCTACCATTGGTAAATCAAAGCGTTGGGTGAGGTAAGAAATTCCAAAACCAATTAAACCTCCCACCGCTAAACCAATACCGACTACTTGAAAGAACTCTAATAATATTGGTTGTATTCCTAATTCGGCATTTCCCAAGGGTAAGGCTACCAAAAAACCAAAAGCAACTACTGCCATACCATCATTAAAGAGGCTTTCTCCTTCCATGAGGGTGACTAGGCGCGTTCCCACACCCAATTCCCGGAATAAGGCGGTGACAGATACAGGATCAGTTGCAGATAGACTTGCGCCGATGAGTAAGGCTGTAGTTAAAGATATTCCCGCTATTTGATTGAGTCCAATGGCGACTCCAGCAATAGAAATAACTACCCCCAAAATGGCATATAAGCAAATTGGCACAAAATATTGCTTTAAATCTGACCATTTGAGATTCCAGGCGGCTTCAAATAAGAGGGGTGGGAGAAAGATAAACAGAATTAAAGCCGGGGAAAGAGTGACAAGGCGGACATCCACCACCGCTAAACCTAAACCAACTATAACTAGTAGTAGGGTATAGGGAATTTGACGAAACCAACTAAATATCTGTGGTAGAGTCGCTACGCCTAAAGAGACGGAGAGAACTAAAAGAAACTGCTTAAGATTAGAAGCGATCGCTTCTTCTCCCATTGTTGATTCAATTACCATAGGGAAAATCTGTGTATAATTCTGCACTGCTTATTAAACAGTAAACAGTTAGTTATTCTATTGACTGATGACGACATTCATCAAGGTATCTAAAAGGCGATCGCGTGATAAAGATGTAAGTTCTTTACCGTGTAGAATCTCTTGTACAATTACGTAGGATACCAGTGAACCGAAGAAAATGTGCGCCATTGCGTCTGGATCACTAATGCCTAACTCTGGATGAGATGTAAAATATTGACTGAGTATTTGCCGACTTCTTTGTACAACGCTTTGGTTGTAAAGTTTGACTAATTCAGGAAAGTTGTTTGATTCGGTGATCATCAACCGCAACAATCCTAAATAATCGGGGTTATCAGCTACTTTTGTTAAATAAATTTCGGCTACTTGACGTAGTAAAATTGCTGGTTCACCGTGTAATTGTGTGTTATTAAATATACTTTGAAAACAAGATATAGTTAATCTTTCCATCAATGCTTTAAACAGTCCTTCTTTATCTCGAAAGTGACTGTATATCGTTTGTTTTGAGACTCCAGCCGCCGCACTCACCCTATCCATACTAGTTCTCGCGTAACCTTCCTGCAAAAATACCCGGGTAGCACCTTGTAAAATTTGTTCCCGTTTTGGTGGGATGGTTAAAGGGGCGGTTGAGGCGGGTGCTTCTAGTTCGGAAGTAGGGGGTTTAGCCATAAAGAGTAAACTTTTTTGCATAATATCTTGCCTATATCATACTGGACAGTCTAGTATGATGACAAAAATATTTAATCGTCATTGAGGGTGCTAATATGACACAGACTGCCCCAATTCCACCAGAAAATCTCACTGATACCCCAGTATCGAAGCAGCCGCAGCACCGCAAACCACCCATTCCTTTACTGATAGGGGGATTACTGTTAGTTAGTGGCATTGGCTATGCTGTATGGCGTAGTCAACCGCAAAGTTTAGGGGATGTGCTGAAAGTCAGTGGACGCATTGAAGGTTACGAAACCGAGATTGGGGTGAAGCGTGGGGGTAGAATTGAATCAATAACAGTGCGGGAAGGGGCAGCAGTCAAGCAGGGACAAGAGTTAATTAGATTAGACGACACCGCAGATCAATTACTACAAGAACAACTACGGGGTGCAGAAGCGAGAGTGACATCGGCTGAATATGATGAACAGCAAGCAGTTTCCGATGTCGAGCAAGTCGCCAGAGAAATTCAACAAATTAACAGTCAAATTAACGAAGCCAAACTGAATTGGCGACAGTCGCAAGGAGATAGCGTCGGCAAAATTGAGCAAGCACAGTCAAATGTAGCCGCCGCCGAAGCCCAACTAGTGCAGGCACAAGCGCAAGTAAAACAAGCAGCCGCCGAAGTCAGTTTAGCTCAAATCAACCGCGATCGCTATGCCCAATTAGTCAAAGAAGGGGCAATAAATCAACAACAATTTGATCAAGCCCAAACCACCCTGAACACAGCCATAGCCACCCTCGAAGCACGACAAGCCGCAGTCAACGCCGAGCGTCAAAAATTAAGTGCAGCATTAGGCGCGTTAAGACAAGCTAGAACCACAGGTTTAAATCCTGAAATTCGTAACACTCAGTATGTGGCATTAGTCAGAAGACAACAGCAAGCTTACGCCCAACTCAAATCAGCCCAAGCCAAAGTCAAATCTGCCCGTGCCAAAGTCAAAGATGCCCAAGCATCAAAACAGCAAATCCTCACCCAAATAGAAGACTCCAAAAAAGATTTAAACGTAGTCAGTCCCTTAGATGGCGTAGTTACAGCCCGTAGTGTTGAGCCAGGTGCAATAGTTAGCAGTCAGACAAATATTTTGACCATTGTTGACCCCAAAACAGTCTATTTTCGCGGATTTATTCCCCAAGGTGATATAGGCCAAGTCCGCCTCGGACAAACAGCGAAAATCTTCATCGACTCTGCACCAAATAAACCCCTCGACGGTAAAGTCATCGCCATTGATCCTCAAGCCTCATTCACACCAGAAAATATTTACTTTCAAAAAGATAGAGTCAGACAAGTAGTAGGCATCCGTATCCAAGTACAAAACCCGGATGGCTGCTTCAACCCCGAAAATCCCTACACAAACTCAAATTTACCCTGCGCCAAGATAGGAATGCCAGCAGATGCCGAGATTGATTTAGAGGCAAAAGGAAGTTGAAGGCAAGTCTGGGCAGGGGGAGAATCAATTCAAAATTCAAAATTCAAAATTCAAAATTCAAAATTCAAAATTCAAAATTCAAAATTCAAGAATTGCTCACACACTCTCTCTGCGCCTCCGCGTCTCTGCGTGAGAAAAAATCCTGATTCTTAAATATGCAACAATCACTTACAACCTCCCCCAAAAACACACCCCCATCCTCTACACCTCCAGCCATCAAAGTTCGTAGCTTACACAAACATTATGGCAACCTAGCAGCAGTACGAGGAATTGATTTTACAGTCCACAAAGGCGAAATGTTTGGACTAATTGGCCCTGACGGCGCAGGGAAAACCAGCACCTTTCACATTTTGGGGGGAGTTATGGAAGCCACCGCCGGAGAAGTGCAGATATTTAATCAACCTGCAAGAGATGCCAGATTAATGACAGGCTATCTGACTCAACAGTTTTCCTTGTATTTAGATTTGAGTATTGATGAAAACTTGCGTTATGCAGCCGGGTTGCGACAGGTAGCAGACGATTTGTTATGGGAAAGGCGCAATAAATATTTAACATTAATGAGTTTAGAGCGATTTGGCGATCGCTTGGCGGGACAACTTTCAGGAGGGATGAAACAAAAACTGGCGTTGTGTTGTGCTTTGGTGTCGCAACCAGAGATTTTATTACTAGATGAACCTACCACGGGAGTTGATCCTGTTTCCCGGCGAGAATTTTGGGATGTGCTAGCGGAATTATCCGCCGAGGGGATGACAATTGTTGTCGCCACACCGTATTTAGATGAAGCTGAACGCTGTCACCGTGTCGCCTTGATGTACAGTGGAGAAATTCATGAAATTGGCACACCAGCAGAATTAAGAGCTAACTTAGGCTTACATCGCCTAGAATTACGGACAGACAATCTAGAAGCTACCGAAGAACTACTTTCCCAGAGTGATCAGACAAGTATAGTAGATGTGCAGATATTTGGCGATCGCTTAGATGTCCTCGTTCCTGATTTAGATATTGGAGAAAGTAAAGTTCGTGAATTATTAGAACAAAATAACTTACCCTCACCCAGTATTGAACATGGCGAACCCACATTAGAAAACGTCTTCGTCACCCGCTTACGTCAACAAGGTTCTGCGCCGCAGTTTTTCCTATTTCCGCGTTCTCGAAAAAGGGGACTAATCAATTCAAAATTCAAAATTCAAAATTCAAAATTAGAGAATTGCTTACTCAACAGTCAACCGTCAGCATTAGCTATCTATGCGCGTAACCTGAGCCGGGTGTTTGGTAAGTTCCAGGCGGTGAAGGATGTTAACGTTGAGGTGCGTTATGGTGAAATTTTTGGGTTGTTGGGTGCTAACGGTGCGGGAAAAACTACCACGATTAAAATGCTGTGCGGGTTGTTAGCAGCAAGTGATGGCGAAATTTCCTTGGGTGGTGAAACTGGAAATCTGCGGAGTGCAGACTTACGGCGGCGCATCGGTTACATGAGTCAAAAGTTCACCCTTTATGATGATTTAACCATTCTGCAAAACTTAGAATTTTATAGCGGCGTTTACGGCGTACCTCGGAAATTACGACGGGAAAAAATTGATTGGGTAATTGCTACCTGTGGCTTAGAAGGGCGAGAAAATATGCTTACCGGACAGTTACCAGGCGGTTGGAAACAACGGGTAGCCTTTGGTGCTTCGGTTATGCACGAACCAGATATTTTATTTTTGGATGAACCCACATCAGGGGTAGATCCTTTAGCACGTCGTCAATTTTGGAAGCTAATTAATGATTTTGCTCGTAATGGTACAGCTATTTTAGTCACTACTCATTATCTAGAAGAAGCAGAACAGTGTAATCGGATGAGTTTTATGGTGGCAGGGGAAACCGTCGCTGAAGGTTCACCTAGTTTTATTAAAGCCTCACAACCAGGCAAGTTAATAGAAATTATGGTTAATCAAAATCAAGCTGCTTCCAAGTTACTCAAACAACATTTTGAAGCGTGGCGAGTTTCAATATTTGCTGATAGTTTACATATTGTCCTCGACAATCCCGAAGTTGAAATTAATCAAATCAGGCAACTTTTAGCATCATCTCAAATCAGCATCAATTCTCTACGCTCTATCCCCTTTTCTTTAGAAGATGCCTTTATTGGTATAGTAGAGCGATCGCAAATTTAATAAAAAACGGAAATTCTCGCCAATCCCCAATCGCCATGAAAAGAATTATTAGTCAATGTATCAAAGAAATAGCCCAATTTCGCCGCGATCGCCTAACTTTAGCCTTAGCATTTCTCTTGCCATTTATTACTTTAATAATTTTTGGTTTTGCTATTAGATTAGAAAGTAAAGATATTCCTCTCATTGTCCAAGATTTTAGCCGTAGTAACTTAAGTAAAAGTTATATTGAAAGATTATATGCCACGAATCAATTTATTCCAAAAGCATGGTCTGGCGATCATCCTACACGGGATGCTATAGATAAAGGAATTGCCAAAGCTGCGGTGATTATTCCGCCAGAATTTAGCCGTGATATTCAAGCGGGTAGAAATACCACTGTGCAAATATTAATTGATGCTACAGATGTGAATAATGCCCGTGTAATTAGAGGTAGTATTCAACGAGTTACTAACTTTTTCATGCAAGAGCATGGACTTTTACCTGATACTAATACTATTACAGCTAGAATGCGTTTATGGTTTAATCCTGGTAGATTAGAATCATTGTATATTGTGCCGGGAGTGTATGGGGTTGTTCTGTGGATTTTTCCTTCCTTGTTAGCTGCGATCGCAATGGTTCGAGAAAAAGAAAAAGGCACAATTTTACAAGTTTATGCTTCTAGTATTAGTGCCACAGAACTATTACTTGGTAAAGGATTAGCCTATTTATTAATTGCCATTGCTGAGACATTAGTAGTCATGGGATTAGGTGCAATTATTTTTCAAGTAGGCATAGTTGAAAACCCCATTACATTACTAATTGGAACTTTATTATTTCTTGCAGATAGTGTTTTATTCGGTCTACTTTTAGGAGTTCGTAGTAGTAATCAAAATGCGGCTGTGCAAGGTGTTTCTCTAGTGGGTTTTATTACATCATTATTACTTTCTGGATTTATTTATCCCCTCAATAATATTCCTTTCCCCTTATCACTAGCACCTAATATAGTTCCTGCACGTTATTACATTGATGTTACTCGTGATGCTTTTGTACGCGGTATCGGGTTTGCTGGAGTTTGGTTTGATTTATTCATGCTTGCTGTCTTGGGATTACTGTTTTTCAATGTGTCGCGTCGGATTTTGAGCAGGATGCAGTTACCTAATTAAATTTGAACGCAGAGAAACGCAATTATGAAATTTATTCAACAATTATTTGAAAGTCCATTTTGGGCATTGGTACGTAAAGAAATTAATCAAATTTTACGCAACAAACAGTTAATTGTTTTGTTGATTATACCGCCAACGGTACAATTATTGCTTTACGGAACTATTCTCAATCCTGATGTGCATAATTTACGCTTAGGTGTCATTGACTATGCTAATGTTAACGCCAGTCGTGAGCTAGTTTCAGCTATGACATCAAATCGGATTTTTACTTTGGAATCTATACCAAGTAGTGAAACAGAATTGAGTCGCAAAGTAGAAGAAGGAAAGCTAGATGTGGGTGTGATTATTCCCCCCGATTTTCCCCGTCAATTGACAAAAAAATCAGCAGAGATTCAAGTATTTATTGATGCTGTAAATGCCAATACAGCCGGGATTGCTAGTAATTATATGAATCAAATTATTCAGCAGTATAATCTGCGGTTAACTCCTGGTAAAACTAGTCCTCCAGTATCACCACAAGTTGTATTTCTGTATAACCCTGGATTAACTAGTAGTTGGTTTTTTGTACCAGGAGTGATGGGTTTAGTGTTGACATTAATTAGCACATTAGTGTCAGCCGTTACGGTTGTGAGGGAGAAAGATACAGGAACGATAGAACAATTATTAATGACTCCGGCGGCGAACTGGGAAATATTATTATCTAAAATTGTTCCCTTGGCATTTTTATTAATGGGAGACGTTTTACTGGCTATCACTTTAGCAACTGTAATATTTCATGTGCCGTTTCGAGGTAATTTTCTGCTATTTTTAGCTTTATCAAGTATGTATGTATTTGTAGGAATTAGTTTAGGGATTATGTTAGCTACTGTGAGTAGTTCTCAACAGCAAGTAGTTTTGACATCTTTCTTTATTAATTTACCAATTGTACAGACTTCTGGCGCGATCGCACCCATTGAAGCTATGCCACCATTTTTTCAGACTTTGTCTCTACTTAATCCCCTGCGTCATTATATTGCGATCGTGCGGGGTATTTTGCTCAAGGGTGTTGGTTTAGATGTTCTGTGGATGAATGTTTTAGCTTTGGTTGCTTTTGCTGTTGTTTTATTAACTATTAGTGTTAGTAAGTTTCGCAGTCAATTAAGTTAGGGGTGTAGGGGTGTAGGGGTATAGGGGTGTAGGGGTGTAGGGGTGTAGGGGTATAGGGGTGTAGGGGTGTAGGGGTGTAGGGGTGTAGGGGAAGAAAAACGTGTTTCTTCTATATTTTGGTAGTCCAGTAGGGTGTGTTAGCGACAGCGTAACGCACCACCCAAAGCTCGTGCAAAATATTCATTTTCCCTACGCTCTTACACCCTTATACCGTTTCTTGATGTAGCTTACCTGGCGTAGCCATAGATGCACTTTATTCTGTACTGTAGAGACGTTGCATGCAACGTCTCTACATCATTTATTTGGCTTAACTTCATAGAGAATTGGTATTACACCCTTACACCCTTACACCCTTACACCCCTACACCCTTACACCCCTACACCCCTAACTATATCCATCCCAAATTACAGGAAAAGTATAATCTGAAAACAGAGAAAAATTCGGCGTTTCTGCTTTGGTCTCTGTGTCCAGAACTTTGATAACTTTGTTATAAATATCTTCTGCTTGTTGGGGTGAATCACCAATGCTAGTTAATCCTAATTTACCAGACTGAGACAAACAACCCATGAGATGAAATACTGTACCGGTTTCTGTGCAACTATCAAAATGTAATCTGTGGTGAGCGATAATATCCATTAAATCATTAGGTAATAATCCCCGATAGCGGTCTTTTTGTAAGTTATCTGTGGCAATATAATATTTGGGACGACCTTGTTGACTATAAAATAATCCTGTAGATAGGTCATAACGACCATTAGTTAATAATTTTAAGGTCATGAATGGATGGGTAGTACCACCTTTGCGGAGGTTGATTTCAATTGCTTGGATATCCCATTCACCGTTACCTTGATCTACTGTAATGAAATCTACACCAAATCTTTCTAAAGCACCTTTTTCTGCTAATTTTCTCCCTACTTGTAAACCTAATTGCTGTAATTGCAAACGATAACTTTCATCGGCGGGAAAGCGGCAACCGAGATAAATTTGTCCGTCGGGTCCGCCGAGAATTTGGTCATGGGTGGAGAGAATTTCTACTTCTCCAGTAGGGGTAATACGTCCTTGAACGCTAGGGGAACGTTTGATTTCTCCCTCCACAAACGCCTCAACAATTGCACCTAATTCGACAATTCTGTTGGCAAAATTCAGCCAGTTTTCTTGTTTAGCTTGAAAACGCATTGTCGAAAAGCGATCGCTAATTGCTGCTACTCTTTCTACATGAGTACCTTGTCCTGGTGCTGTGTGCATAATTGGACGTAAATCTAGCAGTGCGTTTCCTTCCCCAGAAATCCCTTCATTGAGTTTGACTACCATTCGTTGTAATGTCGGCTGACGTTCCCATAATTCACTCGCTGCTACCGCTAAATCTTCAGCATTCCAGACTAATTCACTGCCATCTGGATGAGGAACACCACTTTCTGCAAAAATTTGCCGACTCCCGCTTTTTGTCCCCCAAATTTGCAACTCTGGTGCAGCCGCATATAATGGCACATCTAATTTTAAAGATAATTCTGCTTCTAAATTGGTGGAGTTATAGCAAACCATCAATGATTTTTCTAGTCTGATAGCTTGGCGGATTCTTTCAATTAAGCGCGGACGTTCTAAAATTTTTTGACTGAGAGGTTTAGGCGAAGAATCGTAAGTCGAAAGTAAGAGTAAACGATTACGAGCATGAGAAAAAGGAATACCAGGAAGTAATTGTAAATAATAATCAATAATACTGGGATGTAATGGCATTGATGTCACATAAATTAACCGAGTGCGGGGATTTCTTAACCGCATCAAGGCAAAAAGTAACCTTTCTTCATAATGTTCAAACCCTTCAACTTTCTGAATTTCGCGCTGGTCGATACTGAGGGAAGGAATGACGATAATATCCGCCTCACCAGTATCAAACAACTCGATAGTGTTCCAGCGATCGCGCAAAGTTATTTGCAGACGATGAAACTGATCAATTTGTTCTAATTCTGCCACATTTAATGTCACCATAATCCCTACCCCATCATGATCCCCATGCAGACTATAACTCTTATATATCTCAAAGCAACTACCATATTGCAGATATTGCAACACTTCTTTTATCTAATAATTCTAAAAACCTTCATAAAACTCAAAAATTCTCTTTCCCATTCCCTATTCCCCTAAGCCCATTCCCCAATATTATGTATAGAGATGTTGCACAAATATTAATGACTGATTTACTTTTGCAAAAGCACTCTAAAATAAGAAAACATTCTTTGCGAATTAATTACTGAACTTGACTTGTATCGGGGGGTACACATGAGCCGTCCAATCATTCTTGGTATTGTTGGTGATAGTGCTGCTGGCAAAACTACACTCACGAGAGGAATTGCTCAGGTACTTGGCCCGGAAAATGTCACGCTCATTTGTACCGACGATTACCATAAATATGACCGCCAACAACGGGCAGAAATTGGCATTACAGCTCTGCATCCAGACTGCAATCATTTAGATATCATGCAGCAGCATCTCTCACTGCTCCGCACAGGTCAACCAATTCTCAAACCAGTATATAGCCACAAAACCGGGACTTTTGAAGCACCGCATTATATTAAACCTAATAAATTTGTCATTATCGAAGGCTTACTAGGTTATTCTACCCGTGCCGCCCGTGATTGTTATGATGTGAAAGTCTACCTTGCACCGCCAGAAGACCTCCGCGCCACCTGGAAAGTAAAACGAGATACTCAAAAACGCGGCTACACCCCAGAACAAGTGTTAGCAGAATTGGAAAAACGCGAACCAGACTCAGAGCAATTTATTCGTCCTCAAAGACAATGGTCGGATATAGTAGTGAGTTTCTATCCCCCAGAAGGCGAAAGAGATGAAACTAACGGACACCTGAACGTGCGTTTAGTTTTGCGTCCTACCATTCCCCACCCAGATTTTACCCCGATTATCAATTTAACCGATGGTGATTCTGGTTCAGCGATTCGCCTGGGATTAGACCGAGATATGGGTAAACCAGTAGATGTGTTAGCAGTAGACGGTCACGCCACCTTAGAACAGGTGAACAAAATCGAACATATCATCTGTTCCGATATGCCCCATTTAAGAAGTGTATGCGATCGGGAGAGCAACCCCGAAATTGGTAAAATCGCTGGTACAACCGGCGAGACACTACAAAGTTACCCCTTAGCACTCACACAGCTAATTATCACTTACCATATGCTCAAAGCAACGCAGACATATCAATGAATCATTTTGTTGGGCATAGGGCATGGGGAATTGGGCATAGGGCATAGGGCATAGGGAATTGGGCATAGGGAATTGGGCATTGGATATGACTTACTCTCTACCTTGTCTACCTTGTCTCCCTTGTCCCCCTTGTCCCCTGCTCCCCTGCCCCCTGCCCCCTGCCCCAACCTCCTGCCTCCTTAAAAGTTCATTCCCCCTGATGGAGAAAGAGCGATGCAAAACACACAAATTACATCACAACTTCGCCTGTGGACAGTTGAAGAATATCATCGCATGGCTGAGGCTGGGATTTTTGGTGCAGAGGAAAGAGTTGAGCTTTTAGAAGGAAAAATTATTTGGATGATTGCGAAAGGAACAGCTCACCGTTCAGCAGTGGGTAGAACTGATTACTTATTCAAAAATCAACTCGTAAATCGGGCTTGGGTATCCATTCAAGACCCAATTAAGTTAAATGAACGCTCTGAACCAGAACCGGATATTGCTGTTGTTAAATTAGATCCTTTAGACTATGCAGATCATCATCCCACACCATCGGAAGTTTATCTAATTATTGAGGTAGCAGATAGCAGTCTGAAATTAGATTGTGAAATTAAAGCTCAGGCTTATTCCCAAGCCGGAATACAAGACTATTGGGTATTAGATGTAGTTAGCCGTCAACTTTACGTCTTCCGCCAACCAACTCCAGAAGGTTATCAAAGTAAAACTATTTTGGCAGCAGACAAGACTATTACACCCCTGGCGTTTCCCGATTTACAGATTGGTGTTTTAGAGATGTTACCACCAGTGATATAGTCGCAGGGAGCAGGGAGCAGGGAGCAGGGAGCAGGGAGCAGGGAGCAGGGAGCAGGGAGCAGAGAGTAAAACTCTTCAATTTTGAATTTTGAATTTTGAATTTTGAATTTTGAATTGTTATTCCCTACTCCCTAGATTTTAACTAGCTGCTTGTACAGGTTTTTGCTGAGAAACATTACCAGGGATAGGTTGAGTTTTCATTCCTGGTTCTATGGAAACTAATTCAATATGATTTAACAATGTAGTTACGAACGCAAACAATAAAAACGGTAGGGACAGTAGAACCACAAGCCCGACTGTAGCTAAAGCATATACAGGTCTTCTTGCACCCATCAGTGCTAAAGCTGATGCCAAACTGACGGTAATGGCAATTAACCAAACAATTATTTGACCGTAGATATCACCAAAAGTTAAGGTGCAGACAAAGCGATAGTTTTGAATATTATCTTTGTTCATTATAATTTGCCTCAAGTTTAGTCTTATAGGTTCTACGTTAAAACTATGTTTGGCTACCAGACAATTTCTCAATATTTTTCCAAGGTTTGTAATATCAGTTTACAATTTCATCTTTTTGTTACCATCTCTAGGAATACATCTCATGGCTTGGGAAGATGAAAAAAGGCGTAGGCGCAGCCAGCCGTAGGCATCACTCATCTGATAATTAACCTATGTGCATTTCAGAATTAAGAAATAGTGTGGCTTCTGCTAGTCTACGGCGTTTTAATCCATCCTCAACTGGACTACCAGGATTTATATACAAAATTAATGCTGCTTCTATCTCATCCCATGTCTGATTTTTCAAGACTCTGGTAATAGTCTCGAAATTATTAGCACCGAAGAAGTTAGCACCTAAATTGTAAGCAAAACTTAATAAAGCTCCCTGTTGATATGCGTTTAAATAATCCCAGCCAGGAATTTTCTCTAGCGGTGGGAGATAGTCACGTTCTAATTGCAAAATTAACAATTCGTCAGCCTCTTGCTGGCTAATTTTTTCTCCCAGTTTCCACTCACTACCATCTTTTTTGCAAGTAGAACCCCAGCCAATAGTGTATGGTTTAGCCTTAGTCCGAGGATCTGGATAAGCTTCTAGCTTGCATCCTTCAAATTTTTTAATCAAAGCCACACCAGGCAATGGTAATTTACCATAATTACCACCATACAAATTTTCTTGAATCAACTTATTTAAAGCAGTTTGAGTATCTTTTCCCACTACCCCATCAGCCTCAAGACCTTGTTGTACTTGAAATTGCTTCACAGCCACTTCAGTCTTGTCACCAAAAATACCATCTATCTTGCCTGGATCTAATTTGAGTTTAGTTAATATTTCTTGTAATTGTTTAACTTCTGAGCCTTTTGAACCTTTCCTGATAATTTCAGTAATGCTCATATCCTGGGTGTTAATTATGACTAATAATTACCTTAATTATTAGTAAAAGGGTATTTACTGAGATTTGCAATTATTCTGTAACAAAACTTGATTAGCTGCTACCAGACAAAAAATCAAATTCTGATTGGATATTCCAGGCTCTACCATCATGGCTAAGTAATGTTAATTTGTCAGCAACAAACTCAAAATGTAACTGACGATGAGCAAACTCTGGCCAAGCTGCATGAAAGTTTTGTTTAGTTAAGTCTCGAAACGCCACTGTCATGTGAGGTGCAAAAGGACGCTTTTTAGCCACTTCATCAATAATTTCTAATTTGGTTTCCATGTGTGTCATTAACTGAGCTTGTAATGACAACAATTCTTGACTCCGCACCACATTGATATATATGACACGGGGCGCAAAAGCAGCAAAATTACTCAACGTAACAGATATTGATTGCTGTTGACAACAAAACTCCCTTAACGCCGCTTCCAAATCTGACAAGTGAGCATCTTGCCATTGAAAAGGCGGTTGTAGTGTAATGTGGGGTGGCGACTTTTGGGCGTGTTTACTGCTGTAGTTGTCAGCAAAGTATTGCTTGATGTCGTTGGCGTAATCTTGAATTTCTGCCGATGGTACTAAGGCAATAAAAAACAGTCTCTGGGACAAATTCAAAATGCAAAAAAAGATAACCTTTAAGAATATTAGAACACATTTGCAGAGGTTGCCAGTCAGATGCCGTGGTTTGTCAAAATAGAAGAGGGCAAAGTTGATAAAACTACCTTTGATCAATACGTACCTGCCCATAAAGCCTACGTGCAGGAGTTAATTGCTCAAGGACATAAAGCTAAAACAGGCTATTGGGCAAAACTGGGCGGGGGAATGTTACTGTTTGAAGCCGCTTCTATGGAGGAAGCTGAATCAATTGTGGCTCGTGACCCCTTGGTATATAACGGCTGTGTCAACTACAAATTATACGAATGGAAAATCATTGTCGAATAATACTCACTTAGGGAATATTAGTGTTATACTTTGTTTAGACCTGGATCTATGCGGCTGCAACGCCTAAACCTTGTCAGGACCGGAAGGTAGCAGCAACACAGGATGCTTGTAGTAGGCGTAGTCTCCGGGTCGCCCTATTTTGTTAGGAGCAATCAGCAGCGATGTCAGGTTTTGGAGATTTAGTTCAAAAAGCTTTTTACCTTGGTGTCGGGTTAGCTTCTTACGCTGGTGAGAAAGCTGGAGGAAAGTTATCTGAACTGCGATCGCAAGTCCAAAAACTGGCAGATGAAATGGTGGCAAAGGGCGAAATGAACACAGAAGAAGCCCGCCGCTTTGTGGAAGACATGATGAAACAAGCACAACAGCCACAAGCAACTGCTGACACTGCTGAAAAATCACCACCTTCTGAACCTCGTCGCATCGAAATTTTAGAGGAAGATGAAGAACCCACGGTGAAGGTAAAAGAGGAATCCACTGATAACGTAGATCAACTACGCCGACAGGTGCTAGACCTGCAAGAAGAGTTAAAAAGACTGCAAAACGAGTAGTAAGGCAGTGTTGATTGCTCAACATTCCCCTACCGCAAACTCTCCTCAGTACTCTTTGGCAGTGACTACCGTAAAACTTTGGTGAAATGTCGCACCTCGCGCCCCTCAGAACTTATAATATACATGACCTAGGGTGTACTCTAGTGCTTCCAGCCAAGTAGCACTAACCGTCCTGTTGGGAAGAAATGAAGGGCGTAACATTATGGAACAATGGCAAAAAGATTTAATCGAAATTGTAGAAACGGTAGCGGATGAAGTAGAGCGTTTCTTCCTAGGAATGAGTGAAATGGTAGATACTTTTTTTGAGCTAACAGAAGAAATTTCTGAACAAGTACAAAACTCCATTGCTACTGAAGTAGATCAGTATTTACAGGACATCACTGAACCAATTTTAGAAGCTTATTGGGAATTGGAAGACCTTGTGGTAGATGCTGATCCTGGTTTTCCTTACTCCGTCGAACCTTCTGCTGAACAAAACCCCGCTTGTGTCGGTTGTCAGAATTATCATGGCCATGTTTATGGGGGTAATTTGTTAGTTTGCGGTATGCACCCCCACGGCTGGGATGATGGGAATTGCCCAGACTGGGAACAAGGATAAACGTATATCTTGCACCATTCTCAACAAGCCCTAAAAAACCGGGTTTCTGAACGAAAGATTAAGTTAAGCTGAGGGATTTGCAAGAAACCCGGTTTTTAAAGGGTTTCTGAACGAAAGATTAAGGTTTTAAGCTGAGGGATTTGCAAGAAACCCGCTTTTTAACCGAGGTGCAAGATGTGTGTAAAGGTAAAAGGCAAAAGAGGTTAAAATTAAAACTTGCAGAGTTTTGAGATTGACTTTTATTTTTACCTTTTGACTTATGAGTAATTTATCATCTGAATCTAGCCAAGAAATGAAGTATGGCGAACGAAACATTGCGGAAGGGGAGCTAATTACATTCCCTAATCCCCGTGTGGGTAGACGTTACGATATTAATATTAGTTTGCCGGAATTTACTTGTAAGTGTCCATTTTCCGGTTATCCTGATTTTGCCACCATTCATATTAGCTACATTCCTGATCAGCGTGTGGTAGAGTTAAAGGCACTGAAGCTTTATATTAATAGTTACCGCGATCGCTACATTTCTCATGAAGAATCTGCTAACCAAATTCTCGATGATTTTGTCGCTGCTTGTGATCCTTTAGAGGTGACAGTGAAAGCTGATTTTTCACCTCGTGGTAATGTTCACACTGTGGTAGAAGTGCGTCATCACAAGTAGGGGACTTCTAATTTACAAAATAATCAATTGTTTTGTAGGGCAGGGGAGCAGGGGGCAGGGGGCAGGGGTAGACAAGAAAATTATTTTACTTACGCTTCAACTTTGGCTGGGGAATTAGCACTCAGAGTATCTAAAATTTCTAAAACTTCCCTCTCAAAAGCTACTTGAGCGCGATTAGTCTTACCACCAATATACAAGCGATCGCCTGTTTGTAATGCCCAAATTTGCGAGTGCGAAAAATAACTCATCACTGTCCCCAACATCAGCACCGCAAACCCAACATAAACAATGGGAATACCTGGGTCAGCTTTAATTTGTAAGCCTGTACTCCCAACTACATCGACGATTTTTAATGTGACATTATTAACTTGAGTTGACATCCCCCTGCGGACAGTATCAACTAACTTACCTTGAGCATCATAAATTAATACCATCCCTTGCAAGTCTTTAGCTAATACAGACACACCCTCACTTAAATCTGGCTTGGTGGGTATCCAAGTTCCCCAAATACGTCCTTTACCTTTGGTATCTAATAATGCCATTGGTATTTCAAACACAGGGCTTTTATTCAGACGCACACGGACAGCAGAAATTCCCCAGTCAGTTTGATAGAAAGTTACACCGTGATAACGCAGAGGTTGGTTAACAAAAATCTTTTTGTGGTCAACTTCCTGCCCTTGATTATTTAACACCGACATATCAGAATAAAATTGATCAATGCCACCTGTGGGTGTGTAATCAATCCAAAAGCGATTGACGCGCACAGACCAATCTTTGGGGACTGGTGCAGCTAAAGGGCCAGCATCGATAACATTTTGAATTTGAAAAGTATCGCCGCTAGCAATCATTTCTTGGGCGATAAATCCCGTCATTGCGCCCCAAATTCCCCCTAAAAGAATTGTGACGATACCAATATGAACGATAATTGGGCCGATGCGGCCAATTATGCCTTTACGGGCGTAGAGAATACTATCTTTTTCTTGAAAGATTTTATAACGACGGTTTTGTAATAGGGGAGTTAAAGAGTTTATCGAACCGGTATCTAATTCTGCACTTAAAGCGAGTTTTTGAAATTGTCGTGGTTCTTCGTAATATTTCCAACGACGCGCACCTTTTAAGGCTGGTAACTGACGGGTAAAAGTGCAGGCAGTTAAGCTAGTCCCAAATAATACCAATAAAGCCAGAAACCACCAAGTCCGATAAACATGATCTAACCCTACTACTTGGATGACCTTCCAAGTCAAAAAACCAAATAAAGCGGGGTGTTCTGGGTAATTAGCTTGGTAGAATGCAGGTGATTGACCTTGCTCGATGACTGTACCAGTGACGCTAAATAGAGCGATGATTAGTAAGAGTGCGATCGCTAATCTTAAATCTGTCAGTACAGGTAAAAACTCTCGCCGCAAGTATTTTCCTGGTAGTGACCACCAAGGGGACGCTGTAGAGGTGGAATTATCTATAGTCATTAGTTGAGAAATAGCGGGTTTAGGGGTGTAAGGGTGTAAGGGTGTAGGGGTGTAGGGGTGTAGGGGTGTAGGAGGGTTTATAGGACTTATGGTTAGAAATTGCCTAGGGGAATGCGAGAAATTAGAGAAAATACGCCAAATCCTACTAAAAGCGCGCCGCTAACTGGATTAATCCAACCAGACCAGCGACGTAATTCTAGTAGCTTTTTAATAGCAGCTGTAAAAGTACCAGCTAAAATTAATGGTGCGACATATCCGGCTGTGTAGGAAATTAACAACACAGCACCTAAAACTAAATCCTGTGTATTCGCCACCCAACCCAACAAACTAGCTAAAACGGGTGTGCTACAAGGGGAAGCGACTAAACCGAAAGTCAACCCAATACCGTAGGAACGCACACCCGGCGGTAAGTCTTGAGAAATCCAATTAGTATCACCAAAAGAGGGGAGTTGTAGCGGTAGGGCTTCTAATAAATTTAACCCCATGAGAATGGCGATAATACTGACAATAATCGGTAAACCAATACCTATCTGACCGTAAACTTTACCTACCAAAGCAGCGATTATACCTAAGCCTGCTAGGGTAGTCGCCAATCCCAAGGCAAACCATGTTGATTGTGCTGCGGCTTGCAGACGGCTTTTAGCTTCATATCCACCAATGTAACCAATAGTAATTGGTAGCATGGATAACATACAGGGTGTGAGACTAGTCAGCAAACCTGCGGTAAAAATGATACCAACACTCAAGAAGCTCAGGTGTGTCAGTTGGTGAGCAACAAGAGTATTGGCAAATTGTTCTATTTGGTAAACTTGGGTTTGCAGATTCTCCAGCATGGGATATTAGAGGGCAACAAATGCTTAATCTGCTTGCATTGTAGCTTAATTTGAAGGGCAGGGGGCAGGGGGCAGGGGGCAGGGAGAAAGACAGTTGTTTTGAAGAAAATATAGCGTTTTTTACTCTGGTGAGGTACAAATCTTTGCGTACCTCTGCGCTTTACTTTGCGCCCCTTTGCGTTTCAAAATATTGTCTGTACCTCACTTAACTGGGAATCGCTATAAATTGGATAGTTTATTTTTTGGAAGTGTCTAGAGGCTGTTTAATGATTTTGAAGTTGTAGGTGAGGTGGTGGAAACAGAAGGCTGAGAATTGTTGCGATATTGTTCAACACCCAAGTATCCCAAAAACCAAATTAATCCCACCAAAGTGAGAACCTGAAGAAATTTCTCGACGGTGATGAAGCCACGTAGATATCTATTCATCGTTATCCTTGGGGTTTGATGATTACTACTTGCTTAACTACATAATTTTAATCTAACTTTTCGCAAAGGATTAAGATACGTCAGTATGAATAATGTTTTGGTATAGTGAGCTTTTCTGAATAGTCCTCAATTCCCCATGCCCAATGCCCAATGCCCTATGCCCCATTCCCCATTCCCATAGAATATATTATTGAAATGCGATCGCATAAGTAAAACTACCCGTGGCTAATCAACAAAACACTACCGAAACCTTAGCAAGAACCCCCTTATATCAACAGGGTGTAGAACTGCAAGCGCGCTTTACGAGCTTTGGCGGTTGGGAAATGCCGGTACAATATAGCGGTATTTCCCGCGAACATGAAGCGGTGCGAAATGCCGCCGGAATGTTTGATATTTCCCACATG
This sequence comes from Aliinostoc maniaoense, assembly GCF_058172895.1. Classification (NCBI taxonomy): domain Bacteria; kingdom Bacillati; phylum Cyanobacteriota; class Cyanophyceae; order Nostocales; family Nodulariaceae; genus Aliinostoc; species Aliinostoc maniaoense. Next base: position 6,139,738 of record NZ_CP187952.1, on the reverse strand, counting down.
GGTAAATTCGCCTTGACAGGTAAAAACCTGATTTCGCAACTGCAAGGTTTAGTACCTTCAGATTTAAATCGTTTGCAACCAGGACAAGCCCAATACACTGTATTATTAAATCCCCAAGGGGGAATCATTGACGACATTATTGTTTATTACCAAGGGGAAGACTCTACTGGTACACAACAAGTATTTATCATTGTCAATGCAGCCACCACCGCTAAAGATAAAGCCTGGTTATTGCAGCATCTTGACCAAAATCTCGTCAACTTTCAAGACCTTTCACCAGATAAAGTCTTAATTGCTGTGCAGGGGCCAAAAGCCATTAATTATCTACAACCTCTAGTTAAACAAGACTTACAACCAATTAAAGCCTTTGGTCATACCCAAACCACAATCTTTGGTAAACCCGCCTTTATTGCTCGTACTGGTTACACTGGGGAAGATGGTTTTGAGGTGCTAGTAGACCCAGATGTCGGTGTAGAATTATGGCGGAGTTTGTATGAGGCTGGTGTTGTTCCCTGTGGACTAGGCGCGAGGGACACCCTACGTTTAGAAGCTGCAATGGCACTTTACGGCCAAGATATCGATGACACCACCACACCCCTAGAAGCTGGTTTAGGTTGGTTAGTTCACCTCGATACTAAAGGCGATTTTATCGGTCGGGAGGTTTTACAACAACAGAAAACTGCTGGTGTGCAACGCCGACTTGTAGGTTTACAAACCCCAGGACGAAACATTGCCCGTCACGGCTACCCAGTGATGGCAGACGGTAAAGTAGTAGGGGAAGTCACTAGCGGAACTTTATCTCTTACACTTGGTTATCCTGTAGCTCTAGCTTATGTTCCCACCCAATTCTCGAAGGTGGGACGGGAAATAGCTGTAGAAATTCGCGGCAAAGCATATCCAGCTACCGTAGTCAAACGTCCTTTTTATAAGTCGAAACATAAATAACTGTTCACAGTTGACAGTTGACCCACCGGATTTTAGATTTTAGTAGAACAGGGTAAATAATTAAATGTTTGTAGTGTACCCCTGCGGGGAAGCAAGCTACGCGGAGCGTCTCGCAGAGAGAACTTTAGTTCTCAAATCAGGACTAAAGTCCTTACTACAAACTGAATCCTATTATTTTTACATTAATTAACATAGTTGTTTTTTTCAACTCGTTCTACTTTTAAAATCCAAAATTGTTTAAGTTTTGACTTTTTCTCATGTGTTGTAAGATACTCAAGCTTACAGTATGGTCAATTCCTAAATATGATTTGAATTACTGTGAGAGCGATTTTTTTTGATATTTTAGAGGAACAGAAATGTCGTCGTTTGAATACCCTGAAGATTTAAGATATTTGGATAGCCATGAATACGTGCGGCTAGATGGTGAAATTGCCACTATCGGTATTACGGAATTTGCTGTCAATGAATTGGGTGAAGTGGTTTTTGTCGAACTACCAGAGATTGGTGATTTGACTGCTAAAGGTGATGAATTTGGTACGATTGAATCAGTCAAAGCAGTTGAAACCTTATATGCCCCCATTACCGGCACAGTAATAGAACGTAATGAGGCTGTAATTGATGATCCTGAAGCAATTTCAGTAGACCCCTATGGTGAAGGATGGTTATTAAAACTCCGTGTCAATGATGCTGATGAACTAGAAGATACATTGACGGCTAATGAGTATCGCGCGGCGGTAGAAGGGGAATAGTTAACGGGGGACTGGGGACTGGGGACTGGGTTTCAATGTCACCTGTCACCTGTCACCTGTGGCGTTATCTCTGTCTAAATACGAAATATTTCATAATCTGTTAAAAAATTTACAAATTACGGCAGCTTGTCAAGAGTATTTATTGCAGAATATTAATAATTAGTTACATCTGGAGTGTTAAGTTTGTGGTATTGTTTGCCTCTATTTCTCAGTCTAGCGATGGGCTACGCCCCACCGAAGGTGATCGCCAAAATCAATCACTAGACAAAAAGGATAACTTTACACAAAGGCATATAGGCGTAAGTTCTCAAGATATTCAATCCATGCTTGATGTCTTAGGACTATCTAGCCTAGACGATTTGATAGATAAAACCGTACCAAAAGCCATTCGGCTGAATCAACCGCTAAAATTACCAACAGCACAAACTGAGTACACAGCCTTAGCAAAATTAAAACAAATTGCGGCGAAAAATCAGGTGTTTCGCTCCTACATTGGGATGGGATATTACGACTGTATTACCCCCCCGGTAATTCAACGCAATATCTTAGAAAATCCGGGTTGGTATACAGCTTACACCCCTTATCAGCCAGAAATTGCCCAAGGACGACTGGAAGCCTTGCTAAATTTCCAAACCATGATTATTGACTTAACAGGTTTGGAAATCGCCAACGCCTCATTATTAGATGAAGGTACAGCCGCCGCCGAAGCTATGACCATGAGTTACGGTGTGTGTAAAAATAAAGCCACTGCCTACTTTGTTTCCCGTGAATGTCATCCCCAAACTATTGATGTCCTGCAAACACGGGCAAAACCTTTAGGCATTGAAATTATTATCGGTGATCATCAGACCTTTGATTTTGCTCAACCAATTTTCGGCGCAGTTCTGCAATATCCCGCCAGTGATGGTACTATCTATGACTACCGCGCTTTTATAGAAAAAGCCCATGCTCAGGGTGCATTGGTAACGGTAGCAGCAGATCCCCTCAGTTTAACTTTACTCACCACTCCCGGTGAATTTGGGGCTGATATCGCTGTTGGTAGCACCCAACGTTTCGGTATTCCCTTGGGTTTTGGTGGTCCTCATGCGGCATACTTTGCTACTAAGGAAGAATACAAGCGACAAGTTCCAGGGCGTATTGTCGGTGTCTCTAAAGATATCCACGGTAAAACAGCTTTGCGTCTGGCTTTGCAAACTCGTGAACAACACATCCGTCGAGAAAAAGCTACTAGTAATATTTGTACGGCACAGGTGTTATTGGCAGTGATGGCGAGTATGTACGCCGTTTATCATGGAAGTGATGGACTGAAAAATATTGCCGAGAATATCCACGAGTTAACCGCGACTTTGGCAGCAGGATTAAAACGGCTAGGGTATAAGATTAGTTCAGAAAGTTTCTTTGATACTCTGCGGGTAGAGTTAGGCACACAAACTCTAGAAACAATTCTTGCAGATTGTCAAGCCAGAAATGTGAATTTGCGGGTTTTCGATGATACGGCTGTTGGTATTTCTTTAGATGAAACCACTACCTTAGAAGATGTCATTGAACTTTGGCAGATTTTCGCCTTGACTGATGACTTACCCTTCACCACCGCAGAAATCACAACTTCTTCCCATATTCCCTTACCCCGTACTAGCGAGTATTTAACTCACCCCGTCTTCAACCGTTATCATTCCGAAACAGAATTACTGCGTTATCTGCACAAGTTAGAAACCAAGGATTTATCTCTAACTACATCAATGATTCCCTTGGGTTCTTGTACCATGAAGTTAAACGCCACCGCCGAAATGATACCAGTGACATGGGCAGAGTTTGGGAAGATACATCCCTTTGCACCAGCATCACAAACCCAAGGTTATCAAATTTTATTCCAACAATTAGAGGCGTGGTTAGGAGAAATCACCGGATTTGCAGGGGTTTCACTGCAACCCAACGCAGGTTCACAAGGAGAATACGCCGGGCTTTTGGTAATTCGAGAATATCACGCCAGCCGGGGAGAAGCACACCGCAACGTTTGTTTAATTCCCTCCTCAGCCCACGGTACAAACCCCGCCAGTGCGGTAATGTGTGGGATGAAAGTTGTAGCTGTCGCTTGTGATGCTGACGGTAATATTGATGTGGCTGACTTAAAAGCCAAAGCAGCAAAACACAGTCATGAACTAGCAGCGTTAATGGTGACTTATCCCTCAACACATGGCGTATTTGAGGAAGCCATTCAAGAAATCTGCGCTATCGTACATAGTCACGGTGGACAAGTCTACATGGATGGCGCAAACATGAACGCCCAAGTAGGGATTTGTCGCCCTGGTGATATTGGTGCAGATGTATGTCACCTGAACCTACACAAAACCTTCTGTATTCCTCATGGTGGTGGTGGCCCTGGGATGGGGCCAATTGGTGTTGCATCCCATCTTGTACCATTCTTACCAGGACATCCAGTATTAGGGACTGAGAAAAAACCCATGCCCCATGCCCAATTCGGTGCTGTGTCGGCTGCACCTTGGGGAAGTGCTAGTATTTTGGTGATTTCTTGGATGTATATTGTGATGATGGGGGCTGATGGATTGACAGAAGCAACCAAAGCCGCAATTCTCAACGCTAATTACATCGCCAAGAGATTAGAAAACTACTATCCTGTGTTGTACAAAGGGCAAAATGGTCTAGTTGCCCATGAATGTATTTTAGATTTGCGATCGCTCAAAAAATCCGCCAACATCGAAATTGATGACATCGCAAAACGCCTCATGGACTACGGTTTCCACGCCCCGACTGTCTCTTGGCCTGTGGCGGGTACAATTATGGTTGAACCCACAGAAAGCGAATCAAAAGAAGAATTAGACCGTTTTTGTGATGCGTTGATAGCTATTCGCCAAGAAATCGCCGAAATTGAGTCAGGTAAGATGGATGCACAAGATAACCTCTTGAAAAACGCACCCCACACCGCCGCCAGTCTCATCACTGGCGAATGGACTCATGGCTATACTCGTGAACAAGCCGCTTATCCTGCACCGTGGACAAGAGAACATAAATTCTGGCCGAGTGTAGGTAGAATTGACGCAGCTTTTGGGGATAAGAATTTCGTTTGTTCTTGTTTACCAATGGATGCTTATCAATAGAAGCTTGACTTTTCAAGTTATGTGGAAAAGTTAACTTGAAACCTAACCCCCTAACCCCCTTCCCTACAAGGGAAGGGGGAATTTGTAGCAGATTAAATTTGTAGTATGATATTAGTGAGTTACTGAGGAATTTGGACAATTTGAGCGATCGCATTTCCTAAACGAGTAAATTTCATCAAAATATTTGATCCTGAATGCGTTCTTCTCTCAACTCATCTATGAAAGTATTAATATCAAAATCTGGTGGTAATTCTGCCTCTACAACTAAAATGCCATCTTTGCGATAGAGGTTTGCTTGGTTAAGGTTGAGTTGAGTATGTGCTTCTATCTCTTGCCGACTCAGCGCGGTAATTTTTTCTGTGATGGCTTGCATAATAAATTGCTCAGTCGATATTCCTTGACTGTTTGCCCACTTTTCAATCTTTGCTTGTAGCTGGGGAGGAAAGTTCATAGATGTCAAGACAATTAATACTTTAATTGTAAAAGGCGATCGCACCTTGGATGATGAAAAGTGAATGACTTCACGCACAACTAGATACCCGACTCAACTAGATACCCGATTTTTTGAAAAAATCAGGTACCTGAAGCTGAACTTGAATTTCGTTACCACGCAATTCAGTTTTGTCACCAACACAATTGAATTTGTCACTAACGCAATTGAGTTTGTCACCTATGGCAAGATGCCCACACCACAATAACTATATTTCTGCACTATTTTAGTGGTGTCAGGCTACTAAATTTAATACTGAATTTAATTTTGAATTGATTTATCTGTTTCTCCGTCTTAAAGCTTGTTCTACTGTTCCACCTTTACGAAACCGAGATAAAAGTACAGCAGCTTCAGCCCGTGTCACAGCTTTTTGGGGTGCATAGATGCGGGTATTTGTACCATAAACGCGAACAAAGTTTCTACCACTAGCCGCATTACCTAAATCAAAAGCAATGTGAGGAAGATACCTTTCACTCATTTGCTCAACATCAGTAAACCCTTTAGTTTTACCAATAAAATCACGCAGCGTAGCCGATGAACGATTACTTCTGACAGTAGAATCTACAGAGGTTTTGAGGGCAATCATCTGCTCTCGTGTCAAAATATCATCAGGTCTAAAGTTACCATCATCAAAACCAGCTAGCAAACCAGCTTTGTAAGCAGCTTGAATAAAGTTGAAGTGGGGATGAGAGGAAGTAAGATCAGGAAAAGCTGATCTATTATTTTCAGCTATGGTAATTGGCTTTTTGTGTAAGTAATTATAAGTCTTAACTAACCAAGCCACAAATTCACCGCGAGTAATTGCTGTTTGTGGTTGAAATTGACCTGATGTAGTTTCTAATACTCCTAGTGCTGCTAATTGTCTAATTTCTGTTTCCCCGGCAACACCAGTAATATCACTGAAAGTTGTTGCGGAATTTGATTGGCTAATTTGACTCTCAGCAGTTAACAGTAGTCTGGGGGACTGTGCAAATGATGAATCATTGATACCTAGAGAAACTAAAGCGATAGCAGCCAAGCTGAGAGCATTTACAGTCAATTGCATCTGAGAATACATGATATTTTTCCCTTAGTTGTAGATGGTAGAGCAATTCAAAATTCAAAATTTAATATAGTCGAATAGGGTGTGTTAGGTGTAAGCCGTAACGCACCAAATCACTTGGTACTAGGTGCTAATATAAATATGTATCAGGGAAAAAGAATATGCAGAAAATTGCCCCATGTATAAGATAGGACTTACATAAGTGTCACAATCAATGCTTGGTGCGTGACGTTACAAGTCTTGTCAATACGTTGAAATACTCTAACAGCGTCACACAACGGCGATAAAGGGGGAAGAAAATCCACACTGCTTTTTGCCTTGCCTACATAAAAAGGATAATAGCTAGAGACAGAGTCAGTAGCACTATTTGCTGGTGGTTTTTTGTTTGTGAGTACCTAAATGGGTGAACTGACTGTTGTACAATGCAGTGTAAATCATGATTAGCCTCTAATTATTAGAGATAGTTTGTCATTTTATGGCAAATAACTGAGAGATTTGCCTAGTAGTAATTTGTGTAATTTTTGAGATAAATGCTAACTTATTTACCAGAAACTCTGACCAGTGCAGACCTGAAAATTGGTTTATTCGGTTTAGTATTAGGATGTTGCATATTTTTAGTTGGCGGTTTATTTATAGGAAAGATTAAGTCATTCTGGGATAATTTATCTCGTCTACAACTAAGCGATATTTATCAGAAGTTAATCAAGCCCAATGAGAGTTTAGTAACTGTTGTGAGTATCATTGGTATAATTGAGGCTCTGACAGTAATATTACCCAAAAATCAGGTTACTAATACCTTTGAAATCATCAATAGTTTAATATTAGCGATCGCTACTAGTTGGTTAGCAGCACAATTATTTAAAAATTTCTTTGATTTCTACTTATTAAACGCAGCTTTTAAGAGTGGACAAAAAGTCAGTAGTGAATTACTAATCCTTTTTAAATGGTTAGCTAATCTGATTATTGTCTTTGTAGCTATTTTTGTTTATGCTCAAACACATCAAATTAATATTTTTGGTTTACTAGCTAGTTTAGGAATTGGTGGTTTAGCAGTAGCCTTTGCTGCTCAAAAAACCTTAGAGCAAATTCTAGGGGGAATTGTTCTCTATCTTGATAGACCTTTTGTAATTGATGATTATATTGGTTTACCTGATGGAACTTTTGGTAGAGTAGAATCTATTGGCTTAAGGTCTACCCGCATTAGAACCTCTGGCAAAGGAACATTAGTGATAGTTCCTAACAGTTCTTTAACACAAGTGAATATTGAAAACTTCACTGGTGCTAAAAAAGTCATGTCTATTTTGTATTTAAAGTTCTTTCGGGTTATTAACAGTGAAGAAAGAGCCTTAATTCGTCAAGTAATTCTTGCCAGTACCAATGATATTTTTGGTATTGACTCCCGCAACACAGAAATCACTTTTAAAAATATTAATCATTTGAAAGATACAGAAATCACACAAGCACAAATTACTTTTTTCATTTTAGGCTCTGGTGATGTCTCAATGGAATTACGTCGTCAACTCTTAGATTTAGCTACTCAAAGCATCACTCAATATTTAAAAGAATATGGTATTGCCTTCGAGATAGAAGAACCAACAATTTATGTAGACTCACCAATTACAATCTAGACAAGATGACAGAACTTTCTAATTTCATTCTCCAGTTTCTACAACGGGACACTACAATATATGCTTTAACTAAGTTTGGCATATTTCTATTTTTTATTCTCTTATCATGGCTAATAGGACGTTATACCCCTAGCTTTGTGAGAATTGCCATTCAACGTTTTGCACCCCAGCAATTTGCCAGTATTTACAATAATTTAATTGAACCAATTAGCAATTCATTTAAAATTGCCGGTACATTAATTCTGATTTCCTTATCTTTATCATGGATTGAAGAATATACATCAGTTTATAGATTTTTGTCACCTATTGTAGATTTAGCCGTGATTATTAGTTTAGCGTGGCTAGCATCTAGTTTATTTCGGCAATTTATTCGTGTGTATGGCATTGAATTAGTCCGCAAGTTTGGCAGAGAAGTAGACGAATTACTTTTAGTATTTGAAACTCTAGCCAATGTCATTATCGGATTTATTGCTGTATTGGCATTTGCCCAAAGTCAACAATTCAATTTAATTGGGTTATTAACTGGTTTAGGAATTGGGGGTTTAGCCGTAGCTTTTGCGGCGCAAAAAACCCTTGAACAATTACTAGGAACAATAGTGTTATATTTAGATAGACCTTTTGTGCCTGGGGAATATATCCGGTTGCAAAAATCAGCACAAATTCCCGAAGGTTTGTTTGGCAGAGTGGAATCAATTGGCATTCGTTCTACTAAAATTCGTACAGCCGCCAAAAGTACCTTATTTATTATTCCTAATTCGATTTTGGCTAATTTAGAAATAGAAAATATTACTCGCGGTAAAAAAGTGATGGTTTTACTTTATCTAGATTTTTTACATCTGTTAGTAGAACAAGAACAAGCTTTAGTACAGCAGGTAATTGTAGAAAGTACTAATGCCTTGTTTGGCATTGACCCAGGAAGTACTAGCATTACTTTTTTAAATCACAATTCCAGCCAGGAAATTACTCGTACCAGAGTAACATTTTTTATTTTGGGTTCTAGCGATAACTCCTTACAATTGCGTAAGCGTCTTTTAGAATTAGCCAATGACAAAATATCTAAAAAATTAGTCAATCATGGAATTGAGTTTACCATGCAAGAACCAACAATTTATGTAGAATCACCTGTGACTATTTGAGGATTTTAAATAAAAATGTTACTACATTTAAGCACTTGGCAAGAAGTAGAAACTTACTTACAAACATCCACAGGAATTATTGTTCCCATTGGTTCAACAGAACAACATGGCCCTACGGGTTTAATTGGTACTGATGCAATTTGTGCAGAAGCGATCGCCCGTGGTGTGGGAGAGGTGACACAGGCGATCGTTGCCCCTACAATCAATGTAGGGATGGCATTACATCACATAGCTTTTCCTGGTTCTATGAGTCTGCGTCCTAGCACTTTAATTCAAGTAGTGCGCGACTATGTAACTAGTCTAGCTAAAGCTGGTTTTACTAAGTTTTATTTTATTAATGGACACGGTGGTAATATCGCCACCCTCAAGGCTGCATTTTCTGAAACTTACGCTTATTTAGAAGATTTGCAACTCCACAATGCAGCACAAGTACAGTGTCAAGTTGCTAATTGGTTTATGTGCAGTTCTGTATATAAACTTGCAAAAGAATTGTATTCTGATCAAGAAGGTTCTCATGCTACCCCTAGCGAAGTAGCTGTTACCCAATACATCTATCCAGAGGCAATTAAGCAAGCATATTTATCCCCAGAAGTGGCATCTGGACATAAAATTTATAGTGCCACAGATTTTAGATTACGTTACCCAGATGGACGCATGGGTTCTAATCCTGCTTTAGCGACACCAGAACATGGTAAACAGTTTTATGATTTAGCTGTCAAAGAACTTAGTCAAGGATATTTAGACTTTCTTAACAGTTAACGTGAGTTCGACGAATTTGAAAAATTCTGTACTGTAGAGACGTTGCATGCAACGTCTCTACATCATTTATTTGGCTCAACTTGATAGAGAATTGGTATAACACACCCTAAAATTTAAGGTTTACTTTATTTGGTGCAGCAAAAAGTTTCTCAAGCAATTGCAAATGGCTTTCTATTAGCGGTATATTTTTAGCAGCAAAGGCTTTTAACTCCTTATCTTCACCCAACTGTAACAGACGACTATTGAGAATTAAACCTTCCATGTGAGTATTAATACCAGCTTCATTGATGTATGCTTGATCAAAATCTGTACCAGATAATTTTGATAGTTGCGTAACTAAAGCTTGATATTTCATCCCCATATCAGTTGGTAAAGTTATTCCTTTTTGGGTGGCCAACTGCTGCAATTCTTGATTTACAGGTGTATGTTCTTTGATCATTTGCTGGGCATATTGTTTAACTTTATCATTCTGAGACTTTTCTAAAGCTAATTTTGCCATTGCTAGTTCTGCCATCCCAGTTTGAGCCGCTTCTGTTACGTATACCCTCTCAAGTTGAGTGATTTGGGTTTGCTGTTTAGTAGGAGGATTTTGGCTGATGATTTTAGCAATAGCTGGTGAGTTAATTTGTGAATAACCAACAACTGCGATCGCTGCACTCAATCCTACAGTTTTGATCAGATTGGTTAACTGTTTGGTAACTTTTATTTGTAATACTTTCATTTTTTTAATCTTGTTCTAAAATTTCCGATGGTAATAAACCTGGACGATGAGCATCATCAGGAACACCGTGGGGATTAAATACTCCTTTGGGTAAGTACACTAATTCTCTAAGTGGTGTAACCATTGGGTCATTAGTAACTTTGTAAGGTAATCTTCCCATCGCCACATTATCCATATTCAATTGATGGCGATCGTATGTAGAAAGCTCATATTCTTCAGTAAATGATATACAATTAGTCGGGCAGTATTCTACACAGTTACCGCAGAAAATACACACTCCAAAATCAATACTGTAGTGATTAAGTTTTTTCTTTTTAGTAGCTTGATCGAACTCCCAATCTACTACAGGGAGATTAATTGGACACACCCTTACACATACTTCACAAGAAATACACTTATCAAATTCAAAATGGATTCTGCCCCGGAAACGCTCCGAGGGAATCAGTTTTTCATAGGGATACTGCACAGTAATCGGACGGCGATTCATGTGATCAAATGTTACTGAGAGTCCTTGCCCTATATATCGACCAGATTGCAAAGATGTTTGGACATAATCATTAATTTGCTGGAGAAATTTAAACATAACTCACTTACTCTTGGCTAACCCTTTGATTAGCAACAGTAATCACTTTTATTAACTTTACCCTCTGTCTAATGAAGGGATTTAGTTGATAAATTTCAGGTAATGTTAACTACAAATTGACTTTATACGGAGTATTTCTTTAGCTGATGTGAAAATCACAGTAAGGTAGTTCTCAAGAATGATGTAATAAGTCAATCTTTTTTGAATATATAGCAATATACTGGCTGCAAAAGGGTGATTAAAGTCAAAGGGTGATTAAAGTCCAATACGGTTCAGTTAGGGCTAAAATCTGGGGTTTGTGAAGTAAGGAAAAGTTCGTAGTAAGGACTTCAGTCCTTAGATGAGGACTAAAGTCCTCACTACAAACTATTTTCTTAACTGAACTGTATTGGATTAAAGTCTATAGAATCATCAGAGCCAACTAGTGTAAATATTGAACAAGATTTTTATATAGATGCCAAAAAATAAGGTGAATCAGCAGAATATTGCTAATAAATCAATTATTCCACCAACACAAGACAGATTTACTTTACTGGTGCGAAGTAGTTTAATTTTAGGAGTTTCAGTAATTGTATTTGTAGCCGCTATTTACTACGGCATCATCAATCCTTAAAAATTCAATAATTAACAGAACTTACGCAAGTGTCAAAATTGATGCTTGGTGCGTGACGCTATAAGTCTGATGGCTACGTTAAAATACTTTCGCAGCGTCACACACCCTACTTCTTAGAGGATAGCGGTACACAGCGTAGTTACAAATTACGAATTACGAATTACGAATTAATTCCAATCTCATTCTTTAGTGTGATGTAACTAGTAGTAGTTAATTTGTTTATTACTTTTATAGAGACGAATCCATCAAATTGCTTGAGAATGTAATTAACTAAAAATCGCCGATTTATCTCTATCACTCCCATCTTTTCTATCAAAATCGTCAAGAATTGCTAGCTGATTAGCAATAGCAAATTAGTTGAGCGAAAAAGGATGTGATCAAAATACATGGCAGTAAAATATCCTAAATTTAGCCAGGATCTTGCTCAAGATCCAACTACGCGGCGCATCTGGTATGCAATGGCTCAAGGTAACGACTTTGAGAGCCATGACGGCATGACAGAGGAAAATTTATATCAAAAAATCTTCGCTACTCATTTTGGTCATGTAGCGATAATTTTCCTGTGGGCTTCTAGCTTGTTGTTTCACGTAGCTTGGCAAGGTAATTTTGAGCAGTGGATTAAAGATCCTTTACATATTCGTCCCATCGCTCATGCGATTTGGGATCCCCATTTTGGTAAACCAGCCGTAGCAGCTTTTACCCAAGGTGGTGTTGACTACCCAGTGAACATTGCTTACTCTGGTGTTTATCATTGGTGGTACACCATTGGGATGCGAACTAATAATGATTTGTACATTGGTTCGGTGTTCCTTTTATTATTAGCAGCAGTATTTTTGTTTGCTGGTTGGTTGCACTTACAGCCCAATTTCCGTCCGAGTTTGACTTGGTTCAAGAGTGCTGAACCTCGTTTGAATCACCACTTGGCGGGTTTATTTGGTGTGAGTTCTTTGGCTTGGGCTGGCCATTTGGTTCACGTTGCCATTCCTGAATCTCGTGGGGTTCATGTTGGTTGGAATAATTTCCTGACAACTTTACCTCACCCCGCAGGTTTAGCACCGTTTTGGAGTGGTAATTGGGCTGTGTATGCTCAAAATGCGGATACAACTGGACATATCTTTGGCACTTCTCAAGGTGCGGGAACAGCGATTTTGACGTTTTTGGGTGGTTTTCATCCCCAGACAGAATCTCTGTGGTTGACTGATATGGCACATCACCATTTAGCGATCGCAGTTATTTTCATTATCGCCGGTCATATGTACCGCACTAACTTTGGTATCGGTCACAGTATCAAAGAAATGCTCAATGCCAAAAATTTCTTTGGTATCCGCACTGAAGGGCAGTTTAACTTACCCCACCAAGGACTGTATGACACCTACAACAACTCCCTACACTTTCAGTTGAGTATTCACCTGGCAGCTTTGGGAACAGCCGCTTCCTTGGTGGCGCAGCATATGTACTCTCTACCACCTTACGCCTTTATAGCCAAGGACTACACCACCCAAGCAGCGTTATACACCCATCATCAATATATTGCTGGGTTCTTAATGGTTGGGGCTTTTGCCCACGCCGGCATATTCTGGGTGAGGGACTACGACCCTGAACAAAATCAAGGTAACGTACTAGATCGAGTTCTCAAACATAAGGAAGCGATTATCTCTCACTTAAGTTGGGTGTCGTTATTCTTAGGTTTCCATACACTGGGGTTATACGTTCACAATGATGTAGTAGTTGCCTTTGGCACACCAGAAAAGCAGATTTTGATTGAGCCGGTATTTGCTCAATTTATCCAAGCTGCTCACGGTAAATTGCTGTATGGCATGGATGCTTTATTATCTAATCCAGATAGTATTGCTTTTACAGCCTATCCCAATCATGCTAATGTGTGGCTACCAGGGTGGTTAGATGCAATTAACTCTGGGACTAACTCCCTGTTCTTGACTATTGGCCCTGGTGATTTTTTGGTTCATCATGCGATCGCACTTGGTCTACATACCACTACACTAATCTGTGTGAAAGGTGCATTAGATGCCCGTGGTAGTAAGCTGTTCCCCGATAAAAAAGACTTCGGCTTTACCTTCCCCTGTGATGGCCCTGGCCGTGGCGGTAGTTGTCAAAGTGCCTCTTGGCAACAAACCTTTTTCCTCGCCTTTTTCTGGATGCTGAACCTCTTAGGCTGGGTGACGTTTTACTGGCATTGGAAGCATTTAGGCGTTTGGCAAGGTAATATAGCCCAATTTAACGAAAGTTCAACATACCTCATGGGTTGGTTTCGTGATTATCTCTGGGCGAACTCTGCACAGTTAATCAACGGCTATAACCCCTACGGTACAAATAACCTCTCTGTGTGGGCGTGGATGTTCCTCTTTGGACACCTAGTTTGGGCAACCGGTTTCATGTTCTTAATTAGCTGGCGTGGTTACTGGCAAGAATTAATAGAAACCCTAGTTTGGGCGCACGAACGCACACCATTAGCCAACTTAGTACGTTGGAAAGATAAACCTGTAGCTTTATCTATTGTCCAAGGTTGGTTAGTTGGTTTAGCACATTTCACCGTTGGCTATGTGTTGACTTATGCAGCTTTCCTCATAGCTTCAACTGCCGGTAAATTCGGATAAAACCAATTCGCAATAAAGTTTTCGGCGTTGCATAAATACGGAATGAATGAAGCTTTTTTAGCAAAGTAAACTACCAATTTTTTGCGCCTTTGCGCCTTTGCGCGAAACATAAACCATCCCAATTAATCAGCAACGCCAAGTTTTCAATTTCCTCTGACCATTTTGCCATCATCCCCCTTTATTGCCATTAGAGGGGGATTTTATTGTGTGAATTTGTTTAGCAGCATTAATTCCTGATTCTAATGCCCCTTGCACCCAACCTCTCGTTTTAGAAGTATGATCTCCTGCAAAATAAATCTTGCCTTCAGATTTCCCCAATTCTGAAAAGAGTTCCTGCTCTTGTTCTTTGGTTGGATAAGCCCAACCTCCTCTTGACCAAATATCTTTTGTCCATGAATGAAAGTATGATTGTACAGAATAATTACTAACACCAGGTAGAATCTTCTCCCAATCTTGCAGTAATTGCCTCTGCTGATTTTCTCCTTGCAAAAGATCCATCTTCAAAGCTTTTTCTCCTTTGAGATAAGCATGAAGAATACCTGTTTTTTCGCGTTTATCCCAATTAGGATGCCACAGTTCTTCATCCTCAAAAAAACCCCACCCATTTAAGTTGTCTTTTTCCCAGAAACGCTCAGGAAATTGCACAAAGCAACGGGTTGCTGGTCGATAATTATATCCTCCTGTTGCCGCCTGTTTTTTGGCTGGAGATAGTTCAGGGGAAAACACAATCTGATTTAAAACAGTTAATGGGACAGTACACAATACACAATCACCAATATATTGTTGTCCTGATAAGCAAGATACTTCCACACCATTAGATGTTTGTACAATCCGAACAACAGGATCATTTAGTTTAATTTTTTTGGTTAATCCTTGGGCAAATGCTTGAGGAAGTAAATCAAATCCATCTGTAATTTTTTGAATTTCTTCGGCACGGATTTGAGTTTGATTTTGAAACAGTGCTTTTGCTGGTATTAATAGCAGTTTGCCATCCCTTATTGTCATATATCTACCCGTTGTCGGTGCAAACTGTGAAAGTCTTAAACCAAAATGTTTAATGTAACCAAGGGTTAAATGATGATCTGATGGGATTCTAGCTGCTCCCAGTTCTAGTACATCCTTTCCTTGAAAGACATCTCGCACAGTTAATACTCTACCCCCGACACGGTTTCTTGCTTCTAAAATAGTCACATCATGACCAACTGCTGTTAATTCATACGCCGCCACTAAACCGGAAATACCTGCACCAATAATCACCACCTTGCGATGGGGGAATCCCTTGGGTAAAGCACCGGGGGATGGGGGTTTTTGGGCTTGTACATGATCGTAGGTGACAGTTGCAGCGATCGCAAGACTACTCCGCCAGAGGAACTGACGACGATTTAAATTGAACATAGAGGCAAAAATAGTCTAAAAAAAGACAGCTTATCTTAAATACTGCCACCATTGTTAAATTTTTGATTAATCAACTAAATACTTAACAATCTCTACCTCAATCACCTGTTTGCTCGACCAAATAGCGATGAACAAGGGTGTAGGGAGTGTGGGGAGTATGGAGGGTAAATTTTTGAATACTTAGCTAGAAATCCCACACCCCGCCCTAACGGGGCTTGATCAACCATGACCAATTATTTATTCAAAATTAAGCCTTGTCACGCCACTACAAATTGAATTAACTATGGGTGACTACTACTTCACCTTCTACCTTGGCTGAGTCTGATGTTGCATTATCTATCTGTTTAAATTCTCCAGCCCGCCAAGAATCGGTGATATCTTTAATAAAACTAGCTGTAGGGATAGCAACTAGTAAACCTAAAACCCCGCCTAATTTTGCGCCTATTAGTAAAGAAACTACTACCCAAACAGGATTTAAACCAGTCAAATTACCCAAAATTCGCGGTGCAACAAAATTAGAATTGATTTGGTCGATAGCCACGGCTACCCCTAAAACTTCAAATCCTAACCAGAAGTTTTCTAAAGCCACTAATAAACTGACAATAGTAATTCCGATCCCTGTACCAAAGGGAAATAGGGAGAAAAAGCCAATACCAATGCCAAAAAGTAGGGCTAAAGGAACACGCAACGCTACAAACGCTAAAGTTACCGTGACAGCTAGGACAGCACCTAATGTAGCTTGACCGATAAAATAATTATGGAAATCTTCCCGGAGTATTTGGCGGACTTTCGAGCCGATGTGAGCAGGAAACCACTGATAAATACCATCCCACAAGCGATCGCCATTTAATACCATATAAATAGTTAGCACTACCGCCAGCAGTACATTCACCACAACCCCAATAGTATCAAAAGCCAAACCGACTATCTTACCAGTCACAGCCTGCAATTGGTTAGAAAATCGCTCTAAAATTTGTGTAGCTAAACTGCTCAAATTCACCGGTAAAGTTTGGGTTGCTATCCAATTTTGGAAAACATCCAGCTGTTGAACCCCAGAATCAATCCAATGAGGCAAAATATTCACCAATTCGTTGAGCTGTTGAATAATCAGTGGCAGTAAAGTTAGACCTAACCCTACTAAAATCACCACCGCTAACAATAACACCCCAACAATCGCCAAGTTACGTTGCACTCCACGCCTTTGAAAAAATTGGATGGGATAGTCTAAAACAAAAGCCAACAGGATAGCCGATGCCAGAACGCTCACCAAAGGTTGAAAATAGTGGACAACCTGAAGTAATAGCCAACCGTTGAGAATAGCAATAGGAAAACCCAGTCCGACAGTTAACCATCGTGGCAATGTGTTTATTGATTGCATTTAGTGGTGACTCCACGCGCACTATGATTCTATTTTGCCTGTTAGATGAGGATTAGGGAGCAGGGGGGCAGGGAGCAGGGAGACAAGGGAGACAAGGTAGACAAGGTAGACAAGGGAGACAAGGGACAGGGGGAGTAAAACTCTTGAATTTTGAATTTTGAATTTTGAATTTTTCTGCCCAATGCCCCATTCCCAATGCCCCATTCCCAATGCCCCATTCCCAATGCCTATTTACTGATAAAATCTAATAAAATTTGCTGTGCTACTGATCCTAAAGGTCGGACTTCGCCAGCGTTTTGAGAATAAAATTTACCTTTACGAATATCTTGTGGTGTTAATAGTGCCATATCCCAGCCTTCGTTTAACACCAATTGATGAAATTGCAATAACAAGGGCGCATGGAAGACATGACGCATTACTCTATCATCGGGATAACAACCAAATTCCACAAAAGACGGGAGACTATAACCAATTTCTTCTAAAATTTCTCGCTGTACGGCTTCCTCTGGGGTTTCTCCTGGCTCAATATGACCACCAAACAACGCCCAGTGTCCAGGGTAGGGAATATCGGGGATATTATCCCGCAGTTGCATCAAAAATTTATTCTCTTGGTAGAGAATGGCGATCGCTACATGAACTTTTTCGTTATTCATCACTGTGCTTTCTACAATATTATGTAAATATTATTACTTCTCTTCCAGATAAACCTCCCCAAATTCTTGGTTAGCGATCGGAATACTTTCGTATAGTAATCTACCCTTCATTACTACTGACTCCCCCTCTTGAAAATTGCTTTG
This sequence comes from Aliinostoc maniaoense, assembly GCF_058172895.1. NCBI lineage: Bacteria > Bacillati > Cyanobacteriota > Cyanophyceae > Nostocales > Nodulariaceae > Aliinostoc > Aliinostoc maniaoense. Next base: position 6,121,771 of record NZ_CP187952.1, on the reverse strand, counting down.
ATTCGTCACCAACCAAATTTTGTCAGTAGCATCATTAATTAAATATGCCCGACTGTTTAACAAGGGAACTTTTCTTTCTACCTTACCTTGGACATAAACAGTACCTTCTTTATTAGGTTTAGCTTTAATTTTCTCAATCGCCGTCACATTGCTACCAAAGCTGATTGTATTTTCAGATATATTCACAGGCGCACAGCTACAAAGTCCGACAGCTAATATTAAGCCTATTCCAATTCCTAATCGACTACACCCTGATACCCTAAAGTAATTCATAATTCCTAATTAACGCGATGTGCAACTTATTTTTGAAACCCATCTCCATAGAGCGAAGCTCTTCTCGTAGAGTACCTCCGAACAGCAACTGTAGAGACGTTGCATGCAACGTCTCTACTTTGAATCTTGCTCCCCTTCCCACTCCTTCGGAGAAGCAAGCTATGTAGGGAAGGGGTTGGGGGTTAGGTTTTAGAGAAAGTTGCACACGGCGTTAATTAAGAAACAAGCATTAATTTCAGATAATTTATTTTTTGGTGTTCCCTTCTCCCCCGTGTCTCCCCAGTCTCCAATCTCCAACCCCCAGTATGAGAAGATAGACAATTGGGTAGCAACCCGATAATAATCTACAAGCATGGTTATTGTAACTGTTGACTAATGACTATTAACCATTGACTATTAACACTTACGTTTTATATTGAAATTTAGGAATTGTCATGGAAACAAAAACTGCCAAAACTTTAGATGGTAAAGCTTTAGCTGAAAAAATTCAGGCTGAATTAGCTTCCCAGATTCAACAATTGCAAACCAAAATTGGCCGTCCTCCTGGTTTAGCAGTGTTGATGGTTGGTGATAACCCGGCTTCGGCTGCTTATGTCCGTAACAAAGAAAAATCCTGCGCTAAGGTAGGTATCGCTTCTTTTGGTAAACACTTTTCCAAAGAAACCACCCAAGAGCAATTAGAAGATGTCATTGCTACACTCAATCAAGACGAACAAGTCGATGGGATTCTTGTACAGTTACCTTTACCAGAGCATTTAGATTCTGTCAAATTACTGCATCAAATTGCCCCAGATAAAGATGTTGATGGATTGCATCCCGTTAATTTAGGGCGACTGGTGCGGGAAGAAGCTGGCTTACGCAGTTGCACACCAGCCGGAGTCATGCGGTTATTAGCAGAATATGACATTCCTTTAGCCGGAAAACACGCCGTAGTTATCGGACGCAGTATTTTAGTTGGTAAACCAATGGCCTTGATGCTGTTAGCAGCTGATGCTACTGTTACTGTTGCCCATTCGCGATCGCAAGACATTACTAGTATCACTAGAAACGCTGATATTCTCGTTGTCGCCGCAGGCATTCCTAGATTAATTACTGCTGACATGGTGAAACCAGGCTCTATTGTGGTAGATGTGGGGATAAATCGCGTTACTGATGGTAGTGGCAAAAGTCGCTTAGTTGGCGATGTTGAATTTGCAGCAACCGCTAACGTCGCGGCATATATCACCCCAGTTCCTGGCGGTGTTGGGCCAATGACGGTAGCTCTGTTGTTAGAAAATACATTTGCCAGCTATTTAAAAACCGCAAAGGAGAAGGGAGTTTTAACTGATAAATGAAAAACATGAAATGTAACATAACTTATCATTTATCATTCATCTTTCATTAATGATGAAATATCAGTTAATCTTTTGACTCCAGAGCATCTTAAAATTGTGACGTGTATGACAAATAGCCACAAGTCAAAAATTTAAGGAAATCTAAGGATGGTAGCAGCTGATAACCTTCAGAAGATGCCAGAAAAAGCCTCATTTAACCTTGCAGCTTATCTACAAGAGCGCAAACAACTTTGTGAAGCTGCACTAGATGAGTGTCTTCCTGTCATTTATCCAGAAACAATTTATGAATCAATGCGCTACTCGCTATTAGCTGGAGGTAAGCGTCTACGTCCCATTCTCTGCCTAGCTACCTGTGAAATGATGGGCGGTACAATTGAAATGGCCATGCCTACAGCTTGTGCAGTAGAAATGATTCACACTATGTCATTGATTCATGATGACCTGCCAGCAATGGATAATGACGATTACCGTCGTGGTAGGCTGACAAATCATAAAGTTTATGGTGATGACATTGCAATTTTAGCTGGCGATGGCTTATTGGCTTACGCTTTTGAATTAGTCGCTACCCGCACACCTGAAAGTGTAGCTAGGGATAGGGTATTGCAGGTAATTGCTCGACTAGGAAAGGCATTAGGTGCGGCTGGTTTAGTGGGTGGTCAAGTCGTTGATTTACAATCAGAGGGCAAATCAGATATTTCCCTAGAAACCCTCAACTACATCCATAACCATAAAACAGCAGCCCTTTTAGAAGCCTGTGTTGTCTGTGGCGGTATTTTAGCTGGTGCATCATCTGAAGATGTCCAAAGACTCTCACGCTATTCCCAAAACATTGGACTAGCATTTCAAATTATTGATGATATTCTGGATATCACCGCTACCCAAGAGCAATTGGGCAAAACCGCAGGTAAAGACCTTGTAGCACAAAAAGTTACCTATCCTAGTCTCTGGGGTCTGGAAAAGTCCCGTGCTAAAGCCGAAGAACTAATTGAGTCAGCCTGTCAAGAACTAGAACCATTTGGGGAATTGGCACAGCCATTAAAAGCACTTGCCCAATTTATCACCAGCCGTAATCATTAGATTCACAGCTGGGGAAAATGCCAAATTAATTTTCAAAACCCATTTACATAAACCTGAGTGGGTAATGAATTTTATATTTTGTATATTTTGGGTTGCATCTCAACAACTAACCCTGAAAACACACTACTGCTAATACTGACTAATCGAACCACAAGACCATGCAGGACATAGGCAAAATTTTAGACAACCGGGTGCTGCTGGTTGCCCTTCTAGCTTGTTTTTTAGCTCAAGCATTGAAGTTGCTAATTGAGCTAGTACAACACCGTAAACTGAATGTCCGGGTTTTAGTAACTACTGGAGGTATGCCAAGCGCGCATTCAGCCTTGGTGACAGCTTTGGCCACCGGTGTTGGACAAAGCCTAGGTTGGGCATCCCCTGACTTTGCCTTGGCTACAGTTTTTGCCATTATTGTCATGTATGATGCAGCCGGAGTTCGTCAAGCCGCCGGTAAGCAAGCCCGTATTCTCAATCAAATGATTGATGAATTATTTCATGAAAAACCAGACTTTAATCAAGACCGCCTCAAGGAATTGCTAGGACATACACCTGTACAAGTCATAGCAGGTTCAGCATTAGGAATCACAATTTCTCTGTTAGCTGGGTCTTTATTTGTTAATAGTCAATAGGTTGGAGACGGGTGATAAGGGAAGGGAAGGGAAGGGAGACAAGGGGGACAAGGTAGACAAGGGAGACATGGTAGGAAAACGACTTTTGACTTGGGAGAGCAGGGGCGTTATCGAAAATTTGGGTTTAAAACCCCGTCCACTTCGGCAAGCACTTCGACAAGCTCAGTGTAGCACTCAGTGCATCGCTTCTAGGACAGCTTTATGCTTTTTGTGTTAGCATAAGTATGTGGTTAATTGGTCGATACCCATGATTGTTTACGAGTTTAAGGTTAAGGGTAAAGAAAAGCAATATCAGGCAATAGATGAAGCAATTCGTACCAGCCAATTCATTCAAAATAAGTGCTTGCGCTATTGGATGGATAACAAGGATTCAAAGGTAGATAAGTACGCATTGAATAAATATTGTGCTGTATTAGCGGCGCAATTTCCTTTTGCTGACGAACTCAACTCAATGGCTAGACAATCGGCGGCGGAACGTTCTTGGAGTGCAATTTCTCGGTTTTACGATAACTGTAAAAAGAAGGTCAAAGGTCAAAAGGGGTTTCCTAAATTTAAGAAAAACTGCCGTTCAGTTGAATACAAATCAACGGGATGGAAGTTAACTCTTAATCGTAAGTCAATAACTTTCTCAGATAAGAAAGGGATTGGAACTCTGAAATTAAAGGGGACTTACGACCTGAATTACTACGACATCAAGCAAATTAAGCGTGTCCGTTTGGTGCGTCGTGCTGATGGGTATTATGCTCAATTTGCAATTGATATTGATGGAAGGATAGAAAGTCAACCTACAAATCAATTAGTGGGTATTGACTTGGGATTGAAGTATTTCATTGCTGATAATAGAGGCAATGTAGAACCATCCCCCCAGTTCTACCGCAAATCAGAAAAACAGTTAAACCGTGCAAATCGCAAAAAGTCTAAGAAGTTCAGCCAAGAAAAGAAGAAAGCTCGCGCCAGGCAATCCAACAATTACCACAAAGCTAGAAATAGATATGCCCGTAAGCATTTAAGAGTAAGTAGGCAACGAAAAGAGTATTGCAAGAGATTAGCATACTCCGTCATCCAATCTAACGATTTGGTCGCCTATGAAGACTTGAATGTCAAGGGTTTGGTACGTAATCGACATCTAGCAAAATCAATCTCTGATGCTGGTTGGTCAACTTTCCGAGAGTGGTTAGAATATTTTGGTCAGAAATATGGGAAAGTAACTGTTGCTGTTCCTCCCTGTAATACAAGCCAAAATTGCTCTAACTGTGGTGAGAAAGTACAAAAATCTCTGTCTACAAGGACTCATGTTTGTCCACATTGCGGATATGTGGAAGATAGAGACATCAACGCAGCAATCAACATTTTGAGACGAGGACTCAGTACGGTAGGGCATACCGGAACTTACGCTACAGGAGATTTACCCTCTTGGGCGATTGGCCGCGGCCTGTCGTCTAACGGCGAGTCTGTGAATGTAGAATCCCCACGCCTTTAGGCTGGGGAGTGTCAATCTACCCTAACAACCGATCGCAGTAACATAACTTTACGGCTATCTACTAGGACAGCAAAAAAACCGCGATCGTTAAGTTTCTGTAATGTGTTGTAAGCTTCTTGTTGGTTAGTGGTATACACTGCCAGCAAATAGGGTTTCTGTCCATAGGATGCTAGACCAACATTACCACCAACGGCTTGCTGTAAACTGGTTGCGAGTTCTGGACGGTTGAAATAATCGACTAAGACAGCAAAACCCTGCCCCAACATTTGGGGATTATAAGTGATTTGGGGTGGCGGTTGGACTGCTTGCCCTGGTCTAGTGGTAATAATGGCAGACAAACCGACAATAGTATTGATATACCTAGCCCAACGGTTGGCATCATCAATGCTGCTAAATCCTCCTATGCGTGTTACTGTCTCGGTCAAATACTTACAGGTAGTAGCTTTAATTTGAGTGGGTAAAGCGTTGCGTAACTGTTTCTGATTTTCTGCTGTGGGACTGACTACCAGCAACAGATACTCCCCGGCAGTGGGCGGTTGACACACAGGCAAGGCTGTTTGGGCAATTACGGGATTTATGCTGCCCATTAAACCTGCACCTGCGATCGCTATTCCGAATACACTGGATAGAGTGGCAAATTTCTGCACAGAATTGGGACGCATAAGTTAATTTTGTTTAAAATTTTTCTTATTTATTAGTTACTAGTTAATAGTAAACAAGCTGCTTACTATTGCATCTTGTAGAGACGCGATTGATCACGTCTCTCATGATGATTAACTAATCTCTCAAGATACTGGAGCAAGAGATGCTATAGCATTAGGAATTGTTTCCGAAGGAGCTACAAATTCTCCTGTAATCACGTATTCTAGCCGCAGTTTCAGCCAAGTAATAAATTGAGAATTAGTAGAAATAATCGCAGCTGCCGGTTGAGGACACTTAGCTTTGATTTCAGCCATCTCAGGTGCTTCTAAAAAAGCTGGTTGTGGAACTAACCAAAAATCAATTTCTTTTTCTTGTTCATGATAATGACGAGTCCGTTCTTTCAGCACTTCCTCTATAGGTTCTTCTTGCAACAAAAAGCGACGGCTGGCTAAAACGTAATAATATGTTTGCATTGTCATCCTGTAATTACTAACTCATTATTTTAAAGCTTACGCTTACTCAATGCTCAAAAATGAGTGCTGAGTCAACTCTCAACACTCACCACTGACTACTCAGCACTCACAACTAGCTTAGTTCTTGGGTGATTTTTTAAACCAAGAACTAAAAGGACAACCCTGTTGTTGAGTTTCACTTGCTACTTTACCACCACCTGTTAACTTTTCTAAAAACAGGGTGTTGTCAAAGTAGTGTTCCATAGAAATAATCTTTAAGTCATCGGTGACATGAGCAACACTCAAACCGATAATTTCTACAGTTTCTCCTGTAGGTGCATAATCTTTGTATGCCCCTCGAAAATGTCCCCAGTGCCGCCACTTGAAGGTAACAGTAGGTGGGCCTGAGTAAACTTCCAGAACTTCCCAAGGGAAACCTTGGGGAAATGTCGTGTGAAAGAGTTTAGCAGATGATTCAAAGCTTTCTTCAGAGGCTTTGTAATGCTCAGAATTAGCCATGAATAAATTATAAGTACCTTGGGCTGATACATCTGCTGCTGTAAACTGCTGTCCCCCATTGGTACTGATACGAAATTGGTCATTGACAATTGACAACCACTGCTGAGGATCAGCTTTGAAAGAAACCTCCATTTCAAAGGTTCTGACTAAATTTTGAACCATCGCCTCCAGTGTACCCTCAAGATGATTGCGTGTACTCTCTTGAGCTAAATTCTCATTGGAACGAGAATAATCTGGCGGAGCATCATAACGCCACTGAACATCAGTGCTTTCAGCAATAACTGTTTCTCTATCTTGTACCCAAAGCGGAAGCTCGTTAGATTGTGTTGCGCTCATAACAATTTAAAATTCACAATTCACAATTGAGAAAACCATTGATGGTAAGTATCCTGACTTGTCAGAACTATGTTCCCAAGCCTGGTACAAACCCAAGATTTTCCAGATTCCGCAGTGAAAACCCCTCAGTTAAAACCCATCTAAATAGCAACGGGTAAGTTTACCCCGGATTTTTCCACATCAATTTAGACTCTGTAGGGGAAGTTGAGCGAAATATTCATCGTGCAACCGCCCCTAATTGTTGTGAAAACGGGAAAAAACAAAGAAATCACCAATCCGAATTACGAATTACGTAGGCGCAAGCCTTGCCTTAGGCTATTACGAATTACGAATTACGAATTACGAATTACAAATTGCCTCCTTCATTTCCCGAACGGCTCTTTCCATCCCCACCAATGCAGCCCGACTGATGATGGTATGACCTATGTTTAACTCTTCCATCCCTGGCAATGCAGCCACCGGATATACATTCCAGTAAGTCAGCCCATGACCGGCGTTCACTCGCAAGCCAGCTTGAATGGCTTGTGAACATCCTTCAGCTAACACAGCTAACTCTTGATGACGACTCGTTTCATCTCTAGCTTCTGCATATCTACCAGTGTGTAGTTCAATAAACTTTGCCTGCACCTTGACAGAAGCTTCGATTTGTGCAGGTTCAGCATCAATAAACAAACTCACTGGAATGCCTGCACCCTGCAATTTAGTGACTATCTCACCTATTCTAGCAATTTGCCCGACTATATCTAAACCGCCTTCTGTAGTCACTTCTTCCCGCTTTTCGGGAACTAAGGTCACATAATCGGGTTTAATGTCAAGGGCAATTCCCAACATTTCCTCTGTAGCGGCCATTTCTAAATTTAAGTGCGTCCGTACTGTTTGACGCAATAAACGCACATCCCGATCTTGAATATGCCGCCTGTCTTCTCGCAGATGCACAGTAATTCCATCAGCACCGGCTAATTCTGCCAGCACCGCCGCCGCCACCGGGTCTGGTTCTACCGTCCGCCGCGCTTGGCGAATGGTGGCAATATGGTCTATGTTTACACCAAGTGTAGGCAACCCCTGTATCTCCCTATCCAAGCTTCACAGGAATTTATCTTACCTGAGATTGTGAACAAAATTAATGATCAAGCATCCCCAACTTTCTCAGCATAGAATAGGATTAAGCAGAAAAAATCAAGCAAACTAGTGGTTGTGTTCAGAGTTTGGTTGGCATGACCAAAAGTTGATTTTCCACCTATGGTAAGAAGAAATATTAGGCTTAGTATTGTAGATAAAAACAGCGATCGCCTGATAATTAGATATAGAATTGTTTATTTAAAACATAAGGTTTAAAACCTACGGAAATTGTTAGTCTAGAGCTTCCCCTGCTCTCCTGCTAACCTCCTCCCCTGCTTTTAACATCACCTGTCACCTGACACATCATGTCACAATTGTGGACTTACTTTTTTAACTCAGGGACATTTATCCCTCATGGACACTGCTATTTATGGAAAACAGAATTAGTTTGGCTACATATCATATCTGATGGGCTAATTGCCTTAGCTTATTATTCCATTCCAGCCACACTTTTCTATTTTGTTCGTAAACGGCAGGATTTGCCTTTTCATTGGATATTTCTATTATTTAGTGGATTTATCGTAGCTTGCGGCACAACTCATCTTTTAGAGATTTGGACACTTTGGTATCCTACCTATTGGCTATCAGGATTTGTCAAAGCGGTCACTGCCACAATATCTTTAATTACAGCTATTGAATTAGTTCCTTTAGTCCCAAAAGCTTTAGCACTTCCAAGTCCTGCTCAACTAGAACAAGCAAATCAACAACTACAAATCCAAATTGCTGAAAAACTACGAGTAGAGGCAGAACTCAGAAAATATCAGAATCATTTAGAAGAATTAGTTGCCTTGCGTACTCATGAAATTACTAAAACCAACGAAAAATTACAACAGGAAATTGCTGAACGTCAGCGCATTTTAGAAGTTCTTAGACAAAGTGAAGAACGCTATCGTTACTTGACGGAAGCAATTCCCCAACTCGTTTGGACTAGTAATGCTCAGGGTGAGACTGATTATTTTAATCAAAATTGGTGTGAATATACTGGATTAACATTAGAAGAATCAATAGGATCTGGATGGGTAGCAGCTTTACATCCAGATGATGTGAATAGAGCCTATGAAGTTTGGTTAAATGCTGTTAACATTGGCGATGTTTATGAAAACGAATATCGATTTAAACGGGCAAGTGATAATTCTTATCGTTGGCAGTTAGCACGAGCTTTACCACTCAAAAATCCACAGGGTCATGTTGTAAAATGGTTCGGTACTTGTACAGATATTCACGAGCAAAAACAAATTCTCGAACAACGCGCAAAATTACTGGAATTGGAACAAGCGGCACGGGCTGAAGCTGAAAAAGCTAATCGCATGAAAGATGAATTTCTGGCTGTACTTTCCCATGAATTACGCACTCCGTTAAATGCCATTTTAGGTTGGTCTAAATTATTACAAAGTCGTAGTTTAAATGAGACAAGAACAGCACAAGCTTTAGCCACAATTGAACGTAATGCGACATTACAAGTGCAACTGATTGAAGATTTGCTAGATGTCTCGAGAATTTTACAAGGCAAATTAGTGCTGAATGTTACTACAGTCAACTTAGAAACTGTAGTTTTGGCAGCACTAGAAACTATGCGTTTAGCCGCAGAAACTAAGCTAATTGAGATCACAACCATCTTTACACCAAACTTGCGGCCAGTCATGGGTGATGCGGCTCGTTTACAGCAAGTAGTTTGGAATCTCCTTTCCAATGCCGTGAAATTTACACCCAGGGGAGGAAAGGTAGAGGTGTACTTAAGCCAAGTTGATGATTATGCAGAGATTGTCTTAACTGATACAGGCAAAGGAATTAGTGCAGATTTTTTACCCTACGTTTTTGATTACTTCCGTCAAGCTGATAGCAGTTCTACGCGCAAATTTGGCGGCTTGGGATTAGGATTGGCAATTGTCCGCAAAATTGTAGAAATTCACGGTGGAACAGTCAAAGCTGAAAGTATAGGAGAAGAACAAGGAGCAAAATTTACCGTCCGATTACCGTTACTTCCAGAGAATAATTTGGATGTGAGGGATGAAAATAATCACTTATTATCATTCAATACTAAACCCTTATCCCTAACTGGTGTGAAGGTGTTAATCGTTGATGATGACTATGATTCACGAGATTTTTTGGCTTTTGTCTTACAGGAAGAAGGTGCTGATGTCACTGTGGCAGCTTCGGCATCAGAAGCCTTACAAACATTAGCGACATCTGGGCAGGATGTATTAGTTAGTGATATTAGTATGCCAGAGATGGACGGCTATATGTTGATGCGACAACTGAGAAATTCCACACAACAAAATAGAGAAATTCCCGCGATCGCTTTAACTGCTTTTGCTAGACAATACGATCAACAGCAAGCACTCGCCGCCGGTTATCAAATCCACTTAGCCAAGCCTCTGAATGCTCAAGAGTTGGTGGCTGCTGTCTGTCGGTTGGTTGTTAGGGAGTAGGGGTGTGGGGGTGTAGGGGTTTAGGGGAGACAAGGGAGACAAGGGAGACAAGGGAGACAAGACGCACGCAGGGGGAGTAAAACTATTTAATTTTGAATTTTGAATTTTGAATTTTGAATTGATTCATGCCCCTATTTACACAACTCAATGACTACCCGATCTAATCCTACAGAATGGGCGGCTTTGAATAATATCCGATCGCCTGGTTGCATAAATGTCTTTAATCTTTCTACTAAATCGCTGTGGGTGGTAAAGTGTTCTGAGGGGATGCCATCGGCACTTTTGGCTATGGTTTCGGCATCTTGTCCGTCAACTAACACTAACAAAGCATCTAATTTTAAGTCTCGTACTGTTTCACCGACTCGCTGGTGTAGTTGCTGCGATCGCTCTCCTAATTCTTTCATTGCTCCCAAGACAGCAATTCTTCGTTTTCCTGGGGTGTCTGCTAATAATTGTAATGCTGCTACCATAGCTTCTGGTGCAGCATTATAAGTCTCATCTAAGATTAACACATCGTTGGGTAAATTAAAACGTTGCGATCGCCCTGTGGGCATATTCACAATTACACCGTCTTTGAAGCTTGACCAATCGATGCCTAATACCTGGGCTACAGCTAAGGCGGCTAGGAAATTTGTAGCGTTGTGACGACCGGGCAAAGGTAAGGGTAATTGGATTCCTGCTACTTCTATAGTATTGTTATCGATGAGTAAGCCTTGAATATCTCCCCCAGACAAACCATAAGTCAAGACTTTACCCTGCCAAACTTGCGCCGCCGTGGCTAGTAGTAGAGGATTGTCGTGGTTGAGAATAGCAATACTATCCTGGGGCATTTCCGCTAATAACTCACATTTTGCCTGTGCGATCGCTGTTTCTGAACCCAGTAACTCAATATGCGCTGTCCCGACATTGGTAATTACGCCAATTGTGGGACGCGCTATATTTGTCAGTTCAGCAATTTGACCCCTTCCCCGCATTGCCATCTCCACTACAGCATAGTCGTGGGTTGAATTTAGTTCTAACAAAGTTTTGGGTACACCAATTTCATTATTGAAATTACCAAAAGTTTTATGAACCTTGCCTTGTGTCGCCAAAACTGCGGCGATGAGTTCCTTGGTAGTAGTTTTACCTACAGAACCTGTTACCCCAATTACAGGTATATGAAAGCGATCGCGCCACCATCGCCCAATTTTTTGATAAGCTTCTAGGGTATTGTGAACTTGTAATACAGGCAATCCCGGATTTTCGTAGTCAAAATCAACGATAGCAGCAATTGCACCTTGAGCGATCGCAGTCGGGACAAATTGATGTCCATCAAACTTTTCTCCTCGTAAAGCTACAAAAACTTCACCGGGTTTGATGATGCGGCTATCTGTTTGTATACCACTGCTGACTTGTGCTAAATCCGCCGCACTTAAATTTATCGGTTGCGCTAAAAGAACTTCAACTAATTGGGTGATGGTAGCAGACATAAATAGGGATTGAGGATTAGGGACTGGGGACTGGGGACTGGGGATTAGGATAAAATCTGCTCTGCTGTCCCAGCCTCAAAATCAAAGTAATGCCAAAGAAGATAAACTCCTTTGGCACACTTAAGTATATATGCTATTTGGGATTAGTTCATAATCCTACTAGTCATCAGATAAACCGACAACCAAAGTTAAGGATCTCTGTTACCAGTAAAGCTTAAATTGTAGGGTGCGTTAAAGCAACGCGTAACGCACCGTGTGATTATGGTGCGTTACGGCAATTTATACTTATATGTAGTATATGTAGTGGACTGACAAGCCTAAAATGATGGATTAGGCGTATGTTGGGTTGAGGAACGAAACCCAACAGAATCCTGAAAGTGTTGGGTTTCACTCCGTTCTACCCAACCTACCTTTAATGCACTATTTTAGCCTTGTCACGCTAGTAGGGTGTGTTAGGCGTAAGCAGTAACGCACCAAAAGCCTTGGTGCTGTCTTTAAGTAATAAGTAATAATTAATGGGTATTACTCATTACTCATTACTTATTACTTATTACTTATTACTCATTTAATCTTCCCATGCCCAATGCTCAATTCATCACTGATTTTTGATTGACATAGTTTGTAAAATTTGTGTTGCTATATCGCGGGAAATACTTAAAGCTTGATAAAAATCGTTTAAAAAGTTTTTTTCTTCATCGGTGATTGAATCTTGACCCAAGACTAAATCAGCAGATACAGCAAAAGCAGCTTCTCTTAATTCCAAAGGTAGAGATGCTTTAGCTAAATTAAATAAGGCATTGAAGCCATCCCGCCAGAGAATATCCAGGTTTTTGTGCAATAGGTTCTGGATAGCATCCTGGGAATAATTTCTCAATAGTTTTGTCCGTGACAGCGCACAGGAGATGAAATGCTGTTGTTCATCAGTTAAATAATTATCTGACACGGTGGCTAGTAACGCGATCGCCACAAAAGCTGCTGGTAGACTAAGTTTTTCTGGAGTGGGAATTTCCGTGTCCAGAACGGTATCTAGTAGATTCATCATAATTGCTCCTGGATGGGGTCTCAATAGCGTACAGTTAACTTGACAGTTTTTCACCTTTCCAGCAACCTGCAACGCTGTGAGACTTTCATCATTTAGTGTTCCCAGGATTTTTTGACAGTGAACACCTTTACTCAATCTGGTTTGGCTCAGATGTGCAGCGTCTAAATACCGATTAACTTAGCGTTGTCCTGTTTTTTCAATGGTTTCAATAACTGCTAACCCAATCCCTGATGCTGCAATTAACAGTATCGCTGATAGCAAGTAGGCGTTGGTTAACATCCGAAGGGCTTCATCAAAGAAAATGTAGGTGGTCATAGCTTCACCTTTTAAACTATGTGCTGCTAGTGATGTTTATTTCTCCACCTGCGGAGTTGGAAATTCCGTTGGGAAACTGCTAGCACTTGCATCTTAACAAAACTTTAGCTCTTGGATGCAATCAATAAGATTTTTTCTTTCTGAAGATTCGATGAAATTACCCTAGATTTAGTTGCATACAATACTGAAAAAATTCAAAAATCCACTTTATCGTACAGAACCTTTACCTGGCTTAAGGTTGTCCATGTTATCTATATCACGAATATAAATTTTTTATGGGATATATATTCAAAACAATTAAACTTTATTTAATTGCTGTTTTCTACTAAAAAAATCTGAATTGATTATCAATGCAATTCAGGAAATTTACGGAAATTTAAAATTTATAGATATAGAAATTTACTTTAAAAAAATTACTAAAAAAATTTAGTAATTTCTTTATAACTTCAATGGCTAAACTCGGAAAATAAACTAATAGTAGTAAATTACTCACCTTTTGATGAAGAAATGTAAATAAGTATTATTATATACAATATATTGTTTCTTAATCTGCGGAGGTACTGAATACACCACTAATAAAATTGGGCAATCTCCGCGCCCCTCCGCGTTTAAAAACATTAGTTCATGCGATGTGCAACTTATTTTTGAAACCCCTCTCCATAGAGCGAAGCTGTTCTCGTAGAGTACCTCCGAACAGCAACTGTAGAGACGTTGCATGCAACGTCTCTACTTTAAATCTTGCTCCCCTTCCCTACCAGGGAAGGGGTTGGGGGTTAGGTTTGAGACAAAGTTGCACACGGCGTTAGTTTTGTACCTCATTTTAATAGGAATTGCTGTAAAAACCCCGTTCAAGTAACTAAATCGCCAGAAATCGCAGTTTGTAGTCAGGACTTTAGTCCTTCTTTGATTGCAATCCAACTTAATATAAACACTGAATTACCGGATTTTCACAGAATCCTGATTCAGACTCTCACAGAAATCTTGAGTAAAGCCGCAACATTACTTAATATTTTCCAGAATTAGCAATTGTGAGAATATCCAGACTAAACTAAGCAACATTCAATAGTGGCGATGACTGATTGAGTCAGGGCATCAAATTCATAACCACCTTCCAAGCCAAAGAGAATTTTACGGGTTATTCCCAAACAATAGTTTGTAAATACAGCATAATCATTAGGTTGTAAATTGATATTAGCTAAAGGATCGTCAGCATTAGCATCATAGCCAGCACTGACAATTAGCAAATCTGGCTGAAATTCAGTTAAAAACGGGACTATCTTTTTTTTCCAAAGTGGTTGATATACGGCTATATCGCTACCGGGAGGTACAGGGAGATTCAACACATTATTATGAAAACCGCGTTCTGTAGCTCTGCCAGTACCGGGATAACAGGGATACTGATGTAAAGAACAGTAAACAATATCGGGATTAATTTCCACGATCGCCTGTGTACCATTACCATGATGTACATCCCAATCGAGAATAGCCACACGGTTAATTCCCGGTTGTGCTAAAGCATAAAAAGCTGCGATCGCGGCATTAGAAAATAAACAAAAACCCATCCCTGCATCACTTTCAGCATGATGTCCCGGTGGACGAGACAACACAAAAGCGGGATTTGCTGTACTTAAAATTGTATCTATGCCATCCAACCAAGCACTTACCGCCAACAACGCCACATCATAACTACGGGGAGAAACAGGAGTATCACCATCTAAATAACCGCCGCCACTAGCCGCTATTTCCTGGAGTTTCTTGATATAAGCTGGACTATGCGCCTTAAGTAAAAACGGCATTACCGATGTATTTTCTGATGTGGGAGTAGGCAATTTCCAGGTAAGTTTGTGTGCAAATGCGGCTTGCTTTAAACCATTGACAATCGCCGTCAACCGTTCTGGATTTTCTGGATGATATCTTCCAGTTTTGTGATCTAGAAACTCATCCGAGTAAATGACTGGCAACATAGGGATAACATCGGCAGCAGGATACTGAATGCCATTCTACCCTAGGGGTGTAGGGGTTGAGGATTGTAGGGGGAAATCACGAAATTATTACAAAATTTATTTGTGAATTACACCAGAAAAGTTACACTATTCAGATAAAAACCTTACCTGCCGAAGCCATGAGCCTCTGCATAAACCCCCAATGTACCAATCCACAAAATCCTGACAATATACTCTTTTGTCAAGCTTGTGGCTCGGAGTTGCTTCTCGAAGGATGTTATCGAGTAGTGAATATTCTAGGCGGTGGCGGCTTTGGTAAAACCTTTGCAGTCAATGATACACGCACTCAAACATCTAAAGTCCTCAAGATTTTAACCAATAATCATCCGAAAGCGATCGAGCTATTTCAAAGGGAAGCACAAGTCTTAATTCACCTCAATCATCCAGGCATCCCCAAAGTAGAAGCTAATGGTTACTTTATCTATTTTCCTAGGAATAGCCAACAGCCGTTACACTGTCTAGTCATGGAAAAAATCGAAGGGTTAGATTTAGGCGCGTACTTAACCCAACGAGAATATCGACCTATTGATCAGAAACTAGCTCTGCAATGGCTCAAAGAAGTAGTCACAATTCTTCAGCAAGTCCACCAACAAGGTTTATTTCACCGCGATATTAAACCATCTAACATTATGCTGCGCGCAGATGGTCGTCTAGCATTAATTGACTTTGGCACAGCTAGGTCAATTACCCAAACCTACATCGCCAAGCAACCTATCGGACAAGTCACAGGGGTAGTTTCCGCAGGATACACACCATCAGAGCAAATTAATGGTCAAGCTGTGCAGCAATCGGATTTTTTCGCTTTAGGTCGGACTTTTGTTTATTTGCTGACTGGTAAAGAACCCACTAACTCAATCATTTATGATCCTTATAGCGATGAATTACGCTGGCGTGATCATACTAACGTATTGCCTCAATTTGCAGATTTACTAGACCAAATGATGGCGCGTTTACCCAATCAACGCCCTCAAAATACACAGCTAATTTTACAAAAATTGGCAGAAGTTGACAAAGTTTTAAACCCGCCTGTAACTTTTGATTCCCCAAAAGTTCCCAGGCGGCGTTTCGTTAAAGTCCTTGGTTTTGGTGGTGTCGGATTACTGGGATCAGCACTTTTATATACAGTAATTCCTAAAGATAAACCAACTATTACTGTGTCTAAATTAGCAGGAAGTGACTACAAAAGTATCACTGAAGCCATTGAAAATGCTCAACCCAACACCCGTATCATCGTCAAGCCGGGATTATATTTAGAAGGTTTAGTGATTAACAAACCACTACAAATTATTGGTGAGGGTTCTACTGCCGATATTGTCATTGAAAGTGAAAATTCAGATTGCATTTTGATGAAAACTGACCAGGCTCAGGTTAGTGGTTTAACCCTACGTTGTACGGCTGGCAAGAATAACAAAAAGTTCTACGCTGTAGATATTGCTCAAGGACAACTGATTTTAGAAAATTGCCATATTACTTCTGATTCTTTAGCTTGTGTGGCCATTCATAACCCCACTGCTAACCCTATAGTCCGTAACTGCGAAATTCATGATGGTAAAGCTAGTGGTGTGTTTGTCTACGATAATGGTCAAGGCACAATAGAAGATTGCTATTTATTTAATTCTAATTTATCAGGTTTTACCATTCAGGAAGGTGGAAATCCCACCATTCAGCGTTGTCGCATCCGTGACGGAGGTATTCTCATTGATAAAGACGGTCAAGGAAATATCAGCAATTGTGAAATTTTTAATACTAACTTAGGCGCAGGTTTAGAAATTCGCAAAAATGGCAATCCTTTCTTAGAAAATTGTCAAATTCGGGATGGTAAAGGGGCTGGTATCCTTGTAGATAATAATGGGAAAGGTACAATTAAAGAATGTTCGATATTCAATAATGGTTTATCTGGTGTAGAAATCAGAAATGATAGCAATACTGTCATTCGAGATTGCAAAATTAATAAAAATCAAGAATATGCTATATATCTTCATGACGGAGGTATAGGTACAGTTGAGAACTGTGATTTAACAGGCAATGGCAAAGGAGCGTTTCACATTGATGAAACTTCTCAAGCACAACGGAGTGGAAATCAGGAATAATTCGTAATTCGTAATCCGTAATTCGTAATTCGTAATTCGTAATTCGTAACGATGCTCCCCCCCCGATCCCATAATGTAATATTGCTACGCGGAAGTATATGTAGGGTGTGTTGGGCGTAAGCCGTAACGCACCGAAAGCTTTTAGGGGTGCTGTATTGGAGGAGCTAATACTTCCCTCAATATACAAGGGTTGGCGAAAGAAAATTTAACACCAACATCTATGTTAAGTTTTGTTGCACTTAAGGCAACTTACGTCTAATGTATTATTTTAGTTGTGTAAAAAAATAAACATTGTTTTTTGTTTTAGGATTTTGGTTTATGAGCGATATCCCCGAAATTGGACAAATAGCACCTGATTTTTCTATCCCAGACCATCAGGGTACATTGGTGAATTTAAAGGATTTAAATGGGGCGTGGGTTATTATTTATTTTTATCCTAAAGATGATACACCTGGATGCACTACAGAAGCCACTGATTTCACAGCATTACATGAGCAATTCAGCAAATTAGGAGCAAAAATTTTAGGAGTTAGTCCAGATTCTGGTAAGGCTCATTGCAAATTTATTGCCAAACATAACTTGTCTATTACCCTATTAAGTGACCCAGAACATCAAATGATCGAAGCTTATGGTGCTTGGCGTTTAAAGAAGTTTATGGGCAAAGAATATATGGGTGTAGCTCGTTCTACTTTCCTCATTTCACCTGAACAAAAAATTGCCTATGCTTGGCCAAATGTGAAAGCTAAAGGTCATGCCCAAGCAGTGTTAAATAAATTACAAGAATTGGTAGGCTAATTTTAGCTAAAATTAAAAGTAAAATAGTATTCAATAAATGGGATGGGATTAATTAATTTAGTCTTGAAAAATAATGATTATTGATGGTCAAATTGTCTAAAGTTTACGGTTTCTGAAGAAAATCAAACAAAATTATTAAGTTTACTATAGAAATCATATTTGATTTCTGAAAAAAATAAGTACACTTTTATTCCTTCTTACCCCGTTCCCCGTTCCCCGTTCCCTGTTCCCTACCTACGTAAGTAATTTCAATAATTAAGCCGGATTCCTATATGTCTACTCGCCCTATATATCTTGATTGTCACGCTACTACACCTGTAGATGAACGGGTATTAGCAGCGATGCTACCTTATTTTACAGAGAAATTTGGCAATCCAGCTAGTATTAGTCATGTTTATGGTTGGGAAGCAGAAGCAGCTGTGAAACAAGCACGGGAAATATTAGCCGCCGCCATTAATGCTTCTCCAGAAGAAATTGTGTTTACTAGTGGTGCAACGGAAGCGAATAATTTAGCTATTAAAGGTGTAGCGGAAGCTTATTTTCCAAAAGGTCAACATATTATTACTGTAGCTACTGAACATAGTGCAGTGCTTGATCCTTGTGACTATTTAAAAAGCCTGGGGTTTGAGATTACTGTATTGCCAGTACAAGCAGATGGATTAATTAATTTAGCTCAATTAGAAACAGCATTGCGTCCTGAGACAATTTTAGTGTCGGTGATGGCAGCTAATAATGAAATTGGGGTATTGCAACCATTAGCAGAAATTGGCAAAATCTGTCATGCTCGTCAGATAATTTTTCATACAGATGCAGCCCAAGCTATTGGTAAAATTCCCCTAGATGTGCAAGCAATGGACATAGATTTAATGTCTCTCACAGCTCATAAAGTCTACGGGCCAAAAGGTATTGGTGCATTATACGTCCGCAGACGTAACCCCAGAGTGCAACTAGCACCCCAACAGCACGGCGGAGGGCATGAGCGGGGAATGCGTTCTGGGACTTTATACACACCGCAAATTGTCGGTTTTGGTAAAGCTGTAGAAATTGCTTTAGCGGAACAAGAGACAGAAAGCCAACGCCTCACCCAATTAAGACAAAGTTTGTGGAATCAACTTTCACAGTTGGAAGGCGTTTACCTGAATGGACATTCTACCCAGAGATTACCAGGAAATTTAAATATTAGTGTGGCAGGAGTTGATGGTGCAGCACTGTCTCTAGGTTTACAGCCAATTATGGCTATATCCTCTGGTTCAGCTTGTTCATCGACGAAAACCGCACCTTCTCATGTGCTTACCGCCTTGGGACATTCTGAGCAGCTGGCTTATGCGTCTATTCGCTTTGGAATGGGGAGGTTTAACACGCCAGCAGAAATTGATATAGTAGCGAAACACGCGATCGCTACCATTCAAAGTTTACGCAAACAAAAAACCTTGGTGTAAAATGTTCTCCCAACCTGTTACAAATGATTGGTACACCGCAAATCACCGTTACTTGATGGGTTTAGTTTCCCAAACCCGTCAGGCTTTAGAGCGGCTAATTGCACAGAACCAACAGGGAAATGAGGCATGGGAGAAAGGAATATTTATTAATGATCCTGACGACTCAGCCTTTGCTCAAGCACCTCCGGCTATAGAAAAACTGTGTGCAGTTTTTGGCTTATCTGCATTTGAGCGAGAAATTCTGCTGTTGTGTGCAGGTATGGAATTTGACCGTAACTGGGGGCAATTATGTGCTATGGCTCAGGGACAACCACAGTTAGAATATCCCACTTTCAGTTTAGCATTATCTCTCTCATCATCTCCCTATTGGGGCGCGCTGACCCAGAATGCACCCTTGCGACGGTGGCGATTAATTGAAGTGGGAGCAGCCCATGCTTTGAGCATTTCTCCTTTACGGTTGGATGAGCAAATTACTCACTATTTGGCAGGATTGAATCTTGTAGACGAGCGATGGCAACAATTAGGCTTATCCCCATTACAGACAGAGAACTTAGTCTCATCCCATGCAGCCATAGCCGCACAGATGGTAAATTGTTGGGTGCAAGCTTCCCAACAACAGCAAGTATTACCCATACTGCAACTATGTGGTACTGAAACAGCCAGCAAAAAAGCGATCGCTGCTCATACTTGCCATAGTTTAGGATTAACAGGATATGCTGTAAATGCCCATCATTTGCCCCGTGAGAGTCATCAGCAGCATTTACTGCGGTGCTTATGGGAACGGGAATGGCAATTATATCGACGGGTGATTTTACTAGATAGCGATCGCATACAATCTACAGAACCAGAAAGAGAAAATACCATCGCTCAACTACTAGAAACCCTAGATGCTCCCTTAATCATCTCCAGTTTAGAACGTCGTCGTGGCATCCAACGCCCTCTATTTACCTTAGACGTAAATCACCCCACCCCAGCCGAACAGCGTCAAGTCTGGCAAACAGCCTTGAGTGAAATTTCCTTCAATGCCAATGGACACATTGATCGTCTTGTTTCCCACTTTAACCTGAGTACAGCCACAATTACAGCCACCACTTGGCAATTTAAAACTCAACACAACCCCACTAGCGACTCTGCCCAAGCCTTCCGTTCCCTCTGGGATGTCTGCCGTAGCCAGGCTCGTCCCCGCTTAGATGAATTAGCACAACCCATAGAAGCCACCGCACAATGGGAAGATTTAGTCTTACCACCCAATGAAATGGGAGTATTGCGTGATATCGCCGCCCATCTGCGCCAGCGTTCCAAAGTCTATGAACAGTGGGGCTTTGCTGCCAAAGGAGGTAGGGGTTTAGGGATTAGTGCCATGTTTGCCGGAGCAAGTGGTACAGGGAAAACCCTAGCCGCAGAGGTGTTAGGTAATACCCTACATCTGGATGTCTACCGAATTGATTTAAGTGCCGTAATCAGTAAGTATATTGGTGAAACAGAGAAGAATTTACGCCGGGTATTTGATGCCGCCGAGGGGGGAGGAGTCATCTTACTATTTGATGAAGCCGATGCTTTGTTTGGCAAACGCACAGAAGTCAAAGATTCCCATGATCGCCATGCCAACATCGAGGTAAGCTATTTACTACAACGTATGGAAGCCTACCGAGGTTTAGCTATTCTTACCACTAATTTAAAAACCTCTTTAGATCAAGCATTTTTGCGCCGCCTGCGCTTTATTGTTCAGTTTCCCTTTCCCGATGCCAAACAGCGAGCCGAGATTTGGCGACGGGTATTTCCAGCCCTAACCCCAACCGCAGACTTAGATTTTGAGAAATTAGCCAAACTGAGTGTCACCGGCGGTAATATTCGCAATATAGCCCTCAATGCCGCGTTTTTGGCGGCTGATGCCGATGAGCCTGTGGGGATGAAACATATTTTACAAGCGGCGAAAAGCGAATATATCAAGATGGAACGCCCCTTGACTGATGTCGAAATCAAGGGATGGATACCTTGACTCTTAAAAAACAATTCAAAATTCAAAATAAGTATAACGAGTTGAAAAAACCAAACTATGTTAAGTAATGTAAAAAGAAGAAGATTGAGTTCGTAGTAAGGACTTTAGTCCTTATTTGAACTACAAACCTTGAATTATTTACCCTGTTCTGCTTACCCTGCGGATACTCCTTTGGAGAACTCGGAGAGTAGCAAGCTACAAAATTCAAAATTCATAAGTTTTTTGTGTTTAGATTTGGTTCTAACTTTTGGTGAAATGGATAAAGTAGAGCAATATCGTCAATATATCCAAAATCTTTTAATTAAACATGGTAAGTATAAACCTCATAGAGAACAAATTGAAAGTGAATTAATATTTGATACAGTACACGACCATTATCAGTTGATGCGTATAGGTTGGAATGGGTTAAGTCGCGTGTATCATACTGTCATTCATTTTGATATTAAAAATGAGAAAATCTGGATTCAGCAGAATATGACAGATGTAGATATAGCAAGAGAGTTGCTGGAAATGGGAGTACCAAAAGAAGATATTGTGTTAGGTTTACAGCCACCATATAAACGCCCGTACACAGGATATGGAGTCGCTTAGGGGCAGGGAGCAGGGCGGCAGGGGGCAGGGAGCAGGGAGCGGGGGGAAAAATAAAAATCTCACCATAACAGGCTTTCAATTCTGTTAACTGCTATATCTCTAAGAAAACTAAATTATGAAAATTAGAACTATTACTACAGGTATATCTCTTGATTTCCCCCAAGGAACAGAAAGACTCAAAATAGCGGCTGATTTTAACCAAAAAGCTCAAATAATTTTTGCACAACAAGGTTACGAAGTACAAACTACACGAATTACTACCAACCCTTGGGAAGAATATCTTGCAGGTTTAACTCCCTCCGAAATTATTGATCAGATTAAAATTTTAGAAGAATTTTGTCGAAGTTTAAATGTCAGCTTTTTTAATATTGGTTATGCTAGCACTAGTGCAACTATAGATATAATTCCTGACATCATCCAAAACACATCAATAATTTACTGTTCCAGTAAAATTGGTGAATATTTTGATAATGCTCAAGCATCAGCCCAAGCTATTAAACGCATCTCCCAAGAAACTGAACATGGCTATGGTAATTTTCGCTTTTGTGCTGGGGCTAACTGTCAGCCAGGTATCCCATTTTTCCCCACATCCTACCATTTAGGGGAAACATCTTTTGCCATTGGTTTAGAGTTGGCTGATTTAGTAATGCCAGCATTTATGGTTGCTGATAATATCCGAGATGCTGAAAACCAGCTACAAATAATTTTAGCATCAGAAGTCAAAAAAGTAGAGGCGATCGCACAAGAAATTTCCACCCAATTTCAGATTCACTTTTATGGAATAGATACATCCCTTACACCATCATTAGATCAAAAAAATAGTATCGCTTTTATCTATGAAAAATTACTAGATGGTAAATTTGGTCATCCTGGCACTTTAGCCATTTCGGGAATGCTAACACGAGTTTTAAAAAGTATCCCCATCAAAACCTGTGGTTACTCTGGTTTAATGTTACCAGTTTGTGAGGATATCGGTTTAGCAACTAGAGCCAATGAAGGAACTTATGATATTACCAATTTATTATTATATTCAGCCGTTTGTGGTTGTGGATTAGATACTGTACCCATTCCTGGCGATATTTCTCTAGAAAAGATTACAGCCATATTAATTGACATGACAACTTTAGCTTTTAAACTCAATAAACCACTTTCCGCCAGATTATTTCCGATCCCCAATAAAAAAGCAGGGGAAATGACTAATTTCAATTCCCCCTATCTCGTAGATTGTCAAATATTTGCAGTTAATTAAAATGGGCATTGGGCATTGGGCATTGGGCATTGGGCATTGGGCATTGGGCATTGGGGTAAATATTTCTCCCTTGTCTCCCCTGTCTTCCTTGTCTTCCTTGTCTCCCTCTGCTTCCCCTACACCCCTCCACCCCTACACTAGGCTGTTGACTCTGTACTTTTTTTAGGGGTAAAAGTTCATGCAGTTTCTGTGTCTTCGTAATCAGGAGAAAATAATATTTTTCGTTTCGAGAGCGAAGACTGACCAAAAACCTGAAGAAACCATGCTTCAACATCAGCAAAGCTAATATTTAAAAGTGCATTTTTAACAACAGTAGTTGTTAAATCCATAGTCGATAGACATATGGTTAGTAGCATTTGACTGATTTCTTTAAATGGACAGCGAGCAGAAAATTGCTTGTATTTTCCAAAGAGTGATTCAATAACATCAGAAGTAGCCAAAAAAGTACCTTCATGCTTGATTTTGTTACATTGAACAGCTAGATAACCCAAAATATCTTGCTGAAGCTTCTGGAGACAATTATCATCATAATTATCTTGATTATTTGCGAAATGCACAAGAGAATCATGATTGATTCCTGATTGTTTAAGCTCAGTTTCGATACGGCGTGTTAGCAATACCATTTGATTCCATTTAATTAAATCTGATTGATAATCATTTAACCACCCCAACTTATCTCTGACTTTTTGATAAATCACTGTGGGGGCAATATCTGGAATCAGGCTAATTAGAGTTTCCACTGATGAGTTTAATAACTTAATTCCCCAATTAGTTAGCCTTTCAATATTAAAATAACGACATTGAGAACGCTGTGATGGCGGAGCTAAAAAAGATAATTCTGTTTGCTGTAATTGCTGCCTACATATGCTACACTTTTGGATAAATGATTGATATCTCTTATCTGATTCTAATTGATATTTTAATAGTAATGCCATTGCGTGAGTCACATCATGCGTATAAATTACCTCTGGATTATTTTCTTGATATAGCTTGATTCCACGCGCTAGGTCACTACTATTATCTGCAACGATTTGTCTTGGTACTCCCACCCTTTGGCTAATTTTATCTAATTGCTTTTCTATGATTTCTCCTTTGGTAGACTCCATTATTTCTATTGCTAGTATTTCTACGTCTTTATGTGATAATCCCCTCTTTTCCTCAATTACATTTGATAATAAGTATTCCTGTGACACCCCTAGCACAACTAAAGCTTTATGTTTTCCCAATGCTAAAGTAAAATCCACAATGTAAATCCAATCCCTGCGATACTCTTTTTCTCTTTTTAACTCATATATTGCTATTCTTCCTAACCATTTTCTAATACAGCTAAAGCTAGGAGTTGCCTGTGATTCACAATCATTAAATAATTCAAAAACTTTCTCTACACCTCTAAAACTAATCCCACTGTTGATTAACAAATGTATCGCTTGCTGAATTGTTTTTACATCATAATAGTGACCCTTAATCTTTAAGTCTGTTTCACCCATCTCCGATTCTATGTCGGCTGATTGGTTTTCGATTTCTGCTTTTTTTCGCTCTCCTCCTCCAACTTCAGTTTTTTTAACCTTGCTTCTGCCGCCATCGCACGCTTTTTCCACTTCTCTCTCGAATCCGTTAAGTCTCTCACTTTTATTTCTAAAGCTCTGATTTGCTTCTGTTTTACGACCGCCTTCTCTTTCCAGTTTTCTCTACCTTTCTTGAACAATCTCGCTAATCTACTCACTGGGCTTTTAAACTCTTGCATAGACTTTGACTTTGCTGGATTTTTCCGACACAATTATTGTATGAACTAATTCTGCCTTAAAACCGACAAAGTCAACAGCCTACCCCTACACCCCTAATTAATCAGTCAACAAACTAGGAGAAGTCAGCACAAATACATCCCTAATACCTTGAGCTTCTGTTTGTGGTTTAATTGGCGTGGTAAAGTGGAAAAAATCATGATCATTGACTAATAATAATTCCCCAGGATAGAGAATTTTGCTCAGTACAGGCTTCTCTTTCTTCGCAGTATATAAATGTGTCTCTCCACCTTGAATATTTTCCCGATTTACAGAGAAAATCCCAATAAAATCAGTACCATCTTGATGGATACCTTCAGGTGCAGGATTACCAAAATTATCGGGAGAACAAATCGTTCTGATTTGATGCACGCCAATTTCGGCTTCTGGATGGAGTTTACAAGAATCACTAAATGCCAAAACTAACTTTTGAAAACTATCAAGTTCTATAATGGCATCTTCTAAATCAGCGAACTCTCGTTTAATATCACCTACTAATGGGTTGTATGCTTTACTTTGAAAAAGATAGCCATGAGGTAATTTATGTAATTCACCCCCAGATACTGTAAACCGTGATAATCTTCTTAAACGGTAGTTACCTTTAATATAAGGATCTACGGGTAAATTATTAAAAAATGGTTGAAAATCTTCTGTGTTAATTGAATTAACTTTTCTTAAGGTAAACAGAAAAGCGTATTCTAATTCCGTAGTTTTCCCTAATTTTTGCATAGGATTTTTCTCCTTGCATTTTATAAATCTCCCCCTTCAAGCACTTTTGAAGTAAGTGAGGTACACCATCAGTAATAAGTAGTGAGTAATAAGTAATAAGTAAATTTCTTACTCATTACTCATTACTCATTACTCATTACTTTTTTCAATCAGTTGCTGTACCTCATCAACATCGAATCTGCTGTATTTGTAGGAAGGCTGATATCACCGAGTATATGCTACTTTTTATTAAATTGTGGTCAAGTTAAGTTCAAAAGTTGTCAAATCATGATAAAGGCTGTTTGTAGTGAGGACTTTAGTCCTCAAAAATAATCAGGACTAAAGTCCTGACTACGAACGCATAAATCGGGGAAAATATTCTTGTTGCTGCACTTAATTTTTCCATGACTGATTGGCTCTACCGTTACCCATCTCTGTATCCTGGTATTCTGTTGAAACGCTACAAACGCTTTTTTGTGGATGTGCAGTTAACTAATGGAGAAGTTGTTACAGCACACTGTCCTAATACTGGCCCCATGACTGGAGTTTCTACCCTAGGTAGTGCTGTACAACTTTCTAAAAGTGATAATCCTAACCGCAAATTGGCTTACACTCTAGAATTAATTGAGGTACATGATAACCAGCCGACTTGGGTAGGTGTGAATACAGCCTTACCAAATCGCATCATCAAGTTAGCTTTAGCAAAACACTTGTTCCCGGAATTGGGTAATTATAGCCAAATTAAAGGCGAGGTAGTTTATGGCCAAGATAAAAAAAGTCGGGTAGATTTCTTATTGACAGGGAATGATACCGAACCCCCAATTTATTTAGAAGTGAAAAATACAACTTGGTGTGCAGGGACTTTAGCATTATTTCCAGACACCGAAACTACTAGGGGACAGAAGCATTTACGAGAACTGATGGCATTACTTCCCCAAACCCGTGCAGTTATGTTGTACTTAATTAATCGGGGTGATTGTACAGAGTTTGCCCCTGGTGATACGGCTGATCCTTTATATGGTAAGTTACTACGGGATGCGATCGCTCTCGGTTTAGAAGTGCTACCTTGCCGATTTGATATCTCTCCCGAAGGTATCCGCTACATAGGTTTAGCTAAACTTAAAATTTAAGCTCAACAAGATGATAGTTCTCATTATGGGTGTATCTGGTTCGGGTAAAACCACCATCGGTAAACTGTTGGCGGAGTCTTTGGGATGGCAATTTCAAGATGCAGATGATTTTCACTCACCAGCCAATATTGAAAAAATGCGCCTGGGTATTCCCCTTGATGATGCTGATAGAATACCTTGGTTGCAAGATATGCAAAATGCGATCGCTCAATGGTTGCAAGAAAATAGAAATGTAGTTTTAGCCTGTTCGGCACTCAAAGCTAGCTATCGGCAATTTTTACTCATGGATAGGGATGATATCAAGGTAGTTTATCTCCAAGGCTCAGACAACATCATCCAAAAACGCCTGCAAACACGAGAAAATCATTTCATGAGCGCGAAACTCCTCACCAGTCAGTTTCACACCCTGGAAGAGCCAGATAACGCCATATATATAGATATTTCACAACCTCCAAAAGAGATTGTGAATACTCTCAAGACTATCCTTTGTTGATTAGATCAAAACACGATAGTAGGGAATGGCTAAAACCGAGATTTTGCGCTATTTCCGTAATTACGAATTACGAATTACGAATTACGAATTACGAATTACGAATTGGCATTATTTCCTAATATCCGATAAAGTGCAGTACATCACGTAGCACACTATAACCAGCTAAATCCCAAAGTAAATAAGCTAGAAAACCAATCATTGCTAAACGACCATTCCACAGTTCAGACTGAGGATTCCAGCCAAAGATAAAGGCGTTACGGTCTATGCCATTGTAAGCATTAGCAACTGGTGGTAAATCTGTAGAAGGACGAGTTTCACGAGTTTCCATTGTTTTCTCCTAAATATTTATCTTGTTTTCTTCAGTTAACAATCATTTTTTAGCTAGTAGCCAATTAGATGTAATACATCCCGCAAAACGCTATAACCTGCTAAATCCCAAAGCAAGTAAGCGAGAAATCCAATCATTGCCAAACGACCGTTCCAAATTTCTGCTTGGGGAGTCCAACCGAATAAAAAAGCATTGCGATCGCGTCCATTATATGCGGTAGCAATTGTTGGCAGATTAGTACTGGAAGAACGAGTTTCCATTTTTTTTGCTCCAAACAATTTGTTACTTAACTTTACTTTAGCTATCTATCAATCAATTGCTTTCCGTCGATAGATACAATCCCTAGCCACTTCTTATGGACGATTACGATTAATCTTGTTACATCCTCAAATCCATCTTCAGGAGGTGAGCAGAATTGTATTTGTAAATAAATGTAAACCTACTGTAAATACTTATCGATAATTAGGCTATTTATTAAAACAAATAAACCAGTAATTATCATTAAAAATTAAATATATGAGCTTTTATGCTATCAGTATCCTGTCATTTTAATTTTGTTAATTCTGATTAAAACTAACTCTATTAAAAATATAAACTTCTATCTAGCGTCTGATATGCTTTCAATCTTTAGGAAGATGATTTTAGCTATCAATTTTCAGGATTCTATAGAGTAACCACTAAGATTTAGGTAAGGTCATAACTACATAGATAAACTACAGTTGCTACTCACAATCTAATTAACTCAGTGCTGACTCCTGAGTCATGAGTGAGTGTACCCTTGCTCTTTTCATAGCGGCTACGCTTCCCTTTGTTAACACCTCTCAGGACTCATTATTAGCGTAAGGAAATACGATGTTTTACAGTACAGATATTATATTCGCACTCTACAAGCCTCTGTTATGGGTGGCACAAGTCCCCGTTGCACCAACGGGAGTTTCACCAGCACAATTATCACTACTGACCTCTGGGCCGAGGTTTTTTGTGGCTTTACTGTCTGGAGTGATTTTAGCTTTTGCGTTTCAATTGGTATTAACTAATCTTTCAGTAGCCGCAGGGATTTCTTATTTGGGTCGGCCATCGGATTCAGTCTCGGAAACAGGTGGCAGTTTTGGCGGTACGATTCGCAAAATTGGTACAGCCGTAGGCATTTGGACATTAATTTCGGTAACTATTGCCTTATTAATTGCCTGTTTTTTAGCCGTCAAGTTGAGCCTATTGGTTTTAGATCCTCGACTGGGAGCAATTCTCGGTTTAGTAATTTGGGGTGCGTACTTCTTATTATTGGTTTGGGTCAGTTCTACTACCGTCGGTTCATTAATTGGTTCGGTAGTTCACACTGCTACCTCTGGTTTTCAGGCAATTATGGGAACAGCTACCGCCGCTTTGGGTGCGAAAGCTGTGAATCAGCAAGTTGTATCCACCGCAGAAGCAGCCGCCTCAGCAGTACGGCGAGAATTAGGCAGTGCCATTGACCCAATCAGTATCCGAGAAAACATAGAAGATTATATTGAAAAGCTGCGTCCACCAGAACTAGATATATCTCATATTCGCCGGGAATTTGAAACTTTACTGCAAGATCCACAACTGAGAGAAATTGCTGGTAGTCCTGATTTGCGTCACATAGACCGCCAAAAGTTCGTGGATTTAGTCAGTAGCCGTACCGATTTGTCTCGGCGAGATGTCAACCGCATTGCTGATACTTTATATAATGTGTGGCAAAAAGTCCTAGGTCAGCAACAACCTATGCAAGACAGCCTGAGTGAGTTGGTGAATTATCTCAAAACCATG
This sequence comes from Aliinostoc maniaoense, assembly GCF_058172895.1. Classification (NCBI taxonomy): domain Bacteria; kingdom Bacillati; phylum Cyanobacteriota; class Cyanophyceae; order Nostocales; family Nodulariaceae; genus Aliinostoc; species Aliinostoc maniaoense. Next base: position 6,092,264 of record NZ_CP187952.1, on the reverse strand, counting down.
CCACCAGGACAAAGCAAAACCGATGAACTCAATGCCAAATTAGATCGGTTAATTGCAGAAATGCGCCCCGCCAAAACATCTGACCAGAAAACAGACCAAAGTCCGATTCAGCGTACACTCCAGCAAGGACTATCTGCTTTAACTGGGGTAGTTTTGGGACGAGCAGATTTATCAGATTTAGATGTGGAAAAAATTTGGCACGCCTTGACCACAGCTAAAGCAAAAGCTACAGCACAAGCTGATAAATTAGGATTGCCCACACCATCCCAACCCTATAGCCCCATTCGTGCTGATGTCGAAAACTATCTCTACAACACCTATGCTTGGCAATTGAGCGAAGACAGAATTGCCCAAGAATTTCGTGATGTCATCTACGACCCAGCCGCCGACCCAAATATTGTGCGTGGGGAACTAGAACGACTATCCCGCAAAGATTTCGTAAATATTCTCCAAGACCGGGGATTACTCACCCAAACTCAAATTCAGCATATCAGCGATCGCCTAGAAGCGGTACGTCAACAAGTGCTAGTCATAGTCTCAGCTGAAGCCGAAAGGGAGATATCCCAAGACTTACAACGACGCATCAATAGTTATTTGTTAGTAACTGCTAAGGCTGATTTAACGCCAGAAGGTATTGAGAGGGATTTCAAACCTTTAATTACAGACCACGAAGTCGATTATGAAACCCTGTCACGGCGACTGGCTATAGTTGAGCGTCAACAAATGCGGGATATATTGCTACAACGTAATGATATCCAGTCCTACGAAGTTGATCCAATCTTAGATCAATTAGAAGCACAACGCGATCGCGCTTTGGTAGAATCCAAAAACTTAGCAGCACAAGCCCAATATCATGCAGAAACCCTCTGGCTAAATGTTGAGTCATATCTGCGTAATACCGACAAAGCCGAATTAAACCCCGATGCTATCCGTGCTGACCTGAAAACCTTGCTAGCAGACCCCCAAGCCGGGATGGCGGCAATTCAAGCCCGATTGTCTCGTTTTGACCGTGACACTTTAGTAAAATTACTGAGTCAACGGCAAGATATTAGCGAAGACCAAGCAAATCAAATTATTCATACTGTTGAGGAATCTTGGCACAGTGTCCGCCACGTCCCCCACGCTGTAGCAGACAAAGCCAAAGAACAATATGATGCTGTCACTACCACCATTGCCGATTACTTACGCAGTACAGGCAAAGCGGAACTTAACCCAGAAGGCATTCAGCGAGATTTAAATCGACTGTTTGAAAATCCCAGAGAGGGAGTTGTTGCCTTCCGACGGCGATTGTCCCAGGTAGACAGAGATACCTTAGTGAAATTGCTCAGTCAGCGTCAAGACTTGAGTGAAGCCCAAGTCAATGAAGTGATTGACTCTGTACAAAGTGCTATTCGCAACATTGTCCGTGCGCCCCGTCGCCTAGCTACCCGCACCCAACAAAGAGTGGAGAACTTCCAAACTTATTTAGAAGCATATCTGCGGCACACTGGCAAGGAAGAATTGAACCCAGAAGGAATCAAGCGGGATGTACAATTACTACTGCATGATCCAGGGGTAGGGATGGAAAGTTTGAGCGATCGCTTGTCACATTTTGATCGTTCGACAATTATCGCTCTGCTGAAAATTCGGGAAGACATCACAGATCAAGAAGCTGCCCAAATAGCTGATAACATCGTCTCAGTCCGGGATCAATTTGTCGAGCAACTGCGGGGAATCCAACGACGCATTCAACATTTGATTGATGGCATTTTTGAGAGGATTCGTGATTATCTCAACTCCCTAGAGCGTCCCGAACTCAATTATGATGGAATTAAACACGATATTCGCACATTATTAGAAGACCCCCAAGCCGGATTTGAGGCCTTACGCGATCGCCTTTCATCCTTCAACCGCGATACCCTCGTAGCCATTATGAGTTCCCGTGAAGATATTTCTACAGCCGATGCTAACCGGATTGTTGACCAAATTGAACGCGCACGTAACACAGTATTACAACGTGCTGAACGCCTACAACACCAAGCCCAACGCCGTTTAGAAGCAGTCAAACATCAAGCCGAAAGACAAGCGGAAGAAACCCGCAAAGCCGCCGCTTCCGCCGCTTGGTGGTTATTCGCTACAGCCATAGTATCCGCCATTTTCTCAGCATTAGGAGGTGCGATCGCTGTAGTTGTAGTGTAGGTAAATAAACTTGTCTCCGCTTAATTCTCAGCCTCCTAAATATGGGAGGCTGTTTTATGGAAAAGTGGTAATGTGACATGAGTTCGACGAATTAAAAAAACCCCTCTCCATAGCTTGCTTCTCGTAGAGTACCTCTCCCCTGCAAGGAGAAGCCACTGCGTTGGGCGGGTTTCCCGACTTGAAGCAAGTGGCGTAGAGGCTTAAAAACCTTAATCTTTCGTTGAGCTTTCCAGATATTTAAGCCCCTCTCCGCGTCGGAGAGGGGTTGGGGAGAGGTCATCGAACTCACGTTAATGTGATAGTCTTGACTGATTAACCACCGCTAATTTTGACTTTATAACCAAGCTGAGTCAAAATTTCCAAAACTTTCTGTTTATGATCGCCTTGAATCTCTATTTCATTATCTTTAACTGTGCCACCTGTACCGCATTGAGTTTTTAACTTTTTGAGTAAATCTGTTAAGGTTTCTGCTTTAGTTTGAAAACCAGTAATTACCGTCACCGTTTTACCCTTTCTTCCAGAACGGGTGGCTTGGACTCTGAGATTTTGTTGTTTTGGTGGTAAGTCTGGAGTTGCCCTTTCTGTGGCGGCTGGGTTGTTGTTACCAAATTCTCGGTAGGCGTATTTTTTATCAGGAGAGTTGGAATTGGATGAAGACATAAAACTTTAAGTAGAAAATATTGGAGAGGCAATAGCAAGTTTGACTAGAAATTAAATTTTAGACTAAAATCACAAATCCTAGCCATGCCTGTAGCTGGGAAAAAAGCGATCGCCTATTCAACGCGTTACTTCGGTTGATACTCTACTAGAATAGAGTAGAACACAAAGCATATTTAACACCTAGCTAACTCAGCAGTTGCCCATGACCACTTCTAACCGCCGCTATCACATTACTACCTTCGGTTGCCAAATGAATAAAGCCGACTCAGAACGCATGGCTGGCATATTAGAAGATATGGGTTTTGAGTTTTCCGAAGATCCCAACGATGCAGAAGTGATTCTCTACAATACCTGCACCATTCGGGATAATGCCGAACAGAAAGTCTATTCTTACCTCGGCAGACAAGCTAAACGCAAACATCAACAACCGAATTTAACTTTAGTTGTTGCCGGTTGTGTTGCTCAACAAGAAGGGGAAGCACTACTACGACGAGTCCCCGAACTAGATTTAGTCATGGGGCCACAACACGCTAACCGCCTCAAAGATTTATTAGAATCAGTGTTTGCAGGCAACCAAGTTGTCGCTACAGAAGCCGTTCACATTATGGAAGATATCACCCAAGCTCGGAGGGATAGCACCGTTACAGCTTGGGTAAATGTGATTTACGGCTGTAACGAACGCTGTACCTATTGCGTAGTTCCCAACGTGCGCGGTGTGGAACAGTCCCGCACACCGGCAGCCATTCGCGCCGAAATGGAACAATTAGGACAGCAAGGTTACAAAGAAATTACCCTCCTCGGTCAAAATATTGACGCTTACGGACGAGATTTACCAGGAACAACACCAGAAGGAAGACACCTGCACACCTTCACAGATTTACTTTATTACGTCCATGATGTTCCAGGCGTGGAACGTATTCGATTTGCTACAAGTCATCCCCGTTACTTCACGGAGAGATTAATTAAAGCTTGTGCAGAATTGCCCAAAGTCTGTGAACATTTTCACATTCCTTTCCAGTCAGGGGATAATCAACTATTAAAAGCGATGGCACGGGGTTACACTCACGAAAAATATCGGCGGATTATTGATACCATCCGTGAATATATGCCTGATGCCTCAATTAGTGCCGATGCCATTGTTGGTTTCCCTGGAGAAACAGAAGCACAGTTTGAAAATACCTTAAAATTAGTTGATGATATTGGCTTTGACCAGTTAAATACTGCCGCCTATTCTCCCCGTCCCGGCACACCTGCGGCATTGTGGGAAAATCAACTCAGTGAAGAAGTCAAAAGCGATCGCCTACAAAGATTAAACCATTTAGTAGGGATCAAAGCAGCCGAGCGATCGCAACGTTACATGGGACGCATCGAGGAAGTATTAGTAGAAGATCAAAACCCCAAAGACAAAACCCAAGTCATGGGACGTACACGGGGAAATCGGCTGACATTTTTCACCGGTGACATTAACCAATTAAAAGGCGAATTGGTAAAGGTAAAAATCACCGAAGTCCGCGCCTTTAGCTTAACTGGTGAACCTATCGCAGTCCGTCAACCCTTGCCCGTATAGTTTGTAATCAGGACTCAAGTCCTGATCTACACATTCTCCCACAAATGATTATTTCCTCACAAGTTCCTCACAAATTTTTCGTATTTTTAATATTAACTAAAAAAGGCAAGTCTGCTTTTTTTGAAAACTCAATAAAACTTAACTAAGTAGAACAAGTTGAAAAAACCGAACTATGTTAAGTCATGTAAAAATACTAAGATTAAGTTCGTAGTCAGGACTTTAGTCCTGATTTGTTCCCTGCGGGACGCTGCGCGAACGCGGAGGGTCTGTCTACGACACGCTATGCGACGAACGGAGAGAGAACTAAAGTTATCACTAAAAACCTTTTTTTGGAGGCTGATATGCAGTCACTCAATCATCAAAAAGACAGTGCTGCTTGGCTCTTTCAGTCATGGGCTGCTTTTTTGATTTCTGTATCGATGACAACTGCTGGTATTGTTAATCTACCTACAGATAACTGGATTAAAGGTTACATGGGTATGGGTATAGCTTTCTTAACTGGTTCTAGTTTCACTCTGGCGAAAACCATGCGAGATTTACATGAATCGAGAAAGATTGTGGCTCGAATAGATGAAGCCAAAGTAGAGAAGTTATTAGCAGAACATGATAATTTGTTGAAATAAAATTAGCTATAAATGCACCAACATCACACGATGCGTTACGGCTAGATATCAATTGCTCACAAGTTCAAATTCTGTTTGTAGTAGGGACTTTAGTCCTCACATCAAGGGCTTAAGCTCTGATTACAAACAGAAAACTTGATTTTTTCGTCACACTTGCGTAATTCATAATAGTCATGGGTTTTGACTTTTCCCTAGCTTGAAGTAGCCATAATCAATGGTGTTATCATGCCATTTAAAGGACTGATATTACTTTTTAATTCTTGATTTTCTCTAGAACAATTAACCTCACCGTTAATAATCTGACGCAAATAAATACCATAACTACTTTTACCCATAGATGTAGCTAATTGAACAAGCTGATGAGCATCAATATATCCTTGACGATATGCAATTTCTTCAATGCAAGCTATTTTAAAGCCTTGTCTTTGTTCTAATGTCTGGACAAAATTAGATGCTTGATGTAGGGATTCATGTGTACCTGCGTCTAACCAAGTGTATCCCGATCCTAATATTTCTACTTTTAATTTGTCTTGACGAAGATAAGCTAAATTTACATCCGTAATTTCTAATTCGTTCCGCACTGAAGGCTGGAGACTAGCAGCAATTTCTGTAACTTGAGCATCATAAAAGTAAATACCAGGTACAGCATATTTTGATTTAGGAAATTTCGGTTTTTCCTCAATACTAATTGCTTTACCATAGATATCAAATTCAATTACACCATAGTTTTGTGGTTCTGTGACTTTATACCCGAAAATTAAACCTCCATCCTGGAGTGTAGCGGCACGATAGAGAACTTGAGTTAAATTATGTCCATACAATATGTTATCTCCCAAAATCAAACATACTGGCTGATTTTTAATAAAGTCTTTGCTCAAAATAAATGCTTGTGCTAAACCCTCTGGTTGCGGCTGTTCCACATAACTAAACTCCAGTCCCCATTGACTACCATCCTGAAGTAAACGCCGAAAAAGGGGTAAATCTGTGGGAGTAGAAATAATCATAATTTCCCTAATTCCCGCCAGCATTAATACAGACAACGGGTAATAAATCATGGGTTTATCATAAACAGGCATAAGTTGCTTATTCACAACTTGAGTTAACGGATAAAGACGTGTACCAGAACCACCTGCTAGAATAATACCCTTCATTTAGTTATTCCTATGAAATAAGTATGTCGGTGTGAGTATTTATTATTAGGATAATTCAGGAAGTAATAATTAGGACTGACGGAATTGGTATATTTTTGATTTTGAATTGTGAAAAACTTTCGGTGCGTCAGTAATGCACCCTAAATTTGGCAATTTGATGAAGGAATGTTAGTTATTCTCAGTATAATAACTGAGAATAAATTATCGAAGTTCATAATTTTTTTTAATCCAGTTTTGGTATGTACCTGTACATACAGATTCTAGCCAATCTGAGTTGTTAAGATACCATTGGACTGTTTTTAATAAACCACTATCAAAGTTTTCCTTTGGTTGCCAATTTAAATTTTTAGTAATTTTAGTACAATCCATTGCATAGCGACGATCATGACCTGGACGATCTTTAATAAAGGTAATTAGAGATGAATATTTAAAATTTTCTTTGGGTAATAACTGATCTAGAATACAACAAATTTTTTCCACCACTGCTAAATTTGTTTGTTGATTTAGACCACCAATATTATAACTTTCTCCAATCAAACCATCTTTCAAAACCAGATAAATGGCATCACAATGATCGCCTACATAAAGCCAATCGCGGATGTTTTGACCATCACCATATATGGGTAGAGGTTTATTATTTATAGCATTAAGGATAGTTAAAGGTATAAGTTTTTCTGGAAATTGTAGAGGCCCATAATTATTTGAGCAATTGGTTGTTAAAGTTGGTAAACCATAGGTATGATAATAAGAGCGCACGAGATGATCAGCACTGGCTTTAGAAGCTGCATAAGGACTATTGGGTGCATAAGGTGTATCTTCTCGAAAAGCTGGATCTGTTGCTTTTAATGAACCGTACACTTCATCAGTAGATATATGCAGACACCGAAAAGTTTCTTGTTTTGCTGATGTGAGATTTTGCCAATAATCTTTGCTGGCTTCTAATAGTTGAAATGTTCCGACTATATTAGTTTGAATAAAGTTATGGGGGGTTAAAATTGAACGATCAACATGAGTTTCTGCTGCAAAATTAATGACGGCATCAGGTTGATATTGCTCTAGAAGATACCGAACCAACTCATAATTGTTAATATCCCCCTGGACAAAATGATAGTGCGAATCATCTTTTAGTTCTGCTAAACTTTGTAAATTACTTGCGTAAGTCAATTTATCTAAGTTAACTATATTAGCCCATTTTAATTTTCGAGCTTGCAGTACAAAGTTAGCTCCAATAAAGCCGACTCCGCCTGTAACTAAGAACGTTAGCATTTCATTTGAGAAGTAATGGGAATTTCTTGCATTGTATATTTTTTCCCCATTGAATTAAGCTTGAGCTTTTATCGAGAATGAAATTCTACAGTGGTTGCTAAAATTTTGATGTCGTAATGACCAAAGAAATCATTACCGAGTAATCCGATTGGGGCTTTGGGTGCGATCGCAACTTCTATATTTTGCACTCTAGCTCCACCTGCTGTCATCAATTGTACTGTACTCACAGGCAACTGGATTTGGCTACCGTCGGCAATTTGCGCTGTCATAACTCCTGTAGTTTTGAGTTGCAGGGCGTTTGCTGTTCCCATCGTAATCAGGGTATTATTTGCCCCTGTATCTACAATCATCTCAACGGTTTTTTTGTTATTCAAGGTAACATCAATTACAGGAGTTCTACCCAAACGCCGCTTAATGGGAACACGAAATACTTTTTTTTCTGGTTGGGGAGATGTTGTTTTCTCACTGTTAACGCCGCACAGCTTTTCTAATTTAATCGTTCTACCGGAGGCATTAATCATAAAACATTCCCCTGGATCTTCAGCAGTGACATGATGGGGTAATGCTAAAAATATCAATGTTGGTAAGAATGGAATTAAAGCTAAATTAATAGTTTTAATTATCCCCTTATTAGCGTTAATCATTTGATTTGATTTTTAATATTTAAATAAAATCTGATTTTTACCTATAGATTTGTTAGGACTAAAGTCCTTACTACAAACTTTATGTTTTACGTCTATCTATTTTATTTATATGAGATGTAATTTATATATAATACATATATTCACTGAGGAATAAATTAAAGTTTAAGTGAAGACTAGATAAAAGTACTGGAGAGTCGATAAAACTTTGGTAAATTCGGGTATTTTGCAACTTTAATCACAGTTTGTAGCGGCAGATATAGCGGTGGCGATCGCCTGCTTCACAGCTATATCCTTTTGAGATACAATCACTTCTTCTGTAATCGTGCGTTGTGCGACTACTGCACACACAGCAGCCGCCGCCAAGCCATAGACTCCGGCCATTTTAAACAGTGTGCCGCATTCCATTTCATAGTTCAAAATATTTAACCGTCGATATTCTTGAGTTATGCCTTGTAGCGATCGCATTAAATAAGGTTTAGCAGCATCGGTGCGTTCTTGTCCTTCATAAAAGGTATCAACTGAAGCGGTAATTCCCACATAATACTCAATTTCTAATGCTTGTGCAGCCTTTGCCAAAGCCACCGTCAAAAAAGGATCGGCGGCGGCTGGATATTCCACAGGTGCAATATCATTAGCTGCACCTTGACGACACAACGCCGCACTACTAATTACAATACTACCGATAGGGATATGGGGTTGAATTGATCCACAAGTGCCAATACGAATAATTTGTTTTATCCCTACCTGCACCAACTCATTCACAACAATACTTAAAGAAGGCGCACCCATACCGCTAGTAGCTGATAAAATAGGGCGACCATTAGGTAAATATCCCAAATAGCTATGCAGTCCGCGATTTTCTGAAAGTAAACGTACATCCTGTAAATAAGTGTAAGCAATCAACCGCGCACGTTCAGGATCGCCAGATAATAAGGTCATAGTAGGAGGTGTAGAACCTAAATCATCTTGCCCAAAGCCAATATGATAGAAACTTTTCCCGGACATATAATTAACAATATTTTGATACTGTTGTGATATTGCAGAATATATCAAAGTTCCGACTTTTCATCTTAATTAACGCCGTGTGCAACTTCTTTTCAAACCTAACCCCCAACCCCTTCCCTTGTAGGGAAGGGGAGCAAGATTTAAAGTAGAGACGTTGCATGCAACGTCTCTACAGTTGCAGGGGAGAGCTTTGAAGAGGGGTTTATAAGAATAAGTCACACATCGCGTTAATTACGAATTACGAATTACGAATTACGAATTACGAATTACGAATTATTACAACCACAGTGATGGCAACTTCTACCGAGATATTACATCAGATTGCAGATTTTCTGGATGATGATTGGAGAGATAGTAACCAATCTCCTAGCTATTGGTATAAAGGGCGTTGTTTGCAAACAGGAGATTTACTCAGGCTACCTCGTACCCCTTTTGTAGAAGCGATCGCCTGTGGTTTAATGCAGCAATTAGCCAAAGATGAGCGTTATTCTTATGAAGGCAAAATGTATGGTGTTTTGCTCGTGGAATTACCCACAGGTGAACAACGGGTATTAAAAGCTTTTTCTGGTTTGCTCAATGGTGCAAGTGTTGTTGATGGTTGGGTAACACCGATTCCAGGGAGAGAACAAGTAGCTTTACAAGAAGCCCAAACTTTGGCTGAGTTAGAAGCAATCAAGCAAGAACTGATTACCCTGAAGCAATTACCAGCTAGACAAGAGTATGAAACCTTATCCCAGGAGTATGCACAAAAGTTACAACAAATGAGCGATCGCCATACTCATTCTAAACAGCAACGCCAACAAAAACGCCAACAATTTTATGACACACTCACAGGTACAGCCTTAACTTTAGCTTTAGAACAACTAGATGAACAAAGCCGACAACAAGGAATAGAACGCCGCCACCTCAAACGCCAACGCGATGTAAACTTGGCAACTTTAAAACAGGCGATCGCCACCGCAGATATACGCATTCAACAACTCAAACAGCAGCGTAAAGTCATATCTCGACAACTACAAGCACAGATGCACGCGGCTTACTCCCTGATGAACTTTTTAGGGCAATCTTCATCATTACAGCAATTAATGCCCAACGGTTTACCCACAGGTACAGGGGACTGTTGCGCCCCCAAATTACTCCACTACGCCGCCACCCACGCACTTAAACCCCTAGCAATGGCAGAATTTTGGTGGGGAAAATCTCATCAAGATAAAGTCCAGGGGGAATTTTACGGTGCTTGTGCAGAACGCTGTCAGCCGTTGATGAGGTTTTTGTTGGCAGGTTTAAGACCTAACCCCCCTACCCCCTTCCCTGCAAGGGAAGGGGGAGTTTTAAGCCCTTCCCCTACAAGGGGAGGGGTTTGGGGAGAGGTCAAAACTATTTACGAAGACGAACATTTGATTGCTATCAACAAACCTGCGGGATTGTTATCTGTTCCAGGGCGTTATCTCCAAACTCAAGATAGTGTCGTCAGTCGCTGGCGTAATTTATTACCAAATGGGGATAATTTAGCGGCGGTGCATCGCTTAGATCAAGAAACTTCTGGAATCCTGTTACTGGCGCGTGATTCCCAAACCTACCGTCAACTTAGTCAGCAATTCCAACGGCGACAAGTTCACAAGGTGTATGAAGCGATACTAGCAGGGATTGTCACCACAGACACAGGTGTGATTGAATTACCATTATGGGGAAACCCCGAAAATCGACCTTATCAGCAAGTTGATTGGGAACATGGTAAACCCAGCGTGACACGTTTTCAGATAATGGGGCGGGAAGAAAATTATACCCGTGTTGAGTTTGAACCATTAACAGGACGTACCCATCAATTGCGGGTTCATGCTTTGGTAGGATTAGGTGTGATGATTTTAGGCGATCGCCTCTATGGTTGCAATGCTGGGGCGACTCGTTTACACTTGCACGCCAGAGAACTCCGCTTTCAGCATCCCCACAGCCACGCAACTATTCATTTGCAGACTGCAACACCTTTTTAATCTATTTACTGATGCGGTACACTGATCAGGCAACGTGAAGCGTTCTAGGTTCAGGGATAGGCTCTCCTTCTAATTGCCAAGCTTCTAAGTACATTTCAATCACTTCTTCCCCGTTGTGAATTGCTTCTTCACGAGTTTTTCCGTGAGTACAAGGCATCACAACTAGATCGGCAAATTCTGGGATGGTGACAAGGAAAAGCTGATCTTCATCAGACCATTGAATCATCATACTATACTGACTCATAAATCTTTTTCTTCCTCTCTTAAATCCTTTAGTTGACTGAGTAACTTTTCTAGTTGCTTTTCTAGGTAAAGTGGCACATCATCTCCATCCTTCCCTGAGATTGTCAGTGTTTTTCTCAGCAGAGGATGCCGCCAACGTTCATGGCTGCCCTTGCCACGCTTGGATAAGTAAATAAATCCTTCACGGACTGATAACTATAAATAGAATATAGTTAGTTTGCTGAAAAAATTTATGTTACCTAATATCTACGATGTTGTCATAGTTGGGGCTGGGCCAATTGGTTTAGCAACTGCCATTGGTTTACGCAAGCGGGGAATTGAAAATATTTTGGTATTAGATCAAACCCGTGCTTTTCGTCCAGTTGGTCAAATTTTGGATTTGCTTCCCAATGGCTTAAAATCTCTGAAATATTTAGATACTTCTGCTTACGAAGCTGTTAAAAATACATCCCTTGGTTGGTTTAATCCTCAATCATCTCATTCAGGAGAAAATATTCCCAAACCTTTGCCAAAATGGTTTTATAGAAACTTACAAGGAGAGATAATTCGCTCAGTTTCGTTGAGTTTTGATGATTGGTTTCAAAAATATGGTGAAGGTCGATTTTCAATACCTTGGTATGATTTACAAACAACTTTTAGACAACAGTTACCTGAAGAAATTGTTAAGGCTAATCATCGTTGTATTCATGTTGTAGATGAATTAGAAAATAATTGTGTGCGGATAGACTGTGTTTCTGACGCTACAATTTCAGCCAATCCCTATGCCCATTGGCAAGAAAATAAACCTGAAAATCTAGATACGAATACCCAACAACAACTAACTCATAAATCTTTCCGAGCTAGGCTAGTTGTAGCCGCCGACGGTATTAATTCTACAATTCGGCGAGTAGTTTATCAAGATAGTTCTTATGCAGATTATGCCCAGCCGGAATACTCTGGATTTGCTGCTATTTCTTGTCGAGAAATTGCTGATGTTCCCGCAGCAATAGCAACAGAAATCGAAGCCAAATTTCTGCACAATTCACGAGTTACTACTATTTGTCATGATGAGATATCGAGAAAAGCGGCTGGTGAAATGGAAGACACAAGGATGATGTTATTCCGTAGTCGTATTACTAATCAATTTGGCTATCTTATCCATTTCGCTATACCTTTGGCAACTTTAGAAAATCAATCCGGCAGTTCTTTAATTAATTTAGCTGTACAAGCCTTTGAGCAAGCAGGATTTCCCGATATCTTGAAGCAATTAGTTCGTTTATCGCCTCCAGAAAACATGGAACAGCGTCCTTATTACATTCATCGGGCAGTTATTTCTGATTCTGCAACTACAGCAATTCAACCAACTTGGAATGTCGGGAGGGTAGTTTTAGTTGGTGATGCCGCCCACGGAATGCCACCTTTTATGGCGCAAGGTGCTAATCAAGGTTTAGAAGATGCTTTAGCTATTGTGACATTAATTGCTCAAATTGCCTCAGAAAATAACTGGAATAATACACAGGCAATAGCAAAATCATTCCAAAAATATGAAAAATTACGTCGTCCGTGCATGGCGTATGTTCAGGAAGCAACTTTAAACAGACATCCCTATTCTTCAGAAGATAATTGGCAGCAATATAGTCAAAAAATTTATGGACGTAATGTTGGACATATGATGGAAGAATTAGCTAGTTTCTAATAGTCATCATCGGTGAAATACATTAAATGAGTAATGAGTAATAAGTAATGAGTAAACGTGAGTTCGACAAGTCTTTTCTGACCTCTCCCCCAACCCCTCTCCGACGCGGAGAGGGGAGGATGTAGGATGTGTGACGCTGCGAAAGTATGTGAACGTAGTTATGAGACTTATAGCGTCACGCATCAACGATCAATTGTGAAACTTGCGTAAGTCCTGACGAGTAATGAGTCATGATTCATTACTCAAAGAATTTTACTACTGCAAATTTTACTTATACCAATTCTCTAGAAGTTGCACCAAATAAATGATGTAGAGACGTTGCATGCAACGTCTCTACAGTACAGCATAAAGTGCATCTTTATCAAGAAACGGTATTAGGCAGTCAGGGAAAGGATTGTGCATGAATTTTTCAGGATTGAAAAGGTAGAAAATTAACACCCTAGCTTGTCACATCAAGGAATAATTGGTCAATCTAAAATCTAAAATCCAAAATCTAACATTGGTTGATTTTATTTTTGGCTTTTAACTTAGGGTAAGCAATGCGCTTGTGATGGAATTGTTGCCAAACTTCTACAAATATTTCTGCTATTTGTGTCATTTCCTCGCGCGTTAACCCTGAATCAATCAGTTGATTATCTTGCCATCTGGCACGGAGAATATTATTTAGCATGGTTAAGGCTTGTTCAGGATTGACATCTTTGAGCGATCGCAATGCTGCTTCACAAGCATCAGCTAACATGACAATTCCTGTTTCCCGTGATTGGGGAATAGGGCCAGCATAGCGAAAATCAGCTTCATTCACAATAATGCTGGGGTCGGCTTGTGCCATTTGTTCGGCTTGATGATAAAAATAGGCAATTAGCATTGTCCCTTGATGTTCGGGGATAAATGCTTGAATGGCTGTTGGTAACAGGTGTTTCCTCGCCATCACTAACCCTTCGCTAACGTGCTTTTTAATGATTTCTGCACTCTTCCAAGGATCTTTAATTTCTGTTTCGTGTTTGTTTGGCCCCCCCATTTGATTTTCAATAAATCCTAAAGGGTCGTGCATTTTACCAATATCATGGTATAATGTCCCAGCCCTGACTAATTCCACGTTACATCCCAGTTTATTAGCGGCTGCTTCTGCTAGTGTGGCTACGGATAAGGTGTGCTGAAAAGTTCCTGGGGTTTCTGTGGCTAATCGTTTGAGTAACGGCCGGTTGGGATTAGCTAACTCTGCTAACCGAATGGGAGTGACTAAATCAAATAGTTTTTCTAGGTAGGGACTTAAACCTAAAGCCACAATAGTCCAGGCTAAACCGGATAAAGCAAAAAATCCCGCTTCTTGCAGGACAATATACCAACCTGCACCAAAGGCGGCACCAATCAAAAGTTTAATAATTAAGTAAATACTACCTTGAGTGATAGCGATCGCTAAACCTAAAAGTGCCAATTCTTCGCGCGATCGCAATCTTTGCGCTACACAACTCCCTAAAATTCCCCCCACTGCTCCAGCTAATACCGTGATTATACTTATCTCTAAACTAATGGGTAACAATAATAACAATAATCCGATGACTGTCACACCCAATCTAGGGCCATAAAAGCTCCCCAACAATAAACCAACTGCACCCCAAGTAGTATAAGGTACATTAATCGCTAATACTCCCGGTATACTCAAGGTTAATAGTAAAACTAACAGGCGATCGCGTTGTCGCAAGTTGTGCTTAATTCGTCTTTCTAATAATAGAAATACACCAATTGCCCCAGTTACTAAAGTTGCTAACCTCAGCAATCCCCACCAGTTATTTTCTCGCTGAATTAGTTGATAATGCTCTAAAATCTCAAAATGTAATTGTGTGATCACGTCTCCCTTATTGACGATGATCTGACCTTGCTTAACATCAATAAACACAGGACTAACACCATCTGCTGCTTTTTTGGCTTGTTCTTTGCTTTGTTCTGTGTCTATTTTCAAATTAGCTTCTAAGATTGCTAATAAAAGTTTGCTGGCTAAAGCTTCGGCATTTCTGGGGACGAAGACTTGTACTTGTAAGCTCACAGCATTAGTTAAAATACTATCTGGTAAGCCTGGGGGAATACCTTGGGTGAGAATACGTTCTGCACTTTGATTAATGCCTAATTGGGTTTTTCTCCACTCATCATCTGATAATTCCAGCAGCACTGTTTCACTATATATTGTTTCTGGAGTCACACTATTGACTCTAAGTAGTTGAGTGCTAGCTTGAGTATATGCTTGGCGCGCTTGGGATATTTGATTGATGAGTGAGGATAAGTTTTTTTCACCAATCATCAGGCGGTAAGCTAATAGTTCGCCGACGGCTTGGGTAAAATCACCTGTAGGGACAATGTTAATTGGGTTACTATTAGCAGCTTGTTGATTATTATTTTGTCGGAAGCGACGACTTGGCTGTTGTGGGGTAGTATTTTTGAGGGTAGTCAGCACAGCTTGCCATTCTGATTCTGAGCAAGAACGTAAATAATGCTGGGTAGGTATGGACAAAACAGAAGCATCGTAAAACGGAAAAGAACCAGCAACATTACGAATTGCAGTCCCCTCATCTAATAATTTTTGTAACTTTTGGTTGATTTTGGCAGTGATTTCAGTATCAACCATCAATACTGGTGTAGAACGTCTGCTAGCAGTTTTGCGTTTATCGGTTGTTTTTTGTTGATCTTCAATTTTGTCAGTATAAGGAGCTTTAATTGTTTGTGGGGCAACAGTCCCTACTTTTAATTGAGGCTGGTTGTATAGTCCATGCCCCATAACACCAGTCAATGATACAACTGCGATCGCTAAAACTAGAGAAGAACGCCTTTTATGTACCCAACCTAAACCTACTGCCTCAATCCTACTCCGATTTTTGAGCAACTTTTTCATTGTTCTGAGGTCGATTTTGCGTTTTTTCTGGCTGCCGTTATGAGTATATGGGAATAAATGCCAGGGTATTTTCAGGATAATTATTTAATAGCCCATCCTCAATCACAAGTTAAATAGGCGCAAGCCTAGCCGTAGGCTATTACGAATTACGAATTATCTTAACCCTTCCCCATGACCCGAGGAGCAGCATAAACGCAAGGTGGTAAATTTTGGTGAGACATTAAACTTTCCTTTTGTGCAAACTCCTGGGAAGTGAACCCAGGCTGATAAACTCCCGACCAACTAGTCGCAAGCGCATCAGCTAATTCTAGCACTTGTGAAATTTGGCTCAATTGCCTAGTTAACAAAACTCGCCAAGTTGGGGGAATACTCGTGGTTGTGTTATACACACCTGATAAAACCCCAGTGATTACACTGCTATTGGGTAAATATAACTTCTCATATTTTTCTAAGCAGATAGTGTCATAGCGAATTGAGCGTAAAATTGACACAGGTAAGTCTTCTAAATTACTGAGAAAGCAATAAAACGCCATAGCTATTTGGTGCGACAACTTCCCTGGGCTACCTAACTCAGCTTGTACTTTTTCTAAGCCTGCCCCTTGTTGTAATAAATTATTTACTTTTAGTAAATTTTGTGTGGTTGAGGTGTTTGTCTCCCCAATAAAAGCCATGATTTGGGGAATTAGAGTTTGCGGTTGGAGTTTTTCTGTAAGTGATTGGGCGATCGCATATCCTAGAGCTAGGCTACTATCGGTAATTTCTAAGTCCCTATCCCAATGTTTTAACACCCGCAGTATATTTTGGTGTAATTTTACCGGATTTTCGGAGAAAAAAAGAGCAATAGGAATTGTAGCGAATATTATTGTTGATGGTTCTAAATGTGTAAATTTTTGTTGATAAACTTCTAACCAATGATCTATATCAAATTTCCCTAATTGAATCAAACTCCCAACACCAGGAACTAAGCTTTCTAAAAAGTTATTACCTGTGGGATGTGTTGGCTGCCTGCTTTGCAGCAAAGCCTCCCCTACTAACCCTCCCAGAAATGCGCCTCTAAAACGATTTCCAAGTAAATAACGCATAATTTAACTAGGGGTGTAGGGGTGTAGGGGTGTAAGGGAAAATTTTTGCATCAGCCAAATTTATGTCGTTAGCCTTCTCTCCGTTCGCGGAGGATGTCGTAGGCAGACGCTACGCAAACCCTAGGGTATTAGGAATTACGAATTACAAGTCAGATGGTTCACTAAAGCTTGTAAGCCCAATAGGTAACTTTGTACGCCAAACCCGCTAATTTGGCCAATAACTACCGGGGCTATATAAGAATGATGGCGGAACTCTTCGCGGCGATATATGTTACTTAAATGCACTTCTACTGTCGGTATATTTACAGCAGAGATCGCATCTCTCAACGCCACACTCGTATGAGTATAAGCCCCGGCATTAATCAGAATCCCTTGGTGTTTACCTAATGCTTCATGAATCGCATCCACTAACACGCCTTCATGATTAGACTGCAAAGGAAACACTTTTGCCTGTAAATTTAGTGCTGCGTCTGCTAGTAGGGTGTTAATCTCAGACAACGTAGTAGAACCGTAAACCCCTGGTTCTCGTTGTCCCAGTAAATTTAGGTTTGGCCCGTGCAGCACCAAAATACTTATAGGTTGTACTGTCAATGATTGTACCTTCAGGCTACTAACGACGACGCGATCGCTGATCTACAGGTATCGGAATCAGTTCTGGTTCCGGCTCTACTTCAGGCCCTAGTAGGGCTTCAATCAGCTTACGCGCCAATTCTTTTAGCTTTTCCAGTACCTTTTCTATATAGTCCATTAAACTGACTGCTCCTGAGATACTACCTCAATTGTGATTAATAGCTACGCAAAAACTGGCGTAATTTTGCACCTCTGGCTGACAATGGGGCTGATACACACTTTTTCATTCTAGGCATAAGCCACGCTGGAAATTTTAGTGTTGTTATCTCCCTTACTTTTTAGAGTATCACATTCGCAACTGATCGGAAGGTAATAGTGAGTGGGGATTGGCTCTTGTGAATTGTCAAGACGCGATAAATCGCGTCTCTAGTAAAGAACTAACTAACTCTTAACTTGTTTTTTCTTGGTTGTTGTAGTGGATTTTGTGGTGGATTTTGTGGTGGATTTTGTGGTTTTACGGCTAGATTTGCTGGTTGATGCTTTGGCGGCTAACAATTCCAGAGCTTGTTCTAGGGTGACATCTTCTACTGAAACACCTTCTGGGATGCTGACATTGACTTTCCCGTGTTTGATGTAAGGGCCATAGGGGCCGTCGTAGATGTTGACTGGGGTGTCATCGTCTGGGTGTTTACCCAATTCCCTTAAAGCAGCTTTGGACTTACTGCTAGCACCACGGGTTTTTTTCTGTTCTGACAATAATTCCAATGCCCGCTCTAGGGTGATTGTCAAGACATCATCACCTGCTTTTAAAGAACGGTAATCTTTCCCTTCTTTACCTTGGTCATGGACGATATAAGGGCCAAACCTGCCTAAACTCGCTTGAATTTTACAACCTGTGTCTGGGTGTACTCCCAAATGACGGGGAAGTGATAACAAACCGATGGCGGTTTCTAGGGTGATAGTTTCTGGGGTGACACCTTTGGGTAAAGAGGCTTGCTTAGGTTTGGGGTTTTCTTCTGATTTATCGCCCAATTGGACGTAAGGGCCATAAGCACCGATTTTAACGTAAATTGGTTCACCGGTTTCGGGATGGCGGCCTAGTTGGTCTGGCCCTGCGGTTTTTTGCCTGAGCAGGGTTTCAACTTGTTTCGGGTCAAGGTCTGCTGGAGTCAGGTCTTTGGGAATTGAGGCGGTAATTACACCGTCACCGTTATCTACTTCAATGTAAGGGCCGTATTTCCCAATGCGGACTTTGACGGCTAAATTTTCTAGTTCTACGGTTCTAGCTTTACTGGCATCAATTTGACTTTCCTGCTCTTTGACTAGGGTTTCTAAACCTTTGTCACCCAGATAAAATTCCCGCAGATAAGGCAGCCATTTAGCTTCACCTTCGGCGATGTCGTCTAGGGTTTGCTCCATTTTGGAGGTAAAGCTAGGGTCAACGATATCGGGGAAATGTTTTTCTAGTAGGTCGGTGACAGCGAAAGCGGTAAATGTGGGAATTAGGGCATTATTTACCAGTTGGGCGTAACCCTTATCAATAATTGTGCCGATAATGCTGGCGTAGGTACTAGGACGACCAATACCTTCACTTTCTAAGGTTTTGACTAGGGTGGCTTCGGTGTATCTGGCAGGCGGTTGGGTTTCGTGGTCAACGGTATCTAAATTTTTACAATCAGGATGATCCCCAACTTTTAACCCTGGTAAAATTACTTCTTGGTCTTCTAATGCGGCTTCGGGATCATCAGAACCTTCGACGTAGGCGCGTAGATAACCAGGAAAATCAATGCGTTTACCGGAAGAACGGAAACCCGCATCCTCAACTTTTAGCTGGACGGTGATTTGGGTTTGGCGGGAGTCTGCCATTTGACAGGCAACTGTACGCTTCCAAATCAAGTCATACAGGGCTAATTCCCGACCACTTAACCCAGTTTCTTGGGGAGTGCGGAAACTGCTACCAGCCGGACGAATGGCTTCGTGGGCTTCCTGCGCGCCTTTGGATTTGGTGGTGTATTGTCTCGGTTGGGGACTGAGATAGTTTTTGCCGTATAGTTTTTCTACACAATCACGAGCAGCTGCGATCGCCTGTTCTGACAAATGCACCGAGTCTGTACGCATATAGGTAATATACCCTTGTTCATACAAACTCTGGGCAACGCGCATGGTGTCCCGTGCCGAAAGCCGCAATTTCCGGTTAGCTTCTTGTTGCAATGTGGAAGTAGTGAACGGTGGCGCAGGTTTACGGGTAACTGGCCGTTCTTCCACTTCGGAGACTGTCCAGGGTTTACCAGTCAGGCGTTCCTTGAGAGCAATGGCATCTGATTCAGATAGCAGCACCACATTGCGTCCGGCGGCGATTTGTCCTGTGGATGAGTCAAAATCGCTGCCTGTTGCTACTTTTGTGCCGCCTAGAGTCACTAACAGGGCGGTAAAAGGGGCTTTATTCTGCTCTAGGTATGCCTTTAAATCCCAGTATGTACCTTCTCGGAAGGCGCGGCGTTGACGTTCTTTAGTCACCAACAACCGCACGGCTACAGACTGTACTCGTCCGGCGGATAATCCCCAGGCAATTTTTTTCCACAACAAAGGCGAGAGGGTGTAGCCGACCAATCGGTCTAAAATTCGCCGAGTTTCTTGAGCGCGGACTAACTGCTCATCAATATTGCGGCAGTTTTTCAAAGCCTTTTTAATCGCGTCTTGGGTGATTTCATGAAACACCATCCGCTTAGTCGGGATTTTCGGCTTAAGTAGCTGGTATAAATGCCAACTAATACTTTCACCTTCGCGGTCTTCGTCAGTTGCCAGTATCAGTTCAGTTGCTTCTTTTAAAGCATCTTTCAGCTGAGTGACAATTTTCTTTTTGTCTTTGGGGACAACGTATACAGGTTCAAAGTCTGCGTCCACATTCACACCAAGCTGCGCCCATGCTTCCCCTTTAACAGCAGCAGGAATTTCGCTAGCCGACTGGGGTAGGTCACGCACATGACCCATCGACGCTTCTACCCGATAGTCTCTTGGTAGGTAGTTGCGAATGGTGCGAGCTTTAGTTGGAGATTCGACAATGACGAGAGTTGACATGGAAATTTCAATAAAAAAATAGCTATGAAGCTAAACAGTCAAATTGAGCTAATTTCAGCGAAATGTCAAGAGGGTATTGGGAATGGGGCATGGGGAATTGGGCATTGGGCATGGGGGAGGCAGCCGTGTGGGCGGGTTTCCCGACTTGAGCGGACTGCCGTCATGGGGCATTGGGGTTAAATCTCCTCTGCTCTTTATTCCCCTGTTTCTACTCCCTACTCACTACTCCCCACTATGCTTTGTCAGCTATTTCTAATCTTTAACTTATCAATGGCATAATTGGCGACTACTGTTTTCAAAATACATCACGATTCAATTGTGCGATCGCCTCCGGCGGGCGGTTACGCCATCGCTTTGTTTAGGGGTATGGGGGTGTAAGGGTGTAGGGGAAGTAGAGGGAGGCAAGGTAGGCAGGGGAGCAGGGGAGCAGGGGAGACAAGGGAGAAGATTTCACTCTATCCCATGCCCGATGCCCGATGCCCAATGCCCAATGCCCCATGCCCAATTCCCAACAACCTGTGACAGAATTAAAGCAAATTTGAGAAAAAAAGCGTAGTGGGGTTTGTACTTATCCACTAAGAAAAAACTATGCAGCCAATTCGTCAAGGTGATCTTATTTTAATACTTATGTAAAAAGCTACATTTGAAGTAATACCTCACTTAAAGTTTGGCAGAGAGCAAATTTACAGGATATAAGCATCGCATCACTGGGGGCAAGGCTGAGTTATTAAATAAAAATGTTACTCTCTACTTACGTGTGATTTCTGAAATAGCTTTGCTCTCTCATGAGTAAGACCGCGCGATTAAAATTTATCAAGGTCATTGGATGGTGAAAATTAAGCGAGAATATGTGCCGGAAGCTTGGCGTTATGTCGCTGATTAATAATGTATTTGTAAACGCACAGGAGCGCGGAGGTTAATGCCAAGTGGCGCAGAGATTTAATGAGTATTTGTGACATTTTTCATTACGGTGTCGCCCTGCCGGAAGAATATGGTAAAGTCCACTCCAGAGAATGGCATCCTCAATGGTTGTTAACACAAGACAACGCCGAATTGCGTCGGGTGTTAATTCAGGGTATTTATTGGGTACACTCGCATCTGTGCCGAATTACAAGCAAGAGAATGAGATAGTTGGAAAGAATATACCTTTTTACAGATTGACAATTTTATTGATGTCGAGCCAATTTATTTATTAAAAATGACCTACCCTAGCATGGGATTTATTCACGTTTTGCGAGTTCCTCCTGATACTAATTAACCACGGGAAGTTATTCGCTGGTTGAATTGGGGCGTTTACCCAGAGGATTTTGCTGTGCAAAGTTAATTTACATATATAAAATTTCGTATTTTACCATACATTTAAATAAATATTTAAAATGAGACTTTGCTATTCATAAAGTTGTGCTAACATATAATTGGAGAAGTTAATTTCGGCGAAACGTATCTTGTTTTTATTCATAATTGCAAGCGGCTCTCCGGATAAACATCTCTGCATCAATGGATTCTGGAGAGTTTCATGTCAATCTACGTAGGGAACCTATCCTACAGCGTCACTCAAGACGACTTATCTAAAGTATTTTCTGAATACGGAACAGTTACACGCGTACAGTTACCTACAGATAGGGAAACTGGCCGCGTTCGTGGCTTTGGTTTCGTAGAAATGGAAACATCGGCTGCGGAAGACGCTGCGATTCAAGCCCTAGATGGTGCTGAATGGATGGGTCGTGTAATGAAAGTTAACAAAGCTCGTCCACGGGAGGAGAAAAGCTCTCGCTCTGGTGGTGGTAGTTGGGGAAGAAATAATGGTGGATACTCAAGTCAATACTAAAAGTTTTGAGTAAATTCAGCATTTAAAAAAAATTCATCATCCCATAATCGGCGGTTTAGTAATCTACTGAACCGTTTTTTAATTTTATCTGATTTATCCGCATTTATCTGTGGTGATTTTTTTTACCAAGCTTCTCCCGGAGAAGGGGCTTGGTAAGGGAAGAAGGGGTGAGAGAAAAAACGTGTGGGGAGTGTGGAGGGTAATTTTTTGGATACTTAGCTAGAAATCCCACACAAAATTTCGTTTACCTGGGAAGAAGGAGCAGCCCAAGTAGGGGCAACCTCACTCATATTGCGGGTAGCTTAGTTTTTCTTGTTCCCTTCCATCTATCTATCAGTCCTATAGAAATTCTATATATAGGAATCATATTTGATTTCTGTTGGCGTAGCCTGCGCTAGCGCATAAAAAACTAAGTACACCTCTGTTACTTCTTTTCCCGTTCCCCCAACGCCGTTCCCTGTTCCCTACCTACGCAAATAATTTCAATAATCAAGTCGGATTCCTATATATTGCTGTTTTCAACTTAAACTAAATTTGCTAAATTAACTCAAATAAAAATTTTATTTCCCGGAAATTAATAAAAAATTAAGCATTATATTAGTTGTTTTATTGTAATAAAATACCTGTTTAACTAAATTTTCCCAAATTTTAACCAATTATTTACTTCAGAAAATCTAAATTTAAAATATATTGCTAATAGGTAACAGACAGAAATTTAAGACAACAAATTTTGACAGTAATTTGACTTTTAATTAAGAATTTCTCTCTATAGATTATGGGAGACAAACGATTTCATGAAAATATTTAATTGATGCCGAGTATGAGTCTCTAAAACCTAGTTAGAAACTCATAAGAAGTATGGGCTGTTACTTATTTAAGAAACAGCTAGATTTTGAGATGCTTACAGTTCAGTCAGTGTGTTAACTAACCTATTTTATGTCTCAATCTCAATTGCATACACCACAAAAAATTGCAGACAGTTATACAGGTAAATTTTTAACGCCCTTCCAACGTAGGCTACTGCAAAAAAGTTTGCAAGAGAATTTACCAGCGTCTTATCGTCAGCGTATTGAAATAATGCTGTTAGCAGATCAAGGTAAATCTCAAACAGCAATTTGCCAAAATTTAGGTTGTTGTCCGGCTACAGCTAGGCATTGGATGCACATTGCCCGGAGTGGTATGGCGCACCAATGGCAAGATTGTCCGATTGGTCGTCCTAAAGCAGTTAACGAGCAATATTTAGCACGATTAAAAGAATTGATTAGTCATAGTCCCCGCGATTATGGCTATTCTTTTAGACGATGGACTGCTAATTGGTTACAGAAACATTTAGCAAAAGAATTAGGGATTGAAATTAGCGATCGCCATATCAAGCGACTACTCAAACAAATGGGATTATCTACTAAATCAAAACCAGATAAATCCCCAATAATAGCAGATAAAAAAGCGAATAATTCCAGTATATTGATTCACGACCTGAAATCCGAAGACATGACAGATAGTCACGGATTTATGCCGATCAATTTAGAAAAATTAGGTACGGAGTCAGAAATTCATGGTGCAACAAATATCCGAACCCTTGCTGTCATTAGAACAGTTAAACAATGCGTTAGGTTATTGCCTTTCGCCAGCAGAGTTTCAAACTTATTATCAACAGTTTAAATTCCTCACCCCGAAAGTTGGCAAATTTTGGACAGGTAAGAATGTTGAGCCGGGAATTTATATTGCGATCGCTGGTAAGGTACGTTTATTAGATGACAATGGGGAATTAATCACCAGCTTGGAAACTGGGGAATCATTCGGGGAATTTACCCTATTTCCAGAACAAGCATTTCCAGCGTATGGAGCAAGAGCAAGTATCAATTTGCAATTATGCTTCATACCCGGTGAAGTGATTGCATCTTTGATCAAACAGTACCCTCCTATCAAAGAGCATTTGTTAGCCAAAGCACAAGCACGCCATCGTCTGTTGGGTAACACCTCTCAAACAACCGCAACCAAGACTGATGCTCCATCAACACCAGTCATAGAGTCAAAACCCAAGACAATCAGCAAAGCCTACTTTCCCCATCCCACCCAACGTGTCAACCATTTTTTACAAAAAGTAACCCGTCGCTATCCTTTTTTTGCTCAACAAAGTGCATCAGATTGTGGTGCAGCGTGTTTGGTGATGGTGTCTCGGTATTGGGGGAAGCGTTTTAGTGTTAACCGCTTGCGAGATATTGCCAATGTAGATAGGAATGGCGCATCCTTGCGGGGTTTGTCTGCGGCGGCTGAAAGTATCGGTTTTGCTACCAGACCAGTCAAAGCTAGTTTAGATCAATTAGCTAAACAAAAATTACCTGCGATCGCACATTGGGAAGGTAAACATTATATTGTCGTCTATGAAATCACTTCCCAGCACGTCATTGTTGCCGATCCTGCCATTGGACAACGCACCCTCACCCATAACGAATTTAAAGCAGATTGGAGTGGTTACACATTACTACTACAACCAACAGCTTTTTTCAAGGATACTCAAGAAGCAACAACACCTTTTTGGCAATTTTTTGAACTAGTTAAGCCCCATAGTTTAGTATTGTTCGAGGTATTTATTACCTCTATCTTTATCCAAATATTTGGTCTAATTACCCCTCTATTCACCCAGTTGATTTTAGACCGAGTAGTAGTACAACGTTCTGAGCTAACTTTATTTGCTGTTGGCTTAGGATTGCTCATATTTAATTTATTCCGCGTAGCAATGACCGGGTTGAGACAATATTTGCTCGACCACACTGCCCATAAAATAGATATAGCTTTGATTGTGGCATTTATTCGCCACACTCTCCGGCTACCATTGAGCTTTTTTGAATCCCGTTATGTAGGCGATATTATCTCTCGCGTCCAGGAAAACCAGAAAATTCAACGTTTCCTTTCCGGTGAAGCCTTATCAATTCTCTTAGACTTGCTTACAGTCTTTATTTATGTAGGATTGATGTTTTGGTATAGCTGGAAAATGGCATTATTGGTATTAGTAATTGTGCCACCTTTTGTAATTTTGGCATTAGTTGCTACACCATTTCTCCGCAAAATATCTAGGGAAATCTTCAATGCTGCTACTAATGAAAGTAGTTACCTGATTGAAGTTTTATCTGGTGTGCGGACAGTCAAAGCCACCGCAGTAGAACAAACAGTACGCTGGCATTGGGAAGAGTTGTTACATAAAGAAACCAAAACTAGTTTTTCTGGACAAGTTATTGGCAATCGCCTGCAAATCTTTAGCAACGCAATTCAAGCAGTAATTACCACAGCATTACTTTGGTTCGGCGCGCATCAAGTCATTAATAATCAATTAACCATTGGTCAATTAGTAGCATTTAATATGCTGCTGGATAATATTATTACTCCCTTCCAAAGACTCACAGTTTTATGGAATGAATTGCAAGAAGTGACCATTGCTGTAGAACGGATTAATGATGTATTAGATACCGAACCAGAAGAAGATTTACAACATCAATCACGGCAATCATTACCACAAATTAAGGGTCATATTCGTTTTGAAAACGTCACATTTCGTTATCACCCAGAAAGTGATATTAATATTTTAGAAAACCTGAACTTTGAAGTTAAACCAGGTCAAGTAGTGGCGTTGGTAGGGCGGAGTGGTTCAGGTAAAACTACAATTTCTAAGTTAGTTTTAGGCTTGTATCCCCCTACAGATGGTAAAGTTTTCATTGATGGTCAAGATATTACTAGTATTTCCTTACGTTCCTTACGGGAACAGGTGGGAGTTGTTGACCAAGATACCTTTCTGTTTGGCAGTACAATTAGGGAGAATATTAGCTTAGGATATCCCGGTGCTAGCTTAGAATCCATTATTGCAGCCGCTCAATTAGCTGGTGCTGATGATTTCATTAAAAAGTTACCTTTAGGCTATGAAACCCAGATTGGAGAAGGCGGAGGAATGCTATCTGGTGGACAACGCCAAAGAATTGCGATCGCCAGAGCATTACTCGGTGATCCAAAACTGCTAATCTTAGATGAAGCTACTTCCCATTTAGATGCTGAATCAGAAAGAATTATTCAGCGCAACTTTAACACTATCCTCAAGAATAGAACTACCTTAATTATTGCCCATCGTCTCTCTACAGTCCGTAATGCAGATTTAATTTTAGTCCTCGATAAAGGTCTATTAATTGAACAGGGAACTCACGAACAGTTGATGAGCAAAAAAGGTCATTATTATTATCTCAATCAACAGCAGTTAGACTCTGGAATTGAATCCCAACTTTTGTAATCAGTAAGTCCGTAGCAAAAATACAACCTTTCAAGTATCCCACGGATTAATCAAAGTCATGCCTAACACATTGAATGGATTTGTTCCCTCTCCAGTGCATGAAGAGAAGCTTCATGAACATATCATCACATCACCAAAACCTATCACATCCAATGATGATTGGTCTCACGTCACCAAAGAATTATTAGATAGCTTGCCGCAAGCTTGGACGCGAGGACTGTTGTATTTTTTAATAGTGTTTATCTCTATTGTTTTACCCTGGGCAATATTATCTCAAGTTGATGAAACTGGTACAGCTAGAGGTAGATTAGAGCCTGAAGGCAAAACAGTCAGACTAGATGCGGCTGTGGCAGGAACTGTAGAAAAAATTCTGGTAAAAGAAGGAGATGCGGTTAAAGCTGGACAGACTTTATTATTATTAGAGTCTGATTTAGTTAACACCGAATTACAACAAGCACAAACAAAATTAGATGGACAATTAAACCAATTGTCACAGCTAAATTTACTCAAAAATCAATTAGTTTTAGCCTTGACAGTTCAACGTCAACAAAATCAAGCCCAAGCATTAGAAAAACAATCACAAATTGCCCAAGAAAAACAAAATCTTAACACTATTATCAACTCATTTAACTTTCAAGAAGAAGAAAAACTAGCACAAGTTAATCAGGCACGAAAAGCTGTTGAACATAGCCGTATTAACCAGAATTTAGCAGAAATTAGTGTAGAGAGTGCAGTCAGAGAAGTAGAACGCTACAAACTCGCTTGGCAAGAAGGAATAGTTCCAGAAATTAACCTTGTAGACAAACAAGACATAGCGAAAGAAAGAAAAAAATTGCTAGAACAAGCCAAGTCAGACATTGAACAGTCCAAGTTAAGGCTAGCAGAACAACAAAATAGTTATGAAAGAACTATGCGTCAAGCCAAAGCTAACATTTCCCAGTCACAGTTAAGAATCCAAGAGCAAGAACGTAGCTTTCAGAGCTTAAATCATTCTGGGAAATTAGCCGTTCTCAGAAGTGAAGAACAACTCAATAATTTAGATAGAGAAATTACTGCACTCAAAGCAGAAATAGCTCAAAATAAAAGCCAAATAAAAGCCTTAAAATTTCAATTAAGTCAAAGAGAAGTAAAAGCATCGATAGATGGTATAGTCTTTCAATTACCAATTCAACGCCCTGGTTCTGTAGTACAACCAGGAGCAATGGTTGCAGAAATTTCTCCCAGCAATTCGCCTTTAGTAATTAGAGCGCAAATGGCAACTAATGAGAGTGGTTCTTTGCGAGCAGGATTACCTGTCAAACTCAAATTTGATGCTTATCCTTTTCAAGATTATGGAGTTATAGAAGGCAAATTATTAGAAATTTCTCCTACCACTGTTGAACTAGATACACCCAATGGCAAAGTAGCCGCATATCAATTAGATATTGCTCTAAATCAGCATTGTATGCCTACCGCTAATCAGTGCATTCCTCTACGCCCTGGAGATACAGCCACAGCAGAGGTAGTAGTAAGACAACGGCGAATTATAGATTTTCTCCTAGATCCATTTAAGAAATTAAAACAAGGAGGAGTGAAATTGTGACGGAGAATTTGAGCAAGATTTTAAGGGTATAACAGTTTAGTATTTGGTAAAAAATTATGTCACCAGCAATTAGCATCCCTCAACAAATTAACATCAACAAAGAAGACATCATTAACCAAATTAAACTTACTTGCAAAATTCCTATTGTTGTGGAAGAAATTACTGTCTGTAAGATTCTAGAAAATACAGCACAAACACTTGGTATTCAAGTAGATACAGACGAGTTACAACAGACAGCAGACAAAATCCGATTAACTCATAAATTACACAGTGCGGCGCATACATGGGATTGGTTAGAAAAACATAAACTTTCTCTAGATGATTTTGAAAAGATGGCTTATCTGTCTGTGCTTTCTGGGAAGTTAGCAGAGCATTTATTTGCAGATAAAGTTGAACCTTATTTTTTCGAGAATCGTAATGATTATATCAGTGCGATCGCCTATGAAGTCATCCTTGATGATGAAGATGTAGCCATAGAACTTTTTTATGCCATCCAAGAAGGGGAAACAAGTTTTTATGATGTCGCCCACAAGTATATTCAAGATGAAGAATTACGCCGTCATGGGGGATATCAAGGTGCTTTAAGACGTAAGGATTTAAAACCAGAAATTTCTGCGGCAATTTTCGCCTCTCAACCACCACAATTGCTAAAGCCCATCTTGACAGCTAAAGGCGCGCATCTAATTTTAGTAGAAGAAATTATTTCCCCAGAATTAGATGATAACTTACGCAACATAATTACATTGGAATTATTTTCCCATTGGCTACAAGCACAAGTTGCAGCAGTTACAGTTAATGTTGATTGCGAAGATAGTTAACTTTAATTCTCAGACAATTTTAGAGATGCTTGAGAAAGCAAATCTTAAACTCTAGTGGCGTGGCAACTTCTTTTCAAACCTAACCCCCAACCCCTTCCCTACATAGCTTGCTTCTCCGAAGGAGTGGGAAGGGGAGCAAGAATCAAAGTAGAGACGTTGCATGCAACGTCTCTACAGTTGCTTGGGTAAGTCCTGATTGAATTTGACTTTTATAAATTTCTAATAAATGAGACCATAAATAAATTTTTTAAGTCACAAAAAAATGAGCCAGAATCTTAATATCAATTTCTATTGTCAATGAAACAACTTAATCCACTATTCTTTGGGTATTAATTAGCCATTAAATTAGCACTAAAACCATATTTACTAGTCATGCTTTTGCTTTATAAATGACATAAATGTTTCATCTTAGTCAAAAAAAAGGAGTTTTAAATCTTGATTTCCAATAAAAAAAGAAATTAAATTAATTTCAGGAATTGAGGGAATTAAACTTAATTCTGACTCAGTTCTTTTAAATCGATTCTATTAAATACCGAAGCTAAGAATAACAATGGCAAGTATCGTTGTTTCTGATTTACGTCCTGCTGGTTCTGGACTATTTTTAGATTCCGAAACCTACATGAACGACATCGTTGATGATGAATTAAACGGTGTAAATGGTGGAATTTCTTTCCCTTCTAGCATTTATCCTATCGTAGTTGCAACTCGCGCATCTTCTGGATACTGCGTTAGAGGCGTGAGTGCCTTAACAGGTGTATCAGCTTACTTCAAATTCCGCTAATTAATAACTAGCTTTGGAGCAGCAAACTATGGCATCTATTACCGTTTCTAATTTAAATGTTGCTGGACTTGACTTGTTCAACGACCAAGAGAGCTATTTGACTGAAGTCACAGACGATGAATTGGGCTTAACACATGGTGGTATCAGCCCTACATTCATTGCCGTGGGTAAAGGCATTTTAGTTGCAACTCGCGCATCTTCTGGATACTGCGTTAGAGGTGTGAGTGCCGTCACAGGTGTATCAGCTTACTTCACTTCTCGCTAATTAATAACTAACTTAGGAGCAGCAAACTATGGCATCTATTACCGTTTCTAATTTAAATGTTGCTGGAGTTGACTTGTTCAACGACCAAGAAAGCTACCTGAATGAAGTCACAGACAATGAACTGGGCTTAACACATGGTGGTATCACTCCTGGTAGCCCTGTCATCATTGGCACAGGCATTAAATTGACCGTTCATGCTGGTCTTGGTTTTAGTGCTGGTGTTGGCTTTACCCTCGCAACTCGCCAATTAGGTTGGTGGCGTTAATTAATCACACTTCTAAGGGACTTCCAGATCAAAAAATATCCAATAGGATGCGTCAGTTTGAGAAAAACTAACTATACCCAGAAGTTATTTTCATACTGACGCACCCTACCAACTTGATTTTTGAACAGTCCAGTAGGGTGTGTTAGCAGCGAGAGTACAACACCTAGCACCAAGACCTTTGGTGCGTTACTACATATACTTAAATTTTTTTCAGAAATCAAATTGGATTCCTATATAGTCAACATTCTTAGCACTGCTGAGAATTTTGAACAGGGTTAAGAGTAGTAGCAGCAAAATTTAGTTAATACTCTTAACCCACTTTCTGCTAAACCTTTTTCTAGCATCAATTAGCTCAGTGAGATAGAAATAGTTATGCCATTTATTCTGAGTTCCAAAAATATTTTTGAATATCTTTTACAGTTGGGATTATGCAATGAAAACACTAGCAATAGTGCTGAAATTGAAGTCAAACCCGCTAAAAACTTTAATTTGTTAGTTAAGTGTGGCAGCGATCGCAGTCTATTGGTAAAGCAAGAGCGTCTGGGAGCAGACGGCAAAGCAGCAAACGAGTTTTTTAACGAGTGGCAATTTCATCAATTATTGCGCCATTTCCCAAAACTCAATTCCATGACATCATTTGTGTCGGAAGTAGTAAATTTTGATCAGGAAAATGCAATTATTATCTACAACTATTTATTAGATTACACAGACTTAGATACATTTTATCGTCAGGAACAATCGTTTCCCATAGAGATTGCTAGCACATTGGGAACAACTTTAGCAACACTACATCGCCATACATTTAACGTTCGAGAGTATCATGATTTTATCTCTCATACACCAGAGGAAATTTCTCCTCCTCAATTTTCTCATGCTGTGTCTGCTGAATTATTAAATCGTCTTGATCCTGAAATTTTTGGCTTAGTGCCTACTAACTGTTTGAAATTTTTTGTGCTTTATCAACGCTACGATAGCCTGAGTATAGCGGTGCAAGAATTAGTTTCTCATTCACAGCTTTGTTGTCTCACTCATAATGATTTGAAATTAAATAATATTTTGCTTCATCATGAGTGGGCGCGATCGCAAACTGCCGCAAGTCAACTAGCCACCGGTCATCTACGCTTGATTGACTGGGAACGCTCTACTTGGGGCGATCCAGCTTTTGATTTAGGCACGCTGATTGCTAGTTATTTACAAATTTGGCTGAATAGTTTAGTAATTGATCCGTCTATTAGTTTAGAAGCGTCTTTACGCATAGCAGGCACACCACTAGAGAAAATTCAGCCTTCTTTAATTGCATTGATTCGGGCATATTTGAATTATTTCCCCATCACATTAGAGCATTATCCAGACTTTCTCAAGCGTACAATTCAGTATGCTGGACTGGCACTAATTCAACAAATTGTTGGCACAATTCAACATCAAAAGTATTTTGGTAATTCCAGTATTTGCTTACTGCAAGTAGCGAAAAGTTTGCTCTGTAGACCAGAAACATCATTTTCTAGCATCTTTGGCATAACAGAGGCTGAACTGAAAAACTCTGCTTATGCAATAGTTTAAAAACCATTTATTACAACACTATTTAGCTGCAAGATTATGCAATTGCTCAATGCCACTGTTAATCAACCTCTAACTGCAATCTCAGAGTCATTACAAACTGCACTGCAAGACATTGTTAATTATTTACAAATTGAATCTAACTTTTGTATTAAGCATCCCAACTATAAACCATTTGAGTTTCCATCTGATCTAGTCCAACGTTTTCAGCAAGTATCCATAGAACTCAAAAGTAAATACCAAGCATTACAACTGCAAAGTTTTCTCTATGGCATTTACTACAATGGCTCTTTACGATCTACCTTGGCTCTAAATACACAGACAAATCATTTAGAACTTTACAAAAATCTGGAGAATGACTCCTTTTTAGGTGTTGATTTAGCTTTCTATGAGCAACTGCATAATAGTAATTGTGGTGTAGGATATTTTGATCCAGGTTGGCAAATTGTGAAACAAGAGCAAGATAGTAGTCTTGCAGTCTTTAAAGAAGGTTTAACCCTACACATTCAACGAGAGCAGCATCTTCAAGGAGCTGATCAATCTGCACAGGTGGGCGACTTGGTAGCAATTCGATTACCAAGAAATCTGGTGCAAAATGGTTTCTACATGGCGGTTGGTAATCAGGGAATAGACCAAAGCCAGGAGGATAACTACGCTGATACAGTCAGAATTTACTTTAATGTCAGCCCTGATGGTGCGGTGGCAATTATGCAGAGCCTGACACAGCAATTAAACCAAGCTGAAATACCTTTTTCATTCAAAGTTTTATATAATCCCTCAGACTATGAGCGTTATGACTCAGGAGTTCTTTACTTTCCAAAACAGCACTATTCTCTGATTCGTGGCTGTTTGCAAACCATCTATGCACAGCATCAATCTCATTTCCGGGCTGAGACACCCTTATTTACCAAAGTATTAGCTCCTGGATTGTCTCTAGCAGAAGAACCCAACCGCAAATTTGCTGCACAAGAAAGCTTTGGACAAAATCGCTGTCGAATTGTGGCTAATGGCTTGGTTGATGCGTTGCAACAAGGCCAGACAACTCCAGAAAGGCGCATGACAGCAATTTTAGAGCAATTTAAATTACATGGTATTACCTTGCAGCAGCCCTATTTAAACGCTGATTCCGAGGATGTTTATTTACCCCTAGACTTATGCGAATAACTGACCTGACTCCACAGCAGACGGAACAACTGAATGGGACTCATCCAACAGCCCTGGCTTCCTCTGCAACAGATTTGCCATTTTATCGCACCTTGGGACGAACTAACTTGACTGTAAGCTGTTTAGGCTTAGGTGGTGGCTCAGGTATTTCTAGTGATGATGCCCTTTATGCTTTTGATCAGGGAATCAATTACTTTTTTTACTCCAGTGATTTGCACCACTTTATCTATAGCTTTATGGGTGGAGCAATCCGCCAACTTTGCCGTCGAGGCTCGTCTGTGCGGGAAAAGGTGGTGCTGGCCACAGTGACTTACATCAAGAGTCCAGAAATGGCATTAGGAGCTTTATTCGACCAGTTTGAAGAATTAGGGATTGATTACATTGACATCTTTTTTTGGGGCTGGATTGGAACAGACGACGAACCAATGTTTAAGAAATGCTTGCAACTCTCCCCAGATTTAAGAGGAACTAACACCGTTTATCAACGAACCGTTGAACGAATTTATGGTGCTTCAGAGCGACTGAAGAAGATGGGAGCAGTTCGGTATATTGGGGCATCATTTCATGACCTGGATTTGGCACAGCAATATCTAGATAGCGACTTGTTAGATGTGGTGATGGTGCGTCATAGTTTGGCGCATCGTTCAGCCCAAAATCAGGTTTTGAATCGTTTAAATGCTACAGATAGCGATCGCCCTGGAATTGTCACATTTCGCTCAACTACAGCTCAATCAGGCCCTCTTTGGATTGCGCCTCACTTCCCGCAGACATATTGGCAACCGTCTCCTCCTGATCTTTATCGTTATTCTCTCTCCCAAAATTGTGTCGATGTTTGTTTGATGGGTTCACGCGATCGCCATGAAATTGATGCAGCAATCAAGGGGGTTCAACAGGGCAAATTAACTAACACTGAGCTTGAGTATCTCAACTACTATGGCGACATCCACCGGCAACGTCTCTCACTGCAAGACATACCACCCGACAAGCTCATCTACCAGCCTCATTCTGTAGTCTCAACGGTTAACTAATGAGTTTTTGATCGCATCACCTGACTCCAGCAGCAAGATTATGGAAAAAACATTAGCAAATTCCAGTTCACTCCACTCCAAATTTGTATTACCAGAGATTCCTGATGTAAGTGATACACAAATTTTGGCCTACCTGCGGCGATCGCGCCAGATTTCTCAGATCATTGCCCTCACCGAGCAGAATTTGTTAGTTGAAGCACTGTGTAACCAATATGGCATCACTGTATCTGATGAGGAATGGCAGGCAGCAGGCGATGCCTTTCGCATGGAACACAAATTACTAGGAACAACTGAGACAATGGAATGGCTCTCACGCCAGTGCATTACGGTTGAGGATTGGTCTGAAGGTATTCGCGCCGATTTACTGGCTAAAAAGCTGAAAGACTATCTCTTTAGTGAGGCAATTGATACTCACTACATGAATCACCGCCAAGAGTATAAACGGGTAGCACTGTCTCAAATTCTCGTTGCTAATTTAGCCGATGCCCTCAAGGTGAGCCGCCAACTGCGAGAAACTAATACATCATTTTGTGCCTTAGCCATTGAGTTTTCTAAGGGTAGGCAATCCAAAGAAAATGGCGGCTTTCTAGGCGTACATTTTCTATCTGAGTTAATGCCTGAAATTGCAGACGCGATCGCCAACGCCGGAGCCGGTGAGATTATTGGCCCTGTACAAACCAAGCTTGGCTATCACATTCTCAGAGTTGAGACATGGTTTGCACCCGAACTCGATTTAGTAAGCCGCGAGCAGATGTTAGATTCTCTATTTCAACGCTGGTTGCAAGAAGTTAAGAATCAATAGAACCAATTCGCAATTGCTACATTAACTCGCTGCCATCGCCCATAGTTAGTCATCATTGATAATATGAAAAGCTCAGGATGTTGATATTCAACCCTGACCTTTTCATTAAATTTATCATTGATTACAACTATTGCAAATCTAATGATTTATCGATTATTTTCCATCAGATAAAAATGTAAATTCGATGCCACCAATGTAGTAATTACTGCTAATTCTGAGAAAGAATTGAATTAATTTGAATTTGTATGAACTAAAAATATATAGCAAATCTCTGCGTACCTCTGCGCTTTACTCCGCGCCCCTCTGCGTTTCAAAATATTATCGGTTTGTCAATTCGTAAGTTATATATTCAATTTCTAGAATTGCCTAAAAAGATGAAACTCAAAAGAATCAAAAAACAACTGATTCGCAGTTGGTTAGGTACTATCTTCCTCCATGTGCTGCTATTGCCACCTTGGGCAATTTATCTAGTTGTCAAACCGATTCATCAATGGTCTGTTGTCGATATTCCCATCGCCCTGTTTGTAGTGATTTCAGGATATATCGTTTTATTTTGGACGCTGTATCTTTGGGGAGTAGGTTCACACACCATCAAGCGTATTTTGCTCAGATATGGCTCACCACTGCATCGAATTGGGCAACTTTGTACAATACTACTGCTGGTTTTTATTGTGACAAAGGCCATATCTGACCTTGTGTTCAATTCAGATGTTCTAGGTGAGCCATTTACACTGCCCTACTGGGGTTTTTTTGTGTTTGCTCAGGCACAAGGAATACAGCATTACTTATATAAAATGACATCAGCTAGTCCCAGAGGTAAGGATGGACTAGTGGAAATGCTTGAGCGTAAACAGCCTGTGAGTTGGTATAGCCCAGTTGGTGGTTCTATTGGGGTAGAGCTACGCCGCTTGAAGCAAGAGACGAGAACAGGATTCGGCAAGTTACAGCGAGAATATAACTAGCCGTCATGAACTGCGTTCTGGTGTACGCAGTTCATGACGGCTACTTAATCAGATTGTCACAATTGATGGTTGGTGCGTGACGCTATCAATCTTATAGAAAATAGCGGGAAGTTGAAAACCACCATTCTTATAGATGGTGGATGAAAACGATACGAGCAACTTTAGTTGCAGTGTGAATGGTACAATGACCAATAGTGGAAGGGTAATCAACCACTTGAAAAACCCATTTGCTGCTTAATATGCAGACGCTGAACCTTGACAATTGAAGATATGGGTTCTATTCCATAGTTCTAGTTCCTACCCAGGAATAGGTAAAATCTTCATGGGGGCTAGACGACCAGCATTTAACTCAAACAAATTTTGCATTGTTTGCAACTACGGTAGGGCATACCGGAAGTTAAAGCTTGGGGAGAGAACCACCTCTGGGTTAGATAACGCAAGGAATCTAGTCTAAGTGGACTCGTTGAACCAAGAATCTCCGTCGCTTTTAGCGCGGAGAGTGTCAAAACTAGATTCAAATACTTTCGTAGCGTCACACACCCTACATAAAAAATATGACAGTTGCGTCAGTTCTATTAAACTTCTGGCTTGTTGATGGCTGCTTCTTGCTCGATGCGTTCTAAAGCTTTCTTGGCTCTAAACAGAAGTTTTAAATGAGCTATCTGACTATTCCAAGCTGAACGAGGCAAAATAGGCTCAACTTGTGATGATGTTTCTAAATCCTGGGAGTTGATAGACATAAGATTTGCACAGGTGTAAGGATTGAGGGCAGTAAAACTAATGACTAATGAATGACTAAGACTTCCTGTTTTTCCTGCCAACTTTCTGACCACTGAATCTTATCAGCAGTAAAATGTAGAGGATCATTTTCTGGCCAAGGTGCATTAATAGGTTCTTCAATTAAACCAAATTCACCATTATCAAAAGGTTGTCCATCGGCTCGACGCTGAAGAAATACTCTTTCCCGAATACCATGTCTAGCTTGAGTTAAAGCACGATGGTGACAATAGGGATTATTACCCCGTTTATCAAAAAAGACGTGTGCAGTCCAACTGCAACCACCCCGACACAGTTCAGCAAATTCACAAGTTTTACAGAAACCCCATAAATGGGCTGTTCCTTTGGGTGTATCTGCATCTAAATTAAACCGCAGTTCTTCTGTTTCTTCAATGATGGTTCTGAGTGAGTAGTCACGAATATTACCACCAGTATAAGCAGATGTTGGTAGAGAAGGACAACCTTTAATTGCGCCATCAGCCTCGATTCCCAAAGCGGAAAGCCCTGCGCTGCATCCTTGCCAAAAAGACCAAGCATCTCCACCCCTTAACATTCGCTCATAGGGGCCAAAGTAACCAATGTTATTACCTGCCTGTAGCTGTACTCTACCTTCTGCCTTGGCGCGTTGGGCAACCTTGGCAATCATGGGATAGACATCTAAAAGTTCGTATGGTTGCAGGAGAATTTCACTATTATCGGCTGCATTACCCATCGGTACAGTCAATTGAATTTGCCATGCAAACGCACCAGCATCGCGGATACATTCATAGATTTGGGGAAATTCTGGTGCAGAGAGGCGATTGATTTGAGTGTTGCAACCGAAGGGAATACCCACTTCCCTCAAATGACTCATGGTTTTAAACGCCCATTGCCAAGAGCCTTGTCTACCTCGGATGCGATCGTGAGTGGCTTCTAAGCCATCAATAGAAACAGAAACTACTTGAATACCTGCTGCTTTCATGCGTTGGGCTGTTTCTAAGGTAATGCCATAACCCCCAGTTGTCATACCACAGAGCATTCCCGCCTGGTTAATGGCGTGAGCAATTTGTAACCAGTCAGGACGTAAAAAAGCTTCACCACCAATGAGAGTAACTTCCGTAATTCCCACCTCTGCCATTTGTCTAACTAAATCTAGAGCTTCTTCTGTAGATAGTTCTTTTGCCCTAGTGTGACCGGCGCGAGAACCACAGTGCTGACAAGCAAGATTGCATTTAAGTGTAATTTCCCAAACTGCATAGCTAATTCTGCGGTAAGTCATGGGAATAGCCTCTATTAGATTAATTGATGATTTGTATTGAGGTAAGAACGGATTTTTATCAGATAGGTAAATACGTAGGGTGTGTTAGCGACAGCGTAACGCACCTGCCAAAGCTGTCCGTGCGTTACGGCTTACGCCTAACACAACGGCAATATTGCAGGAGGAAAATCCACACTGCAATTTGCCTCCCCTACATATAAATTTTTCTCCAAATCAAACCGGATTGTTATATGTGAAAAAGAAGAAGGCTGACAAAATCAGCTTTCTTTTGGCAGTTCATACTAGTCGAGATTCACCACAACTCCGTATAGAGGTTGGGGTCTAGGCCAAATAGGTCTAATCGGCCAAATAGGTCTAGTTACCCCATATAAGGGCTGTACTAAATCATTTCCCAAAAAACCACCAAAAACTGCTTCTAACTCTTGTTTATTTAAATCTTTGAGTTCACTTTCACCAGCATCAGATTCTAGTAATTGGGAGGTGTATTCTTCAAACTCTTCTTGAGTGAAGTTATAGCCAGCATCGAGAACGATTTGGCTATATTCATCATCACTATTCACAGCTTGCAGGCTACTACGAAAAGTTTCATCAGAGACTAATCGTTGATAAAAATCTTTGACGTTTTCAAATGACATGATTATTTCCTCTGGATCAATTTTCTAATTGAGGGTGAAGATTGATTACTAAAGAAAGCGAAATCTGCTAATAACAACTCCATACAATAGGACTGGGAATGGAAATCTCAATATAGAAGTGATTCCACCAAATACAGCCTCTAATTCTTGTTCATCCAAGTCTCTTAGCTCTGAATCAACAGGATTTGTTTCTAATAAGTTAGCTGTATATTCTTCAAATTCATCAGGAGTGAAGATGTAACCAGCATTTTCCAGAATTTCTAGACCTGCTTCTTTGCTTTGTACTCCTTGAATTTGAGTACGGAAAGCTTCATCATTAGCTAGTCTTTCATAAAAAGCTCTGACATTTTCAAAGGACATATTTTTCTCCTGAGAAATTAAGTATTTACCTCAGTTAATGCTACTTCTTGCATTAGTTGAGATGGGTTGTAATTGTCAGTGATTACTTGTGGACAACGCATACAAGCTGCTTTACCTTCTTGTTGCCACCAACGGCAATCTCTGCGTATAGAACAGGGTGGAAGTTCTGATACTACAACAGGTAATTTTTCTGCAACTCTTGTGGCTAAACGGCAGTCTTGACCGTCAAAATGTTGGCATTTTTTAGCTGCACAAGGGGCGGCTGTCCGAAATATTTCTGTGGGGGTCACAGGGGATGCTTTCGCTAATAATTCATCTGTCACAGGTAGTTGCTGTTTCAGATAAGTGACTTTTGGTTCTGTGACTGTCCCACTAATTAAACCGAAGACTACACTTCCTGGTATTTCTGGTCTAGCACTAGGACAAAGTGTAGTTTTGTCAGCAGGAATTTCTCCCATTAATTTATGCTCCTGCAAAGGTGATGATTCCATCAAAATCCAGAATTATAGGAATTTTTCAGGGGGTACGAGCAGTCCTACGATAATGGGAGGGAAAATTGGTTTTGTGATGATGGGAGGACAGATAGGTTTATAACCTGCGATCGCTATAGGTTTGGCGATCGCTATAGACCCAATACCACCTGTGACATTCTCAGCGTCTTCAGTCGATAACTCTGGCAAGGCTTCAGAATTGCCACTTCTACGTGCTATTGCATCACTGACAGCAGCATCTATCAAATCATTAATTTCGATTTGATTGTTGCAGTTTCTGTTATTGGTTTCCATGTTTGATAATTACAACTGTAAATTTATTCATGAGAAAAGCTATTTCTCATTTCGTATATTTTAAGTTGAAGTAAAATGATTAAAATATTGTAGGTGTTTATTTCTCGTGCAAAAATAAATTATTTATGTCACTTAAATAAACTTAAATTTTTATTGTTTTAGAGATATTTCTCAACTAAATATTAAAGTTTTAGTGATGTTGCAAGGCTAAAACATTGCATTAAACTGGAAAAAAATAAACGCAGATAAACGCAGATAAACGCGGATAAAACCGATTTTTTAATGCAACATTTAAGGCTGGACACGCTACTACATCTACTTTATAAATATGCTCTCACTTTAATTTACCAATTAGCAAACATAATTTAGGAACAAAACTAAAATATTTATGTCCATATTTTTTGGGTTTTCTGATTAATAGATTTAATTTTTACCGCCAAAGCATCTAGCCGTAAATGAAAAAAGCCCTCTTGATACCCTTAGATCCTCTCTCAGCAAACAAAATGGTTATATCTGCTCTAGTCTCATTGGTGCTGGCTGGGAATTACCTACGGCTTGCTGAATCCAAAATTTTTCTTCTCCTTGGGGTATGGATGTTTGATCGGTGTTTGGTGCTTTAAATATGGTTTGATTAGTATATAATGAGGGATTGTGTCGAATTAGAGCCAATCCATGCCTAAACTCAAAACACGCAAAGCAGCAGCAAAACGATTCCGCGCCACTGGTAGCGGTAAGATTGTCCGTCGCAAAGCTTTCAAAAACCACTTGTTAGAACATAAAACCACCAACAAGAAGCGCAATCTGTCCAAAATGGCGGTTGTGAACGAACGCGACGAAGAAAACGTGCGTTTGATGCTTCCTTATTTGTAAATTCGTTGATTCTTTAGGAATAAAATATGACTCGTGTAAAGCGCGGTAACGTTGCTCGTAAACGCCGCAATAAAATTCTCAAACTAGCTAAAGGTTTCCGTGGTTCTCACTCAACTCTGTTTAGAACCGCTAACCAACAGGTAATGAAAGCACTCCGCAGTGCATACCGCGATCGCAAAAAGAAAAAGCGCGATTTCCGCAGTCTCTGGATTACCCGCATCAATGCGGCTGCTAGAGAACATGGCTTAAGCTACAGTCGCTTGATCGGCAACCTGAAAAAAGCTAACATTCAACTGAACCGCAAAATGTTGGCACAATTAGCAGTTCTCGATCCTGCTAGCTTTGGTAAAGTCGTGGAAATGGCTAGTCAAGTTAAAGTTTAAAGGTGAAATCGGATGAATAACGGATGTAACAGATGGCAAATAATTAGTCAGTTACATCTGGTATTATCCGCCACTATTATTTGCATTTTTTGCGTGTTTTTCGCCACCGGCTTGGCTGCATCTGCCGCCCCAATGTCAGAAATTCAACGGCGGGGTTATGTAATTGTGGCGGTAAAAGATAATTCACCGCCTCTGGGATTTAAAGATGCAACAGGGAAACTACAAGGGCTAGAAATTGATTTAGCACAGCGTTTAGCAGCTGATTTATTAGGGAAAGCTGACGCTGTGAAATTTCAACCCGTGATGAATCGTGATCGCTTATCAGCAGTTTACAATCATCAAGTAGATATGGCGATCGCTAGGGTGACAGCCACAGAATCACGCTCACGCCTAGTAAGTTTTAGTGTCCCCTATTACTTTGATGGTACAGTTTTAATCACCAAAGATGCGGCGATAGAGAAATTAAGCGATTTAAAACAACAAAAAATCGCCGTCTTAAATCACTCCAGCACCATCGCCGATATCCGTTACTATATTCCCAAAGCCAATTTAGTAGGAGTGGATTCCTACACAGAAGCGCAAAAGCAATTAGAAAATAATGGGGTGGTAGCCTTCGCCGCCGATGCTAGCGTGTTGAGTGGGTGGGTGCAACAAAACCCCCAATACCGGATATTACCAACAAAATTATCAACTGCACCCTTATCTGTAGTCATGCCCAAAGGATTGCAGTACGATGAGTTAAGAAGAAACGTCAATGAAGCGATCGCTAGTTACATCGCTAAAGGCTGGCTCAAAGAACGCATTAAATATTGGGGATTATTCAATAGTCAATAGTCATTAATTATTCTTACCCATGCCCCATGACGGCAGTTGCTCCACTTGGGGAGACCCCAAGACCGCACTGCCTCCCCCATGCGCCATGCCCCAATAAGACCGATAATAGATATAGAAGTAACTTTAATATTTTTATTTGAAGGCAATGGATAACAGTCTAGCGGTTGTTTATCTCTCTGTTTTGGTGGGTTTACTGGCATTCGCAGTTGTGAGTGTTCTCCGCCAGCTGTTCAAAACTCGCAAGCGCGAAAGTTCTTTATCGCGGTTGCGAAACAAGTTGAATAAAGACAAGGGTACAACTCAAGAATATTACGAACTGGCTTGTATTTACTCTGAGAAGAAAGTGTATAGCCAGGCTATAGCATTGTTTCAACAAGCACTCAAAGCGGCACAGGAAGAAGGAGAAGAAAGCACTGCTCCTATTTACAATGGTCTAGGTTACGCTTATTTTGCTCAAGAGCAATATGATTTAGCAATTCGTCAGTACAAAGAAGCTCTAAAATTGACACCTGATTATGTGGTAGCACTCAATAATCTAGGTCATGCTTATGAGCGCAAAAAGTTAAATGCTCAAGCTTTGCAAATGTACGAACAAGCACTAAAATTGCAACCAAATAATGCTACAGCTAAACGCCGTGCGGAATCTTTGCGTCGGTTGGTAGCTGCGTAATTATCAGTTGCAAGAAACTTGGGAGCGATCGCTTTTCAATTGGTAAAGGCGATCGCTCATAAATTTTCCGCAAGACTTATTTAGCAGCCACAATTTATCCGAGTACCAGGCTGTGCTTTCTGTCCTTCAGTCGCGTAACCATCACGTTTCCACCAATCAAGCCCACCAATCAGTTCGCGTACTTCAAAGCCCAATGTGAGTAACTTGAGTGCTGTTTTGGTTGAAGCGTTGCAGCCAATGCCGTCACAATAGCAAACATAAAGCCGGGATTTATCCAGCATCTCAGTCGAATTGAAACAGATTTCTTTGTGTGGAAGGTTCAGAGAGCCGGGAATATGTTCATCAGCAAACGCAGTCTCAGAACGACCATCAACAACAGTGATTGCCTGACCTTGATTTAGCGCAATGTAAAGATCCCATGAATCCATCTCATAGGCCAGTTTACGTTGATAGTGCGCCATTTGATCTACGCTCATGATTTTTCCTTTCTTCGAGCCAAATTTGATTGATAGTGCTTGATATATTTGATTATGCTACTGTGAGCTTTCCTGATTAA
Organism: Aliinostoc maniaoense; assembly: GCF_058172895.1. Lineage (NCBI taxonomy): Bacteria > Bacillati > Cyanobacteriota > Cyanophyceae > Nostocales > Nodulariaceae > Aliinostoc > Aliinostoc maniaoense. The sequence goes on along the minus strand of NZ_CP187952.1, from coordinate 6,049,191 downwards.
CGTCAATTTTAGACATCATATCTCAAAACGTGACAGTTACTGTTTTCGGCTAGCTGTGAAGATGTTCAACAGTTGCAAGAAACTTGGGGGCGATCGCTTTTCAATTGGTAAAGGCGATCGTTCTTGATGAATATCAAGTAAGAAAAAAGTAAAAAGTCACTTTTTCTAAAGGGTTGTTGACACCCCTTGTTTTTTTATGTATCTTCAAAGTATATACATCAGACAAACGATTATTAAAAAAGTTTTGCTGCGGAAACACAAAATCGGGCGTATAAATCGCTAAGAGAGCGTTGGGAGAAAATTATGGCAGCAGTTGTAGCTAAATGGGGAAACAGTTTAGCTGTTAGGATTCCTAGATCGATAGCTGAACAAGCACACATAATTGAAGGAACAGATATTAATTTTAGTGTTGAAGGCAATAGCATAGTAATTACACCAAAGAGACGAAAAAAATATACGCTTGATGAGTTACTTGAAGGGATGACACCTGATAATTTTCATCCAGAATTTGAAACAGGTGACGCTGTGGGGAATGAAGCTTGGTAGTGAAGCCCCCTTACTTTCCCAATAGAGGAGACATTGTTAAATTAGAGTTTGGCTCTGCACAACAGTTCACGGCTAAATCAATTCAGCGTGTATTTACCCTTCGTAATTCTGGAATGTCATTTGATGATATTGCCATAACACTAAATAACGAGCTACAACAACAAGGGCGTGAGCAAACTGGCTATCGTCCTGTTCTTGTTATATCTCCAATTAAGTACAATCAAATGGCTTCTTTAGTTTTAGCTTGTCCTATAACTACTCAGCCAAAGGGGCTTAAGTTTGAAGTTCCCCTTATTGAAGGAATGAAAACAAAAGGGGTTGTGTTAGCAGATCAAATTAAAACACTAGATTGGAAAGCTAGAAAAGTAAAATTTGTTGAAAGTGTAACAGAAGATTTAATAGAAGAAGTACAAGCAAAACTCGAAACATTAATTTTATAGAAAAAACAATTGTGTTAATTACGAGTTGAATGCCTTACCCTCATTGCATTTTGCCTCGATGTCGTGTAATGAGGGTAAGACGACATTACACTCTTGAGGGACTGTCTACCGATCGCTTTTAACCATCTCAAACTACTCAAGCAGGAGAAGCTTTTCAAGCAAAACTTTTTGTCGAGGGTGGAAATTAGAACAGTCTAACTTAGTCTTCAGTCGGAAGTTCAAGTAAAAGTTTTTTCTATAAGGGTTTCTAGAGCCAATACTGCGTACCTCGATTGCGCTGTCGAAGGCGATCGCACTTCCTAGCTACGACCGCATAATAGAGATATATCACATTAGCTTTCAGAACCATTGATTGAGAAGGTATATAAAACTATTGGTAATTCCAGTTCAATTCTGTTTTGTAGCTAATTTCTGGTAATAAATAACAATCAAGTTGTTTCCAGATGCTCAAGCATGATTAAGCGGGTCAGATTATTTTTTGGTTTAGTTATTACCATTATTCTTTGTTTTGCTCTCTCATTGAAGTTCATAGGGACAGTTACAGCACAACAGCCAGCAATTACCCATCCCCTCACAGCGTTGACAGCAGCAGAAATTAAAACAGCCGTAGCTGTGATTAGAAAAGAAAAGCCCTTAACTGATATGGCGGCTTTTCCCCTCATTACCCTAGCTGAACCAGATAAAAGCGAGGTGCTGAAATTTACACCAGGCCAAACATTTACACGCCAAGCTTTTTTGGTAGTCTATGAGAGAGTGCAAAATAAAACCTATGAGGCTACAGTTAACCTCAAAACTCAAAAAATCGCTTCTTGGCAAGAGATTCCCAATGTACAACCACCAATGATGATATCAGATTACGCGATCGCTACCCAAATCGTGAAATCTGACCCCCGATGGCAAGCAGCAATGAAAAAACGGGGAATTAAAGATTTGAACCAAGTGCAGATTAGTTGCTGGGCGGCGGGAATTTTAAACAAAGAAGAAGCGGCAGCAGGTAACAGGATTTGCCGGAATTTATTATTTTACAAGGGTAATGGCTGGAATTATTACGGCAGTCCCATTGAGGGTGTAATAGTAACTGTCAATTTAAATACCAACACTGTCAGTAATATTATAGACCAAGGTATAGTTCCCATATCCAAAACTAATTGGAACTATGATTTAGAGTCTTTAGGCAAACTTCTCTCACCGCCAAAACTTTTAAAAATCCTCCAACCCCAGGGTAAGACTTTTCAAATCAAGGGAAATGAAATCACTTGGCAAGGTTGGAAATTTCGTTACATGATGCACCCCCGTAGTGGACTGGTGCTATATCAAGTCACCTACAAAGACGGCGAAAATGAGCGTCCTGTGCTGTACCGTGCAGGTTTATCGGAAATGGTAGTTCCTTACGGTGATCCTAACCCCACTTGGTCATTTAGAAACGCTTTTGATGTCGGGGAATATAACCTGGGGTTACTTGCCAACACAATGGAGATAGGGAAGGAAGTACCGGAAAATGGGGTGTTACTGGATGCGGTGTTTGCCAATGAAGAAGGCGAACCCTATACAATGCCGGGAGTCGTAGGTATTTACGAGCGCGATCGCGGTATCCTGTGGAAGCACTATGAGTATAATACCCAGCGTAATGATGTGCGCCGTAATCGAGAGTTAGTCATGACGATGACGGCGGCTATTGATAACTATGACTACGCCATTAACTGGATTTTCCACCAAGATGGAACTATTGAAGTAGAAAACGATTTATCAGGCATAGTTTTAGTACAAGGAACGGCTGCTGAACAAGAAAAGTTTGATAATTCCTATGGCCGAATGTTGGCGAAAAATACCTTTGGGGTAAATCATCAGCACTTTTTCAATTACCGCTTAGATATGGATGTTGATGGCCAAGCTAATTCTGTGGTGGAAATGAACGTCAACAGTTTACCGATGGGTAAGAATAATCCTCTAGGCAATGCCATTGTTGTAGAAGATACCCCACTAACCACAGAAAAAGCTGCCGTTCGTGATGCAGATATTAAACATAGTCGAGAATGGATGATTACTAGTGCAGAGAAAAAGAATACATTAGGGGCTGCACCTGCATATATGCTGATGCCAGGAAGTAACACCATATTTTTCCCGGTAGAAGGGGCAAAAATTCGCCAAAAAGCAGGTTTTGCAACTCATCATTTTTGGGTGACAAAATATCAACCCGATGAATTATATGCTGGTGGGGATTATCCCAATCAAACTGCACCAGGGGAAGGTTTACCAAAATATATTGCTGATAATGAGTCTTTGACAGGTGAAGATATTGTAGTTTGGTACACAATGGGGATTACTCATGTTCCGAAGCCAGAAGATTGGCCGGTGATGCCTGTTCACAAATTGAGCTTTAAACTGTCTCCTAGGGGCTTTTTTAGTAAAAATCCGGCGATTAATTTGCCAGAATAGCTAATGAATAGGGATGCGATCGCACTCTAGCATCCCTGTTCAAAATATCAAATACCTAAATTTAATTCCCAGCTATTGAGCTTACCAACATCTTGGGGTGCATAATCAATTAACCATAAATACCAATTACCCTTAGCAGACTGTGAAAGTAGCTGTTTAAGTAAAGGATGCGATCGCAATGTATAAGTTGTTTTTAACTCAGTCCGACATCCTAAAGTCCGATTTTGCAATAACACCTGTTGATTATTAGGAGCAATTAAGTAAATTTCTAAATCACCTAAGAAATCGTGGCTGATATTGACTGTCACTTCAATATCTTTAACTGTACTCGCTTCAGAAACTGCGATCGCACTTTTGACACCTTGTTGATTACCATCAAGAATTTCTACAGGGCTAGAATTACTCACCTTCACTTGTTTACTAGCCGTTAATGTCTGATCAGACCGCATTTGTAAAGCAGCTTGCACCGCCTTAGCTGCGTTCACTTTACCATAACCAAACCACTGGGAATGACCATTTTGATCGTAAGTACCACCATACAAACCCAATTGTGCGTCAGGATCTGCATCTACAATTTTATCTGCCGTTGTTTCTAAAATCCGTTTAACTTGTTGTGCTGTCAAATCAGGATTTGCAGATAATACTAAAGCCGCTACCCCTGCAACCACAGGTGTAGCACTAGAAGTTCCCCCAAAGTTACTAGTAAAGTTACCCAAATCATAGCCGGCTATACCTATTTGGTCAGTTGTCAACATTCCCCTTCCGGTTAGGGTACTAGCAATTGCCGGTTGTGTGTACAAAAAACCCTTTCCCGGAAACGACATACCTGGGGGAGCATTGTTACTAGGGGCGCACACCGAAATATTCACTCCCCAATTACTATAAGCCGCTTTTTTCCCCGTGCTAGTTGATGCCGAAACCGTAATCACATCAGGATGGACAGCAAACCCACCCAGCCATTCTGTTAAACCTTGTAAAACATTATTAGGCCAATTCTGTTCATAGACAGTACCACTCACCGGACGGTTAGCATTCCCCGCCGCAAATAACACTACACAACCTTTACCATTGCGTCCTTTGGTTGCAGCCCTGGTAATAGCTGCCTGTTGGCGCAAAGATAAGGGAAAGTAAACAGCTGAAGCCCCCCAACTACAAGAAATTACACTAGCACCTTTCTCAATTGCCCAATTAAATATCAGTTCAATAGATTCATCATCTAAAAACCCAGTGGTACGGATGGGCATGAAAGCACAACCAGGGGCAACTCCGACAATTCCTGCACCATTTTCTTCAGCTACAGCTAACCCAGCGCAGGCTGTACCATGACTGCTACCTTTACCATCTGGTAACGGCAAAAAATCATCTTCCCTTAAATCCCTGGGTGCAACCACCTTACCACTACCTTGAAAATCTGGGTGATTCAAATCAAAGGAATCATCCACCACAGCCACCACCACAGAGCGCACCCCACGGGTGACATCCCAAGCTTGTTCTACAGCAATATGAGAACCCAGAGATAATTCACTACCCCCATTATGGTTGAGATACCATTGCTGGCTGTAGAGGGTGTCACGGGGCTGATAATGGGCTTCAGTTTCGATTAACACATTTGGTTCAGCCGCCAACACTTCCGGTAGTGTTTGTAATTGATTGGCAATTTTGACGGGATTTTCTGTAGCTTGTTTGCTCACCAAAAATACAAAGGCGTTGGGTAATCCTAGTATTGGTTTATCTGGGAGTAGCTGAAATTGGGACGCGATGAGATTAATTTTCACCGTATCTACCCCATCGGCAAACTGAATGGTCATTTGATCACTCAGATAAACGAAAGTCCCAGGATTATTTTCAACTGTGTACGCATGACTAGCAAATGCTACATTTTCATCATTGCGTGCTTGCGCGATCGCCTGCTCTATTTGTTCTGGTGTAGTTTGAAAAAGTTGTAATTTAGCTTGGATAATACTACGCTGCCAAATTGCCCAACTAACCTGAGATAATTGTTGCACAGGAAATTCGGTGATAAAACGGACGGTGAAGCGGTCTAAAGCTTTCGCTAAGATTAATTCTTCACCTCCCCGTTGGAGTACTAATCCCTTATTGCTGGCTGGTACACCTGTGGTTGTGGAATCAGAGGATGGATTACGATTGTTCATATAGGCAATTGTGGTTAATGCTGGGGCAATGGGAACTCTCTCAAACCGATTTTCAGTCTAAATCAAAGAAACTCAGTACCTAGCTTCGCTTTGTTAAAAACGAAAACAGAGTTAAGATACCCGAAGTTTCCCTAGCTTGTTCGATTTCTTAATAGTTGTTGCACAAATTGACCCCATGAAAGTTGCTGCCCCTGCTTCCTTAATTCCTTTGACTACCCTAGCGGTGTTAGCAACCCTAGGTCTGCTTGCACCAGTTCATGCTCAAAATCAAGTCAAACCTATTGATCCTAATAGTCCGAATACTCTACGTCCTACCGCTCAAAATAATAGCCTATTGAGCATTGAAGGTGGCGATCGCTTGATGAAAGAGGCAGAGCAAGCTGTAGCTGCCCAAAACTACACCCTAGCCGCCAAAAAACTCCAAGATGCCCGTCAAGTCTATAACCAACTATCCAATTTTTATCAAGAATTAAACTCCAGTTTTTCAGGAATAGACATCCGCGTCTCTGACTCCCAACGTCAAAAAGCCCTACTCACAGCCCAAAAACGTGATGAAGCTACCTATCAACTAGCACTAGTACATCGCGCCCAAAATCAACCAGAACTTGCCGTACCTTTACTCATTCAAATTATTAGAAGTCAAAATCCCACACGAGATTTAGGCAAAAAAGCCTATCAGCAGTTGTTTGAATTAGGCTTTGTTGATACCCCTTACCCCCGACAAGGCAATAGCTCCTCATCCCAAAAGTAGAAAGCAGGGGAGCAGGGGAGACAAGGGAGACAAGGGAGACAAGGGAGACAAGGGAGACAAGGGAGACAAGGGAAAATTGATTGCCAATGCCCAATGCCCAATGCCTAATGCCCAATTCCCCAATCACCCATAGACTCCCACCAATACCAGGGGAGTAAAAAAACAATGCTTAAATTACTCTGTCATCACCGCAAGTTGGCAGAGTAAATCCCTCTATATCTGTTAATAATAGAAAAGTAGGTTTTTCAGGAATTGCGATGATTACTCCGCAGCAAGTTGAAGCAATGATCAAAGCGGAAATGCCAGATGCCCAAGTTCAGGTGCAAGACTTGACCGGTGGTGGCGACCACTATCAAGTGACAGTAGTTTCATCGCAATTTGCGGGTAAAGGACTGGTGCAGCAGCATCAGTTAGTTTATGGTGCTTTGCGCCAAGCTATGTCAACTGAAGCTATCCACGCCTTGGCATTAAAAACATATACTCCAGAAACTTGGCACTCAACAGCTTCCTAAAGAAATTAGTCCATAATCAACGACTATTAGCTATCAAAAATATCAGCAAAAGTAGGGAACACAACAACCATGACACCAGAAGTAAAACAAAGAATTGACGAATTAGTTAAAAATCATAAAATTTTCGTTTTTATGAAGGGAACTAAGTTAATGCCCCAATGCGGTTTTTCTAACAACGTTGTGCAGATTCTTAATACTCTGGGCGTTCCCTTTGAAACCATTAACGTTTTAGACGATTACGAAATTCGCCAAGGCATCAAAGAATACTCCAACTGGCCGACAATTCCCCAAGTTTATATTGATGGTCAATTCATTGGCGGTTCTGATATTTTGATTGAACTTTACCAAAAAGGTGAATTACAACAAATGGTAGAAGTAGCATTAGCTTCTTAATCCAATACAACTTAACCTAGCATTAATTTGGGTTGCAGCAAAGCATCCCATTTTTTTTTAATTCAAACAACAAACCTATCATTAAAAACTCCGCGCTCCTCTGCGTAAACCTCTGCGATACTTTGCGTTTAAAAATAAAACTCCCATCTCTACCTAAATGCTAAATACCCCTCAAAGGTTGAGGGGTAAATTTTTGTAATTACAGGATTCCCAAAGTTAACATTAATACAGTTGTTGACATTAACAGATAATATGCTATAATTATCTGCGTTGGTTTATCGCCACTAAGAATAGATTTTGAATTAGTAATAATCATGCTGTGGCTGGGGTTGTGGCATGACAAAATTTGACGCATCGTACAAGTAACGACTGGCTTCTTCCTCCAAACGATGAATCAGAAATGGTTCAATAACGTTCCCATTTCGCAGTGCGGCTAGATAGCCATCCAAATACATCCGCATATCATCCGAACGATACCCGCGATTCCACAATTCGACGAAGGCGTCGGTAATTTTTTGGTAATGGCGGATGGTTTGTGTGTCTTGGAGCATAACTGCTGTATTGATCTCTTTGGAATGAGAATTTTAATTGATTCCGACTAAAAAGTGAAGGGGTCTATTTTCCGCCTCTGCTCTCAAAAGGTTTGATATTTGCTGTTGGTAATGCCTCCAGCAACTACATACAACATAGTTACATCCTATTCCAGAAAAAATCAATTAGATTATCCAATCAGGTATTTTTATAGTTTTTTTGGATAATAGCTGGACTGGAAAGTAATGAGTTATGTTACTAGTAGCAGGGCATTGAGCCGATGGTAACTTAACATAAATTGTCCTTTTGGCGGTGGGTTTTCGTTATAGGTATTGGGCTAGTATAGATAATTATAAGTATGTGTTTGTCTCGAAAAAATTGAAGTGCAGGAGATGATTATTAGCTTGCCGTGTAGATAATTTTTAGTTTCTTAGGATGCTGTTTTATTCGTAAATAGCACATAGGATACTAAACCGGAAAACTTTTAATAATCATAACAAAAATTTAATAAAATTACTAATTTATCTCTAAAACATCCAGAAAATAAACATTTGGTCAATTTATTTATTCAGGAATTATAAAGGGAATTATTAAGGGAGTAACAAAGACTACAAAACCTAGAGCATGGGCTTGTTACTTTGAAATTCATCAGACGCTAAGGGGTCTTGCCGCCGTGGGTTCGGTTTGTATTGAAATCGTTGAGGGGAATCCCCATCTGAGATCGTTGCTTGGCTGGCACTTGCAACAATTGGAGTATAGAGTTCATCAAGCTGCTAGCATTTATCAAGCTAGGGAAGCTTTTTTAAGCCAGCAACCAACCTTGGTTATCCTAGATGCAGATTTGCCAGATGGAGATGGAATTGAGTTTTGTCGGTGGTTGCATCGTCAGCAACAGCCGCTTATCTTGATGCTATCTGCTCGGAGTAATGAAGCTGATGTAGTCGCAGGCTTGAAGGCTGGAGCTGATGATTACTTGAGCAAACCTTTTGGAATGCAAGAGTTTCTGGCTAGGGTAGAAGCATTAATTCGGCGTAAGCGCACACCAACTGCACCGGCTTACTTGGATTATGGTACTTTGCAAATTGACTTAGTACAGCGTCGTGTCCGATTCCAAGGGGAGTTTATTGACCTCACACCCCAGGAATTTAGTTTGCTGTACGTGTTAGCACAAGCTGGTGGAGTACCTTTGAGTCGGTCTGAGTTGCTGCGTCGTGCTTGGCCTGATGCTATTGACAACCCGCGTACCATTGACACTCATGTCTTATCGTTACGCAAAAAAGTTGAACTTGATCCCCGTCAGCCGAGTTTAATTCAAACTATTAGGAACGTGGGATACAGATTTAACATGGAAATTTTGAATGCTAATCTTCCTCAAACCCAAACAAAGTTACCAAAGGAGAGATTTAGTAACCAACGCTCAACACTGACTGGACAAAGATCATAGGTTTTACAATTTCCAGATAATGAAAATTGTTAATTTCAGTGGGGTATTAGCTCCATTCTTCACTGATTTGAGCCTCGGCGTGCAGTAAATGTTCTCGTAAATTAACCCAGTCGATATGAGAGGCTGTTTGATCAGATAACAAACTTCCTTGCTGGAGATTTAACAACCGGGTGCAAAATATCTGGGTTAAATCTAATTGATTGTTAACCATCAAAATTGTTGTTTGATGGGTTTGATTGAGTTTAATTAAAACTTGCATGAGATGGGTAGCTTTGCCAATATCCAAATTGGAGGTTGGTTCATCTAACAGCAAAATTGGCGGTTGAATGACTAAAGCGCGCGCAACTGCTACTAGCTGTCGTTGTCCAACCGAAAGTTGTAGTTCAGTGCGTCCTAACCAATCATTGGGAATTTGCAGTTCTTCTACCCAATGATTTATTCGTTGCTGAATTATCTGTTTAGGTAATTTTCGTAAAACTAAAGGATAAGCCAAGGCTTGCTGGACTGTCATCCCCAACAGCCTTGGCTCTTGTAATACCAGTGTCAGCATCTGGCGCAATTTGATAATCGGAATTTGGCGATAATCTTGATTATCTAGATAAATCTTGCCGCTAGCAGGTTCACTCAAACGGTTAATCAGACGTAACAGTGAAGTTTTACCAGCACCAGAAGAACCGACAATTGCTAAACGTTCTCCAGGGGAAACCGCAAAGGAAATATCCCGCAATATTGGGTATCCCTGAAGCTGAGTTTTCAGTTTAGCAGACAGATTAACTTGTTCTAGCCGTAGTTGGTGCATTAGGGGTATAGGGGTGTAGGGGTGTAAGGGTGTAAGGGGTGTAGGGGTGTAGGGGTGTAAGGGAAATAAATTCTACCTTGTCTACCTTGTCTACCTTGTCTCCCTTGTCTACCTTGTCTCCCCCAGTCCCCAGTCCCCAGTCCCCAGTCCCCAGTCCCTTCTTTAGCTAGCTAAAGCTGTGGTGATAGTCCAGCCATCAATTAACAATAACAGGACTGTACATCCTAATAAAATCAAATACATCCACGGTTGTGCTAAAGGGCGAACATCTGTGGTGTCTATACCTGTTTTAGCTTGCACTATATTAACTAAACGGGCGAATCCTGCTACTCGCATTGGTAGTAGATAGGCTTTGCCATCTTGACTGAGAAAATAATAAACTAACCCACCTTGACCAGTAGAACGGGGTTTAAGCTGTTTAATCTCTGACCAAGGTAAAGACCAACCTTTACGCCAGAAGCGAGAAACCCAAGCTGGGTAAGTTACTTGAATTGTTTGTTCGTCTACAATTACTCTTTCACTTAAAACTGCATACAAGCCAACAAAGCCAAGACAAATTCCTACCCACAACAAAGCGGGAGGGGTAGGCGCAGCTGTGGCTTTGGCTAAAAAGGGTAAAGGTAAAGTGAGTGCGAGATAAAGACTTAGCAGCGTAATCCGAATTAGGGGAGATAAACGGAAAATAGACGCTGAAGTATTAGCTGAATTTGTGGTCACAGTTCCATCATCAATACATGGGCTTTTGATTCAGTCTAACTGCTATTGGGGATGGGGCATTGGGCATTGGGCATTGGGCATTGGGCATGGGGAATGGGGAATGGGGAATGGGGCGTATCAATTCAAAATTCAAAATTCAAGAGTTTTTCTGCCTCTGCTCCCCTGCTCCCCTGCTCCCTTGTCTACCTTGTCCCTTAACCCTATTCCCCAGTACCCAGTACCCAGTCCCCAGTCCCCATTCCCTAATTTACGGTAAATATTTCTGCACCACACTCCAACCTGTGAATGATACCCAGGTAAAACCGAAAAATAAAATAATATTCGCGGTAATATGTAAAGTCCTAGCCCAAGGTCTGCGGCTATCAATTTGTGTGGCACTAAAGGCTGATATTACAACTAATGCTACTACTACTAACCCAGCCCATAAATGTGAAGAGTGTCCTAATGAACCGAAGTGACCCAAAGTGCCGATTATACCAATAGCTAACAGTAACAGCACTAAACTAACCATGCTGATGCCTATTGTATAGTGGAGCGATCGCCACGACCCCAGCACACCCCAATTACTCAACCAGAAATCACCCATATCCCGATGATTTCTCACGCGCCACATCCAAAAGCCTGTAACAGCTAACAGCAAATAAGCCAGTATCGACAATCCCATCGACCAAGCAGCTATTTTCCACAACCAGAGAAAAGAAGGTAGGTGCATAAGAGGGGTTAAGGGAATGGGGAATGGGGAATGGGGTTAAGGGAATTGGGAGACAAGGTAGACAAGGGAGCAGGGAGCAGGGGGCAGGGAGCAGGGAGCAGGGAGCAAGGGGAGTAAAACTCTTGAATTTTGAATTTTGAATTTTGAATTTTGTAGCTTGCTTCCCGCAGGGTATTTTGAATTGATACGCCCCATGCCCCATTCCCAAAAATAAAAAGGCTGCTGAACTTAGCAACCTTTACAGATGTAAATTCATTTTTTATCAATTGATGCTTAACCGGAAACTGTTAAAGGTTTTGTTGTATCACTAGATTTTGTATTATTTGACTGAACAAATGCCTTTGTACTAATAGGGTCTGCACCGACTGAGTTAGTATCTAATTCACTACTGCTATGCTCGATAATTGCCAGGCGATCGCACGGAATTGTATCCGATAAAATCGCACTTGCCATCATCCCTGTATGAATCTCCATTTGAGCTTCTAGAGGAGCTTCAAACACGAGGCGTTGTCCAGGAAACACAACCCTTTCAAAGTACCAATTGGGAATATTGGAGATGCGAGCCACCTGGATTTTGCTCGTGGCATTAACGTAGCAGCAGAGAACTTTCCCCAATTGCTCAGGTGGTAGAGGATCTAATATTTGAGCCATAACTGCCGAGGAGCTTTACGCCACAATTTTACATTACACCAGCAAAGTTAACACTTGCTGATCCCTATATGTTGTAACTCCGACTACCAACTGAAATTTTCTACGTTATTTCTATCTAAAGTTATGTTCAAGTTATGAATTTTTAATAAAAAAATTGTCAGCCCAAATAATTTTACACTATAAAGGAATTTTTTTTTATTTTTCCCTATATTAATTAGCTTATTGCATTGAATATCATCAATGTTACTCATAGTTAGTTACTTAACTAGTTTTGATTTAATTTCTCCTCAATGAGTATTTTTTGTTTCATCTATCCTCAGACATAGCCCCAGGGATCATTGAGGAATGATGGAAGGTCTGTATAGCTCAAGTCTATGCACTACTTTTCATTCTTAATGGTAAAGTCACAGGCTTTTACAGCTAATTTCTGATGAACTCAATGTTATGGTAAAGATATATGAAAATTTTCTTCATAAAACCTTACTCATACTCCTCGATCTTAAGCAAATCTACATACCAACAATTTGCTTAAATGTCAAGTATGATTGTCAATAAAGTGCTAAATTAACCAGCACATGAGAAATTGATACTTTCTTGGACTTTCCCCAAAAAACGGCAAGATGATGGAAAATCGTATTCTTTACGTTCGCCTTCCTTGTAACCCTATTTTTCCCATAGGGGTTGTTTATCTTAGTGATCATGTTCACAAGGTTTTTCCCAACATCGAACAACGAATTTTTGATTTGGGAACTGTTCCACCTTTAGACTATGCTTCAGCCTTAGACCGTTGTATTGATGAATTTCAACCAACGTTACTAGTATTTTCCTGGCGGGATATTCAAATTTATGCGCCAGTCGGGGGACGTGGTGGCAATCCACTACAAAACGCCTTTGAGTTCTACTACGCGAAAAATCCCTTCATTAAATTGCGTGGGGCTTTGGGTGGTTTGCGGATTTTTATTGCTTACTATGTAGAGTTATGGCGTAATCTGGGATTAATTAAACGGGGTTTAAAACGAGCGAAGCAGTATCATCAATCAGCCCGTGCGGTTGTGGGTGGTGGTGCAGTCAGCGTATTTTACGAACAGTTGGGTAAAAGCCTACCCCCAGGAACAATTATTTCTGTGGGTGAAGGGGAAACCTTACTAGAAAAATTTCTCAGTGGTAGAGAATTTCGAGATGAGCGTTGTTATGTAGTGGGAGAAGCAAAACCACGACAAAGACTAATTCACGAACAACCTACCCCCCTAGAAAAAACCGCCTGTAACTACGACTACATAGAAACGATTTGGCCAGAGTTTAACTATTACCTGCAAGAACAAGACTTTTACATTGGTGTACAAACTAAACGCGGTTGTCCTCACAACTGCTGTTATTGTGTGTATACCGTTGTAGAAGGTAAACAGGTAAGAATTAACCCCGCCGATGAAGTGGTGGCAGAAATGCGCCAACTCTATAATCGTGGTGTGCGTAACTTCTGGTTTACCGATGCCCAGTTTATCCCAGCACGGCGATTTATGGACGATGCTATCGAACTCTTACAGAAAATCGTTGATTCTGGGATGACGGATATTCATTGGGCAGCATACATTAGAGCCGACAACCTCACACCAGAGTTGTGTGAGTTAATGGCGAAAACAGGGATGAATTATTTTGAAATCGGTATTACTAGCGGTTCTCAAGAACTCGTGCGAAAAATGCGGATGGGTTACAATCTGCGAACTGTGCTGCAAAACTGCCGTGACTTAAAAGCAGCTGGTTTTAACGATTTAGTCTCTGTGAACTATTCCTTTAACGTTATTGATGAGCGTCCCGAAACCATTCGCCAAACCATTGCTTACCACCGGGAACTAGAAAAGATTTTTGGTGCTGATAAAGTTGAGCCAGCTATCTTTTTCATTGGTTTGCAACCCCATACCCATTTAGAAGAATATGCCTTTAAAGAAGGGATTCTCAAACCAGGGTATAATCCTATGAGTTTGATGCCGTGGACAGCCAAAAAACTGCTATGGAATCCCGAACCCCTGGGTTCATTCTTTGGTGAAGTGTGCTTGCAAGCCTGGCAACAAAACCCCAACGATTTCGGTAGAGAAGTCATGAAAATCTTAGAAGAAAAGTTGGGGTGTGCCGATTTAGAAGAAGCTCTGTCTGCACCAATTGAAACGAAACAGAAACAGTTAGCTAGCGTATCTTGAACAATGGGCATTGGGCATTGGGCATTGGGCATTGGGGTAAATATTTCTACCTTGTCTACCTTGTCTACCTCCCCCTGCTCCCTGCTCCCTGCCCCCCTGCCCCCTGCTCCCCTGCCTCCTACCCCTGCCCCCTGCTTATGTTAGAAGGTTCAATTCTACAACTGCTAGAAACAGCCCATCGCCAAACTACCAGACCGATTCGCTTCGGGGTGTATTATAAGAATACACTGGTGGCTTTGTGCCATGCGCTGGAAGACCATATATTAAGCGATGACAGCACACCTTTGGTAATTACTGCCTTTCAACGGGGTAAGTGGTATTTACAAGAGGCAGAAAGATATGCAGACATTGCCCAAAACAGCCGTCAAATTGTGATTATGGCTGCACCGGAAACGGGGTTTGCGGAACACCCGACTAGCCAACTGTCAAATGTAGACTTGGTGGGATTAGATGCAAATGATCCTGTAGCTCAAGAATGGCACTTGATTATTTTATCGCCCAAATACACAGCAATGGTACTTTGTCAAGAGTTATCAAATGCTGATTATGGTGATAGAGGATTACCTGCTACCGACTTAGAGCGCAAATTTTATGGGTTGTGGACATTTGAGCCGATGTTGGTGAGAGAAACAGCAGAATTAGCGATCGCTCACATTCAAAAGTACAATCCAGAGTTAGCACAAAAATTACTGGCACATCTACAAGCAATTCCCCCGGCTATCATTAATCCAGAAGACTTGAGTACAGTCGTCTCCCGTGTTGTAGATTACCTGCAAACTGGCCAAGAACAACTATCGATTCCCATAGCATTACGTCAGCAAGCCTTAGATAACAACCTGCTATCTAACGAAGTGCAAGCATTTTTGCGGATGGCACAATTGATGGATTTAGGCGATATTAACAATCCTATGGCCGCTACGGAAGTAAGTGCGATCGCTGAAACAATGGCACAACTTTTGGATCTCCCTGCATGGCAAATCAAAAGATTAAAACTAGCAGCATTATTACATCGCATAGATCCACTCCGCACCACACAAAGCGTTCTCACTCCTACGACAAAACAAAAGCCAGAAACAGCCCCTAGTTGTCCTCTAGTACCAGGCGCGCAAGTATTACGCAAAATGCCCAGATTAAGAGCATTAGCCCAAATTATCACCCACCAAACCGAACATTGGAATGGCACAGGAGAACCAGCCGGATTAGTTGGTGATGCTATTCCCTTAGAGTCAAGAATTTTGGCATTAGTTGCAGACTTTCAGGGGCGAGTTAATCAAAGAAAATCTTCCCAGCAGCCACGGGAAGAAATATTTGCTCAAGCCTTAGCAGAATGCAGACAACAACCGCAGCGTTTTGACCCTAAACTATTAGATGCACTCACTTTGTTAGTCATGGGCTTACAACAGGGTTTAGACTTACCCCTGATGACACCCAAAGTCAGTACAGGTATGTGGCTGCTTGATTCCCGATGGGATAGCCAAAGCAAGACTAGTCAAGAAATTCGTAGTTAGCCCCATGAATATTGAAGCTATTAGACAAGGACAACTCAAACATCTTCCAGGGGTAAATTTAGAAGATGAGGAACTTTCTCAGCTAGATTTAAGCCGGATTAATTTGGCAGGTGCTACCCTCGTTGGTACTAATTTCGCAGCATCTAAGCTTGAAGGTGGACATTTAGAAGGCGCAAATTTGATGGGTGCTAACCTCCAAGCTACAGACTTACGAGCTAACCTCATGGGTGCTAACCTCATGCAAGCAGATTTAACTGGTGCGGATTTACGAGGCAGCAACTTGCGGGGTTCTAGCTTGATGGGGGCAACACTTAGCGATGTGTCCTTAGCTGGTGCATTCTTAAGTGGCGCAAATTTGATGAATGTTAACTTGCAAGGTGTTGATTTACGTGGTGCTGATTTGCGTGGTGCTAATCTCACAGGTGCTAATCTCAAAGGCGCAGATTTAAGCCGTGCTGACTTGCAAGGGGCTAATTTAAGTGAAGCTAATTTAGAAGAAGCCGACTTACGCGGAGCTAATTTAGCCGGGGCAAATTTTACGGGAGCTAACTTGTTATGTGCTGAGTTGGAAGGTGCGAATTTTAATGGTGTAAATTTAGAGAAAGCTTGTATAGTCGGTACTTTAATGGAGAAAGGGTTATAACCATAACCTCTGAATTGAATAAGCATCAAAAGCCGAATCTCGGCTCATTAAAACTAAACTATGATTCATAGCTTGCGCCACCAGAAGGCGATCAAATGGATCACGATGGTTAGTTGGGAAAGAAAGTTTGGCATATACTTCAATATCTTCAAATCCTATAGGCAAAATTTGAGCATTGATATATTGCAATTCTGCCAACAACCCGTCAACTGGTCGATTAATTGTCAGCTTACCAATGTTAATTTTAATAGCTATTTCCCACAAACTAACAATACTAAAATATAAATTCGCTTTCGTATCAATAATTTCCTTTGCTTTCATTCCTAAATTGCGATCGCCAAGCAAATACCAAAGGAATGTATGAGTATCTAAAAGATATTTCATCTTACATATATTCCTCTAAATCTGCTAATGGTTCATCAAAATCATCAGACATAATTATTTCTCCAGCCCAACTACCATAACCATGCGTTTTTTCAATCTTTTCTGTTGATTTTGTAAGATTTGGATAATTTGCTAGTAAATATTCCGCATAATGTAAAAGTTCTGTTTTGAGAGTATCTGGCATTTTAAGAACGGCTTGCCATAAAGCTGCATCTGTATTCATAAATACTCCTTTTCATTAACTACAAGTCATTATTTATTATCTAGCCATTGTGAATCTGTCTTCATGTATTGCTGTAGCATAAAAACAATTATGATTAGCTACTTCTTAAAAAAACTACAAATCATTTCACCCGGACTATTTGGAGTAAATTGAATTACAGTCCTATCTTTCTGTAGTTTAAACTTACCTCGACAATTGTAAGTTTCCACAGGTGTTTTAACTCCATCCACACTTACAGATGCCTGATATTCCCAATATTTTTTGGCACTACGTTTGATGCTGAGAATACAAATCTGATGCCCTTCATAGTTGCGGCAGACTTTAGCCCACACTGGATTAGCCCAAGAGAAAGATATTATTAATATTACTAAAATCACACTGTATTTGATCATAATTAACCTTTGACACTCCGCCGCCACATCCAAATCGCCAAGATACTCATAAAAAATACCCCCATTAATCCTTGCAAGGGATTATTATTTACCCCAGTTACCCAGTCAGGCACTTGTCCCGAATATTTAATTATTCCTCCCACATTAATAATGTAGTAACCCCAAACCAAACCCCCATGTAAACCTATTGGTAAGCCTAAGCGTCCGCGTCGCCAACGCTTTCCCCATACCTGAGTTAACCCCAACAATACTAAAGCAGGAAATTGTGGCAATGTTTGGATAATTGCTGCCAATGGCCTGATGAAATGTAAAACTGCAAAAGTGAGTGCATTGATCCATAATGCTAGATTCTGATTGTAATCTCGTTGCAACTCATCTAATAACCAACCACGAAATAATAATTCTTCTGCAAACCCTACACCTAAACCAACAAGTAAACCTTCTAAAATTAACTGAGGAAGAAATATTTTAGGTTGTTGCCATACTAGCCAACCGAAAATACTTTGTAGCCCAAATAAGATAAAAATATTAATTATTCCTAAAATTAAACCGCAAAGCAGTTCTACACCATTACGCCGTGTGAATTGCAATCCATAAAAACTTAGTATTCTTGGCTGTTGATAGACTTTATTACCCCATAATTTCAACAGGAAAATAAACTCTACATATAACACCACCATTGTCAAGATACTTTCTAAGTTAGAATCATCTACTAATAAATAAATTGGTGCAGCTATGGGTATCCACAGCAACAATAACGCCAAAATAAAACAACCCAGCCGTATAGGGGCAGGGCGTTGAGCTAAATTGAACAAATTAATTTTCATATCTAGTTGAGTTTAAAGTCACCAGTCTATCATTTCAGATCATGACTATTGACTCAAAACTTATCGCAGCAATCAATATTTTGAGACGAGGACTCAGTACGGTAGGGCATACCGGAACTTACGCTACAGGAGATTTACCCTCTTGGGCGATTGGCCTCGGCCTGTCGTCTAACGGCGAGTCTGTGAATGTAGAATCCCCACGCCTTTAGGCTGGGGAGTGTCAATCTTCTGGTTCTATGGTGCTGCTGAGTCCATGACTTTTGAGAGTTTCACAATAAAACTCGGCGTGTTCTTGCGCGCAGGTAATTACTAAAGCTAACCCATTGGTGTGGGCTTCCATCATGATACTAACAGCCTGGGGCTGGGTCAGACTTGGTACTGTAGTTAGTAGCACTTGTACCACGTACTCCATAGGGTTGTAGTCGTCATTATGGAGCAAAACGCGATACCGAGGCGCAAGCTTGCGGGATGTAGAACGCTTCTCAATGGTTTCGACTGACACAACTTTTGCTCTTTTTATTGCTGATTTACTACAACAGGGTTCTGTACTAGCGATCGCTTCACAGTTTTTCACCTATTTTATAGCATTTTAACTAAAACTTCATGACAGGTAAAAATTTTGCTAGCAACACTCACAAGATAGCAGAGAGCAAAATCCCCTCCCACTCTTAAAATAAAAATAGCAGAAACCACGAACTGACCCGTGCGACTACCCTAATTAGGTGATGATAGACATGAGTCTCGACTTTCAACCAGGACAAATTGTGTCTTTAGAGCATGGCGACAGAAATCTGTATGCAGAAGTGATACAAGTTGTGGTTTCCCGTCATCTTTGTTGGGTACGCCCATTCTTGCTAGTCACTCATACCCCAGAACTGCCCATCATTACCGACCTCAGAGATAGTTCTGACTTGCTTTGGCCTATTGAGTTATTTCGGCCAGCCCTAGATACAGAAATCATCACTTTCTTAGGTCAACTTTTAGCCAAAGAACCAAAATCAGAAATAGACACCCTAGCAAAACAGCAACTTCATCAGTTTATTCAGCAACTTTGGCAAGCTTATCAAGAGAAAGTAGGGAGTAGGGAGTAGGGAGTAGGGAGTAGGGAGCAGGGAGCAGGGGGAGACAAGGTAGACAAGGGAGCAGGGAGCAAGGAAGCAGGGGGAGTAACACTCTTCAATTTTGAATTTTGAATTTTGAATTTTGAATTGATTAGCCCCATTCCCTAAACATACCTAATTCCCGCATCCTGCATCCGTTCTATTCCCTCTTGTAACCGTTCGTCAGGAATAGTCAGGGCAATTCTGATGTAACCTTCTCCTGATGCACCGTAGCCATTGCCTGGGGGAACTAAGATACCGCATTTATCTAGCAGGAGGTTAGCAAATTCGGCGGAAGTGTAGCCTGAAGGAACTTGCACCCAAACATAAAGTGTGGCTTTTGGTGGCTCAATTGGCCAGCCTAATGATTGTAATCCTTTGACAATTATGTCACGGCGGTTTTGATACACTGACATCAAGCTTTGTAATTCAGCTTCATCAGTATTGTAAGCTGCGATCGCTGCCTGTTGAATAGCTTTAAACACTCCAGAATCTACGTTGGTTTTTACTTGGCTCAACGCTTTAATCCCAACGGCATTACCTACTACAAATCCAATCCGCCACCCTGTCATATTGTAAGACTTAGACAAGCTGTGGAACTCAATTGCGACATCCTTAGCCCCTGGAATTTGCAATACACTCGGTGGTTTGTAGCCATCATAAGCCATTTCAGAATAGGCATGATCATGACACAGTAAAATCTTGTACTGCCGACAAAACGCCACTAATTCCTCAAAAAATTCTAGAGTCGCTAAAGCCCCAGTGGGATTATTTGGGTAATTAATCCATAACAATTTGGCTTTGTGGGCTACAGCTTCAGGTATGAGGTTAAGATCAGGTAAAAACTTATTTTCAGCCTTCAGAGGCATGGTAAACGGCTCACCCCCAGCAAAAATTGTCGCCGTTCGGTACACAGGATAACCAGGATCGGGTATCAATACATAATCTCCCGCTTCCACGAAGGCTAAAAAAGTATTATGTATCGCTTCCTTTGAACCAATAGAAGATATCACCTCTGTATTCGGGTTTAGTCCCTCAACCCCAAACCGTCGTTCCATCCACTCAACGGCTGCCTTCCGAAATGCTGGCATACCATCGTAGGGTGGATAATTATGATTACTCCCTTCATCAATTGCTGCGTGCATTGCTTCGAGAATATGAGCAGGAGTCGGCTTATCAGGATCACCCACTGCCATATTAATGATGTCAACTCCTTGATTGACAAGTTCTTCCCGTTTCCGGTTAATCTCAGCAAATAGATAAGGAGGAATTTTTTCTAAACGTTTAGCAGGCTGCATGACAACTTTTTACTAATGCACAAGTGGAGGCTCATTAGCACAGTTTACGCCACACTAGGTAAATAAATAGTAAATATCGTGCAGAAGTACCAGCTGTTTTTTCGATGATTTTCGCAAATTCAATTTTTGAGAGAAAAATCTCGCAGCAATCAACAAATTTAATATCCCAGACTAGAAACTAGCTGAATACGTCCAGCATCCATCTCTGCCATCAATAATTCTAAAGCTTCGTAATCTACATCAGATATATAACCCTGTTGAGTTAATTCTGAGTTGATTTCGTTTTCTATCTCTGGAGTGAGTTTTTTAATATCAAGAGCTTTTTCTACTAACTGACGAATTACGTATTTAGTTCTCATAGGTAATATGAACCCGCTATACGGTGATACTAAATTATCCAAGATGAAGTTCAGTATAAAATGTGATCGTCATCCTATTATACTAGTGACTTAGATCACACTTAAACTAAGTAGATAGTTCCTGATTAAACTTAACAATTGTGATCGAAATTGTGAGCAGCAAATGCACGTAAACCCTTGCTAAATCAAGGCTCACTTGGCTGGATTTCTATAAATTGGCATGAATTTTCAGCAGAATTATCGATGACGTTTTTGCTGTCTTCTGCCTGGTGGTAGTCTATGTTGATTTTTTTGTGAACTTTCCAGAAAAAAAGTATATACGAATACAGTTAACCCCGAAATTATGACAATCTTTAAACAGACACGGAAAAAAAATAAAGATTCAGCAAAGAGATTTAAGACATCTGGTCGATGTTCAAGCAAACAGTTTATGTTCAAATAAATTCAAGCTTAGTGGTTAAATAACTCTGATGAGGATGGCTATATGCAAGCAGTATTAAACAGTCCAACAATTGCAGTTATTCGTCCTCAGGGCTACCTGAATGCGACCAATGCCTTAGAATTTGAGCGTGAATTATCCACAACTTTGGCTCAAGATGATGTTACTAGTTTGTTAGTAGACTTAGCCGCAGTAGAGTCTGTTGATAGCTCTGGACTTATGTCGCTAGTATCTGCACTCAAATTATCTCAGAAGTTAGGCAAAAGTTTCCAGCTTGATTCTGTCTCCCCTGCCATTAAAATCATTTTAGAGTTGACCCAACTTGATCAGGTTTTTGCTATATCTGATACTAAAGTCCAATAAGTAATATTGTCTAGGCAAAGCCAAAAAATAAATTATTCCAATTTCTAGACTTAACACCCGACAATACGGGAAACTTGGTAGCCTCGCATCTAAAGATCGAGGAGGAAAAGTGACTCGTGCGACTTTAGTCGCAGTCAAAAAAAATGGTAAAATAGTAGCGTGAGTAAGGTAATACTCCTACGTGAAGAACCATCCTAGTACGGCGAACTCCCGGCATCTTCGGAATTGCATTGTGACAATCTCCCAAGAATGCAAGTAAAGGCAGGATGGGGAGCGTACCGAATTGGCTGAGTGGAGAACCCCGGAAAGCATTAATTAATTGAATAAATAACGTAGCTGTAAGACTCATGGATGTCGTATGTTCAGTGATGTCAAGCAGGTAGGGGGACTTTTGACTGTCCCTTCTAAGTGTTTCTTAGAGAATCCCCCGACTTTTTGTTTAAATGAGCGTAGCGAAATTTAAACGGTCGGGGGAGTGTCAAGACTATTTTTCCTCCCTGCACCAGAGCCTACCAGAGCCTACCAGCAAACCCCTCTGGGGAAGCAACCTACCCGTAACTTCCCGCAGGGATAGAATATTTTTTTAGCGAAGTCCCCAGTTGCTCGCACATAGGTTAGCCAAGGCAACACAAGCCATTTTTTGGGCAACTGAGTGTAAAAGAGTTATAACTTACGACCAGAAAAGCCAACCAAAGAGCTAATCAATGCTAATGTTGGAGGGAAGAAGTAGCTGTAATTCAAGTAGCTCAAAGTTGGCAAAGTGGCTATTGCATTTGAACAATTAATCACACCGGATATCTTAAAGCCAGCCCGTTACTTGGGTAACGAACAACTGGCAGTACACAAACCTTGGGATAAAGCAGTCGTCCGTTGGGTGTTGACTTATCCCGAAGTGTACGAAGTAGGTGCATCCAATTTAGGGCATATCATTCTTTATAATATCTTGAATGCCCAACCTCGGCAGTTATGCGATCGCGCCTACCTACCAGGTACAGACTTAGCAGCTAAACTCCGGGAAACACACACTCCCCTGTTTGCCGTTGAGTCGAAGCGACAACTAAAACAATTCGATATTTTAGGTTTTAGCCTCAGTTATGAACTAGGCGCAACCAACATTTTAGAAATGTTGGATTTAGCGGGAATACCCCTAACATGGCAAGAAAGATTAGAGGGTGATTATCCGCTCATCTTCGCCGGTGGACAAACGGCAACATCTAACCCTGAACCCTACGCTGACTTTTTTGACTTTTTCGCCTTGGGAGATGGGGAAGAACTTTTACCAGAAATTGGCTTAGTCTTAGAAGAAGGTAAACAAACCGGATTAAGTCGGGAAAATTTACTGCTGGACTTAGCACAAATTCCTGGGGTGTATGTACCACAGTTTTATACCCCAATATCAGACGGTTCAGTACAACCACTCAGGGCAGATGTCCCAGAACGGATACTGCGGCGAGTAGCTACCCCAATTCCCGCCTATTCTATTGGACTAGTTCCCTACGTAGAAACCGTACACGATCGCCTGACCATAGAAATTAGACGCGGTTGCACCCGTGGCTGTCGCTTCTGTCAACCAGGGATGCTGACTCGACCAGCCAGAGATGTCGAACCAGAACAAGTAGTAGAAGCCATTGAACAGGGCATGAGAGCGACTGGCTATAATGAGTTTTCGCTCTTGTCTTTGAGTTGTTCTGATTATTTAGCCCTACCAGCCGTAGGGATGGAAATCAAAAATAGATTAAGAAATGAAAATATTTCCCTGTCACTCCCCAGCCAACGTGTAGATAGATTTGATGAAAACATCGCTAATATTCTCGGTGGCACACGCCAAGGCGGCTTAACTTTTGCCCCCGAAGCTGGCACACAAAGGATGCGAGATATCGTCAATAAGGGTTTAACCAACGAAGAACTATTACGAGGTGTGAAAACAGCCTGGGAACAAGGTTGGGATAAAATTAAGTTGTATTTCATGATCGGCTTACCAGGGGAGACAGATGCCGACGTTTTGGGGATAGCGGAAACAGTCAGTTGGTTACAAAGGGAATGTCGGGGTAAAGGCAGAAGACCACTCAACTTCAACCTGACAATTTCTAATTTCACCCCCAAACCTCATACACCATTTCAATGGCACTCAGTTTCCACCAGTGAATTTAAGCGCAAGCAAGAGCTATTGCGGCAAGCCTTCCGGCGCATTCGGGGCGTGAAAGTCAATTTTACAGATGTCCGCATTTCCGCAATGGAAGACTTCATTGGTCGAGGCGATCGCTCTTTGGGTAAAGTATTACGCCGTGCCTGGGAATTAGGCGCAGGCATGGATTCCTGGTATGATAGTGTAGACAAAGCTTTCGCCGCCTGGGCAGAGGCAATCAACGAAGCTGGTTTAGATTGGAAATACCGCCAAGTCGAAAACGGAGAATGGAATCTGTTTGCGACACAACAAGAGAGCAAGGGAGTAGAGGAGCAGGGGAGCAGAGGAGAGTCCCAGTCCCCAGTCCCCAATCCCCAGTCCCTCGAAGCCCCCCTCCCCTGGGATCATATAGATACAGGAATTGATAAAAAATGGCTGATTGAAGACTTACAACACGCTCTAGAAGCCGCAGTTGTCCCCGACTGTTCCTTTGAAGGTTGTTCCCACTGTGGTGTGTGTGGCACAGATTTTGGTCATAATATCGTCATCGAGCCACCTGCCATCCCCCAATTCGCTGGCGATTTTGTTCCGAACATCACTAAAACCCAACGTCTACGGGTTTGGTTTGGTAAACAAGGTAATATGGCCTTGCTGAGTCACCTCGATTTGATGCGGTTGTTTGACCGAGTAGTACGACGGGCTAGTTTACCAGTAGCCTATAGTAACGGCTTTCATCCCAGCCCCAGAATTGCTGTAGCGAGTGCTTTAGCTCTAGGGGCTACAAGTAGCGGTGAGATTGTCGATTTTGAGTTAACTGAACTTGTTGAAGTGGAAGCATTTCAACGAAGATTAACTCAAGAACTGCCCCCAGATATTCCTGTGTATCGTGTGGCAGAAGTAGACTTAAAAGCTCCAGCCGCCAATAAGTTACTCGAAAAAGCCGAGTATCTAATTACCATTGCCGCCTCTAGTGAAGTCACATCAGCACAGTGGCAAGACTGGATAGCAGGAATTGAGGCGCAAGCAGAAATTATCTGTGAGCAAACTACTAAATCTGGTAAGACTCAGATGATAAATCTGCGCTCACGGTTGTTTGAGTTGGAATTAATTTCTACCAGCAACACGGAAACCGAAGCGATCGCTATTGTGCGTTATGTTGGTAGCTGTCGGCAAGATGGTTTTTTATTGCGTCCTGAACAAATTCTGTTGATGCTGGAAATAGTCGCTGATCAAAACTCAGCTACTCCCAAAACAGACTTCACAAAATTTCATCTTCTGCACATCCACCGCAATCAGCTCATCTTAACGGTATAATCCTAGAGGGCAACTGGCTAGTAGTTGCCCCCAATCGCAATCATAGGAATTGATTTTTAGCAAGGTTGCGTTAGAATGAGATGAAGAGAAATTTTCTGACGCTGCATTGAAGAAACTGGTTCACAACTACCCTGGTCATCAGGGAGCAACGAGCAAGATATCAGAGTGAAGCTTCTGGGATTTTACCCCAGACAAAATTAAGGCAGATTAAAGAACACTCTTTCTATAGCTACCCTGTGAACTAGTAATTAACAGCAGATTCCGGTCAACTTCTCTATCTATGCTTTTTAAAACAACTGCTGAATGCCCAATCCCTAGACGGTGAAGGTATCGCATCAGAAATCAACTATGGACGGTTGATTTATTTGCTTAGACAGTATGCAGCCGTTCTGGAATAAACAGGCGTGTGAACGCAATTCCTTAGCCAATAGCTCTTTAATTTTGAAGCTCGACTTCACAATTTTTATTACTAACAGCGTCTTTAGAGGCTGGCAGGGGCGAGAGGCATAACAAACCTCCAAGTCCGTTGACGCTGCCGATTTTTGAGGAAATTGAATGCCAAAACAAATTATTATCGCGGAGCAGCATCAAATTGCTGCCGTGTTTTCGGAAGATCAAATACAAGAGTTAGTTGTAGCCACAGGGCATCATCAAATTGGTGATATCTACTTAGGTGTAGTAGAAAACGTCTTACCTGGAATTGACGCAGCTTTTGTCAACATCGGCGATCCTGAGCGTAACGGTTTTATTCACGTAACTGATTTAGGCCCACTGAGGCTAAAGCGGACAGCAGCAGCAATTACAGAATTATTAGCACCACAGCAAAAAGTTTTAGTGCAGGTGATGAAAGAGCCAACAGGGACAAAAGGCCCCAGGCTCACAGGTAATATCACTATGCCTGGACGCTACGTGGTATTGATGCCCTATGGTAGAGGGGTGAATTTATCCCGGCGGATTAAAAGTGAAAATGAACGTAATCGTTTACGGGCATTAGCAATTTTAATTAAACCCGCAGGGATGGGTTTGTTAGTGCGGACAGAAGCAGAAGGCAAACCAGAAGAAGCAATTATCGAAGATTTGGAAGTGCTGCAAAAGCAGTGGGAAGCAATTCAACAAGAAGCGCAATCTACCCGTGCGCCAGCACTACTAAATAGAGACGATGATTTTATCCAGCGTGTGTTGCGAGATATGTACGGCGGAGATGTCAACCGAATTGTCGTGGACTCCAGCACCGGACTCAAGCGAGTCAAGCAGTATTTGCAAAACTGGAGTGGAGGTCAAACACCCCAAGGATTATTAATTGACCACCATCGCGATCGCTCTCCGATTTTAGAATATTTCCGTATTAATGCTGCTATCCGTGAAGCCCTTAAACCAAGAGTAGATTTACCTTCTGGTGGTTATATAATTATTGAGCCAACAGAAGCATTAACTGTTATAGATGTTAACTCTGGTTCATTCACGCGATCGGCAACAGCTAGAGAAACCGTGTTGTGGACAAACTGCGAAGCCGCCACAGAAATTGCCCGTCAACTACGTTTAAGAAATATTGCTGGGGTGATCGTTGTTGACTTCATTGATATGGAATCACGGCGCGACCAACTACAAGTTTTAGAACACTTTAACAAAGCCCTGAGAGCAGATAAAGCTCGTCCTCAGATTGCTCAACTCACAGAGCTAGGTTTAGTAGAACTAACTCGTAAACGCCAAGGTCAAAATATTTACGAATTATTTGGACAAACTTGTAACACCTGTGGCGGTTTAGGACATACAGTCCGCCTACCTGGAGAAACAGAAAGCCGCTTACCTACCCCAGTAGAAGTACCAGATAGATTTGTATCTTTGCCTCAGAGAGAACCCCAAAGAGAACCGCGTTTACCTGTCACGCGCATGACAGATATGCGGGAAAGTTACGAAGGATTTGGTGAAGGATTCGACGGTGATTCTGACTTTGGCTCGATTAATTTAATTAATCACCCCAGCTATCAAGAACTCAACGATCACAATAAACGTCGTACCCGTACCCGTCGGAGTCGGATTGGTATCAATGGAGTCAACGGCAAAGATGAAAGCCGTATTAATCAAACTCCTCTCGGCTATATCAATGAATCAGACTTAGACCTCGATAATGATGTAGAACTGGGTACAACACCAGAACTCCCCTCACCAACTTTGGGTAAATCTGGTTGGGGAGAAAGAGCAGAGCGTAGCAAAATCACAAAACCAGAGCCGATTAAACCCGTGGTAGAACCACCGGAAATTCGGACTGTGGAAATGACAAAACCAGAACAGGATATCTTCGCTTTAATGGGAGTTTCTCCCCTAATTAAATTAGAGCAGGAAGTAAAAAATCCTAAATCTGTCATTATCAATATTGTTCAGCCAGGACAAGTATCCACACCACCACCTGAAGAAACTGCCACAACACCTATTGCTGAAACAACAACTACAGAATTTAGCCCACCCAAACTGAAGTTAGAACCAAAATCATCATCGGTGACAGCATCTGAGCCAATTGAGCCAACAGTATCAACACTCAGCACCGAGGATAGTGAAGTAACTAACACAACTCCTAACCGTCGCCGTCGTCGCCGTTCTTCTGCCGTCGAGTCTGATACGGAAGAAAGTTAGTGTATATATGGTAGAGCCTGAGCGATCGCCATTAGGAGTCGTGATGCGTGAGGTTCCCCCGTCATTCATGCGGGGGATATAAGCGAACAGGTCAAATTTATTTGACCGTTGAATGATATGATGAATTTGTCCACAACACAGGCAGAGTCTCGCCGCAAGGGAGGAACCTGTCTCGAAATGGGTGGCAAAATATTGATTCGCCGTCGGGCAGCCGGTGTATGCTTGCTAAGGGTAAAGTAATCTGGGATATTGCTGTATGGATTCGTCCTTGGGGTATTTTGGATCTCCCGATGAAGCAAGAATCCCTGAAATAGAATTTCAGGGAGTGTCAAAGGAAACTCCTTGGCTAGAGTTTTCCTCCACTGTAGCAAATATTCCCGGTTTGATAGCTGGAGTAGATGAAGTCGGGCGCGGCTGTTTGTTTGGCCCTGTAGTTGCAGCAGCAGTTATACTACCAAGCTCTGCATTACCACTGCTAACAGCAGCTGAAATTAAAGATAGTAAAAAACTATCTATGACTCGCAGAGTTAAACTAGCTCAACAAATTTATACCCTAGCAACCGACTGGAAAATTGGTTATGCTTCCACTGCGGAAATTGACCAAATCAATATTTTGCAAGCAACTCTATTGGCTATGAAGCGGGCTGTCAACAAACTCACAGTACAGCCTGCTCTTTGCTTGATAGATGGTAATCAGTTGGTGAAAGACTTAGCTATGCCACAACAAACCATCATCAAAGGAGATGAGCGATCGCTCTCCATTGCTGCTGCTAGTATTGTGGCTAAAGTTTGGCGTGACGATTTGATCATGCGTTTAGCTGCCAAATATCCCATGTATGATTTAGAGAATAACAAGGGTTATGGCAGTCAAAAGCATTTATTAGCATTGCAAAAATACGGCTGTTCTCCTCTACACCGTAAGTCTTTTCGTCCTTGTCAAAGTAGGGGTATAGGGGTATAGGGGTATGGGGGTATGAGGGAAAGAATAAATATAAATTATTTCTCCCCTACACCCTTACACCCTTACACCCTTACACCCTTACACCAAAAATTACTCTAAATTGAGGAACGGTAAATTAGGTGCGTCATTGTTTAAACTCTGATTTTGAGTTTGTGAAATTACCCATTGGCGATAATCTACTAACAGTTGATGGGTTAATCGCTGCTTAACTGTTAATAAAACACTCTTGAGTAGACCATTACCTGTGGTTTCTAAGATTGGCTTAGGCGTGAAAGAAAATGGTGGTGGTAACTCCACCTGCACTTCTAAATCAGCTTGACCTCTGAGACGAGTTTCACTACTGAGTTGGTATGGAGACAAATACCCTCGTAAATTTAGAGAGAAACGCTGATTAATATACTCAAAACCGAGAATTTCACAGCCTAGCGATCGCAGATAAATTGTGCCATTTGATTCTGCCCAGACTCTCATGTCTACAGTAGGTTGAATACTCAAAGACATAAAAGTCAAAGGACGCATTTTTAAACGAAATACTTCCTCAGAAAGCTGCTGAATGCGCCTTTGATCAACCAAAGCATTAACTAGACGTTGCGGCTGACGCAAGTAGTGCTGAATAGGAATAGTTTGCTGTGGCACAGCAATTTCTACCGATTGGGACGCAGTAAACCTGGTAGCCATGAGTTAAAGACAGTAATTGTTTGATAATTTTATTATTGATTAATTTGCCAATTTATGGTTTTTAATTCCCTAAAAAATTGACACAATAAAATTGCTTATACTTAACATTAGGTATTTCAATCCTTGTCTGATTTAAATTTAATTTTAAAAAATTCGCCATTATACCTGAAAAGATAAACAATCTTTGGGCAGAAAAGACATTTATTTTGAGTAATTACAAATAGTAGTAACTTTGATCACTTATTTGGCTCAGAACTAAAGACATTGCTTACCACTCTTGTTCAATTTGGCAGTTCCTGATGAAAACTCATTTTCACCTGTTACTACTAATGCTCTGGTTAATTGTCGGTGCTAGTTTACGCTTTTTTTATCTGGATTCCTTGCCCCCTTGGACTGATGAATGTGCCACGATGGTATTTAGTTTGGGCAATAGTTTCCGTACAGTACCGCTCAATCAACTCATTAGTGCAGATATTTTGTTACAACCACTCCAACCTACATCAATAACTAATATCAGCACAGTCCTTGAACATTTATTGCAAGAAAGCACCCATCCCCCTGTATATTTTGTAATTGCCCATTTGTGGATGAAATTTTTTTCCCCTGTGGGGGAAGTAGTATCTGTTTTTACGGCACGTTCACTCAGTGCTTTATTGGGAGTAATATCAATTCCTGCCATGTTCTGTTTTGGCTATTTGACTTTTCGCTCCCAGTTGGTGGCTCAGTTAGCAGCAGCGATGATGGCAGTTTCGCCTTATACAATCTTTTTAGCTAGAGAAGCCCGTCATTATAGTTTGGTGATGTTGCTAGTAATTGCTTCTTTATATTGTCTCATCCTCGCCATTCAGAAAATTGATCGGCAACAATATTTACCGACATGGCTAGTATTTACCTGGATAGTTATTAATAGCTTGGGGGTAGCAACTCATTATTTTTTCTTGCTCACCCTTTGTGCAGAAGGCTTGGTATTGCTTGCACAAATGTGGCGACTGAAAAATCAGCAGATTAGTTGGTGGCGGATGGGGATAGTTGCTCTAGGCACTTTCATAGGATGTGTAGTGTGGATACCGAACTTACAAAATATTCCTGGAAGTGATTTAACTACTTGGGTAGCAAGTAGTAGTCCCCATATTAGATGGGTAGAACCATTGGCGCGGTTACTACTGTGGCTGATGAGTATGCTGTTGTTGTTACCGTCTGCCCTGACAACTTTATCTCTAACGGTAGTAATTATTTCTGGTGTGGTGACATTGTTGTTTTTGATGTGGAGTCTACCACAGATAATTCATGGCTGGAAAATTTACCCACAAGATGCGGAAAGTCATCTGACTTTGCAAATTTTAACTGGGTATGTTGTAGCTGCGATCGCTTTAACTTTATTGTTAACCTACGGATTTGGTAAGGATTTAACCTTAGCAGCCCGTTTCCAGTTTTATTACGCTCCCCCAGTCATTTTGCTCTTGGGGGTTGCTTTAGCAGGCTGCTGGTATCAACTACCAAAATTGCCATTAATCCCACATGGTAAAGTGGCAGTCAGCATAATTTTATTGATGGCAAGTTTAGGAGGTGTGATAGTAACTGGAAATCTGGGTTACTTGCAAAATCAACGTCCTGATATCCTCGCCACCATCATTCACAAAGCCTCTAGAAATAATGTGCTAATTGCTACAACACATATTCATCATGGTCAAACTGGCAGAATGATGGGGTTAGCTTGGGAATTGCAAAATCAACCTGTGAAGAATTTACAGTTTTTCTTAGCTGCTCAAGATCCAAATCATCAGACTTCTACTCAAGCCCAACAAATCTTAGGAGAACAACTCACTCAACTACCGCGCCCTTTAGATTTGTGGTTAGTCGAATTTCGCCAACCAGTTGATTTAGTATCCCAAAACTGTGTATTGGATCAAGAATATGGCAACTTTGCCGGCGAATATCGTTATAAACTCTATCGTTGCTTGGCTCAAGCCCATTCTAATTAATAGTATTTAAACCAAAGAAAAGCAGACTAGTAACACCATAATTTAAGCAAGATTAATTCTATCTCCTGGATTGATCTGTCGGTTGATTAATTTTGAATTTTGAATTGGGAGCGAAGCGACGTGACTCTATCAATTGCCCATTTAGGCCCACCGGGAACTTACGCAGAACAGGCAACTATTTTTTATGTTAACTGGTTGCAACAGAATATAGGTATTGAAGGCATCTTACACCCCTATCCTAGTATTGCTCAATCACTCAAAGCCGTTGCTCAAGGACAAACACAATTAGCTGTTGTGCCTGTAGAAAATTCTATTGAAGGCAGTGTCACCATGACAATGGATACATTGTGGCAGTTAGACAGCTTACGGATTCAATCAGCATTAGTCATGCCGATTGCCCATACTTTGATTTCCTGCGCTCCTAGTCTAGATGAGATTAAAACTGTTTATTCTCATCCCCAAGCCTTGGGGCAGTGTCAAAATTGGCTGGGAGAGTTTCTGACTAATGTGAGTATCATCCCTACTAATTCTACTACTGAAGCATTAAAAGCTTTAGATCAGGATGTCACAGCCGCCGCGATCGCTTCTACTAGAGCCGCACAAATTTACAATTTGCCGATATTAGCTGATCAGATTAACGATTATCCCGACAACTGCACCCGCTTTTGGGTGATCAGTCAGGGAGAAACAGATATTACGCAGCAACTACGCTTAGATACTGCCACTCACACATCTGTGGCTTTTAGTGTCCCTGCTAACGTACCAGGAGCTTTAGTTAAAACCCTACTAGTGTTTGCTTTACAAGGAATTAACCTCAGTCGGATCGAATCTCGGCCAACAAAGCGATCGCTAGGAGAGTATTTATTTTTTATTGATTTAGAAGCTGCTGTCAACACACCAAAAATGCACTCAGCTCTAGCAGAACTGAACACATATACAGAAGTTCTGAAAATTTTTGGTAGTTACAATGTTCTCCCAATCAGTACCCAAGACTCTTGAGGATGAGCTGATAACTTATAAATTGGGATTAAAGGTATCTTTAAGTACAGAACGAGCTGCCAAGTGATTACGAGTAGTAGTCAAAATTTCTGCTTCTCGTTCTAAGCGAGTGGCCGTGTCTTGCATTTCTAATAATGACTGTTGCTCGGCCGCCACACCATAAAGATTACTTGCCACCCAATAAGATAGCTCAATGGGCAAATCAGGCAACTCTTCAGGGAGTTCTATATTTTGTTCTGTTAACTTAGCGGAGAGTCGAACTACATCACGTAGTAGTTGTTCTACTTCTGTCGCTAAAGGACGCAAATCTTTACTTGGTGGGTGATCTTCTATCCATTCTACTAAGCCGACACGATAAGGTTTTTCCCGGACGTACTCTAAAACCCGAAATCTTTGTTGTCCTAGGGTAAGCATTTTCATGCGATCCTCTGGTAGACGCTGGTAGTGAATAATTTCTGCACAGCATCCAACATTAGCGATTTGACCTGTGACTGGATCAATCATGAGTACACCAAACCTGCGATCGCTTGATAGAATCGTGTTCATCATGATTCGGTAGCGAAACTCAAAGATATGCAGGGGTAATGGTCGCGTGGGAAACAGAACTACTTCGGGTAACGGGAACAGAGGTAGTTCACGAACTGCAATTCTAGAAGAAGATGTCATTGTTACCTGAATATAAATTTAACTATAAAAATTTATTATTCTCTGCTTTCCCTTTAATTTGTCTACATTGTATCATCTGTTTTACAGTTAATAAAAAGCCCTGAGATAAATTCGCTCAGGGCTAGGTGAATATTCCTACATTCATCAATTAGTTCATAATCAATCAGCTTGTAAATGCTGAGAGTGGATGATTAACTTTGAACTCTTATTTAAAGTTTTACTTCAATGTCTACACCTGATGGCAAATCTAATTTCATCAGAGCATCGATAGTTTTAGAAGAGGGTTGGTAGATATCGATAATGCGGCGATGGGTGCGGGTTTCAAAGTGTTCACGGGAATCTTTATCTACGTGAGGGGAACGTAGCACACAATAGATTTTGCGTTTTGTTGGTAAGGGAATAGGACCTATAGCTGTAGCGTTAGTACGATTAGCTGTGTCTACAATCTTCTCGCAAGATGTATCCAATAATCGACGGTCAAAGGCTTTTAAACGGATTCTGATCTTTTGCTGCTGTAGAGTTGCCATCTTTAATTTTCCAGGTTCTGATTAATTTAGTGATTGGGTATTAGGGATTGGGGATTGGGGATTGAGGAGTGGGGATTGGGGATTGGCCATAGGATCAAAAAAGTAAAAAAGATTGTTTCTTTTGCCTTTTACCTATTTGCTTCCCAGTCTCTAGCCCCCAGTACCCAATCCCTAGTCTTTAGTTTCTCAAGTCAGATAAAAGAGCAGAGAGGATTTTACCGTCTCTGCTCTTAGTTATTAGGTTAAAAAGGTACTATTTGAGGATTTTAGAGACGACACCAGCACCGATGGTGCGGCCGCCTTCACGAATCGCAAAGCGCATACCTTGCTCAATAGCGATGGGGTTGATCAATTCTACTGTCATTTTGATGCGATCGCCGGGCATTACCATTTCTGCTGCGCTGCCATCATCGGAGGTGAAGGCGGTGATAGTGCCGGTTACATCAGTTGTCCGCACATAGAACTGGGGACGATAGCCAGAGAAGAAGGGTGTTTTCCGACCACCTTCTTTTTCGGTGAGTACGTATACTTCACCTTCAAATTGGGTGTGAGGAGTGATAGAACCGGGTTTAGCAATTACCATACCCCGTTCAATATCGGCCTTTTGGATACCGCGCAGGAGTACACCAGCGTTATCACCAGCCATACCTTCATCGAGGCTCTTCTTGAACATCTCGATCCCTGTAACGGTGGTGTTACGGGTATCTCTAATACCTACTAGTTCAACGTTATCGCCAACTTTGACCTTACCACGTTCAATCCGGCCAGTTGCTACTGTACCACGACCTGTGATCGAGAACACGTCTTCTACCGCCATCAAGAAAGGCTTGTCAATATCGCGCTCTGGGTCAGGAATGTAGGAATCTACAGCATCCATTAATGCGTAGATTTTATCAACCCAAGGATTTTCTCCCTTTTGGGTCTTGTTATTCTTGGTCATGGCCTCTAGAGCTTGCAGACCTGATCCTCTAATGATGGGGATTTCATCACCATCAAAACCATACTCAGTTAGTAGTTCTCTAAGTTCTAGTTCTACTAATTCTAGTAGTTCATCATCTTCCATCATGTCTTCTTTATTTAAGAAGACTACTAGCTTAGGTACACCTACCTGACGTGCTAACAGAATATGTTCACGAGTTTGGGGCATAGGGCCATCGGTAGCAGCTACCACGAGGATAGCTCCGTCCATTTGTGCTGCACCAGTGATCATGTTTTTCACATAGTCAGCGTGTCCGGGACAGTCTACGTGAGCATAGTGACGGTTTTCAGTCTCATACTCAACGTGAGCGGTGTTGATTGTAATACCCCGTGCTTTTTCTTCGGGTGCGTTGTCGATTTGGTCGTAAGCTTTAGCTTCAGCTTTACCTAAAGCAGCCAATGTCATGGTAATAGCTGCTGTTAATGTAGTTTTACCGTGGTCAACGTGGCCAACAGTACCGATGTTAACGTGGGGTTTGTTTCTTTCAAACTTTGCGCGTGCCATGAATGCTCGTTTCCTTTTTTAATTAAGCGTTCCCTTTGCTTTTTGCTATGATTGCCTCAGCCACGTTGCGAGGCACTTCATCGTAGTGGCTAAACTCCATAGAGAAGATGCCCCGACCTTGGGTTTTTGACCGGATATCGGTAGCATAGCCAAACATTTCTGCCAAGGGGACTTTAGCAGTCACTTTGGCTAGACCTTGCTCAGATCCCATTCCTTCAATTTGGCCACGACGGGAATTGAGGTCGCCCATCACATCACCCAGGAAGTTTTCGGGAACTTCTACCTCAACTTTCATCATAGGCTCTAAGAGTACGGGTGCAGCTTTGTTTACCGCCTCTTTCATCGCCATTGAGCCAGCGATTTTGAAAGCCATTTCTGAAGAGTCTACGTCATGGTATGAACCATCCACTAAAGTAGCTTTCACATCAATCAGTGGATATCCAGCTAGTACACCAGATTCACAACACTCTTTCATTCCCTGTTCTGCGGGGTTGATGTACTCTTTGGGTACAACACCACCGACAATTTTGGAAACAAATTCAAAGCCACTTCCAGGCTCACCTGGTTCTAGATCAATCACAACGTGACCGTACTGACCTTTACCACCACTTTGACGAATGAACTTACCTTCAATTCTGTTGACGGCTTTGCGAATTGTTTCGCGGTAAGCTACCTGTGGCGCACCCACGTTAGCTTCCACTTTAAATTCACGCAGCATCCGGTCTACAAGAATTTCTAGGTGTAATTCTCCCATCCCCGCGATTACGGTTTGGTTGGTTTCTTGGTCGACACTAACGCGGAAGGTGGGGTCTTCTTCCGATAGTGATTGCAGAGCCTTGGACAATTTGTCCATGTCGTTCTTAGTTTTGGGTTCAACCGCAACTGAAATCACGGGTTCAGGAATGAACAGGGATTCGAGAATTACTGGTGCGCCTTCGTCACAAAGAGTATCACCTGTCAAGGTATCTTTTAAGCCTACTGCTGCACCTAAGTCCCCTGCCCGCAGTTCATCAACGTCTTGACGCTCGTCGGCTTTCATTAGCACTAAGCGAGAAATCCGTTCTTTTTTATCTTTGGTCGCGTTCAGAACGTAACTACCCTTTTTCAGTACGCCAGAGTAGACACGGACGAAGGTGAGGCGGCCGTAGGGGTCAGCCATAATCTTAAATGCCAAAGCCGCTAGAGGTTCGTTGTCATCAGAACGGCGCTCTACGGTTTCACCATTTGGCAATGTACCTTGGATGGGTGGCACATCTATCGGTGCTGGTAGATAATCAACTACCGCATCCAACATCAATTGCACGCCTTTGTTTTTAAAGGCTGAACCACACAGTACGGGTACGATTGTGCCAGCAATTGTACCTTTGCGTAGGGCATTTTTGATTTCTTCTTCTGTAAGTGCTTCACCCTCGAAGTACTTATTCATGAGATCGTCATCAGTTTCTGCAACTGCTTCTACAAGCTTGGTGTAGTACTCTTCCGCTTGCTCTTGCAATTCTGCTGGGATCTCTGTTTCTTGGATATCTGTACCTTGGTCGTTGCTGTAAATATAGGCACGCTTGCGTACTAAGTCTACAATGCCTTGAAATTCGCTTTCACTGCCAATTGGTAGTTGAATGGCAATGGCATTCGCCCGCAGGCGATCGCACATTTGCTCATGAACTCGGTAAAAGTTCGCTCCTGTGCGATCCATTTTGTTGATAAAGGCAATCCGAGGCACTTTGTAACGGTCTGCTTGCCGCCAAACTGTCTCTGATTGGGGTTGGACACCACCTACAGAACAAAATACCGCAATTACACCATCTAACACCCGCATGGAGCGTTCAACTTCAATTGTGAAGTCTACGTGACCTGGAGTATCGATAATGTTAATTTGATGATCTTTCCAACTGGTACTGATCGCTGCGGCGGTGATGGTAATTCCCCTCTCCCGCTCTTGATCCATCCAGTCAGTTACAGCAGTCCCTTCGTGAACTTCACCAATTTTATGAATTATGCCAGAGTAAAATAATATTCTCTCTGTTGTAGTTGTTTTTCCCGCATCTATGTGCGCCGCAATACCGATGTTGCGTACTTTCTCTAGCGGGTTGGTACGTGCCACAGTAGCCTCCTATAGTTTTTGCCTCATGATATCTTGTATATTACTCTTTGTTAAGATTCTATACTTTTAGAGAAAACCGTTTTTTTTGTAAGGCCGCGATATATCGCTTCTGAAGGCACGATATACCGCCATTTTACTTAGTAACGATAGTGAGCAAAAGCTTTGTTTGCTTCCGCCATCCGGTGTGTTTCTTCCCGTTTGCGAATAGCATTTCCGCTTTCATTGGCTGCATCTAATAATTCATTAGCTAATCTGCTAGCCATGGTACGTCCAGGTCTAGAACGAGAAAATTGTACTAACCAACGTAAAGCTAGGGTAGTACCTCTTTCTGTACGTACTTCCATTGGTACTTGATAGGTTGCTCCACCAACTCGGCGAGCTTTCACTTCTACTAGAGGGGTAGCGTTTCGCACTGCTCTTTCAAATACTTCTAGTGCATTTGTGCCTGTGCGTTCCTCTACGGTTTTT
This sequence comes from Aliinostoc maniaoense, assembly GCF_058172895.1. Classification (NCBI taxonomy): domain Bacteria; kingdom Bacillati; phylum Cyanobacteriota; class Cyanophyceae; order Nostocales; family Nodulariaceae; genus Aliinostoc; species Aliinostoc maniaoense. The sequence goes on along the minus strand of NZ_CP187952.1, from coordinate 6,011,440 downwards.
AAGGCATCATAAACGATACGGGCTGCCAGGGATTTTTTGCCATGACGCATTATCCGTCGGATGATCATACTCACAAGCCGACTGTTGTATACAGAGTCAGGCGGAACTGGACGCCTTTGAATAACACCACGACGAGACATACTTTAACCTTAATTCGGATTTTGGCAACGAAATTATATGCTATCAGACAAAGGCTTTGCTGAAGCTCTGGGAGCTACAGATGCGAATCGGCGAAGGTGTACTTTCCGGTCGCAAATACCCTAATTTTATGGACTTGTATCCTCAAAAACTTCGGACAACAAAGCGACAACGTCTTTTAAATTTAGTTGGATCATACAAACGCTGCTGCCGCTTACAGCGTTTTGAATACTCACTACACTTGCTCGCTGAGTGTAGTGGTGGGGGAGAAGCTGGAATAATTTCTGTAAACAGTTAGTTGATAAATTAATGATTTCTGTTTCAGAACAAGCGATTAATCAGTTGTTATGCAATCTGGACGCTTTTGAGTCAAGAGACTAATCGCAATAGATTACGATTAATCACTTGTCTTATTTCTTGGCTTCTTTTGGCCGTTTAGTTCCATATTTGGAACGACCTTGTTTGCGGTCTTTGACTCCGGCTGTGTCCAAAGTGCCGCGAATGATATGGTATCTCACACCAGGTAGATCCTTAACCCGACCACCACGAATCATCACAACTGAGTGTTCTTGTAAATTGTGGCCAATTCCGGGAATGTAAGCTGTTACTTCAAACCCAGATGTTAATCTTACCCTGGCTACTTTCCGCAGAGCGGAGTTAGGTTTTTTAGGTGTAGTCGTATAAACTCTGGTGCAAACACCCCGACGCTGGGGGCATTGCTTGAGAGCGGGAGACTTGGTTTTCTGACGCGCTTTTTCGCGTTCACTACGTATTAATTGCTGTATTGTTGGCATGAGTTACAGCGCGTGAAGCTGCTTGCTATGTCTAAGTTTTAACAAATCCTGATTATAGCTTTTTTTCTAGTTTCATGTCAAACTTTCAGATTATTTTTAATTTTGGCTTAAACCATAGGTGGTGTAGTCGTAGAAAACGAATTACCACAGCCACAGGTGACAACAGATTGAGGATTATGGAAACGAAAACCTCCCCCCATGAGGTCTTCGGAATAGTCTATGGCTAGACCATCAACGTATGCAAAACTTTCTGCATCTACGACGACTTGCAAGCTGTCAATGTCGAAAATGCGATCGCCCACTCTGATTTGTTCATCAAAGGAAAGGTCGTAAAACCAACCAGAACAGCCACCGGGTTTAACCGCTAACCTAAAATGTGTGTTTCGCTGCTGTTTTGCCTGTAAGCGACTGATTTCACTAACTGCGGCTGGGCTTAAATGAATCATGAAACTAGTTGAGGCAATTCAAGACACTATCTTTAATTATTACAGATGACTGGACTTGAACACTCAAATATTTGAAAATTGATTTGTCCCCACCGAATAGGTAGGGACTGAAGAATTTATTCAGTTATCAGGCTTATGCTGTGGTGTGGCACTTAAAACCCAACATCCAACAGTGTTAATTAGCAGTACGGGCATAATCATCTTGATAGCGAATAATGTCATCTTCACCTAAGTATTCGCCATTTTGCACCTCAATCAGTACTAAAGGAATAACTCCAGGATTTTCTAGACGGTGAGCTGTGCATTGGGGTACGTATGTGGATTGATTATTACCAAGTAATATTTCTTGATCACCGCAAACTACCCTAGCAGTTCCAGAAACAACAATCCAGTGTTCACTGCGGTGATGGTGCATTTGCAGGCTGAGGCGGTGTCCTGGCTTAACTTCAATGCGCTTGATTTTGTAGCCGCGTCCTTCTTCTAAAACTGTGAAAGCACCCCAAGGACGTAGTTCTGTAGCAGCAACACTGCGGTTAGCGATCGCAGTAGGCAATGATAAAGTGTTACTCTTAGTATTTTCTTGATGTTGAGCCATAGTTACCTCACTTGAAGACATATACAAACCGTCATTACTCTTAACAATTGATGGAAAACTTTGAGGCAATTTTACAACCGTAGAAATCGGCAATTTAGTTTCACCTTGCTAAACATAGCAAAGTGAAACTTTTCTGGATCAATAATTTTTGCTGAAACTACATTGTCTACACCAATTCTTCATTAAGCTTGATGGCTGCTTATTCTCAGCTTTAAACAGGAAGTGGGGACAAACTAATTCAAAATTCAAAATTAAGGAAATATGGGGCATTGGGCATTGGGCATTGGGCATTGGGCATATCAATTCAAAATTCAAAATTCAAGAGTTCTACTCCCCCTGCCCCTTGTCTTTCTTGTCTCCCTTGTCTCCCCCTGCTCCCTGCCCCTCTGCTCCCCTGCCCCCTACCCCCTGCCCATTTCAACTACAAGTATTTACACTGTTCTAGTTATGGGGACTGGAGGAAAATACCTAGCCCATTGTGTACCCGTGCAGCCGTATTAGGATAACGGTCAAGGAGTTGTCCTCCTAGGTAAAGACTGGTGGAACTGCCACCGTCTAAGTTGAGGGCATTGACACAACCTAAAAGCTTCATTAATTGGGCGTGTTCTGCCAAAGTCGGCCCAGTACCCCCAGCACGGTTATGTACAGCCGCAATGACTAGCTGATTGTTTGTTGTTGTACAGATAGCACTACGACTAGCTTTTTGATTGATGAAGGCATTACTAAACTGTTCGCTTTTGCCATCAAGGACAATTTGCCGATTCTGTACTAACAAAGGCCCTGCACCTAAGATGTGAGGGTAACGATTAAACTCCGATGGAGTAGTGGCAGTTGTAATCTTGACATCAGTACCGATGGGTAACTGTGCTGCTAGGGGAATAGCAGTACCACGTAATACTAGTAAGTAGCCATCTTGGGGAATGGGAAAGTTAGTTTGGCCAGCTTTATTCCCTACTAATTGATTAGTAATTTTGTTGTTTTGGACGATGACAACCCTTTCATTATCAGTTAATGATGTGTAACTCCCTCCCCAAGCAGGGGTGTAACGAGCAATACCACTTTGTACATAGCCACTGTTAAGAAATAAAATCGGCGATCTCAAGTTAGTAGATGTAGTTAAACTTTCTTGTAATGTGAGGCGACCAAAGTAAAATTGTCCTGCATCATTCCAAGCGATCGCACCTCGGTTGAGAATAGGACTAGATAGCCATTGACCGTCCCGACGAATTGCCCCTAGGGGTAATCTGTTATTACGGTTGAAATAACCACCGTTAATGGCGGCTACAGCTAGGTCTTTTTGGGCTGTTTGAATTAAGGGGGCAGTACCAACTACGGTATTATTGGTAGCCGTAATTGGTTTGATACCTAACCCTACGGTGCGGGGATTAATTTCTAGCCAAACTATAGGAAAGCGGTCTTGCCCTAATGTAATCAATTGTTGTCGCCAGCGTAATCCCTTTGCCCAATTTATATCTTTCGGTTTGAGACTATCGGGACGTAAATCAATGACTAGGCGATTGGGGTTATTAATCGTGGTAATTTGAGGAGACAGATCCAAAGGAACACTGAGGGTAATCATAGTTTGATTGTTGATCACCTCCACTTTTTGAATTAATCCCTCAGATCCTGATGTTGGTGGTGATTGTTTGAGCAGATTTGGAACTGGGGTTGGTAAGGGAGAGTATCGTTGAATTAAACTACTATCAGCGATCGCATCTAAGGTAATTGTCCACTCCCTGTTAACGGGCGCAGAGCTATTAGAACTAGGCGCGTTAGGATCATCTAAAAGAGTTTTAATCGGTAATCCTTGTTTAACTTGCCAAGGGGTAGGACGGTCTAAGTCTAAAACAATGCGGGATGTTTGTAAGCGTTTAGCATTAATAATGACTGGTGTGCGTAAACTTTGACGAATATTTTTGACTTCGGCTTTGGGTGTGACAATTACTAGGGTGTTTCCTTGCCCTTGCATTTGCCATCCTGAGGTTTGGGCAAAGTTAGTCACATCCAGATAGCGGTATCCTCTGAGGAGATGGGTAGCTAAAACTAAGGGACTAGTAATGGAGGAAAACCACTCTATCGGTTGTGTAAGTGGGTTATTACTACTTAATAGGTCTATACCCATCAGTTGCCTGAGAGCAGCGTCACTGATATATGTTTTAACTGCATTTGTTCCTGTCGGTTTTTGCAACCAAGCACCTGGTAAGTTGCGACCATTTAAGGAAATTTGGCTACCAGCAACTATTGTGTTAGGAACAGGAGATACCGGAGTCTGTGCAGTCAATTGTGTGTGTGGTTGAGTCGTACCTGAGTCCTGGGCATTGGTGGTATTAACATTCAACAAACATAGCGCGATCGCCATCATTGGCGATACACTCACCTGAAATAACTGATAGTTGAACTTTTTGGCAATAGCACAATGATTCTGTTGTCGGCAATAATTTGGCATTTTTACCGTAAGTTGTAAGTACTGTTCAAAATTATCAACCAAGTTACAGATTAACTAATTGTCTGGAAATCTTAAAAAATAATGATTCATCTTTTGTAAAAACGTGATAGCCTATATATTGGCTACCTATCTCTTATAAATTAGATTTAGCAAACTAGCTGCTAACATCTTTGTCAGCTAATGCTTTAACTAGCAATCATGATGACCAATCCATAGACAGTAGTCTTGGTAGTCAAACTTGGATTAAAATAATAGATCCCGCAAAGGATATTTGCTGCTGTTACTACTTTAGTAAATTCTAAACAGTAGCAGCATTTTGGTGTCAAAAAAATATTAGTAAAAAACTGAGCAACTCACAAAAATACTTAGGAATTGTCAAATGGGTCTATAGTGTAATACGCTGATTTTGCTACTAAATCAGGATAATTTTTGTCTGTCAAGGAGTGAAGCATTTAATCAAAATTTTGTTTTTTTCAGCCAAAGCTATTCTCTATCTCAAAAGTATATTTCTTAGAGAACAAAAATTAACAAAATCATCAGCTTCACAATTTATAAATATCAAGTCAACATAAAGGTATTGCATCTAACATAGGACAAATACATAAACAATAAAGTCAAAATTTTAACTAGTTTAGTTGAAGAAACAAAAGTTAAAATTCGACATCTAAATTTCGGTGATTTTCATGTATCTATGCACGACGAAATTTAGAAAATTTTCTCACCAGCAGTAGCGAAGTTAGTGACTTAACATCTCAGGACATCTCAGGAATAGGCTATGAAAGATCAACCGATGAATCTAAACCAAGAAATCACAGTAAATATGAACTCAGGGGATACCTACCAAGGGCAAAAGTGGTTAGTAGAAGAACGAGATGCCTGTGGTGTAGGTTTTATTGCTCATCGTCAAAATCAAGCCAGCCATGACATTGTGGCTAAGGCTTTAGTAGCATTGTCTTGTTTAGAGCATCGGGGAGGTTGTAGCGCAGACTATGACTCTGGTGATGGAGCAGGAGTTTTAACAGCGATTCCTTGGGAATTATTGCAAGCAGAATATTCTAGAGAACAAATAGACTTTGCATCTCATAGCAATTTGGCGGTAGGGATGATCTTTTTACCCCAAGATGCAGAAGTCGCCAAACAAGCAAAAGCCAGCTTTGAGAAAATAGCCAACGAAGAAAAACTAACTGTACTGGGCTGGCGCGTAGTCCCAGTAAAACCTGAGTTGTTGGGAGTACAAGCCAGAGCCAATCAACCCCAAATTGAACAAGTTTTGCTCAGTTCAGAACACACCGGTGATGAGCTAGAAAAACAACTGTATATTGCTCGCAAACGCATATTTAAAGCCGCGAAAAGTATTACAGAAGAACTTTACATTTGTTCATTATCTAGCCGGACAATTGTCTATAAAGGCATGGTGCGTTCTGCGGTGTTGGGACAATTCTACGAAGATTTACAAAACCCAGCATATAAGAGTGCGTTTGCTGTATATCACCGCCGCTTTAGTACCAACACGATGCCAAAATGGCCGCTAGCGCAACCAATGCGGTTGTTGGGTCATAACGGTGAAATCAATACCTTATTAGGTAACATTAATTGGATGATGGCACGGGAAGCTACCTTAGATCATCCCATCTGGGGCGATCGCATCGCAGACCTAAAACCCGTTGCTAATATTAATAGCAGTGACTCCGCCACCCTAGATAACGTTGTGGAGTTATTAGTGCGTTCTGGCCGCGCCCCGGAAGAAGCTTTGATGATCATGGTGCCAGAAGCTTATCAAAATCAACCATCTTTAGCCGATTATCCTGAAATTGTTGATTTTTACGAATATTACAGTGGTCTGCAAGAAGCCTGGGACGGCCCAGCCCTGTTAGTATTCGGTGATGGTGCAAAAGTCGGCGCAACCTTAGACCGCAACGGCTTAAGACCTGCCCGTTATCTCATTACCAAAGACGACTACATTGTAGTTGCTTCCGAAGCTGGTGTAGTAGACTTTCCCGAAGCCAACATTGTCGAAAAAGGCAGACTTGGCCCTGGGCAAATGATTGCGGTGGATTTAGTCAACCACGAAATCCTGAAGAATTGGGACATCAAGCAGCGTGCAGCGAAAAAACATCCCTACGGTGAATGGCTGCGCCAATATCGCCAAGACCTCAAACAAGTTGTGGGACAGTCTTCAGCCAACAATGGCAATGGTAACGGTCACAAAGTAGCCGAAAACGGACATCTGACCACCAACAGCATTGATAAACAAACTCTATTACAAAAGCAACTCGCCTTTGGCTACACCACCGAAGATGTAGAAATGGTGATTCAGCCAATGGCTAGCAACGGCGCAGAACCAACGTTCTGTATGGGGGATGATATTCCTCTGGCAGTGCTGTCAGATAAACCTCACCTGTTGTATGACTACTTCAAACAGCGTTTCGCCCAAGTTACCAACCCCGCAATTGACCCGTTGCGGGAAAAATTGGTGATGTCGTTGAAGGTAGAGCTCGGTGAAAGAGGTAACTTATTAGCACCCAAGCCACAATTCGCTAAAAGATTAAAGCTAGAGTCACCAGTCTTAACAGAAGCAGAATTAGAGGCGATTAAACTATCAGGATTCGGCACAGCTGAACTATCAACCATATTTGCCATTGCTCACGGCCCCACCGGATTAAAAGACGCTGTAGAGGCTTTACAACAACAAGCTGCCGAATCAGTGCGGGCAGGTGCGAAAATTTTAATCTTGAGCGATCGCGTTAATGGTGGTATTACCTCTGAATACAGCTACATTCCCCCCTTATTAGCTGTGGGTGCAGTACACCACCACCTCATTCGGGAAGGCTTGCGGATGAAAACTTCCCTCGTTGTTGATACCGCTCAATGTTGGAGTACCCACCACTTTGCTTGTTTAATTGGCTATGGTGCGGGTGCGGTTTGTCCTTACATGGCTTTGGATACCGTGCGGGATTGGTGGGATGACCCCAAAACCCAAAGTTTCATGGAACGGGGTAAGCTGAAAGCCATCAGCTTAGAACAAGCGATCGCTAACTATCGTAAAGCTGTAGAGTCCGGTTTGCTGAAAATTCTCTCAAAAATGGGAATTTCTCTCCTCTCCACCTATCAAGCCGCACAAATCTTTGAAGCCATTGGTATTGGCGGAGATTTATTACAACTAGGATTTCAGGGGACAACCTCCCGCATCGGTGGCTTGAGTGTAAGTGATTTAGCCCAAGAAGTGCTGTCCTTCCACAGTAAAGCCTTCCCAGAACTAACAGTGAAGAAGTTAGAGAACCTAGGGTTTTATAACTTCCGTCCTGGTGGAGAATACCACATGAATAGCCCAGAACTGGCGAAAGCATTGCACAAAGCCGTAGATGGTAAGCATTACGACCACTACGAAGTCTACAAGCAACATCTGCAAGGTAGACCAGTTACAGCCTTACGGGACTTGTTAGACTTCCAAAGCGATCGCACTCCTATTCCTGTAGAAGAAGTAGAATCAGTTAGTGATATAGTCAAACGCTTCTGTACAGGTGGGATGTCCTTGGGTGCATTGTCACGGGAAGCCCATGAAGTCTTGGCGATCGCTATGAACCGCTTAGGTGGCAAGTCCAACTCTGGGGAAGGTGGCGAAGATCCTGTGCGTTACAAAGTCCTCAACGACGTGGATGAATCTGGACACTCACCCACCCTCCCCCACCTGAAAGGGTTACGCAATGGTGACACCGCTTCTAGTGCCATCAAGCAAGTAGCATCAGGTCGCTTTGGGGTGACACCAGGATATTTAGCCAGTGCCAAACAAATCGAAATCAAAATCGCCCAAGGGGCAAAACCAGGGGAAGGCGGACAACTACCAGGGCCAAAGGTTAGTCCTTACATTGCCATGTTAAGACGCTCCAAACCTGGTGTTACCTTGATTTCACCCCCACCCCACCATGATATTTACTCCATTGAAGACCTAGCACAGTTAATTTTTGACTTGCACCAAATTAACCCGAAAGCCCAGGTATCAGTGAAATTAGTGGCAGAAATCGGTATAGGGACAATCGCGGCTGGTGTAGCGAAAGCTAACGCCGATATTATCCAAATTTCTGGTCATGATGGCGGTACAGGTGCATCTCCTCTGAGTTCAATCAAGCACGCGGGTTCACCTTGGGAATTGGGATTAACTGAAGTACATCGGGTGTTGATGGAAAATAGTTTACGCGATCGCGTCATTTTGCGCGTAGATGGCGGAATCAAAACTGGTTGGGATGTCTTGATGGCTGCATTGATGGGTGCAGAAGAATTTGGCTTCGGCTCAATTGCCATGATTGCAGAAGGTTGTATCATGGCGAGAATTTGCCACACCAATAACTGTCCTGTGGGTGTAGCTTCCCAAAAAGAAGAACTACGGAAGCGGTTTGCAGGTATTCCAGAATACGTTGTTAATTTCTTCTACTTCATTGCGGAAGAAGTCAGAAGTCTGTTAGCAAGACTGGGTTATCGTTCCTTGTCAGAAATTACCGGACGTGGGGATTTACTGACAACCCGCCAAGGCGTAAAACTAACTAAAACCGAATCACTCAACCTCAATTGCTTAGTTCAACTACCAGATACCAAAACCAACCGTAGTTGGTTAGAGCATGAAGCAGTTCACAGCAATGGGCCAGTGCTAGATGACCAAATCCTGGGCGATCTAACTATTCAAGCGGCGATTCATAACCAATCGACAGTTACGAAGAACTTACCCATTGTTAATACTGACAGAACTGTAGGCGCGAGATTAGCCGGTGCGATCGCTTCCCAATACGGTGATAGTGGTTTTGAAGGGCAAATTAACCTCAACTTCACTGGTAGCGTCGGACAAAGCTTTGGTGCGTTTAACCTTCCTGGCATGATTTTGACTCTGGAAGGAGAAGCCAACGACTACGTAGGTAAAGGAATGCACGGTGGCGAAATCATCATTAAACCACCAGCCGATGCCAAATATGACCCATCACATAACGTAATTGTCGGTAATACTTGCTTGTACGGTGCAACAGGTGGAGTATTATTTGCCAATGGTTTGGGTGGAGAACGCTTTGCTGTTCGCAACTCCAAAGGCGTAGCTGTCATTGAAGGCGCAGGGGATCACTGCTGTGAATATATGACTGGTGGCGTAATTGTAGTTCTTGGCAAAGTTGGACGGAACGTAGCTGCCGGGATGACTGGTGGACTAGCATACTTCTTAGATGAAGATGGCTCATTCCCTGAGTTAGTCAACAAAGAAATTGTCAAAATTCAACGGGTAATTACAGCCGCCGGTGAGAAGCAGCTAAAAGATTTAATCACTGCTCATCTAGAACGGACAGGTTCAGCTAAAGCCAAATTCATCTTACAAAATTGGTCAGAATTTCTCCCCAGATTCTGGCAATTAGTACCTCCTTCCGAGGCTGATAGTCCAGAAACCAATCCCCAAGCTGTGGTTGAAAAACATTTGAGTTCAGTTTAGTTATTAGTTATTAGCTATTAGTCACTGATAATGACTAATAGCTAATACTAATAAAACTAAAAATTGCCCTATTTTCCCATAGAGCAACGCCAAATATAGGACTTCTATTTCATTTTTCAAAAAATATGTAGAATCTGTGATCAGCGAGAATACAACATCAAGTAAAGCTTCAGGTGCGTTACGGCTTACGCCTAACACACCCTACATAATCACGTTAATTACGAATTACGAATTACGAATTATTTTTTATTCGCTATTGTTTTTTGCTCTTTATCTTGCATTTCTAAAAGTTCTGGAACAGTCACAAAGCTATAACCCTGGCTGCGAAACTTACTAATAATTCCTGGTAAAGCCTCTACAGTTCGAGAACGATTGCCACCACCATCGTGCATTAGTACAATTCCACCAGGTGCTGCGGTTCTAAAGACGTTATTAATTAAATTTGGAACTCTAGGCTGAGAATAATCAATAGAGTCAGAAGACCACATAATAATAGCGTATTTACTATTTCTTGCGTAACTAGCCACCCCATTATTCATGATTCCTCCGGGTGGACGAAATAAATTTGTTTTTACACCAGTAACTTTATAAATTAAATCTGTTGTGTTAGCTACTTCATAAGCAGCCACTTGGGGATTCATAAAATGATAGCGATGATGCCAAGTGTGATTGCCAATTGCATGACCTTCAGCCACTACGCGCTTAAGTAAGTCTGGATAATGTTTGATATTCTGCCCAACTACAAAAAATGTGCCTTTGACGTTGTTTTTTTTAAGAATATCTAGTACTTGTGCTGTAGATTGAGGCCAAGGGCCATCATCAAACGTCAAAGCAATCACCTTTTGATTTTGGCTAAGTTTTGCTGACTTAATGGTTGCACCTTGAAAGCGTGGTGACAAAACGTAAGAAAGCCCCTTAGTTTGTGCTTGTTGTTGCCAACTTGTCAGCATGATTTCTTTTAAGCTTTCAATCCGCTTTTGAGTTCCTATTTTGGCAGCAGTAACGGGTATATTGCTGACATTGATAGTTTGTCTGCTTTGAGCATCAGAAGTATTAGGTTTAACTAACATCATCAAACCAATACTCAAGCTCACACTTAAAGCAAACAGCCCAAATAATATTCCTTGCGGCCATATTAACTGTTTGTTGTTTTCCACTGCCTAGCTCCTCCAAGGTTATAACCATCAATCACCACTTTCAGGTGATTTTTAACACATTCCAATGCCAATATGTAGATACTTAGATAATCTCGGATAATCCTGAAATTTGAATACAGATTTACAGAAATTAAAAAATCATATTCTTGCTGTATTAGCTCCCACTATCAGCAATACATCTACCGTTCGATACTTATATTCGATATAGCCTCTTAAAAATGTTTGTAGTTGTTTAAATTTTCCTAGATTCATCATCAAGCGTCACAGCTTTAGTTGTTGGCTTTGAGAATCAAGGATGAATACTCAGAAAAAACGTAATTAATTATACCTTAATTAGTACAAATTTTTTATGAGTAAAAACAGCATGAGCTGTTACGTATATCTTTAATAAAAGATGAGAAGTTTAAGATATTGATTCTAGGAAAACTACTGACTATGCTAGAAAATCTAGTAGGCTGGAAAGAATCATATATATCTTAATATTTAACACCATTATTACCTAATGAAGAAAACGTTAAATTTTTAGCTGTGTAAATACGAAATTTGATTCCATATCGAATATATAGACTAGAGTCTTATCAGCATAGTTTCTCATAGATAATAGTTTTTTATTAGTTAATCCATATACCTTTTTTATCCTTTTGTTCCAAGTATGTTAGTAAATGTGGAAATTTCTCTATGATCATAGATAGATCATAGAAAGCTAGCGATATCAATAGTGAGTTAATTAACCAAATCTCTTTTAAATCTCTAATTACCGTAAGTTCCTACATTATTAATATTAAAATTAAATATATGTTGTTACAGTATAATTACTGAAATTAGTTAAGAGAAAGCTTAAGTTTTGAACCGATATCATTAGTCATGGAAGAAATCAAGAACTAAATTGAATTAGTATCTTTTTTTACTTAGTTAGTGTTATGAATTACGACTCAGTATAGGCATACATTCACAAACTAACCCACAACAGAGGTAAGTTTCACCTAGCTCCTACCTCAAAGCAGCTAGGAAGTGAAAAGCTCTTGAGGAGGTGAGTAGAGGAGAAAAACTACCCACAAGCGGTAAAACTTCAACTCAGGGAGCAACGGAGATATCGCGCTCAATTTCACTCGGTTTTGAACCTTAATCTTGTTATAAACTTAGCTAGCTACAGTAAGCCGCCATTTGCCATGCAATTATTGCTACCATTATGAATTATAGAGATTTTTGCTTATCGGTTAGATATTATAATTAATCATACGGAAAGAGTATAAAAATAAATTAAAGTTCTGATAAAAACAGTATCTAGATTTTTTAATATGCGTCCATTCCGACAACAAGAATGGCTGTTAAGCTTATGGGTGTTATCTTTGCTGCTGTGGCTAATATGCTTGGGTAACTCACCTTTACGGGATTGGGATGAGGGAACAATAGCACAAGTCGCGCGGGAAATTTGGCGTTCCCCTAGTGGTGCGATGGGTTGGCTTTATCCAACCTTAGCAGGAGAACCGTATCATAATAAACCACCATTAATACACTTACTGATTGCTGGGGCTTATTCTATAGGCGGTGTGAATGAATGGACAACACGTTTACCTGGTGCAGTATTAACTGCTTTAGGTGTACCTTTGTTGTTCTCAGTGGGAAGATTGATTTTTCCATGTAATTTACCAGCTTTATTTGCAGCTTTAGTTTACATGACCATGTTACCTGTAGTCCGTCATGGCAGGTTGGCAATGTTGGATGGTGCGCTCGTGACTTTTTTCTTACTGGTGCTTTTTTGTCTATTTAAAGCAGGTAAAAACCCACGTTATGCTTTAGGTATCGGATTTGGTTTGGGGTTAATTGCTCTCACAAAAGGAGTGATGGTTTTATTATTGGGGGGAATTGTTAGTTTATTCATCTTAATAAATAGAAAATTATCTTGGTTGAAAAATCGTTATTTGTGGATAGGAATATTCTTAGGAAGTTTGCCTGCGATCGCGTGGTATATTGCACAGTGGCAGCATTATGGCCAGAGTTTTTTAGCAATCAACTTACAAAACCAAAGTTTTAACAGAATCACACAATCTGTTGAGGGTAATACTGGTCTTCCTTGGTACTATTTAGTGGAAATTATCAAATATGGTTTTCCTTGGCTACTATTTTTACCTGGGGGTTTTTATCTAGCTGGGAAACAGCGTCATACTACTTGGGGTTGTTTGGTACTGGTAGGGACAATCATCTATTTAGGAACAATTTCTCTGATGAATACCAAACTTCCCTGGTATGTGATACCTGTATATCCATTTTTAGCTTTAGCAATTGGTGCAGAAATTAGCGAAATCTGGCAAAATAGACATCTTCAAGGGAGACTTTGGACATCAATATTTATTGTGTTATCGATGGCAGGCTTAGGAGGTTGTGTTTACTTTGCTACTAATGATCCTCAGCCTGTTTTAATAGTGATGAGCATGATTCTAGCTATCAGTATGGGTAGTGTAGCATGGTTAGTGAATAGAGGCGATCGCAATTCTATTCCAGTTTTATTTGCTGGAATGTATTTAGTTTTAATTTTGTTGATGAGTTCGCAATCTTGGATTTGGGAATTAAACGAGGCTTTCCCTGTTAAACCAGTCGCTGCCTTAATTCGTGCCAATGTTTCACCAGGAACGAAAATTTATACTTCTTTTGCTTATAGTCGTCCTAGTTTAGATTTTTATTGTGATTGTCGGGTTGTTCCTGCCACTATACCTACTTTACAAAAGCTCATGCTGGATAAATATAATTTGCTGCTAGATAACATATCTTTGCAACAAATAAATTTATCTGGGTATCAAGATTTAGGCACATTTCATAATTTTACACTCGTTGCACCAAAGAAATAATATACAGATGTATTTTTGGGTGTTAATGAGTAATGAGTAATGAGTAATGAGTAATGAGTAATGAGTAATGAGTAATGAGTAATGAGTAATGAGTAATGAGTAATGAGTAATGAGTAATGAGTAATGAGTAATGTTTAAACCCCTACTCAACTGATAGGTTTTTTGAAAAGTTTCTGGTGATGTATCAAATACTTTCAGATCCCCCTAAATCCCCCTTAAAAAAGGGGGACTTTGATTCTTGTTCCCCCTTTTTTAAGGGGGGCTAGGGGGGATCAAGCCACATTTTTTACTCAGCACAAAGATGTGTGTACACCTTAGCTTTTTTCAAGGCGGGTTAGGGGGGATCAACAAGTGTTTAAAAACACAGCGAAACACTTTTCAAACATCCTCTTACACCCTTGAATTTACCATTAAATGAGATTGCTAATGGATTTTTCTTGCTCTTATCCTACCCATTGTTCTTGAGCAAATCCAACAGCAAGTTTAGCGAGTAAGACGACAAATAAACCCAAGGTGAAAGAACCGAAACGGGGATGGCGAGATAGTAAAATACCCATGCCTACACTCAAAGGCACAATTCCATAAGCTAGACGACTCAGGGATATAGTTCCGCCAGAGGCTAACAGCAAGCCAACGCCACAAAAGCCGTAGAAAATAGTGACTGCGGTGAGTTTTTGACGGCAATACCACAGAAAGCAAATACCACCCAAAATCATAAAAGTATTGAGTAGTTGATTGATGAAACTGAGGTTAACCCAGATCAGCAATAATAAAATTACAGCGTAAAAGCCATACCCTATTTTGGCAGCAATCAAGGATTTACGGAAGTGGTATAAACCATAACCACTAAGACAAATCAAGACAAAAATTAGAGGATGCCAAGGATCATTAATCAAACCTGATGAAGCCTCTACCCAGCCAAATTTCCAGTTTTTTTCGCCTAAGATAATTTGCATTAACATATTTAACCACCCTTGCCAGTCAAATCCCAAAGAAGGCCGCCAACCCCTTTGAGCAGCGATAAAGGCTAGAGGGTCATGAAATCGGATGGTACAGTAGACACTAAATAATAATACACCTGTAGCAGAGGCTAAACTAGCCAGATAAGCGATCGCACTTCTACGTTCTTTAATGGCTGCCATCAGCAATGCTGGTATCAAAGCTAACCCTGTGGGACGTGTAGCTGTAGCCATTGCTCCCCAAATTGCCATCCAGCCATATTGTTTTTGATCAAAAGCTCGTAAAGTCGCTGTACTTAAAAATAAATATAGTCCTTCTGTATAAATTACACCAGTAAACATTGAAGCTGGATACCAACACAGTACAGCAGTACCCCACTGAGCAATTTTTGTGCCATAGCACTCCTTGAGCCATAAGTACAAGCAGTAAAGGGCTGCCAAAAATGCCAAGTTATTGATTACCAATCCTGCGACTTCAAAAGATAGGCCAAATTGCATTAAAACCCTGATAGTGAAGGGAAACAGGGGAAAGAAAGCTAAATTATGTTGTTTGCCATCATCAATAAATTCGTAACCAGTAGTAGCGATCGCTCGATAATGGATACCATCCCAAGCGTCGAATATTCCCCAGTGCCAATTGCTAGATGCAGACAATCTTGGTGTCACCAATAACATGGTAGTCCAGATAATTACTCGACTGAGAAACCACATTGTTACAGGGAAAAAAAGATGATTTTTCCATAAAAATTTTCTGATTAATATCTGAACTCTCGCCATGAACTTGTGTTTTAGATCGTTTTATCTATGTTTGCAATAACTTGATTAAAAGTGAAATTTTACACTGATATTGACTCAAATCAACACTAAAAGTTATGTACTACCGATTTTGTCATTGTCAGTCTTTATCTTCGTAGTTTTAGTATATTAAAATACTAATTTTCTTTTGTGTGAGTGGTGGATTTACCAGATAAAACCCAGTATGGATTGTGGCGATCGCTGTGCTGAATGCGTCCCAAGCAATTTATAGTGAGAGTTATCTGTACATTCTTAAGCAATTGTGAAAGCTATAACTCTTGTTGGTTCTACCGGCTCAATCGGTACTCAGACTTTAGATATTGTCACTCAGTACCCAGATCAGTTTCGGATTGTGGGGTTGGCGGCTGGGAGCAATGTGGAAATGCTAGCAGCCCAAATTCGGCAATTTCGACCACAAATAGCCGCAATTTCAGCCGCAGAAAAATTACCAGCACTACAAGCAGCTTTGCAAGACCTTGATCCCCAACCCATTTTACTTGGTGGTGAAGCTGGTGTCATCGAAGTCGCTCGCTATGGTGATGCTGAAACTGTGGTGACAGGTATTGTGGGTTGTGCTGGGTTGTTGCCAACTATCGCTGCCATTGAAGCTGGTAAAGATATTGCCTTAGCAAATAAAGAAACTCTCATCGCGGGTGGCCCAGTAGTTTTACCTTTAGTGGAAAAACACGGTGTTAAATTACTCCCGGCTGATTCTGAGCATTCGGCTATTTTTCAATGTCTGCAAGGTGTACCCAAAGGTGGCTTGCGGCGGATTTTACTCACTGCTTCTGGGGGAGCATTCCGTGACTGGGATGTAAACAGGTTAGCAGAGGTAACAGTGGCTGATGCTCTTAAACATCCTAACTGGTCAATGGGACGTAAAATCACCGTTGATTCTGCTACTTTGATGAATAAAGGTTTGGAAGTAATTGAAGCTCATTTCTTATTTGGCTTAGATTACGAAGATATCGAAATTGTCATCCATCCCCAAAGCATTATTCACTCCCTAATTGAATTACAAGATACTTCTGTCTTAGCACAATTAGGCTGGCCAGATATGCGTTTACCTCTGCTGTATGCCCTGTCTTGGCCAGAGCGTGTCTATACTGACTGGGAACGACTAGATTTAGTCAAAGCTGGTAATCTTACTTTCCGCGAACCAGATCATCAAAAGTATCCGTGTATGCGCTTGGCTTATGCGGCTGGTAAGGCTGGCGGTTCAATGCCTGCTGTGTTGAATGCTGCTAATGAACAGGCGGTGGCTTTATTCCTGGAAGAAAAAATCAGATTTTTAGATATTCCTCGCTGTATTGAATGGGTGTGCGATCGCCATCAACATGATAACTGTGCAAATCCTGCTTTAGATGACATTTTGGCAGCAGATCAATGGGCTAGACAAGAAGTATTAACTGCTACTAAAAATTTAGCAGCCGAACCCCGGATAATTTCTGTCGGCTAAAAAGCTAGTAAGATAGGAAATTCAACACCAGACTAAGTTATACAATCTCCAGTTTTTGCCGATTTATAACTGTGTGCTATTCCTAATAGGTCGTATTAGATTTTACAAAAACATAGAGGATGGTGACTACATCACACCACCCTCAAATTTTTTAATATTTACTCACAGATAATTCTTATATTTAACTACTAAAAAAGAAAATTATTTTTACTAATTATGTCTAAAAAAGCTTGCTGTTATTCCGGAATGGCTGTGGTTGCTTAGTGTATAATTATTAGGCGTTAATTAGTCTTGATTTTACTTATTAAAATATAAGTCCCATAGTCAACAATAACACATAGTAACAAAATTATGCAAGTAATTTTGGAAATTTAAGTTTGGAATCAAGACTTTTGTGATCATTAAACATTCTCAAAACCTTGAATATACAGCACTGAAACTTATATGATTCCCACCTTAATTTTAGCTTGGATCGTATTTATCATAGTTTGGAAAGTATTAAAAGCGACTATTAGTAACGCGTTAACTATTGCCGCAATTCTCATTTTATTAAATATCGGTTTTGGCATTACGCCCCAAGATATTTGGTATCAGATCACCAAGTTAGCTCAAACAGTATCACAAATTGATCTTGGCAAGTAGAGATGATAACTTATACCATCTCTAAGTAAGTCGGCGAGAAAAAAACAAACTACATTAAGTAGTGTAAAATTTAATTGAATTAGCTTGTAGTAAGGGCTTTAGCCCTTAAGAGAGGACTAAAGTCCCTACTACAAACCTTGAATTATTCACGCCGTTCTACTTACTGCATGATATTTTCTAAATCAATTATTTTTCGGTGCAGCAATTTTGGCTAAGGCATCCTGAACGCTAGCAGGTAACTGACGCATAATCTTACCTCTTTCTCTATCTAAACCTACTAAAGTCACTTTGGCAGTAGCATATAGTTGTTGTCCATCAGGCGAAACGATCGCATAATCCCAATTCATCCGCACACCGGTTACTTCCGCCATGCGAGTTTTGACTAGTACCGCCATGCCTAACTGAATAGCACGATGATAACGGACAGAAAGTTCTACAACTGGTAAATCGCAGCCCAAAGCTACTAAATCAGTATAATCGATACCAATAGATCGCAAACATTCTATGCGTGCTTCTTCCATCCAGGTAATATAATTACCGTGCCAAACCACACCTGCATAATCTGTGTGGTGGGGATGGACTTTCACAGGATATGTAAACCAAGTATCAAATTCACTAATGGAGGGGATTTCTATAGCAGTGGTAGGTGGGAGTTGTGCTTGGCTAGATTGTTCTTGAGACATCTTCAATTTTCTCTATCGCTAGTTTTTTCCACATCTGGAATAGCATAAAAAGGTATTGAATTATAATATTAATTTCAGTGATTAGTATTTACACTCCCCAATCAAAGGAGTGTTTTTTTTATGGGAACTAATCTTAAGCATTTTCAAATTATAGCTTTACCTTTGGTTCTGCTGGTAAGTTGTGGAACATTAGAAACAAACAATCAACGGGTGACGATTAATGCTCAGGTAAAATCTTACAACGAGGAACAGAATTTGATCGAGCAGTTAAATATACAAGCACTCGCTCAATCTCAACAAGAAGAATTTGCTTCGGCATTAACCAAGCTACAGCAAGCTTTAACCATTAGTAGAACAATCTCATCGCCATTTTGGGAAGCGGTGACTCTGAATAATATCGGTAGAGTTCACCAATCTCAAGGTCAGTATTCTCTCGCATTACCAGTTTATCTGCAAGCTCTGGTCATTAATCGAGAAATTGGCGATCGCGTCCAGTTAGGTAAAACTTATAGTAATATTGGTCATTTATTCAAACTTCAACAAAAACCAGAGTTAGCAATTTTTTTCTACAAGCATTGTCTAATTAACCGTGAGTTAGCACGCTTGCAACCATCTGTGTTTTCTACACCACAACCAGATGCTTATAGTATTACTGTAGCTCAAACATATCGCCTTTTGGGTGAAAAGTTGCTCAAACAAGGACGTGTCAACGAAGCACAAACAGCAATCGATTTACTCAAAGTTGAAGAATTACAACAATATCTGGAGAATGTCCCCGGTAATCAACGGACTGCTAAAGGTATTAATATTGTCTCAGGCGAAAAACCAGTTAAGCAAAAACTAGACCAGACTTTAGATAATGCTGTAGCACTAGGTAAAGAACTCACCAGATTAAGAACAATATCACCCCAAGCGCGATCGCCACAACAAACCCAACGCCTCCAGGAATTGGTGACACAACAACAGCAACTCTTACAAGCCTTTCAGCAATTTCTCTCTAGTCCCAATGTTACTGCACAACTACAACAACTCAATCAGACTGCTAGGCAGCAAAATTTAGATTTACAAAGTATTAATGCTATTCGTGATGATTTAGCTCGATTACCGCAAAAATCAGCGATTATTTATCCCTTAGTTCTTCAAGACAGTTTGGAATTAGTCTTAGTGACACCAGAGTCACCGCCAATTCATCGCACAGTAGCAGTTAAGGAAGAACAACTTCATCAGAGTATTAAAGCTTTTCGTCAAGCCTTAACAAATCCTAGTCGGGATATTAAAACACCTGCACGCCAATTGTATAACTGGCTAATTAAACCCCTAGAAACAGAACTCCAACAGGCGGGGACACAAACTCTAATGTATGCACCCGATGGCAAGTTACGCTATATCCCGTTATCGGCCTTGTATGATGGCAAACAATGGCTAGTTGAGCGTTTCAGTGTCAATCATATTACCGCCGCCAGTTTGATTAACTTGAACACACCGCCACAACAAGAGTTACGCATTTTAGCTGGTGCTTTTACTCAAGGTAGCTATCAAGTAGCTTTGGGTAATCGTCGGGTTGCTTTTTCTGGTTTACCATTTGCAGGGATAGAAGTTAAAACTCTAGCGTCTACTTTCCCCCAAACTAAGACACTTTTCAATCAAGCTTTTAGTCCCGAAGTGACAGTTCCACAAATGGATGATTACCCAATTGTGCATTTGGCAACTCATGCAGCGTTTGTTGTTGGTAAGCCGCAAGACTCATTTATTTTATTTGGTAATGGCGATCGCGTAAACCTCGCTAATATTGCTACTTGGTCATTACCCAGGGTAGATTTAGTTGTTTTGAGTGCCTGTGAAACTGGTTTAGGCGGTCAGTTAGGTAACGGTCAAGAAATTTTAGGCTTTGGCTACCAAATTCAAAAAACTGGTGCTAAGTCCGCTATTGCATCACTGTGGACTGTAGATGATGGCGGGACTCAAGTTTTAATGAGTGCTTTTTATGACAAACTAGCTCAGGGCAATATTACGAAAGCTACAGCCTTACAAAAAGCCCAAATTGAATTAATTACAGGGGATTTTGTCAAAAATAACAAAGCTATTTCACCAACTAACATTGGTAGTTTGAATCACCCATACTATTGGGCATCTTTCATTTTAATTGGGAATGGACTGTAAATAATTCGTAATTCGTAATTCGTAATTCGTAATTCAAGCAGCTATTTCTGGCTGTTGGGAGTGGGGAAATTACGAATTATACCGAATTGAGATAGGTAGTATTGTTTCGAGATTCTGGAATAGTCTAAGAATCTAGGCTTTTAATCCAAAATCCAAAATCCAAAATTGGTATTACCCTAGATTCTGAACTCAACATCAGACACAGCAAAACATACAGCTAATCAACTACTGACAATGAAGGTTAACTGCTATGAAAAATTGCTAATTAGGGCAAACTAAGAATTTTCAAACAAAATTGAATCGATTCTCAACTTGAGCGTCGATAATTTGAGTTATCTTGTCATGAATGCTGTAAAACAGCTATTTCTAACTTCTTTTTGCTAAAACCTTACCACTAGTAATGACTGGTGTAGGTTGCTTAACTAGATTGGCTAGTTCTTGCAACTGGTTAATTGCTTCCGCTCCTTCTAATTTCATTAATTCCCGATCATCCCGCATTTCTGTCCAGGTGATCCCATAGTCGGATACTAAAAACCGAATCAGGTGATTATTTCCCAGGCTGACCATAAATGAAGCACTGTTCATTTGGTCGCCGCAGGTGTAACAAGATGCAGGATATCCCCGCCGTTCTAGTACAATTGCCAAGGCTTGTAGGTTCATTACCAAGTCTTGGACGAATTGCCGATGTTGATGCGCTAGTCTTAGAAACACTTTTGTCCTCCAGACACCACAGTCATTTGAGTCGTTTTTATATTTTCTTTAGATTTTCTCATCCTTTGGTATTGTAAACTATTCATTACAATTACCAGATATTCATTTAGTAGTTAATTAGCTACCTTGGCTTAGGTTAAGAGAAAACTGCATCTGTTGCCGTATCAAACTATTCAGTTTGCAAATTCAAGTTAGCAGGCAGAATTGGTAAACTTAATGTTGTCTTTACAAAAATCTGTCCGTTACTTTGATTAGTGGCAGCGTAGGCGTAGCCCGCCGCAGGCATCGCTCTAACATTAACCTAGCTTTAGCGTTGGTTTACCACAGAAAAACCACGGATTGCCAACCACAAGCTTTTTACAGTCAATTCCAGTAATCATAACGGCAAGAAAGCCAATGTCAGCTTTGATTGGTTGTAAACGTTACAAATCTCCTATATATGTAAGGTGAGATAAGGTAGATAACTCACGTCCTCGGTCTGGAATATAGCGTTAACGGTTGACGCTTGATTGGGAAGATAGATTTTCAATCTTTGGCTATGTGATTGATCACATAAGTATTCAAGATGAAATCTACAATCAGATTTATTTATACTTCAAAATGCCACTAGGTGAATTTTTCCTCAACTCTGTTAGCCAATCATACGGGAGAGTTGAAGTTAGTCACTCTAACGATGGTTATAAATAAATACAGGTGTGAATAGAGTTAGCTTGAAAAATCAAGTAAACTCCAGGATTTAGAGATGTTTTAGCTAATTTAATAACTTTAAGACTAAATCAATTCCGATGTTGTTGTTTTAAGAAACGTGAAGTAAGGCAATCAAATCACTGAACAGTTATCAGCACTAGATTGGGGGATTCAGCCTAGGGTGTTGACCTTGATGAGATTTACCTATTCTTTATTCATAAAGTTTTGGTGTCATCATCGGTGAACCAAATTCAATAAGTAATAAGTAATGGCTATTTACTCATTACTCATTACTCATTACTTAAATAAGGAAAGGATTGTGCATGAATTTTTCACCCCTGAAAAGCCACAGAGTCAACAGCCTAGATTCAGCCTCATATTGAACTGATAACTGTTCACTGTTAAACCACTTGCCACCAGCCAAAGGCCGGCCCAATAAACCGGATAGTTACCCACAGGACAACTAGAACACCAATACAGACCCAAGTACCACGAGTTGTCCACTTCATAAATAGTTCTGCTTGGTTTTTGGTGATAGGAACCCAAGGCAAGATTCGAGTCTCTTGACCATATCCTTCTTGAAGTGCTTGTTTGCGACGCTTTGCTTCACCCATAATCAGAAATCCACAATTCGATGTAGGCTATCAGGCAATATCAACAGGTATTTTACCGTTAGTTCATAGCAGTTAAACTTTACATTGCTCAATATCAACGAACTAAAGAGAATTTTTGTCATTGCCCTGAGCAAATAAACTCGGATCTAAATAATTTAGACGTGCTAAAGGGCTAAGGGCTGATAGAATTTGAGAACCGTAGCTGCGGTTGACTACACGACTATCAAGTAAAGCCACAATACCTTGACTTTCGCGTACAGGTGCAACTGCCCTTTGTAATTCATTCAAAGCTGTGGGCAAGAGAAATAAACGAAACCAGTCTTGATGCGATCGCTTGTAGTAAGCTACCCTACCAGCCACCAGGGGATTTTCTAAAGATGGCAGGGGTAAAGTTGCAATAATTAACAATTGGGGTGCAGGTAACACAGCTTGATGTTCTCGCCAAAATTCCCAACCACTGATCAAAATACCATTGTCATCTAAACAAGTTTTTTCTACTTGTACCCGTGAACCAAATTCGGCGGCGAGAATTGCTCCAGCTTGGGCTTTGAGTGGTACATCTCCCACCAATAAAACTGTCAATCCTGGTGCGGTGGAACTTAAACACAACAGTGTCCGCACTTTATGAATAAATGCTGCTTGAAATTCTGGTGTATTAGGTAAAGGTAACTGATAAGGAATGTGCAGTTGAATGGCTTCTGATTGGCTCTCAGAGGCAAATTTCAAGCAAGTAATATCATTTAACCCCAAACGTTCCCGAAATAAAGGTGCTTCGGTTTCTGGTTCTAAAGCACTACCCACTAATACTACAGGTTGTCTTTGCCAAATGGGGGAGAGAATACTGCCTAATTCTAAGGGTGCGTAGTGCAAGGAAAATAAACCTTGACGACGGGCAACAGTTGACCAAAACAAAGGAGGAGAGGGAGGAATGGGAACATCAGAAGAATGATGATTGAGTTTGGCAAACTCCTGAAAAAATTGTTGCCAAACGGGTGGAACACCTTCAACGGATGCTAAAGCTGCACACAGAGAGTTTAAAATATCTGCTTCTGACTGTGCAATCAAATAACATTCATAGGGATTAGGAGGATGCTGGAATATTTCGTGGGTGAGTTCAGCTCTTGCAGAACGAACCAAATCTGCTTGATGAGGACAAGCTAGAATCAGTTGATCCCAGTCTTGGGGTTGAATAGTTTGGGTAAGCTGATGACGTACCCAATCTTCCAAATCATCCACACCGTCGATAATTGTGGGAATACCAGGGGGAAAGTTATCACTAGATGTCAGCTGACCTTTTAACCAAGCTTCTGGAGAGGTGAGAAGTAGCCCTTGGAACTCAGGATCAGGCCAAGCGTCACCTGTTCTGATTGGTTTGTTAACTTGCAGCCATTGCTGTAGGCGGGGAATTTCTACTCGTAGTAATCTTTGTTGCACTGCTTCTGTTGCAACAATAATTACAGGCTCATGCCACATTAAAGCAGAGGCAATAAAACTAGTGCGATACCGTCCTTGGTAGCCACAAACTGCCCCTACTTGAATTAAGGCACTCCGTCCTACACGCAAGGCGCGTGCTACCAACCGAGCCATCGTCAAATGATGAGGCCAGGAAGGAAACCCCGCCTGCGATCGCAGGAAGTTATGCAATGACAAATGAACTTCTGCCTCAATCACGCGTTTTTAATCCCATACAAAGTGACTTTATTGTGCCAATTGCCCCACTTCTATTATGTTGTCAGTTGTGGGTTGTCAACAGTCAACAGTCAACAGTCAAGGCTCAACACTATCAAAATTGGGACTTTTGACTAAATAACTAATGACTAATTACTTATCACCCTGAATTATGCCAACTTACACAGGAATTTCCAGCGAAGCCTTTAGGCATCCACTAGATCGCCAAGCCGAGCAAGCTTTACGCAATTTACCAGGATTTGATTTAATTGCTCGTAAATTTGTGGAATTTGTTTACGAACGCCCTCAGTTAGTTTATCTTATGGGCAACACCATCCAAGTCGGGCCGCGTCAATATTCCACTATTTACCAGATGTTTCGTGAATGTGTGCGGGATTTGGATATTTATCCAGAACCTGCACTATTTGTTGATCAAAATCCCCAAGCCAATAGTTATGCTTTGGGTCAAGAGCATCCTTACATAGTAATTAATACAGGGATACTAGACTTACTCGATGAAGCCGAAATTAGGGCGGTGTTAGCCCATGAACTGGGACATATTAAGTGTGGTCATACTATTTTAATCCAAATGGCGATGTGGGCGATGAGTGCCGCTTCGGTAATCGGGGAATTAACCTTTGGTATTGGCAATTTAGTCACTCAAGCCTTGATTTACGCCTTTTTTGAATGGCGACGGAAAGCCGAGCTATCAGCAGACAGAGCGGCATTGTTAGTTATTGATGACTTAAATATTGTGATGTCTTCAATGATGAAAGTGTCTGGTGGGAGTAGCAAATATATCAATGAATGTAGTTTAAAAGAATTTATTCAGCAGTCAGAAGACTATCAGGCACTAGATGATGATGGACTCAATCAAGTGTATAAATTTTTAATGTACAACGGTGGTCAAGGAATGATGCTGACTCATCCTTTTCCAGTTGAGAGAGTGCAGTATTTACGGCAATGGGCAACATCATCAGAATATCAAGAAATCCGCCGAGGTAACTATCAGCGATCGCCCGCCTCCGGTGCAGTGGATGTCAACGCCCAAACTCCCAGCCAAGAAATAGAAGAATTACGCCGCAAAATTGAAGAATTGCAACAGGAAATTGATAAAAGGAAAAAATCTGAATGACTATTACCTGTTAACTCTTAAAGGCTTTCCCAATTACCAATCCCCATAAAAACGGTTGTCTAAGAGACTCCGTTTTTTTCGTATCAGGTGTAGCCTCAGCATTAGACAGGTAATTTTCAGACTGATGACAACGAAAAATCAACAATTAGGCTAAGAATCCAGGTAATACCCCTACACCCTTACACCCCTACACCCCTACACCCTTACACAACAAAAATTTTCCTTGCATAAGTCCTGATACCTGCCAGAGTGGGAAAATCTCAAATGTGACTCCTAATAGCACAAGTTACACAACCAACATCCAAATTTTGCCTAGGAACTGCTAATCATGGCAATTAACACTCCCAAATGGCGGCTACCTTTATTCGCTATTATTCTCGCCGTTTTTCTCCTCACACCCGGTATTGCTTCAGCAGCACCCTTTGGGTTTAATTATCCTGCTGCGAAGGCGATTATTGACCCTGCTGGCCATATCGTCACTGATTACCCTAACTTGTCGGAACTAGATTTGACTCCGATGCAGCGTCAACAACTCCAAGGGATGCTGCAACGTCGTAATAAAGAAATAGCAGCAGTGTTAACTTCTGCTCAACGTACCGAACTCCAACATCAACTGCATTCTGGACATAGTTTACTTGAGGCATTGCTCAAACTAGATTTGCAGCCAGAACAAGAAAACCTAATTAAAGCTATAGAGCAATTTACCAACTTGAAAATCAAGGCAGCCTTAGAGCGATATTCTCTACTTAATTAAAGCCTGACACTATTTCAACAAAATAGCGATCGCTTGCTGGGATATGATGGGGGCGATCGCTTCACTTTATGAAATTAGGGAAATAGTTGGCTAATCTCAACTTCTATCTTTGGGAAAGTAACCAAAGATAACGTTGCATTCTCCCCTAAAATGAATTGTTGGGTGTAAGCCTCCCCACTGGGTTCACGGAAAACATAAACCTGGAATTTATTGACATCTAAAATCCAGTATTCAGTAATTCCCGCTTGAGCATAGAGAGGTGCTTTTTGTCTACGATCTGTTTCTAACGTTGTATCTGCCACCTCAATTAATAAAAATACTTCATTCGGTGTAGGATGGTGATCAATGTATTTACGTGGCTCGATGCGAACAATAGCAATATCTGGCTCAGGTTCAGAATATTGATTTAACTGCACGGGATCTTGTACACGAACTAAGGCAAATTCCGCCAACAGCCGTTTGAGATAATCAGAAGCACACAGAGTTGTGGCTGCATGGGGAGGATTTTTCGCACTCATCGGAATTACTTGCCCTGCAATTAGTTCTACCCGTTCATCGGGGGCAATAATACCTGTATCAAGCATCCGATGATATTCGTCTACATTCCACAAGCGGACTCTAGTTTGTGTCATAGTGGCTTGATTTTAGTTTAATTGTAGCGATCGCATCAATTACAAAATCATAAAAATTTTTCGCCAATTCCCAATCCCTACTCCCCAATCCCCAATCCCTATTTATAATTAATCTTGCCCTCTGAAAGTTCGTTACCATGTCGGAAGAAGATATCCGTGCCGCCAGGCTGGAGAAAGTAGAACAACTCAAGCAGCTAGGAAGTAATCCCTACGCCTACCGTTGGGAATCTACACACCACGCCGCGCAGTTACAAGAAAAATTTGCTGATTTACCCAGTGGTGAAGAAGTTGATCTAGAAGTTGCTATTGCTGGACGCATTATGGCGCGTCGTGTTTTCGGTAAGCTTGCTTTCTTCACCTTGCAAGATGAAACCGGCACAATTCAAATTTATCTAGAGAAAAGTCGTATCCAAGAAAGCATGGCAGAGATTGATGCCGATGCTTTTAATCACCTCAAACAGCTCACAGATGCAGGCGACATCCTCGGAGTCAAAGGTACAATCAAACGGACTGAAAAGGGCGAATTATCGGTCTACGTTAAACAATACAGCATTCTTACTAAATCCCTCCTGCCCCTACCCGACAAGTGGCACGGGTTGACGGATGTTGCTAAACGCTACCGTCAACGCTACGTTGACTTGATTGTTAACCCCGAAGTCCGGCAAACCTTTCGCCGTCGCGCCCAAATTACCGCAGGTATTCGCCGCTACCTAGAGGAGCGTGATTTCCTAGAAATTGAAACCCCAGTATTACAAAGTGAAGCTGGCGGTGCAGATGCGCGCCCCTTCATCACCTATCACAACACCCTCGAAATGGAACTGTATCTGCGAATAGCGACAGAACTCCATCTCAAGCGGCTAATTGTTGGTGGTTTTGAGAAAGTCTTTGAATTAGGGCGCATTTTCCGTAACGAGGGAATTTCTACTCGCCATAACCCCGAATTTACCTCCATTGAAGTTTACCAAGCCTACGCCGACTACAACGATATGATGGCGTTAACGGAAGGTATTATTACCACCGTCGCCCAAGAAGTTCTCGGTACACTGCAAATTACCTACCAAGGCGAAAGTGTAGATTTAACACCACCTTGGCGACGGGTAACAATGCACGATTTAGTCAAAGAATATACAGGCTTAGATTTCAATTCCTTCCAAACTTTGGAAGCAGCCAAAACAGCAAGTAAAAATGCTGGTATTCCTGGCGTAGATGAAGCCCCATCTATAGGTAAATTGCTGAATTTAGCCTTTGAAGAAAAGGTAGAAACCAACTTAATTCAGCCTACATTTGTGATTGATTATCCCGTAGAAATTTCACCCCTCGCTAAACCCCACCGTTCTCAACCAGGGTTAGTAGAAAGGTTTGAATTATTCATAGTCGGACGAGAGACTGCTAATAGTTTCTCAGAATTAACAGACCCCATCGACCAAAGACAACGCCTAGAAGCCCAAGCCGAAAGAAAAGCCGCCGGTGACTTAGAAGCCCAAGGCGTAGATGAAGACTTCCTCACCGCTTTGGAATATGGAATGCCACCCACAGGCGGTTTAGGAATTGGGATTGACCGATTAGTGATGCTATTAACTGATTCTGCCAGCATTCGGGACGTAATCGCCTTCCCATTACTCAAACCAGAAAAATCAGAAACATCACCAGAATCAGCAACTTAATTAGTCAAATTCAACTACCAACAACCTGTAGAAAGTCTCTACAGGTTTTTACTTATGAACCTCTCCGCGTTCCTCCGCGTTAACCTCTGCGCCACTTTGCGTTAAAAAAAATCCACCTAAAACCAGGTGGATTTTCATTTATTTTAGTGGATCCGAGCAGAGTCGAACTGCTGTCCAAATTGGGTATTGACCCCCCACTCATTCACAGGTTTAGCCTTTCTAACCCTCAAGGCGGGAATCGTTCATTATCCCGAACGTAGGATGCTCTGATTAAGTCTTAGCTAGCAAGCCAACCAGAGAACACTTGCTAGAGCGTCCGTTGGGGGTTGGTCTTTAGTCCTTAACGGAGTCAAACTAAAGACGCTCGAATCTGTGAGAGATTATTAGGCAACTGCTACAGTAGCAGGCTTACGAGCAAATTTTACGATGTTATTCGCATTTACTTTTGTTTTGAGCCTTGATTTGCGAGAGATGACTCACTCTCGACCTGAATCATAGAGCAGCGTTCGCCAACCTGTCGAAACCGTTACGGACCCATGTCTCTATACCCTTATTATAGTACGGGATTTTCAAAATGTGTTGTGGGTGAACAAGGTTGGAATTTCAGAGAAATCAAGATTGTGAAAAATCTTATTTTAGCCCCATACTGCTGAAAAACAGAGCGTATCTGTGTAAGAGTCTGGTTTTAGACCATCATGATAGTTGGCGCATAAGTTAATGTCTGTGTAGCCTATTTCCTGCAAACACATGATAAATTCGTCGCGTCCAAACCAATGTAAAGGAAAATTTTGTAACTCAGTCGCCAGGAGTTTACCGTCTTTCCACTTCTCGTAGCGAATTACTGTCATGTTGGTTTGGTTGAGCCAGTCTATGGAAGATGTAGTTTGTAAAAGGATTGTTGCGCCGTCAGGACAAATAATTGGCGATCGCTGTTTAATAATATTCTCCGTCTTAAAATCTTCGATTGGTAGCTCTAAATCAATAAAAATTCGTCCCCTTGGTTCTAAATGTCGAGCGAAGTTTTGCAAGGCCGCTATAGCTGCATCTCGCTTTGCTAGCAACATAAATGAACCAAAGGAAACAATAATGGCACTGAATTTACCAGGAAGTTCGATATTTTTGATGTCACCCTGGTATAAAACTGGATTGAGATTTCTTTCTTGACAATGCTGACGGCAAGCAGCCAGCATATCAGGTGAATTATCAATACCCTCTACATTCAAACCAGCTTCTAACAAAGGGATCAGTAACCGTCCTGTTCCTACCATTGCTTCCAAAACTCTGCCGCCGATTTGGGAAAGATGTTTGATGTAGTAGGGAACATCTGTATATGCTCCGCCAATAGGCTTGGTAATGTTATAAGCTTCAGTACATAAAGTTCCGTATGATGTGAGAGTCATAACTAAAGGCTGCTAGGGTTTCAGAAATGGGCAATAACGCTTTTCTAACATTAATAAATGATCAACTTGTTGACATAGTTGCTTTGGTGTGATGAATATATTTTGGATTCGCTATACTTGTACAATAAACAGTACAATAACCAAGCAAATGAAAATTGTCTCATTTAGCGAAGCGAGAAATAACCTCAAGGCTGTTTTAGACCGAGTGGTAGAAGATGCCGACTATACAATTATCACCAGGAGGGATGCAGAAGATGCCGTGGTGATGTCGCTAGAGTTATTTAATAGTTTGCTGGAAACTGTTCATTTACTCAAGTCTCCTGCTAATGCTGCCCATTTGGAGCGTTCTATTGCTCAATTCAAACAGGGGGAAGTAGTGGAGCGAAATTTGTTAGATGACTAGAAAGCTAGCATGGACAGATGAAGCTTGGAAAGATTATTTATATTGGCAAGAGCAAGACAAGAAAACGTTAAAACGAATTAACAAGCTGATTGTTGCTTCAATCCGACTACCGTTTGAGGGAATTGGCAAGCCAGAAGCATTAAGAGAGAATTTAGCTGGCTTTTGGTCACGGCGAATTGATGACACGAATCGGTTAGTTTATGCGGTGGATGATGAGTATTTAACGATTATTGCTTGTCGATACCACTATTCTGATTAAGGCTGAACTTTGCTTAGTAAAGTTGAGAAGGAGAGCGATCGCTATTCCCAACCAAAACTATATCTATAATCAAAGGGAATCTGATAGTGAACTCCACCTAAACTATTATTCTCACGATGACTAAACCGAAAATTCTCCAAGAAGAGCGAGAGTATACTTTTCGCTCTTATTTTGAAATGACGTATCCACCAGAGGAAATTTTAGCAGAGTTAGGGTATAAATTAGTTCGGTCAAGATTATCACTCCCCAAAACCCAAAAAACTCTTGACCGCTTGCCAGATTTACAAGAACGCATAGAAAGAACATTAACACGAGTTAGTTTAACCAGCGAAACTGCACGTCGGGAAACACTGGTAGCACCTGTTTTATTGGAAGTTGCTACATACTATTGTGATTGCCAGTTACGCATTGAATACCCGCTAGTTGTTAGTAAATGGTTGAAAGGTAATCTAGATTATTTACTACGCGCAGAACAGAATTTATTAGTTGTAGAAGCAAAAAATGACGATTTAACCAGAGGATTTACCCAATTAGCAACAGAATTAATTGCCCTATCTCAAATAGAAGAACAACAGTTTCAATATGGAGCAGTGACAATTGGTGATGTGTGGAGATTTGGCAAGCTGGATGTGAAAGCACAGCAAATCACTGAAGATATTACCATTTATTCACTACCTGATGATTTAGAAGCCCTTGTTAGGGTTTTGGTGGGAATTATGGAAGATAATTCCATAAAATGTGACAATTCAAGTTGAAACTTTACTCTAACATTTTCCGAATATCCTTCAACATTAAAAATAGATGCAAAGGATCAGTCGGACTAGATTCAAAATCAAAATTTTCATACCATGCTCGTGCTTGCTCATCTTTAGCATGAACTAGCAAAGCACGAATCCCTAAAATCTCTGCGGCTGCGTTGACACGTTTGAGACAGTCTTTTAATAAACCACTTCCTATTCTCTGATTTTGAAAATCTTTACTGACTGCTAGACGCGCTAAAAGAGCTACGGGAACAGGATATTTTGGCAATCCTTTAATTATCCGAGGTGGTGCATCTTGATGAATAACAGAAGCAACAGTGAGAGTGTAGTAACTAATGACATTATTATCTACACAGGCTACATAAGTTTTTGAACTGTCAGATTGTTGATTTTGTAAAGCGTAGTTAATTAAAAAATTATTTAAAGCAGGTTTCCCACAATCAAAGTCTTGAATATTGTGGGTAGCTGATAATTTCTCAATATATAAATTATTCAAGGGAAATTACTCAAATACGCTAGGCTCATTTAATAGACGACGCAAGCGGGGTTTTTCTGCTGTGGGAGCGTCAAGGGCATTTTGAAAAGCTTGCCATTGTTCATCATCTAGTGCAAAGACTTTACGATTTGTCAAAGCATTTTGAGCAGCAATTAAACCGTGTTCTAATAAGAACTCACTCACATTTTTATGACTTGCAGCCGCAGCTTGCTGCAATAGTTTTTTGACAGTAGAACTTGTACGAATGTCTATCCTTTCGGTTCTAGACTCCGGTGAGTGACTCATAACTTCAGTGTAGATAGATTGTACTCTCAACACCTAAGCTACCATACACACATTGTCCTGACAATAAGAACAAGGAATTAAAATTGTTTTCGAGTATAGCGATCGCACAAGATGCTGATCCAAATTTAATTAGGCATCGCTCCCCCAACCTATGAATCTATGCTTTGATCTGATCCTGAACTCAGGTTATTTATTTTTGTAAAATTATCAGCTGGATATACTCATAATATAAGCATCAACATAAAAAACAATGAACAATTACAAAATTGAGGTGACTGGAATCAGCGAACCTTTATTAAGGCTCATTGATCAGAGAGTTCAGCAATTTGGTGGAGATAGGTCTGCTTATATCCGTGATTTGATTGAAAAGGATGTGTTAGGCACATTACACGCACAGGAATATACCATTGGTACAACAAGAAAGAGTGTTGTTGACTCACAGCAGTGGGAAATAGACATGAAATTATTAGCTCAACACGCAGAAGAAATACCGATTTTACCGCCAGAAGCGTTCACTCGTGAAAGCATTTATGGGAATCATGACTAATGCTATTCATGGCTGATACAAATATCATTTTACGCTTCATTTCTCCTTCAGATCCAAATCATATTTTGGTTCGTGATGTCATCTACTCTTTACTGCAAAGGGGAGAACAAATCTGTTATACTTCCCAAATTTTAGGAGAATTCTGGAACGTATGTACACGACCTACAACTGCACGGAGTGGCTTTGGCTTATCAATTGAAGAAACAGACCGGAGGGCGCAAGTTATAGAACGCTACTGCACTTTTTTACCTGATAGTGCAGCCGTTCATACTGAATGGCGGCGTTTAGTGGTGGATTATAGGGTGTCGGGAGTCAAAGTACATGATACACGTCTGGTTGCTGCCATGATTGTTCATGGATTAACTCACATTTTGACCTTTAATACTAGTGACTTTGCACGTTACTCTGAAGTTACGGCTGTTCATCCTAGCGCGATCGCCATTTAAATAATATGACATCAGATATCGCCCCACAAAAAGAGCGATCGCAAAAAACCCTGATCCCAATTTAAGACTGATAGGGCTGATTTTGAGCGTCTTGTCTCACTTGTAACATAGTTTTTGCAGCTTCTACTGCATCATAGGGCGACCAAACTGGATAAGACTGTTTAGCTTGAATTAGATCCGTTTCTTGTTGTGCTAGTTCCGAGATTAAAATTTGCATGACATGGAATTTGTCTGCACGACTCAGACCCTTTAATGTCGAGATTAGTTCTGAGGAAACCATGCTATTAACTCTGGGTATTCGAGTTTTCCTCTTTATTTTATTTGCTTTACTGATTCCCTACCTAGACAAACACTACAACTTAGCTACGGGAAAATTGGTTTCACGATCGCTTTTCGTTCAGTCTCGCTAGCCTCAGTGTTTTCAATCACTGATTCGCTTGTGGGGAAGCCTGGAGCTAGATTAGGAATGAGTAATATGGAAAGTATTGCATTATCTTTGAGTTTCACGGGCTTTGCGTAATTTCTCTTCTAGTCGCGCCATAACTACTCCAGCATCCTCAATTTCTCCACGTTCGATAGCCGCTAGCCCAGCAGCTAGTTTTTTCTCAGTTTCTTTTTCCCATTCTTGATAACCTTTCTCCCATTCCTCCAGCAGTTTCAATGCTTTAATAATCACATCTTCAGCATTTTCATATCTACCTGTAGCAATCCGGGTTTGGATAAATTGCTCATATTCTGCTTTTAGTTGAATATTCATAGTTTTTACATATAGTTGCTTAAAAGTGTTAGCTCTGCCTATAACCTCATTCATGTTGAGGGGTGTAGATTCTCCACGCTTTATTGCAAAACTCACATTCACTAATTAAAAGCCTGAAGCTCTAATGGGGTATGGAGTAAAATTGCCTTAAGATAAAAAGCTGATCGCATTTCGTCCGTTTTTGTGGGAGGTGCGATCAAAATTTCTGATAAGTTTACTCTGAATTTTCTGGTGGTAAACCTAACTCTTGACGAAATTTTTCATCGTATTTTGCTTTATTTAAAGTTTCAGCATTATCTTGAAACTGATAAGGTTTTATAGTTGTATTTCCAATAAAATTAGCTTGTGTAAGGTTTGCTCCCATAAAGCAGGTTTTCGTAAGGTTTGCTGATCTAAAATCCGTATTTGTAAGGTTTGCTTTTATTAAATCGGCACTTGTGAGATCAGATCCTGTGAGGTTAGCACCTGCGAGGTTAGCACCTGCGAGGTTAGCACCTACGAGGTTAGCACCTGAGAGGTTAGCACCTGAGAGGTTAGCACACGTAAGATCAGATTGACTAAGATCAGATCCATTAAGTTTGGTATCTTGAAGATCCGCTTCTCTGAGCTTACTTCCTCTGAGGTTGGCTTTTGTGAGGTTGGCTTTTGTGAGGTCAGCTTTTTCAAGGCTACTTTGTATAAGGATAGCTCCTTCAAAGTTGACTTCTTTAAAGTTAGCACCTCTAAGTTCAGATAGAATAACATTAATGTTAGATAAATTTAACTTTCGACCTTCCGGGGCTTTTTGATAATTTAAATGCGAAATTACCATAAGAGTTTGTTGGAAAAGTCTCAGCTTTTGTAAATTTTCTATTCTTGTGGGATTTTCTAAAAATTCACATATATCTAGAGGTTCTTCTTCTAAATAATAAAGAGTTTCAAAATTTGCAAAATTTGTATTTTCACGAACAAATGCTGTAAGAAGTTCCATGATTGTCCAATGATCTCCCTCCGAGTCTTTAGCAATTCTTTCTAATGTGTATACCGCACCCAATCTAACTACAATTTTATCATTAGCAAGTTGCTCTACTGCTTTGGAGAATCGCTCTGTGATTTGTTTATCTTCTGCTATTTTTAAATTCTGAAGTGCTATTTCAGTATTTCGAGAAGCTATTTCAGCATTTTTATTAGCAGCCTCGGCTGTTTTATTCGCAGCAAAAGCACTATTCTCCATAGCAACTGCACGTTTGTATCCAAGGTAAAGACCAAAAAAGGCTATAATTCCACCGATAATTAAACCTATTGTTTTTAAATTTTCGACTCTGATTTTATTTCTTATTACATCTTGTTCCGTCCATTGCTCAATAAATAAAATTGGGTGAATCACAAAAAATAAAACACAAAATAACACAAATATAAGAAAGACTACACTAAATATAAGAGTGTTTCTTTGTATGTTAATGTTATTATATTTATCTAAGTTTAATATTCCCTTATCTATATATTCTTCTAACTTATCTAGTTGTTCTGAAGAAAAATTACGAGCTTGTATTTTGGAGATTTTATCAATAATTCTTTTAATTATTTCTTCTGTCATTTCAAATTGTTCGTATTTATATTGAAGAATGTTAATAGTTACATTTTTTTTAAATAAATAATAAACAGTTTTTTGTTTTTATTACATCTCGTCTACTTCATTCGCTAGGCACGATCACAACTCTCTGGTAAATCGCTCAATTTAAGTCCTTGTTTTTCAGCATTTACCTCGATGTTATCATAAATAAAATTCCCAACTTCTGAGGATCGCCAAAACTAAAAATAGCTAACTGCTAGTTTTAAACTCACCAGCAATTAGCTATTAATTATAGTTAGCAATTGACTTATTCCTAACCGAGTGCTTCTGCACCACCAACAACCTCAAGCAGCTCTTGAGTAATTGCCGCTTGGCGGGCTTTGTTGTAAGACAAGGAAAGGCTTTTAATCAATTCACCAGCGTTATCACTGGCGTTGCTCATCGCTGTCATCCGCGCTGCTAGTTCACTAGCAGCAGATTCTTGCAATGCGCGTAATAGTTGGTTACCCAAATATAGAGGTAGCAAGGAATCCAGAATTTGTACTGGGTCTTGCTCGAAAATCATGTCGCGGGGTAAGGGACGTGCTTCGCTAGTGACTTTTTGCCGTTCTACTTCAAACTGACCGCCAC
Organism: Aliinostoc maniaoense; assembly: GCF_058172895.1. Taxonomy (NCBI): domain Bacteria; kingdom Bacillati; phylum Cyanobacteriota; class Cyanophyceae; order Nostocales; family Nodulariaceae; genus Aliinostoc; species Aliinostoc maniaoense. Next base: position 5,975,458 of record NZ_CP187952.1, on the reverse strand, counting down.
GGGTTGTTAAGCGGAAAATTTCGTCGTCGGCTGCTTCTAAACCTTGGGGGTCAAGAGGTAGCAAGGTTTGCACTACGGGACGAGAACTTACCAAGGAGACGAAGCGAGTATAAATTAACTCGATGCGGTCTACTTTCTCAGAAAGGAACAAAGACAGCAATTCGTCAGCAATCTTAGTTGCTTCCTCAGCAGTGGGGATTTGTTCTAAACCACTGTAAGTAGCATCAATGGGTTGGTCGCGGCGTTGGAAGTATTGAGCAGCTTTCCGTCCGACGATGACGAAGGTGTAATCAATACCTTCTGCTTTCAGTTCTTTGGTACGGTTTTCAGCACGACGGATGACGTTACTATTGTAACCGCCACACAAACCGCGATCGCCTGAAATTACCAACAACCCTACTGATTTCACTTCCCGTTTTCTCAGGAGTGGGAGGTTGGCTTCTTCAAAGCGCAAACGGCTTTGCAGACCGTAAAGCACTTGCGCTAGTCTATCTGCGAAGGGGCGAGTTGCTAGCACTTGTTCTTGCGCTCTTCGTACCCGCGCCGCCGCTACTAGGCGCATCGCTTCTGTAATTTTTTTGGTGTTCTTGACCGACTGAATGCGATCGCGTATTGATTTTAGGTTAGGCATATTCTCTTAAGTTCCCAGTCAATAGTCTCTAGTCGCAAATTCATAGTCAATAGCCATTAATTGGTGAACTAATGACTAATGACTAATGACTAATGACCAACTACGCTGCTGCTTTGAAGGTCTTTTTGTAGTCTTCTAAAGCTGCTTTTAAAGCACCTTCTTCTTCATCAGCCAATACTTTCTTGCTTTGTACTGATTGATAGTAAGGGTTAACACCAGATTTCAAGTAATCTCTTAGACCCTTGGTGAAGGTGGTAACTTTGTCAACGGGGATATCATCTAAGTAACCGTTGATACCAGCGTAGAGAATAGCTACTTGTTCAGCTACAGACAGAGGCTCGTTTTGGGGCTGTTTGAGCAGTTCCCGTAAGCGTTGACCTCTAGCTAATTGGTCTTGGGTAGCTTTATCCAAGTCGGAAGCGAATTGTGCGAAAGCTTGCAGGTCGTCGAACTGAGCTAGTTCGAGTTTAATCTTACCAGCAACTTTCTTCATCGCTTTGGTTTGCGCCGCAGAACCTACACGGGATACGGAGATACCAGGGTTTACAGCCGGACGAACACCAGCGTTGAACAAGTCAGAAGATAAGAAAATCTGACCGTCGGTAATGGAAATTACGTTGGTAGGAATGTAAGCGGAAACGTCACCAGCTTGGGTTTCGATGATGGGTAGAGCAGTCATGCTACCTTTACCCAATTCGTCACTGAGTTTAGCAGCGCGTTCCAACAAGCGGGAGTGAATGTAGAATACGTCTCCGGGGTAAGCTTCCCGTCCGGGTGGACGACGCAGCAGCAAGGACATTTGGCGATAAGCTTGTGCTTGCTTGGACAAGTCGTCGTAAACTACCAGGGTAGCTTTACCTTTGTACATGAAGTATTCAGCAATGGTCGCGCCGGTGTAGGGTGCGAGGAATTGCAGGGTAGCTGGGTCACTGGCGTTAGCAGCAACAACTACGGTGTAGTCCATCGCGCCTTTTTCTTGCAGGGTTTGGACTACGTTAGCAACGGTGGAAGCTTTTTGACCAACGGCGACGTAAACACAAACTACATCTTCGCCTTTTTGGTTAATGATGGTGTCAATTGCGATCGCAGTTTTACCTGTTTGACGGTCGCCAATGATCAATTCCCGTTGTCCACGACCGATGGGAATCATGGAGTCAATAGCGGTGATACCGGTTTGCATCGGTTCGTGTACGGAACGACGCGCAATAATACCAGGTGCTGGAGATTCAATCAAACGGCTTTCGGTGGTTTTAATGTCGCCTTTACCATCGATAGGACGACCCAAAGCGTCAACAACGCGACCAATCAAGGATTCGCCTACACCGATTTGAGCAATTCTACCAGTAGCGGTGACAGAACTACCTTCTTGGATGTCGCGGCCTTCACCCATCAATACCGCGCCCACGTTATCTTCTTCCAAGTTTTGGGCGATACCAACAGTACCGTCTTCAAATTCCAACAATTCACCCGCCATAGCCTTTTCTAGACCATAAATCCGGGCAATACCGTCTCCAACTTGCAGAACAGTACCTACGTTAGCAACTTTAACCTCTTGGTCGTATTGCTCGATTTGCTGTTGAATAATGCTACTAATTTCGTCGGGTCTAATTGATATGCTCATGGTGTATCTTTTTTTCTTGCAAGACGGAAGAATTTGATAGTAATCAGTAGATTGGGCATTGGGAATTGGGAATTGGGAATTGGGAATTGGGCATGGGGCATTGGCCAAACAGGGCATTGGGGTAAATATTTCTCCCTTGTCTACCTTGTCTACCTTGTCTACTCATGCTCCCTGCTCCCTGCTCCTGAAGCTCCCTTGCTCCCTGCTCCTGAAGCTCCCCTGCTTCTTCTAGCCATTCGTTAAGCGTAAAGACAGGCGACGGAGTTGACCCCTTAAGCTGGAATCAATTACTTGTGAGCCGACTTTGATAATCACGCCACCAATTAAATCGCTGTCTACTTTAGTTACCAGTTCTACTTGACGAGCTTTGGTGAGAGCGATAACTTTCTGCTCAATTGCCTGTTGCTGCTCTTGTGATAAGGGAACAGCAGAGGTGACTTCCGCTAACACGGTTTGATTCAACTGCCGCAACAGTGCTAAATACTGCTGTAGAATTTCTTCCAAGAAGAAAATGCGTCGTTTGTCTACTAACAGTAACAAAAAGTTGCGTAAGTAAGGGTTAGCTTGCTCGCCCAAAATTTGCGAGATAACCCCTTTTTTTGTATCTGGTTTAATAAAGGGGTTATCTATGAAATTTTTTAGCTGTTGAGAATTTTGCACCAGGTCAATTAAGGTACGAGCATCGTTACCAAACTCTTCGGTGAGATTTTTGGATTTTGCTAGTGACATCAAAGCCTGTGCATAAGGCTGGGCTATTTCAGCTGTTTCTACAGTACTTTTCATTACCGTCCTCCCACCTGAGCGATGCTACGGTCAATGATGGCTTGCTGTACATCATCAGCAATTCCAGACCGCAGTTGTGACTCGACTTTTTCTAATGCTAGGGCGGCTACTCGCTGCCGCAGTTCGGTCAACGCCCGCTCTCTTTCGGTGTTTAAATCAGCTGCTGCTGTTTGTTTCAAGCGTTCTACGTCTTGCGCCGCCTTGGCCAATAGGGCTTCTTTAGTTGCCTGGGCATTTTCTTCGGCTGCTTTGCGGATGCGCTCTGCTTCAGCCTGAGCCTGGGTCAACTGTTCTTGCGCTTGGGAAAGAGCAGCTTGTGCGTCTTTTAAGCGTTTTTCGGCATCCTGAATCGCTGTAGCAATGTTGGACTTGCGCTCAGTCAGGATATTGCTTAAAACTTTACGTCCAAAGTAGAATAGTATGCCAATCAGAATCGCCAGGTTAATGACATTGGTTTCCAGGATGTCTAGGTTTAGACCGAAACCACCTTCTGCTGCGCCTTCTGCCAACTCAGAGTGAACAGCGTGCGCTTCTGCGGCAAGTAATAAGAAATTGCCCATGATACCCATTTACAAGTGCGCTGCTCGCTTGTTAGTACATTGTATTTTCTCCCAGGAAACTTTAACTTCTTTACTTCCTAATCAGAAATTAAGCGTCTTCATTTCCCGATGAGAAAGGTGTCTTAATGACACTTAATTAAGCGCGCTGGGACGATTGCCCAGGTGCGCTGATTTTTTGACAGTTATCAGGTATCAGTTATCATTTATCAGTTATTAGTCATCAATCAGGAATTTCTGCTTTGATCACTGTTCACTGATTACTGGTTACTGATTTAAGCTGCTGTCCCTAATAGTTTTCCGAGAATTTGCTGGCTGAGGCTATCCACTTGCTGCTCTAAGGAGCGCATAGCTTCTTGCTTTTGTTGCTCGATTTCAATGGCAGCTTTTTCTCTTTGAGCTTGAGCTTCCTGTTGTGCTTCGGCAATCTTTTGGGCAGTAATGGTTTTAGCGTCAGTTTGGGCTGCTTCTGCAACTGCTAGTGCTTGCTTGCGTGCATCGGCTAATTTTTGCTCGTATTCTTGAGCTAAACGTTCAGCTTTCGCCAAGCGTTCTTTTGCATCCAGGGTATTGGTGCGGATGTAGTTATCACGATCGTCCAGTACCTTGGTGATTGGCTTATAGAATATAGCATTCAACAATGCTGCCAACACCAAGAACTGCAATGCCATTAATGGCAAGGTAGCATCGAAATCAAACATTTCTCTCCTCGTGAGGTTGGAGTAGCAGTTTTCATGGCTAACAATTACATCCAACCTTTGATATTTTAGAGACCCATAGCCAACAAGGGTCAACTGAGATCAAAGCTTAATACCCACAATCTTCACGTTTGTAGAGGCGTGATATTTCACGTCTCTACATTGATCAAACTTTTAGGGATTAGGAAAAGGGGTTAGCGAACAGCAATACGAGGGCAATAACCAGACCGTAAATAGTCAGGGATTCCATGAACGCCAAGGTTAATAGCAGAGTACCGCGAATTTTGCCTTCTGCTTCGGGTTGACGAGCAATACCTTCTACTGCTTGACCAGCAGCGTTACCTTGACCGATACCAGGGCCGATTGCAGCCAAACCAATTGCTAGAGCAGCAGCCAGAACTGAAGCAGCAGAAACTAATGGATCCATGTTGATTTTCCTTGCTTTAAGTACAGAAATAACAAAAGTTAACTAGTTAAGACGTGTTTTTTCACGCTGCACCGAGTTCTTACAAATCGCGCCAGGCGACATTTCGAGCATCAATGCTCTTTTTGAACTGTGCTAACAACTGAGGGCGTTAATGCTCCTCATGCTCGTCGCCGTGTCCTTCCATCGCCTCATGAATGTATGCCCCGGCTAGGGTGGCAAACACTAACGCCTGGATAGCACTGGTGAATAAACCCAAGGCCATTACAGGTAGAGGTATGAATAAAGGAACTAACAGCACTAATACCGCCACAACCAATTCATCCGCCAAAATGTTTCCGAAAAGACGGAAGCTTAGGGAGAGGGGCTTAGTAAAATCTTCCAGAATAGCGATTGGCAACAATACGGGTGTTGGCTCTATGTACTTCTTAAAGTAGCCTAAACCACGTTTGCTGAACCCTGCATAAAAGTATGCTAATGAGGTCAACAATGCCAATGCTACCGTCGTATTGATGTCGTTGGTAGGAGCTGCTAATTCTCCTGATGGCAGCTTAATCAGCTTCCAAGGAATGAGCGCGCCTGACCAGTTCGATACGAAGATAAACAAGAACAATGTACCAATAAATGGTACCCAAGGGCGGTATTCTTTCTCACCCAGTTGGTTTTTAGCCAAGTCCCGAATAAATTCTAGGGCATATTCCATTAAATTTTGGATGCCACTGGGAATTTTTTGGGGGTTGCGGCTCGCAGCTAGTGAAGCTATTACTAGCAAGCTAATTACAAACCATGAGGTGAGGAACACTTGCCCGTGAATTTTGAGATTGCCCAATTGCCAGTAGAAATGTTGACCCACTTCTAATTCGGCTAGGGGAAAAGAATTAAAGGCGTTTAAGACACTAAGCATTTGCATTCTTCAAGCATTTTCCCCAAGGAGCGAGGATGGGTGTATTGTCTTTAGTGAGCCTGATTGTTTTAAGAATCAGGATTGAAAGCAGTTTGCACCATGTAGACTAGGAGCGTTGCTTTGTAAGTGAGAAATCCCAAAAAAATGGGCATTACTTGTAGATCGTGCCATTGAGATGCTAGTACAATCAACCCAATAAACAGAGCAAAACGGTTTTTGCTCAGACGCTTTTTCTCACCGCCAAGTCGCTCCACGTCTTTAGCTAGCATCTTTAAGTAAAGCACACCTGTACACGCCCCTATTAAATAATTCAGGGCAATGTTGAGGGAATAAAAAATCCACACAGAGATAAATATTATCCCAGTTAAGACAAGCGTGATTACCAACAACTTCTGGTAGAGTTGATAGAACTCCCCCATAGAGTCGTCCACTGGTTCTGTATCCTCAAAACCAGGTTGAGCATCTTGTGGTGTTGTTGGATTTGGTGCAACTGATTCTTCTGACAAGCTCACGGGACTCGAAACCAGTACAGCTAACTATATGATGACTGCATATTCAGTCAGCTGAATCATATCACGATCCGGTAACAATACTTTAGAAAAAAACAATTAACTTCTTTTTTTGAGGGTGTAGGGGTGTAGGGGTGTAGGGGTGTAGGGGAAACCAGGGAGATTTGCAACCCCTATTTCCCCCAAACAGAGCTTTTCATCCCCAAATCAGTGCTGTGGAGTGTCTTGTAGAGCAGCGAATGGTCGCTAGATACTACACGAATGCTGATTTGGTTGACGATCGCTAGTTGTTGTTGCGCGATCGCTGGGTACATTTCTAGATTATCCTACTTCAAAATTCCCAATTCCAAATTCAAAGTTAAGAAATTCTGGGAATATTGGCAGGTGATTAACTGTTAACCGCCAAAATCAGTAAATGTTCCCGCATCAATCTTCTAACTGCATCTAAACCAATTTCTACAGTTGCCAAAATCTCTGCCACTGTCAATTTACCATCACATTTTTGTAAAAATTGCAAGTCAATTTCCGATAAATTCACAATTTGGTAATCTTGATTAAATACGTACTGACCAGGAAACTGATCCATACAGGGATTTAATTCGGGAATCGCTGATAATAGCAGGTGATCTTTTGACCAGTCGGTAGTGGTGATGGGTGGACGACCGAGGAAAAATTCGTAGTGAGTGACTTCTGGGTCGAGTAATTCTATTAAACGATAACGTTGGCGATCGCTCAATTCTTTTGCCCGTTCCATTAACTCTGGTGCTTTACCCAAGAGTCTGTCTAAATTCCAAAACTGAGGGTTGGAGAAACCAATAAATTCTAATTCTGCCGCATCAATTAATTCAAACAGGGTGTCAATGTTGTAGTCAATTTCCTGGGGATGAACATACATATCAGCAAAGCATTCATCCCGATGGTTTTCTAAAGACCAACGTTCCTTTTCCCGTTTGAGAATGCGATTATTTTCTGGGAGAGAAGCAAAGATTTGCCTTCCGACTTGCACACCATCACGATAATCGCCTCTTTTATCATTTTGCAGGAGTGCGATCGCTTTTTGCATTAACTGAATTTCCCAGCGTCCCAACTCCCCATACACAAAAATGTGCAGCAAACCACCGGGAGCTAATTTTTTCGCTAAAGCTTGTATACCACGGATGGGGTCAGGTAGGTGATGTAACACCCCCACACAGTTAATTAAATCAAACTCACCTGGTAATTGCTCCACATCGTATAAACTCAGGTGATGAAATTCCACTCTGTTAGCACCAGAACTTTGACAGCGTTTTTTTGCTACCTCTAAAGTTCCAGAACTTAAATCAATTCCCACAACCTGCGCCTGGGGGTTGAGATGTACTAAATATTCTGTCCCTACACCTGAACCACAGCCAGCATCCAAAATGCGAATGTCTTGCTTTGTTGGTTTGCGTCCCGTACAAAAACTGTAAGCGGCTAACCAATTCCAACGCCAGTTGTAACCAGGGGGTGGTTCATCAAGGATGGGTTCTGGCGGAAATGGGTAAGTATCGTAGAGTTTGGCGACAGCACTACTAACAGCTTGGGAATCGGACATGATCAGTAATAACGCAGTATTTCTGAGTTTAGCGGATAGGGGTAATTAGGGCAAAGGTTGATATTCTCAGAAAGTAGAATATTTAAAGCTACAAAGGGATTAAAGATATTACTAACAATCACTCTCAGCTAATTGTGGGCGAAGGAAGAGTAGGTACTTATGGAGACTTACTTAAATTTGGACGCAGGGGTGACAACCTAACCCCGCATCATATACCCTCTAATGCTTTCATGAAAGCCAAAGTTCCAGGTTATACAACAGACCAAGGTTTGTCCATAATGATGGAACATTTATCACCAGGAAAAGGAGGTCGTCATCGACAAACCATTTCTTATGGCAAATTACCTAATTTAGGTTTATCTCCTAGAGAAGTATTAGCAATAGAAATTCGGGATGTACGTTCTATTTACATTTGTCAGAATTTGTACAATAAATATATCCGTGAAAGTTTACTAACGTTAATTAGATTGAATAAATTAAAATGGAAAGGTATTTTTGATAAAGGAAATACAAGGTTATGAATCAATCTGAGTTACTAGCAATATTAAAGGATAATCGTCTGATGCAAACGGAAGAAGAAATTAGTAGGTTTGAAAATGCTTTAAATGAACTAGAAGAAAATGGGGATGAGCAACTTTTATCTCAATATCATTTGATTTTAGATGATAATTGTCAACATTCAGAAGTAATGTTTGGCTTGGTTCATTTTTTGGAATCTTTTGATGTTGAAAAACAAATTTCAGCGTTTATTAATGTTGTTCCTCAATTAATGATTAATGCTCCTGAATGGGTAAGAATTATACATAATCGAATTTTAAATGATGAATTAGCTTGTCAAGTTTATGATAATCTTTTACATTCAATCAATACAGAAACACCTCATTTTATTTATTGCTTATTAGAAGCAAGCATTATTAATCATCAAAAGGAGCAAGATAATAATTTAAATAAATTGCAGATTAGTTAGTTTTTGGTATATATTAATGTCTCAAACTGACAAGTTAAGTAAATGTAATATCATCTTATAAGGTATAATTTACGTAATTTATACTAAATAATCACAAATCATCAATTAGCTTAAATGGATAAAAAACAAGGATTTATTATAGATTCCTATCACTTTTATCAAATTGCTAAGGATGGATACTCAAAAGCAAAGGCAGGTTGCGAAATCCATCGGCAAAATGAAGCTCTAGTTTCTATTGTTTTTTCAGCACTAGCACTAGAGGCTTTTATTAATGAAATTCCAGCCCTTGCTCAATGTGAAAAGCAAGCTGGCTCAGATGAACCTTTTTTGGATACTTTAATTAATGCCATTGATGAGTCTATCTCTTCTATCAAGAAAAACACACAAGAGAAGTTTATGAGGGCTAGTGAAGCTTTAAATAGTAAATTTAATAAAGGAGATAAAATTTATCAAAACTTTGCAGACTTATTTAAGCTAAGGGATTGTTTGGTTCATCTCAAGCCAGAAGATCGCATTGAAGAAGGAGAGGATGGTGAAATTAAGTATTTTGTAAGAGAACTAACTCAACGTTTTCGTAGCAAAGGCATACTTCTAAAAGATACATCAGTGGAATCAATAACATTAAAAGTTAGCACCGCTAAAGCTGCTTTATGGGCTTGCAACACAGCTTCAGAAATGGTTCACTCAATTCTAGACAAACTTCCTCCATCTTTTCGTGATAACAATCCCCAGATAACTGTGTATAGGATTGGGTTTAAGCCTCCAGAACAATAACTTTATAATTTGGTTTTTAGTTTAATAAACACTTGCACTTGAACATACTAGAAAAGCAAGTCTAAGAAGATGTTTAGGTATTGTTTTATTATTCTAAAAACTCGTTTACCATATTGATGCTTCAATTGTTCCTGTTAATGCCTCTAGAATATCCCAAGCGTTACCATCAGCATTGAACATTTCCGCAGCTTCCATTAAAGGAGATTCAATTTGAGGAGGGTAGGTGCTGACATTATTGCGTAGTAAGGACTTTATTTCTAAAAGTATTTTCAGGGTGCGTTAGCCGAAAGTACAGGAATATTTTTTAGGATTTAATGCCTTACCCTATTGTTTTTGGAACTGTAGCGATCGCTCTTATGATTTACGACCAGTCTGAGTTTGATTTAGGATGTTGTCGTGAAGATTACAAGTAATCGCGTTCCATCCAGTGTGGACTCTAGGGTTTTTAACTCCGCTTGAAGCAGTTCGCCGTCCACGGCTGATCTTCTCCCCCTTAAAAGCCGTTGGGTAAGAGTATCTTACTTCGTTTTTTTATCAAGCCCCTGCCCTGGCTCTCATCCCTACACTCCACCTTGTTACGTGTAGGGTGTTCCCGCCTGAAAGATAAAAATTAGACAACGAAAGCAAATTAGAACTTTTTTGGCAGATTTGTTAAAAAAAGTAACAAAAATTAGATTTTGTCTCAACGTGTTAAGAGTATGTACTTCTTGCAATACAAGGATCTAGCCAAAAAAATCTACATACTTCTTAATAAATTAACAGTGTAAACGCAAAACGTTCTAATCTAAAAGCTGACTGGGTTAATTTTACTGGCAAATTTGTAGGCAATAATCACAACGCATGAAAAGACCGATGTGTCAAGCCTCAAAACAACCCAGACTTAACACATAAATTATTATGATGGGAGTTTTACAAATCCAATGAGTGTTAAGGCGAGTGGTGGAAGCTCAGTTGCGCGCCCGCAACTATATCAAACCTTGGCTGTAGCTACCATTTCCCAAGCAGAGCAACAAGACCGCTTTTTGGGAACTGGGGAACTAAAAGAACTAGCAAGCTATTTTGCATCTGGTGCAAAACGTTTAGAAATTGCCCAGACTCTCACAGACAATTCTGAGATTATCGTCTCTCGTGCTGCTAACCGGATTTTTGTCGGTGGTTCGCCAATGGCTTTTTTAGAAAAGCCTAGAGAACAAGAACTGGCAATGGCTACTGCTGCTGTTAGTGGAGGTGCAGATGTTAGCGAAGGCATGAAACTAGGAACTATCACCTACGTGGAAACCCGTGGTGGATTCTTAGAAAATTTGCGTTCTATCTTCAACACATCTCCTAGTGGCCCTACCCCACCGGGATTTAGACCAATTAACGTTGCGCGCTATGGCCCTAGCAACATGGCCAAGAGCTTACGGGATTTATCCTGGTTCTTGCGCTATGCTACTTATGCGATCGTGGCAGGCGACCCCAACATCATTGCTGTCAATACCCGTGGTTTGCGGGAAATTATTGAAAACGCTTGTTCTGGGGAAGCAACCCTAGTAGCTTTGCAAGAAATTAGATCAGCATCCCTGTCTTACTTCCGCAAAGATCCTGAAGCTACTGAGATTGTTACTCAGTATATGGATGTGTTGTTGACAGAGTTCAAAGCAGCAACACCTTCTACTAAATTGCGTCAACGTCCCTCTGGCGACCAACAGGGTTTACAATTACCCCAAATTTATTTCAACGCCGCCGAAAGAAGACCCAAGTTTGTGATGAAGCCTGGGTTATCGGCTAGCGAAAAAAATGACGTAGTCAAAGCCGCTTACAGACAAATTTTTGAGCGCGATATTACCCGTGCTTACAGCTTGTCTGTCTCTGACTTAGAATCCAAAGTCAAAAACGGCAGCATTTCCATGAAGGAATTTGTGCGTCGTTTGGCAAAATCTCCCCTTTACCAAAAACAGTTTTACCAACCTTTTATTAACAGCCGTGTTATTGAACTAGCTTTCCGTCACATTTTGGGACGGGGGCCAAGTAGCCGTGAAGAAGTACAAAAATACTTCTCGATTATTTCCAATGGTGGTCTGCCAGCTTTAGTAGATGCTTTGGTAGATTCTCAAGAATACAGCGACTACTTTGGGGAAGAAACAGTACCTTACCTACGTGGTCTAGGTCAAGAAGCTCAAGAATGTCGCAACTGGGGGCCACAGCAAGACCTGTTTAACTACAGCGCGCCTTTCCGTAAAGTACCTCAATTTATTACGACATTTGCGGCTTACGAACAGCCATTACCCGACCAGCATCCTTACGGTTCTGGTAATGACCCCTTAGAAATTCAGTTTGGCGCGATTTTCCCGAAAGAAACTCGCAACCCCAGCAGCAGTCCTGCACCTTTTGGTAAAGATACAAGACGCATCTTAATTCACCAAGGCCCTGGTATTAATAACCAACTGAGCAACCCTGGTGCTAGAGGTGTTGCGCCTGGAACTCTTGGTGCTAAGGTGTTCAAGTTAGATCAATTGCCAGGCACAATTGGTAAAAAGGCGGCTAAGGGAGCAAGTATTAAGTTCTCGGAAAGCTCTACCCAGGCGGTAATTAGAGCTACTTACCTGCAAGTTTTCGGTCGTGACCTTTATGAAGGTCAACGGTTGAAGGTGCAAGAAATTAAGCTAGAAAACGGCGAAATTTCCATACGGGAATTTGTGCGTGCTTTAGCGAAATCAGATGTATTCCGCAAAATGTACTGGACATCGCTTTATGTTTGTAAAGCAATTGAGTACATTCACAGACGCTTGTTAGGTCGTCCGACCTACGGTCGTCAAGAAATGAACAAATACTTTGATATCGCCTCCAAAAAAGGTTTTTACGCAGTAGTTGATGCGATTCTTGACAGCGTAGAGTACAGTGAAGCCTTTGGAGAAGATACAGTTCCTTACGAACGCTATCTAACTCCGGCTGGTGTAGCACAACGACAACTGCGTGTTGGTAGCATTCGTGAAGATGTAGGTACAAAAGTTGAAAAACCAGTAACACCACGCTTTGTAGAATTAGGTGCGGTTGGGGAAAAACGCCCAGAACCAGAGGTAGGAGTTCGCATCAATCAAGGTGTTACCAAGCAACGGGAACAAACCAAAGTTTTCAAACTAGTAGCAAATACTGCTGATAAAGTCGCAGTCAAAACTTTGATTAGTGCAGCTTATCGCCAGATTTTTGAGCGTGATATTGCACCTTACATTGTTAAAAACGAATTTACAGCTTTAGAAAGCAAGTTGAGTAACGGCGAAATCACCGTTAAAGAATTTATTGAAGGTTTGGGTTACTCTAACCTCTACTTGAAAGAATTCTATACACCCTATCCCAACACCAAGGTAATTGAGTTAGGAACTAAGCATTTCCTGGGACGTGCGCCGCTTGACCAAGCAGAAATCCGTAAGTATAACCAGATATTGGCTACCCAAGGGATTCGTGCTTTTATTGCCGCATTGATGAATAGTCAGGAGTATCGTGAGGTATTTGGTGAAGATACTGTACCTTATCGTCGCTTCCCCACCTTACCTGCTGCTAACTTCCCCAATACTCAAAGACTTTACAATCAGCTCACCAAACAAAACGATGATTTGGTAGTACCTAGCTTTAAGACTGTCAAGCCACGCATTGACTCTGATAAGACACCAATCTTAGCAAAGGCGATCGCAGATTTAGCAGCCGAGAGCAAACCCGCTTTTGTAGAATTGAGTCGTTCTTCTAACAATGGCAACGCTCAACCTGTAGCAGTGGTTCGCCAACCTGTTCGCATTCACCGTCTGAGTGCAGCTACAACCCTAGCCGAAACACAGGTAATCATCAACGCTATTTACTCTCAGGTAATGGATGTCTATAGCAGCGACATTCCTGAAGATTTACGTCTTGCCCACCTGGAAACTCAACTAAGCAACGGCGAAATTTCTGTACGTCAGTTTGTGCTGGAACTAGCTAGTTCTGACCAATACTGTCAACGCTTCTGTACACCTTACCCCTCTGCTAAGGTAGTTGAACTCCTGTTCCGCCACCTGTTGGGACGTGTACCAGCTAGCCAAGAGGAAATCAGCCAATATCACAACCTATTGGCTAATAGCGGTCTGCGCGCTGCTGTGGAAGCAATCGTGAATAGCGCAGAATATAGCGGCTACTTTGGTGACGATGTAGTTCCTTACTCTCGCTAACAAAGTTAAACAGCTAATCTATCAGGGACTGGGAACTGGGGACTAGGAACTGGGAAGATTTTTCCCAATACCTAAGACCCAGTAAACAATCCCTGATTGCCTTGTGCATGGCAAATTCTGAAAACGAATGTTACAAACTGTTAAGAGTAGCAATAAATGCTCAACAGAATGCCGGAGAATATTTTGCGTAAGGTAGTTGAGTTTTAAAGCTTGTGTAGTTGTGTTAACTCAAGCAACCTCGTAATCTAATGACAGTAGCAGTCACTCATTTAACTGCTCGTGTCTGTAGGACGAGACTAAAATCTCAGCCCAAACAATTTCAAAGTCGCACCAGTTTAATTAAATTCTGGTTTTATTTCGTACTGGAGGAATCCATTAATGAGTATCGTCACGAAGTCCATCGTGAATGCTGATGCAGAAGCCCGCTACCTCAGCCCCGGCGAACTAGATCGGATCAAGAGCTTTGTTTCTGGTGGTCAGCAACGCCTCCGCATTGCTCAAGTTTTAACCGACAACCGCGAGCGTATCGTTAAGCAAGCTGGCGACCAACTTTTCCAAAAGCGTCCTGATGTTGTTTCCCCCGGTGGTAACGCTTACGGTCAAGAAATGACCGCTACCTGTCTGCGTGACCTAGACTACTACCTCCGCCTCGTTACCTATGGAATCGTTGCTGGTGACGTTACCCCCATCGAAGAAATCGGTATCGTTGGTGTACGTGAAATGTACAAATCCCTAGGTACACCCATCGACGCAGTTGCTGGTGGTGTTGCTGCTATGAAGAGCGTAGCTGCTGGCTTGTTGTCTGCTGAAGACGCTGCTGAAGCTGGTGCTTACTTTGACTACGTTGTTGGTGCAATGCAGTAGTTGGAAACCGTTTCCAAAGCACGAAACTGAAATCTATTGCAATAAGGTTGGAAATAAGGAAATAACAACATGCAAGACGCAATTACCTCTGTAATTAACTCCTCTGACGTTCAAGGTAAATACCTTGACACCGCAGCTTTAGAAAAACTCAAAGGCTACTTCGCTACTGGCGAACTGCGTGTACGTGCTGCTACCACCATCAGCGCAAACGCAGCTGCAATTGTTAAAGAAGCTGTAGCTAAATCTTTGTTGTACTCTGATATCACCCGTCCCGGTGGTAATATGTACACCACCCGCCGCTACGCTGCTTGTATCCGTGACTTGGATTACTACCTCCGCTACGCTACCTACGCTATGCTAGCTGGCGATCCTTCCATTCTGGATGAGCGCGTACTTAACGGTTTGAAAGAAACCTACAACTCCTTGGGTGTACCCGTTGGTGCTACCGTTCAAGCTATCCAAGCTATCAAAGAAGTAACTGCTAGCTTAGTTGGCCCTGACGCTGGTAAAGAAATGGGTGTTTACTTCGACTACATCTCCTCTGGCTTGAGCTAAGAGTTAGACTGCACTTAGTTAATTAGGTGCGCTTATATTAAGGACTGGAAATCAGCCATGAGTGCTAGAACATCTAAATGCTTATCTAACTAAAATATCAGTTATGAGTGTTAGCTGTCTGGTATTGATGTTTGATTTCCAGCCTTGGAAAGATTAAGTTAGACATCTGAGTAAGATTCATCATCCCCATTTTTGAAATAAAAAATTTTTCATATTCACCACAGGAGAATCAAAACATGGCTCGCTTATTTAAAATTACAGCTTGCGTTCCCAGCCAAACCCGGATTCGTACCCAACGAGAACTACAAAATACCTACTTTACTAAGCTTGTTCCTTACGAAAACTGGTTCTCCGAACAACAACGGATTCAAAAAATGGGTGGCAAAATCGTTAAGGTGGAACTCGCAACTGGTAAGCAAGGCTCTAATGCAGGTTTGCTGTAATTGCTATAGTTTTAAAATTTATTATAAGAAGTTTTCTCAGAGGTCTAATTTGACCTCTTTATTTTTTTTGCTGATAAATTTATAAAGTAAACCTTAAATGTGTAGGGTGCGTTTAAGCAATACCTAACGCACCACTATTATAAGGTGGGGAGGATATCATTTGTTCAAAAAAATGGTGCGTTACGGCTAAGTAGAACGACTTGAAAAAACCAAACTATGTAAAGTAATGTAATGTAAAAAAATTGAATTTAGTTCGTAGTAAGGACTAAAGTCCTTACTACAAACCTTTAATTATTTACACCGTTCTACTTAATTTTGACCCTCTTAAGTTCTTAAATCCTTGCATAGCCGTAACATACCCTACTTAATATTTAGATGAATAGACTATTAATAATTACAGAAAGATTTACACCAGATTTGGGTGGTTTGGCTAGTAGTGCTACACGACTGGCGACAACATTATCTCAACTGGGTATAGAAGTTGATGTTGTTACCTGGAGTCGCTATTTACAACCGGGGGAAGTTTTACCACCGGCATCTTTAGAAATACAACCTCGTATCTATCGCATAGGTTTATATCGCCATTGGGATATGACTATGCCTCATACATTAAATTTTCTAGAATGGCTGCATCAAACTCGTAATTGTGATGCTGTATGGGGACATTATCTTTTTCCGAGTGGTTTTATCGCTACTTGGTTTGCCAAACTGCAAAAAATAGTTAGTACTGTAAGTGCGCGTGGTAATGATATTGACAGAGAAATGTTTCCGCCGGGAGATTTTGCGCGTTTGCAGTGGACATTGCAAAATGCCGATGTAATTACTGCTGTCAGTGCTGATATGGCTAAAAAGATTCAGTTATTGAGTGGGCGTGATGATGTATTAGTATTAAAAAATACTGTTGATCCAGAAATATTTGCGCCTGGGAATGAAAGATTAATGGAGGATAATCTGCGGCAGAGTTTAGGAATTGCCCCTGATGAAGTAGTATTGGGATTTTGTGGGGAATTACGGGAAAAGAAAGGGCAACAGTTTTTATTGAGTGCTTTAACTACAGTTCGCAAATATCGTGCGGCTTGTCTATTAATTATTGGTGAAGTTCGGGCGACTCAGGAATCTATACTGCAATTGTATGGGAGTCATTACCCAGAAGATGCTCAAAGAGTAATTGTAACAGGGCATTTATCTGAGCCGGAAAAAGTAGCTGCCTATTTACGGTTATGTGATGTTTATCTTCAGCCTTCACTTTGGGAAGGAATGCCGAATGCACTGTTAGAGGCGATGGCTTGCGGTTGTTGTTGTATTGCTAGTGATGCGGGTGGGATGCCAGAAATTATCTCGCATGGTGAAAACGGGTTTTTATTATCTCGTTCTCAGTTACACAAGTTGGGTGAGGCGGTGCTGGAATGTTTGGCGATGTCGTTAGAGGAAAAAAATACAGTTAAGCAAACAGCACGCGATCGCATTTTAACTACCCATTCTATCACTCAGGAAAAACAGCAACTTCAAAGAGTGATTGATCTGTTAATGCCTAATTCTTGATAGGCTTTCACTAAAGCATCTCCAGCCTGTTGCCAAGTATAGTAATTTTCAATTCGCTGACGGGCGTTAACTGCGAGTTGTTTACCTAATTGTCTGTCACGATGTAACCTTAACACCCCATCTTTAATTGCTTTAGCTGAACCTGGCTTGACGAGTAAAAAATCAACCCCATCTGTTCCTAATTCCCGAACTACAGGCAAATCACTGGCAATTACTGGTGTTCCCGTTGCCATGCCTTCTAAAATCTTCAGAGGACAACAACCTTGGACTAAATTGCGATCGTTGGCTGTCAGAGGAGATAAAATCACATCTGAGTGATGAATTTTTTTTACCAAATCTTTTTGTGAAATTGGTTCTAAGATAGTTAATTTATCTTCTACATCTAACTTTAATGCTAGTTTTTGTAAAGCTTGTATTTGGTATTCTCTAGCTTGTCCAATCACAGTTAAATGAGCAGGAATATCTCGATTTATCAGCCCTAAAGCTTCAATTGCTAAATTCACACCTTGCCAGGGTGAAAGCGTACCGAAATATAACATCTGCACAGGTAAATCATTGCTCTTATCTAAACGATAAGTAAACACATCTAAATCTACACCATTAGGAATGACGCGGATTTTATCTGCTGGGATATGTCTCTGTTGTTGTAAATATTTAGCGGTGACTGTGCTAGGGGTAACGATTAAATCTGCGGCTGCAAAGCAAATTTGCTCTTGAGAATACAACTTATGTAAAAGTTCTCGATCTTCAACAACAGCCGGATAGCGGTATTTTAATTCTATAGAAGGTAAACCATTCACCTCAAAGACTAACTTGTCACAATATTGATTTTTGTGAATTGCAATGGCTAAACCTTCATAAATTGACCGAATATGAATAATATCAAATTGCCTGTGCTGCAACCATAATTGCAAGTGCTGACGAAAGTACAAAACTCGCTCAATCAGATTCTCACCCAAAGCTGGCAACATTGTGTGCCTCAGTTGTGGCTGAGTTTCGACAGACTCTATCAATTCTATTGTCGGAGAAACTGTTAATAAATGTATATCACCAAAAGCTGCTGCTAAAGCCATAGAAAATGCCTGAATATGGATAGCAGCGCCCTTTGGTGCGGGTACAGTGTCAAAGGAAATATAAGCAATTTTTGTTTTATTCATAAATGTTTAATCTCGTTGACAGTGTTTTTTTCGTTTGGTATACTGACGGCAATTTATATTAGTTTGATCTAAATATTTTTTTACAAAACTCAGTATTTTTCATAAATTTAGATATTGATGATTATATTCAAGTAATGGAATTTAGATTATATGCCTATTGAATTACAAAAGTTTCGCAAAGAACTAATTTATCAACAAACAGCACCAATTAAAGTTATTACAACTGATTTGGATGATTTAGCTGCACTTGATCAACTAGCAGAGTTAAAACAAAAAAAATATGGTAAAAAAGCACTGTATTATTTTTTGGGAGCATTAGCTTTAAGTATATTAATCATAGTTTTACTTGTGATTAGTAAAGAAATAGAATTTTTAAGCATATTGATAATTTTGTTATTTTTGGCTTGCATTGGTTTAATTGTGACATGGATTTATTATTTATCCATGATGTTTAAGTTTGCCAGATTGAATGTTAATAATTATCGCTATGATGTAACAAAAAAAATATTAGCGATGCTGGCTAGAGATGTTGATGTCACTGCTTCAGTTTCGCTAAAATTAAATTTTAATAACACTGAAAAAAACGAAAATAAAAAAAATACGATACCACACCCATATAAATCTGGTTGGAAAATAGATTTTTACGAAAACGAATGGTTGACAATCCGAGGAAAGTTTCTAGATAATAGTAGATTTTCATTAACTACTACTGAGATATTGAAAAAACAATATGGTTGGAAACGTGGTAGTAGTGGGAAAAGTAAGTATAAATCAAAAACTAAGCCTGTTGGGTTAGAGATAAATTTGAATTTAACCTATCCTCAGCGTCGCTATGGGGCAGTAAAAGTTTTAAAAAATGAAGTGATTAATGCCGTACAGCTTCCTGAATCATCAAATTTAAAACGATTAAAAGTTACAGATAAATTTATCTATGTTCTGGTGAGAATTGTGCCACACTTTACTGAAAAACAAGATGTAATTTACCAAACAGTTATATCAATGTTTTTGAGTATTTATCAAGTACTAAATTTAGCAAAAACTCTCTCTAAATAATCAAACATATGCCCAAAATATTTGTCAATATTTTAATTGTTGGCTTTTTGCTAACTTCTATTTTTAGCTGTAGTAGTAACCAAGGTAATCAAGCAACACCTAGCCCAATTAGCACAAATAATCAATCGACAGACACAAATATACTTAAAATTAGTTATCGTATAGATAAAATCAAGTTTAAAACCGCCGGAGGTACAGATTTATTTTCCCTCAAGCCACTGCCAGATGGAGGCAAATTAGTTGATGGGAAAGAACAAGAAATAGCTAGAATCAAAACAGATGAAGCTGGAAAAATTAAAATTAAAAACCCTCAAGAAAAAGTTTTGGGTTATGTATTGAAATCTCCAGGATTATGGACAGTAGAGAACCCTGACAAGAAAGCTTTATATATTCTCAAACGCAACAGTGACAGTAATTATCAATTAGAGGATAGCAACCAGAAACGAATTTATCAAATTAAAACTAATAAAACGGGATTAGAAATTATTACACCCGATAAAAATTTACTTTATCAAGTAAGAATTAAAGAAGGTAAAATCTCCTTAAGAAATACCTCTGGAAGTACAGTTTTTTCTACTAAATCAAATATATCTCCTATAGCATTTGCTTGCTTTGGATTAGATGTACTAACGCGGGAACAACAAGCTGCTTTAGCTTATGCTGTGAATTTAACAGGAGGTGAATAAGCCTTGCAAATTAAATTAACTTGGATAGATCCCAATACAGGCGATCGCAGACAGCCATTATTACAGATACCAGTGGCTATTGGCAAGGAATTTGCAGCCATGCCACAAGAGATTGATGAGGAAAGAGTATCTAGAGTCACCATTCAAGATGACCTAATTGCAGCTTATCATGCTTTAATTACTTGGCAAAATCAAGAGTTAATTATTATCGACCAGAATACGAATTATGGGATAAAAATTAATGGGTTACAACTAACAACAGGTAGCCTGAATGATGGCGATCGCATTCAAATTGGCAATTGTGAAATTATCGTCAATTTTACCGCCATAAGTGGCGGCGAGTGCGATCGCATGGTTGGCTTTTTATTCAAACGACGCTGCGGACGTACTGATAATATTGATTGTCCCTACTGTCACCAGTCCTATGAAGAAGACTACGCCTATTACCCTGACTATGGCAATTATCGCTCTAGTGTTTGGAGTAGTAACTATTATTATCAACGCGATCGCTATTCCTATGACCCGGAAACCGGTAATGTAGACTTTACTGAAGCGGATGCTATCAGTTTAGAAAGGGAACAAGACAGGGATTTTGAAACTCATTTCGGAGCAAGTTAACGCCGTGTGCAACTTTCTCTCAAACCTAACCCCCAACCCCTTCCCTACAAGGGAAGGGGAGCAAGATTTAAAGTAGAGACATTGCAGGAAACGCTGAACAGGGGGTGAGAGAAAAAAGGTGTGGGGAGTGTGGGGAGTGTGGGATAAAACTTGACGATAGAAATTTATACATTACAGTTGTGTGATATTCAACTATTTTCCATTTACTTCTAAGTAATCATACTGGGAATATGAACACAACTAACACTATTCTTGATGTAACACTTCAAGGACAAACTATATTCAACACTAGTGTTGTTCCCTCTGGTACAGCAGGAACAGTAAATAACCAGCAAGTCCCGTTGGGCGGTTTGTCTGGCTTGACTTATGACGCACTGAATAATCTTTATTACGCAATTTCCGACGATCGCTCCCAATTAGCCCCTGCAAGATTTTACACTTTTACCACTGACCCCGCTACCATTAATACAGCAGGAGTAAATTTTACCAATGTTACTCCCCTCACAGATACTAACAATAACTTTTTTGCAATTAATACCATTGATTTAGAAGGTATTGCTTTAACAAATAATGGCACGGTTTTCATCTCCTCAGAAGGGGAAGTTAGTTCTAGTCGCGTTCTTGATCCTTTTATTCGAGAATTTTCTTTATCTACAGGGCAAGAAATCAAATCTCTACCTGTTCCTGCTAAATTTCTCCCAGTTTTTAACGACCTGAACAATAATGGTATTTTAAATTCTGGTGAGCAAACTTCAGGTATTCGGAATAACTTAGCTTTTGAAAGTCTCACCATTACACCAGATCAAAAAACTTTATTTACCGCCACAGAAAACGCTTTATTTCAAGATGGATCGGCTAACAATACTGATATTATTCGTTCTCGCATCATACAATACAATTTAGAAAGCGGTCAGCCAGAGAAAGAATACTTATACTTCACGGAAACAAACAATACTGGTTTAGTAGATTTATTAGCCATTGATAACCAAGGTACTCTATTAGCTTTAGAACGCACCGTTGATCCAAATGTAGGAGTTACAATCAAAATCTACGAAATCAGCGTGCAGAATGCTACAGATATCAGTGCCATTGACTCTCTCAATAGTTTGACTACTCAAGAATTAGCAGCAATTCAACCTGTTGAAAAGCGTTTGGTACTTGATTTAACACAATTGAATCTACCTAATAGTGATGGTTTTCACCCCACTGGTTTAGATAATATTGAAGGATTGACTTTCGGGCCGAAATTGGCAGATGGTAGACAGTCAATTGTTTTGGTAAGCGACAACAACTTTAATCAGGCTCAATTTACGCAAATTTTGGCTTTGAGTGCAGGTGTTCAATCTATACCTGATAATGTAGATGATGACGACAATGCTCAGACATCAACTGTGCAACTGAGCTTAGTTAGTAATGATGTTTTTCAAATTACTGGAAATAAACAATCTCAACTAAAAGTTACTCTTTCTGGGCGTAAGTCTTCGCAAGTCAATGAGTTGGGAGTGTTCACTGTTGATGATGCGGTAGGAACAATTGACGGTGTTGCGCCTGGCTCTGCTGAGTATACAGTCAAAGCCTTGGCGAGAGCAAGAGTGATTTTTTCTGCGATCGCCAAGAATCCCAATGGCTATAATCCCGCCAGCTTATCGCGGTTGCTAGAATTTAGCAGCAGCAGCAACCTGAGATTTTATTTCATCAGCAACGCTTCCACCGATGCGCTCAACACCGGAAGCATCTCCACCAACAACATTATCTTTTCTAGTAGCACCAGCCAACAAATTACTAACTTGGGTGCAGAAGGCTTTACCCTCGCTTGGCAAAATACTAGTAGTAGTAACTTCCAAGATTTAGTGGTAAATATTCAAGCTTTTGATGAATCTTTACCTCTAGGAACAAGTCTCCAAGGACAATCTCAAGGCGAAGTCATTGATTTACGCGATATCACTGGTACTGTCACAGCCGATTTTACAGTCAACCGAGAAGCAGCCTTTGATAACTTTGTGGGTTTCTACAGAGTAGCTAACACCAACGGCGGTATTGATACTAACAGTGATGGGATTGCCGATATTCTCCCAGGACAAGCGGGATATATTCAAGCCGCTATCCAAAACCGTGTTGCGGGAATTGATTTAACAGCCAATAACCAAGGAACTGCAACTTATACCAGCACATTATCAGGCGGTGCTATCTTTGTACCTTTTATTATCATTGATGGCAGACCAGATGCTCTGCTAGATAGCAATACCAGTAATGATCCTGCTGTTTACTTTCCTTATTTGGGTGCAAACACTGATGGCTTTGATCACATTCGTTTGTTGGCAGATAACACCTTTGGTTTTGAGGACTTACCAAACGGTGGTGATCAAGATTTTAATGATGTGATTGTTAAAGTAAATTTAAGTATTGCTTAGGCGATCGCTATGAGAAACCGCAGCAATTTCTCAGAGTTTGATGTTGTCATTCATCAAAAATACCATTGATCTGCTCGTTTACCTGCGGAATGTGGGATGTATCGACTAACATTGTGAATGTATCGACTGACATTGTGAATGTATCGACTAACATTGTGAATGTATCGACTAACATTGTGAATGTATCGACTAACATTGCGAATGTATCGACTGACATTGTGAATGTATCGACTAACTGGTTAAACGCCTAATTGCATTAGCGTCTGTCTCCGCACACTCCGCGAAGGGAGAGAAGTGCATTGCGAATTACTTTCAAGCTTGGGCTGCTTTTAAGCAAACGCTCAATTTTGCAGCTAGTATCTGAACACCTGGTTCTCCTAGCATACCTAGATGTGTGCCAGGAACTTGGTGAATTTCTACCCCTTGTTGAGCTATTTCACTCCAACCTCTACAGGGTTTAAATTGACACCATCGTAAAATTTCTTTAGTTGTAAATAAAGTTACCTTGCCATTGTATGACTTGGGTAGATAATCTACCATTGTTGCTTGCTTGAGAGCTTCAATTAATGCCATGTTATAAGGATTGGCATCGTCAGTAAAAGAATGCTCATTCCATAAGTCAAACTTGCTGCTAGGTTTGCCAGTTAACATTGATTGCAACCAATCTACTTTCGCTAGCACATAGTTCCATCTATCTTCAGATGGTAGTCGTAATAATGTCAGCAAGTAGACATAGAATGTCCGTAATAACGAGGGATTACTGATATAAAGACTGGGGTTGTAAGTATCAAACATGGCTAATAAGTCCACGCGATCGCCTTGAGCATCTAACTGACGCGCCATTTCATAAGCAACTATTCCACCACTGGAGAAACCACCCAATAAATAGGGGCCATGCGGTTGCACAGTGCGAATTTGTTGGATGTAGTGAGATGCCATGTCTTCCACTTTGTTGTGTGGGGTTTGTTTCCCATCTAATCCTTGTGCTTGCAGTCCATATACAGGCTGTTCGGCATCTAAGTGACGTACTAGAGTTTGGTAGCCAATTACATTGCCTCCCAACGCATGGATTAAAAATAAAGGACGTTTCCCACTATTACCAGGCTGAATAGTTACCAAAGAAGACCAAGCAGCCGATGTATTTGATTCCTGAAGAATCGTAGCTAATTGTTCTATCGTTGGTGATTGTAACAAGGTAGCTAGGGGCAGTTTTTGAGCAAATTTTTGTTCAATTTGGGTAAATAATCGAACTGCCAGTAGTGAATTTCCCCCTAAATCAAAGAAATTATCTTTGATGCCGATGGACTGAATACTTAAAACCTCAGACCAAATTTGTGCTAGCTGAATTTCTACTGCATTCCTTGGGGCAACAAAAGCCTTTTCTAATTCTGGTCTTTGGTCGGGGATGGGGAGAGCGCGACGATCTACCTTACCATTAGGAGTAAGTGGAATTTTAGCGATCGCTACAAAGGCAGATGGAATCATATATTCTGGCAATTTCTCCTGTAGAAATCGCCGCAATTCATTCATTGTAGTGACAGAATCACCATTTAATACTACATACGCCACCAAACGTTTATTTCCTGGCTCATCCTCTCTGGGAATAACTACAGTTTCCTGTACGCATTCATGTTGTGTAAGTACAGTCTCAATTTCTCCCAACTCAATACGGAAACCGCGAATCTTGACTTGATGATCAATTCGTCCGAGAAATTCAATATTGCCATCACTAAAATAGCGGGCTAAATCTCCTGTTTTATACAGCCGTGCTTGTGGATGATGACTAAAAGGATGAGGAATAAACTTTTGGGCAGTCAGTTCGGGTTGATTTAAATAGCCAGAGGCTAAACATTCTCCACCAATATACAATTCCCCAGTCACACCAATCGGGCAAGGATTCAGGTAAGCATCGAGAATGTAATATTGAGCATTTTGAATGGGTTTACCATAGGGAATACTTTTCCAATGCGGCTCAACTTTCTTGATAGGATAATAATTCGACCAAACAGTTGCTTCCGTTGCTCCCCCTAAACTAATTACCTCCACTCCTGGGAAGGTAGTTTTGAGTAAATCTGGTAGAGTGACTGGTATCCAATCACCACTCATAAATACTAGTCGCAATTGCGGCTGAGAATTACACTCTTGCACCTTGGGGAAAAAGCCAGCCAGTTGTTGCAGTGCAGGCGGCGCAGAATCCCAAAATGTAATCGGCTCATCACAGAGAATGTGTAATAAAGCCTCTGGATCTCGAACATCATCGCTAGAAACAACCCGAATCGAACCACCTGCGGCTAACAGTCCGAAGATATCATAAACTGACAAGTCAAAACATAAGGATGTGATAAATAAAACCCTATCGTTAGCATTAACACGAAATGTTTTATTCACCCATTCAATTAAGTTGATGACTGGTTGATGACGAACTACAACTCCTTTAGGTGTACCTGTAGAACCAGAGGTAAAAATCACATAGGCAGTATCATCAGAATTGGTAGATGTTGGTAAATTGCCTGTAGGTAGTAAATCTAGATAGGAGCGATTCCATACTTGAACGTTGAAAGCGGCAGGGGGAACTTGATAAGAGGCAGGAGGCAGGGGGCAGGGGGCAGGGGGAACTTGATAAGAGGCAGGGGGGCAGGGGGCAGGGGAAACTAAAGATTTATCTAAACAGATTAAATGTTGCAGCGCGCTCAGTTCTAGTTCGTGAAGCTGAGGTAACAGAGTTGTTTGAGTGACTATAGACTTAATTTGCAGAGAAGACAGCAGTAATTGAATACGCGCCTGGGGGAAACTCGGTTCTAGTGGCACATATGCACCTCCAGCCTTTAAAATCCCTAGAACAGCCGGAATCATTTCTAGCGATCGCTCCAAATATACCGCAACTAATACCCCTGGTTTAACTCCCAGTTGTTGCAAGTGATGCGCTAACTGATTCGCTCTACAGTTTAACTGTTTGTAGGTGAGTTGTTCTTCTCCACAAACTACAGCAATAGCGTCTGGTGTTTTTTCGACTTGCGCCTCAAATAGTTGATGTATGCAAAGTTGTTGGGCAAAATCTGCTTGTGTATGATTCCACTCCATCAACATTTGATGTTTTTCATCCCTCGTCAATAGTGGCAACTTTCCTAAACACTGCCAAGGATTATTAGCTATGCTCGACAATAAAGTCTCAAGATGTCCGAGCATTCGCCCAATTTTGGCATCATTAAACAGATTTCGATCATATTTCAGCTTCAATAACAATTCTCGCTCGCCATAGCCAACTAAAGTTAGGGGAAAATTAGTTTGTTCTTCTGGCTTGACTTCTAGATTTTGCCATCTACCACCTTGAGAGCGTAAAGCTGAATTTAATTCATAGTTTTCAAATACCACAATGCTATGGAATAAAGACGTGCCGCCGGGAACATCGCTCCATCTTTGAATATTAACTAAGGGGGTATGTTCATAATCTCGCAAAGCTACCCATTGCGATCGCAATTCTCGCAGCCAAGTCAAAAGCGGTTTTTCCCCTGACACCTGCACTCTCACTGGTAAGGTATTAATCAACAATCCCACCATAGAGTGCGCCCCAGGCACAGAGGAATAACGACAGGCTCTTGTCGCGCCAAATACAATATCAGATTCACCACTATAACGACTCAGCAATAAAGCCCAAGCACCTTGAACTAAAGTATTGAGCGTCAGTTGATGTTCTGCTGCTAAAGATTGCAACCTTGCTGTAGTTTTTGTAGAAAGTTGCATGGTTTGCTCACCAAAACCGCCTTGAGTAGTAGGGTTTGAGTCTACTAATAAAGGTGTCGGTGCAGTAAAACCTTTGAGCAAATCCCGCCAAAAACCTTCAGATTTACACCAATCTTGTTGTTGTAGCCATGTGATGTAATCTTGATAAGGACGAGTTCGCGGCAGTTGTAAGTCTTTACCTGCACACAAAGCATCATACAATGTAAATACTTCCTTGATAATGATCGACATAGAGCGACCATCTAACAAAGCATGATGAAAAGTCCAAATAAATTGGTATGCAGATTCTTGCAAGCGAAATAATGCTAACCGCATCAATGGCGCGACATTGAGCGTGAAACCCAAATGGCGATCGCTTTCTAAATAAGCTTGCAATTTCGTCGATTGTTCTCGCTCCGATAAACCACACCAATCTTGCTGTTCTAGGGTAATTTTTACCGATTGATGAACACATTGCAGAGGTTCTCCTCCATTTTCCCAATCAAAGCTAGTTCTTAAAATTGCGTGTCTTGCTACGACTCTCTGCCATGCTTTTTGGAATGCTACAATGTTGATTTTTTCCTTGACTAAACAGACGAGTTGTTCAATATCCACTCCCGAATTTTGAGCAACTAAACTGTTAAACAGCATTCCTTGCTGCATAGATGATAGCTGATATGATTTTTTTACATCTACTAACTGCATTTTGTTTTACCGAATATTATTATTGTGTTGATAAACGTTGAAAAAAAACACCATCCTATACAACATTGGATGATGACGAAAATTAACCAGAATTAAATCAAGACCTAAAAAACCGGGTTTCTGAACGAAAGATTAAGGTTTTAAGCTGAGGGATTTGCAAGAAACCCGGTTTTTAACCGAGGTGCAAGATGTGTGGTAACGCACCGAAAACTTTGATGCGAGGTGCAGTATTCTCGCTGCTAACACCCCATACGCGTATATCAAAAATCAAAGATTTCTATGAATCAAGAAATGTTCAGGCAAGACAGAAAATTAAAAAACTTCATAGTAAATAACTACAATCAACATCAATAAAATTTAGCAGTTAATTTTTTGATGTCTATATCAAATTAATCAAGAATAAACAGCATTGTACGAAGAGAATATAAAGCTTTAATTGGTTTACGAAATTTCCCCAAATCAAGGACTTTTTTTTGACAATAAAAATGTATCAACACAAGTAATCAATATTACTAAAATAGTAGTTTAAAATACATTATTATTCCAAAACCAAAGAGAATAGCAGCTTGAATAAAACCTGGTTAATTTATGCTTTAGGCGGTGGTTGGGGACATATCACTCGTGCTTTATCTTTAGGTAGACTTGCAAATCACCAAAGAACAGTAACGATTATTACTAATAGTCCTTATGCACAACATATCAGTAATGAAGGGTGTTTATTACATTTAATTAATCCCAATGCAGATTTTACGGAAACTTGTGAGCAAGTCAGAAATATTGTATTTAACACTGAATACGATTGCTTAATTGTTGATACCTTTCCCAGAGGTTTAGGTGGTGAATTGGTAGATGTCTTACCCAAATTACACCACATACCCAGAATTTTGATTCATCGGGATATTACCCCCCGCTATGTGGAAGTTAAAGACTTACGCACATTTGTCACCAATAACTTCGATGCTGTGATTGTACCGGGGGAAGGGCAAGATTTACCTTTAGCAGATTTACCCGGTGTCATACATACCCCGCCGTGGTTAATTCGCAACGCACAGGAATTACAGCATCAGGAAATTGTGCGATCGCAGATTCTCCAAGTCAATGATACCCGTAAAATTATCCTAGTGTGTGCCTCTGGGCAAGCTGCCGAGTTACCCTTATTTACCCAACTTACCCAGGCACTAAATCAAGCTTTTCCACAATGTGCTGTGAGAATTTTATCCCCCCATTCCCCAGAAGATGCACTCAAAACATTATGGGTATCCCATCATCCAGGGATAGAATGTTTAGCCGCCGCCGATGTAGTTGTGGGTGCTGGGGGGTACAACACAGTTTACGAATGTGTAGCTGTGGGTGTACCTTTAGTAGCATTAGCATTACCAAGACTGTACGATCGCCAAACCAAAAGAGCTAACAAAATTAACCAGGTGCAGAACATCCCAGATGCACTTTTCACTGTTAAAAAAATTCTAGATACAGTCACCAAGACTCACTTAACACCAACTTACACCAATGGGGCGATCGCTGCTTTGCATCACATCACCAATTTTGAGTTATAAGTTATGAGTGTAATTCCTAACTTTCCACAACTCCTGAAATTCTTATGGCAAGTCATCAAATATACCAAAACCCCTACGCTAGAGTACCTCTCCCCTGCAAAACGTCTCTACTTTGACTCTTGCTCCCCTTACCTTGTAGGGAAGGGGTTGGGGGTTAGGTTAGAGAACATAACAATACTATTTAAACATCCTCATTACATATACCTGTATCGTGAATCTACGCACCCTGATTCCAATTTTTGATGATTCCGTCTCCGCTTGGGCATTAGAAGCGCGGTTGTTGCGGTGGTTAACATTTACTTGGCTATTTGTCGGCTTGATTATCCTATTTTCAGCCTCCTATGTAGTGGCTGATGTTCGTCAAGGCGATGGCTTATTTTACTTTAAGCGACAAGTTCTTTGGGTTCTTGCTTCCCTGATAGGATTCAACATCATTGTCAATCAACCCTTACAGAAAATTCTCGGCATATCCCATTGGTTATTAGGACTATTTTTAGCATTAATTTTTGTCACACTCATTCCCGGCGTAGGTAAAAAAGCCTTTGATGCCGCCCGTTGGATAGCTTTAGGGCCGATACCCATACAACCCTCAGAATTAATTAAACCCTTTTTAGTCCTTCAAAGTGCGCGATTATTCGGACAATGGGAAAGACTAACTTGGCGAGTGCGTTTAACGTGGTTAAGTATTTTTGGCTTAGTAATTTTAGGCATTCTCGCCCAGCCTAACTTAAGTACAGCAGCACTTTGTGGGATGACTATCTGGATGATAGCCCTAGCAGGTGGTATACCTTACAAATATTTAGCGGGTACAGCCATCGGCGGGTTCTCATTAGGATTACTCAGTATCAGTATAAAAGAATATCAACGTCGGCGGGTGATGTCATTCCTCAATCCTTGGGCAGATGCCACAGGAGACGGTTATCAATTAGTACAAAGTCTCCTAGCCGTAGGTTCTGGCAAAACCTGGGGTGCAGGCTTTGGGATGTCTCAACAAAAGCTATTTTATTTACCAATTCAAGACACAGATTTTATCTTTGCTGTCTTTGCTGAAGAATTTGGCTTTGTGGGCAGTATTATCCTGTTGCTGCTCTTAGCTACATTTGCCACCCTTGGGTTAATTGTGGCACTCAAAGCTAAAAATACCATATACCGATTAGTAGCAATTGGTATCACCATTATCATGGTAGGCCAATCTTTACTCCATATTGCTGTAGCCACAGGTGCATTACCCACTACAGGTTTACCCTTGCCGATGTTTAGCTATGGTGGTAATTCCATGATTGCTAGCTTGATAGGTGCAGCTTTGTTAATTCGCGTAGCCAGAGAAAGTAGCGAAGCGGAAGTATTACCCTTAAGAAGACCACAAATTGATAAGAAACGTCAACGTCGGCGAATGTTTTAATAGTGAACATCTCACTCAAATTCAAAACCTTGTAGGCGATAGACAGTGTTCAGGGCTGCTGACGCGTCGCTATGCCCGCAAGGGGTCAAAAAACATAAATAACGCACGCGCACCATGCCGTTCATATGATAATCCTCTTTGCGTAGGCGTAGCCCACTGTTCGCGTTAGCGTCTCTGAAAGAGAAGGCATCGCTTGCGGGTGTCATTGGTATTGGCGCGGATACGTCTGCTTTTAAGCTAGTTGTTCTCCTTGCTCTAAAAATTGCTTGCGAATACGGGTAACGCTATTACGATGTAATCCTGATACTGCCCCTATCTGCTGGTCATTCCAGCGTTGCTTGAACACACCCTACAAATTTAACTTTTACTTTAGATTGTCAATATTAAGTAAGTCGGCGAGAAAAAAACAAACTACATTAAGTAATGTAAAATTTAATTAAATTAGCTTGTAGTAAGGGCTTTAGCCCTTAAGAGAGGACTAAAGTCCCTACTACAAACCTTGAATTATTCACGCCGTTCTACTTAGTTGATGAGGAGAAAGTTGATTTATACAACTGGATGTTAAGAAAGCTACAAATCAATCAGAAAGGTTAAAAATTAATAGCTTGTAACTTGAATTGAGATTTTTTGACAATTTTCTAGACAAATAAAAAGAAAGTTAAGTTTATCAATTTGCCAGTCATCAGCCTACAGACTTAATTAATCTCAATATCTCATGAGTAATAGCCCCAAAAAATATTGAATCATGTATAAAAATAATTAACTGTGTATCACATTGCCAAGCAGGGTTTGAATAATTAAATAATTCATAAGTATGTTTAACATTGGCAGTAAATTGAATAACATATAGAAAATGTGCAGATGAGGGTATTAAATGGAGCTATTACAAGAACAAATCCTAACTGTAAGTAATAAACTGGATGCCCTCTACCAGTTTATTGAGCAACTCGACTTAAAAGTAGCTCAAGCTGTTTCAGAATGCTCCTTAGCCAGAACAGAAGCAAAGGAGAATATCCCGGAAACTAGCGATGCTACTTACTCTCAGTTCAAAGGACAGATTAGAGTCAATTCCGAACTAGAACACAAGGATGTATTAACAGACGGCGTTTATCTAGAAATGAATCGCCAAAATGGAGAAAGAAACTTATCACCAGAAATTCAAATACAAAGACTAACAGCACAATTAACAGCAGCATACAATCGTATTGCCGCTTTAGAAGAACAATTACTTAGAGAGAGAATACATTAATTTTAGTGAGTTATAACCTATTCTTGCCCAGATGTGCCGGAAGTTATGAGTCCGGTATTTTTGTTATGACTTTTGACAATTCATGTGGTTAAGTTGTTGAATTTGGGCTTCAATTGCAGCTAAAAGTTGTTGTTGTTGCCAATTTTGACTGAGACTAGCAGCGATACAAGCTGCACCAGCACCAACACCTTCCTTAACAAATCCCCGCTCATAAGCTTGGAGTTGGGGGTAAGAAGAATTAGCAAAACTCAAACTAGTAGCAAGTAAAGGAGGAGTTTGGCTATGGGGATATGTGGTATTTTTGCTTAAACTGAGAGCAAGATTGACTGTATCACCTGTGGGATCTTCCGCTACCCATCGGGTTGTACCCACAACTACAGATGTTGGTTGCCAAGATAAACGATAAACTTGAGCGATCGCATTAATCAAAGCATAAACCGCCAACATTTGCGTTCCACCAGCCAGCATCACACCACAACGAAGACTAGCGGCGATTGTCATTCCAGCCACTACCACCTGCATAGGATCACCAACCGCCGCCACTAATTCTAGAGGATCAATGACAGCAGAATCAGGAAACTGCGAAGACAAAAAATCATCTTCTACCTTGTCCCCCTTGTCCCCCTTGTCTACCTTGTCCCCCTCGTCCATCTTGTCCCCCTTGTCCCCCTTGTCCCCCTTGTCCATCTTTTCTAACCCCTGCTGTACCACCTGCCATTTTTGTTCGTGATTACAAACAGCGTGGCTACTATTCACCTTTCCGCGTGCGTTGATACCCAAGCCCGTTAAAATTGCTAAAGCCGTGGTTGTACCACCAACAACACATTCACTTAAAATCAGATATCCTGATTTATTTTTATCCGCCAGGCGATCGCCCCACAATAATCCCTGCTTAAATAAGTTGTGTACAGTTGTTAAATCCATTGCTGTGCCTGTACTTAAACATCTAGCTGGAGAACCACCCAAATCAATAAGTGGTATAGATGGGATTTGAGGTAATCCAGCATTAAACACATAAACTGGTATATTCAATGACTCCACTACAGCACGAGAAATTAGCACAGGTGACGCTCCCGCCGTCAGTGGAGGTAAGGGATATTGGGGTTTATAGCTTGCACCGTAATATAAAAACTCGGCATCAGCACAGGCAGTATATTTTCTATCCTCTGGAGTAGAACCAGCCGCAGAAATTCCTGGAATCAACCCAGTTTCTGTAAAACCCAAAACACAGGCAAACAAAGGCATCTGACCACGATATTGCTCCAGCCATCTTTCAGCCTGTTCTCTTTCAGTATAAATACCAATCATATAATTTCACTTAAGTGCTGAGTAGACATGGGGCATATCAATTCAAAACTCAAAATTCAAGAGTTATTCTCTCCCTTGTCTACCTTGTCTACCTTGTCTCCCCCTGCCCCCTGCTCCCTGCCCCCTGCCCCCTACTCCCTGCTCCCTGCCCCCTGCCCCCTACTCCCCTGCCTCATCTAATAATCCATTAAAACTTCCACCCAATGGGGTGGACGAGGTATGGGGTTGCCTAATCGATCTAACAAAAACCATGCGGCTAAATGTACAACAAAAAGATAGATAAAGTTGTTAATCACAATCAAAGTTACTGCCCCTACCTGAATTAAAAACACACTAGGACTGGCTAATAATCCCAACTGTAAAAATATCCACTCTGTCAGTTGTGTAACTTGGTTAATTATATAAATCCACAGGTCTTCTCCCGACAAAATAGATAGCAACCACAGGCGAAAAAATACCCCTAAAGTTCCTAATAGTGTTCCCAAGGTAATAGAAACTAGCCAAGGCACACGACGATGCCATGTAGCTCCCAGTAACACACCCATAAATGCAAAGGGCATCACAAATAACAGACTGCGTATCGGCCCCATAAGTACCGATAGAAGTAAACCAGAGGTGACAGCCGCCATCCATGCAGCTCGTTTTCCGCGACGTAAATAAACTAAAGCAATCGGTACAGGGAAAAATATCCGTAATACTGGCCCTAGGGGAAAGTAAAAATTAATAAACCAAATCAAGCTAGCAGCACTGGCTAAAAATGCTGTTTCTACCATTCTTAAAGGTGCATCAACCTTTAATTGAGGTTGCTTTAACTGTGCTGCTTGATCTAAGTTTTGATGGGGTGAAGCTTGAGACTCAGGGGATGAATTATCTTCTGAGTCATCTGGCAAAGAATCTAAAATACTCATCGGAAAACAGTTGTTAAACGATCATTTTTTCTAAGGCTGACAAATCAGGGATACAAATATTGTCTTGATCTCGCTTAATCAACCCCTTTTTTTCTAATTTTGTCAAGACTCTAGTGACTGTCTCTCGTGCTAGTCCACTTAAACTACTCAGTTCTCTGTGGGGTAAATTAGGAATTTCTGTTCCTGTTTGACCACGTTTTCCTTGACCTTCTGCCAAAAATAATAATGTATCTGCTACCCTTGACTGACTATCAGATTCTCTTAGTCGGAGTCGTCGATTGACTTGTCTTAAACGCCGAGCCATCAGTTGTGATAGGTGGACTCCCGCTAAAGGTTCTGCATAAATTAACTTTACAAAATCCTGAGATGGCATACTGCCAATGATTGTAGGAGTTAGGGTGATCACATCTGTAGAGCGGGGTACTTCATCTAATGCCGCCATTTCTCCAAATAATTCTCCTTTACCAAGAATATTCAGTGTTACTTCTTTCCCTTCCAAATTGTAAGTGCGAATTTTTACCCAGCCTTCTACGATAAAATACACAGAACCGCCCCAATCATTTTCCAGTAGAATCACTTGATTGGGTGGGTGTGTGCGGGTTACAAGGTGGTTAAGGGCTATCTCCACTGAGGTTTCTGGTAAACCTTGAAAAAAGGGAGCCGAGTTTATCCAGGGATTGTCTTCCATTACGACATTATTCAAGCGGCTATATAAATTAAGCAAAAACGTTAACTTTTGCCTAAGCGTTGCCAGTACATTTAATTTTACAAGAATATTTACGTGTGTTACACAAATAAGGTAATTAGAGGGTTAGACAACCATCATGATAGTAATTTGGCTTGGCGATTGGGATTTTTTTGTGTTTTTATACTATTGAAGTCATCAAGGGGTAACATCACCTTAATAACTACCATATACTAGCAATCTAAGAATATTATTGTGTTCTAGGATTACTACTGGCTCAAACATATAGTGATTTTTCTGGGAATGGGGTACATGGGTACGGAAGGCTTTGCGCCCCGACAAGAAGATGTATTTTACTCAAACCATACTTGCTATATGTTGTCAAATGGCGATCGCCTGGGGCAAATTTACATAACTCTACAACTTCCAGTTATCAAGACCACAATTACACTGAGTCATATTTTGTACTTGAGTAATTGTAAATTAACTTTCACAATCAGTTAACCTCAAATTTTAGCTAAGGTAATTTAAAGTGACTTTCCGCAACGATGAAATTCAACAACTAATTGCAGATATTGACAACTTACTCAACAGCAATAGTACGCGCCTGTCTAGGCTGCTGTCTAGTCAGGCGCAAGAGCCAAAAGAAGTTTTAGAAAGAACGCGGCATTTTTTAATTAAGTTACAACAGTCTGAGACATTAGAACAATCTCCCGCCAATTTGTCTGGGGAACAATCCCCAAAATCGCCTTTGTTGGCCAAATTTATTGATCAAAGTCAGAATCACGCTACATCCTCAGCCATTCCCACTCATCATGAATATACTCATGGTGTGGCTGAACAATTAAAAAATGAATTATCTGCCGCCTGTATCCAGCCTTTGCAAGCAGAAATTGCCGCACTATTGCAAGAACGGACAGTTTTAGCTCAAGAAATTAGACAACTAGAACAAAAGCGATTACATAATTACTCTTTAAGTCAACAACTTGCTAACCAAGAACAAATTATTACTGAATTTTTACAAGTTTTGATGAGTCGCCTCGCACCGACATTAATCTCAAAAATAGGTGAGGCAGGAGTAAGTTATCCTCATGAAGTTAACAATGATCATCAAAGCCATCTAGAACCTACAGCCGCTAATAGTCCAACCTTGTGGGAATCTTCTGCAAAAACAGAGCAGTTAACCCAGCTAGCACAAGAATTAGATCAGCGTTTGTTGTCTTTAGATGGAACTTTAAATGTTGTATTTGATGTGCTGCAACGTAATATTAATACTTATCATGAATCTTTGTCTCAATCCCTGGAAAGGATGCACAGCAAGGGTTTGCAAGGTGAACAATTATTGATAAATCTATTGAGTAATTGGACACAAAATATATCTAGTTTGTCAGTAACTAATCCTCAATTACCAAATCAAACTCCTGCCACTCCACCACCAGGATTTAGTCCCGTGACACCAGATTTATCAGCGTCAACTGAGACTAATCTAGTAGAATCACAGCCTTTATTTACAGATACAGACGCATCTAGCGATCGCCCCTCAACAACAGAATTTGAGGCATTAATGACTGATGAATTAGATGCCATGCTGTTAGAACTGGGTGGTGAACAACCTATATCTACTGAAAATTTAACTACCCCAGATATTTTATCTGAGGATAATAGGGAATCAACCGATGATGAAGTTGATTTAATTTACGCCAGTTTATTTGGTAATGAAAATTATTTAATCAATGCCCTTTTAGAATTAAATTCCCCGTCAGTAACGCCAGAGTTACCAGATTTAGATAATGTTGATGAAAGTGTAGCGATCGCACCTCAAACCACATCTGACGATATTCTGGCTGAGGTAGACACGGCCGCAATGATGCCCGATGCTTGGTTTGACCAATCAGATAGCGATTTTTTTGCTGATCCTCAAACTCAAGATATCCCAGATCCGCCCCAAGATTCCCCAGACTCATTATCGTTTGCTCCAGCAACTGCCGCACCAGACCTAGGAGCAATACAGCCCAGCGATGAAGATACAATTACATCTTTAATAGATTTATTTGCAGATGTAGATATTGAAGCACTGGCGCAAAAATCGGCAAGTCCAGAAACTATCACACCTCCTACTCCCACAACACTAGAACCAATACCAGAACAGTTACCCCTAGCGGCGGCGATAGAGGACTCACCCGTAATGATGCCCACCGTTGAGGAAAAGCCACCAACATTCCCCCACACAACACCAGAACACTCACCAGAAGAATTTATTCCCGCTTCCCCCCAAGAAAATTTACTCTCACCAGAAGTCAATGAGTTAGCCAATCTACCAGATATTTCTCTCAATGAAGAGCAATGGCTAAAATTACACCAAGATTTAGCCAAGTTGGATGAACCAAGCCCACAGTCACCAAAATCACCAGTAATTGGGGTGGAAAGTGCTGATTTTTGGGTTAGTGATGAGCTAGGCAAAACAGCAGAAGTAACAGAAAATACATTGACTGTAGACACACAAACCCCCTTAGACTCTAACCCCACTGAAAAAAAAAAGGAAGCCACAACCACAGAGGGCGACAGTTATGTAATCACTCCTGATACTCCTAGGGATACTGTAGAAGGGGTTTGGTATTTAGGCATAGATTTAGGAACTACCGGGATTTCTGCCACCTTGTTAAATCGTTCTACTGGTGTAGTCTATCCAATTTGTTGGTCAGCAGAACAGCAACCGGGAACTAATACTTTCCAGCAATCCTTCCGTTTACCCGCAGAGGTTTATCTACCTAATACTTCTATCCCTCCCAAACAAGCTGACGGCACGGATGAGAGCATGAAAAATCATCTGTACTCCGCTCAGTTAAAACCATATTTACAGGTAGCAATTCCCTATAAAAATGCACAACAAAAATGGCAACCTGTACTGCAATTTAACCAATTCTCGGCGGGGCCGTTAATTTGGATAGTGCGATCGCTCTCCAAGTTACTTTTAACCCTCAAAGCAGACCGCGACAGCACCACACAAGGCTTAATTGCTACAGCCGTGGGCTTAGATGAAAGCACCTTTCACCGAATTATTGAGAATATTACTGGTGTGATTTGCAACGCACCATCTAGTTGGTCGGAACAATATCGCTTTAATGTGCGGGAAGCTTTACTCACAAGTAAATTAGTGCAACATCCCCAACAAGTATTTTTTATAGAAGAAGCGATCGCTAGTTTACTCAGCATCCTCAATGGTGCTAATGGTGAGACAGTACAATTTAGCACTCACCAAGGTTTAACCCCATCTGCAAGCAGCGATTATGCGATCGTTGGTCATACCCTAGTGATGAATCTTGGCGCAACCGCGACAGAAATGACCTTAGTTGATCTGCCAACTTCCCATAGCTTAGGAGAACTCACCCATAATCATTTCCTACTCCA
This sequence comes from Aliinostoc maniaoense, assembly GCF_058172895.1. Classification (NCBI taxonomy): domain Bacteria; kingdom Bacillati; phylum Cyanobacteriota; class Cyanophyceae; order Nostocales; family Nodulariaceae; genus Aliinostoc; species Aliinostoc maniaoense. The sequence goes on along the minus strand of NZ_CP187952.1, from coordinate 5,937,569 downwards.
CGGTTTTGCCTATGCCAGTAAAGGAATTGAGCAAGATATTATCTGTCAATTATTATTACCGCCCAAATATCGCCAATCTCGTGGAGAAAAGCCACAAGCTAGTTCCGAAACTGATACTAACCCTTGGCAATGGCAATCAGCCTTTCCAGATTTAGACACAGCCGAGTGGGAAAGTTTAGGTTTGGCAGATTTAGAATTACCCCGCGTGGGAGAACCAGATATCCAGGCGCGGATTTTCTTACAACAGCGTCTAGAAAGTTCCCTACTAGGACAAGCTGTATTAGATGCAGCCCTAGCTTTAAAACTGATTTTACAACGCCAAGAGTCTTTTAGCTTTGAATTAGCAGATCAACGCTGGACTTTACAGCGTCGAGATTTAGAAACTCAGGTATTAGTCCCCTTTGTGCGTCGTCTCAATCGAGAACTCAATAAATTATTAGTAGCCCGTGGTATTCCCACAGAAGCAATTAACCAAGCGATTTTAAGTGGCGGCGTGGCTACTTTAGACGTAATTAATCGTTGGTTGCGTCAAAAACTCCCCAACGCCAAGATCATCCAAGATACATACCTAGGTGACAATGGCATTCCTAACTGTAGTCGCGTCGCCTATGGTTTAGCGGTACTACCCCTACATCCTCAAGTGTTAGAAGAATCTCGTCATCAATATACAGATTATTTTCTGTTTACAGAATTACTGCGACTCTTACCAGACAGAACCCTAGCATTTGGGGAAGTGCTACAACTATTTGAAGCCCGTGGTATCAACACCACCAACTGTCAGCAAAGACTCCTAGCCTTCTTAGAAGGGGAATTACCTCCCGGTTTAATTCCTGTCTCCCCCGAATCTAGTTGGCTTACCCAAGACTCTGAATCTAACTCAGATTATCAGGTAATTTTTACTACGCCACTATTTGAGAAACAAGGTAATCTCACTTATCGTCCCAATTTCTCAAAACTGCAAATTGTCCACCGTTATTTAGATGCCATGAAAGCCAGCACTCAACAGTCTTTGGATGAACCTTATACTATTAATTTTCAGGGTGTAGGGGTAGGGTGTTGATTTTGTACATAATAAGTAATAAGTAATACCGTTTCTTCATGAAGATGCGCTTTATTCTGGACTGTAGAGACGTTGCATGCAACGTCTCTACATCATTTATTTGGTACAACTTCATAGAGAATTGGTATCATGTGTTTACAAATTACAAATTACGAATTACGAATTACCCCTTAACTCCACTTCCTGTATCAGTGGCGACAATATAACGCTGTAAAATCAGGAACAGTAATAATACAGGTGCGATCGCAATTACTGAACCAGCCGCTACTAAACGCCAGTCTAGAGAAAATGTCCCCGCTAACTTGGCTACTCCCAAGGGCAAGGTGTATAAATTTTCATCTTGAATGACTATTAGAGGCCACAAAAAGTCACTCCATGAACCAATAAACACAAAAATAGCGAGAGTCACTAGTGCTGGTCTAACGGCTGGTAACATAATATGCCACCATAAACCTAATTCAGAACTGCCATCCATGCGGGCAGCTTCTTCTATTTCTTTGGGAACACCCATAAAAGCTTGTCTCAATAGAAAAATCCCAAAGGCAGAAGCCAAGCTAGGGAAAATCATTCCCAAATAAGTATTTCTCAAGCCTAACTGCACCGTCAAAATATACAGGGGTATCATCACGATCTGGAAAGGAATCATAATAGTAGAAACGATCGCAATAAAAATGCCATTCCTCCCCGGAAATGATAGCCGTGCTAAGGGATAAGCCGCTAAGGAACAAAAGAGTAAATTTAAACCTACAGTCAGCATTGCTACCAATGTACTGTTATAAAGGTACTGCCCAAAAGGTAAAGATTGCCATACCTTAGAGAAGTTTTCTAGGGTAGGTTCACTAGGTAATAACTGGGGTGGCGATTGTAAAATATTTTCTGTGGGTGATTTTAAAGCGGTGCTAATTAGCCACAGTAGGGGGAAAAGTGTAATAATGGCGATCGCACCTAGTAACATATACATTGCGATCATTTGCCAGCGTGAATCTAGAGTTTTCTGAGTCATAGCAATTATGGATTTATCCAGTTCCATTATCTCGCTTCGCTAGTAGTGGCTACGGGAAAAATCCAGTTTCTGTAATCACTGCTTGTAAGGGTTTATCCCAACTTTCAATCGGTAATTGTGGTATGCGCGCAAAGTTGAATGTCAGCCCGAAAGTAGGTTTGTTTGCCCATGCTGGTGAACTCAGTAAGCGATCATAATACCCGCCACCATAACCTAAACGATATCCCCCATAGTCGCAAGCTACGCTGGGAACGAGAATTAAATCTACAGTTTCAGGATTGATAATTGGGCTGTCAGGATGGGGTTCTTGAATACCATAGGAATTAATTTGTAAAGATTCTCCAGGTTGCCAGCTATACCAATGTAGAGATTCACCAATGCAGCGTGGAAATCCCCAGCGATAGCGATTATTTGTAAATAGGGGACTCAAGTCAGGTTCTTGACGAAAACTGAAATAAGCAAGTATAGTTTTTGCTTCCGTGAAGAGAGTAGAAGCTTGTAATATTTTACATATGCGATCGCTCTTGTCTTGCCATTCTCTTACAGACATCGACTGCCGAGTTTTTAATAGCGTCCGCCGTAATTTTGTTTTATGAAGTTGATAATCAACTTTATCCATGAGAATTTGTGCAGTGAATAAATACCCCTCATGAACTCCGTACACCAGAACACATGAAAAAGTCTTTCCCTTACACCCCTACACCCCTACACCCTTACACCCCTGTTTCAAGCTAGGTAATAGGTCAAGGGTTAATGGTTATAGTTTCCCATTCCCCCAACCCTATACCCTATGCCCTATGCAGCATTTTGACGATACCAGTCAATAGTATTCTTCAATCCCTGCCGGAAATCTACTTGGGCAGTGAAATTAAAGGCTTGTTTTGCCCTTTCGGTATCCAAACAACGACGGGGTTGACCATTTGGTTTATCTGTTTCCCAAATAATGTCGCCGTCAAATTCCATCAGTTCACAAATGAGAGTGACTAAATCACGGATGGAGATTTCCGAACCAGTTCCTAAATTGACTGGTTCAGACTCATGATAAAACTGTGTACCCATGACAATGCCCCGTGCGGCATCTTCTGAATATAAAAACTCACGGGTAGGACTGCCATCACCCCAAACGGGTAGTTGTTTATCTCCTCGCACTTGAGCTTCATGAACTTTGTGAATTAATGCTGGGATAACATGAGAACTTCTAGGATCAAAATTATCTTCCGGCCCGTATAAATTCACTGGTAATAAGTAGATACCATTAAAATTGTACTGTTGACGATAAGATTGCAGTTGCACCAAAAGAGCTTTTTTAGCAATGCCATAGGGAGCATTAGTTTCTTCTGGATAACCATTCCACAAGTCATCTTCTTTAAATGGTACTGGGGTAAATTTCGGGTAGGCGCAGATTGTACCCACACAGACAAATTTTTCTACCCCTGCTTGATAGGCAGCATGGATGAGCTGTGTCCCCATGATCAAGTTATCGTAGAATAACTCTGCTGGTTTTTCCCGATTCAAACCAATACCACCAACATGAGCCGCTAAGTGAATGATGATATCTTGTTGGTCTACTGCTCGTTGACAGTTTTCGAGAATGCGTAAATCTAATTCCCGCGATCGCGGTACAGTAATCTTGGCCAAGTCAGCCCCAGCTTTACACAACTGTTCGATTACCTGACGACCTAAAAAACCTGCCCCACCAGTGACGAGGATGCGTTTATTTTGTAGCTCTAAGGCGGTCATATTGTTATCCTTGGCAAGATTTGATTAGAAGTGCAAAGCACCCAGTTCTTGACGAATGGTAGCAAGGTCTTGAGGCAGAAGTGAACCATTGCCATTAGGTGAAGTTTGACCTAATGCTTGCAAGTCTGCTTCTACCATCAGTGCAACTAACTCTTCAAAAGTTACTGAAGGCTTCCAACCTAATTTTTGCTGGGCTTTAGTGGGGTCGCCAATTAATAAATCTACTTCAGCTGGACGGAGATAGCGATCGTCAAATTCTACGTAATCTTGCCAATCAAGATTTACATGACTAAAAGCTAGTTGCAGAAATTCCCTTACTGAATGGGTTTCACCTGTCGCAATCACATAGTCATCTGCTTGCTCTTGTTGCAACATCAACCACATTGCCCGCACATAGTCCTTAGCGTAGCCCCAATCTCTTTTAGCATCCAAATTACCCATGTAGATTTTTTTCTGTTTACCAGCTACAATCCGAGCCACGGCTCTGGTAATTTTGCGGGTGACAAAGGTTTCCCCCCGTCGTGGTGATTCATGGTTAAATAAAATACCATTACAAGCAAACATCCCGTAAGATTCACGGTAATTTACAGTTTGCCAATGAGCATAAACCTTCGCACAGGCATAGGGACTCCGGGGATAGAAAGGTGTGGTTTCGCTTTGGGGTACTGCCTGTACTAAACCATACATTTCTGAAGAACCAGCTTGATAAAAGCGTACTTGAATCCCAGTACGCTGTTGATAATCTCGGATAGCTTCTAGTAATCGTAGCGTTCCCATCCCTACGGCATCTACTGTATATTCTGGTGAATCAAAGCTCACCCGAACATGGGATTGTGCGCCCAAATTGTAAATTTCTGTAGGTTGGACTTCTTCTAGAATCCGTCTGAGTGTTGTACCATCGGTCAAATCACCGTAATGCAGAAATAACCGCACGCCTTCTTTATGAGGATCTTCGTAAATATGGTCAATACGGTCAGTATTGAAGGTAGAAGTCCGGCGAATTATACCATGTACTTCGTAACCTTGCTCTAGTAAAAATTCACTCAGGTATGAACCATCTTGACCAGTAATACCAGTAATTAAGGCGCGTTTGTTTTCTGTCATGCTATTTTTATTCCTTTTTGTCCCTATTAAATATATGTAGTCCAATTTACACAAACTAGCAGTTAATTGCCAAATTGCCTAATGGGAAACCTACGAATTTTCAGGATAGGAGGATTTTATCGTAAATAAATATACTGACAAACAACTAAGTTTGATCAGGAAATCTAGCTGTAACCAGCTATCATCAAGATATGTAGACGGTTAAGCCAAATTTATCTTTGCGAAAAATTCATACACGAGAGTTTATTTATTAAGAGTAAATAAACTTATACCAGTTTGACAAATCATTGGTGGCTCTACAATCAAAATCGGGATGACTGGATTCGAACCAGCGGCCCCTTCGTCCCGAACGAAGTGCGCTACCAAGCTGCGCTACATCCCGTAAATTTGCACATATTCCTAAACATAGCACAAATTCTCAATACTCAATAGTCAATCAATTTTGGATTTTGGATTTAATCTAAAATCCGGTGAATCAATAGTCATTACTTTTTCTGCCCTGTTCTCATACATATATATATAGGACTCATATTTGATTTCTGAAAAAAACTCAGTAGACTTTTATTCCTTCTTACCTGTTCCCCGTTCCTTCAACCCCGTTCCCTTCCTACGCAAATGTTTTCACGAATCAAATCGGATTCCTATAGTTAAATATCTTCAGCAAGGGATTTGCTTGCTAGGATTAGATTTGTACAACTTTGAGTGGTAAGGGCAGATTGTGACTGTTAAACCAGATTGGTTGCGAGTAAAAGCACCTCAATGGCAACGTGTTGGTAATGTCAAAGAGATTTTGCGAGATTTAGCACTTAATACAGTGTGTGAGGAAGCTTCCTGTCCCAATATTGGCGAATGCTTCCAAGCTGGAACGGCTACATTTTTAATTATGGGGCCGGCTTGCACTCGTGCCTGTCCTTACTGTGATATTGACTTTGAGAAAAAACCCAAAGCTTTAGATCCCACAGAACCAGCACGATTAGCAGAAGCTGTCCGCCGGATGAAACTCAATCATGTGGTAATCACCTCTGTGAATAGAGATGACTTAGCAGACGGTGGTGCGGCTCAATTTGTGCAGTGCATCGAAGCAGTGCGGGCAGTTTCACCAAATACCACAATTGAAGTACTGATTCCTGATTTATGTGGTAACTGGGATGCTTTACAGATGATTTTGCAAGCTGCACCGGAGGTATTAAACCATAATACAGAAACAGTCCCCCGTCTATATCGACGGGTGCGACCCCAAGGAAATTACGATCGCACCTTAGAATTAATACAGCGATCGCGCCAAATAGCTCCTTGGCTTTACACTAAATCTGGGATAATGGTGGGATTGGGTGAAACCGATGCCGAAATTCGCCAAGTCATGCAAGACCTACGCTCTGTAGATTGTGATATCTTAACCATTGGACAGTACCTCCAACCCAGCCAAAAACACTTGCAAGTACAAGGTTTTATTCCTCCAGAACAATTTGCTGCCTGGGAAGCTTACGGTAAAGAACTAGGATTTTTACAAGTTGTTTCTTCTCCTTTAACTAGAAGTTCCTATCATGCCGAGCAAGTACGAGAACTGATGCAACTTTATCCACGCCAGAGAGTGCTGAGTGTTGAATGTTGAATGTTGAATTTTAAATTTTGAATTTTTGAGTGGTGCAAGAAAAGACAGTAGCAATTTTGGGTGCAGGTGCTTGGGGTGCAGCTTTGGCAAAGCTAGCAGCAGAAAATGGTAATAGAGTGCGTGTATGGTCACGCCAAGGATCTGCAACATTGGCAGATGTTTTACAAGATGTTGACATAATTCTGTCTGCTATATCCATGAAAGGAGTGAGAGAAGTTGCATTTCAAGTACATTCTTTCACCCTTTCACCAGAAACTATATTTGTGACGGCCACAAAAGGACTAGAACCACAAACTATCTGTACGCCGTCACAAATTTGGCAATCAACATTTCCCCAAAATCCCGTAGTTGTCCTATCGGGGCCGAATTTATCTAAAGAAATTGAACAATCATTACCAGCCGCCACAGTCGTAGCTAGTGATAATGCGACAGCCGCCGCAACAGTACAGATGGTATTTTCTTCGGCGCGGTTTCGAGTTTATACCAATCCTGATCCGGTGGGAGTAGAACTAGGTGGTACACTCAAAAACGTAATGGCGATCGCAGCTGGAGTATGTGACGGTTTACATTTAGGCACTAATGCCAAAGCCGCTTTAGTCACTCGCGGACTCACAGAAATGGTTCGCATTGGCAATTATTGGGGAGCAAAGACGGAAACCTTTTATGGTTTATCTGGTCTAGGAGATTTGTTAGCCACCTGTAATAGTCCATTAAGTCGTAATTACCAAGTTGGCTATCAACTTGCTGGTGCTAAGTCACTACCAGAAATTCTTGCTAAATTACCAGGAACTGCCGAAGGGGTCAATACTTGTCAGGTATTAGTACAACTAGCTAGGGAAAAAAATATAATTATCCCGATTACCGAGCAAGTTTATCGATTATTACAAGGTGAAGTTACTCCCAGACAAGCCCTTGATGAACTTATGCTCCGAGATATTAAACCAGAGTACCAGTGAATAGGGGACTGGGGATTGGGGACTGGGGACTGGGGACAGCTTATATATTTTTAAGCTGAACCTGTACATTGCTAGGCCGAAATATGAAGACAGGTTGAACAAATGCTAACTAAGTGTAAAGTGTTGATGAAAAACTGCTAATTCTGAACAATTTAATAATTGAAAGTATCACTTGTAACAGACTACTCAAGCACCTGTGATCATCTATATACCTTGATTTATTCCCAAAAAATCCCTAGAAAAAATTAGAAAATCGTCAGGAAATTACTTTCATATCCATGTAGATGTGACTATACCGATAAGAAACATAGTTTCCACTGAAATATGTTTATACAAAGTACCAAAGTAGCAATTAATATCTATCAATGTTGAAATGCGGACTCGGTAGTTCGGAATTTACAGCCTAATTGTGGACTTGAATAGCTATTGTTTCAATCAAAAATTCAGCAGCCGAGCCTAGTTCGGTTTGAATGCTTGACACAGACCCAGTAAATTTGTTTTGCAAAAAAACATTACTGGAAGTCTTAACCGTGTTAGTTCATCTAAAATCACGGGAACAATAGCAACAGTTAAATAGCTGACCGCAATCTATTGTTACCTGGAGCCATAGAGACGATTTTATGCCAGCAACATCTTTTTACGCAGATGCCGCCTACAATACCCAAAAATCCCGCCAGGTTTTAGACCCTGATCTGACAGTTGATGACGGGGAGTTTTCAGTAGATGATCTCCAAGAATTGGAAATCGCTGCTGCTGATCCCAATAACTTTGCTGCTAACGGTAATCGCCGCAGTACAGACTTAGTGCGTCTATATCTTCAAGAAATCGGCCGAGTACGGTTGCTAGGCCGTGATGAAGAAGTTTCTGAGGCGCAAAAAGTCCAGCGTTACCTAAGATTGCGGACAGTGCTAGCCAACGCAGCCAAACAAGGAGACGCAGTAGCTACTCCTTATCTCAACTTAATTGAAGTGCAAGAGCGTTTGGCATCCGAGTTAGGACACCGCCCTTCTTTGGAAAGGTGGGCTAATACCGCAGGTGTGAAGGTATCTGATCTCAAGCCGATTTTATCAGAAGGTAAGCGTCGTTGGGCAGAAATTGCCAAAATGACTGTAGAAGAATTGGAGCAAATCCAATCTAACGGACTGCAAGCAAAGGAACACATGATCAAGGCTAATTTGCGCTTGGTTGTGTCTGTTGCTAAGAAGTATCAAAATCGCGGTTTGGAATTGTTGGATTTAGTCCAAGAAGGAACTCTTGGTCTAGAACGAGCAGTAGAAAAATTTGACCCTACTAAGGGATATCGCTTTAGTACCTATGCCTATTGGTGGATTCGTCAAGGAATTACCAGAGCGATCGCCACCTCTAGCCGCACGATTCGTCTTCCTGTTCACATCACCGAAAAACTCAACAAAATTAAAAAAGCTCAACGCAAAATTGCCCAAGAAAAAGGTCGTACTCCTACTTTAGAAGACCTAGCAATTGAGTTAGAAATGACACCTACTCAAGTCCGGGAAGTTTTGCTAAGAGTACCTCGTTCTGTTTCTTTAGAAACTAAAGTAGGTAAAGATAAAGATACTGAGTTAGGTGAATTATTGGAAACCGATGGTGTTACTCCTGAAGAAATGTTAATGCGAGAATCTTTACAAAGAGACTTGCAACATTTGTTAGCAGATTTAACCAGTCGGGAAAGGGATGTGATTCTGATGCGCTTTGGTTTAGCTGATGGTCATCCTTACTCATTAGCTGAAATTGGCCGCGCCCTTGATTTATCACGGGAACGAGTCCGCCAAATTGAGTCTAAAGCGTTACAAAAACTCCGCCAACCCAAGCGTCGCAACCTCATCCGCGATTATTTGGAATCTTTGAGTTAGTGGAAATAGTCAATAGTCAACAGTCAATAGTCAATGGTTAATAGTCAACAAAATTTTAACTATAGATTGTTGACTCTGGACTATTTATTTACACACAAATTTTTTGATCCCTACTCCTCAAGGCTATCTGTTCTTTATAAGAAATTTTTAGCAATTAGTGATAGCATTATTTATATTGCCTATCTCTGCTAGACATATTAAAAGTCGGGATCAGAGATGATTAGTTCTATCTTCTCGACTTGATCAATTATTTTTAAAATTTAATAAATATTCGCAATAAGCAATAGTTGTTGCAAATAACTCTAATTATTTGCTATATTCTCAATTAATAGGCTTTGTTGAGAAAAATTAGTATGACTGTCTACACAACTAGTGCGCTCAAGGCTGAATTAAACGAACGCGGTTGGCGTTTAACTCCCCAGCGAGAAACTATATTACACATTTTTCAAGAACTCCCTCAAGGTGAGCATTTAAGTGCTGAGGATTTGTATCATCGTTTAGAAGGGGATGGAGAAGGAATTAGCCTTTCAACTATCTACCGGACTTTGAAATTGATGGCACGAATGGGGATCTTAAGGGAACTTGAACTCGGAGAAGGACATAAGCACTACGAAATCAACCAACCTTATCCCCATCACCATCATCACTTGATTTGCGTGCGTTGTAACGCAACCATTGAGTTCAAAAATGACTCGATTTTGAAAATTGGGGCTAAAACTGCTCAAAAAGAAGGTTTTCACCTACTTGATTGCCAAATGACTATCCATGCTATATGTCCTAAATGCCAAAGGGCATTGATGCCACTTTAGCCTCATGTGCAACAAGGCAAAAGGCAAAAGGCAAAAGTCTAAGTGCTGGTTTAATGAGCTTTTTGCCTATTTTCAGATGGTGGCTTTATGAAACGTGATGCTTAAATCCCCGGCTAAATCCGGGGAATAATATTATTTGAGTATTGAATTGATATGATGTTCCGGTAATTAGTTATGGTTAAACCGCAAGTTCAATTCACTACTAGCTACTGAATAATCTGATTTATTTGGTGCAAAACAGCTAGGAAAATGACAGATAATCAGCAAGAAATTTTAGAACATTCTCAAAAAACTCACAATTTCCCCTTGAGGTTAGGTATAGTTTCCGTAATCTCATGGACAGTGCTTAACTTTAATTATACTGAACCTACATTACCAATTTTGGGATTTCATGGTCTTGTAGATATGCAGAATAAATCTCTAGCTGTCAATACTAATGAAATGCAGTATTCTCAACAAGAGCTAGAGAAAATATTAGAGTATTTGGTTGTGAATGACTACTGGTTTTTATCAACTCAAGAATTATATGAATTTTTTTTAAGTAAATCCAAAGCAATTCCAGCTAAAAATCGGCAACAAAAGCCAATTATGATTTCTTTTGATGATGGGTATAAATCAGTACATACAAAATTAATGCCTATCCTATTAAAACTAGAAAAAAAATATCAGAAACAAATAAAAGTTGTATTATTTATCAATCCGGGTAATTTAGCCAAAGCAGGATTTAATAGTAAAACCCACTTGGGATGTCAGGAATTAAGACAAGGTTTACAAAAGGGTTTTTATGATATTCAATCTCACGGATTGACACATAAAGATTTAACTAAATTATCACGCCGAGAGTTACTTAGGGAACTTGTACAAGCTAGAACAATATTAAGAGAGTGTACACAAGATTTAGACCCAGAACAGAGAGTAGCATCTCATTTTGCCTATCCCTATGGTGCTACTAATAAACAGGTAGTATCATACGTTTCTAGATATTATCTCACTGGTTATTTGTATAATAACGAAGTTTTAAATCATACTTGTATCAACAATTATTATCAGATTCCCCGTTTAATGGTGAATCGACAAAAATCACCTCAAGAACTCATACAAATGGCAGAAAACCAACATCCAGTTACTAAACAAAATCAAGAGTGTTGAGAGTTACTCAATCAACATCTAACGGTTACACTAAACTTATAAACACAGGGTAGCAGGAGGAATGCTATGAAGGCAGTCGTTATCCGGCGATATGGGGCTACTGATGTTTTACAGTATGAAGAATTAGAGCAGCCGCAAATTCAACCTAACCAATTACTTGTGAGGGTGTATGCTAGCAGCGTTAACCCCATTGACTGGAAAACTCGCAAAGGAATGTTGAGTTTGTTGACAGGGAATAAATTCCCGATGATTTTGGGATTTGATGTGGCGGGGGAAGTAGTTGCTGTTGGTTCGCAAGTCACTCGGTTTCAAGTGGGGGATGCAATTTACGGTAGCACTACGTTTCCGGGGGGAGCTTATGCAGAGTTTGCGGCTATTCCCGAAAATTTTGCGGCTCTCAAACCAGCAAATTTGAGCTATGAGGAAGCGGCAACTGTACCTTTAGCCGCCATGACAGCACTGCAATCTTTGCGCGATTTGGGTCATATTCTCCCCAGACAAAAGGTGTTAATTAATGGTGCTGCGGGTGGGGTAGGGATATTTGCAGTGCAAATTGCTAAAGCTTTAGAGGCTGAGGTGACAGGGGTTTGTAGTACGAGAAATTTAGAGTTTGTGAAATCTTTAGGCGCAGATAAGGTAATTGATTATACACAACAAGATTTTACAACCGAGAAGATACAATACGATATTATCTTTGATGTGGTAGCCAAGCGATCGCTCGCTGATTGCAAAAAAGTTCTCAAACCCAATGGCGTATTTGTCAGTACTCTACCCAACCCAGACGTTTTGATTCAGGGTTTTTTCTCTATCTTTCTTCCTGGTCAAAAGGCAAAGTTGATTCTGGAGAAACCCAACTCCCAAGACTTAGTTTATCTAAAAGAGTTAATTGAAGCTGGAAAAGTGAGAACTGTGATTGACCGCACCTATCCCCTACAGGAACTAGCGGCGGCTCATGGGTATAGCGAAAGTGAACGCGCTGTAGGTAAAATTGCGATTTCCTGCGGTGGGGTGTAGGAATAATTATTGTTGGAATATGGTAGGGTGTGTTACGGCAGTGTGATGATTTGAGTATGCGCGACAGTATAAATTGCCGTAACGCACCATAATCATACGGTGCGTTATAAGTAAGTCGGCGAGAAAAAAACAAACTACATTAAGTAATGTAAAATTTAATTGAATCGGCTTGTAGTAAGGGCTTTAGCCCTTAAGAGAGGACTAAAGTCCCTACTACAAACCTTGAATTATTCACGCCGTTCTACTTACCATTTCACGAAATTATTGATACAAATCATTTCTCTTGCTCCCCCTGCTTCCCTAAATGTATCAATCTTAAAGTGAAACGGTATTACGCGTTGCTTGAACGCACCCTACAATTTCAGCTTTACTTTATAAATCATCTCTAAACCCTTGAAATTAAGATAAAGTTGCCAAAATGGCAACCTAACTACAACTTATCGAGTTAAATTAAGTAGAACGACTTGAAAAAACCAAACTATGTAAAGTAATGTAAAAAAAATGAATTTAGTTCGTAGTAAGGACTTTAGTCCTTAAGAGAGGACTAAAGTCCTCACTACAAACCTTTAATTATTTACACCGTTCTACTTACATAGAAGTTGAAAGTTAACAATTGACGGATTTAAAACCCTGTTATTGTTAGCCTGTCATGTTAGTTTGATCTGCTAACTTTTCAAAAGAATAATTAAACTTAGCCTTTGCTGCATCAGGGATGTGTAATTTGTACAGGTTATGCCATTGATTGATAATTAGCCCCTATATGAAATGGCAATATCTGTCAAAATTCCTGAACTCTACAGCAGTAATGGCAGGGTGGGAGATAAAAGCGATTGATATGCTTTCTCCCACTCTTTTTTTCTGAATTTCTTAATTACGAATTACGTAGCTTGCTTCCGCGTAGCGGTATTACGAATTATTTTGTTGAACTAGAACAAAAAGTATCTTTGCGCCATTGGTAAAACGGTAGCGGGTTCACAGGTTAACAATTCGCCATCGGCTTTAACTTCATAGGTTTCTGGATCTACTTCTATATTAGGTAAAGCATCATTTAACTTCATATCCTGTTTAGTTAATTGACGTGTTCCTGAAACCGCAACGGCTGATTTTTTTAAACCCAACTGGCTAGGAATTTCTCTAGCTAACGCCGCTTGGGAGACAAAGGTTAAAGATGTAGCGTGTCTCGCACCTGCAAAACTGCCAAACATCGGTCGCATATGCACAGGTTGGGGTGTGGGAATGCTGGCGTTAGCGTCTCCCATCTGTGACCATGCAATCATCCCCCCTTTAATGACTATCTCTGGTTTTACGCCAAAAAATGCTGGTCGCCACAAGCATAAATCTGCAAGTTTACCTTCCTCTACAGAACCAACATACTCAGCAACTCCATGTGTAATAGCTGGGTTAATAGTGTATTTTGCAACATATCTTTTAGCCCGCAAATTATCAGCGTCCCCATCTCCTGCAAAGCTTCCCCGTTGTAACTTCATTTTGTGGGCTGTTTGCCAAGTACGAATTATTACCTCTCCTACCCTACCCATTGCTTGGGAATCGGAGGCAATCATACTAAACGCGCCTAAGTCGTGGAGAATATCTTCGGCGGCGATGGTTTCCCGGCGGATGCGGGATTCTGCAAAGGCGACATCTTCAGCAATACTGGGGTCGAGGTGATGACATACCATCAACATATCTAGGTGTTCGTCTAGGGTGTTGAGAGTATACGGACGGGTGGGGTTGGTGGAAGATGGGAGGACGTTGGTTTCACCGCAGACTTTGATGATATCTGGTGCGTGTCCACCGCCTGCGCCTTCGGTGTGGTAGGTGTGGATGACGCGATGTTTAAAGGCGGCAATGGTATCTTCCACAAATCCGGCTTCGTTGAGGGTGTCGGTGTGAATTGCTACTTGCACATCATACTCATCGGCGACACTGAGACAGGTATCAATAGTGGCTGGTGTTGTTCCCCAGTCTTCATGGAGTTTTAACCCCATTGCGCCGGCTGCAACTTGTTCGACTAAGCCTTGGGGTTGACTGGCGTTGCCTTTCCCTAAAAAACCTAAATTCATCGGGAAAGCATCAGCCGCTTGTAACATTCGGTACATATTCCAGGGGCCGGGGGTGCAGGTGGTGGCGTTTGTACCGGTGGCGGGGCCTGTACCACCGCCAATCATGGTTGTGATACCAGAGGCGATCGCAACTTCAATTTGTTGGGGACAGATAAAATGAATATGGCTATCAATGCCGCCAGCCGTGAGAATCATGCCCTCGCCGGCTAAGGCTTCTGTACCAGGGCCGATAATAATATCAATATTGTCTTGAATATAGGGATTACCGGCTTTACCGATTTTGAATATTTTGCCGTCTTTAATGCCGATGTCTGCTTTGACTATTCCCCACCAATCGAGGATTAAAGCGTTGGTAATGACTAAATCTACTGCACCATCAGCGTTAGAAATGGGGGATTGTCCCATACCATCGCGGATGACTTTACCGCCACCAAATTTTACTTCGTCGCCGTAGGTGGTGAAGTCTTGTTCTACTTGTATAAATAATTCTGTGTCGGCTAGGCGGATGCGATCGCCTACTGTGGGGCCGTAGGTTTCTGCGTAGGCGTGGCGAGATATTTTGTAAGGCATATTACATTCCTGGGAAGTGGGGTTAGAATTGAGTTTAAACGCAGAGGGGCGCAAAGGTAAACGCAAAGGGGCGCAGAGTATGGATGAGAATGAGTTAAGTAGAGTGATTATTGGTTGTGGGATGCGGGTGCATACGGCTTTGGGGCCTGGGTTGTTGGAGTCGGCTTATGAGGAGTGTTTGCATTATGAGTTGAAGCAGCAGGGATGTCATGTTGGTAGGCAAATTTCCTTACCCCTGGTGTATAAGGAGGTGGAGTTGGATTGTGTTTACCGTTTGGATTTGATTGTTAATAATAAGGTAGTAATTGAAGTCAAGTCTGTAGAATCTCTCAAACCCATCCACGCAGTACAACTTCTCACCTACCTGAAACTCACCCACTGTAAACTCGGACTCCTCCTCAACTTCAACGTTATTCATCTCAAAGAAGGTATCAAACGCGTAGCCAACCAACTTTAACTCTGCGTACCTTTGCGTCTACCTTTGCGTACCTTTGCGTTTAATTTCCCCATTCACCCTCCCATTAAACCCATAAACCTCCCGACTCCCAACCAAAGCCACTAAATTTACCTCCTTCTCATCCCCCGGTTCAAACCGCACTGCTGTTCCGGCAGGAATATCTAACCGCATTCCCAACGCTTGTTCTCTATCAAAATTCAGCGCATTATTCACTTCATAAAAATGAAAATGCGAACCAACTTGAATCGGGCGATCGCCTCTATTTGCTACACTTAATTTTACAGTTGCACGCCCTGTATTAAGTTCAATTTCTCCGGCTGGTGTAATGATTTCCCCTGGTATCATATGTAGTCTTTATTCCTTATAAATTTGGTAAATTATCGGGGTCGATACCTTGCGATCGCAAATACGCAATTAATCGTTCTTTTTCCTGTTGTTCTTGTTCTGCCCGTTGGCGTTCTTGTTCTGCCCGTTGGCGTTCTTGTTCAATTTTTTCTACCGCCCAAGATAACAAATTACCATCTTTATCCCACCAACGTAACCAATAACCAGTATGGGCTTCTTTTGTTCCTTGCCAAGTTCCTAAATATAAGCCCATTCCATCTACCCAATGACGACCATTTTCATCGGGTAATTTTAGTTCATAACGTCCATTTTCTAAGTTATAATATTCTAATAATCCCCCAGTTGGTTCAAAAATAATATAGATGGGAACTTGCAATATTTGCTCATAAAAAAACCATCTACCAGGCGGATAACTGCGTTTAACAGAATATTCTCCCCCATCATTATCTGAGAGAAATTCCATCACTATGAGCGGAATTTCACCTTCTAAATTTGGTGTATAACTTTTGCGATTAGTAATGACTTCTTTAACTGATGGTACATATACCCAATCTGGGGCTTTAATCACCAGTTGTTCGTTAATAGTTGCACACAATCCAAAGTTTGATGCTATCAGCATTTGGGGTTGGATGAAGCCACTGATTTCTAAACTTTCGCGTAAAGCACCAGCCAAGATAGGCTGCCCTGTATTTTCCACCGGTTCATCCTCTAGTTTGAAGTCTTTGGGTAAAGCTTCCCACTTAATATTCAGTTCAGTTTGGGGTTTGGTTTGGCTGAGTTGGCTTACCATAATCAATTCAAGATTCCAAATTAAGAAACTGATTGTCTACTGCTCTACAACTATTCTGACTTAAAATTTAAGTTAACTTGTTTTCCATTCTTTTTAATGTCAGGAGTTCATCGAATCGGATTATGCACAGTAACTAATTTTGTACCATCAGGAAAGGTGGCTTCTAATTGTACTTCATGCACCATTTCCGGCACACCTTCCATGACATCATTTCTAGTTAATAAAGTTGTGCCATAACTCATTAATTCGGCTACGGTTTGTCCATCTCTTGCCCCTTCTAAAATCGCAGCCGAAATATAAGCCACTGCTTCGGGATAATTTAATTTCAAACCTCTATTTTTCCGCCTTTCTGCTAATAAAGCGGCAGTAAAAATCAGTAATTTATCTTTTTCTTGTGGCGTAAGTTGCATATTTATACCAAATCATAAAAATATAATTTCACCGAACAGAGTAACTTATTCTCAATGTTCATATCAAGACTTTAACAGTGAACAGTAAAATCACGTTTGGTTTCACTCCCCCCAAAGCCTGCGGTACGTTACTACGAATAATTACGAATTACGAATTACGAATTACGAATTACGAATTACCCCCACACTCTCGGTATGCAACGACTACGATTGAAGATATCAAATCGTAGCATTTGCCACACGGATGTAAACCAGTTTCTCACTTCCGAAGTAGAAGCACCACGGTATCGACACAAAAATCCATTTTCTAAGCTGGTAACGCCTATAGAGGTTAAATGTTGAGGGTTAACTGTTGAATGAGGGGTAAATATAGAACGGGCTTTTTCAATGGTGTCTTGAGTAACTGAACTACCTACGTAAATAAAGCTAGCAGCTATTGGTTGTCCTGATAAGGCGTGGGGACTGTGGAATACTGCTTCACTACCGGGTAGGTATTGACGATCTATCCAGACTGGTAGACCATTTTGCCAGATTTCGGTGTGCGATCGCCATTTTCCTTGGTAAAATTTCTCTCCCCTCGCACTGCGCCCAAATCGGGTAATTTCCCAGGCTATAAATTTAGCTGTGCTTGCTAATTCTACCCGTAAGTTTTGGCGATAAATTGCCCCGTTAAATAAAATTGTTTCTTGGGGTAGCCATTCTAAACAAGCATCGGCATCAATTTTAATATCTATATTTTGTTGTGCCTCTAAGCCATTGCTACGATATATCTTGCCTGCGGCGGCGGTAGTAATGACAGTTTGGCTGTGGGGTTGGAGATGGATATTACTAGATAAGCGATCGCCTCCCACAACTCCCCCGGCTGTATGTAAAATAATGCTATGACAGACTTTTTCCCCTTCTGGATAGAATGGACGTTGTACTTTTAGCGGTGCTTGGTGGTGATTGTAAATTAACTCTGTTTTACCCAGGCGATCGCTATAAACTAAGTTAAGTTTGCCATGCCAACTTTTTTCGGTGTGTAAAATAGCCACCATTAATATTGAAGTAAGAGAATTTGGGTAGGAAATAAAATGACTACACTAGTCAATTCCATCACTTTAGACGCATTCTTGCAACTCCCCGAAACTAAACCCGCCTCTGAATATATTGATGGAATAATTACTGAAAAACCTATGCCCCAAGGAGAACATAGTTTATTACAAGTGGAGCTATGCCAAGCAATTAATCAGATAGCCAAACCTGAAAAAACTGCCTTAGCTTTCCCTGAATTGCGTTGTATTTTTGGAGGTGCAGCAATTGTTCCTGATATTGCTGTATTTCGTTGGGAGCGTATTCCCCGTGAACCGTCGGGGAGAATTAGTAACCGATTTGAAATTTATCCTGACTGGGCAATAGAAATTTTATCCCCTGATCAAACTCTCGTCAAAGTTCTGCGTAAACTGCTGCTTTGTTCCCAATATGGCACAGAACTAGGATGGTTAATTGTTCCAGAGGATGCAAGTATTTTAACTATACTCCCCAACCAACGGGTTGAAATGTTTATGGGTAAAGATCAGCTACCCATTCTCAGCAATATCAACCTCTCTCTAACTGTTGAGGATGTTTTTAGTTGGTTAATTGTTTAATGTGTTTTCGTCCCCTTGCGGGGAATAGGTGGTGTTTAACTCTCAGGAGACGATTCATGAATACAGTTACTATGTTTCCGTCCCCTTGCGGGGAATAGGTGGTGTTTAACGCGATCGCTAATCCTAAGACTAAGACTGCAAGGGTAACTAAGTTTCCGTCCCCTTGCGGGGAAGAGGTGGTGTTTAACTTGCTATATAAAGAATTTTGCATTATATTATTGGCTTAGGTTTAATGGGTAGGGCAGGGATGTTGCAATCCCCTTCCCCCCGACAAACCGGACAAGCAAGTTACCCTGCATCCGGCTTTAGCAAACCCGAACGCTTACCAAAGACTAAATACCTCGTCTTCAGATTCATCTAATAATCCTACTGAGTGTATCGGTGGATGAAAGCAATTTTGTGTTTGCACAAACACCTCACCTTCAGACTTGCGCCCTACTGAGTGTATTTGTTGGTGACAGTAGAAATGCACCAACTCTAAATTAGAGTAGCTATCATTACCGCCAGCAGCACAAGGGATTTTATGGTGTTTATGTAGAGACTCATTGTTAAACAGAGACTCGCCACAAATAGGACACTTATACCCTTGTCTTCGGGCTAACTTTTGGTAACTAGGAATCAAACAGCGAGATTGCTTCTTGCGTCGTTGTTCCCAGTAAACACGTAAGTGTTGGTCATCAGGAGAAGCATCACCTTTCACCAAAGTGTGCCGTTTGATATTAAACCAACTAAACTTGAGTAGATATTGACCAGAACGTTTGTCCCCAAACACCCAAAAGTCATTTCTATCCAAGTTAAAGTTCCCCCAGTAGCGAAGCTTGCGCCAATGTGAGCTTTTATTTGGGTGCATTCTCTTGGCGTACCGTTGCTGTCGCACATACATCCATCTATCTAGTTTGGCGAATATATGTGAGGAAACAACTGTCCGATAGTAATTAGCCACACCGCGAATTATCGGGTTGAGCTTGCCTATGAGATAATTGACATTATGGCTTTTATTCTCTAGCCAAACTTGGCGAATCTGGTCTCGGACATCTTGCAAAGATTTCTTGCTGGGCTTGATTAATACTTTCCGCCCGGTTTTGGTATTTTTGTCTTGATACCATCTGATGTTAAACCCCAGAAAATCAAATCCCACAGTTAGATGTACTATTTGGGTTTTAGACTCTGATAAAGCCAGCCCTTTAGTTTTCATCCAGTAGGACAAGATATCAACCACCCTGTGGGCATCCTCTTGAGTTTTGCACAAAACTACCAAATCATCAGCATAGCGTACCAGACCACGATGTCCGATTTTATGACCGTATTTATCGTATCTGATACCCAATGCCGCTTCCATACCATGCAATGCAATATTTGCGAGTAGTGGGGAAATGATTCCACCTTGAGGTACACCTGTTTCTGTATCGTAAAACACGCCCTTGTCTACATATCCCGCTTTTAACCACTGGTGTATTAACTGCCGTGCGGGGAAGTTCCCAATGGTTTGCATGAGCGGTGCATGGGCAATGTTATCAAAGCAACCTTCAATGTCGGCATCGACCACCCAACTAGTAGTGGAGTTGGCTTTTGACATTGTGTGTACTCTTTCTATCGCGTCATGTACACCTCTGCCGGGGCGGAAACCGTAAGATGTTCTCTCGAATTGTGCTTCCCAACTTGGTTCTAAGGCGTTTAATACTATTGCCTGGAGACATCTGTCGATGATGCAGGGAATACCGAGGGGGCGTTGTTTGCCGTTGGATTTGCGGATGTATACCCGCTTAACTGGTAATGCTTTCCACGGTAGGCGCATGGCGAGAATATCTACCAATGTTGCTCTTGCTCGTGGTGTCAGTACCAGTAATTTGTCCACACCTGCTGTTTTCTTGCCTTGATTTAATTGCGTTACTCGTCGCACGGAAAGTATAATGTTGGAGTAACTCCTCATGAGTAACTTTTGAAGATTGCGTACCCTCTTAAAGTTACTGTCTTTGGTTGCCTTGAATATTCTTTGTCTGAGTCGCCTGACTACGCGGTAAGCATTTTTCCAGTTAATGCTGTTCCAGTCTGTAGTCCTGTCGGTTACATTCACAATCGTTGATTGCACCATAACTTTTCCCGCACAGTTCGGTTTCTTACTACTCTGATTTCAAGGGATTCACTCGCTACACGTCTGCACCCTTTCAGGTCGGTTTAGTTAAACCTATCTGCGCGGTTATGGTTTCCCGTTGCCTTTCGGCTTCACAGCTTTCGCTTTTTGTAGCATCTTACACCCACTGGAGGGTTCAGTCGGGATTGCTCCCTGCTTTACTGACAGCATCGTTTCTAGTTGTCAGACTCCATTGGGGTTTCTTCATATCACACATGAAAGACACAACCACTGCGCGTTCCTTCTATACACCGGGGGCGTTTTGATGTCTTATATTCTGAGGACAGGGCAGAATATCTCACCCCTTTTACTGTTTCAGCCGTTTCAGTATTTCCGCTTCACGATGCCTCGTCAAAGGTTCACTCTCGTTAACCCGTCAGTGGTTTTACCTTGGCGTTACGTCCACACTTCGGCTCGTAGATTTACGCTTTCCCCTCTAGCTCTGAGACACCGCAGTTACCCGCAATGCCCCTTCGGGTAGGTACTGGTTTAGACATTAACCAGGAGTATTTCTCAGATACTCACTCTCATGAGCGACTGATAGTCGCACCCGTCCCCTTGCGGGGAAGAGGTGGTGTTTAACAGTTCATGTTTTCAAAGATGGTCAGCCCATTTGCTTGTTTCCGTCCCCTTGCGGGGAAGAGGTGGTGTTTAACACTTTCTATCTTCTAAGATACGAAGACAACACTAACTGGTTTAGAGGGTAGGGCAGGGATGTTGCAATCCCCTTCCCCCCGACAAACCGGACAAGCAAGTTACCCTGCATCCGGCTTTAGCAAACCCGAACGCTTACCAAAGACTAAATACCTCGTCTTCAGATTCATCTAATAATCCTACTGAGTGTATCGGTGGATGAAAGCAATTTTGTGTTGGCACAAACACCTCATCTTCAGACTTGCGCCCTACTGAGTGTATTTGTTGGTGACAGTAGAAATGCACCAACTCTAAATTAGAGTAGCTATCATTACCGCCAGCAGCACAAGGGATTTTATGGTGTTTATGTAGCGACTCATTGTTAAACAGAGACTCGCCACAAATAGGACACTTATACCCTTGTCTTCGGGCTAACTTTTGGTAACTGGGAATCAAACAGCGAGATTGATTCTTGCGTCGATGCTCCCAGTAAACACGTAACTGTTGGTCATCAGGAGAAGCATCCCCTTTCACCAAAGTATGCCGTTTGATATTAAACCAACTAAACTTGAGTAGATATTGACCAGAACGTTTGTCCCCAAACACCCAATAGTCATTTCTATCCAAGTTAAAGTTCCCCCAATAGCGAGGAATGCGCCAATGAGAGCTTTTATTTGGGTGCATTCTCTTGGCGTACCGTTGCTGTCGCACATACATCCATCTGTCTAACTTGGCGAATATATGTGAGGAAACAACTGTCCGATAGTAATTAGCAACACCGCGAATTATCGGGTTGAGCTTACCTATGAGATAATTGACATTCTGGCTTTTATTCTCTAGCCAAACTTGCCGAATCTGGTCTCGGACATCTTGCAAAGATTTCTTGCTGGGCTTGATTAATACTTTCCGTCCCGTTAAGGTATTTTTGTCTTGATACCATCTGATGTTAAACCCCAGAAAATCAAATCCCACAGTTAGATGTACTATTTGGGTTTTGGACTCTGATAAAGCCAACCCTTTAGTTTTCATCCAGTCGGACAAGATATCAACCACCCTGTGGGCATCCTCTTGAGTTTTGCAGAAAACTACCAAATCATCAGCGTAGCGTACCAGACCACGATGTCCGATTTTATGACCGTGTTTATCGTATCTGATACCCAATGCTGCTTCCATACCATGCAATGCAATATTTGCGAGTAGTGGGGAAATGATTCCACCTTGGGGTACGCCCATTTCTGTATCGTAAAACACGCCCTTGTCTACATATCCCGCTTTTAACCACTGGTGTATTAACTGCCGTGCGGGGAAGTTCCCAATGGCTTGCATGAGCGGTGCATGGGCGATGTTATCAAAGCAACCTTCAATGTCGGCATCAACCACCCAACTAGTAGTGGAGTTGGCTTTTGACATTGTGTGTACTCTTTCTATCGCGTCATGTACACCTCTGCCGGGGCGGAAACCGTAAGATGTTCTCTCGAATTGTGCTTCCCAACTTGGTTCTAAGGCGTTTAATACTATTGCCTGAAGACATCTGTCGATGATGCAGGGAATACCGAGGGGGCGTTGTTTGCCGTTGGATTTGCGGATGTATACCCGCTTCACTGGTAATGCTTTCCACGGTAAGCGCATGGCGAGAATATCTACCAATGTTGCCCTAGCGTGTGGTGTCAGTACCAGTAATTTGTCCACACCTGCTGTTTTCTTGCCTTGATTTAATTGCGTTACTCGTCGCACGGAAAGTATAATGTTGGAGTAACTCCTCATGAGTAACTTTTGAAGATTGCGTACCCTCTTAAAGTTACCGTCTTTGGTTGCCTTGAATATTCTTTGTCTGAGTCGCCTGACTACGCGGTAGGCATTTTTCCAGTTAATGCTGTTCCAGTCCGTAGTCCTGTCGGTTACATTCACAATCGTTGATTGCACCATAACTTTTCCCGCACAGTTCGGTTTCCTATTACTCTGATTTCAAGGGATTCACTCGCTACACGTCTGCACCCTTTCAGGTCGGTTTAGTTAAACCTATCTGCGCGGTTATGGTTTCCCGTTGCCTTTCGGCTTCACAGCTTTCGCTTTTTGTAGCATCTTACTCCCACTGGAGAGTTCAGTCGGGATTACTCCCTGCTTTACTGACCGCATCGTTTCTAGTTGTCAGACTCCATTGGGGTTTCTTCATATCACACATGAAAGACACAACCACTGCGCGTTCCTTCTATACACCGGGGGCGTTTTGATGTCTTATATTCTGAGGACAGGGCAGAATATCTCACCCCTTTTACTGTTTCAGCCGTTTCAGTATTTCCGCTTCACGATGCCTCGTCAAAGGTTCACTCTCGTTAACCCGTCAGTGGTTTTACCTTGGCGTTACCTCCACTTTTCGGCTTGCAGATTTTACGCTTTCCCCTCTAGCTCTGAGACACCGCAGTTACCCGCAATGCCCCTTCGGGTAGGTACTGGTTTAGACATTAACCAGGAGTATTTCTCAGATACTCACTCTCATGAGCGACTGATAGTCGCACCCGTCCCCTTGCGGGGAAGAGGTGGTGTTTAACTATTGATATCTAATAAGTTAGGGGCTTGTCCCCTTTGTTTCCGTCCCCTTGCGGGGAAGAGGTGGTGTTTAACATAGTAAGAAGGTAGACATACTAGTAGCCACTGTGCAAGCCAGTTTCCGTCCCCTTGCGGGGAAGAGGTGGTGTTTAACAAGATATAGTAACTAAGCGGTCTGGGAAGGCGTGGCAGGTTTCCGTCCCCTTGCGGGGAAGAGGTGGTGTTTAACAAAAAAAATTTTCTACCGTAGTTACCTACATGACTCGGCTATCGTTTCCGTCCCCTTGCGGGGAAGAGGTGGTGTTTAACCACGATATTATGGAGACAATAATGTACAAATCACCTAACAGGTTTCCGTCCCCTTGCGGGGAAGAGGTGGTGTTTAACCTTGACTTTGTTTTAAGCGTTTACCGTTCTCATTTACAGTTGCCAGTTTCCGTCCCCTTGCGGGGAAGAGGTGGTGTTTAACCAATGGAACAATTTCAACATCACTTCGTTGTTATGTTCGTTTCCGTCCCCTTGCGGGGAAGAGGTGGTGTTTAACCCTACCATTTGGAAACTATTGATATATTTGGTTTTCAAGGTTCAGTTGCGCCGAGGTACGGAGATAGAGGTGTAACCTACAGCATCAGTACAAAAATCCAAAAGCCTTTTCCGTAAAAAATTAGCTTTATAGATAATCTAAACGAAAAAGCTCCAGGAGTCAAGGCAAAAAAACAAACTTTTCTTTTATTTACACAACTTTACTCACTCTTACTTCCTATAAATCGACGCGACAAAGTTGCGGCTAACTTTACATTCCGTTACAAACCGCCAAATACTAGCAAAATCATCAACTCCAGCCTGTAAACCCTCACCAAAAACCAGACATCCAACTTTACAAAATTAAATAATCTGGGGGTTCATAAGGCGGCTGACTGCCATAAACTCGTGTTTGTGCTTTTGCAGTTGCATCTAGGGGATAAACCCTTAAACTATCCTCATTCAACTTCAAAATTGGTAGCCAACGCTTTTCCAATAGAGAGTTAATAGCTGACTCCTCTAAAGGACACTCAAACACCGAATACTGTACCCGTTGACAGCGTTGTTCTAACAACTTCGCCAACTTAGTCCGCCGCTTGTCGTCTGGTATGTCGTAACACACCAAATAAAGTTTTGCCATAATTACCAACTTTCAAAATTAATCTCCCGTTCGTAGTAAGGACTTTAGTCCTTCCTTCCCCTTTTTTAAGGACTAAAGTCCTTACTACCAACCAAGTCATTTAATGACAAACGCCTCATAATCTAAACTCGACTGTACTAAACAGCGTCCTAAACTGCGGCATTGTTCTAGTAAAATTTGACTCAAACTTAACTGACGATTTTGCGGTGGGTAAAGTATAGAAGTGCGAAACTTCCTTTCTAACTCACCTAGTAATAACTTTTTCGCCATTGTTCCCAACCAAATACCCACCCCATCCGGCGAAGGTTGAAAATCATCCGGTGTCAATAAATCCGACTGAATTAGAGAAATCACAGCTTGATCTACCGCTACTGGTCGAAATTCCTCCATTAAATCTAATACCAAATTTGGACGATATGGTTCAATAGCGTGAAAAAATCCCAAATAAGGATCAAGTCCCGCTTGAACACAAGCCGCAAACACCCGCGCCAATAAAACCCCATATCCCCAACTGAGCAAGGCATTGACAGGATCTAGTGGCGGACGACGATTGCGTCCGTTAAAATTCCACTGAGAAGGAAACCAGTGTTTAAGTGCTTGATAATAAGTACGAGCGCAAATTCCTTCCACTCCCATCAGTTCATTCCGATTTAGGGGTGTTGTAGTATTAGTTAACTGGGAAGCATAGGCACTAATTAAATCGATCGCTTCGGTTAATTCACTGATTTGTCCATTAGTTGCACGGTTACGCCGTTGTAGCAGCACCCGTTGGTTACGAACTTTACCCATGACTAACTTTTGTGCTAACGCCATCCCAAACGTTGTTTCTACAGTGCGGTACTGTGCTAGACGCAAAGTCGGGTTTGTAGCAAATTGCCCTTGCAAACGACCGCGAAATTGCCCATCTTGACGGAGAAAAATCGTTTCAATTCCTCGGTCAAGTAATAAAGAGATTACCACATCTGTTAATTGTACCCCTGGTAAAACTATCACCAGTGTCAACTCCGCCAAACGGCAATTTGTAGACTGTTCCTGTTTGACAATCACAGGACTTACGCAACTGGCACAAAGAGGGGGTAAGGCGCAGCCCTACCCAGGGACAATTCAACTCAGACCAAGCACATAAGAATACTTGGGCGTTTGAGTTGCTGAATTAAATAATTAGAAAGCAAATTATGCTTGATTTGATAAACAGTTTGACCAGTTTGATAGGCTAAATTCTTTAATCTAATCCAAACTAACATTGCACAAGCAATATGATTTCTTTGCAGCCTAGCCTTACGACATTGACAAGATTCAATGCCTGTTAATTGTTTAATCTCTCTGTGAAACTCTTCAATTTTCCAACGAATCTTACACACCTGTTGTACAACATCCGTGGAGCTTTGAGATAAATCGTTAGTGGCGATATAATCCGTTCTGTTGGTAGAAACAGTAACCCGGAATAGTTTCACTTTTTTCTCTGGCGGAAACCCTTTAATTTTTATGATTTTACCACATTCTAACTCTTCAGGACTCCACTCTAATAATTCAATACGTTTATATTTTTCTTTGGCAAAGCTATCATCAACTAAGCGATTATTTTTTAAAGGGCAATAATAAATTTTTTCTAAACTATCAATATAAAGCATTAAACTATGTACAGCATACCATGTGTCCATCAAAACAGTATCAAATGGTAAAAGCTTATGATATACAAGGTTTTGCAGCATATCTTTCACATGGTCTACCTTGGTTTTACCATCGATATCAGGATTGAAAATGCGGTAATCTATGACCCAAAATCTTTGAATAGTAGGGTTGACATACACGCAACTAACTACACCAATGCCTTTGACAACACCATGCTCATTACCACTATATTGTCTCCTGACTATTTCTATTTCTTCAGAATATCTTTTATCTAAAACGCTATCATCAAATATTATGTAAGCATTCGTATCCGGCTCAACTACCTCTTTCACGTTATCCCAGAGTAATCGAGGTGTTAACTTTTCTCTCTTCAAATAGTAGTTAATTGCATCATGGCTAATAGTCTCTAAATGCTCTGCCAAATTAGTCATCGTATAATTAATTTGACTACTTAATAAGTATTGGCAGTAATTAAGTTTAGTAAATCTCATTACCGTCAGCAAAATTTATTTCATACAATCTCTAGCTATTTTCTCATGAATATTTTATGTTTTGCTTCCAAGACACCGACTTCTATTGCGAAGACAAAGCTTTCGGAATCAAATTAATACTTATGTACTATAAACTGGCGATCGCATTGTGCCAGTTGCGTAAGTCCTGAATCACTAAAGATTCATTGCGATAACGCACAATAGTTCCGGGTTCGGTGAGATAGAGGGTAGTCATTTGTAATTCGTAATTCGTAATTCGTAATTCGTAATGGACTTCGTCCCGCTTCTCTACGAGACGCTACCGCGTAGCTTGCTTCCCCAGAGGGGTACGCTAACGTAATTCACGCCGTCTGCAACTTCTTTTCAAACCTAACCCCCAACCCCTTCCCTGCAAGGGAAGGGGAGCAAGAATCAAAGCCTCTCTCCTTGTAGGGGAGAGGTTTGGAGAGGGGTTTATAAATAAGTTGCACATCGCGTTAATTCGTAATTGGTAATACCGACTATTAGGGGTTGACAATTAACTGTATTTTTATTATCTATGGGGCTGGAAGAGGGGTCTTCCAAGGGGGTATAGAATAATCTCATCCTTAATTAACTAAAGGGGGTAAAGATTATGTCTAGTTCTGTGGCGAAAAAATTGATTCGATATCGTAGTTGGATTGTGGCGGTAGTGAATGCTGCAACTACTTGGGTGATTTTGATTATCGCGCCTTTGGGTTTGTTTGCGGTGATTACTTGTACTGTGGCGGTATTTTTAGCTAGTTTGCTTGTAGGTGAGATTTGCGACAGGCTTTTATTTCAACTTTTGCGTAACCTCCAGCGTGATGTGATGGAAGCTAGGCGCGATACAGATAACTTGGATATGGGACTTTCCCCATATCTCGACTTAACTAGACAGCAAAACCAAGAAGAAAATCAATGAAGTCATGACTATCATCTTGCACCTGGGTTAAAAACCGGGTTTCTTGCAAATTTTGTTCAGAAACCCGGTTTTTTAGGGCTTGTTGAGACTTTAGTTATCTCTGCGAGACGCTCCGCGAACAAATCAGGACTAAAGTCCTTACTACGAACTCAATCTTATTCCTTTTACATTAGTTAACATAGTTGAGTTTTTTCAAGTCGTTATACTTGTATAGACATCTGATTTCATTTCTGAAAAAATCTAAGTATATGTAACATATGTATGGTGTGTTAGAAGTAAGCCGTAACGCACCAAACACTTTGGGGGGTGTGTTATACCAATTCTCTATGAAGTTCCGCCAAATAAATGATGTAGAGACGTTGCATGCAACGTCTCTACAGTACAGAATAAAGTGCATCTATGGCTACGCCAGGCAAGCTACATCAAGAAACGATATTACTACATATCTACGTACCTGTTCAAAAATCAAATATGAGTCCTATATTTAGATTATTAGATTAAAACTAAGCCCCTGCCCCTTGTCTCCCCTGCCTCCCTTGTCTCCCCTGCCCCCTGCCCCCTGCCTCCCTTGTCTCCCTTGTCTCCCCTGCCTCCCTTGTCTCCCCTGCCCCCTGCCTCCCTTGCCCCCTGCCCCCTTTGCCCCCTGCCTCTCATGAGTTCAAACCCTTCTCACCCCGGTAAAATTCTTGTTGTGGATGACTCTCCTGATAATGTGTTTTT
This sequence comes from Aliinostoc maniaoense, assembly GCF_058172895.1. NCBI lineage: Bacteria > Bacillati > Cyanobacteriota > Cyanophyceae > Nostocales > Nodulariaceae > Aliinostoc > Aliinostoc maniaoense. Next base: position 5,908,750 of record NZ_CP187952.1, on the reverse strand, counting down.
AATTAAAACCATTTTGGAGGAAGAAGGCTACACAATTAATACCGCAGAAAATGGCTTTAGTGCCTTAGAACAACTGCAAGCATCTCCTTGCGACTTAGTGCTGCTAGATTTAATGATGCCGGGAATGGATGGTTATGAAGTGACTAAGCACATTCGGGGAAAGATGGAGTTACAACAATACATTCCCATCCTGTTAATTACTGCCCACGATGCGCCGAATGTAGCACGGGGATTAGATTTAGGTGCGGATGATTTTATCCGTAAACCTGTGACAGTTGATGAATTATTAGCGAGAGTGCGATCGCTATTACGGTTAAAGCGTAGCATGGATGAACGAGATGAAATAGCCCGGCAGCGAGAAGATTTTGTCTCGCGTCTCACCCATGATTTACGTACTCCCCTAGTGGCAGCAGATCGAATGTTAACGCTATTTCAACAAGGTGCATTAGGTACGTTATCCCCCCAAATGCAGGAAGCGATCATAATTATGGGGCGTAGTAATAGCAACTTGCTATCAATGGTTAATACCTTATTAGAAGTTTATAGGTTTGAAGCTGGGCGCAAAACCTTGGCATTTCAGCCAGTTAATTTAAACCAATTACTCGAAGAAGTCGCGGGAGAACTCACACCCCTAGCCGCATCCAAAGACTTAAATCTCAATCTAGAATTTGATGATACAACCAATAGCACCATCAAAGGCGATCGCTTAGAGTTACATCGTCTATTTACTAACCTCATCGGTAACGCCATTAAGTTTACTGAGTCTGGTGCAGTGACTATCGGGCTTAAATATCCTCACTATGACATTAAATATATAAATATAGAAATAGCAGACACCGGGCGAGGTATTTCATCCACAGAACAAGCCACCCTCTTTGAAAGATTTCGTCAAGGTAGTCACAAAATTTCTGGTAGTGGTTTAGGTTTGTATCTTTCCCGGCGTATTGTCGAAGCCCATCACGGTAATATATTTGTTAATTCGGAATTAGGAAAAGGTAGTGTATTTATTGTCTCACTGCCAATTAAGTAGGTTGGCGTTAAAAATGGTTCTTGGGATAAGGCAGGGGGCAGGGAGCAGGGAGCAGGGGGAAAAAGGGTTTTAGGCTTGTTTACTTTTCTTTACACAGGTTGGTTCTATTCTGCCTACCTACTTAATTCCTTGCGGGTACTCCTTTGGAGAACTCGTTGGTGCAGCCTCTCGTAGAGAAGAGTAGCAAGCTACGTAATTCGTAATGGAGTTCTCTACGAGATGGTACGCTAACGTAATTCGTAATGAGTTTTTCTACCTTCGACAATCAAAAATAAATTGTGAAATGATTCTAAACACTACATCAAACATCCCAGAACTTTTACAAAAACAAAAAGATTTTTTTGACACTGGTACAACCAAAAATATTGATTTTTGCCTAGCACAACTCAAAAAACTTAAACAATTAATTAAAACCCATGAATCAGCAATTATTGAAGCACTCAAGGCAGACTTACATAAATCAGAATTTGAAAGCTATGCCACAGAACTATTTATTATTAGAGAAATTGATTATGCCATCAAGCATCTAAAAAATTGGACGAAACCTCAAAAAGCACCCCTGCCATTAAAACTTATACAATATTCAGCCCAAATTGTCCCAGAACCATTAGGAATTGTCTTAATTATGGGGGCGTGGAACTATCCATTTCAGTTAATTATTGCTCCCTTAGTCGGTGCGATCGCATCTGGGAACTGTGCGATAATTAAACCCTCAGAACTTGCGCCTCATACTTCTAATTTTTTCGCTGAAATTATCAGTAAATACTTCGAGAATGATTATATAGCTGTAGTTGCGGGGGGAATAGAAACTAGTCAACAACTATTACGAGAAAAATTTGATCATATCTTTTTTACTGGTAGCCCTGCCGTTGGTAAAATCGTTATGGCGGAAGCAGCAAAAAACCTTACTCCAGTTACCTTAGAATTAGGTGGTAAAAGCCCTTGCATTGTTGATACAGATATTAACTTAGAACATACAGCGAAACGCATTATATGGGGTAAATTTATTAATGCTGGACAAACTTGTGTAGCCCCGGATTATTTATTAGTCAACAAAGCCATTAAACCAGATTTAATTGCTGCTTTAAAAACAACTATCAAAGAATTTTATACTGAAAACCCTGCCAATAGCCCAGATTATCCTAGAATTATCAATCAAAAGCATTTTGAGCATTTAACTAAACTATTAAACAATGGTGAAATCATCATTGGTGGTGAGACTAAACCCGAAGAATTATATATTGCTCCGACATTAATTGATCATGTATCTTTAACAGATCCGATCATGCAGACAGAAATTTTCGGGCCGATTTTACCCATCATAGAATATACAGATATAGAAACCGCGATCGCCCTGATTAATTCCCAACCAAAACCCTTAGCTTTATACCTATTTACCCGCAATCAACAACTACAAAAACACATCCTACACAATACCTCATCAGGAGGAGTATGTATCAACGATATAGCCATGCAATTTGCTGTATCATCTCTCCCCTTTGGCGGTGTAGGCAATAGCGGTATTGGCAGTTACCACGGTAAAGCCAGTTTCGACACCTTTTCACATTATAAAAGCGTCTTAAAAAATTCCTTCTGGCTAGACATCAATTGGCGATACGCACCATACAAAGGTAAATTATCCTTGTTAAAGCTAATTATTCGTTAATTCAATACAGGTTAAAAAATTACGAATTACGCCTGATGTGAATTAGGAAAACCGTCTATCCAATCAATAGTAACGTGAGTTCGACGACTGGAAAAAACCCCTCTCCAAACCTCTCACGCCAGTTGCTTCTCTACGAGACGCTACGCGAACAAGTCGGCAAAGCCGCCCAACGCACTGGCTCCCCTGCAAGGAGAGAGGCTTTAAAACCTTGATTTTTTCTTGATATATCTGCTTTTTACTCCCCTCTCCGCGTCGGAGAGGGGTTGGGGGAGAGGTCAGAAAAGACTTGTCGAACTCACGTAATAGTAGGGGCGGATTAACAAACATCTTTCATGATTAACTCCTAATCTCGGTAAACCCGCCCCTACAAATATCTAGGTATTCGCAAGATTTTAGTTCACATTAGACGTGAATTAATAACTATATCTTTCTTCCGCCCAAGGTTCACCACGAGTATGGTAGCCATTGCGTTCCCAGAAACCAAATTCTTCTGTTTCTAAAAACTCCAAACCATTAATCCATTTAGCACTTTTCCAAGCGTAGAGATGGGGTACAACTAACCGCATTGGCCCCCCGTGTTCTCTGGGTAATGGTTCACCAAATAACTTAAAGGCGAAAAAATTTTCTTCCCTGACAAAATCCGCTATTGCAATATTAGTAGTGTAGCCCCCATAGCAATGTTCCATAATATGGGCTGCTTTGGAATCTACCTCAATTAAATTCATAAAATCGGTAACTTTAATCCCCGTCCACTTAACATCAAGCTTAGACCAACGGGTGACACAGTGAAAGTCTGCGGTGAACTCGTGTTGAGGTAGATTCATAAAATCTGACCAACTCAACACTACAGGTTTAGCCAAACCCCAAACCCGAAATTCCCATTCTTCTATAGTAACTTGTGGTGCTGTACCGTAGGTTAACACCGGAAAACCCTTAGCTAAGTGTTGTCCTGGGGGGACGCGATCGCTATATTCTGGATCTGGTTTGTGAAAAAATTTCCCTAGCATAGTTACATTTTTAGGGGTGTAGGGGTATAGGGGTGTGGGGGTGTAGGGGTAATAGTTACCAAAATTTATACCCCTAAATATTAATTTTGTTGAAAATCCAAAAATTAGGGGTTATAGATACTTTACTGTTGATGTGATTATTTGATCATCAGTCATGGGTAATGGGTAATGGGTAATTAGGTAAGTCCAATTACTCATTACCAATTTTTTCTTATTCTTCTTCGTCTTCTTCTTCAGCAGTAGGATAGACAAATGTAGAACGTCCCGTCAAAATAGATTTACCCAAGGAAAGAGCTTTTTGTGCTTCTACAGCAGCCTTGCGTCTCCAGGTAGCCCGACGTTTATCTCGTTTAGATTTAGATGTTTTCTTCTTAGGAACAGCCATGATAGCCGATATCGCAATTCTTGACAACCTTTCTATTCTAAGCGATCGCTAGCCGAAGTCAAAGTCAAAAATAATAAAAGAGGGAGCTTAATTACTCCCTCTTTATAACTAGCTAATATTGAAATTAAAAACAGGTATTAGTTAGATGCGGTTTTTCGGTAGCATCGCTATGGGGTTAACTGCTCCTTTACCTGCTGGATGAATTTCAAAGTGCAGGTGTGGCCCAGTGCTAAAACCGGTGCTACCCATGTTAGCAATATGCTGCCCTTGGGTTACTTGTTGACCGACTCGGACGAAAATTTTGCTGTTGTGAGCGTAACGAGTTAAGCTGCCATCCGAATGACGGATATCTACAAGATTGCCATAGCCGCCGTTATTCCAGCCTGCTTTTTCGACAATACCATCAGATGCTGTAATAATTGGCGTACCAACAGCGTTAGCAATATCAATACCTCTGTGCATTCTTCCCCAACGCCAACCATAGCCGGATGTCAGTACACCTCTAGCTGGCCAAACGTAAGTTGTAGAAGCACTTGATGGAACAGGTGTATTCTCATCAATGGTTCTGGGTAGATATTGGTCTACAGCAGCTAGTGGTGGTAGCTTACCTGGAGACACAGTTCTTCCCCGCATATTGCCTAAAGAGTCGGCAGCATCCAAACCAGCCGGAGGTGTTGCTACTCTCACACTCGATGGATTTCGGGATGGTTTCAACTGACTAGGTTCACGGTTAGGCAAGAACTCCGGGTTAACTGGCTCATTATCCAGAGGACGAGTAGCGCGGAATGTCGGCTTAACTGGTTCGTTAGCGTAGCCAGATGTCAGAGGTGTGGGAACAGTAATAGGAATAGAAAAATTACTTTGATTAGCAACAGGTCTAGAGACTGTCAAGTCATTGGGAGTAGCTACGGGAATGGGAATAGCTACATTTTCTGTTGTTTGGGATGTAGCATTTCTGCCAGACTGTTGAGCGCGGTATTTTGCTTGTAGTCTTTTGATTTCGGCTTGTAAGCTACGTAAACGCTCGTTTTTAGCTCTAGCTACTCTGTCATTAGACTTTTTCGGTTTCTGTATTTCTACGAAAGCTCTGGGAACAGGTGTGTCACCACCTATACCTTGAGTGATGGGGTTAGTCGCAGTTGTTTCTGAAGGCTCAACAGAAGTTGTTGCTTGGTTGTCGCTATCTTCAGAGGGTGTTGTGGGTACAGCAACACTGCTGTTATCAGCTAAAACAGGTGTTGGTACAGTAATTGGCTGGGAATTAACGCTAGTGGGTTTAACAGGAGTACTAGCTATTTCCGAGTTAATTGGGTACTGTCTGTTGCTGGGGTTCTGAGCTACAGGAATCACCAATTTTTGGCTAATTTGCAGCTGATTGGGATTACTGATGCCATTAGCTTTGACTAATTCAGAAACAGAAGTATTGTATCTGCTAGCGATCGCTGCTAGGGTATCTCCTGGTTTGACTTCGTAATTAGCCTGTTGTGTTGGTGCAGTAATTGTAGGTGCAACTGGGGCAACTGGTGTAACTATTGGTGTAGTTGTTGCTGGTTGCTGCACGGGAATAGTAATCGGCTGTGGCTGTTGTACAGTTGTTGCTAACTGCTCTTGATTACTAGTGGTCGCAGTTGGCGACTGTTGGATAACTGTGCCGTTAGTGTTCAGAGGGGGCAACTGATTGGCTATAACCTTTGGCTCTTTTAAGCTAGAGGTATCTTTGGATAAATCTTTTGACTCCTCAGACCGCAACTGTGCCAGACTTTTTCTTAAACGGTTCGATTTTTCCTGGAGGCGATTCAGAGCAAATTCTTGCTGTGCCTTCAATTGAGGATTAATTTCACTACTAGCAGCTTGACTATCTGCTGCTACATCTGTTTGTGGTTGGGTTTTTATAAATGTAGTTTGTTGACCATCAACATCATTAGTTTGAGCAAGCGGCTCTCCAGATTGAGCTTGCTCTGGCTGTGATTTTTGGTCTTGCTTGTCTATGGAAGTTTTGTAAGCTGCTAAATTTTGAGAAAGAGTTTCTGAGGTAGAAACTGGCACAGACATTCCACTTGCCAAAACCTGCCATTTAGCTTCAAGCCCAGGCAATTGTGAAACTGCTGTTGGTTCAAGTATGACAGAATTTTCTGGCACACTTGTTGATAAGACTATGGGAGTCCCCAGCTTTGTGGGAGCAAATTTCACTTGATTATCAGAGGTGACAGAAGCATTTGAGGTGGCTTTCTGGCTACCTACAGGTGCTGCTGCTTGGGCTTGATCGCTTTGCCGAGTCACCAAAAGGCTGGTTGCTCCCATCGAGATTGCTAAACCAATCATGGCTACTTGTGTACGCGCTCGGCGATTCGCCTTATTGTTCGCCACGTTCAGTTGATCCACTGGTGCATCATCGCTGCTAGGGGTATTATTCAACACAGCTTTTACTCTTTTTTTCAATGCTCGTTTCAAAGACGACCTCCTATGATCAATAGTGCTTAACTGACCTAGATTTTCCAGTTGGAACTAGTCAACGATCTAGATCACATCACACGATAGATCAAGATCACTTTTACCAGAGATACTTAGGCAAGATTAACCTGGTTCTCTGATTTAGACAAGTTCACACCTGTTAGCAAACCTTAAAAAGTTGCTATGCTGACTTGTCCGTTTAACTCCTCACCCCCTCACACAGTTTGCTATTCACAGAGTTGTCTTTAGTTACTCTTGCTTTCGGCGGTCTGACTAGAAAATACATGATACTTTCCAAGGAAACAGTCGCTGTGAGCAACTCTCACTAAGACTTCTGGAAAAGCGATGCCCCCTGATGTAAATATCTTCAAGGGTTTTTTAGCAGATCCGTCTTCCCAACAGGAGACTTTACGTTGATTATTCCCTAAAAAACAACCGTACAAACTCACAACTGCTTTTTTGCTCCTGAAAAATATTTATTCACCAAAAAGGCCGCAAAGTCTATATAAGAAAGGGTTTTGAATTTTTTGTTCCCTATTCCTCCAGCTTTTTAATTCATCAAAATCTATCATTCAAATTTGCTAAGTGATGAAATTTGATATACAAATTTCTTATCATAAAAACATTTATTTTTTCTAAATTTTAAATATAATTACAGTTGACAATCAAAAATAACGTAATCAATATTACAGGAATACATATATATACGAAAGATTTACAAGCTTAAAAGTCTTATTTCGTAATGAAAATACATATTTTGCGTAAGCAAAATTACTTACGCAAATTTTAGTTCACAATTACAGTAAATAACCTAACTGGCGACGGGCTTCAAATAGACCGATAGCTACACTGACTGATAAATTCAAGCTGCGAACACCTGGTTGAGCCATTGGGATATGTAAGAGACCATCGCAAATTGACAAAGCTTCTGTTGATAAGCCAGTGGTTTCACTTCCGAACAATAGCCAATCATCATCTTGAAATTGGTAGTGAATGTAATTGGAACTGCCACGGACAGAAAAACCTAATAATCTGCCTCCACGCTCTTGATGCGCTATTTTAAAAGCTTCTACAGATTTGTGATAGTGCAGCTTGACGTAAGGCCAGTAGTCCAAGCCGGCTCGTTTGAGGTAGCGATCGCTAATTTCAAATCCCAAAGGGCCTACTAAATGTAACTCTGTACCTGTCGCCGCACAAGTACGAGCAATATTACCTGTATTCGGAGGAATTTGCGGATTAACTAAAACTACCTGGGGCATTGTCCGTAAAACTATTATTTGTATAAAAAGATATATTTATCACGAAAAATCTACCAATAGACACAGGCTAACGATAGGTTTTGTTAATAAATGTCAAGCTAGAGATATAGATTAGATTTTTAAAAGCAAAAATTGCTACTTTTATCTACTTAACATTGAAGATTTTTGGTAGAGACGGGGGTTTATTGGGCAGAGCGGGGGGCAGGGGGCAGGGAGCAGGGGGCAGGGGGAAGGGAGCGGGGGGACAAGGAAGACAAGGGAGACAAGGGAGACAAGGGAGGGGGGAGTGTGGGGAGAGAGGGGAGTGTGGGGGGAAAGATTTGTTCTCCACCATCCCACACCTCCCACACCTCCCACACCTCCCACACCCTGCCCTGACGAGGTTTCAGCTTAACAAGCGTGCCATGCCCGATGCCCGATGCCCGATGCCCGATGCCCAATGCCCAATGCCCAAAAATTATGATTAAGCTGCCAGAGAAGAACACAATTTATCTTGTAGTTCGATTTCTCGTTCGTAAGTTGCGGTAATGGCTTGAGTGATGACTTGCTGGCTATCTAAACCAATTTTATGGAGTTGTAGCCAATGCTGGGCTTCGTTACCGGCGCGGAGGATTTTTTGTAAAGGAGAGAGGAAACAGCTAAAACCTTCTTCTTTGGCGATCGCCCAAACTTCTGCATAGATTTCACTGATCCAATCTCTGGCGATGATGGTGCGCCCATCTTGCCAATGTGTGAGTTGAGCATCAAGGCTAGTGGTAGCGGCTGCTATTTCGTTTTTGCTGGTGATGCTGATCAGTTCTTCGGGAGACAAAATACTTTGGGTTAAAGGATCTAAATCAGGATTTTTGATGAGTTGGAGTAATCGCGCTTCCAATAGGGCTGTAATGGCAAGTAAGGCGATGGGATCTGTCACTAAGTCACAAATTCTCAATTCGAGGCGATTCAAATCATAAGGACGGCGATCGCCATTTGGCCTGACTGATGCCCACAGGTGACGGACGTTTTGCATTGTCCCCGCAGCTAATTGCTGTTCTACCCATTCAATATGATGGGCATGATTTTCAAACAGTGGAACATAGGCTGGTGTTTGGGGAAAAACAGCCCAACGGGTGGAGTGATAACCGGTAGCTTTACCATCCAAAAAGGGTGATGAAGCACTTAAGGCTAAAAATAAGGGTGCTTCCAGGCGAATCAAGCGACAAGCCCGCATTAACACTTCTGGATCATCTATACCTATATTGATATGAACGCTAGCGGTAACAACTTTCGTGTGATAGGTGTTTTCAATGTAGTCATGATAGGGGTTAGCCGGATTGGAACGCATAAAGCGATCGCTTCCCCCTAAAGATAAGGTACTCCCCGGAATTAGGGTATAGTCTCCTAATTTTTGCAGATATTTTCGCAATTCTCGCCGAGGACGCAGCAAGGCACACAACAGACTTTCATAATTCTGTAAGGGACTGGTTGTGTATTCGACGTTGCGACTGTCTGGTTCTCTGACAAATCCATCTAAGTCAGCCACAATTTTATCGGAAAGACCGACGATTTCCCCTTGAGGTGTACCTGTGTACATTTCAATTTCAAAGCCTTTTAATAAGCCCACTGCGTTCTCCTCGGCTCTTCCTGCCTATAGATTTTATCGACGTTGAACCAATTTCTGTATCGCCTATGAGAGCTAATTTTCGGTTAAGAATTATGGAATTTCACCTTACCTACAGACAAGGTAAATCTTGAGAGTCTAAATTAACTCTCAATTCATAATTTCTAACAATCTTTAATCTCAATTTGATTAGAAATACTTATTTAGAGTGTACATCCTAATACTTAAATTATCTGTTGAGTTCGGTAACTAGTGAAGGGTAATTACGATTTATTGATGTGGATTACCGATGTTAGCCCTACACCCTGTTCACAGCAATTGATCAGCATATTTTGCTAACCAAATCTGCAAAGTATTTTCGTCAATCTCCCCAGAAGCTAAACTCTCCATGACTAATACTATTTCCGGCTCTGGCGCATTGAAACTATAAGCATTCAACCCCAAAAAAACATACATCGTCATAAAAGCTGTACGCTTATTGCCATCTAGAAAGGGATGATTTTTACACAAAGCAAAACCATAAGCCGCCGCCAATTCCAAGAGCGAAGCCTGCGGCTGATCAGAAAATTTATGCCGGGGACGGGCTAAACTCGCTTCTAATAACCCCGTATCTCTCACCCCAGATAAACCGCCATACTGAGAAATCAAATCCTCATGGATAGCAAGCACCATCTGTTTTGTCAGCCAAGTTGGTTCATTCACTTAGCAAGTTCTTTCAACGCATGACGAAACTTCTGGCTACCTTCCCGATAAATGGCCATCGCTTTCTCAAATTCAGGATCATAAGGACTAAGCTGGAGTCCATGTTCTGTTTCCGTCACAAATAAAATATCCCCTTCAGAAAGGTTGAGCTTTTCTAACAACTCCTTAGAAAATGTCACCCCCACAGAATTACCAATTTTGCGTAACTTTAAAGTCTGGATCATAAAACTTTTTTCTATGTAATTACGAGCGTAACTACTATATTACCCTTAAATTCCCAACTCGTGACATCCTTTTCTATTCTGGCTGAGTAAAATTTGCAGTGGGAAAAGTTATGTTTCGCGTTCTTGAAGTAACAAGTAATAAGTCATGGGTATTTACTCCAGGACTTAGGCAAGTGTCACAATTGATAGTTGGTGCGTGACGCTATAAGTCTCATGACTACGTTCCAATACTTTCGCAGCGTCACACACCCTACGTGAAAAATATGCCAGTTGCGTAAGTCCTATACTCATTACTCATTACTCATTACTCATTACTCATTACTCATTACTTATTAGATGACACCAAAACTGTATTAGTATAATTTATACTGATGGTAAACCTCACTTGCGGCACGATGGACTAGAGAGTGTCGCCAAACCAAAGATTTTAGATCATCTGCATAACCACCGCCAATGACACAGGCGACGGGATAACCAGCACTCACACAGGTAGTTAATACCTGCATTTCTCGACGGAAAAGGCCAGTATCAGTTAAGGCTAATTTACCTAAGCGATCGCCTATATGCGGATCAACACCAGCATCATATAATACCAAGTCTGGCTTGACTTCAGATAACAAATCTGGTAAGTAATTCGCCAAGGTTTGTAAATAAGCGTCGTCTTCCATTCCTACGGGTAGAGCAACATCTAAATCACTTTTTTGTTTTGTACCAGGAAAGTTAACTTCGCAGTGCATGGAGAAGGTAAATACACTGTCATCATCTTGGAAAATAAACGCTGTACCGTCTCCTTGATGGACATCTAAATCAACAATCAGGATTTTCTGTACTAGTCCTTGTTTTTGGAGAACACGAGTGGCGATCGCTAAATCGTTGAAAATACAAAAACCAGATCCATAACTGGGAAAGGCGTGATGAGTTCCACCAGCCGTATTACAAGCTAAACCTTGATTTAATGCTAACTGTGCCGTGAGTATTGTCCCACCGACTGCCACACAGGTACGATTGGCTAATGCTGGACTCCAAGGTAAACCAATGCGACGCTGTGCTTTAACATCTAATGTGCCTTGACAGTAAGCTTGCACATAATCGGGCGTATGAATTAACTCAATTAAGTCTAAGTGCGGGCGCGTTGGTGTATGAAATTGTTCTATGTGTGCTACACCTTCAGTTAACAGCAACTCATAGAGCTTTTGGAACTTTGGCATCGGGAAACGATGACCTTCAGGTAATGGTGCAACATAATCAGGGTGATAAATAATTGGTAGATCCATGTTATTTATTTTCACCTGAATTGTAGTATTCGATCCATCTGGAGATTTGTGATTGTGTACTGATGATGTAAAATCTTGCAGTAATCATCCCCTTGTCTGAAATTCTAAATTAATAATGATGGACTGGATTTTACCTTTAGGCTTTATCTTAGTTGGCTTGCTGATGGGAATAATTGGTGAGACATTTATTTTCAAGAGACTGAAAAAATTTGCCACCAGTAAACAAATTCCCGGCAGCAATATCATATTTACATCTCTGCAACGGATGCCTTTTGTTTGGTTTGTACTTGCAGGTTTTTCCGGTGCTGTTGTCACTGCGCCGATTAAAACAGATGTGATTATTTTATTGCAAAAAATCACTACGATAGTTTTCCTATTTTCAGTTACCTTAGTTTTAGCTAGACTGAGTGCGGGTTTCGTCCGTCTATACACTAAGACCACAGAAAGAGCAACAGCATCTCTGATATCTAACCTAGCTAAAGCTGCTGTTTTAGGATTAGGAGGATTAATCTTACTCCAAACTTTGGGAATTGCTATTACTCCGATTATTACCACTTTAGGAGTCGGAGGTTTAGCGGTTGGTTTAGCATTACAAGATACCCTTGCTAATTTATTTTCTGGTTTTTATCTAATTCTTTCTAAACAAGTGAGAACTGGAGATTATGTCAAATTAGATGATGGTAATGAAGGATATGTGACTGATATTTCTTGGCGTAATACCAGCATTAAAGAGCTTTCTAATAATGTAGTCATAGTTCCTAATTCTAAACTCGGTTCAACAATTTTCACTAATTATCATCTTCCAGCTAAAGAAATTACTTTAACGATGACTTTAGGTGTAAGTTACAATAGTGATTTAGAGTATGTAGAACGGGTGACGGTAGAAGTAGCTAAAGAAGTGATGCAAGAAATTGCCCCGGAATTAATTAAGAATGAACCATATATCAGATTTCATACTTTTGGGGATTTTAGTATAGACTTCACATTATATATGCGTGTCAGTGAATATTTTGATCAACGCATTGGCAAACACTTGTTTATCAAGAAACTGCATAAACGTTATCAAGAAACAGGAATTTCTATTCCTTTCCCCATTCGAGATATTTACATCAAAGAAAATGTTAATTCTGACGGCGAATTAATAAGTGATAACTGAAGTTAAGGGTTACAGTACATACATTGGGCAGGATTGGCAAATTGTTCACCATTAGGAAATAATTTTTCTTGTCTAAACCCACATTTTTTACATTGATACATCACACTATGGGTTAATGTGGTGGGCAGATGACATATTTCACAAGGTAAACCGGGGATGCGTTCAGTAATTTCAAATCCCGGTGTTTGACATTGAGGACAGCGACTATTAATTTTATCTAGTAAATTACGGGTGGCTGCTTCTATATTCTTCATGCGGGTAGGATTGTACATTGCCCGCATATCTGTTTCAATAGTTATTTGATTGTTGTGGGCATTGTTTAAAGCCAAGTTCAGAGCTTCTAGGAATTTGGCTTCGGTGTTAATACCTTTGATAATTTGCGGATGACTATTTTTCGACACCGCAAAACTAACAACAAGTCCATGTTCAGGAAAGCCGATTTTATCAGCAAATTCATAGGCTGCATCTAAATTTTCAACAACTTGATGATTAAAGTTAGTTTCTGTAGAAAATTGCTCACCAATAATTTCTAAGTTATTAATTTTATCTAATAAAATGACTATTTCTCGATTAGCGTAAATATAAGGTATTATGGGATGAGGATTAAAACTACCTTCGCTGGCGATCGCTAAATTTTCTCCAGTCAATTCTAGAGCTTTTTGGGCTTTTAACTTAGCGGCTGCTATTTGCGTACCTGGGCGTTTTACTTCCCTGGTAAATGTGCCGAAAATATCTGTATTAAATTCCTGGGGAACTATCGCCTTAACTCCTAATCCCTGTTCTAACAGGGGAGCAATCACTTTTTCTTTCTGGTGCATTGTCGCTATCACAGCCAGGCGATCGCTAAATAATTCCTGATATTGCATATAACATCTACCTGAGATATCCCAACTATTTTTTAATATTTTTTAATTTAGCAGGACTTACGCAAGTATCACAATTAATGGTTGGTGCGTGACGCTATGAGTTTGATAAATAACGCCGTGTGCAACTTGTTTTAAACCTAATACCATTTCACAAAAAATATGATGCAAATGTAGGTTGGGTTGAGGAACGTAGGCGCAGCCTTCTCGAAGAGTAACCCAACACCTCAAAGTCTTGTGATTGTTGGGTTTCACTTCGTACCCCTACGGGGAAGCAAGCTACAACCCAACCTACGCATCTGTTTCATTCTTTTCATGAATTGCTATAACCCCCAACTCCTTCCCTTGTAGGGAAGGGGAGCAAGAATCAAAGTAGAGACGTTGCATGCAACGTCTCTACAGTTGCAGGGGAGAGGGGTTTCAAGAATAATTAGAATATCTCAAACAATCCTATCTAACTTTGTTCTTGAGGAACTTGTCCTATTTGGGCTGTGAGTTTTTCTTTATCCAGTCTACGCTTTCTGGCGTAAAGTTGAATTGTCACCGCCATCAAAATAATCAGTCCAAAAACCAACCAAGCTGTGATATCTGTCGGTAGATTATTCTTAAACACAGCTAGCATCACTATCACCACCAGCATAACTGTAGGTGCTTCATTCAATGCCCGTAACTGCTGCCCACTCCATCGACATTCATCGGCGGCTAACTTCTTCATTAACCGACCACAGTAATGATGATAACCCAACAGCAAAGCCACACACAGCAACTTGAAGTGTAACCAACCCTGTTTTAAAACTTCCGGTTCTGTACTTAATAAACCAATAGCCATTGCTACCGTCACCAACATTCCTGGCGTAGTGATGATGTTATACAGGCGTTTCTCCATAATTTGATACTGATTTTTCAGTATCGTCCGTGCGGGTTCTGGTTCTTGGTTAGCTTCTACATGATAGATGAATAACCTGACCAAGTAGAACAACCCCGCAAACCAAACCACAATGCCAATAATATGAAATGCTTTAAACCAGGAATATGCCATGAATCCCAACCTGCCTTTGTGAATCTCTTCTCTTAATAATTGCCAGTCCTATCATTATCAGGTTAAGGCAAAACATGATTCCACATTGCAGATATGTGAAGAACTGTAACTTTGAGTCAATATTTCCCCTCCTACACCACCTTATTTTGTATTGCAACATTTAATTTTTAATTCCCCAAAAGACTTGACTCTCCAGTTGACTGGAGGATTCAAGATAAAAGTGTACCAATGGGGTGAGCAATATGGATAATGCCACATTGAAACTGCGCGGGATGAGTTGTGCGGCTTGTGCCAAAAATATTGAAGATGCTATCACTGCTGTGACTGGGGTGGAGGAATGTAGCGTTAACTTTGGCGCAGAACAGGCAACAATCAAATATGATGCCCAAAAAACGGATTTACAAACTATCCAAAATGCGGTGAGTGCAGCCGGTTACTCTGCTTATCCATTGCCGGAACAAACCCTGATGACAGGGGATGATGATGATGACAAAAGACATCACCAGCAAGAGTTACAGGATTTACAGCAGAAGTTGATAGTAGGCGGAATTATTAGTATTGTGCTGTTAATTGGTTCACTGCCAATGATGACAGGATTACACCTACCTTTCATTCCCGCATGGCTGCATAACCCTTGGTTGCAATTCATCTTAACTACACCTGTACAATTTTGGTGCGGTCAAAAATTTTATATCAACGCCTGGAAAGCTTTCAAACGTCATAACGCCACAATGGATACATTGATAGCTTTGGGTACAAGTGCGGCATATTTTTATTCTCTATTTGCTACGGTATTTCCTGGTTTTTTCGTCAGTCAGGGTTTGATGGCAGATGTATATTATGAAACTGCTGTAATTGTCATTACCTTAATTTTATTAGGACGTTTATTTGAGCATCGCGCCAAGAGTCAAACCTCAGAAGCCATCCGTAAATTAATCGGGTTACAAGCTAAAACAGCGCGGTTAATTCGCAACGGACAAGAAATAGACGTGCCAATTGCAGAAGTAGAAATTGGTGATGTGGTGTTAGTTCGTCCTGGGGAAAAGATTCCTGTGGACGGGGAAGTAATTAACGGTGCTTCTACAGTTGATGAAGCAATGGTGACAGGGGAAAGTCTACCTGTGAAAAAGCAGGTAGGGGATGAGGTAATTGGCGCGACTATTAATAAAACAGGGAGTTTCCAATTTCGGGCTACACGGGTAGGTAAGGATACTGTACTGGCGCAGATTGTACAGTTAGTACAGCAAGCGCAAGGTTCTAAAGCTCCTATTCAAAGACTAGCAGACCAAGTTACAGGTTGGTTTGTGCCGGTGGTGATTGCGATCGCTCTCCTGACTTTGATAATTTGGTTTAATATCATGGGCAACATCACCCTGGCATTGATGACTACCGTCGGGGTGTTAATTATCGCTTGTCCCTGTGCTTTGGGTTTAGCTACACCAACATCTGTGATGGTAGGTACAGGTAAAGGTGCGGAAAACGGCATTTTAATTAAGGGTGCAGAAAGTTTAGAACTAGCACACAAAATTAAAACCATTGTTTTAGACAAAACCGGCACAATTACCGAGGGAAAACCCACAGTTACAGATTTTCTGACAGTTAATGGTACAGCTAACAGCAACGAAATCAAGCTATTGCAACTAGCGGCAGCCATAGAACGCAATTCGGAACACCCCCTAGCAGAAGCCGTTGTCAGATATGCTCAATCTCAGGAAGTGAAATTAATAGAAGCCAGAGATTTTACAGCCATTGCCGGGAGTGGTGTCCAAGGTATTGTAAATGATAATCTTGTCCAAATTGGTACACAACGGTGGATGGAAGAATTGGCAATTAACACCCAAGCATTACAACAAGATAAAGAACGTTTGGAATACTTAGGTAAAACTGCCGTTTGGCTAGCAGTAAACGGAGAAATGCAAGCGTTAATGGGAATTGCTGATGCTATTAAACCCAATTCTGTCAAAGCTGTGCAAGCGTTGGAAAAACTTGGCTTAGAAGTTGTGATGTTAACAGGCGACAACCGCCGCACCGCCGAAAGTATCGCCCGTGAAGTTGGTATTAAGCGCGTGTTAGCAGAAGTCCGTCCTGAGCAAAAGGCAGAGGTGGTTAAGTCGCTGCAATTTGAGAAGTGGGGGGGCAGGGGGCAGGGAGCAGGGGGCAGGGGGCAGGGGGCAGAGAGCAATGCGGTCTTGGGCTTTGCCCAAGTGGAGCAATTGCGGAGGAGCAGGGGAGAAAACAGGACTCAGCACTCAATTGTGGCGATGGTTGGGGATGGGATAAATGACGCGCCGGCTTTGGCTCAAGCTGATGTGGGTATTGCTATTGGGACTGGTACAGATATTGCGATCGCTGCTAGCGATATTACCCTCATATCTGGTGATTTGCAAGGTATTGTCACAGCTATTCAACTCAGTCGCGCCACTATCCAAAATATTCGACAAAATCTATTTTTCGCCTTTATTTACAACGTTGCGGGTATTCCTATTGCGGCTGGGATTCTCTTTCCTATTTTCGGTTGGTTACTTAACCCTATTATTGCGGGTGCAGCAATGGCATTTAGCTCGGTTTCAGTAGTTACTAATGCTCTACGTCTGCGTAAATTTCAACCAAAATCAATTCTCTAGGAGTATGGCTAAAATGTTAAGTAAAAAAATAGTTCTTGCGAGTCTAGCAAGTTGCGGATTGATACTTGGTTTATTGCCTCATAAAACTTTAGCAACAATGAATCATCAAGTATCTACAACTCAATTCCGTCGTATTGAACAAACACTACCAATAAAAACTGCTGTGACAATCGGTGGACTAGGGTTAATTGGGTTAGAATTATGGTGGTTTCTTGTAAGTAAATCTCAGTCTTAATTTGTTCTTTTATTGGCATATTAATTGGGAATGGGGCATGGGGCATGGGGCATGGGGCATGGGAGATACTTTTTATTTCGTAGTACGAGAGGACTAAAGTCCTTACTACAAACCTTTAATTATTTACACCGTTCTATTTATGTTGATGCAAGAAGAATCAGAACTAATTGGTTCGGTAGCCAAGAAAAGTGGTGTTCCTATTAAAACCATTCGCTACTATGAAGAACTCGGTCTGTTGAAATCTTCAGGGAGAACTGAGGGGGGATTTAGACTATTTAATGATGATGTTTTTGCTCGTTTGCATTTTATTAAACGCGCTCAAGGTTTGGGTTTGACATTATCAGAAATTAAAGAATTTTTACAAGTCCATGATGCCGGAAAATTACCTTGTGAACACATAAAAACTAAATTAGAAGATAAAGTCAAAGACATTGATCAACAAATTCAACAATTACTAATTCTCAAACAAGAGTTAGAAGGACTACTTTCAGGCTGGGAAATCAAACCTGATAATCCTCACACTACAATTTGTCCCATCATTGAAAAAGAGTGAACCTTAAAATAAGTAGGTCGGCGTAAATAATTATTGTTGGAATAAGGCAGGGAGCAGGGGGCGGGGAGCAGGGGGCAGGGAGCAGGGGGCAGGGAGCAGGGGGAAAAAGAGTTTGAGCCTTATTTACTTTTCTTTACATAGTTTGGTTTTATTGCACCGACTTACTTAATTACGAATTAGGAATTACGAATTATTTTGATTGCTCCAATTACGTACTCGGAAAGAAAGAGCTAATAGTAATACTCCAAAGATAAGGGCATAAATACCAATAATCCAAGCAATGGCTACTGCTCCAGCTAATGGCCAAATTGCCAGCAACACACCAAAGAAAAAGGAAGCAATTCCGGCTATGATTAGTAGCCATTCATTCTCAATTGCCCTTCGCAATTGAAAGGCAGCAATAATTTCAAAAATACCGGTGATAATTGCCCAAGCAGCAATGAGATAAAGCAACACAATGAAAGTAATGCCCGGCCAGATAAATGCTAAAATGCCTACTATTATCCCTACTGCACCTTCAACCAACATTAGCCAAGCATTAGTATCATCGAGACGATCTTTCAAGGCTGCGATCGCTAATAAAAATCCTCCCACCACCAAAAAGGCAGCAAAGAGCAATACTAAGGCCGTAAGAGTAATTCCCGGCCAAAATAGTGCTACTAAACCAAAGAGAATAGCCAGTGTTCCCCGCAAGGCTAATGTCCACCAGTTCCTTGCTAGGCGGTTTCCCATTCTCAATGGATCAAAATTATTTCTCATTGCTTCAAAATTAATCTAGTTGGCAGAAATTCTCTTTTCCCAATCCCCAATTTCTAAAGAGCCGAAGGAAAAGTCTCTGGTGCTTCGCCCATTTCCCAGTAAGCAGTCTTGTCTAGGGGTTCGACTCCCCTAGTATCATCAATGTGAATCAGGGCATCAAATTGATTCGGCAGACAAGCATAATAGTAGTGGCTGACACGCTCGGTTTCGGGTTGGTAAATGACACCAATTGCTCTTTCTAATCTGGGTTCTCTGAGACTGGTAATAGCTGAATTATCATCCCGTAACAACAGCAAAAATTGCGGTAGTTGTGTTTCATGGAATATGGCTTCATAACTACCCGGTAAGGCGGAGCGTACTTGCTTGAGTTCCGTTGTTCCGCCCCAATCAGAAGCGGCTGTGACTGTACCTGTGTAGGTGCTAAACCCGATTAATACCGCATCTTTTCCGTAGCGATCGCGTACTAATTGACCTAAATTCACCTCACCCAATTTTCCCATATCTGTAGCTCTTGCGTCTCCTAGATGGGAATTATGTTCCCAAATCACTATTTTGCTGGGTGTTCCTCGTTTATCCAAATGTTCAACTAGCTGTTCTAGCATTTCTGCCATGTGGCGATCTCGAATATTCCATGATGAAACTCGCCCACTAAACATTGAGCGATAATAAGCCTCGGCATTTTTAACTAATCGTGCGTTCTGTATAGCTGAGAAAAATTCATCTGCTGCTAATTGATGATTTTTGCTGATGTAGTCGGCAGTTTGTTGTTGTAGTTCCACTAGCTGACTAACTACTTCTTGCTCACAGGATTTAGTTAATCCAAAACTAGTTGTATACCCATATTGCCGACTATCTTCACCACAATGATCAAAGCAAGAGTAACGGTAACGGGCGCGTTGGGCTGCTTGGGGATCTATTTGCTCAAGATATTTAATCACTGCTGCCATTGAAGCATACATACTATACAGGTCTAAGCCATAAAAACCAACCTTAATCGCGTTATCTGGTAGATTGTCGTTATATTCACGCAACCAATTGACAAAATTTAAAATATCTGTATTGCGCCACATCCAAGTAGGAAAGCGTTGAAAACCTGCCAGTGCTTCTGCTGGTGTGGGATCTGTACTCACGGCTTGAATATAGCGATTAACACGGTAAGCATCAGGCCAATCTGCTTCTATGGCAACGGCTGTAAAACCCTGCTCTTGAATTAATCTTTTAGTAATCTCAGCCCGTTGGTAATAAAATTCATGAGTGCCGTGGGAAGCTTCCCCAATCAACACAAAACGAGCATTACCAATCAAGTTAATTAATGGATCATAATCTGTAGCTGTACCTATAATTGGGTATGCAGACTGACGCACAGCCTCAACTACGTTAGTGATAGTTGCGTTTACCATAGGATTTACAAAGAAGCACTGCTTTTTCAACCCTGTATCTTTTGTCAGCCAAGAATGATACAGTTTTGCGCTTCTGGGGATATATTCTTGGCCGTTTAAACTCAGAGTAAAAATTTATCCCTCATCTTCCATCTAGCTATTGACGCATCAGGTTTGATGTCTTGATCTATCTGAGGGATGAACAGCTAAAATGCAAATTCTGCATCCTTAAAACAGCCAGAAACTTTGGGAAATATCGAAATGTCTAATCAGGTTTGGTTATCACAGTTGCAACAACAGCGATCGCTTGCAGTTATTCGCGCACCCAAGCTGGAATTAGGACTAGAGATGGCTTTGGCTGTAGCAGATGGGGGGATGAAACTGATTGAAATTACCTGGAATAGCGATCGCGCCGGCGAATTAATTACGCACCTACGCAGCAAATTACCCGAATGTACCATTGGGACAGGGACATTATTTAATGTAGAACAATTGCAAGAGGCGATCGCTGTTGGGGCGCAATTTCTCTTTACACCTCATGTTGATCCTGCCATGATTCAAGCCGCAGTAGCCCAAAATATCCCAATTATCCCTGGCGCACTCACCCCGACGGAAATTATCACAGCTTGGTCTTATGGTGCTAGTTGTGTGAAAGTCTTTCCTGTGCAAGCGGTGGGAGGTGCTAACTATATCAAGAGTTTGCAAGGGCCACTTGGTCATATTCCCTTAATTCCCACTGGGGGAGTCACCCTAGAAAATGCTCCAGAACTGATTCAAGCTGGTGCTATTGCTGTTGGTTTAAGTGGGGAATTATTTCCTAAACACTTAATCATAGAGAGAAATTGGCAGGCGATCGCGCAATTGGCTAGCAACTTACTGCAAAATTTAACTTAACTGCTATCGTTTGTTTCCTGCTCCAGAGTAAAATCACACTTCTGAAACACCATACCAATTGGTGGAAAGCGTTGGTGCAGTGAAACACTACACCATACACTGTTTTACGCTTTAAAAGTCAGCACAGGACTCAACCGGGCGACTACTCCCACCATTCCAGCCTCAACTTGTACATCAATAACTGAGCCAATGGGCTTATAGGCGGCGGGTGCTTCTTCTATTCTGCGTTCTGAGCGTAAAGTGATACAGTCTACCCCAGTTAACCCTAATTCTGCCTCGCTTTGAGATGCACCTCGGCGGTTCAGATCAAAACGGGAACGAAGCCTTCCTGCGCCATGTGAAGCAGAATTGCAAAATGCTAGATTACCTTCACCCACCATCAGGTAAGATTCAGCACCCATTGAACCAGGGATAATTACAGGTTGTCCCGCATAAGCAGGACACGCACCTTTGCGTGTTATCCAGGTTCGGTCTTTTTCTCTTAAGGTGATGTTGTGTGGTAAATCGTAGACTAAAGGGGCTTCCACATCTCCGTAAACTGAGCGCAACCGCAAACGCAGTAACTCGGCTAACAGTAAGCGATTAATAAAACCATAGTTGGCAGCAGTAGCCTGGGCTTGCAGATAGTTTTCTACTAATTCTGGATGAGAATGAGTAGAAAGGGGGAAAATCTGACTATCAGGGTACTTCAGACCTTTTGCCCAAACAGCTTTAGCTTTATCACGCCACATCCCGCCAATATACTTACCGACATTGCGCGAACCTGAGTGAATCATAAAAGCTAGTTGTCCTTCTTTTATTCCCCAAGCATGGGCTAAAGCGCGGTTTTCAACTCGCTCAACTCGCTGTACTTCTAGAAAATGATTCCCAGAACCGATAGTAGCCAAGGAACTATCCCGGACTAATCCATCATGGGGAACTAGTTCAACTGGTGCAAATTTCCAGTTACCATCCATTGAACCATTTAAGAAGATGCGATCGCTTTCCTTGGCAAGTTGTTGTAAGTCAGACTTGATCACACTACCAGTTGGTTGATCTAACATTGCATCCAACCAGCCAGTTACGCCGTACTCAAATAAAGCACGCATCGAGTGAGCAGTCATTGTGACATCACGAGTGCCAAAGAAGTAATCTCCTTTCATGTGTTCTACAAACAAATCACGCTTGGCTAAAAACTCGTCAATAGTTAATTCAGCTACATGAAGACGCATCCCACAATTGATGTCAGAGCCGACAGCCGTGGGGATAATCATATCTTTGGTTTCAACTACTGAACCAATGGCAATACCTGCATCACCAGGATGAAAGTCTGGTGTTGCACAGGCACGGCAGACACATCCACCTGCTGGATGATGAGCATTTGCCAAAGTCGCTAACTGCTTGAGTGCTTTAGCTTCTACAGGAAATTCTTCTGGTAAGAGAACTTCTGCTATGGGTGCATTCAGTGAGTTAGATAAACGAATAGAGTAAACTTGGTCTTTGTATGTAACATCTAGACCTTGCCGTGCTAAAGCACGCATCAGACGCTGGAAATTTTTTGGCTGCATGAATACCCTACAGGATCTATTTATGAGATCCTTTGATTGATGTTGAGGAGTTAAAAGACGTGGGTTCAGCAGCCGCGTCGAAGATATCTTTAAGGGTCGATTCCCAGAACTATGGGGAAAACAACAGAAGATTTCTCAAAATTATAGTTATCTTATAACACAACACCCGATGAAATGGCAAGCTCTAATTTTTCGGCAGTGCGATCGCATAGTTGGATTGCAAGAACATTGATATTGATCGCAATTTATTTAAAACTCGTAATTTTCTCGATGAACTTATGGTAAACCCACAGTTATATTTGATTTCTACAAAACTGATTGCAGTTTGATCATTTGTGTGCTATCACCATGAAAATATTAATGTTCCAGAACTGGAGACACTGTTTAAAAGTATTTGTTGCTGGTGCAGTATTGTCATTAAGTACAATTAACATCAGTCCTGATGATGTGGCGCAAGCTAGTTCACTTAACCAAAAAATTGCCGATAATATCCAAGCTCTCCAAAAATCAGAGGAACGCTGGATTCAGATTAATCTCTCAACCCAGAGATTAATAGCATGGGAAGGTAAAAAACCAGTGTATGCGATCGTTATTTCTTCTGGTAAAAAATCCACACCTACACGCATAGGTAATTTTAAAATTCAATCAAAGCATAAGTCTACGAGAATGCGGGGTAGAACTTATGATGTTCCCAATGTTCCCCATGCGATGTTTTATCAAGGTAATTATGGTATTCATGGTGCTTATTGGCATAAAAAATTTGGTACGCCAGTCAGCCACGGCTGCGTAAATCTTGCCCCGAATCATGCCAAATGGTTATTTAATTGGGCTTCTTTAGGTACACCAGTTGTTATTCATAAATAAAAAACTCCACCTACAAGGGGATGGAGTTTTTGGGCATAGGGAATCGGGCATGGGGCATGGGGAAGAAGCTACCAATGCCCTATGCCCCAAGCGGCGGGGCGGCTGTCCCTCTCCACCCACAAGGGGATGGAGTTTCCCGCCGCTTTCGATAAAATTAGCATAATAAACGAACAATTTCAGCCAATTTAAAGTAATGCCTTTTACAGCATTCAATCCTGATCATCAATTATGAATAAACAAGCAGGAGTGAATGAGGAATAAATAAAGATGGTGAATAAAAATCTAGTCAGCTTGATCAGTTTTATAGCTGCTATAGGTTTCAGTATAGGTGCAATCACCATAATTCAATCAATGAATATACCTGTTCTCATTACTCTCAGTGCTTCTTTATTCAGCAGTTTTGCGTTATTAATTTTTATTTTTATACACAGTTTGATATCTAGTTTTAGATGAAATATCACCCATCTAATTTGATTTATAGAAAAAATCTCATTAGATGTAGATGTAGTAACGCACCAAAACCCTTAATAGAAGGTGCGTTACGAATTACGAATTACGAATTACGAATTACGAATTATTCTTAATGATTCCCCTGTCAAAAATTCGATGATTAGTACCAATAGCAACAACATCAATTCTATCGGGGTACACTTCGTAGGCAGCAAAACTTAAATTACTAGTCGAATATTCTGTCCACTCTGAACGGCCTACAGGACGATTACCTGCACCTGCACCACAAATTAAATAGGTAGTTCCATCAATAGCGCGAGTGCGTTCGTAACTATGTTCATGACCATTAATATACAATTGCACACCATATTTTTTAAATAATGGTGTGAAGGTTTTAATAAAAGCTTGATTATTACCGTAGACACCAGAAGAATAAATAGGATGATGTCCAAATACTACTTTCCAAGTGGCATTACTATTACTTAACTCTTGTTCTAACCAAGGTAATTGATTTTGCCAATCAGCGTTATTGTTAGTATCTAAAGCAAAAAATTGCACGCGATCGCGGCGAAAAGTATAATATCTGCGTCCGTTCATATTAAAGCCAGGATATTTAACTTGGGGTTCACCGTTATCAGTGCGAATATCATGATTACCTAAACAAGCTTGAAATTTTACACCTTGTTTGAGTAAATCTTGATAGGGACGCTCAAAAACAGCCTGCACTTTCTCGATTTCACCGTTGTTGTAAATGTTATCTCCAGCTAAAACCACCAAATCATAAGGATTTTGTTGGTGATAACGCGTCATCGCCTTAGCTACAGCATACTGTCCTTTTGCCCCAGTACCTGTATCGGCTACAGATACAAACCGCAAAAGTAAGTCTTTTTTAGTCGGTGTGGCGGCTGTTGCTAAATCTATTAGTTTAACTTGGTTATTTTGACGAACTAATGTCCAACTTAAAACTCCAGTCCCCAGGGTGGTAAGACTACTTAAAAATAAAAATTGGCGGCGGTTTAGTTTCATTGGTTGTGAAATTCAAGAAATTGATAATTTACGTCTAATGTGAATTGAGTCGTGAAAATTTTGGTGAAATTCGGTTAGTTTCATCCTGACATTGGCATTGTCAGGCGATACATTGGCGTTGTCAGACAATACGTTGGCATTGTTAGGGGATACATTAACATTGTCAGGCGATACATTATCATTGCTGGGCGATACATTGGCATTGTTAGGGGATACATTGGCATTGTCAGGCGATACATTAACAATGCCGATGGAGCAACTTATGTGTATACCGTAGATTTATAGCAAAGGAAGACAAAGCATAGTTTTGATGGAGTGAAGTAAAGCCGAGACTACAAGATAAATCATCGGGCGTAATTTGTAATTGTATTCTCTCAGCACAGTTTTACCATAGGTATTACACTTGACAGTGAAGACTAAAGAGTAATCTATTGATTGTTGGTGGATTTAAATCTACCATCATATCCGTGATAACTGATAACTGTTTGAAGCATACGCTCACTAAGTAAAACGACTTGAAAAAACCCAACTATGTAAAGTAATGTAAAAAAAATTGAATTTAGTTCGTAGTAAGGACTTTAGTCGTTAATAGAGGACTAAAGTCCTTACTACAAACCTTTAATTATTTACACCGTTCTACTTATTTGTTGTTGATTCTCTGCTGTTGATGAAAGTTCCATGTCAGAAAACAATTCTCCTGAAAACCAAGCTAATCAACCAGAACCGACAAACGAGTCGAGAAATCAACCACGTCAGAGGAGAGTGCAGCCTGTTTGGAAGGGGACAATTATTCAGATTCTCAGAGGAACGATCGCACTTTTAGAAACCACTGTCGATAAACTAGAGACAGCACCCCCTCCCGATAGTGAAGCAAAAGAAGGATTTTGGCGATCGCTCCCCTCTAAATGGAGTAGATTTTTACTTAGGCAAGTCCGTCCTTTTTTACCATCGAATTTATCTATCAAGTTGACGGATGAAGCATTAACAGGGATCATTGCCACCATCGCCGTGATTTTAGTTTGGACAACTACAACTGTTTTCAGTCACAAACCCACAGAAATAGCCACAGTTACCCCAGTAGAAGAACTTCCAACACCCACACCCACACCCACCATAACTACCCCACCCGAAGCACCCACACCAGAACCACAACCACCAGAGGAAATTACACCAACCCCAGAAGCAGAAATTCCTCCACCACCAGAACCAGAACCAGAACCAACAGCCACACCCACACCCACGCCAACACCAGTATTAGAGTTAACCCCAGAACAAAAATTAATTGCAGCCATTGAAAATCAAGTTGCAGAAATTAGTGATGCGATCGCCTCTGGCATCATAAAATCAATTCAAGCTAATTTCCGCACCAGTAGCTTAACTGTCAAAATTAATGATGATTGGTACAGCCTCAAACCATCAGAGCAAAATCAACTAGCCGCAGACATATTACAACGTTCTCAAGAATTAGATTTTGCTCATTTAGAAATCATTGACTCTCAAGATAGGTTAGTAGCGCGTAACCCGGTTGTGGGTAGTGAAATGATTATTTTTCAACGTACATAGTGTAGGGGTGTAGGGGTGTAGGGGTTTAGGGGTGTAGGGGTGTAGGGGTGTAGGGGTGTAGGGGAAGTAAATTTTCCCTTATCTACCTTGTCTACCTTGTCTACCTTGTCTACCTTGTCTCCCCTGCCCCCTGCCCCCTGCTCCCTGCCCCCCGCCCCCTGCCCCCTTACCACATCTCTACTCACTACTCAACACTCCCATTGGCTGAGATGGTATCCAGACTGTAAAAATTGAGCCAATTCCTACTGTGGATTCTACTTCAATGCGACCTCGATGTAGTTCTACTAATTGTTTAGTTAACGCTAAACCTAAACCTGTACCTTCGTAGCGACGACGATAGGGGGTATCGAGTTGTTGAAATTTTTCAAACAAGAGTGGTAATTTGTTTTCAGGAATGCCAATACCTGTATCTTCAATTTGAAAAATAGCAGTGTCATTTTCTACCCACAAACGTAAAGTTACGCTGCCACCTTCAGGGGTAAATTTAATGGCATTGGTTAATAAATTCCACAGGATTTGTTGTACTCTGACTATATCGGCAGTGAAGCGATCGCGTCTGGGATCGATTTGTAAATCTAGTTTGAGACTCACTTGCTCAGTTTGAGCTTTATCTAATAATGCTTCTATGGTATTTTCTGCGAGATTAACTAAGGAAAATTCTGCAATATTTAATGCTGCTTTTCCTGCCTCAATTTGAGATAAATCGAGGATATCGTTGATCATTTCTAGGAGATGTTCGCCGCTATCGTGGATTGTTTGTAAATAATCTCGTTGTCGTTGAGTCAATTCACCTAAAGGCCAACGTAATAATGTAGATGACATCCCAATTACGTAAGTTAGAGGGGTGAGCAATTCATGGCTAATGGTAGCTAAAAATTCGTTTCTGAGACGACTAGCAGCTTCTGCTGCCATTAAAGCATCATGTAAAGCCATTGTGCGCTCAATGACTCTTTGTTCGAGGGTTTGTTTTTCTTGAGTGAGCGATCGCATTAATTCTGATTGATGAATAGCGATCGCTAATTGTTCAGCAATGGAAGTCAATAAACTTTTTTCGCTTTCAGTCCACTGATGAGGATTGTAACATTGATGAGCAATCAGCAAACCCCAAAGTTTATCTTCAAACATAATTGGTGCTGCTAATTTTGCTCTGACTTGGCTTTGTCTTAAAAAATTTAACAAACACTCTTCCAGAGCGTAAGATTTTTCAACATCATCGACAACTAAAGTAAAACCTTGACGATATTTCTCCCAACATGGGGAAGTTCTAGCAAAACAAGTTTTTTCCTGGTAATCTAATATGGATGGGATATTATCTGTAGCACGAGCTTCATAAACTATACAACCCCCATATTGTTGTAAATCTTGCATGGGAGAGCGTCGAGAATTGTAATTATTGACTCGTGAACCATCAAATTTATATATTACTAATCTGTCTAATTCTAAAAACTCTCTGACTTGGGCAATTGCCGTTGTCATAATCACTGACAAATCTAGGCTTTTGCGAATTTGGGTTGTTACTTGATTCAGTAGTCGTTCTTGAGAAATTTGTTTTTTTAAAGCATCTTCTACTGGTTGACAGCTATAAACTTCTGGAACATCTTTGAGTGTAGATGTTAGTAATTCACCGTTCGCTTGAGGAGGTAAAAGAGATTCTAATAACAACAAAGAAAACTGACTTTGTAGGGTAGCATCATTAGGTTGGAGAATTTGACGATAATATTCTAGATGTTG
Source organism: Aliinostoc maniaoense (assembly GCF_058172895.1). Classification (NCBI taxonomy): domain Bacteria; kingdom Bacillati; phylum Cyanobacteriota; class Cyanophyceae; order Nostocales; family Nodulariaceae; genus Aliinostoc; species Aliinostoc maniaoense. Next base: position 5,880,469 of record NZ_CP187952.1, on the reverse strand, counting down.
ATAAGTATCAGAATCACATCCAAACAAATCCCGTAATTTTAAAATAAAGGAGGCGATCGCTTCTACATCAAATGTCAGCCTAGTATAAAGTAATGACTCTGTATAATTATCTCCCCCCTGGGTTAAAGGGATAAGTTCTTCCCACAATAAATTCTTTTGATCTTGCTCACCCACTACCAACGCACTAAACCGCTCAGAAACTACCAATGTAAATCTCTGTTTTTCCCACTCTACAGGTACGCGCACCCTCGACAAAATCGCTTCTGTGAGTACCAAAGCAGGAGTTTCTACTGCTTGAGTCATTTGCTGCAACAATTCCCCAAGTTGATTAAATACAACTAAAGGTAAATTTCGAGAAAAGCTCAAATCAGGAGAACTAAGCATTTTCAATGGTTTTCTAAGAGGTTTAGGGTTCTGGGCTGAAATATTGTTTGATTATGTTCTAACCAACAGTTTAAAGCGGTAATACAGGATTATGCATCGTATAAGTACCACATCGGTAGGGTTGAATCAGTCAGAAGGTGTAATTTTTCTAGAACAAACTCCAGCAAGCTTTGTATTTATTACAGCTGCTGATACCGATATTCAAACTCTGGCTGCTACAGTCCCCCAATTACCTGCAACATTTCCTGCATTGAGAGTGGCAAATTTATTGCTGTTGCAGCAACAAATAAGCATTGATACTTATGCCGAACAAGTTTTAGAACTTGCCCAAGTAATCATTTTGCGCCTTATAGGAGGACGTTCCTATTGGGCTTACGGTTTAGAAGTAGTGCAAGAAATTGTTCAACGTAATGGTGTAAATCTAATTGTAATGCCAGGAGACGATGCTCTCGATCCTGAATTGTTTTCTCAGTCTACCTTGCCTGTGGCTACTGTTAACCAAATATGGCAGTATTTCAGTGAAGGTGGCATAAAAAATTTCCTCAACGCTCTGCAATTTATTAGCGATAAATGTTTAGCAACTGCATATAACCCAGCACCACCCCAGGCCGTTCCCCGTGTGGGGGTGTATGGGGGGGATTGGGCAGGGGAGCAGGGGGGCAGGGGGGCAGGGGAGCAGGGGAGCAGGGGGGCAGGGGAGATAGGGGAGGCAGGGGAGACAGGGGAGACAGGGGAGACAAGGGGGACAGGGGAGACATATTTACCCCAATGCTCCATGCCCAATGCCCAATTCCCAATGCCCAATGCCCAATTCCCAATGCCCAATGCCCCATGCCCCATGCCCAATGCCCCATGCCCCATGCCCAAAGTTGGTATCTTGTTTTACCGCGCTCATTATTTAGCAGGTAATACTAAAGTTATTGATGCGTTGTGTGCGGCTTTGTGTGCTAGAAACTTGCAGCCTTTGCCGATATTTGTTTCTTCTTTGCGCGATCCTGATGTGCAATCAGAGTTAATGGAGTTTTTCCAACCCCAAAACTCGGAACAAGTTGCAGTATTACTCAATACAACTAGTTTTTCCTTGGCACGGTTAGATACAGAAACACCCCAAACGGAACTCTGGGAAAAATTGGATGTGCCTGTATTGCAAGTTATTCTCAGTGGGGGATTTTTAGAGCAGTGGGAAGCACAATCTCAAGGACTTTCACCCCGTGATATTGCAATGAATGTTGCCCTACCGGAAGTAGATGGCAGAATTATTAGTCGTGCAGTGTCGTTTAAAGCTGTACAAACGCGAAATGCCGACTTAGAAACAGATGTGGTAGTGTATGAACCAGTGAGCGATCGCATCGAGTTTGTGGCTCAACTGGCAGCTAATTGGGTCAAATTACGTCATAAACCACCCCAAGAGCGCAAAATAGCCCTGATTTTAGCCAACTACCCCAACCGTGACGGACGTTTAGCCAATGGCGTGGGCTTAGACACACCCGCCAGTTGTGTAGAAATCCTCCAAGCCTTGCAACAAGAAGGCTATTTAGTAGAAAATCCCCCTAACAATAGCGATGAACTCATCGCACGTTTAACCGCCGGTATCACTAATGATCCCGAAGGTAGAGACTGGCGACCAATACAACAAAGTTTATCAGCTGAAGAATATCAAGCTTATTTCGCCTCTTTACCCACGGCAGTACAGGAGGGTATTGGGGAGAGATGGGGGATTGGGGAGTGGGGAGTGGGGACTGGGGACTGGGGACTAGGAGACAAGGGAGACAAGGGAGACAAAGGGGACAAGGGGGACAAGGGGGACAAGGGGGACAAGGGGGACAAAGGGGACAAGGGGGACAAGGGGGACAAGGGAGATTTTTACACCAATGCCCAATGCCCCATGCCCAATGCCCAATGCCCAATGCCCCATTCCCAATTCCCAATTCCCGGCATTCAACTCGGCAATATATTCGTCGGTATTCAACCATCACGGGGTTATGACCTTGACCCTAGTTTGAATTATCATGCGCCGGATTTAGAGCCAACCCATAACTATTTAGCTTTTTATTATTGGGTAAGGGAATGTTTTGGGGCTGATGCAATTGTTCATGTGGGCAAACATGGCAACTTAGAATGGCTACCCGGTAAGAGTTTGGCATTATCTCACACTTGCTATCCTGAAGTGGCCTTTGGTGCGATGCCTCATTTATACCCATTTATCGTGAATGACCCCGGTGAAGGTTCACAAGCCAAGCGGCGCGCCCAAGCGGTGATTATAGATCATCTTACGCCGCCGATGACCCGTGCAGAACTATATGGGGCTTTACAAAAGCTAGAAAATTTAATTGATGAGTATTATGAGGCCGAAAGTTTAGATCCTTCCCGCTTACCAGCATTGCGCGATCGCATTAAAGAATTAGTCATCGCAGAAAATCTTTATAAAGATTTAGGTATTCAAGACCAAGCAGACATTTTGAATTTTGAATCTCTCATTTTAAACTCAATAGATGGCTATCTATGCGAATTAAAAGAAGCACAAATTCGGGATGGATTGCACATTTTTGGGCAATGTCCCCAAGATAGACAATTACGAGATTTAATTGTAGCGATCGCCCGGATTCCCAACCGCTATTCTCCAGGTATTACTAGAGTTTTAGCCCAGGATTGGGGTTTAGACCTAGACCCCCTCACCGCCGATTTCAGCAGCGAACTATCCCCAAACGACCTACAAATTTTAGCCCAAAAAACTCAAAATCCCTGCCACACCGCCGGGGATGCCGTCAGTACTCTGGAGGAATATGCCGCGTTATTGGTAGAGGAAATGATGAGGCAGGGGGCAGGGGGCAGGGAGCAGGGGGCAGGGGATATAGGGGACAAGGGGGACAAGGAAGACAAGGGAGACAAGGGGGACGAGGGAGATTTTTACACCAATGCCCCAATCCCCAATCCCCAATCCCCATGCCCCATTCCCCATTCCCTAAACTGGATTAATACCAAACTCCTCCCGGCACTCCAACAAACTCAGATGGAAATCACCTATCTGTTGCGGGGACTTGATGGGAAATACGTTCCTAGCGCACCGTCAGGCGCACCGACAAGGGGAAGACCGGAAGTTTTACCTACAGGGAAGAACTTTTACGCGGTGGATATTCGGGCTATTCCTACAGAGACGGCTTGGGATGTGGGCAGAAAAGCCGCCGAAAACTTGATTGAATGCTACACCCAAGAACATGGGGAATATCCCCGAACTCTCGGCTTATCTGTGTGGGGAACAGCCACTATGCGGACAGGGGGAGATGACATTGCTGAGGCGTTAGCGTTGCTGGGTGTTAGACCGGTTTGGGATGGTGCAGCACGGCGGGTTATTGATTTAGAAATTCTTCCCTTGAGCATTTTGGGAAGACCTCGTGTCGATGTCACCTTACGTATTTCGGGATTTTTCCGGGATGCCTTTCCTAACTTGATAGATTTATTTGAGCAAGCCGTCAACGCCGTCGCCGCATTAGATGAACCACCAGACCAAAACCCTATAGCTACCCAAGTCAGGCAAGATACTGAGTTATGGTTACAACAAGGTTTAACCCCTGAAATCGCTGTAGAGCGATCGCTTTATCGTATCTTTGGTTCAAAACCAGGTGCTTACGGTGCAGGACTCCAAGGCTTAATGGCATCCCAAAACTGGCAAAATGACCAAGATTTAGCCCAAGCCTACATCAACTGGAGTTGTTACCCCTATGGGGGAGGAGGGGGGCAGGGAGGAGGGGGGCAGGGGAGCAGGGAGCAGGGAGCAGGGGATATAGGAGACAAGGGAGACAAGGGAGACAAGGGAGATTTTTACGCCAATGCCCAATGCCCCATGCCCAATGCCCAATTCCCAATTCCCAATTCCCAATTCCCCATGCCCAACCCCGAAGCCTTCACCCAACGATTAGCCCAAATGCAAATTGTCTTGCAAAACCAAGATAACCGCGAACATGATTTGCTGGATTCTGATGATTATTATCAATTTCAGGGGGGTTTGACGGCGGCGGTGCGCTCTATTCAAGGAAAGAATCCTGAAACTTATTTTGGCGATCATTCTATTCCCTCTCAACCACGCGTCCGGCAACTGAAATCAGAAATTGCACGGGTGTACCGTTCTCGTGTAGTTAATCCTAAGTGGATTGCAGGTATGATGCGCCACGGCTACAAAGGTGCATTTGAAATGTCAGCAACTGTTGACTTTTTATTTGCCTATGATGCTACGGCTAGATGTGTGGAAAACTATATGTATGAGGGTGTCATGCAGGCTTATTTGCTTGATCCCGTAGTTTGTGAGTTTATTCAAGAAAAAAATCCCCATGCTCTCCGTGATATTGCGGAAAAATTATTAGAAGCACACCAGCGCGGTTTATGGGAAGATGTCAATATCCAAACATTAGATAATTTACGCAACTTAGTACATCAAGCTGAAGCAGTTATTGAAGAAAAGTCAGTGGTGTAAAAAAATATGGACAATATCGCGTATTTACATCTAGCTTCCGCCTACGAAGGTAGCGAATCCCATGATTTACTTGTGTTTCCTGCTTTATTAGATACAGCCACCCTACCCGACTGGAAACGTCTATCTAGTAAGGCTTGGAAATATATGTTACCCCTTGCTCTCACCCTGTCGGTTCTCGGTAATGTGACTAGTGTTTGGGCATTAGAAAGGGGAGATCAAGGCCCTTCTGTGAGAAATCTGCAAGAAAAACTGCAAAAGGCAGGTTTTTATCAAGCACCTATTACTCAAGTCTATGATTTCCCGACAGAAGAAGCTGTACGACGTTTTCAAGCTGCGGCTGGTTTACCTGTAGATGGTATCGTTGGGGTTAGCACTTTAGAAAAATTGGATAACTGGCGTGCATCTCCGGTGATTATCCAATCACCAAAAGTTACTCTTGTCAGTAATCAAACAACCGTCACACAACCTACCACTAACGCTAGTACCAGTACCAAACCACAACCAACTAGCACTGCTAACACACAAACCCGTACTAATGCAAATAACACCAAATCAAAACCAGTTGTAATTGCTAATTCAGTCACCAAAAAACGCCAAAGTCCCAACTATCTAGCTAAAGGCGATGAAGGTGAGGAGGTGAGAGTGTTACAAGAACGCTTGCGAGCCGCAGGGTTTTATTACGGTAACGCTACCGGCATTTTTGGGCCGATAACTGAAGAATCTGTCAAAAGGTTTCAATCAGCTTATAAATTAGATATTGATGGTATTGTTGGCCCTGCCACAATGGCAAAATTACCGCCACTGGGTGTAGGTGGAAGAACCTCTAAACCTCAGCCAACAGCCAATAAAGATCAACTGCGTCTAGGCGATCGCGGTGAAGCAGTAAGATTATTACAAGAACAGTTAATTCAAGCCGGGTATTTAAAAGGACAACCCAACGGCTACTTTGGCTCTTTCACAGCAGATGCAGTCAAAAGATTTCAAGCTGGTAATTATTTAGCCGTGAGTGGCATTGCTGGGCCTACTACCAGAGCTAAATTACATAGTTTAGTTAGTAAAACACCCAAAAGCGACTTTAGTGTTTTAGAGATTCAAAGACGACTGCAAGCGAGAGGGTTTTATAAAGGCCAATTAAATGGCTTAATGGCAGAAGATACCAAACAAGCCATCAAGCAAGCACAAGAATTTTACGGTATTAGCTTGAATGATATTAGAAGCGGACGCTTTTAAATCTCAAAAACCGGGTTTTTTGAGAAACCCGGTTTTTGAGATAATTTAACAACCAATTTGCACAGCCTCAGCTACTCGTTTGAGACGACGTAGCTGTGCTTGCATATCTTCTTTTGTCCACTTGGCAGCGAAGGCATTAAAACCCCAACTAACTATGGGGTTAGGAATCTCAAATTCAAAACGGTTGACTAATAGTGTACCTTGTGGTATGGGTTGACATTCCCAGCGATCGCATCCTTGAAAAAATCCCTGAAATTCCCACACGACTAAACCCGGTTGGCGTTCTATAACAACACTGTTTAAAGTTGGTTGGATCACAGGTATTTGAATGACAAAGCGGCTTTTACTACCTATATCTGTACTCCAACTTCCACCCACCGGTTCACAACGCAACACAGGATTAAGCCAACGGTGCATTAGTTCTAAGTCGGTGAAACAATTTTCTACTGCGGTAGCAGTGGTATTAATTTCAATTGATTGCTCCAAAACTTGGGACATTCTAGATGATTGTGTGGTAGCTATGTTTAGTTTAATTCACACTCAACCCTCAACACTCAACTAAACTGTAAATTGATCATAAGAGAAGTAAAAAAATAATCTGATACTCAATTGCACATACTTTTCCTGGTAAATTAATACGCAAACACCAGTGCAGTACTTAAGGGTATTGTAAAAAAAGACTCTAAGCAAGTAATCTGTACTGGTGATGCACACTATTAATTCCGAAAAACCATGAACACAACTTGGCAAGGAATATTCCAGGTAGGAAGCATAGATTGGTCACAGACGATGCGGCTATTAGCTGAGTCTCCCAGCCTATCCTTAACTCAACCAGGAGTTAACCAAGGAATCGCTGATGTGCAAGGAATTTTTCAACAAGTGATTCAGTTTACACCCCGCTTACTAGGAGCAACTGCTCTTTTGTTGGTGGGTTGGTTGATTGCTGCGGCAGTTGCATTAGTAACGCGGCAAATTCTTAATCGCACAGACATAGATAATAAGATTGCGGCTGGCATAACAGGTCGTGAAGATGTCCCCCAGGTAGAGAAATTAATCTCTAACTTGGTGTTTTGGAGCATCATGCTCTTAACAGTCGTAGCTGTCTTGCAAACTTTGGGTTTGGAGGTAGCTTCTCGGCCACTGAATACCTTTCTAGAACAAGTAATTGGCTTTTTGCCAAAAATTGTAGGTACAGTGATCCTGTTAGGAGTCGCCTGGTTTTTAGCTTCAATTGTGAAACTTGTAACAATACGTGGGTTGCAAGCACTCAGATTAGATGAGCGATTGAATCAAGATGCAGGGGATGATTATCTAACACTTAATCGCCTGTCTTTGAGTGAAACAATTGGTAATGCTTTATACTGGTTTATCTTTCTGCTGTTTTTAGTGCCAGTGTTAGATACTCTGGGACTGAAGGAAGCACTACAACCAGTACAAGCTCTGATTACCCAGATTTTGTCAATTCTGCCCAATATTTTGGCAGCAACACTAATTGCAGCACTTGGTTGGTTTTTAGCTAATGTAGTGCGGCGAATTGTGAGTAATTTGCTAGCGACAACTGGTATTGATCATTTAGGTAGTAGATTTGGGCTATCTTCTGCTTCAGGAATGCAGTCTTTATCGGCACTCATCGGTACGATAGTCTACATTTTAATCTTGATTCCTGTAGCGATCGCATCTCTCAATGCTTTAAAAATTGAGGCGATATCTCTACCTGCGATCGCTATGTTACAGCAGATTCTTAATGTCTTACCTGCTGTCTTTACAGCCATAGCAATTCTCATCCTCGCCTATTTCTTGGGACGATTTGTCGCTGATTTAGTTACCAGCATCCTCACGAGTTTAGGCTTCAATAATATTTTCGCTATCCTTGGTCTACCTGTACCCACAGCACAAACAGTTACCGATACTGAAAGTGCATCTACACCGAAAATTCCGACTCGTACCCCATCGGAAATTGCAGGTATTGTAGTTTTAGTTGGGATTTTATTGTTTGCTACCGTAGCAGCAGTTAATATCCTGAATATCCCAGCATTAACAGTTTTACTGACTGGGATTCTGGTAATTATTGGGCGAATTTTATCTGGGTTAGTAGTTTTTGCTATTGGCTTATTCTTCGCCAATCTTGCTTTTAACATCATTAGCAGTTCCGGCAACCGCCAAGCCAAAATTTTAGCTCAAGCCGCCCGGATTTCCATTATTACCCTAGTTTCGGCAATGGCATTGCAACAGATTGGGATTGCTAGTGATATTGTCAATTTAGCATTTGGATTGTTATTGGGTGCGATCGCCGTTGCTATCGCTTTAGCCTTTGGTCTTGGTGGTCGAGACATCGCCCGCGAACAAATGCGAGAATGGTTAGATTCTTTCCAGGAAAAGAGTTAATCATCGAGGCAGGGGGCAGGGGGCAGGGGGCAGGGGAGCAGGGGGCAGGGAGACAAGGGAGACAAGGGAGACAAGGGAGACAGGGGAGACAAGGTAGACAAGGGAGAAATATTTACCCAATGCCCCATGCCCAATGCCCCATGCCCCATGCCCAAAATTCTTTAATTTTGAATTTTGAATTTTGAATTTTGAATTGATATGCCCAATGCCCTCAAAGCCCCAAATCTTCAGGAACGCCCAACATAATATTTAGATTTTGTACGGCTGCTCCTGATGCACCTTTTCCTAAATTGTCGAGACGTGCCACTAATAAAGCTTCTTGGGTATTGTCATTGGCGAAGACAAATACCTGTACAATATTGGTGTTATTCATCGCCATGACATCCAAGAAAGTCCCGTCTCTCAATAAAGTTGCATCTTGGAATGGAGCTACCTGGACAAACTTTTCCCCTGCATAGTATTGTGCGATCGCCTGATAAATAGCTTCCCCTGATGGGGGATTCTCCAAAGTCCATAAAGGCAGAGGTATTTGTACTAACATCCCTTGAGCAAAATCTCCGACAGCAGGAACAAACAACGGCGGCGATGCTAACCCAGAGTGTTCCTGCATTTCTTTAACGTGCTTATGCCCAAACTGTAAACCATAGATACCGTAAGGATAAAGCCCAGTTGTTCCCTTTTGCTCCTGATGAAAACTATCGTACTTTTGGATTAAATTCTTACCGCCACCAGAGTAGCCAGACACCGCATTAATTGTGATGGGAAAATTATCAGGAATGATCCCCTGAGCTATTAGAGGACGCATACAAGCCAAGAATCCCGTAGGATAACAGCCAGGATTACTGACAAACTGAGCATGAGCAATTTTTTCTCGTTGTTCTGGGTTCATTTCTGGGAAGCCATACACCCAACCCGTAGCTGTGCGATGGGCGGTACTAGCATCTAAAATTTTTACTGTATCATTAATTACTAACCCCACCGCTTCACGGGCTGCATCATCAGGTAGGCAAAGAATTACCACATCCACAGAATTGATAATTTTTGCCCGTTCAGTTGCATCCTTGCGCTTCGATGCCTCAATACTGACTATCTCAAGATCATCCCGTTGCGTCAGACGCGAGTAAATTTGTAACCCTGTAGTTCCTGATTCACCGTCAATGAAAATTTTAGGTTTATTCATAAATAATTCCTCATAATCAATGTTTGTCCCGGCAGTTAATATGACTGACGTAAGCCCCGACATAGGAAATTTATCTCTCAGTGTATCAGGCAGTTAGTCGCGCGGATTATGTCTGATTATCTCCAATCCAGCGATCGCTTCGCCAAAACTATCATTTTTCGTGGTAAAACTGACCATTTCTGCAAGAAATGGCACTCTACAGAACAGAAGCAAGCTATTATTCAGGAGTTACAAGAATTGGGTGTACCTTTGGAAGCGTTAGAAAAAGAGATTGATTGTGACGCGCAGATACGTAGGGGCAGGTTCACAGATATTCTCAATTATTAACGATGATTTGGGTAAACCCGCCCCTACCCAAATTATTAATAATAACGAGGCATTAAGAATGGCTTACAGTGATTTTAGCCTGTCAAAAGTTAAAAATGATTTTGGCTTAACCTTGGACGAAAGCCTTAATTTATTTGTTGACACCAAACCAGTATTACCATCTGCAACTTTAAAAACTTTGCTTAGTGATTACATTCCCTTAGCGACATCTATTTCTACTGAAAAAGCTAGGTCAGAATTTTTAATTGCGCCAATTTTAGCCGAAGTTAGACGATTATTAAATAACCAAATTTCTCTGTTTTCGGGTAATGAGTTTAATGTTGATGCTCAAAGAGGTTTACAAGGGTTTTGTGATTATATTATTAGCGGTTCTAAAGAGCAATTATATATTACTGCTCCGGTAACTATTATATTTGAGGCTAAAAAAGAAGATATTATTGGCGGTCTTGGTCAATGTGTGGCGGCGATGGTGGCGGCGCAGATATTTAATCAAAGCAAGGGTAATGAGGTTGAGCGCATCTATGGTTCTGTGACTACAGGAACTAACTGGAAGTTTTTATTTTTAGAAGGCACGATTGTTTATATTGATGAGATTGAATATTATATCAAAGAAGTTGATAAAATTTTAGGAATTTTGCTGCAACCTTTTCAGCCTGTTTTGACTGCTGTTTAATTATCTCTACACCATTTACCTCATCTTTGGTCTAAAAGTGTCTAAAAATGCCCAATATTCATTACTGAACATAGAATATTAGCTGTATTTTTCTTAGTGGTTAAAAATCCTAAAACCGTTGAAACTCACTGGTTTTAACGGTTTGTTGTAAATGCCAGGAACCAGACTTGAACTGGTGACACGAGGATTTTCAGTCCTAGTTAAAACTACCATATTTCAATATTTTCAGGCTAATAATTTGAACTTTACACCCTTTTTACACCCTTTTTAGAGGTAACTTACACCCATAAGTAAAGAAACCCAAAAACTCAAGAGAAAATTCATTCCTATTTAAATTTAAAATTTTGTTTCTTCATTTGTTTAAAACTTATATGTTGACAGAGGCAGTTAAATATGTATGTATGTGGATTTTAAGGAAGTAGGGTTAAGTTGAGCCGATCAATTGGTTTGCAATATTAAGAACCAAAACAGTGAAATTTTTTCGCTAACACAACACAATATATATTTTAGTGATGGCGATCGCCGCTTGATGAGCGGCGAACTCATAATTAAGCAATGCTTGAGAAAGTATAAAAGAAAACTTTTATAGCTCAGATATCCCTTGTAATAGTAATTAAGTCTTATTTAGCAAGGTAACTCTGTATTTTCGGGGTGTCGTGATGAGCTTAATTAACTTGGATCTAGTTATCAACGCAATTACTAGCATTGCCAATCCTTTGATTAAAGAAAAAATTCTGCGTAGTGAGACAGTAATTAAGTTACTCCAGCAATTTAACCTTGATCCAGAGCATCCACCTGCGGATTTTAGCGGTGTTTACGCCTATGCCCTAGTAGAATACGGTGTTGGCAAACCAAAAGCATTTCTCGAATTATTTCGACAAGAAGCAATTAAGCAGGCTTTTCGCAAAGCATTAGATCATAATAACCCCTCAATTTTGCTGTCTGAGGTTGATGCTTTTCTTGATGCTTATACTTTGGGAGATGAAATCAGAAGCTTAGAAATGGACGTGAGAAGAGAGGTAGCTGCATTTGCGACTGTGTTTATTGAAGTTGCCAAACGCAGTCGCACACCTGCTGATGTCTTAATGAGTCAGCAGATTGGTTCTTTACATAAAAGGATTGCTAGTATCCAAGAACAACTGGAGAGATTGCCTACACTGGAAGGGATTCGGACAGAAATAGCACGATTAGCAGCCCAGAATTATCCAGTATTAACCGGAGCAGTAACGGAAAATAAATGTAGAGCGATCGCACTTGCCCAACAAATGCGAGGATGGTTTGAAACCTTGGGCTACCGCCTAGAAAAATATGAAATCTGGGCAGAAGAATATTTTGAATGGATTATTAACGTTCCAGTCCGCCGCAGTTATGACCGCATTCTTGTACGTGGCGTTGCGGGAGAAGTGGGACTGAGTGATGTTATGGCGTTGCGTCAATCAGTTAATCAACAAAAAACTGATGAAGGCTGGTTAGTAAGTACCCGACGCATTTCCCGCGCAGCCAGGGATGAAGTCAAGAAGGAAGAAAATCGTCACCTTGACTGCTTTACATTTGACGAACTGATTGATTTAGATGCTGACTTTAGTGGTTATCTTGATTGGTTAGAAGCGGAAATCAAACACCGAAAGATTGATCAAAAATATGTTCCGCTTGCTTGTACTAAAGAAGAAATTGATCCAGTAACTAAGCGGCGAATTGGTGTCAGCCGTTATGAAGCAGAAGACGGCTGGATTGATGGTTACATTGACTTATGGCTGGATGACCCTGCTAAAGAACATATTTCCATTTTGGGAGAATTTGGCACAGGTAAAACTTGGTTTGTCTTTCACTATGCTTGGACAGCACTCCAACGTTACAAGGATGCTCAAAGACGTGGTGTTGAACGTCCCCGTCTACCTTTAGTAATCACCCTGCGTGACTTTGCCAAGGCTTTAAATGTAGAAAATGTTTTGGCGGGTTTCTTCTTTACTCAACACAATATCCGCTTAAATAGCGAAGTTTTTGACCAACTCAACCGCATGGGTAAATTGCTGCTCATTTTTGATGGTTTTGACGAAATGGCAGCAAAAGTTGACCGCCAACAGATGATTAACAACTTCTGGGAACTGGCAAAGGTAGTAGTTCCAGGTTCTAAAGTTATCCTTACCTGTCGTACTGAACATTTCCCAGAAGCTAAAGAAGGACGTGCTTTACTCAATGCAGAACTACAAGCCTCTACGAACAAACTAACTGGTGAAACACCACAATTTGAAGTTCTGGAACTGGAGAAATTCAACGATGAGCAAATACGGCAGGTTTTGCTACACCAAGCTGAAGCAGCCACAGTTGAAGAAGTCATGGGCAATTCGCAATTATTAGACTTAGCCCGTCGTCCAGTGATGACTGATTTAATTTTGGAAGCATTGCCAGATATTGAGTCCGGTAAACCTATTGATATGTCACGGGTTTATCTGTATGCAGTGCGGCGCAAGATGGAACGAGATATCAAAGCAGAACGTACTTTTACTTCCTTGGCAGATAAGCTCTACTTTTTATGCGAACTGTCTTGGGAGATGCTGTCTACTGATCAAATGAGTCTGAATTATCGCTTGTTCCCAGAACGTATTCGTCGCTTATTTGGTTCTAGCGTTCAAGAGGAGAAAGATTTAGACCACTGGCATTATGACATGATGGCGCAGACGATGCTTGTCCGCAATGCTGATGGTGATTATACTCCAGCGCATAGGTCGCTGTTAGAGTTTTTTGTGGCATATAAATTTGCCGCAGAGTTGGGGGCGTTAGCTGAAGATTTTACGGAATTAGCCCAAGCACAGTCAGGTTTGGATAGTAATGCAATGCCTGTTGACTATACTTGGTCTGGTTATTTTTCGCGTTATGGAAGTGGTGAGGCTTTGGCCATTGCACCACTAAGAACATTTACAAGTGAATCTTTAGATAAGTTGAGAGAGACTGTTGGTAAAGCATCACTGACAAAAGCAGTGATGGATTTGCTGTTGCCGATATTAGGTAATAATGAGTCCCTAATTAAAGTTATTGAGGCAACACAGGGTAAAAGCGAAGACGAGGTTAGCTATGTTGGAGGAAATGCTGCGACATTAGCAGTGAAGGCTGATAAGGCTGTGTTGGAAGGGAGGAATTTGAGTGGTGTATTTATAAAGGGAGGTGATTTCACTAATGCTAGTTTACAACTAGTCAATTTTACTCAGGCAAATCTTATAGATTCTATTTTTGCTAAATTATTAGGTAGTGTTTTGGGAGTAGCATTTAGCTCCAATGGTAAACTCTTAGCCACAGGAGATGATGATGGCGTTGTTTGTTTATGGGAACTCGCCAGTGGAAGAGAAATATTTGCCTATAAAGGTCACACTAACTCAATACGAGCATTAGCTTTCAGTCTTGATGGACTAACTCTTGCTAGTAGTAGCGATGACTCAACAGTGCGATTATGGCATATAGACAGTGGTGAATGCTTCAACACCTTACAAGGACATACTGATTCAGTACGTGCAATCACCTTCAGTCCTGATGGTAAAATCTTGGCTAGTGGTAGTGCTGATCAAACGATACGATTATGGCATTTCCACAATGGTGAATGCTTCGACATTTTACAAGGACATACTGATTCAGTACGTGCAATCACCTTCAGTCCTAATGGTAAAATCTTGGCTAGTGGTAGTGCTGATCAAACGATACGATTATGGCATTTTCACAACGGTGAATGCTTCGACATTTTACAAGGACATACTCATTGGGTAAATACTATTGCTTTTAGCCCTGATGGTAAAATCTTGGCTAGTGGTAGTGCTGATCAAACGATACGATTATGGCGTTTCCACAACGGTGAATGCTTCAATATTTTACAAGGACATACCCATTGGGTAAATACTATTGCTTTTAGCCCTGATGGTAAAATCTTGGCTAGTGGTAGTGCTGATCAAACGATACGATTATGGCGTTTCCACAACGGTGAATGCTTCAATATTTTACAAGGACATACCCATTGGGTAAATGCTATTGCTTTTAGCCCTGATGGAGAAATATTAGCTAGTGCTAGCTCTGACCAAACAGTTAGGCTAGAGAATATTAAGACTAATGAATCTGTTAATATTTTGCAAGGGTACAACGATTGGGTAAATGCTGTTGCCTTTAGTCCTGATGGAGAAATCCTAGCTATTGGCAGTGATGAACACAAACTATATTTATGGATAATATCTAGTAATAAATGCTTAAATACATTGCAAGGACATACTGATTATCTAAGTGCAGTAACCTTCAATCCAGATGGTAGATTACTTGCTAGTAGTAGTAATGACCAAACGGTGCGATTGTGGGATTTCCATAGTGGCCGATGCTTAAATATCTTGCAGGGACATACTAATACTGTAAATTCAGTAACCTTCAATCCTAATGGCGAGATACTAGCTAGTGCTAGTGCTGATCAAACTATACGATTATGGCGTTCACAAAATGGTCAATGCTTAAATACTTTGCGGGGACACACTAGTTCAGTACGTACAGTTGCCTTCAGTCCAAATGATGAAATCTTAGCTAGTGGTAGCCGTGACCAAACAGTACGATTATGGAATATCAACAGTGGTGAATGCTGTCGCGTTTTAGAAGGCCATACTAGCTTAGTACGTGCAGTTGCATTCAGTCCCGATGGTAAAATTCTTTCCAGTGGTGGTGCTGACCAAACAGTACGATTATGGAATATCAATAGTGGTGAATGTTACCTAATCTTAAAAGAGCATACAGGCTGGGTAAATTCAGTTATTTTCAGTCCCAATAGTGAAATACTAGCCAGTAGTAGTGATGACCAAACGGTACGATTATGGAACATCAACACTAGTGAATGCTTAAGAGTATTACACGGACACACAAATTGGGTAAATTCAGTTGCTTTCAGTCCCGATGGAGAAATCCTTGCAACTGGTAGTGCAGATGGTACGGTTAAACTTTGGGATGTTAATACGGGAGAATGCTTTAAAACATTCAGAAGCGATCGCCCTTATGAACGCATGAACATCACAGGAGTTAAAGGCTTAACTGAAGCTGAGAAAGCCACGCTTAAAGCATTAGGTGCAGTGGAAGACCGAGAGTAAAACTGGAATGATAACGGAAGCGATGTTGAGGTGATCGCCCACTTTTTCACTAGCATTGATTTGGTAAGAGCGATCGCCCATTAGCATCATACAAGGTAGGGGCGGGTTCACAAATATCATTAACTATTAACGATTATCTCTGTGAACCCGCCCCTACTTACGGTTCAATTGGGTTTGGGTATGTAATAATACTGCGTATGCTTGTATACTTCTCTAAGATTGTCATTTGCGCTCATCCACACACCTACTACGACAATATCTAAAATTACAAGTTAATTCCCCCTATTGATTCGCGTATAATTTACGCGAACCGCGTTGTCTTTTCCACATCCCGTGAAAAGTCAGGATGAAGACACCGTAGATAATGCTTTAACTCAGTTCAGTAATCAATGCTTAGATGGTTATGATTTGTTCATTCTGGAATCAATGAAACAAGAATCAATCAACAAGATAATTACTGATGATGGTGATTATGTGACAGTGCCAGGAATTCAGGTATTTACTGCTAATCCAGGGGCGATCGCCGCAGCGCAAAATCAAGGCAAACTTATAACTAGATAAGCATTGTCCTCAAAAACTGCCAGAAATTACACAGCCGTTACCCACCTCTTCAAAACCAACTGGGTACAGTGTAGTGCAATGTGCGATCGCCTCTTCAACCAACTACAAATTATTTCGGTGTAATAGTCCCGTCATTCTGAGCTTGTTTAATCGCTCGTCTCAAAATTAACACCGCCATTTGAGACAAAGAACGCTCCTCTGCATCAGCCAATTGTTGCAGGGCTTCTTTGTCTTTTTCTTCCATGTAAATAGTTACAGTTACTTTTCCCATATCACCATCATAAGCTATCTTGTGTCTTTTTCTATTAAACACACTAAGACGCATAAATTAACATAAAAATACACTGTGTTTATGTATAATTACTGATAAGTCAAAAGCCAGCCATCAACTTTCTCAGGGCGGATGCTGGCTTTTGGCCCCCATATCACAGGAGACATATACAATGTTAAACCCTGTTCGCTATAAAACAGAAGAACACCGAGCTGATCAACAAACCGACGATGATTTTGGCATCACCGAATTACTAGCAAAACTCAAAAACTACTCTGACGCAGACTTTGATAGCATCTGGATGCAACTCCAGCCGCAAGAACTAGAAACTCTAGCGGCAATTCTGATTTCTGCGTTAACTCACAGCATTAATGGTAAATTGCTTGCTGCTTATCTCCATCTCATCAGGCACAATCACCAAGATATAGTCTCAGGCTTGATTAACCTGAAATACCCAGACGCATCTATTGAGCTTCCCGCTAACTTTCCTGATGTAGCCAAAACACCCAGATTTTTATATGGCGATCGCCTGCGTTGGCTTAGTAATGAAAGCGATACTGACTGGGGTATTGTCATTGGTCGATTTTATAGCTTTGCTTCCCACCGTTGCTGCTGGAGTTGGTGCTATCTAATTTGGTTAAGCAAAGATTGCCCTAGTGCAGCTTGGACATCTGCGGATATTGCTTGGGAAGAAGATTTAGAACCAATGAGCGAGGAGGCATATTTATGAATCCTCATCCACTCAAGCAGCGAGAGCAAGATTTGATGCAATTCTACAGTTATTGTCAGTTGGGTATGACTCCCAAGCAGTTTTACGCCAAGTGGCAGGTGAGTTATGAAGAAATGGCGCAGATTTGCTCTCGTTCCCTTTCCACTGTGCGACGCTGGTTTGCAAGAGGTAAAAACTACCGCCGCCCTATGCCAGCCGATTTACGCCACCTGGCTCTGATGAACTTTTTGCTGGAACACTTTGAGGAGATTCCCGAAGAACTGTTGAAAAACCTGTGTTTCCCAGACGAAAGTAGGGGCGGGTTCATAGATATCTTTGAGGATAAATGAGGTTATTTGTCAACCTGTCCCTACCGCATTTAATTGCAATATCAAAATGATATTTCTTGCCAGCCACCTTCACAGTAGGCTGGCTTTTGTCTTGGAAATTACAGATAATGACCAGGAGAATTTGATGACATACCTTGAAAAGCTCAGTCCTTGGTGCATAGTCCGGCTGTCACCTAATATGCAGAACCGGATTGTCGCTCGTTTTCGTCGCCGCAGCGATGCCGAGGCTCATTTACAAGTTTTGCGCCGACTTATCCCCAATGTCAGTTTTAGACTGATTTTCGATGTAGCTTTAGAACAGCAAAACCTAACTGCTTGAAATCAACAATATCAATGATCCGTATTTAGCGATCCTAGCGATCCGAATAAACCACATTTTTGTGATCCGCGATCGCATACCAGCACCAAAAATCATGTCATAGCATTATTCAGTCTGGTGGGAAGTTGCGCGATCGCCAGGATACCAAACTGAAAACTATTGATTGGCGATCGCCACTAAAGTTTAATTTCTGGCAACTAACAAATCAAAGTCAAGCAAGGAGGTTTCAAGCTGAAACATACTCCCGTAATTTTTGCTGAATTTACACCTACTGTCTGAATATGGCCAACATTCTGCAAGCAAAAGTTTCAATTGAGGGAACTAGAACACTTGCCATACACCACTTTGGCGTTGATGCTTTACCGCTAGAAGCTAAAGAAAAAGATGGTGTCGCTGGTAATAGTCCCAATGAGTGGAAAAAGACCGTCCTCATGGATGAAGAACGCCAGTTATTTCTGCTGCCAACATACTTTTTTGGCTGCATCAAGTATGGCGGTAAAACTGTGAAACGGGGCAAAGGTAACTTACTTGCAGACATTGCCAGCACCCTGCAAGTCATGGACGACCAGATTTATATCTGTAATGGCGACGGGCCAATTCAGTTACCAGATCCACCCCAAGTCATTGAAGCAGGAACTACCAAAAGTGAGAAACTACCTGATATTTATGTCGAAGTGATTGGTGTACGTAACCCATCCACTAAAGCCAGGAACATCCGTTACCGTGTGGCAGTGAAACCTGGATGGCGATGTTCGTTTACAATTCTGTGGGATTCGGTTGTTGTTGATCGAAAGTCATTAGAGACAGCGATCGTCAACGCTGGAACATTGGTAGGTGTTGGCGATGGCAGAGGAAGCATTGGTTACGGCAGATTTGAGCTAAAGGAATTTAGCATACTTTAAATATTTGGTTCGTCAGGTTTCGTTAAGGCGAGTTCCGTCACCTTCCGTCTCGTCATGTCATGTTTTGTTAAGTCGAGTTAAGTCATGTCTGTTGAACTTTACAAACAAGTCAAGCAAAAACGCCAACATCCAAACCTGCCTGTTTACCAATGGAAGCGTCAACCGCTTGAACAATGGAAGATTTCTCGGCAGTGTATCTACACCAGAGACGAGGGATTGTGTCAAAGTCCAGATAACCAACCACCAAAAGTCAATGGATTGTGTCAAAGAACAGTCAGTTTAAAAACTGCTCACATCGACCACATTCACCCATTGTCATCTGGTGGCAGTAACCATGCTTCTAATTTGAGAACTCTTTGCCCCATCTGCCATGCGCTTCGGCTTGATCGCAAGCATGATGGCATGAGAAATAAACTCGTCAAGAAAGGTTTAATCCCTGTCAACTGGAAACAGTTTGTTTGGGATGGTTAATACGAGTATATTTAACTTGATTAACAACTAATACCATCTTCTAAAAGGTGAGATTTACTTACTTTTAGTTAAGACTGACATGACTGGAATAACTTTTTAAAATCAAATATTTGGTGATTTAAGAAGGTATTGTATAGGTCGAGAGCCTTGACTATAAAAGGCTAAATAGGTTTTCTAGAACTAATTAGATATTAGACCTCTTGCAGTTCCTTTATTCCCATACTTAAGATAAACAAAATATTTGACCAACAGGAAAGCAGGCGATCGCTCCTAGTCAAGTTTGAGATAAACTAGCAGGTAGTTCCCATTGCTCACAATCACATGACATAGCTGGGCTGTCAGTTGCTCTACATCCAAATTTTTGTTGATGCTCAAGAATCTCAGTGGTTTGCACTTTTTTACAGCGTTGTGCTTCTCTACCTTGGCTCATCAAACTGTAACAAAGCTTTTCGGCTGTCTCCTTATCAATTTGTGCATTAAAATGTAACGATTGCACATACAAGCAACCGCCTTCTGGTACTGGTTGAAAATTTATACCAACTTCTTTTAATTCTGTTTCTTTAATCGCAATAAAATCAAGATTTTGATTTTTAGGACTTCTATTTGCACTCAATGATGCCACTACACCATAGAATTCTTGTTCTGTGTTAACCAGCCAAAGACTATATATATTGTCTGGTTCTTTAAAGAGTTTTGCTGCTGCTAATCTAGCACGTTCAGCTAAGTTGGCATCCCCTTCTTGCGGATTCCAACTAGCACAGCTATCTATTTTACGAATATAAACAGGGGGTTCTATCCCAAACTCTGATAGAGTAGGCAGCATAAGTCAAGTAATGGCCGTTTATGAAAGCTCTTGAATAGCTTCTTCAGCATAGTTACGGATGTATTGGTCAGTTTCATAACCAGATGCAAAGCGTGCGATCGCATTTTTTATCCGCTCAGTATCTATTTCATCCGCAAGCAGCAATAACGCATCAATAAAAGTTGCTTTTAAGATTCGCCGTTGATTAATTAGTGCTATTAAATTGAAAGTTAGGAGTAATTCAAATCTTTCTTCAGCAGGGATACGATAGGCACAAGCGATTCCTTTTATCAGTATTTCCCATAAGGGATCTAAGATTAGAATATTCCTGTTTTCCACTGAGTTAATCATCAATTGGCTTAGAGCTTCTAAATACTGACTAGCCTCTTTTAATATATTGATTTCATTGATTTCTGCCAATAAATCTACAGCACCATCATAAGCATCCCTTGCTTTGCCACTAATGCCCCATTTCAAAACTTCTATAATTGCTTTGGCAGAAGACAATCTTGTAAAAATAAACCCTCTCAACTTATTCCGTCGCTCAGAAAAGGACAAAAAGTATTCTCTTATTAGAAAATCCGGATCGCCGTATTTATGATTAACATAACTTTCGTTAATTTGTCTGTTTCCCAAATTTTCTAATTTATTCGTATTATTCGCCGTAGAAATTGTTTGACCTACTGTGCCAACCATTTTAGACCCCAATCTTGTTTAACATCTTTTTGTAATAGTTCTATAAATGTATTAACTGTGTATTTATGGGCAGAGTGAAACCATTCTTCATAGCTTACTTTTGTATCGTAGCTACGACTTGTTAAGTCTAACAGTAGCATAGAATTATTATCTTCTAACCTAATTATTTGGTTAATACGAACTAACAAATTCCCTAAATTATCAGGAAGTTCAAATTCAAATTCAGCATTAAACAATCGAGGTTGTTTCAGAGTAATTTCCCATTCTTTGCTCATGAAGTTGAAAATTTTATTGTTATCTCCTGGCTCTTTCCAACCAAAATTTTGATCAATCTGATTAAGATAAGTAAGTTCATAACGAATCGGTTGTAAAAATGTTTTCTCAGTGCTTAACCACCAATTCTGAAAGTGCTGCCATTCACTTTGAAATTTTGGATATATTTCTCTAAAATGAGGATATTCATCTGCTTCACCTTGACGACGCCAGTTGTAATGAAATCGGTTTGACTGCAACTGTATGAGTTCTTTTCTGTCAAGTGACTCAAACCAAACTCGACGGAGTTTGGGCATCATAGGAAGAAGTTCAACGTCTCCTATTGGCGGTCTGTCAAGTGGCGGAGAAGGAAATCGGTCTTGAATACTCTGCCAGTACAGTCCGAAATGCACAGAAGAGAACCCTGGATCGTTGAATTCAACGCCCAAGACAACTTCGGTCAGTGGTGACTTACTGAATTTAGCTATTGACATTCGCCCAACCTCATCACTGTGGCTGCTCCTCAGACAATATCAAATTCTTACTCCTTTTGTAGTTATCGCTTGAACAAGTACAGCAAGCTACACAGTTAAGCAAAAGTTAAGGGAGCATAGCATAGTCTTCGTTCTACTCTAGATTACCCTTACCTTCTACCCAAATACTTAAATTCTTTCTATAGGCTGACAGCCTACTCGCTCAAAAAAATTATCATCTTGAGCAAATAAACCCATCTAATGCTTATAGTGACTGAACTGGCTTATTTCTAGCTATTACCGTTATCAATGATCCGTGTCTAGTGTCCAGACTGAATCTAACCATGCTTATAATGTGGCGATCGCACAGAGACTGAACAAGATTAAGATCCTTCTCTAATGAACTGCCAATCAACTACCCATGTGCTTGGGCGGATCACCTCACCTATGGTGAGCGGAATGTCATCGCTACTGAAGGTTGATTTTGGGCAACTAGCAAATCAAAGTCAAGCAGGGAGATTTCAAGCTGAAACATACTCCCGTGATTTCTGCTGCTTGTACACCTACTGTCTAAAATTATATTTATTTTGAAAAATTTACTTATTAAAAGTTAAAGTATAAAATATTTATTGTTATTGAAATTACATTATCATCTATGCAAAATCAGCCACCATTTATAATCAATTCAATTTACTATCGAGAGGAGGGTAAAGATATTGAATTTAAGAGTATAGAATCACAACATCCTGTTAAAAAAATTGTAAATCATGCAGAGGAATATATAACTGGATTTCTTAACGCGCTAGTAGAAGGTCAACTATATATAGGTATAGATGATGCTGGAAAAATTTTAGGTGTTAAACTTAGTAGGAGCGAGCGAGATGAAATTCAAAAAATCATCCCTAATAAACTCAGAAATACAGACCCAATAGTTTCTCCATCGCTTTATGATATTGCATTCTACAATGTTCTTAACGAAGAGCAAAAAGACATTGAAGATTTGTTTGTTGTAAATATAAGTATTTTAGGAGTAGATGAAAGTCAATTTTATAGAACATCAAGCCGTGAGTATTTTCTATACAAAACAACAGGAGGTAGTACTTATCTTAAAACAGGAACAGACTGCATTAAGTTGAATACCACAGAAATAGCACAAGAAATTCAAAAGCGTAAACAAAAGTATTTAAAGCAAGAGTTAGACAATATCGACGATAAACTTTTACAAAATCCAGATAATCGTTCTCTTCTCAAGGAAAAAGCCAACATAGCAAAACTGATGGGTGATATTGAGAAAATGGATGAAACTTATAAAAGACTAATCAATCTTAACCCTAACAATTCTAGAACAAGGGTTGATTATGCCTCTGCACACAAAAGTATAGGTGATTTAGAGGGTGCATTAGATATCCTTGAAGATGCTCTTAAGGTAGATGGAGATAATCTGAGCATATTAAAAACAAAAGGAGAAATACTTTTAGGCTCAGATAGCTCAGATAAGGTTAAGGAAGCTTTTCAAACTTATGAAACTGCATTGAAATTGAATCCAGAAGACTATACTATCATTACCCAAATTGGGATTGCATTAAGAAAATTAGGTAAATATAAGGAATCTATCAAAGTTTTTAATTTAGCTCTGGCAAAATCTCCTCATTACAGAGCAGCAAAATATGAAAAAAGAATAACTTATCATAAGATGTTTGAAGGCGGTATCAGAATATAAACTCACAAACCTGAAATATATTCTGTTAAAATATTTGGCGTACTGATTTTTTTATGTTAGAATTGCCGCACATAGCCTACTTAATGAGCATTGATGTCCGTTGGCGATACAGCAACGGTGTATTATCATCCAAACCTTACGCTAACCAGTGAAAAAATCTGTTAGTGCTGCTGTAATGCAGTAAGCAGGAATGCCATTAGTAGGTTTTTTTTATCAAGATATTGAGTAGTTGTGAGTAACAAAATTTCTCTTTCGCCTCTTTTATATGAAAGTTGTGAAGACCTTGGCAAAAAATTCAAAGAGTTAAAGTCAGCAAGAGATGTTGCTCAAATGTTACAAATTCCATATAATTATTTAATTTATTATATTTATAGAACTTCTGACAATTCAAAATATAAAACTTTTAATTTGGAAAAAAAATCTGGTGGTTATAGAACTATTCATTCTCCTAATGATTCTCTAGAAATTGTTCAGAGAAAACTAAGCCAAGTACTATATTCAGTCTATAGCCCAAAACCTTGCGTTCATGGGTTTGCAGCTCATCGTAGTATAGTTACAAATGCTAAAGTCCATACAAAGAAAAAATTTGTTTTAAATATAGATATTAAGGATTTTTTTGATGCAATAAACTTTGGTAGAGTAAGAGGTCTTTTTATTGCAAAACCATACCAGTTAAATGAAGAAGTCGCAACTATTTTAGCTCAGATATGTTGCTTTAAAAACAAGTTGCCACAAGGCGCACCAACATCACCAATTATCTCTAACTTAATTTGTGCAAAAATGGACAAAGAACTTCAAAATTTTGCCAAGTATAATGGTATTTTTTATACGAGATATGCTGATGATATAACATTTTCCATTAATCGAGAAGATTTACCTGTTGGATTAGTTTCATCATATAGCAAGGGATTTTCTCAAGTTATATTAGGTGATGCTTTGAAAACAATTATAGAAAATAACGGATTTCAAATAAACGAATCAAAAGTCAGATTAGCTTATAGAACACAAAGGCAAGAAGTTACAGGCTTAGTTGTTAATAAAGGTGTTAATGTTAATCGCAAATATATTCGTAATCTTTATGGTACTCTTCATGCCTGGGAGAGATACGGTTTAGAAGAAGCTGAGAAAACTTACATCTCTAAGTATGCAAAAAAAACCGTCTCACCTGATAATGAAGTACCGTCTTTTTTGGATTCATTACGTGGGAAGATAGAATTCATAGGAAGTGTAAGAGGAAAAGATGATCCTCTATATATAAAATTTTTGAATATATTTAACGAATTAAGACAGAAAGCATCTGAAAAAGAAGATATAGTAGTTTCATGAACTCGTGTTGCTGTTTATATTAGTATTGCTTATTAATTACTACATACGTTGCTTCTGTTACCGAATAAACACCAGTTGCTTTTGGCTCTAAGAAATCCATCCCTTTATCAAAGATAATTTTGTATCGCTGACCATTTGCTGTCAGCACTTCCATCTCGCGGGAATGAGGAAAATAAGAGCGTTCATGCCAAGGTTGAACTTTCACTGTTGTAGAAACTCCCATACTGTGAATTTGAGTAAGTGCCGCCTCCAAATTAGCTTTTCGCTGAGAACCTGACTCTCCTTTATAATCTTCTAGAACCAAAATTGTGACAGAGGAATTTTCATTCATGCCATCACCTTGTAATAGATCAGCCAGGATTTTCGCTCCTTTCTCATTCAGGTAGCGATCGCGATAAACTATCTTCATCCCTCCACCAGAAAAAACACGGTCTATGCCGAGTCTTTGCCGTAGTTGCGGTATTGTTAAATTACTCCAGGTTCTATCAGGGAAGATAACTGTAGTATTAGGGTCTTCTAGTTCTATTGCTTCTACAGGTCGAGCTTGCGATCGCAAGTTTTGTAGACGCTGAAATATAGTATCTACACCTTCACCACTTCTGGTTTCAAACCATTCCTGTTGATGTAATTGTAAAGCAATGCGATTTTGTTGCTGAGTGCTTAAGCATAAAATTGGTACATCATTCACAGATGTTTGATATAGCTTGAGTAATCCTTGGTCTACCCACTGTTGCAAATGCTTCTGCAATAATTGCAAATTCCTCCTGGTTGCATCAGAAGCAGCAGTATTTGGTTCTGGTAATTGATTTAAAATTAATTCTAGTAGAATATTACTGCGCTGCATGGAATAAACCGCATCTTTTAGCAGCTTTAACCAAGGAAGTGGCGAGCCATTATTTAAATTAAATGTGTCTATCAAGCTGGGTAAGTAAATCATACTTTCCTTACCAGCCATACGACAAATTGCAGGCAAGCGTGTGGCCATTTGGGACAATTTGACTCGATTCGCATTAGGTGCAAAAGCTTGTAGTTCTGGGTCTGGTTTGACAACCAAATCCGTGAGAAAATTAGCAACTATTTTTCGATTTAGTTCTGCATGAAATGGCT
The DNA here is from genome assembly GCF_058172895.1 of Aliinostoc maniaoense. Taxonomy (NCBI): domain Bacteria; kingdom Bacillati; phylum Cyanobacteriota; class Cyanophyceae; order Nostocales; family Nodulariaceae; genus Aliinostoc; species Aliinostoc maniaoense. The sequence continues at coordinate 5,854,761 of NZ_CP187952.1, read as the reverse complement.
GATTTGAATAAGTTCTCAAGCAGTCATAGCAGCTTGTATCACAACTACAAGATGCAGTAATTTCTAAAGCTTTCTCTAATACCTGAAAAAAGTGATCAGCTATGCGCTTGCTATAACCTGCTCCCCCTGGAACGTTGTCATATATAATAATTTGGGCAAATTTATTTGGTAATGGTGTAAACAAACCATCCAATTCTGAGCGAGGCACATCAATCACTTGTGCGGCTGCGGCTATTAGTGCATAGGTTAGCGATCGCCAAAATGTCATGCCATCGGTGTCATCATATATTTGTTCGGTTACAGACGCAACTGTGCCACCATCCCCGTAATGAACAACGTCACCAAATAAAGGTTTGAGGTTTGCTGTTTTCTGAAACTCAATTTTTAACAAATCACTGCGAAATTCATGCCCTAAATGGATATATGGGTATCCACTACCTGAACATTCTCTAGCAGTAATTGGGTGTTGATGTGGAGGCAACTTAGCACTAACTGGCTGTTTTTTACTGCGACCTTTGGCGTTATTGGATTCACGCTGTTTTTGTACCAGTTCGCTTAGGTCTCTCCCACAGTATTGGCAAATTGCAAAACCTTCTTTACTGAAGCCTTTACCACGTCCCAAACTTCCTTGATTTGCGAGAAAAAGAGTTCCACCTTGATTAACTGTGAGTTTATAAAACTCATGTTCTAATTCTTCTTGGTCTTCTCCAGACTGAGCCAAAAATACCTGTGAGGTTAGTTGACGTTGCGGTTTAGTATATGGCGTAACTTTGGGGACAACTGACCAGTCTGTAGTAAAGGCTTTAGGAACTTTGTAAAGCTTCATCTTGCCAGCAGCAGCCGGAGTTGGTTTGCATCCACAGACAGAACATTGTTCAATTATTTGTTCAGAAATTGATAATTCAAAATTATTACAATTCTTGCAAACCCAATAGTATTTTTGCTCTAAATCATTCGGTCTGAGAATACCAACGCTCTGATACACTCGGTCATCAACTACAATATCTTGGCTAGGTGCATATTCACCAAGCGCAAGACGGCGATCGCGTTCTAGTCTATGCTTTCCTTGAGATGATTTAAACTCATCGCTTTCCCCTGTCAATAACCGCACTACATCAATGGGAAAACCATAAATCGGTAGTATACTGGCTTGAACTAATTCATCGTGCAGTCTGCGCTTACCGATTTTTTCTAACTCCGCTTCAATACCATCCCGTCGCTTTTCCATCCCCTTTCGTTTTGTCCGGTCAGTTTCAGCAGTAATACTGTCTTGAATATCTTTAAGCAGTAATACTAAATCATTCCAATCTGCTAATTGTGCTTGCTGAAACAGTAAAATTGCGGCAACAAATTGACTTAATATATCAGTGGTAGCATAAGAAATTTTCAGCTTATTGATCCATACCTGCACCAAATTATGAGCATCATCACTATGCAGCCACTCTTGTAATTCACTAACCATTGCTGTGGGTGGTGGTGTCTCTAAAGAATCAAACTTATGCACAGATAAGCTGAAAAATTCAGCAATGGTAACTTTCTCTGCACCTCTTTCCTTGGTCTTCAAAAACTCAGCTAGTAATTCAGCGCGAATATGACGCTGTTGAATTTGGAAGTTATCAGCATCAAGCTTAGGAATTTGATTACTACCTGCGATTAATTGTTCAGGTTGCTCAAAATAAAATCGGTCATGGGGACGACGCTGGCCATACATTAAAGTAATCGCCACTCCATCAGTACGCCGTCCTGCACGTCCTGCGCGTTGTTGGTAGTTACTAACATGGGGTGGAAAGTTGCGTAAAACCACAGCTTGCAGTTCGCCGATGTCTACACCCATTTCTAAGGTTGTAGAACAACTCAGGAGATTAATTTGACCGCGACGAAAACGGTTTTCGCGTCTTTCTAGTTCGGTGACTCCTAACTGTGCTGTATGTTCTTGCGATCGCAACGGCAAAGGTAGGCGATTTTTGATAATATACTGCTGATAATGCTCGTTTCTGACTTGCTCTATTTTCTCCGCATAGTAAGGCTGAAGCTTACCAGTGCATCTGAAGGCTGGACAACCGAAAATATTCAGTTTAGTTTGAGATTTTTGGATATCTGATAAACCTGGAACATGGATAATTTGTTGACAGCGATCGCACTGATACCAATCATGCTGAGTTTTAATAATATTTAATCTTGTCCAGTTCAATTGCTGACCATTTTTAGCTTTTTCTAATAAGCGTAATTTTTCTAATTGTCTAAATAGAGCAACAAACTTATCTCTGTTTGGTAAGTTGTCACCAAATAGCTGTAGGTAATACCAACCAAGTCTATTTTGAACTTGACTAACTTCACCTGTTTTTTGCTTCAACTTTGGTAGAAATGACGGTGAATCTTTAAATTTCTTCTGTTCATCAGGTGTTTTTTCTAAAAATAGATAATTCTTAGCCCTTCCTTGAACATCTATCATTTCTGGTCTAACGCCTTCAACACCACCAGTTTCAGGGAAGTAACGCGATGCACCATCAACACTCACGATTCCTGTGCGGCGAATGATATCTGTGAGAACTATCAAGAAAATCTTGGCTTCAGCATTTGAAATCTCAAATTCACGAGCTACCAATTCAATTAACCGTTCATCCCTCAATTCAATATGACAAGCAAATAAAGCATAGGCTTCCAATGTAGAGCGACGATTAAAAGGCAGGGCAAATTCCCGTAATAATAATTCCTTAGCACGAGCTTCTGCACTATCTTGACAGTCTCTATAATTTTCTAAACTTTCCTCATCATCAGGATAGTAACTGAGATAATTCTTTCTAGAATCTCGATCTGGATGAGGAATAGATGTTTCTAAAAATTGCTGTTTTACTTTATTAATCAGTTGATTAATGGAAACAATATCATCATCAGGATTAAGCTCTTGAAATGCTTGCCAAATTATTTGCCGATAAACTGTTTCTGTATGAGTGCGCTGGTAGTCAGAGGCAAAGAATGCCGCATCCTGACGACCATCAGAAAATGTTAATAGCTTGCGTTTTGATGCACTACCTTGATCTTCTTGAGATTCAGGTAGTAAATCAAACAGGCTATCAATCATGGCCTCTAAAGGTTCATCTGTATAAGCTACAAAACGGTTAATCGCTTGAGCGCGAATTGGTCTTGTCCCACAAGCAGCACATTTTGGAAGGTAGCATCCCTCTAAATCTTTGGCATCTTTTGGGCGATGCCATGCTAAATAAAATTCATTTGGTTCAGAAGATTTATTCGTAAATTTTTCTAGTGTGGGTAGTCCAATCCAACCATCACGCTGGCGAATTATTAAAGTGTTTACTGGTGAAGATTCTTGTTCTTCCTCTCCAATTTCTTCTTCTTCCGTAATGCTGTCTAATAATCCTGAAGTCAGAGTGTATATTTTGCCATTTTCTCTTAAACCTTGATTTGAGCGTGGTAATGGTTCTAATTTAGATACACCATTTATTTGAGTAAAGGCATAAGCTTGACCGCACTGATAACAACTACCCAACTCTAAAACTGGAGAATTGCAATCATCACAGGTTCTTTTTTCGTTCAAATATAATCGACCATATCGCCGAGGTTTGTCTTCATAATTTGGATCACAAACTCCACCAGGACATTGAGGATTAATGCAAGCATACAACCCTTCTAAACTACGAAATAAAAGGTGGATTCTAACTGGTAGTAATGGTAAGCTTTCTAAATTCTCACGAGCAAGAGTGCCTAATTGTAATAAATGAGCGAGGGCAAATTTTGTCTCAGTATCATCAATAGTGCCGTCAGATTTGAACGGTAAATTTACACACCAGAATTCTGTTGATTGTGTAATTTTCTCCCAAGGCTGGGGTTGACGGCTTAGAAGTTCAATGAGGCGGTGGACTATAGGATGTTGTTTAAGTGCATACCAGAGAAACTGGTGAACATCACCTTGCGCTTTCGTCTCTGCTGCTTTTAGATGTTCAGTAGGTACAAAACCACTCAGTCTGTCGAACCAAATACTTAAATCATCATCAATTTTAGGCAATTCTAATATGCTTAAATATGCTAATATTTCTTCGTGAGTAAGTTCAGCAGGTAATAGATAAGGTTCACCTAATCTTTCGATAGCATTGACGCGATCGCCCCGAATTACTTGATTAAAAGATTCCCCAAAAAATTTTGTAGCAAACTCTAATATTTCATTATTAACTGAAGCATCGCCTAAACTGGCACTGGTAGCAATACAGCGAATCTTTCCAGGTTTTTCTTGTTCGACAGCAACTTTTAGCCGTTCTATCAACATCGACACTTCAGTACCAGTCGAGCCGTTGTATGTGTGTGCCTCATCCACGACTAACATTTTAAAAGTTGATGCTGAAGTAGCAAAAACTTGATTACGTTCCACGGGACGAATCAACATATGCTCCAACATGGAGTAGTTGGTGACTAATATATGAGGCGGCTTATCCCAAATTTCTTGCCTAGAAATTGCTTGGATTTTTTGGATTTTGGCAATAGCTTCATCAATTAATCTTTCACGAGTGCTGAGATTGAGAGATGATTTGTCTTTTTGGGTAAATAACTCCCAAAGTTCTTCAGACTCATAAGCTTGTAATTCTTCCGCCAATGCTTCTTCTGCTTTGTACCTATCATTTTCAGTGCGGCTAGTATAAAATCCGAATCTAATTTTTATAGTTTCTTGACGACATAGTAATTTTCTTAAACGCTTAACTTGGTCATTTACTAAAGCGTTCATGGGGTACAAAATTAACGCTCTAACCCCAGCTATTGCTAAATTTGCTTCTTCTTTCAGCAGCATATCCAACATGGGAATCAGGAAACACTCTGTTTTACCTGAACCCGTACCAGTGGCAACAACGATATTTTGTTTTTGCTGAATAACTGCCTTTACAGCGTTTTCTTGGTGTTCGTAGAGAGGACGCTGATTGGGAGTGAATAAACTTGCCATTTCTGGATGCAAAACACCCTGACTTACCAGCGCATTCACACTGTTAGCAGGCCGATAAGGTTGAGAACCTTCTAAATAAGGATGCTGCCAAACGGTTCCAGGTACTTCTAGCTGCTGTTTTAAACCGTAGCGCAGATGAGGATCTCGTAGTGGGTAAGCAGTCAGCAGGTAACGAATAAAATCTTGGCGGGGTTGCTCAACTGCGGCGATTGGGTCAAGGTAGTTGCTGTTATGTGTCATACCAAAAGGCATCCTAAACGCTGAAATATAGTTTCCACTAAGGGGTGATGATGATGTTCGATAATACGAGTTCTATATCGCTCACTATCAGGCTCAGATAACCGCCAAAGTATCTGAGCATAAGCACTGGGTAAGCTAGTTCCTTGGAGATTGAGACGACATTGGGGTTTATCCCACTCAATTTTTAAGCGATGTCCTGCTTCTTTGTCGAGATCAAACATGACCAGCATTGCTGCATCTGGCTCTAACTCATAAAAGCACTCCTCTTGAAACCAAAGATACTCACCAGTAGGAAGTTGCAGTAATGATTTGTCTTGTAATTGGTGATAGTTTAAGGGTGTCCAGCGATGTTTCTGAGTTGTATCACGGCTAGGTATGTATCTGTGAATCGAGCCTTGACTTTGCCAACTGCTTGTCAAAAATGGATTGTCTGGCCAAGGATTTCGCAAAATAGCCTTACTAGGTTGGCTAGGATAAGGTAGGTTATTGATGCTATCAGCAACGGTGACTAAGCGGATTCCCACTTGATGAAGGTGGTCTTTAATGCGATTAAAGTTGTGTATTTTGGGACGGATGTTTACGCTATTGTGATTTTGCTCTGTTTTTAAAACTTGATGTGCTAAGGGAAGATAGGTGCGATCGCCTTGGAAACGCAATGCTGTTAAATTATTTTTATCCAAAGCCAATGCAGTTGGAGGAGCAATACAGTAACGATTTCTCACCCCAGCATAAATTTCACCTTGTGCTTGCAACTCGCTCAAAGTCTCCTGAACCTGAATTGTTAACTGCTCTTGTGATTCGTTAGGTGACAAGCTAGAGCGAATTAGCGCAATGAGTTGGTGTTTAGTTAAAGTCGTCGGTACTGCCGGATTTACAGGATGCCGATGATTACTTAACAGTAAGATAATTTCGTTAAAGCACATTATTGGTTTCCTATCATTCGGCTAACTTGTTCCAAAGGTAATGGTTTCCGTTGCAGAGTTTGAAAATGATCAATTTTTTGCAGTTGATAATTTGCAGTTTTAAAGTTGCTTAAATTCAGTAAAACAATATCTTCATAAACTGAATCTTGGGGAATTTTTATATCTAAAATTACTTCTTTTAAATTATTTTTAGCGATTGCAATATTTAGAAACTTCAGAAATACTTCCCGTTTCTTAGAACGAACATTGAGTAAGTACCAACTACCCCTAAAAATTGTAGTAATTGATGGTTCGGTAGATATTAATTTTTGTGTTTCAGATGGTGTTGCTGGTGGTGATATATCTGCCACACTCAAAAGGTTCAATAAAGCTTTTAATTTGGTTATTAAAATATCTTTGCTTAACCAATCAGGGAAATAATATTTTTCATTTTCCAGTGCGATAATTCTAGTTTGCAAATGTTGACGATCAATATCTAAGTTAAGTCGATTGACGGCTTCTATAAATGACTCTTTCGATTCACTATTACCTAATACTGTATAACAATAGTTCTCTCTATCTTCATTAAGATTATTAGGTAAGTCATTTTTACCACTACCACACCACCAGCCTAATTCTTCTGGAAGTAGTTGAGGACTAACAAGTTGAATGTAATAAATACCTGTGGAAAGATTTAACGGTACTTTAATAGTGTTTTCATCATGATTAATCAACGGTATTTCGATTTCTTCAGCTTCTGAATCTGGTAGTAGTAAATTCCAGCATAATAGAGAATAAAACTTATCAGGATGAAGACCAGATAAATTAATAGAATTACTTGTCCAAGACCAAGTTATATTATGAGGTAAGCCCTGCATCTCTACTAATCGCTGTGCCTCTAACCCCAAACGCTGGTAATCTAAAGCATACCATTCAGAATTAGGAAGTAATTCATGCAGTGTTGATAAATTAACTGTTAAATTACCTGAAGCATCTGCCTGAATCGACTGTTGTATCTTTTCAGATTCGTTGGATACAAAGAAAATAATTTCTTCTAAAGGCCAAAGCCCATCAATCTTAATAACTTCTGACCAAAACTTATCTGAATGCTCATGTTTTATTGGTAAATCAGTTTCAGAAATACCAGAGTTACTGCTAATTCTTAGCTGATTTAATGGTGCAATAGCAGAAGTTTGATGTTTTGATTTCACCTCAAACCGATATGACCATCGCTTTTCCTCAAACCAGAAGCGTGCTTCATAGTATCCAGGCGTAGTAATCCACTGACTCAGCTTAATTGCAATCCATTGATTTTTAGGTGATAGAGTTTCAATTGTCCGAGCGATAATGCTCCGCTTTGTAATATCTTCAACTAATACATTCATATTAAGATTTTGGTTAATTGGTGGATACCAGAAAGTAGGAGTCCCCAAATAAATTGCTTTCTTACCTGTTAATTTTAAACCTGTAAATACTGGCTCATCGTCTTTTACAAGTTTCCAGCTAATGAGTTGATTCTGATTAGTTTCATGTATAGTTAACACAATAGAAGACTCTGGAGCTATTAATCTAATATGCCGACCTCGCCATCCTCGGATACTGGAAGGAATGTAACTATCTAAAATCTCTATACCGTTAGTAAATTCCAGTTGAATATCTTTAGGAGTAAAGCAATACACTTCCTCAACTGACGTAATTCTCGGTTGAGAGTAGTCGAGAGGTAAATGTTCTCCAGTTAAAGCGTCAAATACTAAACATGGAAGATTACTATTAATCCCCTTGTAGTCCCATTCCATCAAATTCTGGCGGTTATGGTCTACCAGTTGACAATTCCACTTTTGGGATGCTTGATTAACTTCAATTATCAATTCTGGAATACTTAAATCTCCATCATTAGGAATTGTATCTTCCCAATTACCTTGAGGAATTTGGCAATATGTATCTCTGAGGTGTCGCCATTCTGGCTTCCACAAAACTTGTTCTGGTAGCAATAATTGTGTATTTAATGTATCTTCAATATCTAAGCTCAATAACAGAGGTTTACTACGTCTAGTTATAATACTTCGACTGCGACCAGATCCAGACTTGGGTGTTAAAACTTTACTAAGTGCATCCCAGTTACGCAGGAAAAAATTTTGTGGTAAGTAATAATTTCCTAATATTTTTTCACGCTGTTCTTCATCTACTAAAACTTGAGGAAGAGCCTTTTGTCGTTCTAATTCTTGTGCCACTATAGCAATGCCTTGCAGTAGCTGTCCTGAAACTGGTTCTGTTTGTGCATCTTCAGAGCAGCTGGATTTAAGAAAGTTAATTAATGTACCCCACTGCGAATGTTTTTCCTCACAGACATTCAATAGTAGCTGTGCAAGCTCTTCCGATTGGGTGTGTGCTAGTTCCCACCAGCCATATTCATCAGCAATTTCTTGGACTAACTGGGCGAAATGCTCCAGGTTTTGTTCAGGGACACCACTTTGTAGCCATAAGGTTGAAACAAATTTAAATCCACCTGTAGCTCGAACTAGTCCTAAAAGATTTATTCCTTCATCGACAATCCGGCGAAATGTATTTTCTACTCCTTGGTTATGATTAATATCTAAGCGATCGCAAAAGCCTTGCCAAAATCTTTCACTGGAATAGTAGTAAGCATACTCTGAAAGGGCAACAGTTAAAATCTTTAACCAATTTTGCTCTAATTCATAAAATTCATTTTGCAAAGAATCATAGGTAACTCTGTCCAACTGTTGCAAGTTTTGACCAACAATATCAAGTATTTTTTCACTAGCCTTTCGCGTCATTCTAATACTACCTAAGAATCTCCTTCCCAACGGGCGATCGCGATGTGACCAATACGGCAATATTTGCTCTTCCCATAAATTTTGTGTATAACGAGGATTCATAAAGGTAGTGCCACCACTGGTTATAGATTGTCTTTGATGTGAAGAAATTTGAGCTTTGATAGGAGCAGTTTTATTAGGTAGTCCTTCAGCCTTAGCATAAGTAAATGAACTTGGGCTACCTTCTTTTGTTACTGGTTGATTTAACTGAGGTTGGGATAAATTTCTTTGCAATGCTTCTTTTCGTGCAGTTAGTGATGCTAATTCTTGAATTAGCTTCTCTTTATCCTGCTGCAATTGAATAAGGTTGGTTTGTAAGCTATTAAGATTGATTTGTGCTTCCTGTTGCTGCGTTGTTAGGCTAGTAACAGATTGATTTAAGGAATATAACTGACTTTCTAAACTGTTAATTTGCAGTTTGAGGTTAGACAAATCAATTTCTAGCTGATTTTTTTGCTGTTTTAAAGCATCTAAGTTTTCAGTGAGTTTTGCGTGATCATCTTCTTGCTCCGAAATCTGTTTTTGTAGCTGGTTAAGTTTTTGAAGCTGCTGGTTTAAACTTTCGTTTGTCTGCTGCTTTTGAGTAATCAGACTTTCCAGCGATTGATTGAGTTCAGTTTCCTGTTGTTGGAGATGATGAATCTGAGCGTATAGAGTTTGTATGTCTGTCTCTAACAGATGTTTTTGCGCTATTAAGTCAGCCTGTTCCTGCTGGTGGTGCTGTTGATTTGAAATATTGGCTTGTAACTGGCTTAACCTTGCTTGGAGAGAATTACAATCAGTTTCCAGTTGTTGCTTTTGTGCGGCGATCGCCTCTAAATATTGGTTTAGTGTTAATTCTTGTTGTTTTAATTCCTGATTCCTGGTTTGCAGATGGTGAGATTCTGCTGTTAACTGTTGCCTTTGTGTCTCTAGGTCTACTAACTCCTGCTCTGTAGCTGTTTTTTCATTTTGTTGAGTGAGTAAAAGGTCTTGCAGTTGACTTAACTCAATTTGTAAGCTTTCAAAAGAGGTTTCTACCTGTTGCTTATTTTCTTGGCTGGCGATAATAGCTTTTTCCAAAGCGGCTTTCTGCTTTTTGAGTTTCTCAACTTGTTTTTCAAGTGCTGCAACCCTGCTTTGTACTGGTAAGAAGTGTTCATTGAGTTGCTTTCTGCGGAGATTATCCGTGACAAAAATCCCTACAGAGGCGGCAGGTATAGTAATCAGTCCTGTTAAAGCAGCTCGTCTAAGATCCCTTTCTAGAACTAGACTGATCCCAAAACCAACACCAAAGCTAATTACGCCTAAAATCAACCTGTGTTTAATCATTGATTTTTAATCACCCACTACAATCATTAATTAGTAGGCAGCCATAAACTCAGTAACGCTTATGTCTTAATTATTACTATAACCATAAAAAATGAAGCGTGTATAAATTTATTAAAAAATTTCAAAAAACATATAGATCAGATTGTTGAACCCGATATGCCTTTCAATACCTGAGCCAAGGGTGAACAAGCTATGATTGCTCAGATTGTGCATAAAAAGACTATATAAGCTTCTGCGGTGGCGATACTGTGGCTGCTTACGCCTATGCTCAAGTAGGATTCTTCAGTATCTTGAGTAGTTGGGTGTGATTTTTCCAAACTCTGACTTTGCCATATTTGTAGATTTTGGCAATGAATGGTGCTTGATTACTTTGGGCAAACTTCTCCATTCGCTCAACAGCCTGTACGAAGATATTTGCCATTTCCTCTCCGGTTAAATTTCGCAGAGATAGTACAAACACTTTGGCATTGGAACTAGCAATGGCCATTTGCTCCAGAAAATTACGCCCAATTTCATCATCTTTTGTAAGAATCAACCAACCTCTGCGACTCACTTCTAGCAACCATTCTGTATCGGGTGCATCAGGCAAAAAATGGTCTGCATGAACTTCCACATTTGCACCCGTACTACGCAAGGCATCCGCAACATATTTCTTGCCTAACGCTCTGTCAATAAAGAAAGTTGGCTTTTCTACTTTATTCACCCTGCTTGAGATAGAGATAATTCACATCGAATAGCTTCTTCAACCTGGAGGCGATCGCAACCATAATCGTCAGCTAAATCATCTATGGATTCACCTGCTTTATATCGCTCTGCCAAAATTGCTGTTGGAATACCCGTTCCAATTAATACTGGACGACCAAATGAAATTCTAGGGTCAATCACTAAAGTTTTAGGAGATTCTTTTTCTGTCAAGTTTTCAGTTAGTCGTGTTAAGGGGAAAAGTCTAATTGCTGCTCCAGTTTCATCCAGTTCAATTCGCCTGAGCAAGTTTTTTAGTGCTTCCCGCATTGCCAATTGACCCGCCATTGAAGCATTAATCAACTTTCCTACTGACTCAACGAATAAATCCACCCCATCTGTCTGAAATTCAACCCTAGCCAAAGGATGCGGCACTTGAAATTGATGGTCAATATAGTCTAAGGCTGTACGAACTCTATCTAAGCGAATTTGATGATCCTTACGAATAACCCGCAGTACATGAGCTTCTACCAGATTAGTAAATGAAAGTTGTGGTATCTCTGGGTTAGGAAGCTCAATCAGTGGTTTAAAGAATCGTTTACCTTCTCCTGTAGGGTAAAAACGACCATGAAGCCAGGAGCGCAACGTACCTACTGGAATCAGCAAATAGCGTGCTGACTCAGAAATTGAGTAGCTAGGTATGTTGCGTAAATCGAGCTTTTGGTCAACGGTGTTCATTCTGGAAATAATAATAATATCCCAATATTAATGATACTAGAGTAGAGGTAAAATCAAAGATGGCGATCAATTATTAATTTTATTTCCTCCGAACTTTTTTGAATTAAATAATCATCAAAATGAATGGTTTTAATGAATTAGTAATTATTTTAGAGCGTATTGCTAATAGTAAAGAATCCAAGAAAGATATTTCTACCTTAGAAAAGATACTTATCCAATTTGGATTAAATAACGAACAAATTCAAACATTCCTTGAATTTATTACTGATAAAGAGCAACAATCTCAACAATGCAGTAGTAAGCAAAAGAATCTATATATTATCCAAAATATTGTACAGTCCGGCGAAAGAAATTATAATTTTGGTGAAGCCAGCAATTTTAAAATTGAAAATCGCTCAGAAATTGATACTGAAAGATTTTACGCTATTTTACAAAAAATTCAAGAAATTCTAGAAAAAGAAGAAAATAAACTATCTAGTACAGCTAGTGTTTTAAATCAAAATACAGATAAGAAATCTTTAGTAATAAATCATTTAGACTACCAAGGGTTTTTCTCTTCAATACCTCCAGTAATTTCCACCTTTGATTTTGAAACTGTAACAGTAGGTAAGCAGAGAAAAATTACTAAACGTTATATTCATCAAGCAGAATACTTTGTAGAAGATTTGAACAATGGTGTTGAACTAAAAATGGTTTCTATACCTGGGGGTTCATTTACAATGGGCGCATCTAAAGACGAATCTGGTACAATTGAAGATGAACGACCTCAACATTTAGTCACTCTTAAACCATTCTTTCTAGGTAAGTATCCTATTACTCAAGCACAGTGGCGAGAGGTTGCGAATTTTCCAAAAATAAAATACGAACTTGAATCTGAGCCATCATATTTTAAAGGAGATAACTTACCTGTAGAGTGTATTTCTTGGTATGAATCACAAGAATTTTGTGCTAGACTCTCACAGAAAACAGGACGAGTCTATCGTTTACCTAGTGAAGCAGAATGGGAATATGCTTGTCGTGCTAACACAACATCTCCATTTTATTGTGGTGCAATAATTACGAGATATTTAGCGAATTATCATGAGGAACAACAAACACATTTTCGTGTGAGTCAAACAAGCGAAGTCGGAATTTTTCCTGCTAATAGCTTTGGATTATATGATATGCACGGTAATGTTTGGGAATGGTGCGCTGACTATCAACATGAAGACTATCAAGACGCACCATCAGATGGTAGTGCATGGACAATAGATGGGAATCCAGAATATAGAATGCTTCGGGGTGGTGCTTGGGATTATGATTTTAGTTATTGTCGTTCTGCATCTCGCTATTTTGAAAATCCCAGTACACGCAGTGAATCATTTGGTTTTCGAGTAGTATGTTGTCTTGAAAATTCCTAAACCTTTAAATATTGTTTTACTTGGTTTTTGATTTCTGAGATTAAAGTTGATTCTAAAATTTTTATGCTAGTTTCTTGCCGAATCTGAGCTTTTGTATTACCACGATTATTAATGCAGTAATCTCTGTAAAGGTGAGAAAGCCAATTCCAACTACCAACAACAGCAAATTTAGAGTCACAAATTAAAATTCTCTGATTCGTACCTTTACTTCGTTTGTATTGTTCTTTCCCTAAAGAATGTAGTGTTAAACCTGGATATTGAGGAACTAATTTTCTCAAATGATTTTCCGCTTTCATGTCATTATCATCAATGCCATCAGCATCCATATAACCATAAATTACTTCTATCTTTACCCCTCTTTGTAAAGCCGATACTATCTCTCTAGCAAACCGCTCTGGTTCTGAGTTCTTATGTAAACCACGAATCCAAGGTGTCACAATCGTAATTTCTTCGTCAGCTTCATCAATAGCTGTTTTTAAAATATCTAAATGGTCACAATCAAGAACAAGGGTAGCTCCTGGCGGCTGCTCAGGAAAGTCATCTTTGGATTTGTACTCAAAAATTTCACCATGTTCTCGAATATGTTCTACAAGTTTACGGGTATAACCTTGAGCTTTTTCTAACCTATAAAGATTACCAACTAAAATAAACAGTTCTTCTGCTCTAGATACGGCAACATTGAGCAAATTAGGTTTAGAATTGAGCCAATCACAGCTACGATTATCTTGTGGTCTGCATACTTTTGTAGATAAAATTATTACCCGCTTCTGTGAACCTTGAAATTGATGAATTGTCCCAATTGCTTCTTTTTGTAACCCAGACAATTCTTTTTGTTTTGGTAAACTACGCTTCAAAGCTTGAGCATGAATGCTAAATGGAGAAATAACACCAATATCTTCTGGTGAGTAACCTTGACTAATCAAATGCTTGATTACTTCACTGACTACAGCTACCTCTTCTGTATTGAAATTATCCTTGTGAATAGTTCCCTCAACGTGGTACGCAACTAGGTTTGTTGCCAATAGAGATGATGCAGGTTTTGTCTTTACTTGTAACCCATATCCTACGATGCGATCGCAAAATTGAATAATACTAGGCTGACAACGGTAATGCTCAACTAGCTTAATTCCTTGACCTGCATCGCCATCTTCCCCACTTGCACCCGCCGCTCGATGATAGGTAGTAGCTAGTTCTGTTTCTTCAGGACTGTAAAGATGATAATCAAGTTCAGATAGTCCTCTTTCAATAAAGGCTGATTGACGGTATTGTTCGCCTCTTGGATTACTTAAATTAATAATCGGTTCAATCTGAAGTGGATCTCCTACAATAATGGCTTTGCGACACCTAAACAACAAAGGAAATGTCTGATGCTGTGGTATCATTCCCGCTTCATCTACAATAATTCTATCAACGCAATCAGTAACGCACGGCAGCATATTTTTTACTGAAAGCAGCGTGCTAGTAATAACTGGAAATATTAAACTTAGAGCTTTTAGGGTTTCTTCTAATTTTTCTGAATTTTGAGAAAAATATCTACGATTTCTCTCACTACCTGTAATGAAGCTTGAATATGCTGTTAAAGCTTTTTTTACATCTTCTTTATTGCGTAGTGCTTCTTGCTTGAGTAATTGACACGATAATTCAAATAATCTTTTATGTTCTTCATGATAATCAACATGAAAGTAATTATAAAAGTCTTTTAAGGTAATTTTTAATCTATTTTCTAATGCTCCCAACTCAGTAATTGTCAAATTAAGCTCATTAGTGAATCTCTGCGCTTTTTCTACGTATTGTCTTAAGTCATTTTGTATATTTTTAAATTCCCTAGCTTTTTCGATTCTTGTATTAACATGGCCTAACTCTTGAATGAAGATACTCCGATTCTTAGGGTTTTTAACAGGAAAAGGAGTATCAATAGTTTGTAAAATATACTGTTCACATTTGGATGCCGTTTTTTTCAAAATCTGTTCTTCCGTACTGCGAGTTAGCCAAAGTATAAGTCTTTTCCACCAAGGAGGGTTACTTTCTGGGAGTTGTGATCTCGCATTCTCAAAAATAAGCTGAATTTTTTGATAGACATCTATTGGCAACTTTTCATAAAGGTCTAGTTCCTTGAATTTTCTCTCAGACTGGACTTGGGTGATCTTCAAACTCTCTATTTCTACTTCAAGCTGTTGAATTTTTTTCTGTAGCTGAGGTTGCTGTATTTCATCCACGTCACGTTGACGACGTAAGTTTAAATAGTGATTTTCTTGAGTTTTTAAATTGCCTACTATTATTTTAAGTTCTACTGCTAGAGAATTATATATATTTTCGTCAAAGCTTTGTTTATCGAGTAATTCAGTGATAGCAACTTGTATAGCGTCTTTAGCTCCTCCCTCTGCCTTAATATTAGTCTTACTTCCTCCTTTTAAATAAAAAAACTTATCCTCTAAAGGCTTTTCTTTCAAGTATTCATCTAGTTTTTCAATAACATTTTCAACGGCTTTATTTACTGTGCTGCTAATAACTGTCAAGTTATTGATGTCTTCCCCAGTTTCGAGTAATGTGAGCGCACGTTTAACAACTTGCTGGGCTATGACATGAAGAATAAGTGTAGTTTTACCAGAACCCGGAGGCCCTTGAACTGCTGTTATAGATTCAGTTTGAGCGTGTTTTAGTGCTTGCAGTTGAGAGTCAGTTGGTGGATGGGTTGGGAAAGCACCTGTATATGTTACCTTGTGGGCTGGAAGTTGAGGCTTGCCAAATAAATACTCATAGGCTGGATGCTTAGATTTCAACCAATTTTTTGCACTGGAATTAATATTTTTTAAATCAGGTTTGAGATTTATATGAAAGTTACTGACTGTGAACTTGAATAAATAAGGCTTGCGCTCAATATTATAATTATATGGATGCAATTGTAGTTGATTCATCCAGCCTTCATAGGTGTCAAATTCAAGCCCAAAGGTACTTTTGAGAAACTGTGTAAACCCATCTTGGGTATTTAACTGCTCTCTCTGTTCATCATCCAGTTTCAGAAATCTTGCTAAGTTGTCTCCAGCTTCTACTAATTCCAAATCGTCAAGATTCCATCCCTCCTCTTGATACTCTCCTTTCAGGATGGATGTTATATCTAAGCTAAACAAAGGATAATACTCAGATTCCCCCTGGTTGACAGTCGAGAGTTGAGGAAAAGATAAAACCCAAATACTGTCTTCCTGATCAGTTTCTTCGGTAACTTGTCGCTTGAGGTTCGAGAAAGTAATTTTATTAATTTTTACGTAATTTCCATCTAGCTCTACATCACTCAAAACTGCTTTCTTCCCTGGAATTTTGGCATTATTCAAATCCACTAAAGCCATGAATTCTAACCATGCGTTGAGAATTGCTTCTACTTTACTGGCTTTATTCAAAACTGCCTCCAGGTAGTTACAAACAGATAGACGTACTAGATAACACTAGACAACTAAGGAATCTTGCTTAATTATCTATGTAAATCTAACTGTATCACTTTTGTTTTACTTACATTGTCACGAGATAATTACATATCTCTCCAAATCATTTTTATTTTTTATAAAAAAATAATTGAGTTAGGGTGTAGAAAATAAATGTCGTATTAATTGCTATCGTTAATCACGGGATTACCTATACCCATATTGATGTTGTATTTTGAATTTTTCTGAGTCACAACTTGAATAACCGAATTATTGGTACTTGGTTGATTAAAAGCCCCAGGTTCAGGTTCAATCTCCGGTTCGCCTTCAAAGGGTAATCCTTTCGGCTCAGTTTTGCCGCCTGCATAGTATGCCAGGATAAAGTTATCAGCTTGCTCAAAATTTAAAATGGGATGCTGCCGATCGCGTGTTCTTCTCGGTACGACTTCACGCGCATACATCGCTAAATCTGCAACCCGTACATAACCATCTTTTTGCGAAGCTCCTTTACCTGCTAATGCTTCGATTAATGCCAGTGTAAAAGCACTGTAGGGTCTACCTGCAAGAGATTTTTCATCTGCTTGGGAGGAAGCGATCGCAACTCGTCCTTTCCCTTGATTAAATAAAGCTTGAGCCTCTGGCGGAAGTGGTGCTTTTTCTGCTTCATAGCCTAACTTTGATGTATCCCCTAAGCCACCAGCATGGCAACAATCCAGTAAGACTAACAGCTTTTTGGCAGAAATCGCCTGTAGCTTGGTGATAAATTCTGTACCACTAATCGCTGTTTTATGTAGTTTGGTCTGGTCATAGCCAAAAGGCATTAAGTAATACACTTCACCTATGGGACTATTGACTTGATAGCCATGTCCAGAAAAATAGACAATTACCGTAGAATCAGGTGTAGTTGATTGAGCTAATTGGTCTAAAGCTGCAAGGATTCCCTCTCGGTTTGACTGTTCTTTAGTCAACAAATGCAACTGTTCAGGTGGATAGGCGCAGCGTTCCGCGTCTTTGAGAATATTGGCAAGACCGACAGCATCATCTACTGTGTTGGGTAAATCACCACCAACGCCAACAATACAGGCATGACCTTGGCTAAAGAGTGCGTTCACTTTTGGGTATGTATTAGGTAGTATGGCTATAATTTAGCACCTATCTTCAGGTATGAAAATTAGGCATTTTGATATTCTAAAAATCCTATTGTTATCATTGGTTATTCTGGTTGAATCTCCAGATTTGGCTCAAGCAGAGGTTGTAACTAACCCTAAAGCAATTACAATCAACGCAACCAGAGGAGCAAATCTTACCCGCACAATTACGCTGCGGACTAGCGAAAAAGTAAGTAATTTAAAAGTAGTTACTGTAGATTTATTAAGTGCTGATAATAGTTCTGTTTTACCAGCAGGCACAATTAAACTAACTTCACCACCTACTCAAATTAATCCACAAGAATTGATTAGTTTACCAATCCAGTTTGATTTGCATAATTCTTCCAGTGGAGAATTTACAGGTGAAATAGTATTGACCTATGAGGCTGGTGAAAAAACTATTCCTGTGATTGTCAGACTCAAAGATCCTTGGCCATTACCTCTAACTGTATTATTGTTGGGAATCTTCATTGGTATGGCGGTTTCTGCCTACAGTAGCCAAGGAAAGTTAAGTGATGAAGTGACAGTTAATTTAGAGAATTTGCGTACTCAAATTGCGGCGGATCAGGTTGAAGCACGAGCGTTTGGGTCACGGGCTGATATCTATCTTAATATTGCCAAACAAGCACGCGATGCCAAACAAATTGTTGAGGCGCAAGCAGCAATTAGTAATGCGAAGGAAGTTTGGCATAAATGGATCAAGCAACGCCCTGATTGGCATATTTTGTTTCGCTATTATGACAAACTCCGCCAACGCCTTAATCAAGATGACCTCAAAGAAGATACATCGGCTCTCTATATTCAAGTTATAGATCGAGATTTAGAACAAGTTTTACAAAATGCTCCTGTTCTTGCAACAGCAAATGAACTGCAACAAGGTCTAGATAAAATCTCTCAACAAATTAATACTTATATTCAGTTAAAAACGCAGCTAGAAAAACTAAAAAACTTAATAGCAGGGTTAGAAGATAGTAACCAACGCTATGAATGGGAAGATAAAACATCTGAATTAACGCAGAGATTGTATATGTTAATGCCTGCTCAAGAAACTGAGATACAGACTTTACAATCCGAAATTAATACAGGTATAGAAAAAGTTAAGGCGTTAGGTACTCAGGTTGTAGATGTAGAAAAAGGTATTGATGGGGGTTCTGAAGTTAGTATGGTGATTCAAGCTCCGTCAGTCTCTGAGAATGGCTCTTCACAAGTGCCATTTTTAACTAAAACAGGAAAGGCGATCGCCAGCTTATGGCAAACTGCAAATGGGCGGTTGAAATTGTTTTATCTCTCCAGTTATCTGATTTCCTTTACTGTGCTGGCGGGTAGTGGTTTTAACCAGTTGTATTGGACTAAGCCCACCTTTGGAGCTAATGGTTGGGGTGATTATTTTGCTTTGTTAGCATTGGGTTTTGGTGCAGAAGCTACTCGCAATGTAGTGACACAGGTAGCCCGTAAAGCGGATGAATCAAGCTCATAGAATTACACAGTATTGGTAATTTAAGGGTTAATTTTTGTCTTTTGGCGCAAATTAGCTCACAAAGACGGAAAAGGACTAAAATATTTTTAACTCAGTAACTCAGCTTAAAAAATAGTGTGGCTAATCAAAATCATCTCAGTGAAATTCTTGATCGCATCCTGAAGGGTAATCAGACTGAGGATGATATTGACCAACTGCGCCGATCGCCCAAAATAGTTGAGGGTGTATTACAGTCAGTATCTCAAAATGGTAAGTTCAACAATAATATTGGGCAGATAACTGGGGGAGAAATTCAGATTGGCGATCGCATCTACCAAGGTGCTGATGCGGAAGTTATCAAAGAAGCGTTGCGTTTGGTTCTGCAAGAGAAACCAAACGCCGAACGTCCCAGCACTGAAAAACGGTTATTAACAATTATTAAAGATGAAGTTGTTGCCAGACTCAAGCAATCTTTGCACAGTGCAGTATTAATCAATTTAGGAAAAGAAGCCCAGCCAGAACAAGTAAAGCGTCCTTGGAGTTCTGATATCAAAATAGGGGATAAACCTAGCGAACCAATTCCTGATGACAGAACTATTTTAGAGGTTTTTGACCAAGAGGAAATTGCAGGTAAATTGTTAATCTTGGGGAATCCTGGTGCTGGCAAAACTACTACAATGCTAGATTTAGCGAAAGCTTTAATTGCACGGGCAGAACAAAATGCTGATTATCCAATTCCAGTGCTGTTTAACCTCTCGAATTGGAAGGATGATAAGCAGTCAATACATGAGTGGTTAGTTGCAGAACTTAAATCGAAATATGGGGTGCGGAAAGATATAGCTGTAAACTGGCTAGATGATACGAAGTTGCTGCCGATGCTCGATGGGCTGGATGAATTGGAATCAACACGTCAAGAACTTTGTGTGCAGAAGATTAATGAATTTTTGCAAAGCGAATGGCGATCGCAATATTTGGTAGTGTGTAGTCGTCTAGAAGAGTATGAAAAAGTTGTGCGAAGAAAATGGCAACAATATGATCGGCAAGAGTCAGAAGAAATATTACTGAGGCAGGAGATACGCTTACATCTGAATGCAGCGATTCGCCTACAACCCCTTATAAATGAACAAATTCAAGCATATTTAGCTAGCCTAAACCAGAGAGAAATCTGGGAAACGCTTTTACTAGATTCAGAACTATTAAAGTTGGTAAGAACACCTCTATTTTTATCTGTTTTAGGATTCATTTCGTTTGAGAATACACTGTCTCTTCAATATTGGAAAACACTCACTTGTACCAAAGCACGTCTAGAATACCTCTTTGATGCTTACTGGGAAGCTGCCATAACAAGAGATATTGTAACTCCCCAAATAGAGTTGCAAGGATTCAGAAGTCGCACTTATCGAAGAAAAAATCCCCCTAGTAGAAGGCA
This sequence comes from Aliinostoc maniaoense, assembly GCF_058172895.1. Lineage (NCBI taxonomy): Bacteria > Bacillati > Cyanobacteriota > Cyanophyceae > Nostocales > Nodulariaceae > Aliinostoc > Aliinostoc maniaoense. Next base: position 5,834,258 of record NZ_CP187952.1, on the reverse strand, counting down.
AACTCGCAAATGGTTGGTATTTTTGGCACAACAGTTACAGAGAGAATCACAAACAGACTTTTTTATAGAGGAAATACAGCCTCAAATGCTTGCCAAAAAAATTTATCAATGGCAATATTGGTTTCTACTTTTCAGTTTTGCTGTAGTTTGCACAGGAATAATTGTGACAACGAGTTTGCTTCCTTATTTTCAGCCACCTAGTAGTTTAGGTATTTTTTGGCTGGTTCTAGTTTTAGGTTTAATTCCTGGTTTTATCTTTGCTACAGAGTCTAAACCAGACGGAGCAAGACTAATTCTTTACCCTTTTGTGACACTATTTTGTTGGCTGTTTAAACGTGATATACCAAGAGAGTTTAGACAAAATATACCTATAATGCACAAAATTTATCTTTCCCATAGATTACGTATAAGAATACCTTCGTTTCAGGAATTAGAAAATCATGTTTTATTTCCATTAAGATCAATTTTTTCATTATTTATATTAATTTACTTGCTGTTAATAATAATATTGATACACCCCTTACATATATTAATAGGAGAATTTGCTTATAGTTTAGGATTTAAAAAAATTGGTATTTTACTAATAAAAAACTTTAAAAAAGTAACTCATAATACAAAACTAGTAGAAAAGCAAATTATTAAATATGATTTACCTTATCAGCACTATCATTATCTATTCATATTAACTTTTGAATATCTCAATACAATCAGAAATAAAAATAGACTTGTATCAAATTTAATTCGTGTTCCCGGAGTTTTTATCTCGACATTAGCTTGCATATTTATAATACCATTTTCATTAATAAATGTATGTTTATTCGCTCCCATAGAAAACTCAAATAAACCCAATCAAGGTTTTCATGAACAATTGAACACTACATTAATAATTGCTATCGCTCAAACTTTTTATATTTTATTTTTAACGTATTTTCATATTAAAACAACAATATTATTTCAAACGATTTCTCTGCTCCTTTGTTGTTCATTAGGGTTTAGTTGCTTGTCTATAATCAAGCATCTTTCACTTCGTACTATTCTTTGGTTTCAGAGATACATCCCTTGGAACTATGCTTGTTTTCTCGACTACTGCACCGAACGCCTTTTACTTCAGCGCGTTGGTGGACATTATCGCTTTATTCACAAATTGTTGCAAGAGCATTTTGCAGTAATGTCCTTAGAAAAATAGCTTCTGGCTTGAAAGAAATGAGAAACTCTTTACAAAAGATTCGTACTAAACTGTTTTAACTGACTGGACGCACGACACGAATTAGTTTTCCTTTCAAACATTCCTCTGATGTTACAGCCTCATTTATTCGTGCTGCAAACTGCTCCCAATTACGATTGTTAGTACAAACAATAATGCCGCAGTGATTATCATTACGACGATGTAACCTGATAAAATCATCTCTATTGATAGTTAATACCGAACGTTCTTGACTGATGGCAAATGCCAGCACTTCTTCATCAGGTATACCTTGTTCTGCCTTTCCTGCTTCTTGAACTGTCAAAACGTCATGTCCCAAAGTACGTAATAGTTCTACAACTGGAAATGGAAATTGCTCGTCTGCGTAAAATCGTGCCATTGACTAGGCTACCTCATTACGCTTAATTGCCAATTCGATTTCATCAGGATGGGCTTCTGCATACACCCAAGCATTAGCTAAATCAGTAGCTGTAATGCTGGGATAACTCGTCAAAAGGTCAGCATCACTGTATGCAAGATGACGAGCTTCCACAAGTACCCAAACGGGGATACGAGTTTTCGCAATGCGTGCTTCTCCACCACAGACTCCAGGGGTTTTCTCAATTCCTTGCCAACTGCTACTAAGGCTTTGAGCAAGCAACTGTATAGCCTGGACTTTTTCATCAGGGCTGAGGGCAAGAAGTTGTTTTTCTAACTCTTTGAGTGTCACAGATATTATCCTTTGATCATCTTGTCAGACTACATTTACAATTTTATATTTCACCCAAGAGTTAACCGCGATTCTTAACCAAATTACTAATACATTGTTCACAAGTATTCAATGACACCTGATAAACACCTCAAGCAAATTCTGAATCGGGTTGAAAACGGACAGCAAACCGATGAAGATATAAAATTTTTACGTCAGTTACTTTTGGCTGGCGATCGCCAAATCGTATCGCAACTAGGTAAATACAATGTCAACATTGGTGAAGGTAGAGATATCCATATAGGCGATCGCATCTATCAAACCTGGGATGAAGAAGCAATTAAAGCTCTAGTTAAAGCCATTCAAAAAGTAACTTGGCGATGTGTCGCTAGTTTAACAGAGAATGACTATACCCAATCTACTGGAATTAGCATCATAGATAAATTAGCCAAAAATTTCACAGATTTTTCTCAAAAATATGTGATGCGTTATGGATTAAAGTTAGCTTTTAGTCCTAATCATAATCAAGAATATTTTGTTAGTGCCATATATCAAGTTATTAAGCATTGGAAAATAAATACATGGGAAATATTACCAGAGATTCCCATTCCAAATAAGTTAGATATGTTTACTTCTATAGCAATTAGTCCAAATGGTCAACTAATTGCCGCTTGTACACAATATCAAATACAAATTTGGCGATTAGGAGAACAAACTGCTTTATCTACATTTGGTAAAACCATTTTTAGTAACTTTTTTGATGTTTTTGGTTTTGACTCAGTTACTTTTAGTCCAGATAGCAAAATATTAGCAGCTAATGATAACCAAGACATTAAATTATGGGATGTAGAAACAGGAAGAGAAATCGCCAAACTTTCGGAACATACAGATAAAGTTACCTGTGTGACGTTTAACCCTAAAAATCTCAGCATTTTGGCAAGTTGTAGCTACGATAAAACAATCAAACTGTGGGATATAGCCAAACAAAGATGTTTAGTTACGCTTTCAGCACATCGAGATGCTGTTTACACGCTTGTATTTAGTCCAGATGGAGAAATATTGGCTAGTGGCAGCAATGACAATAAGATTAAACTTTGGTATTTAAATACTAAAGAAACCCCTCAGACTCTCCAACAACATTCAAATGCCGTTACTTGCCTTGTATTTAGCCCAGACGGTAAAACTTTAGTGAGTGGAAGTAATGATGAAACAATTGTAGAGTGGAAAATTAATCAAAACGAATTACAAATTTTTCCTGAAAGACATCGCAGAGGTGTGACATCAATTGCAATTAGTCCAGATGGAAAAACACTAATAAGTGGAGGTAGAGATCAGACCATTAAAGTTTGGCAACAGTAAAATCAGGTTATGTTTACAACAGAAATAGAAAAAAGTTGCTTATTTGCGATCGCCATCTCAACCCAAATAAAAATCGACTGCTAAACCATAATCAAAATGACCACCCCTGAAGAACTTAACACCATACTTGAGCGCATCGTCAAAAAACAGCAGACTGAGGCTGATATAACAGTTCTGCGAAATTGGCTTAGTGGTAGTGGTCAGATTGTCTCTCAGCAAGGGAAATATGCAGTCAACCTGGGACAAGGACAGGAAATACACATAGGCGATCGCACTTATTACGGCGCAGACGCAGAATTAATTCGAGAAATAATCAGGTCTCTCCTTGAGGAACTAAAAGCTACTGGTCAATTTGCCGCATATAAAGGACAGAATCAGCAGTCTGTTGATGCACTGGTACAACAAGTGCGATCGCGTATTCATGATAATATTCAGCGATTACATAGCACAATGCCATTATGGGGTGTAGATCACTGCGTTCCTTTAGGCGATTTGTTTGTAGATGTGAACATCCTAGAGGAACTGAGTAGTAGTCGTAGGTCAGAACTTGATGACCTGTGGCAAGATTTTACAACTGGGATGGAGAGGTATTCAGGCGATCGCAGTTTAGATCGCATTGGCTTAGGTAGAGAACGGCACAGGGTTTCAGGACTAGAGGTACTGGCGAAAAATACAAATCTCATGGTAGTTGGTAAACCAGGTTCAGGGAAGACTACTTATTTGCAACGAGTCGTTACCGAGTGCAACACTGGCAATTTACAAGCACACCGAATCCCAGTCTTGATTAAATTGCGAGAGTTTATAGAGGATGGACGTAAATTTACCCATTCGCTGGAGCTTTATTTTGAGCAGTGCTGGCAGTTATCTAACACAGAAATTAATTTGATTTTCCATCAAGGTCGAGCATTAGTATTGCTAGATGGTTTAGATGAAGTCACAGGAGAAGATGGTAAAAACATCACCAAGCAAATTAAGCAGTTTGCTCGTTCTTATCCGCAGGTGCAGGTAATTGTGACCTGTCGGACGCAAAGCCAAGAATCGCGGTTTGAGCGTTTTGATTATGTAGAAATAGCAGATTTTAATGAAGCCCAGGTGCAATCTTTTTCTGAGCATTGGTTTAAGGCAGTTATTGGGGATGACTCAGCAGGATTAGCGCGATCGCAGGAGTTTCTAAATCAGCTTTTTCTAGAGGAGAATGAACCGATTCGGGATTTAGTGATTACACCAATTTTGCTGAGTTTGACTTGTGCTGTGTTTCATCAGACTGGCAAGTTCTACTCAAAGCGTTCCAAGCTTTATGAGGAAGGGTTAGAGCTAATACTAGAGCAGTGGGACAAGTCACGGGAGATTGAGCGAGATGAGATTTACCGAGATTTATCACCAGAACGAAAGCTGGAATTACTTAGTTATCTGGCGGTGAAAAAGTTTGAGCAGCCGCAGTATGTTTTGTTTGAGCAGGCAGAAATTGAAGGTTACATAGCAGAGTTTTTAGGAATTGGACTGCGGGATAGTCGAGCAGTTTTGAAGGCGATCGCTTCTCAGCATGGGTTATTAATTGAGCGATCGCAGAAAGTTTGGTCGTTTTCACATCTCACGTTTCAAGAGTATTTAGTCGCAAAGTGGTTTGTTAACAAGACTGCTTGGGTAAGTTTAGTTAAATATATTACTTTTCAACATTGGCAGGAAATTTTTTTAATGTCAACAGAGATGACTACCGATGCCAGTGAAATAATAAAACTTATGAAGATGAATATCGACGGAAGTGTGGCACTAGATGAAGAAATACAAGATTGTCTTGATTGGATAAACACTAAATCTCAATTAATCAGAAGTGAATATAGATATTCATCTCTTAGATGCTTTTATATGGATCTTATATTGGTTTTTAATGATGAAATCTCTGCTGATATAAGTTGGGACAAAAGATATACTCTTAATCTTCTTCATCTATTATGTATTGACATTGCTCTTGAATATGAAAATGATAAAGCTCTTCTTTTTGTTCTGGAATTTATTATAGATTTTATTTGTTTTACTCATGGATTGGATTATGATTTTATGACTCAAAATTTATGGTTTGATCTGACTTTATCTTTCAACTCTGATTTTAAAGATGAGATAGCTATTGTAATTGGCTCTAGTCTTAGTAGCGGCCCGTATGTATTCAAGGACATTATTGAATTCATAGAAAGCTTTACAATTGATGATATTAATTCATTACTCTTACAAGAGTTACAACTGCTGAGAGTTAAACTACCTAGCCACAAAAATCAAAATTTTTTGAATAATAATTATGAATATTATGTTGAACAGTTTGATCACTGGTTTGAACAAAATAGTAAATATTTTATAAAAAAATTAAAAAACATACTAATCAAACATCGAAATATTGGTAATATTTGGAATTTTAGAGATAAACAACAGGAACTCATTCACAAATATTATGTTGCAAATAAATTACTGGCAGCTTGCTTGAATAATGGGTGTAAAATAAGTAGTGATGTAAGACGACAAATAGAAAACACATTATTACTACCGATCGCCGAAATTGAAAAACGCAAACTTGAAATAGGCGAATAGAGTGATCATCTCATAATTTGTATGAATTTTAGGCTACATCATTAGACGGAAGTTTATGAATTTGATGGTAAACTTCTGAATTTTCTTCAAGGGCTTGACGTAAATCATATTGTGTTTGTAAATTTAACCAAAACTGGGCAGTGTTGCCAAAATAGCAGGATAAACGCAAAGCGGTATCTGCCGTAATACTGCGCTTTCCAGATAAAATTTCACTAATTCGTGTCTGAGCTACACCTATATCTTTGCTTAATCTATAGGCTGTGATATTCAACGGTTCTAAAAATTCTAGCTGTAGGATTTCGCCTGGGTGAATGTTTGGCAATCGGTTGTTATTCATAATGATTTTTATACCTAGTGATAATCGACTATTTCAACTTCCGAAGCATTGTTTTCATCTGTCCAAATAAAGCAAATCCGCCATTGATCATTAATCCGAATACTGTACTGCCCACTTCTATCACCAACTAGCTTTTCTAAGCGATTTCCAGGTGGAACGCGCAAGTCATTAATTGATGTTGCTGCGTCAAGGATAAGTAATTTTCGTAAAGCAGTCTTCTGAATATTGGGTGGGTATTGAGAAGATTTAAAGCCTTCAAAAACTAGCTTTGTCTCTTCAGACTTGAAATTAACAATCACAATGATATCGTTTTGCGTTACTATCGTCAAACGTTAGTATACATTTCAAGTGGTAAATTTTGACATTGCCCAAGCGATCGCTCATTCATAAAACACTTGAATATAAAGATACCTGACAACAACCTGCGCTGTATCTAAGTTTAGAATTTAACCGTAAGCATATCCTCTAAATATTTATCAGCGCGGTTAATATGACTGACGTGAACGCCGACATCACTGGAACTATTACGATCGCACTCCTACCCCAAGACAATGGACAGTATATTTGTCAATTATCATCGTCTCTGAGCGATTCCCCTAGAGACAATATACAATGCTACGGCCAAACCAAAGAACACGCGATCGCCATCGCCCTAGAAAAACTAGCCGATGAGTATCGCCGAATAGCAGAAGAACGACAAAATATAGCTTGGGACACAATAGAGCGATCAGACTCTGGAAAGCCAATTACCAAGCATTACCATGTAATCCTGCACTACGAGCGCATTGCAGAGGAAGAATCGAAATTTGAGGCAATGCACAATACCATTATGGGAAATACGGTGGTAGAGAATGCTAATATCACAGTGATTGAGATTGATCCAAATATACCAATAGAGCCTTTAACGCGATCTTGGGATTGAAATCAACGAAATATAACGGTTTTTAAGACTTTAGTGCTATTGCGATCGCCCAAGCTTGGGCATAGTTCATCACCCACTCAATTCCAGCCTCATCTTTTGTCTGTAAATCAAGCTTTGTGATTCAAGCTAGAAGAATTTATCAATCTCAACATAGTCATTTAAGTCGCCCATATAAAAGCATCCACAACTCAACTACTGAACTTGCTATTTAACTAGCTCAACTGTTTTATAACCAGACGAACCCATAGAATCACTATTCTGCCGTTGCTGGCGGATTGCTGCTAAATGCTCTAATGCTTGGTTTAGCCCTTTTAAAATGTGCCGTTCATATCGAGCTAATTTATCGGTATCTGGAGGTAAAGCCAGCGATTTTTGCTCTTCCTGCCTGATTTGTGCCTGTAAATTTTTCAGTTCTTCTCCACCACTTCTCTCACTTCCTGAATCAATAAGCGATTGCAGGGCATCAGGAAATTTAAAATTCATTTCAGCCCGTAAGATGGCGAGATTGGCGATCGCCGCTTCCGCTTGCCAAAGACGATTCAGTTTTAACCAACCCATTGCGACTTGCTGTACGAGTAGTTGTTCAGTAGCCGTTGTGGGTTGGTATTCCTCAATCAAAGACTGCACAAAGCCTTGGAATACCTCCAAATCTTCCCCCAGCACTAATGGTGGGTGAATTGACAGCAACCCATGTCGTGTGGAGTTTTGAGCAGCAATAGATTTACCCTTTTGTGTAACCGGCCCACGAGATTTTTTCCCATTGGCTCGACAAATTTCTGGATTGGCAACCATAATTTTGCTCAACAACAATGCTTACATTATCCGCACATATGTATATAATTTTTGCCACCTTGGCTGCAACGTACTCGATACAATTCTGGTAAAACACCTAATATCCTGCAAAAAGGTACAATTCAAAGATAGGTTGTTTCTCTCAAAGCTAATGCTTTCAACAAGGACACTGAGAGATTCCTGAAACAAGACAAATTCAGGTTAAGCTAATCTAAAACTTTGCTATCACAATCATGCTACCGAGAAGCATTATATTGGGTAAGTCAGTTTAAGTCTATTGATAGGGCTGTATACCCTACTGTATCTCATTGGTGAGTCAATCTAGTCAATTAATCTCTGTACATTGACCCTACTAATTATTTATATAAAGGTCAATACCTGTAATATGATTATTTGATATTTTTCATAAAATTAGAGACTTGCTATGACTGACTCACCATGATTACTAGATAAGCTTTGTAGACTCACATATTGCTTAATGACTGGCTTTCCTTTGAGTCTCTTGTCCAGGATTGACTTTTACCCACAGCAAAACTCTTCTCACTGCTGTGGGGTTGGCATATGGGTAAGTGATGTTGCCATCTTTGCTAACTATACTAAATGAATTACAAAAATTGGCAATTTTAGGACGTTCTACTGAGTCTGGGCTATGATGATAGTATTTTCCTGTCCAATAATACAACTTGCCATCAGCACAAATCCATTTTTTATCTCCGTATAAAAAGTTTACGGCTTTTTGTGTAAATGCAACGTTGGGATTAGTTAATGCACGAATGTCAGAATCAGCAACATCTGATGTTTTTGATTTTAATTGCGCTTCTTGTGCTTTTCTATCTTCAAGAGCCTTATGTATTTCTTCTTCTAAGCGTTTAATAAAATCTTTTTGATTCATATTCAGGGTTAACCAGTCTGCAATATCCCCTTTTTCTGGACAATCTGGCCATAATCTTATGGGATTAATTTGGATGAATGGTAAGCCAACTTGAGCAGATGCTAGTGCAACTTTTTCTGCTTTCTTATAGCCTGTAACATCCTGATCGGGGAAATAGACTATACCTGCTACATCAGCATCTTTTATTGCCTGGATTGCTTTGATGAGGCTTTTTTCGTTCCAGTCACTACCTTGAATTGTAAATGATACTATCTGAAGCCCAGAAAGTGCCTCCTCTACACATTTCTCTCCCTCTAGGCATAGTACCCATTTATGTTGACCATAGTTTAATACTTCCCTTATTCTGTAAGGCTTCCAAGTTGCATTTCCTTTGCCTAAACATCTTTTACCAGAAGCATCAAGATGATAGGGTTTTGGTTTGCTAGCAGGGTGCTTTTTTCCATTTTCAATTTCCGTTCTGAGTACCCATTGCGTATCACTGTACTGATAACAAATCTCGTACACATTTCCCTTTTGTACACGCGCTGGTGATGTCACAGGTTACAATAACCTTGCCATCTCTATTGATACATCTGGTATGGGTGCAGAGTTTAGTATTTCCGATTGTAGATTTGGTTTCGGTTTTGGTTTGAAAAGGCGATCGCCAGATTTCTCCTTAACAACTTGATTCCAAGGCTTGATCGCTTCACGAATATCTTTACATTCGCACCCGTTCCAACACTCGTATTTCCCTGTTTTAGGGTCAACGCTTGTTTCAGGAGCTTTTTCTGGATCAAAAGGATTTTCATAGCCCTGAAGTTGACGGTTTTGGGATTGCACATTACCCATGTAATTTTTGGCGGCAAGATTACCTCCTGAGTAAGTGGCAATCAATTCCATTAATTCCTGCTCATCAATCAATCTATGGAATAAGGTCGCAGGATAATTAATAAAACAGTTCATAGAATACATTTTTTCAAGTATTTTAATAACTGCGCTCCACAGCATAACCTCTAGTTTTACAATTGGTTCTAACTTTTTAGGGAGTTGACTGTAGATAGAATTAGAATCAATATTTTTTCGATAAAATTCTCCGATAACTAAGAACCTGTAATACTGTAATGGTTTACCTGTATGAGTTATGAGTAATTCTGGGTTATGTTTTTGAGATTGAATCATATCGAAAACTTTGAGAAGTTCAACTTTATGATCTACCTTTGAGTGTTGAGTGTATCCCCAATATGAACTGGGTAATGGCAAAAAGGGTATGTTCATGATTTACTCTTGAATTTTAGATAGTGAATTTTTAAATATTCTCTAGGAAAGTTCAGGTGGTCTTAGGTTTGTAAAGTTAGTAGCACCGTAGTGATTGTCAATCATCTTGGCGGAGGTTCCAGTCCATCGCCCGATCGCAGTGCTGTTAATATGTGATTCCACGCATAAGCTGATAAAGGTATGTCTTGTCTGATAGCTTTTGCGATACGGAATGCCGCATTTGGCTAAAATAGACTTCCATGCGCGATTAGAAAAGTTGTGATGGTCGATAAACTTTCCTTTCGGACTGGTGAAAATTAATGCTTCAGGATTAACGTCTTCCGGTCTAATCTCATCCAAAATCGCTTTTACTTCCGAGTTAATAGGAAAATCCCGCTTTCTTTGTGTTTTTAATCCATCTTTTAAGACTAAGCCATCTTCAGAGACAACAACCGATTCCCGAAACTGAATAACACTGTTGGCAATGTGTTTCCACTTCAAAGCGATTGCCTCAGATGGCCTGCACCCTGTAAAAAACAGGAAGCGCACATAGTGAGTATAGTGGTTGTAGTGGCGATCGCTAGCAAAAGTACGAATAATTAAATCTCTTTCTTCTTTACTGAAAGGATTAACATCTTGTTCTTCTGTAGCACCCTTGGGTGTTTTGATTTTCATGGCAACAAAAGGGTTCGCGTCTATTAATCCTTCTTCCATCGCCCAATTACAGCAAGCTTTAAACTGAGTTAGACAACGTTTAGCAGCATCTGGGGTTAAATTGGCCAAAAGATAATCTCGAATAGCAGATGCTTCATCTAGCGATCGCGTTGGCAACTTAGCGATGTGATTCCGATGCTTAGTAAAGTCTTTAGCGAAGGTACTAGGACTGACTTGAGGTTTTTTGAACTCGCTATATTTATTCCAAAGCTCATCTAAGTGTGGTTTTGGTTTGTGAATTGGTGTAACTGGTGTAACCGTACTTAGAGATGATCTAGGCTTGTATTTCTCTAAAGATTCGTCAAACCGCTCGTATAAGATGTCTTTCTCAATCTCCGCTGCTTTGTATTCTGCCAGTTTCCGGTTAGCGGGAGTATCAAGTAATCCTGTAGACAAATAATGACGCTTACCACCGTAGTGAAATCTCAACTGTAACCGACCATTAGAGCTAATGATTGATACAGATCCTTTGTATCCCCGTTCCTTAGAATCTTTTGAGAACATATGTATTAATGGTGTAATTATCCTCTACTCTACACCATTTACACCATTTTTACACCACTTTTTGGTCTAAAGGTATCCAAAAATGTCCAATATTTATCTCAAAAATAGAACATTAGTTCTATTTTTATTAGGGCTTGGAAATTAAAAAACCCTTGAAACTCAATGATTTCAAGGGTTTTTTGTAAATGCCAGGAACCAGACTTGAACTGGTGACACGAGGATTTTCAGTCCTCTGCTCTACCGACTGAGCTATCCCGGCTTGGTCTTTTTGTTGACCACGATTAATTATCTTAGCAAACATAAAATGATTTGGCAAGGAAATCAGCAAAAAAAATTATGTTGATTTCCACCCCAATTTTAACCAGGTGAACACAGCCACAAACAACAGGAACTGAACTAGTACAATACTGGGGCCTGAGGGTAGGTTAAAAATACCAGAGAGAAGAATACCTGCAACGCTACTAGTTGCACCAACTATTGTTGATAAGAATAAAAAATTGCTGAAGTGATGACTGATTAATTTAGCTGTAGACGCAGGAATAACTAAAAAAGCATTCACTAATAAAACACCAACAGCTTTAATTGCGACAGCTACAGCCAGTGCTAGTAGCACCACAAACCCGTAGCGGTAAAGGTTGACTGGAACGCCTTGCACCCTTGCCACATCTAGATTTAATGTGAGCAAAATTTGCTGTGGCAGGGTTAAGAGTAAGAATATGCTACTAGCTGCTAGTACAAGAATTGTTAAAATTATATCTGTAGTGTCAATTGCTAAAATATCCCCAAATAACACACCCATTAAGTTACCGCGATAACCTTGAATTAGATTGGTTAGGATTACACCGATCGCTAATGCACCCGAAAGGACTATACTAAGTACGCTATCACTAGCTAAATCTGTCTGATCAATTAAGTACAGAACAATCACCCCAAAAACTAACGTAAAAGGTATTAGCATCCAAGTGGGGTTGATTTGTAGCAGCACCCCTAATACTACCCCTACCAATGCTGCATGACCAACAGCATGGCTAAAGAATGATAACTGGCGCAAAGTCACAAAACTACCCAGTAAACCCCCAATTATGCCCATGAGAATAGCACCTGCGATCGCTCGCTGCATAAATGGAAATTGCCACAAATCTATCAAATCGTTGCTACTAGCTATTGCTAACAAGTTGAGATGACAACCATAAATTACATACATAATGTTAATTTTTACAACTGTTAAAAGTATGTTCACAAATCAAATTGCTGTGTTTGTGTGGCTTTACTTAATTAATTAAAAAAATGTTATATATAGATATAATTTTAAGCACATTTTAATAAAAAAATAAATTTCAATAACCCAAATGCTAAAATCAAATACGAAATACTCTGTGATAGACAATAATATTGTGCCATCGATCCCAAATGAGCTACTGACAACAGAAAAAGCTCAACGTATGGCAGATTTTTTCAGCTTTTTAGGAGATGCTAATAGACTCAGAATCCTCTCATTTTTATCAACTAAAGAACTTTGTGTCAGTGATTTAGCAGCTTTATTAGAAATGAGTGAGTCGGCTGTCTCTCACCAGCTACGCAATTTACGAGCTATGCGTTTAGTAACTTATCGTAAACAAGGACGCAATGTATTTTATAGCCTGCACGATAATCATATTTTTCATCTTTATCAGGCTGTAGCTGAACACTTGGACGAAAAAGACTAATAATAATTCGTAATTCGTAATTCGTAATTCGTAATACTCGCAAAGCGAGTTCGCGGAGCGTTCTCGGAGAGTAGCAAGCTACGTAATTCGTAATACTCGCAAAGCGAGTTCGCGGAGCGTTACGCAGTAAAGCAAGCTACGTAATACCCTACGGACTTGCGTAGCAAAGGAAAGGTTTGCGCCTAAGTAATTTGTAAAACACCTTACCAATTGGTCGAAAGCGTTGGTAGCTGGGTACTCAATGTCATGACTGATAACTGATAACTGATAACTGTTCACTGTTCACTGTTTTAATGATGATGTTGGTAGCGGCTAAAGCCTGGGCCGTAGGTTGCTAAAAGGTTTTGGGGTGAGAGGGCAATTTCAGGTTGTCCGGTACAGACGACTGTTTGATTGAGGCAAAGCACGCGATCGCAATGACGGTTTACCATATCTATATCATGGGAAACCTGCAAAATTGTCCAGTTTTCTTCTTGCTTCAATTCATTCAACAACCTATAAAAATCGGCTGCACCTTGCATATCAACTCCAGCAAAGGCTTCATCTAATACCAATAGTTTTCTAGGGATGACTAAGCAGTAAGCTAGCAATACTCGCTTGAGTTGACCACCACTCAAAGTCCCAATACTTTGGTTTCGCAAGTGATAAGTGTCTGTTCTTCTTAAAGCTTCGCTTACTGCTAAAGATTTTTCCGTGGCTTGATGTCGTAGTTTAGATAAAAATGAAAAGTTATTTCTACTTGTAGCTACCCATCCTAAACCTACTAATTCTTGAACTGAAATAGGAAAACTACGATCAAAAACAAAATTTTGCGGCATATAGCCTAAAAGATAACGTAAATTACCTAACCTATTGAGAGGAAGACCGAATATTTCAATCTTCCCGGCACTACGGGGAATTAAATCTAAAACAGCTTTAACTAATGTACTTTTACCTGCACCATTAGGGCCAACTACAGCTGTGTCTGTTCCTGGTGTTAACTCAAAGGAAACATCCCGCACAGCTAAATAATTACCTTGATATACAGTTAATCCCTCAACTTTGAGAACAGGCGATGTCACGTAATGTCACTCCAAAATTAAAATTAAAAATAAGTAGAACGGCGTGAATAATTCAAGGTTTGTAGTAGGGACTTTAGTCCTCTCTTAAGGGCTAAAGCCCTTACTACAAGCCCATTCAATTAAATTTTACATTACTTAATGTAGTTTGTTTTTTTCTCGCCGACTTACTTACCTTTCTGATTTCGCATATGCTATAGGAATAAATAAGCGTTACTTACAAGCTGTTTCTATGGTTTGTAAGTTAGCTTTCATGGCTTGAAAATAATACTGTGGATCTTTTTCACCAGCTTCTAAAGAATCTAAAGAAGCTAATGTTAATTTCAGGTCTTGAGAAAGACTAGTGAGTAATTTGTTGTCTACTCCTGGCTCATTAAATAAAGCTTTTACATTATATTTTCTAACTGCTTTGATGGTATTTTGTATATCTGCTGGAGAAAGTTGATCTTCAGGAATTTCTACTACGGCTACTTGTTTGAGGTTATAACGTTGAGCTAGGTATGGATAGGCATCATGAAAGGTGACAAAGGTGCAGTTAGGAGTTTTTTCTAATGTCTGCTGAAATTGAGTGTTTAAATTTTCTAATTCTTGAATATAAGCACTAGCATTAGCCTCGTAGGTAGCTTTATTTGCTGGGTCGGCAGCAATTAAGCCATCACGAATATTTGTTACTTGCTGTTTTACTAATACAGGATCTAACCACACATGGGGATTACCTTCAGCGTGGTCATGGTCATGGTCGTGGTCTTTTGTGGCTTTTACTACTGGTGAGATTTCATTTAAGGGTTTAATGCCAGCACTAGCATCAATTTGCTTTAATTTAGGGTTTTCGGCATTTTTGACGGTGGCTGCCAAAAATTCCTCTAATCCCAACCCATTTTTCACTAAAATATCTGCTGTAGCGATCGCTTTAACGTTATCTGGTGTAGCTTGATATTCATGGACTTCTGTGCCTGGAGAAATTAATATCTCCACATCTGCTGCATCTCCAGCCACAGCTTTTGTAAATAAATACATCGGTAAAAATGTTGTTACAACCTTGATTTTTGCTGGTTGCGCTACAGGAGTAGATGCTGCTTCCTGTGCTTGTGGAGACTTTTGAGTAGTTGTGTCTTCAGTCTGGCTCGATGAGTTACAACCAACTGTTACCGACAATATTACCAAGGTAATTAACGACAGGATACCTTTTGTTGCTATGCTTCTTTTCCCCATAGTCTTCCCCTCCGCAACTATGCTCTAGCTGCTGCGATCGCACTTTCAATATAGATTTTGAGAATGAAGGAAATTTTATAATAATAATTCTCATTCTCAAATTTAGGATAACACGAGTCTGCCTCAGTAATCACAACAAATTGCCTTACCGTTTTACTAACCCCTACACCCCTACACTAGGCTGTTGACTTTGTCGGTTTTAAGGCAGAATTAGTTCATACAATAATTGTGTCGGAAAAATCCAGCAAAGTCAAAGTCTATGCAAGAGTTTAAAAGCCCAGTGAGTAGATTAGCGAGATTGTTCAAGAAAGGTAGAGAAAACTGGAAAGAGAAGGCGGTCGTAAAACAGAAGCAAATCAGAGCTTTAGAAATAAAAGTGAGAGACTTAACGGATTCGAGAGAGAAGTGGAAAAAGCGTGCGATGGCGGCAGAAGCAAGGTTAAAAAAACTGAAGTTGGAGGAGGAGAGCGAAAAAAAGCAGAAATCGAAAACCAATCAGCCGACATAGAATCGGAGATGGGTGAAACAGACTTAAAGATTAAGGGTCACTATTATGATGTAAAAACAATTCAGCAAGCGATACATTTGTTAATCAACAGTGGGATTAGTTTTAGAGGTGTAGAGAAAGTTTTTGAATTATTTAATGATTGTGAATCACAGGCAACTCCTAGCTTTAGCTGTATTAGAAAATGGTTAGGAAGAATAGCAATATATGAGTTAAAAAGAGAAAAAGAGTATCGCAGGGATTGGATTTACATTGTGGATTTTACTTTAGCATTGGGAAAACATAAAGCTTTAGTTGTGCTAGGGGTGTCACAGGAATACTTATTATCAAATGTAATTGAGGAAAAGAGGGGATTATCACATAAAGACGTAGAAATACTAGCAATAGAAATAATGGAGTCTACCAAAGGAGAAATCATAGAAAAGCAATTAGATAAAATTAGCCAAAGGGTGGGAGTACCAAGACAAATCGTTGCAGATAATAGTAGTGACCTAGCGCGTGGAATCAAGCTATATCAAGAAAATAATCCAGAGGTAATTTATACGCATGATGTGACTCACGCAATGGCATTACTATTAAAATATCAATTAGAATCAGATAAGAGATATCAATCATTTATCCAAAAGTGTAGCATATGTAGGCAGCAATTACAGCAAACAGAATTATCTTTTTTAGCTCCGCCATCACAGCGTTCTCAATGTCGTTATTTTAATATTGAAAGGCTAACTAATTGGGGAATTAAGTTATTAAACTCATCAGTGGAAACTCTAATTAGCCTGATTCCAGATATTGCCCCCACAGTGATTTATCAAAAAGTCAGAGATAAGTTGGGGTGGTTAAATGATTATCAATCAGATTTAATTAAATGGAATCAAATGGTATTGCTAACACGCCGTATCGAAACTGAGCTTAAACAATCAGGAATCAATCATGATTCTCTTGTGCATTTCGCAAATAATCAAGATAATTATGATGATAATTGTCTCCAGAAGCTTCAGCAAGATATTTTGGGTTATCTAGCTGTTCAATGTAACAAAATCAAGCATGAAGGTACTTTTTTGGCTACTTCTGATGTTATTGAATCACTCTTTGGAAAATACAAGCAATTTTCTGCTCGCTGTCCATTTAAAGAAATCAGTCAAATGCTACTAACCATATGTCTATCGACTATGGATTTAACAACTACTGTTGTTAAAAATGCACTTTTAAATATTAGCTTTGCTGATGTTGAAGCATGGTTTCTTCAGGTTTTTGGTCAGTCTTCGCTCTCGAAACGAAAAATATTATTTTCTCCTGATTACGAAGACACAGAAACTGCATGAACTTTTACCCCTAAAAAAAGTACAGAGTCAACAGCCTACCCCTACACCCCTACACCCCTACACCCCTACACCCCTACACCCCTACACCCCTACACCCCTACACCCCTACACCCCTACACCCCTACACCCCCAAACCCCTAAACCCCTACACCTATCAGATAAGTTGTAGGAAACTTCCCACTTCACTAGACAAAAGTTGAGTCAACTACTATGCTTAACCTTTACATAACCCACACTTAAATCGAGGAATTTATGAATTATTGATTTATACTGTTAAAAAATTTGCTAGGTACTGCTAAGATTCTGTGAATCCGTTGTTAAAAACTTTGCAATCGTCAAGGCTTGGTATTGGTGTTACCAAGTAGAAATTCAGCATATTTTTCAGTGTGAGGACAAAATGGCGAAATTTTGGAAGTATTTACTAGCTAGTCCAGCATTGTGCAGCATGGTGTTATTTTCTGGTACTGCTGCATTTGCCGGGGAAATATCTACCCCATCAGAAATTAAGGAATCATCCAACACCCCGACTCCAGTTGTCAAAGCAGACAACTCCTCTCAAGACCAGGTAATGTCACAAGTTACCTCTGTGTCTCAATTATCAGACGTACAACCTACCGATTGGGCATTTCAAGCATTGCAATCCTTGGTAGAACGTTATGGTTGTATTGCAGGCTATCCCAATGGGACATATCGTGGTAATCGCGCCATGACACGGTATGAGTTCGCCGCAGGTGTCAATGCTTGTCTGGATAGAGTCAATGAATTAATTGCTACCGCCACTGCTGATTTAGTTACCAAACAAGATTTAGCTACCTTGCAAAAACTCCAAGAAGAGTTTTCCGCAGAGTTAGCCACACTCAGAGGACGAGTAGACGCACTAGAAGCTCGTACTGCTGAATTGGAAGCCAATCAGTTTTCTACCACAACCAAACTACAAGGACAAGTTGTAGCTGTAGTAAGTGATGTCTTATCAGGCGATCGCGTTGAAAACACCGACGTTACAGACAAGAATACCACTCTGGCATACAGAGCGCGTCTGGAATTGGTAAGTAGTTTCAGTGGTCAAGATACTCTGTTTACCAGAATTGAAGCCAACAATATTTTCACCCCCAACATTAATACTACAGAGGGCAACCTATTTTTCGCTAGTGCAGCACCAAGTAATAACGCTGCCATAGGTACTTTATGGTACGCATTCCCTGCCACTAAGAATACTCAAGTTAAACTGATTGCTACTGGAGGTGCAGCAGATGACCTCACTAGCACCGTGAATCCTTTTGATGGTGATGGAGCTTTTGGTGCTTTATCTACCTTTGGTACACGCAACCCCATTTATGGTCAGATAGGTGGTACAGGTATAGGTGTTACCCATCAATTCAGTGATAAATTGGCTCTGAGTCTAGGATATTTGAGTGGCACAGCTAACAACCCAGCCGCTAAGAATGGTTTGTTTGATGGTGCTTATGGCGCATTGGCACAGTTAACAGTTAAACCTAGCGATCGCATTACTGTTGGGTTAACATACATTAACTCATACAAACAGCCACTAGCCACAGGTAGCAATGCTGCAACCTTCCAAAATTTAGCACTCAACCAGCAACTCAACGATGTAGCATTTTCCAGCAACTCCTACGGTGTGCAGGCATCCGTCGGTATCACTGATAACATAATATTGGGTGGTTGGGCAGGCTATACCAATAGCCGCACCTTGACAGGCGAACGTGGAGATGTTGACATTTGGAACTATGCCGTAACTCTAGCCTTCCCTGACCTTGGGAAAAAAGGCAATTTAGCCGGTATCATCGCCGGTATGGAACCTAAAGTCACCAGTTCCAATCTTGAGGTATTACCTAAAGATAGTGACACATCTTTCCACCTTGAGGCATTTTATCAATACAAAGTCAGCGACAATATCACCATCACACCTGGTTTAATCTGGCTGACAGCACCAGATCATGATGATAACAATGATTCCGTAGTCATTGGTGCATTGAGAACTACATTTAGTTTCTAATTTCACCAATTTCATTAAAAGCGGCGGGAAACTCCATCCCCTTGTGGGTGGAGAGGGATAGCCGCCCCGCCGCTTGGGGCATAGGGCATAGGGCATAGGGCATAGGTATGTTCTTTAAAAAGACGCAAAGTTATCCTTTGCGTCTTTTGTTGTTCACAGATAATTTTTTCTTCCCCTACACCCCTACACCCCTACACCCCACACCCCCACACCCCTACACCCCCACAGGCAATAAAACCTGACAACGATCGCAATTAACACTCAATGTAGTGATCTGAGCCTTCATGAAACCCTCACTACTGAATATAGCCCCTTTCCCAGAGTTCATAGCATAGGCTGGATAACAAGCTAAACTCAAACTCAAACGCAAACAATTACCTTTGGCTACTCGTATACATACTGTTTGCAGTTGTATCTGTTTAATCATGCCATTTGTGGTGTCTGGGCAATGTAAATAACCTTGCGTTATGTTGTACACTCTCCCATCAGGATACACCTGGGAGAGTACAGCGCATAAATCATAACTATCTTGGTCACACTCACAGCAAATTTCTACTAATACGTCCCCCATGAGAGATAAATCTGCCGTTAAAGGTGCGCTGGTGTAAGTTAACACATCAGAACGGGAATCTATATGCGATCGCTCAAACACACCCGCCGGTATTGCTGCATGACCACCCACCGCCGGCACTGGTCGCCAAGGGTCATGGACTAATATGTCTTGGGGAGTGGGAAGTGGGGATTGGGGGCTGGCGATGAGGATGCCGGCATTTTCTCGGATGCTAGCTAATCCGGTGGTTGACAAAAAGTAGGATTTCTGGTTTGGTGTAGGTAAAGTGGGGAAATCTTGCCAAGTGTTGCTACCCATTTCAAAAAAGCACACAGGAGACTCATTGAATAAACCTGTATCTACACCTTTGAGAAATTGATTAAACCAACGAATCTGCATTTGATCGATGGGGCTAGCTGCTAACTTGCCAAAATCAGCCTCCCCAACTTTGCGTCCCCAGGGTAAATGCGCCCAAGGGCCAATAATTAAATGTTGGAGAGTCTTAGCACGGGCTGTCATATCTTTGTATAGGTGCAATGTACCGCGCAGATAAGTATCAAACCATCCACCAATATGAAACATCGGCAAGTCAACACTGTCAAAGTAGGTTTTAGGTGAGAGTTGTTGCCAATAATTATCAGGTTGGGGATGGGCTAGCCAATCATGATAAAAGGACTCTGGCGCAAGTTTTTGCAAAATTTCGGGCTGATTGATGGGAAGATGGCGTGAAGCAGCAAATAAAGCTTGATATGCTGTTTGATTACCATGTAATCGTGCGGTTTCTGCGGCTAATTGTATTGCCCAAGCTAAATTGGTTTGTAGACAGAATGCACCACCTTCATAAGCCCAATCTGTATACAAATCATAACCAATCATTGCTGGACAAATCGTTTTCAGGGCTGGCGGTTTGGCGATCGCCGCATATAATTGAGTCATTCCCTGATAGGAAAAACCATACATTCCCACCAGTCCATTACTAGCGGGTAAACTAGCCGCCCAATTAACGCTATCTGCACCATCAGCAATTTCATTGGCGAATAACTCAAACTCACCCTCTGATGTACCCCGCCCCCGCACATCTTGAATCACAACAATATAACCCTGGCTAGCATACCAACTAGGATGAGCATAAACCACCGTAGAAGCGATCGCTCTACCGTAGGGTTGTCGCATTAATAATACAGGAAACTCACCTTCTGCATTCGGTTGATAGATATCTGCATCCAGGCGTACACCATCACGGGTGTACATCGAGGCGGTTTGTTTAGGGAGGATTTTGTACATTTTCTTCAGCCATCAAGAAAAAATTCAGCGATCAATTCTGACTGCTGAATTATTCTGCAAAATATCATCCCATTCCTCAAGAGAGTAGATCGACTTAACCGTGTTGAACCCGACGTTCAAATTCCTCACGAGTTTTTTCTACTACAGTTAGAGCAGATTTATAAATATTTTCATTTTCCTGTTTTAACCAATTTAACAGACTAGCAATTTGAGCATTCCTTAAATCTAAGTCTGTCTGAAAAATAATCGAAGTTGCCATCACCTGAGCGTATTGAGGTGGATGTCCTTGATCTACAAATGTAGCAATTAATCCTGCTAACGCTCCCTGTCTTATAGGATCAGAAGTAGCTTCCATAGACATGATTTTTTTACAAAGATAATTCTTGAAAATATCCTATGTTATGTTGCCAAACTTTTAGTAACCGTAGTATTACTTAATTTGATCAATTTAATTATATGTAGATATAATATGTTTTCAAACAAATAAACTTACACGAAAAACAACAAATCAAACAAATTACAACACTAAAACTGACATTTTTTACATAAATGACTTTTTAACACATACAAATCAAACAATCAGCTAGATTTTGGGAGTTAAACATTTGCTATTTTTGCATTTCTTTACACTTTTTCTCCTGTCAAAGTCTTTACATTACTGAAGAGCAATGTCTAATATGAATGCAGTAAGAAGCTCAGGCAAATGTCTAGCTAATACTAAGAATCAACAATGAGTTAAGGTGTAAAAACATGGCTGTTGAAAAAACTAATTCCTCCTCCAGCTTGGCAGAAGTTATTGACCGGATTTTAGACAAAGGTATCGTTGTAGATGCTTGGGTACGTGTTTCTCTAGTTGGTATTGAATTGCTGGCAATTGAAGCTCGCATCGTTATCGCGTCTGTTGAAACCTACTTGAAATATGCAGAAGCTGTAGGTCTTACTCAGTCCGCCGCAATGCCTGCTTAATAATTATTAAGTAGATTCTAGAAAATCATAATTCACTATTAAGTAATTCTGATTTTCTACCTTCATCCAGACACAGTTCAAAACAACAATGAGTTAAGGTACAAAAATATGGCAGTTGAAAAAACCAATTCTTCCTCCAGCTTGGCAGAAGTTATTGACCGCATCTTAGACAAAGGTATCGTTGTAGATGCTTGGGTACGTGTTTCTTTAGTTGGTATTGAATTGCTGGCAATTGAAGCTCGTATCGTTATCGCGTCTGTTGAAACCTACTTGAAATATGCAGAAGCTGTAGGTTTAACTCAGTCCGCCGCAATGCCTGCTTAATTATTAAGTAGATTCTAGAAAAGCAGAATTACTAAGTTTGTAATTCTCATGTATATTCTGCTTTGATTCGCTACTCCTGATAATTACAGGAGAAAACGAAAACAGCAGATATTCTTGGAACTGCATTTGCTGGATATTAATTATCCAGTAAATGTAGTTAATTCACGCTTGTAATCACATTGCGGAGAACCTCATGACGGCTTTAATGCAAAGAATCCGCCAAGAGCATCAGTCAATAGCTGAGGAAGTAGCTCAACTATCTAGAGAGACTCATGAATTCTTGGCCGCCACCACAGCAAACAGACAAGAGCAAGCTAAAAAGCAAGCTCAAGAGCTGCGTATGTTTCATGAAGAACTTGAGTACACAACTCAAGATTTTCTAGATGAAACAGCTAAAGCAAGATTTGCACAAGCACAAGCACAAGCCAAGTTTTTGCATCAGTTTCACAAAAATCTGGAACAAACAACCCATGACTTTTTGACTGAAACGGCAAAGGACAGAACAGAGCAAGCTAAAGCGCAAAGAAAAAATCTGCGTCAATTCCGTCAAGATTTATTTACTAGCGTTTTCGGCACATTTTAGTATTTAGTCAACACTCCCAAACAATAGTCAATGTGTTGACTCGGCTAAAGCTAAATAGTAAAACCCCCTAATCTTCCAGTATGAAAACTGGTCAGACCAGGGGGCAAATTCAACAATGAGTTTTAATGTAAAACTTTACATATCCTACGCTATTACGGAATTGAATGCAAGCAGTTGATTAAACTTAAGACTTTACCCTTCAACTCGTTTTTTGTAGGTAACAACAATTAACTCCTATATGTTAAAGGAGTTAAGTAGTAATAGATGTTTATTTACGGTTTGTATATCTAGAATAACATATCAAGTTACAAATTGTATCTAAGCATCTGGATTTTTTCTAGAAATACTATTTTTTCTTGTCATCATAATCTATGACCCTCACCACAAATAATAAGAAAAGAGCTGTTCTTCGTGTTCGTCCTGGCCAATTTGTCGTTACGCCAGCAATTGAGCAGATAGCAATTCGGGCATTGCGTTATCTTACATCAGGTTTTGCTATTCATTTACGCGGCCCAGCCGGTACAGGTAAAACAACCTTAGCGATGCACCTGGCTAACTGTCTAGATAGACCAATCATGTTAATTTTTGGAGATGACGAGTTTAAAAGTTCTGATTTGATTGGCAGTGAATCAGGTTACACCCATAAAAAGTTAATGGATAACTACATTCACAGCGTTCTCAAAGTAGAGGATGAACTGAAACAAACTTGGGTTGATTCAAGACTAACTTTAGCTTGTCGAGAAGGTTTCACTTTAGTATACGACGAATTTAATCGTTCCCGACCGGAAGTAAATAACGTCTTACTATCAGCCTTAGAAGAAAAAATTCTCACTCTTCCTCCCAGCAGCAACCAACCAGAATATCTCCACGTTAATCCCCAATTTCGGGCTATTTTCACCTCCAATCCCGAAGAATACTGCGGAGTTCATTCAACTCAAGATGCTTTGATGGATAGGTTGGTAACAATTAATATGCCAGAACCGGATGAACTAACTCAAATTGAGATACTAGTTCATAAAACCAACATTTCTAGAGATGATGCCCGGTTAATCGTGCGATTAGTTAAAGCATTTCGCCTTGGTACAGGTGGAGAAAAAACCTCCGGTTTGCGCTCTTGTTTGATGATTGCTAAAGTATGTGCTGAACACGAGATTTTAGTATTACCAGAAAATTCCGATTTTAGAGAAATTTGTGCAGATGTGCTATTTAATCGCACTAATTGGTCTGCTAGCGAAGCAACAACAATTTTCTTAGAATTACTCAACCACCTACATATACAAGCAATAGACGAATCACGTCACAATGTGACATCAGATGACACAGTGGCAGATGATTCCTTAAGTAATGGCCATTCTGAAAGTTCACAACAACTAACTGAAGAAAAGCCTGAGTCTATCACGCAAAAAGGTTTAGTGATTAACCATAATGTAAATTCCATTGAAGAGTCTAATTAATCGTGACTACTACACCCTTACAGCCAACACGTCCTCAAACTAACGCCAGTCGAGCTATTTCCACATCTACGCAAGGTTCTACCTTAGCGGATATTCTCGAACGGGTTTTAGATAAAGGAATTGTAATTGCTGGAGATATTTCTGTATCTATTGCCTCAACTGAACTGCTACATATTCGCATTCGCTTGTTAATTTCTTCCGTTGATAAAGCCCGTGAGATGGGAATAAATTGGTGGGAAAATGACCCCTATCTCAGTAGCAAATCTCAACATTTAATTGAGGAAAACCAGCAACTTCAGCAACGGCTGGAAAGTTTAGAAACACAGTTACGTTTACTCACCTCTGCCAACGTTAAAGAACCCATTCAGTTAGCAGCTAATACTGATAATGATTGCCAGCCAATAGATGAGGTAAATAGTCCGGTTCAAGAAATTTAGAAAAGGTAGATGGCATCATGACAATTGTTTGTACTCCAGTTGAAAACTCTCCTAATTTGCCACCTACCACGTCTAAAGCTAATAGCCAGGCGGGTTTAGTTCCTCTACTTTTGACTGTAGTGGAACTTGTCCGTCAGCTGATGGAAGCGCAAGTCATTCGCCGCATGGAACAGGAATGCTTGAGTGAATCTGAATTAGAGCGAGCCGCAGAAAGCTTACAAAAGTTAGAGGCACAAGTTTTAAATTTGTGTGAGATTTTTGAGATTGACCCAGCCGATTTAAATATCAATTTAGGAGATGTTGGGACTCTTTTACCCTCACCCGGCTCTTATTACCCTGGTCAACCGGGAACTCAACCTTCAGTACTAGAACTATTAGACCGTCTTTTAAATACGGGAATTGTTGTGGATGGGGAAATAGATTTAGGTCTAGCTCAAATCGATCTTATTCATGCGAAATTGCAGTTAGTTTTAACCTCACAACCGTTGTAATTGATGTAGACATTTTTGATAGTTATGAGTTTTGGTTTTTATCTATACGGTATTTTTCCTGATTCCATCCCAGCAACTATTGCGATTGATGGATTGGATGCTCAACCTGTTTATAGTCAAGTAGTTGATGGCTTTACTTTTTTGTATTCAGAAGCCAAAAAAGAAAAATATTTAGCTTCTCGTCGTAATTTAATCAGCCATGAAAAAGTTCTAGAACAAGCAATGGAAAAAGGTTTCCGCACCTTGTTACCTTTGCGATTTGGATTAGTTGTAAAAAATTGGGATGCAGTAATTACACAACTTATCCAACCATATAAAGATAAATTACAAGATTTGTTTCAAAAATTGAATGGAACACGAGAAGTCAGCGTCAAAATTTTTTGGGATACCAAAGCTGAATTACAAGCAATGATGGAATCTAATCCAGACTTAAAGCAGCAGCGTGATCAAATGGAAGGCAAGGCGTTAAGTATGGAGGAGGTAATTCATATTGGGCAGTTAATTGAAAGTAATTTAGCAGCACGTAAACAATCTGTAATTCAAGTTTTTTTTAATGAACTCAAACCTCTAGCCAGTGAGGTAATTGAAAGTGAGCCAATGACAGAAGACATGATTTACAATGCTGCTTTTCTGATTCCTTGGGATAACGAGTCTATATTTAGTGAGCGAGTGGAAGTGATTGATCAAAAATTTGGCGATCGCTTACGTATTCGTTACAACAATTTTACTGCACCTTATACATTTGCTCAAATTTCTGAATAGGAGTTAAGATTATGCTTGGAAAAATATTACTATTTCCAGTAATGGGGCCAATTAGCGGGCTGGTGTGGATTGGAGAACAAATTCAAGAGCGGACTAATACTGAATTTGATGCCCAAGAAAATCTGCATAAACAATTATTAAGTCTGCAATTATCATTTGATATGGGCGAAATTTCTGAAGAAGACTTTGAGGAACAAGAAGAAGAACTGTTGTTGAGAATCCAAGCTTTAGAAGAAGAATTACGTGTTGAGTCGGAATCAGAAGCAGAAGCAGATGAACTAGAGGATTTTGTGATTGAGCCTGTGTTGATTTCCGAATCTGAAGTGAATGAAATTTACCAAGAGCAACCCCGGTTTAGAAGCGAGTATGAGGATAATGGTAATTTAGTTTTATCACCTTAATCATAATTCCTAATTAAAGCTGAGGAGAAAAACTGCATTTATTACATAGTGAAATTAAACAACTAAAAACCCGCATCTGCGGGTTCAAGTTTAATTTGAATAGTTGCATGAATTAAGCACAACCCGCTTAATATTCAATATCAAAAGCTTGGTAATTATGAGCATCAAAAACTGTTTTTGGACGCGTCATCATAGAGATTTGTGAATCAGAGTTACGTAAGTGATGAATATTTCTTTCTGTGTCTTCTATTTGGGTTTTAAGTGTAATTAAGCGTTGCTTAAGTAGCACAGTACGCTGCTCAATAAAATTCAACTCTTGTTTGATTCTTTGTTGTTCTGTGACTAATTTATAAAGTTCTAATTGATTAGATGACTCAGATTTACTGCGAGGCATCGTTGTAATTTTAGGTCTAATTGCTCCGCGATTACGTATTTTCTTCATTGAAGATACCTGAATAATTGATAGTATTATAACTAAGATTTTAACATTGTAAATACTTTGATTAAAAGTACCATAATTTTTAGTTTTATGACAAAATATGTCATCTCAGTTCTAGGGTTGATAAGTTCAATTTTTTTGTATTTGATATGATGCGATCGCCAAATTTTTACACTTACGCTTTTCTCAAAACTCCTGACGTTACTTTGAATTTACCCCAAGGTAACATCAGACCAGTAGAATTAATTAATGGTGCTTATATTTCAGCTATTGTTGAACCAGAAATCTCCTTAGATTCATCCCAAAACAATGATGAGCAAATCATCAAAATGGCTTTAACTCACGATCGCGTTATTTGTGATATATTTCGCCAAACGACAATTTTACCTTTGCGCTTTGGCACTAATTTTAGTTCCCAAGACAGCTTGCTCAATTATCTAGATAATCACAGTCAGGAATATTTAGAAAAACTAGAAAATATTCAAGATAAACACGAATATACATTAAAACTTATCCCCCAAGTATTGGCAGAGCCAGAAAAGCTATCTGTAGGCAGTGGGAGAGATTATTTTTTAGCCAAAAAGCAACAATATGAAAATCAAAAAAACTTTAGCATTGCTCAAAATGAGGAAAAATCTCACCTAATTAATCTGATCACAGAAATTTATCAATCCTCTGTAATTATTCAACAGCAAGCAGAAGAAGTCAGGATTTATCTTTTAGTCAACTCTCATGATAAAGCCTTACTTTTAGACAGAATTTTATCTTGGCAACAATATTGCCCACATTGGAATTTAACCTTGGGAGAATCGCTGCCCCCTTATCACTTTATTTAACTATTAACTTAATTATGAACCACTACGATTCACTACATCTAGTTATGTTTAGCGGCAAAGGAGGGGTTGGTAAAACTACCCTTTCTTGCAGTTTTGCTCGTTACTGGGCTAGAAGGTTTCCTGAAGAAAAAATTCGCTTAATTTCTACAGATCCTGCCCATTCTTTAGGAGATGTATTACTTTCAGAAGTTACTGATATTGCTTCATCATTAGGTGATTTACCAAATTTGAGCATTCAAGCCTTGGATGCTCAAAAATTGTTGTTAGAATTTAAAGCTAAATATAGCAACTTTTTAGAATTATTAGTTGAGCGGGGTAGTTTAGCAGATGGAGACGATTTAGCCCCGGTTTGGGATTTAGACTGGCCTGGTTTAAATGAATTGATGGGTTTATTAGAAATCCAACGCCTGCTAGCTGAAAAAGAAGTAGATCGTGTAATTGTAGACATGGCCCCTTCTGGACATACATTAAATCTGTTGCGGTTAAAAGATTTCTTAGATGTTATTTTAAATTCCTTAGAATTGTTCCAAGAAAAGCATCGGGTAATTACCAAAAGCTTTACAGGAACTTATACTGCTGATGAAGTCGATAACTTTTTAGTAGAAATGAAAACTCAACTTGCAGAAGGTAGACGACTACTGCAAGATGAAAGCTTTACCGGTTGTTTAGTCGTGGGTATTTCTGAACCGATGTGTTTTTTAGAAACTGAGCGGTTCATTAATAGTTTAGAAACCCTAGAAGTACCTTATGCTGGTTTATTTATCAATCGAATCTTAACCAATGCAGATATTGAACCAGATCGTTATGCTGAACAACAAAATCTGCTGCATAAATATTTACAACTTGTTGCTAACCAACCTGTTTTTATTATTCCTCAACAGCGAGTAGAACCCTTGGGTGGGGTATCTTTAGATGCTCTAGCCTCCCAAATCCAAAAAATTGATAGTGTGGAACTTGCTCCCGCACCTAAAATTGAATGGCCAAATAAAGTTTTACCGAGTTTTAGTGATTTTATTAACGAAGGATGTCAATTAATTATTGTTGGTGGTAAGGGAGGAGTAGGCAAAACAACAGTATCAGCCGCCATTGCTTGGGCTGCTGCTCAACAACATCCAGATAAAAAAATTCGAGTAATTTCTATAGATCCAGCCCATTCTTTAGGTGATGCTTTTGGTAAAGAATTTGGACATGAACCTGTAGATTTAGCATCTAATTTAAGTGGGCAAGAAATTGATGCTAATCGAGTGTTAGAACAATTCCGTGCAGATTATCTGTGGGAGTTAGCAGATATGATTAGCGGTGAAGGTTCGCAAACAGATACAACCATAAATGTTGCCTATGTGCCAGAAGCATGGCGGCAAATTATGTCTCAAGCTTTACCAGGGATTGATGAAATGTTATCCCTAGTAACTGTGATGGATTTATTAGATAGTAACCAACAAGATTTAATTATTTTAGATACTGCGCCGACAGGTCATTTGTTGCGATTTTTAGAAATGCCCTCAGCTTTAGGGGATTGGTTATCTTGGATATTTAAATTGTGGATTAAATATCAAGATGTCTTAGGGAGAGTTGATTTTATTGGGCGATTGCGGCACTTACGCCAACAAGTTGTACAGGCACAAAAGAAACTGAAAAATCCTCAACATACTCAATTTATTGGTGTCATTCAGTCGGAAGCAGCAATTATATCTGAACACATACGCTTAACAGCATCTCTGAAAAAAATGGGAGTTAACCAGCGTTATGTAGTGCAGAATCGCTACAGTCAAGAGGTAGAAATTGATGGCAGTTTATTTCCAGAACAAACGATTATTCACTTACCCGGATTACCGCGTTCTGTTGAACCGATCGCGCGGATTCAAGGGGCAGCTAATCTTTTATTTGAAGTTGAGGAATTAACTGCAAATAAACGATGAAGATGACAAAAGCAAAATAATTTTTGGAGTAATTGTATGAGTGAACTTTTCAAGGGATTTGAGCAATTATTAGAATTAGTCAAAACTTTAGAAGACAAAATTGAGAAGGGAGAAATTAAAACCGATGTCCAGATTAACTCCCGTCCGATGAGTGGTATCCCTCGTAGTGGGGGTATACCACGTCCTAATAATATGGGTAACGATGTTGGTACAAGTCGTTTCCGTACTCAACCTACTTCTAATCCTAGTAGTGGTGGTGGGGGAGACGCTGAGGTTGTACCACCACCTGATACCCCCTCTGATGATGCTCTCAAAGATGTGGGGGGACTAGGTGAGGTTCTCAAGGAACTCAAAGAATTGATTGCTATCCCCTTAAAGCGTCCTGATTTATTGGCAAAATTGGGATTGGAAGCTACAAGGGGCGTGTTGTTAGTTGGCCCCCCTGGAACTGGTAAAACCCTGACGGCGCGGGCTTTAGCTGAAGAACTGGGAGTTAATTATATTGCCTTGGTAGGGCCAGAAGTCATTAGTAAATATTACGGGGAAGCGGAACAAAGGCTGCGGGGTATTTTTGAGAAAGCTGCCAAGAATGCTCCTTGTATCATCTTTATTGATGAAATTGATAGTTTAGCTCCAGACCGGAGTGCGGTGGAAGGGGAAGTTGAAAAACGCCTGGTTGCTCAACTATTGAGCTTGATGGATGGTTTTTCTCACAGTCAAGGTGTGATTGTTTTGGCTGCTACTAACCGTCCTGACCATCTTGACCCGGCTTTGCGTCGTCCAGGCAGATTTGACCGAGAAGTACAGTTTCGCGTTCCCGATGTCAAAGGGCGCAGAGAAATTCTGCAAATTCTCACCCGTGCCATGCCTTTAGAAGAGACAGTTGATCTAGATGCGATCGCAGAAAGGGCGGTAGGATTTGTAGGGGCTGACTTGAAAGCAGTCTGTCAAAAGGCAGCATATACTGCGCTACGCCGTCAAATTCCTTCCATTGAAGGAGAAATTCCCGAAAATATGACCGTTAGCCAAGCTGACTTTTTACAAGCCCTCAAAGACATTAAACCAGCCGTGTTGCGGAGTGTGGAAGTAGAAGTTCCTCAAATTGCTTGGGAAGATATTGGCGGTTTAGATAACATTAAACAAACCCTACGGGAATCAGTGGAAGGGGCGTTATTGTATCCAGAATTATATCTGCAAACAAAAGCCCTAGCACCCAAAGGCATTTTGTTGTGGGGGCCTCCGGGAACAGGCAAAACTTTGTTAGCCAAAGCCGTTGCTTCCCAAGCCAGAGCCAATTTTATTGGTGTCAATGGCCCGGAATTACTCAGTCGTTGGGTAGGTGCGAGTGAGCAAGCCGTCCGAGAACTATTTGCGAAGGCGCGTCAAGCTGAACCTTGTGTAGTTTTTATTGATGAAATTGATACCCTAGCCCCAGCTAGAGGTAGTTTTAGTGGTGATTCGGGAGTTAGCGATCGCGTTGTGGGACAATTGTTAACTGAGTTAGACGGTGTAGAGACAGGAAGCACCATCTTAGTAATTGGGGCGACTAATCGACCTGATGCCCTTGACCCAGCTTTATTACGAGCCGGACGCTTGGATTTACAGATGAAAGTCGATTTACCAGATTTAGCCAGTCGGTTGGCAATTTTGCAAGTTCATTGTCAAGGCAGACCACTGCAAGATGTGGATTTGGCCTATTGGGCAGAGATGACCAAAGATTGGAATGGTGCAGATTTAACTTTACTGAGCAATCAAGCGGCTGTAGAAGCAATTCGCCGTTTTCGCTCTCAAGGACTCACAGATCCCACGGAAATCAAAATTACTACCGATGATTTCAACTATGCTTATCAAGTGCTAACTGAGCAACGAGCAGCTTAATTAACAGTGAACAGTGAACAGTTATCAGTTATACCATTTCTCTAAATCCCGGCTACAGCTCATTCTTCCCCTGCCCCCTGCCGTCTATGTGTAGGTTGATTTTGGAGAATTGGTATTAATTGTTCACTGGGCAAAATAAATATAAAAAATTGTACCGCGATCGCGCTTTAAGATCATATTACCTTTTAGTTGTCTGGTGAGATTTTTGACGATTCTTAAACCTAAAGAGTTGGTATTTTCCCAATCTAAGGTTTCGGGAATACCAATACCATTATCTTTGACAATTAAAACTAGTTGATTTTCTGGAACTTCTTCTAGAGAAATTATAATATCCCCTTGCTGTTGTTCGGGAAATGCGTATTTCAAGGAATTAGAAACTAATTCATTAATCATTAGTCCACAGGGAATGGCATGATCAAGAGTTAATTTGATGTTATTAGTTTCTATGTTGAGCTTAATTTTTCTTTGACTGATGCCGTAACTCCGAAATAAATTATCTGTCAAACTGCGGATGTAATCCCCAAAATCGATTTGAGAAATATCTGGCGATTGATATAAGTGTTCATGAATCAAAGCCATTGATTGCACACGGTTTTGCGACTCTTGAAATAACATCAAAGTTCCTTGATCAACAGAGCGTCTACTTTGCATTCTCAGTAAACTGGAGATAATTTGCAGATTGTTTTTAACACGATGATGAATTTCTTTGAGTAATGTCTCTTTCTCGTCTAAGGAACGCTGAATTTGTTCTATAGTTTTCTTGCGATCGCTAATATCACTCACCCGCACTAAGTTAATCACTTTACCAGCTACAGTAATTTGTTTAGCGGCTAAATTCCCCCAAAATAGATTGCCTTTGCAGGTGAAATATTCGATTTCTTGACTCCAACAAGATTGTTGATTTAATTCCTGTGTGATTGCTGCTAATTCCTGGGGGGTAAATTGATGACGTTGCAGGGTATGACCATCAATATTGATTAATTCTTGTTTGTTAGTGGCTTCAAATAACTCAACCGCTCGACGATTACAGTCAAAAATGAGTTGAGTGTTGGCATCTACTAAGAAAATGGCATCGGCGGATTCATTAAAGATTGCTTCTCGCAAATCCCGATTTTGAATAACTTCTAACTCAAATTGTTTGCGATCGCTGATATCGGTTAATGTACCGACATGACCGATAATCGTACCACTGGGGTTAGTTTCTGGTAGTGCTTGACAATAAACCCAGATAATGCTTCCATCTGAATGGACTAATCGGCCTTCCCTGCGGAAAAATCCTCTTTGTTTAAAGGATTTTGACCATTCCACAAGCAGATGAGAGTTTTCTTGTAGATGTAAGCTCTCCATCCACTGGGTAAATTGCAAACAACAAAAGAGAAATACTAAATGATCCCGATCTTCTGGATGTAAAGCTTCCACCCAACCCTTGCCCAAGGCGGCTTGTGTGGGTCTACCTGTCATTTCTGACCAACGCTCGTTGACGTAGATGCAGTTACCAGCAGTATCAAATCGCAGAATAGCTACAGGAGAGGCTTCTGCTAAGGTGGCATAGCGGTGTTCGCTTTGCCGCAGTGCCGCTTCTACTTGTTTGCGTTCGGTAATATCCTGAATAATACCGAATAAGCGTAAAGGTTTGCCATGTTGATCTAAGACAACTTCTCCCCGTGCTAGTAAATAGAGCAAACTGCCATCTAGACCATAGTATCGGTATTCTAGTTGGTAAGAGTCTCCCTTGGCGATCGCTTCTTGGACGGCAGAGTCAAAAGTTTGCCGATCTTCTGGATGGGTGAACTGGAGTAATTCTTCATAGCTGGGTGTACCAGAGGACAAATCACGTCCAAAGATCCGAAAAACTTCTTCTGACCAAATAATTTCTTGGGTATTTAAATCAAATTCCCAACTACCGAGATGAGCAATGCGCTGGGCGGCGGCGAGGTTGGCGGCATTCTTGCGGAATTGTCTATCTCTTTGTTTTTGCTGGGTGATATCTTTGGCAATGCCTAAACAGCCAATGGCTTCTCCTTGTAAGTTAGAGAGAATTTTTACTGAGAGCAATACGGGAAAACGCGTACCATCTTGACGAATGTATGTCCATTCTTGCTCATAATTACTATCTGTTTCGGCAGCGATGGGAAAGAATTTTATGTCTGGGGGAATTTCCCGCCCTAATTGTTGTGAGAGTCTGTTTGCTTGAGTTTTAAGTTCTTCTGGATCATGAAATATCAGTGGTGTCAACTTACCAACCACTTCATCTGCTGTATAACCCAACATTCTTTGGGCAGCTGTATTAAAAGTTTGGATAATACCTTGGGAATCGAGAGAAATAATTGCATAATCAGTACATTCTAAAATTGCTTGTTGCAGATTCATCAAGGTTAACAACTGAGCTTCTCTAGCTTGTAAAGTTGCTGTCCGTTCTGCTACTCTGGCTTCTAGCTCTTGATTGAGTTGTTGCAGAGCTTGTTCTGCACGCACTTTGTCGGTAATATCAACTGCCACCCCACCCACTAGGAATTGTCCGTTGGTTTGCGGTAGAGGGAACTTATAAACTAAAAATTCTCCTAGTGTGCCGTCTCGCTTGGGAGCTTGTTCAATCGTTTTGAGGCTTTGCTGAGTTTTGACAACCTGGTAAATATTATCTACTATCGGCTGGGCAATTTCTGGGGGATAGACTTCAAAAGCTGACTTACCAATCACATCCTCTACTTTTTCACCGGGAAGTTCGATAATCTGAAAATAAGTCTGGCTCATATAGACGATTTGAGCCTGTTGATTAGTAATCCAAGCTAGGGCGGGACTATGATTCATGAAGGCCTGAAAACGAGCTTCACTTGATTGCAGAGCCATTTCTGCTTGTTTGCGTTCGGTAATGTCCACATCAACGCCACTCATTTTTAGGGGATTACCCTGTTGGTCATAAAAAACACGACCTTTCCCCAAAGCCCACCGTACTGTACCATCCTGTTTAATAAAACGAAATTCGATGTTGTAATCTTGTTTCTCATAGACAGCACGATTAATAGCTTGTAAAACCCTGTGGCGGTCATCTGGGTGCATCATTGCCACCACAGTTTCATACTGGCCATTGAAGTTGCCTGGATTGATACCAAATAATTTTTCCAAGCTAGGCGACCAATGAATTTCTCCTGTGGGGATTTTCCACTCCCAGTTACCCATATCCGCAGCATCAAGAGCCATATTTAAACGCTCCTCGTTCTGAATCAGGGCTTGCTCTGTGTGCTTGCGATCGCTAATATCTATGCACGAGCCGATATAACCCAGAAACTGCCCTTCACTGGTAAAGCGGGGAGTGCCTGTATCTAAAATCCAGCGATATTCACCATCAAAACGTTTGAGGCGATATTCCATTTGAAATTTTTGGCGAGCATCAAAGGCACTCAAATAAATCTCTAAACAACGGGACAAGTCATCGGGATGCACTCCTTTAGCCCAACCATCGTCTTTCTCTTGTTCTAGAGTTTTGCCAGTAAAGTCCAACCAAGTTTTATTGAAGTATTGGCAAACTTTATCTACTCCAGACATCCAAATCAGCACAGGGGCAGTGTCTGCCATCTGGCGAAATCTGTGTTCGCTTTCTCTGAGGCTTGCTTCTACTCGTTTGCGTTCTTGGAGTTCTGCTTGTAGTTGTTCGTAGGCACTAGCTTGCTGAATGGCGATCGCTATTTGTAGAGCTAGTTGATCTAATAAGCTCAGTTCAAATGATTGCCACTGACGGGGTGCAGTACATTGATGGGCTATTAATAATCCCCATATTTGATTTTTGACGAAAATGGGGACAGAAAGAACGGCTTTAACTTCAAATCGTGCTAGTAACTCTAAATAACACTCTGTTAAACCTGCTTGCTCAACATCTGCAATAGCGCGTTTACTCCATTGGTCATATTGTGCAAAGCAATTATCCTCAAGTTCTACTCCCATCGCCACTGTCCACCCTGGAAGTATTGATTCGGCTACGACACTACCACTCATATTGGGCTGAAATTGATAGATTACTACCCGATCTACCCGCAGAAATTGGCGTACTTGTGTGGCGGTAACGTCCAAAATTTCTGCTAATTTTAGCGACTGATGAATCTGTAATGCGATCGCGTGCATTAATTGTTGCTGTTGCCGACTTTGTTCTAGCTGTCGAGTTAGATGTACTCGCTCTAAGGCATGATGGATTGCACCTTGCAGAACTTCCGGGGTGAGATAATTTTTCACCAAGTAATCGTAGACACCGCTTTTCATGGCGCGCACAGCGATGCTTTCATCTCCTTGCCCTGTGAGCATAATCACTGGGGATTGACTGATGTTGAGATATTGATTTAATGTTTCCAGACACTCTAGTCCATCGGCATCAGGTAATAAATAATCCAGCAAAATCACATCTGCTGTATTTTGTTCACACCATACCATCGCCTCTGTTACTGTCTCAAACTCCGCAATGTTATATCTAGACAGCTTGTCTTGCTGCAAAAAGTAACGATATATTTGCCGATCTTCGGCACAATCATCAATTACCAGGATAGTCAGGGGAGAGTGATGAGTCATAAATCAGAAATAAGAATGCGATCGCATTTCATCAAGACATTGAACTATAACTTTTAAATACAAGGCTCAAGCACCACAGCAATTGGTGACAATCTATTGACCCTCTGAATTTTAGGTTTTAAATTTTGGATTGCCAGATTGAATCTAAAATTCAAAATCCAAAATTGATTGACTGTTTACTGATTTAAGTTTTATAACACAAGTTGTAAAAGTTACTGAAATTCCTCTATACTTAAATTTCTTCTCCTTATCAATCAAATGGCTGAAGTTCTCTAACGATAAGATTCTTTTCTCCCCTATTTTTCAATATACATATCAAATTTTCTATAAGTTAGTAACTATTTTATACTTTTCGTATTGATAGTTGATTATTAACTGTTAACTAACTTGATGAGTAATACCGTTTCTTGATGTAGCTTGCCTGGCGTAGCCATAGATGCACTTTATTCTGTACTGTAGAGACGTTGCATGCAACGTCTCTACATCATTTATTTGGCGCAACTTCATAGAGAATTGGTATAAGGCTATTTCAAGATTCGCGTTTTGTTAGCAGCAAGAGTAGGTGACTTCCCAAAATTTTCGGTGCGTTACGGCTTACGCCTAACACACCCTACTGGACTAACAAACCTAAAATGATGGATTAGGCGTAGGTTGGGTTGACGCGAGGAAACCCAACACCAGCATCTATGTTAAATTTTCGATATTTATGTTGGGTTTCGTTCCTCAACCCAACCTACATCTAATACTAACAAACCTAAAATGATGGATTAGGCGTAGGTTGGGTTGACGCGAGGAAACCCAACACCAGCATCTATGTTAAATTTTCGATATTTATGTTGGGTTTCGTTCCTCAACCCAACCTACATCTAATACTCATTACTCATTACTCATTACTCATTACTTATTTGACTTGTGTGTACACCGTAGCTGTTTTTGCAGGTAGAAATAAACTTTCTTCAATAAAATTTCGTAACTGTGGACTAACATTAGTGGCTGTACTCAGACAAGATATTAATAAACTATTGGCATCCCAATATTGTTGAGTTAACTGTAAATGTTGCTCATTGAATTGCCAATCATAACCAATTTGACGGTGAGTTATCAGCAAATTTTTTAAATGTCTAGTCCAGGATTCACCGTGAGTTTGCCACCAGAGTCTTAACACTTTCCTTTCTTGGTTTGCATCTGGTAATTCATCTTGTAAAATTTGCAGAGATTTACCTAACGATGAATCCTCTGGCAGTAAATACTCAATATCTAGAGCTATTTTTAACGCTGAAATACGTTTGCAAAAAATTTCTGGTGTCAAGGCGGTAGTCACAGCAAGACTATGGATAAGAGCCAAATCTAACGCTAAATCATTAGATAATTTACCAGCAAAATGACTATCTAAAATGATAGCTAAGGTTTGATTACGTGATAAAGAATAATCAGCAGGTAGAGCAAGGGTAAAGTAAAAAGCACGTACAGCAGCCGGATGATAATTTGTACTAATTGTTAAGGATTTCTCTTGCACCCAATTGAGAAACTCCTGAAATATGTGATCATTCGTAGCTAATTCGTCAACTTTCTGCTTCATTAATTGAAACAAGTGATCCCCAGAAACTAACATTTCACTGGTGAGCATAATCACTTCCCGCCAGCGAGGTTCAGATAAATAATTGACGATTGTTTCTAATGTTGTTGGTTCACTACTAGCAACGAATTTTCTGGCGGTAAAGTATTCATGAAAAGTTAAGTGAGAAAAAGAATAAATACCTCTGGCTTGTTCTACTAACAATCCATGTTGTACTTCAATGGCTTTGAGAACACTTTTACTATCTAGTTGTAAATCTTCTATGTCTGTGGGCGCATGAGGTAAAAGGCAGAGATAATCAGCTATTAATTGGCAAATTTTTTGTTCTTCAAAAAAGTATTCTCCTGTGTCAAAGAAAATTGCTGCTATGGAACTTAGCAATTTAATTTTTTGAGATAAGGTTAAATTTCGATAAACTTCATCTCTTTTAACACCTCTGGCTTCATCCCAACGCACGAGTAATAATTCTAAGCCTTGCCGATAAATTTCTGAGCGTTTATTGGGAAAGTCTCCTAAATATTGGAATACTAAACAAGTGAGATTTAATAATAGAGGTGTAGTTGCTAGTTCTTGAATCAGACGATTTTCTGGGAGTGTGAGTTTTTCAAGAAATTTAGCTGCTGGTTTCGGTTCTTTGTGAGGAAGATTTTGGCTAAAAGCTGTAAACCATTTATGGGCGAAATCTGTAATTTGTGATTTAGTAAAATCAGCAATTTCTACTTCGGCAAATCCTTTAAATTTATAATGCACTGATGCAATACGTGCAGTGATAACTATGATATTTTTATAATAAATTTCTGAAAATTGATCAATAATCTTATTGACTTGATCAATATGTTTGTCAGTGACTTCATCCAAGCCATCTAGGAGAATTATTACTCTGCCTTCATCCAGTAATTTTTGTAATTCTTGAGAGTCAATTTTATCATAACTAAATTCTTGAATTAAATAATTACATAAGATATTTTCCTCATTAAATTTAATCTTTTCTGCCAAATCTTTCAGGCTAATAAAAACTGGGATACGCTGTTTTTGGAACTTGCCGCAGTTACAGAGGATAGCTACCGATTGTAAAAAAGTGGTTTTTCCTGATCCTGGTTTTCCTACTACTAGCAATTTAGAAAATTTTTCAATTGCTTGTAAACCAGTAATTTGATTTTTGCTAATCTTAGCAGAAAATTTGTTCTCGAAGATGTTTAAATCTGCAATATTTAACCATCTTTGGCTGGTAATTTCTTCTACAATGTTGACATCAACATATAGTTCATCTAATTTGACAATTCTACCAACATCTAGCAACCTCAGAGTGCTGCATTGGTTTTGAATTTTCTCAGAGTGAGCCGCACGGACTTTGTTAACTAAAGTAACAATATCATCAGAGTTTTCATGCTTGAGGTTTTTTTGGGGTGCTAGTTCTGGTTCTGATTCGTCATCTAATGGTTGAACAATCTCTTCTGGACTTAACTCTAAAAAAAAGCATATTTCATTGAAGATGCGACGGTCAATTGGCTTGCCAGTAAAAAACTTCCAAATTGGTTGACGGCTGTCTATACCAATTTGACTTGCTAGAGATTCTTGTGTCAATCTTTTTCGATTAAAAACACGTTTGGCTTTTTTAATGCCATCCTCTGAAGCCTGGAGCGATCGCTTGGTCATCATCAATATATATTATTCCAGCTGCTGTTATGGAGAAATTCTAGATAAACTGTTTACTTTCCAGGGTAGCCTGACTGTAAATGTTGTGCCTTTACCTACAGCACTATCAAAGTATATTGTACCTCCATGTAATTGGGTACATCGCTTGACAATCGCTAAACCTAATCCTGTACCTGGAATATTGCCAACGTTACTAGCCCGTTGAAAAGGTTCAAATAGTTTAGCTTGAGATTCTGGTGGAATGCCTATACCCTGATCTGTGATTTGAAAACAAAGAATGTTTTCTTCCCAGATTAACTTGAACAATATTTTACTACCTACTGGAGAATACTTAATTGCATTAGCTAGTAGATTGTTGACTAAATGCCACAGTAGTTGCTCATCGAGATTGGCCATTCGATGACTACCATCGACTGAAAAGAGGATGTGATATTGTTTTTTAACAGATAATTGCAAAGATTCTACTATTTCTTCACAAAAATTAACTACATCTAGGGGTTGAGGATTAAATACAAGGTTTTCAGATTCGGATTTGCCTAATGTTAAGATGTTTTCTAACAGGTTGGTTAAGCTATCTGTGGCAGATTCAATGCGGTTGATATGGTTTTGTTTCCTTTGCTCTGACATTTGATCACCATAAGCTTTTAACATTTCTGCACTTAGCTTAATGGTAGTTATTGGGTTACGAAATTCATGGACAGCTATATATAAATTTTGCGATGTTTTCTGATTTTCAGCTTCAGCAATTTGTTGCTCAGTTCTAGCTACAACTAAGGCTTTTTTAACTTCTATTTCTGCCTGGTGTCGGGATAGGGCAATTTCGATTGTAGTGCCTAATATTCTTTCATCAAATGGTTTTAAAATATAGCCAAAAGGGTGTGAAGCTTTAGCTCTCTCTAAGGTAGCTCGATCAGCATTAGCTGTTAAGTAAACCACTGGTAAATTAAAGCGAGACTGAATTTCAAAAGAGGCTTCAATACCATCAACTTCACCTTCTAATCTAATGTCCATTAACACTAAATCAGGCTGTAATATTTCGGCTTTTAATATGGCTTGTTCGCCTGAAGCTACTAAATCACAAACAATATATCCCAGATATTCGAGAGTTTCTCTGAGGTCATCAGCTACTAGTTGCTCATCTTCAACTATTAAGATACGAATAGGATTCATGATGAATATTTTTGTGAGATTAGATTTATAATTTATCGGGGGTTTGCAAAAAGTGAACGCAGAAGGTAGTACCTTGCTCACGCTCTAAGATAATTTTGCCTTTAATTTGTCTGGTGAGATTTTTAACAATCCGCAATCCCAGAGAGTCAGTGTTTTGCCAATCTAATAACTGGGGAATCCCAATACCCGTATCTTTAACTATCAACTTTAGTTGATTTTCTGGAGATTTTGTCAGTGAAATAGCTATTTTACCCTTTTTTGGGTCAGGAAAGGCGTATTTTAAAGAATTAGAAACTAATTCGTTAATTATTAGTCCACAAGGAATAGCAGTGTCAAGAGTCAATTTAATGCCATTGGTTTGTATGTCGAGGAGAATCTTTCTTTGACTGACTCCGTAGCAACGGAATAAATTATCTGTCAGAGAGCGAATATAGTCGCCAAAGTCGATTTGCGAAAGCTCTGGTGATTGATACAATTGTTCATGAATTAATGCCATTGATTGCACACGATTTTGGGATTCTTGAAACAGCATAGAAGTAATTTGATCATCAGTTCTTCGAGATTGCATCCTCAGTAAGCTAGAGATAATTTGCAAATTATTCTTAACTCGGTGGTGAATTTCTTTAAGTAATGTTTCTTTTTCTTCGAGCGATCGCTGAATTTGTTCTATGGTGTGTTTGCGATCGCTAATGTCTGTGACTCGCACTAAAATGATTACCCTGCCAGCTACATGAATTTGTTTAGCGGCGAAATTGCCCCAAAAGATATTGCCTTTGCGGGTGATATATTCAATTTCTTGGGTGAGAAACGATTGTTTTTTTAATTCTTCGTGAGCTTCCGCCCACTGTTGGGGAGTAAATTGATATCTATGGAGTGTGTTGCCCTCTATATTCAGGAGTTGTTCTTTACTTGTGGCCTCAAACAACTCCACTGCCCGACTATTACAATCAAAAATTAAATGGGTATCATTGTCTACCAAGAAAATGGCATCAGCAGATTCATTGAAAATGGCTTCGCGCAAATCACGATGATGAATTACTTCTAACTGTGCTTGTTTGCGATCGCTAATATCCAACCAGTAGCCAATCAATTCTACCGGATTTCCCTGTTCATCTTGTATGAGTTTTGCCCGATCATACACCCAACGATAATTGCCCGTCTGATCTAAAAAACGATATTCTAGATCAGCTTCCCCTGTAAAGTTCATTTCTTCTAATTTATCGATGACTAGGGCTTGATCTTCAGGATGAATACGACTGAACCAAAATTGCTCATCGGTGATGTATTGTGAAGATTGATAGCCAAATAAAGCTTCGACATTTTCGCTGATAAAAGTAGCTTGGTAGTCATCCGTGGCTTTGCTAGTATAAATTGCTCCCGGACTAGAAATTAGTAAAAACTCTAAACGCTGCTGTAATTGCAACATTTTCATTTCCGCTTGTTTGCGTTCGGTGATATCTTCGATAATAGCCATCACACCAATAAAATTATCGCTACCATGCCTAACTAAAGCTGTAGAAAGACTGATATCCACACAGTGATGTTTGCAGTTGATATGAGTTTCGAGTTGATTCAATGGGTTATGAGCTAAAGTTTTCTGTACAAAACTCTGGAGTTGTTCTTCCTCGTCTTCAAGAAACATCCATATAGGTTGGTTTAGCACCTGTGTGGCAGTGTAACCAAAAATCCTTTCTGCCATTGGATTCCACAGAATGATATCACCGTCAGCATTCACCATAGTAATTGCTACGGGGGCAGATTCAATAATTGCCTGTAAAAGCGCGTTTTTTTCTCGCAGTGCTATTTCAGTTTGACGTAATTCATCTTCTACTCTTTGACGCTGGCTAATTTCTATGAGCAGTTTGGTGTTAGCTTGCTCTAAATCAAGGGTACGCTCTTTTACTCGATGTTCTAATGATTGATTAAGTTGTTGCAATGCTGTTTCTGTTTGTTTACGTTCTGTGATATCTCGACCTTCTGATAGTAGTAAGATAACTTCTCCAGTTTCATCAAAGATCGGTTTGATGGAAAAATCTAAGGTTGTAGTTCTACCATTGCTATGAGTTATGTTCAACTCAGACCTGATGAACTCTCCTTGAGATGCTTGTAAAATAGCAGTTTGTAAATCATGTTTTAAGTTTTGGCTATGGGGACAGGAGAATGAGTCCCAAAATAGCCTTCCCATCACCTGAGCGCGGGGGGTTTTAACATAATCTAAATACGCTTGATTAAATTCTAAAATTGTACCGTCTGGAGTTAAAAGCCCTACAAACTGCACAGTTTGCTCAAAAATCGCCCGGAATTTCTGTTCACTTTTGGCTAACTCGGCTGTCCGCGTCTGGACTTTAGCTTCTAGCTGGGCGTTGAGATGTTGCAAATTCTGGTATAATTCTACTTGTTGAATGGCGATCGCTAATTGCACTGAGAGTTGTTGTAATAATTCTATTTCTGATTGTTGCCATTCGCGCACACTAGAACATTGATGCGCTATCAATAAACCCCATATACAATTCTTGTGATTAGTTGTTCTACAATTAACCTCTAGTTCTGATTGCTGAGAGGATAAAAAAATCGGAATGATTACCTTGGCTTTGACTTGAAACTCTTCTAACATTTGCACATGACATTCAGAATATCCAACTGTATAAATATTAGAAACTATAATCTGTTTACCTAAATAAAATTCCTTGAGTCCATGTTCACATAGATAAGTATCTCGACAATGAACATCGACTAAAGTCTTCCATTGTGGTAGGACTGATTCTGCCACCACTTTACCGCTCATATCTTCTGCAAACTGGTAGACAAGCACTCTATCAGTCTGAAAAAGATGACGAACTTCTTCAACCACTGTCTCTAATACATTCTCCAAACTCAAGGACTGATGAATGCGTAATGCAATATCCGCAATTAAGCGTTGCTGTTCTTGCTGCTGCTCTATTTGCTGCATCAAGCGGAATTTTTCTATAACTGTTTGACAAGCACGATTTAGGGCTTCACAAGTAATTTTGTTTTTGATTAAATAGTCTTGCGCGCCATTCTTCATGGCGTTGACTACAACAGTTTCATCTACAAATTGTGAAACCATAATGGCGGGAATATTGGTTTTACCGCTTTGCTGCTTCAGTTTTGTGAGGAAATCTATTCCGGTTGTATCTTGTAAATTTAACCCTAACAGGATGATATCGGGTATACCTTGTTGACAATATTCTAAAGCAGCTTTTCCTGATGCAAATTCGATAATTTTATATTGGTATCGCTCCTGCTGTTCCAGTAAACGATGATAGATGCTACGGTCTTCTGATAAATTGTCAACAATAATAACAGTGGTTGGAAAATTTATCATGTTGAGTTTTGCGACCTGATCTAGTTTTGCTCATTTTTTTACTTTACTCATATAGTTTACTAAAATTTGTCATCTACCGTTAGAATGATTTGTATTGATTTGGCATTTTTTAATTAAAACCCTATAAATTTTACCTGTGAAATTGTGCTTAAATTAGTTTAAATTACACAAGGAACTTGTTTTTTAAAACACTTGAGTTACTGTCAGTATCTAAAGAGCGATCGCATTTTTAATTTATAAAAAAATATGAATAGATGTAGGGTGTGTTAGGCGTAAGAGGATGTTTGAAAAGTATTGTTATTAACACCAAAGTCTCTCTAACCTAACCCCCCTAGCCCCCCTTCCCTACAAGGGAATGGGGGTTTTAAAGCCTCTCTCCTTGTAGGAGAGGGGTTTTTAGTATCCTTGATGACTTTCTAAACATCCTCTAAGCCGTAACGCACCAAAAGCTTTAAAGGCGGTGACGTACTCTCGCTGCTAACACACCCTAATTGTATTTAAATTACGTAATCCTGACTGAGATTGTAAATCTCGGTTATACCCTTTAATATTTCCTCGCGCCCCATTGTATCATAATGGCTGATCAGATTTTTTGATACTGCCATAATCTGATTAAGTTGGTCACATAAACTGTGATTCGTTGATTGATTAATATAGTTATAATACTGGGTGATTTTTTTTTGGGCTTGTCTATGAAATGCTTTTTGTTTATCAAACCTAGCCGTAA
The DNA here is from genome assembly GCF_058172895.1 of Aliinostoc maniaoense. Taxonomy (NCBI): domain Bacteria; kingdom Bacillati; phylum Cyanobacteriota; class Cyanophyceae; order Nostocales; family Nodulariaceae; genus Aliinostoc; species Aliinostoc maniaoense. Next base: position 5,789,863 of record NZ_CP187952.1, on the reverse strand, counting down.
TTGCACCTAGTAACTCTGCTCTAGTAAAAGGCTTAGTTAAATAATCATCTGCACCCAATTCAATACCTTGGCGAATATCAACTTGTGCTGCTTTAGCTGTCAAAAATATAAACGGAACTGATTCAGTTTCAGGATTTTCTCTTGACCAAGTAACAACTTCATATCCATTCAATTTGGGCATAGCAATGTCACAGATAATTAAATCAGGAACTTCTTCCTGTAATAATTTAATCCCGACCTGCCCGTTTTCTGCTTGTAAGACATCAAAATTCTCTTCAGTTAGCATTTCTACAACAATGCTACGAATATCTTCTTGATCTTCAATGACTAGAATTTTTTCCATGATGACTTTTTGACGCGGGATGTGAGTAAGTGAAAATATTGAATATTTTTAATTCATTTCCTGTCTATATTGTTTTATAAGCTAATAGGCTATTCTGTTAAACCCAGGAATTACTTATTTTTCGACTTCACGCTAATAGATAAAGCCTGGATTTAAGTGGAATTACATAGACAGTTAAAAGCCTAGAATTATGTATTTTCATCATCAGTTTGTTGCGTATACATCTCATACAAAATATACATATTCCTGTCAACCATTAACTGTCAAATATCAAGCAACTTAGAGGGAACAGGGAACGGGCAACAGAGAAAATAGTAAATAATTAAAGGTTTGTAGTAAGGACTTTAGTTCGTAGTAAGAACTAAAGTCCTTACTACGAACTAAATACAATTTTTTTACATTACTTTTCATAGTTTGGTTTTTTTTCAAGTCGTTCTGACTTGAAAAAGGGGTGTAGAGGTAGGGTATTTACTCATTACTCATTACTTATTACTCATTACTTAAAGAAGGAAAGGATTGTGCATGAATTTTTCACCCCTGAAAAGGTACAGAGTCAACAGCCTAGTGTAGGGGTGTAAGGGAAAGACTTTTTCATGTGTTCTGGTGTACGCAGTTCATGACGGCTACTTAATCCCACTTTATTAACAAGACATTAAAGCATCTAATCTTCCTAAAACTGTCATATCTTCTGCATCTAACTCTAGTGGTGTACCACTGCGAATTAATTCCGCAAAATCTTCGTTAGGCACCATGATAGTTAGTGTATACAAACGAGAATGACCTGTATTTTTAATCAAATGTGTCCCAGTCGGAGGTACTAATAAACTATCTCCAGCTTTAATGCTGACTTGCTTACCATCACACATCGCTATACCTTCCCCTTTCAAGACAAAAAACATTTCTACCGCCCATTGATGGCGATTTGGTGGTGTTTCTCCACCGACATCAAAAATTTCTACACAACAAGTCAACGAAGTATTAGCATTTGTGGAATCAAAGATAATTGCTAACCGATTGCTATCATGGGGACTGATGCGATAAACTTGATAATCTTTAGGCGATTTAATGACAGGAATTACACAACGAGTAGCTTGCATTGATTATTCCCCTCCTGTAGCTTCAGGATGATTTATAGCTGTTAAAATTGCCGAGGATTCAGTCAAAAAACCAAAACATTGTTTGACGTTATATAAAGTTGCTAGCCAACAATAATCGGGAGAAGTTGTAGCAGTACAGTCTTTAATTAAAATACAGTCGTAGCCTAAAAAATTTGCATCACAAAGTGTTGTCATTACACATTGATCTGCATTCACACCAGCAAAAAATAATGTTGTTACTCCCAGATTCCGCAGGATGCTGTCTAAAGGCGTATCCCAAAAACCACTCATGCGGTATTTATCTACACGGATATCTCCGGGTAATTGGGGGAGTTCTTCTACTACCGCCGCCGCCCAACTTCCTGCTATCAATACCTTAGCATTATTCTTAGGCAAGGAATCACCTAAACCGACACCATCTCCTGTAGGGTTGTAGACATGATGTAAACCAGCACTGATATTGAGTAAGTCAGGGCGATTACCCCAGTTTACCCAAATTACGGGTACATCTACGCCCCGGAGTGCCGGTAGGAGATGATTTAAAGGTTCAATAGGTTTACGTGCAGGAGTGACATCTACGCCGATATGCGCTAGCCAACCATCTGGGTGACAGAAATCGTTTTGCATATCGATAACGAGGATGGCAGTTTTTGCCAAGTCTAAACGCAGAGTTTTTGTTTCTGTTGATAAGAATACGGGTTGTGGGGTTTTTTGGGGACGGGTGATATCTGCGATCGCTTCATTCACCATCCACGCATTCGGCGCAACTCCCAATCTCCGCAAAGGCTGATTCATATTTGCCATACCCAACACCAATTTCTATTGTGTAACTTGAGATGCTATTGAGTGCTTAATACTTAATTAAATTTGAGGAGTTGGGAATTGGGCTAATCAATTCAAAATTCAAAATTCAAAATTCAAAATTGAAGAGTTTTACTCCCCCTGCTCCCCTGCCCCCTGCCCCCTGCCCCCTGCTCCCTTGTCCCCCTTGTCTCCCTTGTCTCCCTGCCCCCTGCCCCCTGCTCCCTCCCCCCTGCCTCCTCATTCAACGCCTTGCCCAATTTCATTTTGAGATTGGTCAAATATCCGCCAAATCTCAATACTATAGTTAGCACGGCCACTAAAAATGGTTTTGCCATTCGGATTAAATTTAATTGAGGTGACTTTGCTGGGATCTTGTTGTAAGGTGCTTTTTAGTTGGTTTGTTCCCAGATTCCAGAGTTTAATTGTGCCGTCGTAACTACCACTAGCCAAGGTTTTACTATTAGGAGCGAAGTCTAGGGAAACTATTGCTCCCTGATGTCCCTTGAAAGTTGCGATCGCTGCTCCTGTATCTAAGTCCCACAATCTGATTTCTTTGTCAACCCCACTACTAGCTATCCTCTCTCCATTCGGACTAATCGCTACAGCAACTATTTCCTTTTGATGACCTCTTATGGTATTCCTGATCTGGCGTGTATTCAAATTCCAGATTTTAACAGTTTTATCCCAACTACCACTCACAAGAGTCTGATTATCTGGGGTAATCGCAATAGAGTTGACTATATTACTATGGCCTGTCAAGGTAGTAATTAATTTTTGAGTTGACAAATCCCACAGTTGTATGCTGCTACTATGTCCACTTGCTAGTATCCTACCATCGCTGCTGATAGCTAGACTAGTCACTGGCACAGACGCTTCCCCTAAAGTGGCAAGTTGTCTTCCTGTTTCTATATCCCATAATCTAATAGTCTTATCCCGACTACCACTAGCCAAGATTTTGCCATCTGGACTGAAAGCTACAGCCCAGACATAATCAGAATGTCCTTTGAGGGTTTGTATTACTTCTCTCCTCTCCAGATTCCACAGTTTAATAGTATTGTCACTACTACCACTGGCTAGTATTGTGGCATCAGGACTCAGAGCAATGGTATTAACTTCTTCTGTATGTGCTTTGAGACTGTTGATAAGATGATGATCCCCACGGGCATCCATATTAATTGTAGGATTTGGGGACAGATCATTCTTACCTAAACCCAATTGCCAAGCAGTTATTCCTGTACCTATTGCTAATAGCAAAGCTAAAGCACCCACAAGTTGAGGTTTCTTAGCTTGTGCTGCTAATAATTTGAAAATAGAAGGATGTCTGGTGTTAATTTGGGAAATTATGGTTGGGGGAACTAATACTGGTGGTTTTTGGGGAGTTAAGTCTGCAATGACTGCATCTGCTGACTGATAACGCTCATGGAAATCTATTGCTAAGAGTTGATCTAGCACTTTAGCAAATTTATCGCTGATGGGATGCTGCACACATTCACGCCAAGATGCCACCCAACCATAGCCATTTTGTATCCACAATTGAGAAGGAGAAATCCCACTGAGTAAATGAAATGCCGTCGCGCCTAAGCTATATAAATCACTAGTTGGGTAAGCTTCTCCTGCTTGTAACTGCTCTATGGGGGTATATCCTTGTGAACCAATAGTTGTACCCTTTTGAGATTGTACTGTTACACTCAGTTGTTTAGATGCTCCAAAATCAATTAATACTAATCGTCCATCTTTTTTACGACGAATAATATTTTGTGGCTTAATATCTCGATGAATTACTCCTTGTTGATGGATGAATTTTAAGACTGGCAATAAATCAAGTAATAGTTCTTTGATTTCATTTTCTTGATAATGCGATCGCTCACTTAATTCTTGAGCTAAGTTCTGCCCGTCAATAAATTCTTGAACTAAATATAAATTATTATCTTGTTCAAAGTAAGCAAAAAGTTGGGGTATTTGAGAATTTTCTCCCAACTGTTGCAATCTTACTGCTTCTTCTTGAAATAACTCAACTGCCTTTTTTAACGCCCAAGTACCCTGCACTCTTGGAGCTAGTTGCTTAACGACACATTGATCATTTAATTTATCTATATCTTCTGCTAAATAAGTTCTACCAAACCCACCTTCATCAGAAAGCAAATTTACTATCCGATAACGATTTCTCAGTAAAGTTGTTAGTTGTGTACCGCAAGCTTGGCAGTATTTTGTACCTTCAACATTCAGAGGATGGGGACAATCTGGATTAAGACAGCAAATCATATAGGAATATATTATTTATAATTAAGGCTCACTTAAATTCTGGAAACATAGTTACGGTAAGTAATACACGGACTATAACGCTATTTCAAGTTTTGCATCAATCATTGAATATTTTCATATATAAAAAATCCCATTTGATTTTTTTTGATGTTGGTGCGAGTCTTCCGTAATCAGCTGGACTGACGCTGATAAATTTACTAGGAACAGGTTTAGCAATATCATTGTTAATCATTGATGATATTTTTCAACCTGCCCCTACTGCCTACTGCTACCCTCACCACGTAAGTATGGCTAGGTGACACTGGGCAAATAACAATCAAGTCTTACTACTATATAACTATGATGTTAATTTTACGATCAAGATAATAGACTACTAATTATGATACTGTATCCAATAAGTCAGCATAATTTTTAGTAGCGGAAGAATTTAAAAGTTTATTGAGAAGATACAACTTTCATTGGGTTTATATCTTATTAGGGTTGACAAAAATTACATTTTATGAAACAGCAAAAATATATTCTGATTGGAGGCAAGTAGGAACAATTTCCAGACAAGAAGGCACTATTTATCAAAATAGGCTTAAAAATCAAAAGACGTAAATCGTGTTCTACATTTTAGGAGTAACCAATGGCGAATCCACAGCATAAAAAATCCGAACACCAATTAAAGTCTCTATTAATTTATGGCATCAGTTCTAGTTTCATCCTATCGAGTTGTATTTTGCCGATTAATGCTGAAACGGTTCAGCCAAGAAAGGGCAATTTTATTATTGCTTCACTACCAATAGATGACCCAACATTAAAGCAAAGCATTAATGAAACTAAAGTTCCTGAAGCTGCATCCCAGAAAAATCAAACTAGAATTGAGTCTCCTTTAAAACCTAAGAATAATACAAATACATCTAATAGTATTAGTTCCAATACAGGCAATAGCTCTAGTAGCAACACTGCTAATAATAGCAGTAGTTCTAATAGAAGTAATAGCAATAGCTCTAGTAGCAACACTGCCAATAATAGCGGTAGTTCCAATAGACGTAATAGTAATAACTCCAGTAGCAACACTGCTACTAATAGCGGTAGTTCCAATAGACGGAATAGCACTAACTCTAGTCGCAACACTGCCAATAATAGCGGTAGCTCCAATAGACGTAATAGCACTAACTCTAGTCGCAACACTGCCAATAATAGCGGTAGCTCCAATAGACGTAATAGCAATAACAGAAACTCAAGTGATTCCCAACCTGTAATATCAGCAAATCATTCATCTAAAGAGCCTACATATAGAGACATTGATTTTGTCGATATTCCCTTTGGAATACTAGCTCCTGGTGACTTTAAATCTGAAGGTAGGTACTTTCATTTCTACAGATTTGAAGGTCAAGAAAATCAAGTAATTCAACTCAGATTGACAGGTAGTGTAGATAGACGGCGTACCAACAATTTGAGTTTACAACCCTATATGTTTTTGTTCGATCCCGATAACAATGTGATCTTGCGAAGGGGTAGTTCAGGTATTAGCAAAAATATTAGGGATGCTTCCGTATTTGCCAAACTGCCAGCAACAGGCACTTATACTATTGCTGTTACTAGCGCAAATCCAGGTGATATAGGTCGTTACACCTTAGCATTGAGAAATGATAGAGCTAGCTACATCGAGGATAATTTTAATGAATTAACCGAGACGAGTCCAACATTAAAAAACGGTAATTCATATAATGTCACTAAATTAGAAGGGAAAAAAGGCCAACTAGTCAGCATTCGGGCAGATAGTGTATTTGAAGATTTTTCTCCCTTTATCGTCTTGTTAGATGCCAAAGGTAAGGTGATATCTTCAGATAATGACAGAGAAGGTCAATATAGTGCCTTAATTGATCGAGCTAAATTACCTGATGATGGAACTTATTATGTAGTTGTGTTTTCCAAAACACCCACTAGACGAGGTAGATATAGATTAACTGTTTTCTAATATCTGGAGACAGGGGCGCAAAAATTTGTGTCCCTGTGTGTTTCGATGATTTTAGGACTTACGCAGGTGTCACAGTAAAAGGGAACAGGGAACAGGGAACAGTCTTTTAGGGTGCGTCAGAGTGTTTATATGCTGTTGATAAAAAGACTTTTGGCATCTGACGCACCCTACTAATTAAATTAATACGTCAAAATTTTGTCCACAAGGTGCAGAGATAGTTTGGGAGCGTATGGTGAATTTTACTATTCAAAATGTGTTTATTAATGCTGATGATAATTATATTACTACTGATGTACAAATTGTAGATGGAAAAATTGCGGCGATCGCTCCCAACTTAAATATCGTCGGTACGGTGGTTGATGGCAGCAATAAACTGTTACTTCCTGGTTTTGTCAACGCTCACACTCATTCCTCAGAAATGTGGCAACGGGGCATTATGTCAGCTTTGCCCCTGGAATTATGGTTAGCGGAATTGTATGATTTTGCACCCATTGACACTGAGCAAGTTTATTTGAGTGCGTTAGGTACAGCCGTAGAAACACTATTGTCTGGGGGTACGAGTGTTGTAGATCATTTGGTGTTAATTCCCGAACAAGAGTTAGAAACTATCGCCTGTGCGGTGCGTGCCTATCAAACAGTGGGAATACGGGCTTTTATCGCCCCCCTCATTCAAGATGAATCTTTGACGGCTGGGATACCGACTGGGGAAGCAAATCTCACCCACGAACCGTTTTTTCGGACTACGGCGGCTACTTTGGAAATTATGGAAGCGGCTATTCAACAGTTTCATCGCCCAGAGGAGGGTGTGAGTTTTTTAGTCGCACCTACGGGGATACAGTTGTGTAGCGATGTTTTATTTCAGGGGTGTATTGAGTTAAGCGATCGCTATAATATATGTCGTCACTCTCATTTGCTGGAAACTAAAGCCCAAGCCAAACTTGCTCAAGAAAAATATGGTTGTAGTGCTGTTACCCATCTTAAAGAAATAGGTTACTTGAGCGATCGCACTTCCTTAGCTCATTGTGTGTGGTTAGATGACGCAGATATTGCCATCTTAGCAGAAACTCAGTCTACAGTAGTTCACAATCCCCTTAGTAATCTGCGTTTAGGTAGCGGTATCGCCCCGATTTTAAAATATCAGCAAGCTGGAATTAACGTCAGTTTCGGTTGTGATGGTGCTTCTAGTAACGACTCCCAAGATTTACTAGAAGCCATCAAAATTGGTTCTATTTTACACAACGTCACCGATTTTGATTATCGCCACTGGATAACACCCCGCAAAGCTGTAGAAATGGCTGCCCTAGGGGGTGCAAAGGGATTAAACATGGCAGATAAATTGGGTACTCTCACTGTAGGGAAACAAGCGGATTTAGTGCTTTATGACTTGACTAATTTATCATTATTACCCCGTACAGATCCCATCGGTTTATTAGTTTTAGGTCGTCCCACCAATGTAGTTAATAGTGTATGGGTAAACGGTAAACAAATCGTTGCTGATAGTCAAGTGACTACAATTAACATTGATGAACTACGACAAGAACTATTTAACCGCAGCCAGTGGACTACAAAACGCCAGTCGCCAACAGTAGCAGAAATTGAGGCTCATTATCGTCATGTTATGGATTTGTAAAATGTAGGTGAGTTCGACGAATTTGAAAAACCCCTCTCCATAGCTTGCTTCTCGTAGAGTACCTCTCCCCTGCAAGGAGAGAGGCTTAAAAACCTTAATTTTTAGTTGCCCTTTGAAGATATTTAAGCCCCTCTCCGCGTCGGAGAGGGGTTGGGGAGAGGTCATCGAACTCACGTTAAAATGTAGGTGCGTGTATGAAAAATGCAGATTTTCGTGTATGCTTTGTGACCAAATATCCTAGCGATATAAGGGAGCATACATGGAACGCGCAATTTCTGCCTTGGGAATACTGGTATTTATTGCCATAGCTTACGCCATCTCGGTGAAACGTGACGCTGTGCGCTGGCGAACTATAGCTTGGGGTTTAGGGTTAGAGTTTGTCTTAGCAATAGTCATTCTCAAAACGCCTTGGGGGTTAAATGCTTTTAAATCCTTGGGGGATATCATCAGCAGTTTTTTAGCTTTCTCTGATGTCGGTGCAAAATTTGTATTTGGGGATAACTTTAAAGAACACTTATTTGCTTTTCAGGTACTCCCGACAATTATTTTCTTTTCTGCCTTTATTAGTGTCATGTACTACTACGGCATTTTGCAAAGGGTAGTGTATGCTTTAGCGTGGGTGATGATGAAGACTATGAAAACATCGGGTTCTGAGTCTTTATCTTGTGCTGGTAACATTTTTTTAGGGCCGACAGAAGCCGCATTAATAGTTAAACCCTATGTAGCTAAAATGACCCAATCAGAACTCCATGCGGTAATGACTGGGGGCTTTGCAACTATTGCGGGGGGAGTTTTAGGCGCGTATCTTTCCTTTGGTATCCCACCAGAGCATTTAATTGCAGCTTTTTTTATGACTGCGCCGACTTCCTTAGTTGTATCAAAGTTAATGTACCCGGAAACGGAAATATCTGCAACGGCTGGTAAAGCCAACATGGAAGTAGAAAATACTTATGTCAACGTCATTGATGCTGCTACTACTGGTGCAATTGATGGTGTCAAGTTAGCGGTGAATGTGGGAGTAATGATTATTGCCTTTTTGGGGTTGTTGGCGTTTGCTAATGCTGTTTTAGGATGGTTAGGTGGGCGTGTTGGTTTACCGCAACTATCCTTAGAATGGATTTTGTCTTTGGTGATGTTTCCGGTAGCATTGTTAATGGGTGTCCCTTGGGCTGATTGTGGACAAGTAGGAGCATTATTAGGTAAGAAGACAATCCTGAATGAATTTTTAGCTTATGTAGATTTAGGAGAACTGATTAAAAGCCAGAAAATATCTCAACGGGCAGTAATTATTGCAACTTATGCCTTATGTAACTTTGCTAATATTGGTTCTATTGGTATTACTATAGGCGGTATTACTGGCATTGCACCCCAACGCCAACATGACTTAGCCCGTATGGGTGTGAGAACGATGATTGGGGGATTACTAGCAGGTTTTATTACTGCTTGCATCGCTGGTGTTTTACTGTAATTCTTAATTACGAATTACGTAAAGCTTGCGGCATAGCTGCGCTTAGAGCGTAGCGGGGGGAGCATCGTTACGTAGCTTGCTACTCTCCGAGAACGCTCCGCGAACTCGCTTTGCGAGTATTACGAATTACGCCTTTTCTTCACATAGCCTAATTCCCAATTTTGTGATTGCTTTAACTGATTGTATTGACCTTTAATGATCAACTTTAAAGCAATCCGAGTATTGAGATAACCTTTGAGTAAATAATATCCTGGTTTAACAACTACACCAGAAACCACAGATTGATGGGCGCGGTGCATGACTCCACAATAAGTCTTTCCTTCAGGCAAAGTAAGTTTAAATAAAAACTCAGATTGATAACCATTGGGAACCATAAATACACCATATACATTATGTTGACCCCGCCACGGCTCAACTACAATTGTTTCTGCCGATGTATAGTATTTATTGTTTGTGGTGTTAATAAATCCCCATTTGGCCGTGCAATCCCTCAGAGGCGATGTCTTGACTATATCTAAAAGATAAAATATACCTAAAATACTCACTAAACTCAGTATAAATACAATAATAAATCTTGATTTTAAAGATTTCCTAACCACTAGTCATACCCTTAAGATTGATTTGCTCTTGGCTATTTTAACTAGTAAAACAACAGGATGTCGCACTTAAATCATAGAATATAAAATGCGCCTGTAGAGGGAAAAGTAATTCATTACTAATGATAAACATCGACGATATAGTTTATCGTCCCGACAGCAACAGATGGATTAATTGGAGAACGAGAAAATGACATTGAAGCAGTTAGCAGCATGGGCGCAATCCCAAATTAATAATACTGCTGAACTGGAAGTCAGACCAGATATTGGTGTGGCAATTTTACAGTTAATTGATGAACTTGAACAACTACAAAATCGTGTTCAAGAATTAGAAGCAGAAAAACATCCTGACGGCATTGCAAATTTTTTAAAGTAGACTCTGACGCTTGTGGCATCCATTGATTTGCTATGGGCTAGTTTAACAAAATTTAGGGGCTGCCCCAATGTCTCACAGAAAAGCCCATTACGTAGCTTGGTTGGGCGTAGTGGTATTACGTAAAGCCTGCGGCATAGCTGCACTTAGAGCGTAGCGGGGGGGAGCATCGTTACGTAGCTTGCTACTCTCCGAGAACGCTCCGCGAACTCGCTTTGCGAGTATGACGAATTACTTTCTACCATCCCAACGAAAACAGCAGGCGGAAAGATTGCTAAATGTGAAAACTTATACGTAAATAAGGTAGCGATCGCTAGTTGGTTGTTAAATTAACAAAGAATCTCTCAAATCAAGCAAGTTAGCGGCAATCAACAATGGTATCTACTACTGCACGCTTCTCGGATGTTCAAAACCATTGGGCGCGTCCGTTTATTGAAGCCTTGGCGGAAAGACGCATTTTGAATGGCTATCCTAACGGTACTTTTCGCCCGGATAACTCAGTCACTCGTGCTGAGTTTGCAGCCATAGTTGCGGCTGTTTTTAATATGGCTGTCAAACGTCCCTATATTTCCTTTAGCGATGTTCCGGCGACTCATTGGGCGGCTGGTGCAATTAAAAAAGCTTATGAAACCGGATTTTTAACTGGCTATCCTAATCAAATTTTTGGGCTGAATAATAGAATTGCCCGTGGTGATGTTTTAGTAGCTTTGGTGAATGGCTTAGAAATTGCTACTAAGGTTAAACCCGATTTATTAGAGAAATTACCCCAAATTTATCAAGATGCGGCTAAAATTCCCGGTTATGGTAACAATCAAATTGCGATCGCTACTAGTACGGGTTTAGTTGCTAGTTTCCCCAATACTAAATTACTCAATTATACTATCGCTGCCACTCGTGCTGATGTCGCTGTCATCGTCTATCAAGCTTTAGTTTATCTTGGCAAGGCTGAAACAATTAACTCTGTATATCTGGTAGTTCCCCCCAGTAGTTCGTCTCCCTCAACCGTCAAAGTTAGCCATCAAAGAGAGTTTCGCGGTGCATGGTTAACAACAGTATGGAATAGTGACTGGCCTTCTAAAGCGGGACTACCTGTGGCACAGCAACAAACCGAACTAGTTAACATTCTCAAGCGACTACAAGAACTCAATTTTAATGCTCTAATTTTACAAGTGCGTCCAGAGGGTGATGCGTTGTATGCTTCCGCCATTGAACCTTGGAGTGCTTGGATAACCGGAACACAAGGGAAAGCCCCAGAACCATTTTATGATCCTTTGGAGTTTGCGATCGCCCAAGCTCATATGCGTAACATTGAAGTTCACGCTTGGTTCAACCCCTACCGCGCCAAAACCAGCATTAAAGGTACTCCCAATGTCCAACCCCACATAGCTATAACCAATCCAGATGTAGTATATCAATGGGGTAATCAGTTATGGATGGATCCAGGCTCAAAAACCGTGCAGGATAGAGCCTATAACGTCATTATGGATGTTGTGCGACGTTATGACATAGACGCTATTCACCTCGATGATTATTTCTATCCCTACCCCATCGAAGGAAAATCTTTCCCCGATGATAAAACCTACGCTGCATATAAATCCAGGGGTGGCACACTCAATTTAGCAGACTGGCGACGGGAAAACGTCAATCAAATGGTATTGCGACTATCCCAAGGCATTAAAGCTATAAAATCCCATGTTAAATTCGGTATTAGTCCCTTTGGCATTTATCGCCCTGGACAACCACCGGGAATCACAGGCTTAGATGCTTACAATGTCCTATATGCCGATGCTAAAAAATGGTTAGAGCAAGGCTGGATAGATTATATCGCCCCGCAACTATATTGGCGCACTGACCAAACTAAACAAAGTTATCCTGCATTACTCAAATGGTGGACAGAAATTAATCCCCAACGACGACATATTTATACAGGTAACAACATTTCCCAATTAGACGGAAAAGCCTGGAAAGATGAAGAGATAGAAAAGCAAGTCAAAATCAGCCGCAATTTAGTTAAAGATTTATCCTTGGGGAATATTTTCTTTAGCATGAGTTCCATTACGGACAATCGCCAAGGTATTGCAGATAAATTTAAAGGCTCACTTTATGCCACACCTGCCATAGTACCCACAATGTCTTGGCACAATCAATCTCCACCACCGCCACCCAAAGAACTAGAGTTCAAAAACGGTAGACTCAATTGGCAACCAGGAGATAATCAACCTGTACGCTCTTGGACACTCTACCGTCAAACCGGAGATACTTGGACAATGCAAAGAATATTATCAGCCGGTACAACTTTCGCCACCGTGCAGCCGGGAACTTACGCTGTTTGTGCAGTAGATAGATTAGCTAATGAAAGTGAGGGTGTAGTTATTACTGTGAGTTAGGGGGCAGGGGGCAGGGGGCAGGGGGACAAGGAAGATAAGGGAGACAAGGGGGACAAGGGGGACAAGGGAGCAGAGGGGCAGGGGGAGTGTGGGGAGAGAGGGGAGAGAGGGGAGTGTGGGGGGAAAGATTTGTTCTCCACCATGCCACACCCCTACACCCCTACACCCCTATACCCCTACACCCCTACACCCCTACACCCCTACACCCCTACACCCCATCCCAACCGCGCTTCTAGGCTACTTGAAAACTAAAGTTAAGACTAGCCCAATTATTCACATTTAATATGTAACCATCCGTAGATGTACTTGTGGCATCTGTTTTGATGTTGCTAGCATTGTGTAAGTCTTGCAGTAAGGCTTGGGCAATGACTAAAGGATTAACTAGTGTACTAATTGGTTGTTGGTCGCCTGTGGGATATTTAGCAGTTTCTAAGGCTTGCAAGGTTTGTGTAAAGGGTGCGGTACTCAAAATTAATTGGTATTCACATTCATAGCCTGGCCCTGAAACTGTCCATCCTGATGTGACGGCGTTTTGTGGTAAGGTGATTGTCTCACTAGGGGCAATCACTATAGGTTTCAGTTGCAGTTTATTATCAGAAGTGTCGTCTTCTGGGATAATTTGCCAAGGATAAAAAGCGATCGCTGTTCGATGATTCTTAATTCCCAATAGCATTAAATAAATTGGGTTTTGGCTGTTGTTCTGGACTCGATATTGGATTCTGCTGCCAATGGGAATGACTGGCGTTGTCAGGCTGGTATATTGGCTAGTGGATGATTTTTTGGCAGTAGTGTCAGTTACCGCATTTCGCAGGGTTTCCCGTTGTAAGACTGCTCTCGGTGCAATTCCCACCACTTCTAAACTTGCTTTTACAGGTAAGCGAGAAGAACCTTCATTTTCTGTGAGTCGCCATAACTTGGCTGCTAATAACGTCGGTAATTTTGTCGCTAACCGCAGTGCCGCTACTTTCACCGCTTCCCCAAATTCCCCTGTGGTGCTGGGTATGGGTTCGCCGCCGAGAGAAAATAAACCGTAGCGGCTGGGGGTTTGTAGTAGTTTACCGAACACGTAATCTGCTGGCTGTTCTCCTTCTACAACGGTGGAAACGTGGGAAACGGCAGCAAAAGCACTAGTAGCATCGACTCGTTCGATTCTTTCTAGTCCAGTATTTAAAGCTACTGTTAAATTAATATTTCTCGGTAATACCCGCAAACTTTCTTGGAGGAGTTGTCCTACTTGCAGGGGGGTGGCATCACTGATTTTAGCAAGTTGAGCTTTGGCTGTTAAGCCTGTGCGCGATCGCATGACTAACTCTTGTCCAGTTTCTAGAGCTAGGCGAGAATTACTACCGTAGTATTCTAAAACCTGGGCGGGTAATCCTCCTAACCATATCTGTGCTGTTTTACCGTCGTCTTCGGTGGCAATAATTGCCCCTTCTGCCCCAATAGTTCTATCCGGCAGAATATTTTCTATAGTTACTCCCGCTTGATTTTTTTTCTTACTCACGAGTCCTGGTTGTTGTTTGCTACCCAACTGAGACATCGCACTAGCAACACGGGAGAAGCTGACTTGAATGGCTGTCGATGGGGTGGACTCCCATAGCTGTTGAGTTAAAGCGTAGGTAAATAACCCTGTACTAAATCCAGATAACAACACTTCCCTAGCGACTTGTTCAGTATTGGAGGTAGCCGATAGCACCAGACCAGGGCTACCCACTTCACCATTTGTAGTTTTGCTGGCGATTTGAGTTTTGAGTTGTTGCAGAAACTCTAGTTCGGCGGATGCTAATTGCGCTTGAGCTAATTCAGAACGGGCGCGGATTCTCAGTCCTTTCGTTTGAACTGTCTCAGGAGGATAAAAACTAGTATCTAAGACTGCCGTTACTCGCTCTGTAGACAGCGATCGCAATAATAATAATAAGGTTTCTTCTAATAAATAATTAGCTGCTGAAGCATTTTGTAATGCTTGATTGGCATCTGTAGGGACTAAAGCATTTTTTGATTGGCTTGGTGCTACCTGAATCCGCGTCCCATAACCGCTAAAATGAAAAACTACCACATCCCCAGGCTTGGCTTGCTGGGTGAGGTGTTCTGCAAAAGCCGCCTCAATGAACTCTCTGCTAGCTTCCTCATCCGTCAGCGTCAAAATATCTGAAGGTTGGAAGCCAAACCGATGAATTAACAATTCTTGTTGTAGTTGTACATCAGTCAGGCAACCACTGAGAACAGGAATTTTTTGGTACTGGTTAATACCAATTAATAATGCCAATTTCCGTGGTGTTGGCTGTGCTAAAGCTTGATAATAGCGATCGCTAAGATTCAACCATTCAGCTTCAGTCACACCCAAAACAGCCAGTATTGAGCCAATCTTTTGTATAAAACTCCGACGCTTCATAGTCTAAGGGTGTAAGGGTGTAGGCGTGTAAGGGTGTAGGGGTGTAGGGGTATAGGGGTGTAGGAGGTGTGGGAGGTGTGGGAGGTGTGGGATAGTGGAGAACAAATCTTTCCCCCCAGACTCCCCTCTCTCCCCACACTGCCCCTGCTCCCTTGTCTTCCTTGTCTTCCTTGTCTCTCTGCTCCCCTGCTCTCCTACTCCCCCATACCCTTATACCCCTTTTAGGCCAATACTTGTACTCGCATTGCTCTAGCTAATTCTGCGGCCACTTCGGGACGAGAAAATTCTGGTGGGGGTAATTCACCACGACGGAGCATTTCTCTTACCTTTGTCCCCGATAGGTGAATGCGCTCCTGTGGTTGGCTAGGACTGGTTTTGGTAGTCGCCATTTGTTTGGTGCGGGTGCAGTAGAACGCGTGTTCAAACTTCATGGGGACAATACCCAATTCCTCTGGCTCAAATTCATCGAAGATATATTGAGCGTCGTAAGTACCATAATAGTCACCCACACCGGCATGATCTCGACCGACGATAAAGTGAGTACAGCCGTAGTTTTTCCGCACTAAAGCATGGAAAATGGCTTCACGGGGGCCAGCATAACGCATGGCGGCGGGATTAATTGCTAAAATTACCCGGTCTGCGGGGTAGTAGTGTTCTAGCAAAATCTCATAGCAGCGCATCCGCACATCCGCCGGAATATCATCTTCTTTGGTTGCACCGACTAAGGGATGTAAAAATAGACCATCGACGGTTTCTAAAGCGCACTTTTGAATATATTCATGGGCGCGGTGAATGGGGTTGCGAGTCTGGAAACCGACAATAGTTTTCCAACCCTTCTCTCTAAACATCTGCCGGGAAGCGGCTGGGTCAATTTGGTAGGCTGGGAAATATGGGTGGGGATGGCGTTCCAATAGCCAAACATCACCGGCTAAGTTCACCGCACCTTGGTTATAAACTACCTGTACCCCTGGATGTTTAGCCTCATCGGTACGGTAGACATTAATGGCTTCGCGGGTTTTATCGTAATGATATTTTTGTGTTAGCTGTAAAACCCCGACATATTCACCTTGGGGGTTATCCAGACGCACAAGACTACCTTCTTTTAAAGGTGCAGCCACTTCTTCACTGACTGAAAGTGTAATAGGTATTGACCAGACCACACCGTTAGCTAGACGCATTTCGGCTACTACTCGGTTGTAGTCTGCCTCATTCATAAAACCAGTGAGAGGACTAAAACCACCAATCGCAATCATTTCTAAATCAGAAAGGGAGCGATCGTCAAGTTGTACCCGTGGTAAAAACTCGCCCTTGGACAGAAATTCTTCTCTTTGTTCCGGTGTGGCAATACGATTGACTAACTGTCCACCGTGCGCTGCAATGGCATCTGGATGCTGACTCAAATTAAACCCCCCTCGGTGATAACTATAAATTGTTGCGAACTATGTACTAACTTATCAAAATGCTGGTACGACGAAAAAAATAGTTTGACTCATAGACGGAGGATTTTTATTGAAAGCGACGGGAAACTCCAACCCAAGAGTGGCTGGAGAGGGATAGTCGCCCCTTCGCTTAGGGCATAGGACATGGGGCATTGGTGATCTCTTCCCTATGACGGCAGTTGCTACAACGGAGGAAACCTCCGCAACGCACTGCCTCCCCCATGCCCAATTCCCCATGCCCAAATCTTTCACTTCACACAAATATTTTTAAAGAATTTTGATAATATGCGCCTGTGTTTGGTATTTCTGAGAGAGTCATGACATTTAGGAGTACACCCTATGGCTAAAATCAAAAGCCCCGCAGTTGCAGATTCCGGCGCGCAACCTCCCTATACTTTCCGTACAGGTTGGGCGTTATTGTTACTAGCTGTTAACTTTTTGGTAGCCGCCTATTACTTCCACATTATTGACTAGTAGTTCAACCAGCCAAGTTTGCGGAGTTCGTAGTAAGAGCTAAAGCCCTCAAGTTAAGGACTAAAGTCCTTACTACTAACTTATTTACCAAGAAAACTTGCCTTGGTAGAACACTAGTTAACAGTTGAGTTCCTGGGCATGGGGTCATTCCCTATGCCCAATGCCCAATGCCCAATGCCCAATGCCCAATGCCCAATGCCCCATGCCCCATGCCCAATGCCCCATGCCCAATGCCCCATGCCCAATGCCCCATGCCCTATGCCCTATGCCCTGTTCTCAAATCGTTCCTTTAAATAAACCTTTGGGACGAATGAGCAGCACCACAATCATGATTAACAGAGCTACACCTTGCTTATACTGTGAACCCAACCAAGGTGTACTGACTTCTTGAACTATACCAATGATAAAAGCTGCGGCGATCGCTCCATAAGGATTACCAATTCCCCCCAAAATTACTGAAGCGAATAAGGGTAAAATCAAAAACCACCCCATATTGGGACGCACAGCTGTAATTAATCCATACATACTCCCACCCAGGGATGTCAGCGTCCCAGCAATTACCCAAGTCCACAAAACTACTTTATCTACATCAATTCCCGATACTTTGGCTAAATCTAAATCATCCGCCACCGCTCGCATCGCTTTGCCAATTTTGGTATTTTGCAGCAAATAATGCAGTCCCAAAATTGCCAACACTGCCAAAGCCAACACCACTAATTGGTTTTGTGGCACTCTCACACCAAAGATATCTAAAGCCGGGATAATCGGTAAATCATAATTTTGATTCTTGCCACCCCAAATTAAAATCATCCCATTCCGCAAAAATAAAGCCAGCCCAATCGAGATAATAATCAAAGTTGTGGAGTTAGCACGAATGGCGCGCATCTTCGACCACAGTAATTTCTCGGATAACAGCATGGCTAATACTGTACCAACTGCTGCCAAAATCATTGACAGCCAAATATTTAGTCCTAAAGTGTTTAAAAATAACGTCAAATAAGCACCTAAAGTTAAAAAGTCACCGTGGGCAAAATTAGACAACCGTAAAATCCCGTAAGTAAGTGTCAATCCGACGGCGGCTAAAGCAATAATGCTCCCCACAGCAATGCCATTGACAATAAGTTGAATAATTTGTGTATCCATAAGTTCGATCTAAATAAAGTCAGCTAATATTTATTTGGAATGATTTATCTAGTCATTCACTTTGATTTTTGCAATTATTGGACTAAGGAGTAGACACTAGAGGCTTTAGCTTTTGCCGTTTTAGAGAGTTTTAAGCGCAAGCGCAAACTCTGCCAACACACCATCAAATAGGAGTTTGATCCCAGATAATATTTTTGGTTGTACAGTAATGATAGACACCATAATTTATGATTGTTCGACAAAAAATAATTGTGAGCTAATATACATAGAATCCTATTCGCAATTTTTGCGTAATTTTCAAGTTGTCCAACGGTCTAGTTGACCATGCCGCAGTATTCAAGCTTACCAGAACACAACTCACAGATAGATGCCACAATTCCACAACTTCGGGCTGAGTTATGGCTGGAGAGCAGCTTGAACCAGCTACAACGCCGCCTGAATGATTTGCAACTGGCGATATTGCAGGCTATGCCCCAAAATACCAGCCCAGAAGCAGACATTTGGCAAACTGTGGTAGAGGAAATCAGCATGGCTGTAAGCAGTAGCGGCGTGGCTATTGCTCTATATCAACCAGAAGATACAGTTGGTAAAGTTTACTATATTTCTTGCCCTTCATCTGTTGATTCTCATGACTCAGTTGGAGAATTGATACTGAAAAATGGCAAAAAACAGCAATTAAAATTGCAAACTGTAATTAAACTTCAAGATTTGCAGGATTTTGAAACACAAAAACCGCCTCAAGCTTGGCCATTGCATGATCAATCTGGTGCAGTGATGGCATGGCTACTTATGGCTACCACTACAGCCAACTGTCATCTAACAAAAATGACAGCTGCACAACTACAACTAATTCCCCAATTCATGAGTCAAGCCGCCCAGCAGTGTGAGCAAGCCTTGATTCAATTGCAACATATACAATCTTTACAACAGCGATCGCAGTATTTTAGTGTCTCTAATCAAGAACTCAAGCGCACAAATCAACTAAAAAACCAGTTCTTAGCCAACACCAGTCACGAAATCCGTACACCACTCAGTTCAATTATTGGCTTTACTCACCTACTGTTAGCCCAAGGCTACGATCCCACCAGAGAACGTCATCGTGAGTATTTAAACATCATTCAATCCAGTGGTAAGCACCTCCTAGCTTTAATTAACGATATTTTGGATCTGTCCAAAATTGAAGCTAACCAGCTAGAAGTACAATGGGAAAAAGTGGATGTGCCAGAATTGTGCCGTAATGTTCTCACCTTAGTTAAGGAAAAAGCCGGCAATAAGGGGTTGAAATTATCTTTGGAAATCGCTCCCGATGTCACAACCCTCATTGCTGATCCCCTACGACTCAAGCAAATGTTATTAAACTTGTTGTTTAACGCCTTAAAATTTACCAGCAAAGGTAGTGTAGGTTTAAAAGTGACACAACAAGACTTACAACTACATTTTACTGTCTGGGATACAGGTACAGGCATATCCCCAGAACACCAAGCTTTACTATTTCAACCTTATTTCCAAATTCCCAATTCCTCCCCTAGCCAATATGAAGGTACTGGTTTAGGTTTAGCCGTAACACAACAACTCGCAGCCATTCATAATGGTTATGTAGAGGTGGAATCAGAAATTGATGTTGGTTCTCGTTTTACGATAATTTTGCCTCTAAAGCCGATGCGAGCAGTTTTATCAACAACAACAGAGGAAGATGAACAAGGATCATCCTCACAGCCCTTACCAACTCCCAGCCCTTGCAACGAAATTTTACTCGTAGAAAATGATTTACCAAATGGTGAACTGATCCAAATTCATCTGAGTAAATTAGGTTATCAAGTAACTTGGGTAAAAAATGAAATGGAAATGTGGGCAGCACTCGCCAACAAACAACCAGCCGTGATCCTCATGGATATCCGCTTACCTAATAGCAGTGGACTAGATTTGGTACACCAGTTACGAGAAAAACCAGAATATCACCAGATTCCTATTATTGCCCAGACAGCAATGTCCATGAAAGGCGATCGGGAAATCTGCCTGGCAGCAGGATTTAATGAATATATTTCTAAACCAATTGACTTATCCCTTTTAGCTGATTTAGTAGGTAAATATAGTTTAGGTAACAGGTGACAAGATAGATTACGCGATGTGCGACTTATTCTATAAACCCCTCTCCATAGAGCGAAGCTCTTCTCGTAGAGTACCTCTCCCCTACAACTGTAGAGACGTTGCATGCAACGTCTCTACTTTGAATCTTGCTCCCCTTCCCACTCCTTCGGAGAAGCAAGCTATGTAGGGAAGGGGTTGGGGGTTAGGTTTGAGAGAAGGTTGCACACGGCGTTAGATTGCACCTCAATGCCCAATGACAGCAGTTGCTACAACTTTGGAAACCAAAGCAACGCACTGCCTCCCCAATGCCCAATGCCCAATCCCCAATGCCCCATGCCCAATTCCCAATATAGAAATGATGCTGACAGAAAAACTAGAGAAACTCAAAGTATTATTTGCACAAATGGAAAAGGCTTTAATTGCCTACTCTGGCGGTGTTGATAGCACCTTAGTGGCTAAGATTGCTTATGATGTTTTAGGCGATCGCGCTTTGGCTGTAACGGCTGTTTCACCGTCATTACTACCAGAAGAACTGGAAGACGCGAAAATTCAAGCCGCAACCATTGGGATTACTCACGAAATCATCCAGACTCATGAAATGGCAAATCCCAATTACACCGCTAACCCAGTCAACCGTTGTTATTTCTGCAAAAGCGAACTACACGACAACCTCAAACCTTTAGCTGTAGAGTTGGGTTATCCCTATGTCATCGATGGCGTAAATGCCGATGATTTACACGATTATCGCCCAGGAATCCAAGCCGCCAAAGAAAGAGGAGCGCGATCGCCATTAGCAGAAATTGGTGTATCTAAATTAGAAGTCCGTCAACTTTCCCAGCAATTAGGTTTACCTTGGTGGGAGAAACCAGCCCAACCTTGTTTGAGTTCCCGTTTTCCCTACGGTGAGGAAATTACCGTAGCCAAATTACAACGCGTCGGTAGAGCCGAAATTTACCTACGAAAATTAGGATGGCAGAATTTGCGTGTCCGTTCTGAAGGCGACACAGCACGCATTGAACTACCGCCAGAAAAAATCAAAGATTTTGTCCTGATGACAGACTTAGAATCCGTAGTCAAAGCCTTCCAAGACTTAGGATTTATCTACGTCACCCTAGATTTAGAAGGTTATCGCAGTGGTAAATTAAACCAAGTCATCAAACCAGTAGCCACAGTTGACAGTTAATTATCTATTCCCCCCTGCCCCCTTGTCTCCCTTGTCTCCCCTGTCTCCCTTGTCTCCCTTGTCTCCCTTGTCCCCCTTGTCTCCCTTGTCTCCCCTGTCTCCCCTGTCTCCCTTGTCTTCCTTGTCCCCCTGCCCCCCTGTCCCCCTGTCCCCGCGCTGCCCCTAAATCGTCTCCGCCTCCACCGAGACTAAAATACAACCGTTAATCTTCCAAGTATCATCCGGTTGTTTTTCCATAAAATATAAGGCTCGCAGGGGTACACCGTCAGGTGCGAGTAGCAATACTGGCTGAGTAATATTGTCTTGAATAGTAGTAATTTTCTCAAAAAATACTGAGCGGGGACGGTAAACAGCCGGATAGCTCAGACTCACCATCCGCATAAAATTCTCTGCTGTTTGGAATTGTTCTCTAATTCCAGGAGTAGCAAGAGCGAAAGCTGCTTGAGCATCATCTTTTTGAAATGCTGCTAGTTGGCTTTCTATCACAGCACGTATAGCAATAAAATCTTTATCGGTAGCTTCCATAAATCTGCTTGCGATCGCCTAGTAGTAGTAAGATGCTCAATTTCTAGTTTGAGAGAGTTTATATTCTACTTGCTGGAGAGCAAATCGCCACACTTCATAACCCTCTGGCGATAAATGTATTCCGTCTGTAGTTAAATCTGAGCGCAAATTGCCATCACTATCTGTAAACCAACCATAAATGTTTAAGTAATTAACTCGTTCTTGTTTGGCAATCTGAGCGATTCTAGCGTTGAGATGACGGATACGACTATTAGAAATGGTGGATACGTGAGTCGGTAAGATGGATTGCACAAATATTTGAGCTTTCGGGTGATTTCGCCGTAAGCTACCCATGATCCGACGGTGATTTCTCAAGATTGTTGCATCACTCACACCTTTTCTTAAATCATTAATTCCAGCCATGATATAAATTGCATCCGGGCGGGTTTGGGAAAAGGTGGTTAGTCGTTTGACAATTCCGCTAGAAGTGTCTCCAGATATGCCTTGATTGAGCCATAACTTACCAGTCGGCAGTTTTTGTCTGGGAAACCACAAACTTAAAGAATCACCCACTAGTATACTCAGACGGTTTTTACCTTGGCCTTGAGCGATCGCTTTTGCTTCTAAAGCTAATAAACTTTTCCAATCTTCGTAAGTTAACTGCTGTTTTCCCCTTGATTCCCCTAATTCTTCAAAGTTGTCAACATCTCTACGGGTGTAAATTTGACCTGTTTTTAATGCTTCTAATCTTTGATAATAAAGTTGATTACCAGAAGTTAATACTACATTTGCTGGTTGATGACTAGGATTAAATAATGATTCTATTGATATGGGTACTTGTTGATTAGTCAATTCTGCTGAAACTACATCCTCACTAGAGAGTTTTTTTTGCTTACTCTTTGGTTCTGATGCTGTTGAAGGGGGTAAAAAATGACTACTTAATTCTGGTAAAGAAATGTTAAGCTTGTGCGGCAATAATTTCTGCCCCAATACTGGTTGTAAATCTTGTTGAGGATGGGATACTTGGTGACTAAATTCCGGTGTTGATATGTCACCCTTAAGGTGATGTTTGCTATCTGTGATTGTCTGCAAGTCTTTTTTGGCATTCCACTCAGAGCTATGCTTTTGTGGCAATAGAATTGACATCTGTGGAATAGCGGATGCTGGTATTGCTAATCCTGTTAACAATCCTGCTGCCAACAGATAAGAATCCCTCATCGTGGTTTTTCTCCTGTAATTACTGCTTTTTCCTTTGACAGTCTTAGTTGTCCGTATTCAGGAAATTTTACGGTGGTCAAATTATCATTCTTATGTAAAGTGTATATTTCTGTAAACTAGGTTAACAATATTATCTTTGACAATTTACAAATTCTTTAAAGCATATTTTGTCAAGTTAAGGCTTACGCATCTCTACGTTAGTTAGTTGCCTTAGATACCTAAAATATCTCTTGATTATTACTGGATTATTTTTATCTAATCGAGCTTAAACAAAACTGCTCTAGGGCAGGTTGATGATCTGTCTGTTTTGTTACTTAAGATATTTACCCAATAGTATTGCTTGCGGTATATATAGGTCTAGATAATATTTCTCCCCTAAAGTATTTAATACTGTGAATTAAATATTACACAGTATTAATATTTTTACATTACAAAATTTAATTATGTGTTCTGACACATTTAAATTAGGTTCTATTGATGAATAAGCTAGTAATAGGTGCTAAGATTTATGCGAAGTAACTAATTTGTCCCCGAAATTTTGTGGCTAGAGCTAGTACAGCAATTGGAGTAAGTCCAATTATTAAAGAAACAGTGCAAAAACAAGCACATTCCACCCGTTTAACGCTAAAAGAGGTAATTCTCATGGGAATGTTAGCGATAGATAAGCTTGATGATCAAAGTCGTCAAGAATTAGCAGATCAAGTTCATCAAATGCAAGTAAACGGTGAAATTTAAATCTGCTTTTGAGAGTTAATAGTCAAATTTGCACATTGCCTAAACTCTATTCCGTGCTGACTCATAGGCTATTAACTAATCAGCAAATCGATAACGGCTTCCCAGTAGATAATCCTCATTAATCTCACACGAAACCCATCGACGTTGTAAAGTTTCAGCAACAAAACCAGTAGTGTTAGAACCTGCAAATGGATCTAGTACTACATCTCCTTCATCAGTCAAAAACTTGATGAAGAATCCAGCAAATCCTTGCGGAAATCTTGCGGGATGAGGTTTAATTCCGGCTGCTTTACAGCGTCGTAAATAAGCACTTTGAGATTCAGTGTTAGCAATTTCTAATAAATTGGGCGGAATTGCGCCTTGGTTATCTTTTTGGAATTTATCAGAAATATCATGTCCACTAGGACGAATTTGGGGTTTATAGCCATTTTTAAGCAACTGTTTCATACTTTTGCTGTATGGCTTTAATACTTTTCTGTTATCTGCTTTAGGGTTTGGTGTTTTTGACAACCACCAAACTATATTTACTGCATCTTTGACACGGACTCTTCTAATTGTCACCCATTCTGCTGGGGTAGGTAATCGTGCTGGATTATAATGGTAAAATTCTTGAGCCAGAAAAAAGCCGACTTCCTTACACAGTCTAATTAAAAGCTCGTATTGATAGATACTGCGTATAGGATTACCCGGAAGATAAGCACCACCTAAATCTAAAACAAATGAGCCATTGTCTACTAAAACTCTTTTAAATTCGTAGGCAAAAGGTAAAAACCATTCAATGTATTTTTCTGCGCTGGCGTTACCGTATTCTTTTTTACGGGTTAAGGCAAATGGCGGGGAAGTCAGGATTAAGTTAATACTGCTGTCTGGTATATTCGTAAGAATTTCTAGGCTGTCACCTAAATATGCTTGGCCGTATTGTTGTGTGTAATAAGGTGTAAAGTTGATAATTGTAGTTATTGGTTGTGAATGCAAGTAGAGTTTGACAAGAGAGTAATTTTAATGCGATCGCCTTTAGGGTTGAGTTGCTTGTGTCACATCCAAGATTATCCCACGCTACAAGCAATTTTACCAAAAAACTCAGGGGACAGGGGGAACTAAAAGTACCAACCAAACTTCTCTGCGTTCGCGGAGCGTGTCGTAGACAGACTCTCTTACTAGCTTGCTTCCCCGGAGGGGTAGGTTCTACCCCGCTAACATCCCCGATTTTTCCCCTGCTCCCCTGCGCCCTTGCTCCCTGCTCCCCTGCTTTTTCATTAAGCGTTAGATTTCGGTAGTTGAGCAAACTTTTCTGGATATATCTTGATTGCTAAATTTTGATCTTCACGATTAGCGAGCGATCGCTTGACTTCGCCCAAGTAAAGTGGTATAGAAAGTCCTGGTTCTGGGTGAATAATGGTACGCGCCCGCACTGTTAGCTGATCATCTCCCTGTCTACCAGAACGACCGAAAGAATAGAGATTACTAGCAGCTTGAATGAGGGTAGCTTCTACTTCGTCTGGGGAAATTTGAGGTGATAGAGCGATTACTGCTTGATTTGAACCATTATCGTAGACTAGAGTGTATTTTACTGCACCTGGAATCACAGTACGGCTCAAAGGCACTATTGACAGCGAAAATAAACCACCAGTTAGCACCAACATAAAGCCAGTTATACCTACTAGTCGAAAGCGGATACCCCATTTAAACAGAAAAGCTAGTATTGCCAATGCAGCAAACGCTAGGGTGGCAATACCCGACCATTGAGTATATTCAAGAAAGTCAGCTGTTGTAAGCATATCAATTGGCTACTTGGGTGTTTTTCGGTTCATGATTGACACACCCATTTTACCGATGAATGCACCGGCAAACTCATGGGGATGTTGTAAGGCAGATGTAGATGTAGGGTGTGTGACGCTGCCAAAGTATTTAAACATAGTCATGAGACTCATAGCGTCACGCACCAACCATCAATTGTGACAACTCATAACAGCCTTAGCGGCTAGACTAATAGTAATAATCAAAAATTTAAGTAGAACAGGGTAAATAATTCAAGGTTTGTAGTGAGAACTTTAGTTCTCTCTCCGTTCTCTACGTTCGCGGAGCGTGTCGTAGACAGAGGCTACGCCAACGCGTAGCGTGTCGTAGACAGACGCTCTGCGTTCGCGCAGCGTCCCGCAGGGAACAAATAAGGACTAAAGTCCTTACTACGAACTAAATATTGTTCTTTTTACATTATTTAACGTAGTTTAATTTCTTCAACTCGTTATACTTAAATTAATAATTTATATACAAATAGAACCGAATTAATTAACAAAAAATAGCCATAAAAAATGGCATCTTTAAAAAGATGCCCGTTATGCAGGAAAAACCCAATAGGGTTGTCCCTACACCTTCCCAACAATCAGCAACAGTGACTAATTAGATTAGTCACACTCACAGTCACAAACGTGAATATAATCATATTATTAACAACAACCTCTAAATAGCCGCAGTGTAACCACGGAAAATTAACACCATTGATTAATTTATTTTGTAGTTATAACTACTATTAATAGTCAGTTAATTTCAAAGATAATATAAGACTTATATTTAATTTTTTAACGACACGGAGGGGAGGCAGATTGCAGTGTGGATTTTCCTCCTAAAATCTTGTCGTTGTCTGAGCAGTGAGAATCCAGCACTTTCTATAGAGCTTTCGGTGCGTTACGGCTTATACCGTTTCTTGATAAAGATGCACTTTATTCTGTATTGTAGAGACGTTGCATGCAACGTCTCTACATCATTTATCTGGCGCAACTTCATAGAGAATTGGTATTACGCCTAACACACCCTACTTCTATGTGTAAGCGGAAATTAGTATTAGCTAATCTTGATTGCTTCTCAATTTCTCGTCATCTTGATGATAATGATAAACAGTACCGCCAATAGCTGCCATCAATAACCATGAGATGGTATTTAATCTAAAGTCAAAAAGGGTAACATCAACAGTATTAAATAGCAACCATTCTACAAAAACTACAAGATAACTAAAAAAGATTAATCTATTGGCTAAACTCTGAAGATGAGATGCTTTTAAAAGCTGGATACCTGTAAATAATATCCACCCTAATAACCCACAAAATAACACAGCACTAGGTAATCCCGTTTCCGCAGATAGCATCAAAAATAAGTTATGGGGATGACCTAAATCAACATTCATCTGAGCTTTATAAAGGGCTGTAAAATTACGTAATCCCCATCCTGTCCAGGGGTGCTGCTGAGTCAAAGACCAGGCAAATTCCCATTGAGTTTTTCGCATTAAAGCCAATGGACGATTTGGATAAAGGCTATCATTAAGCCTAGCCCAAAAGAAGGAAGGAACAAAACGACGGAAGATTTCAGCAATGGGTTGAGGTGCAAAAGCTGCCAACAATACACTAGTAATAATTCCAGATACAGCCACCACCAACCAACGCCAACCTTGATAAACTGCAAAAGCTAAACAGGCAATAATTGTAATTCCCCATCCATTGCGTGAGTTAGTCAAAATCAAGGCGGCAAAGTTGGCAATTAAAATGATTGGCAGTAGGGAGTACAGAATAGAAGATTGGGTTTGATTTTTTCTTCTGATACTCCATCCTTGCGCTAACAATAAACCTAACCCTAGGGTGAAGACAATTGCTAAATATGCTGCCAAAATATTAGCGTGCATGAAAATAGCGGACATTCGGCTGGGGGGAACGCCGCCAGGTGCGATCGCTACATCAACTAAAATCCACAAAACCTGTAACTGTAATCCCCAGCCAAAAAACAACTGTCCAAAACCCATAATCAGGACTGGTATAGAACCAATCACAAAAATTTCGGCTATGCGTCTTAACTGACTAATGGTTTGGATAAGTGCGCTTAGTCCTGCAAACAGCCATAAAAATGGCAATAAGTTGAATAACCCCACAAAAGCTGCCGTTTTATCCACAGCAAAGCTAGCAGATATAAACAGTAATACACTGAATACAGCAAAGCCACGGTTAATGGGAATGTGAATAATTGTGCGATATTGCCGTATCCAAGTGAGCAAGGCGGCTAAAGCTATAGCCACAAATCCCAAAAACGGAGTTAATGGGAAGATGAGTAACCCGACTTGCAGACAATTCCAAGGTAATTGCAAACGTGGGTTAGGATGATTAAAAGCTGACTTCAAGCTAACTCCCAACATTCACTACGGGTAAGACGAATTTGTGCCAAAGCAAACACAGTGGGGATAATTCTGCCGTAGTTAGTTGTAATCATTCTCCAACCTAAGTCTGCAAAAAACCATGCCCACATCATAGGCCCAACAAAGGCGAAGATACTGCGAACGGCACTATATCGAGCTGCGCTCAAAGTCATACCTCGCCGTGCCATTTGCAAAGTTACATAGCTTTGAAACTGTGTAGTTGCGGCTTGAGAACCTACAACTACAGCATTTTTTGCTACTTGATATTTAGCAAAGTGGATAGCAAATTGACGGGCAATTTGTTGCAAAATCAATGGTTGCACGATGGATGTAACAGCTAAGGCACTACCACCTTTGAACAATAAACTCAAGGGATCATTTTGTAATAAAGGTGGTAATGGTTCTTTAAATTCTGACTGCACCAGCTGATTTTGTAATTGTAGAGTTAACTTTTGTTTTTCATTGTCCGGTAATTTTTTCCAAACTTGTCCAAGAAGGTACAAAAATACTTCTGCTTCTAAATCAATGGTTGTTAAATCTTGAGAATAGGGAATTTTTAAATACTTACAAACCTGAATCAATGCCTGACGGTAAGTTATTTGCTCTGTTTGTCCTCGTAACACGGTGATGCCATCGGCGGCTAAAAAGCGAAAACGACTTTCTAAGGAGTCTAGCCAAGCTTGGTGGCTCTGACTTTGGATTTCGATGGGTTCAGGCGTGTGGACATAATCTAAAGGATTAAACTTACGGCTAAACAAAATTGCCGTTAAATCTTGTAATTCATCTTCATTGGCTAACTCTAATGCCGCCCTCAGCTCATCCAATTTCCCTGCCTCCTGTTCATAGAGCGTATCTGTACCCTATTCTACTATTAGCTTTTGATAGTCATTAGTAGTTTGGGTAAAACTCCTT
Source organism: Aliinostoc maniaoense (assembly GCF_058172895.1). Classification (NCBI taxonomy): domain Bacteria; kingdom Bacillati; phylum Cyanobacteriota; class Cyanophyceae; order Nostocales; family Nodulariaceae; genus Aliinostoc; species Aliinostoc maniaoense. Next base: position 5,760,672 of record NZ_CP187952.1, on the reverse strand, counting down.
GTGGGTAGAGGCAGTTGCTATCAAACAAAAATCTAAATCGTGTTAGCGAAGCGGTGCGGGAGCATCGGCTGAGGAATTAACGCCCTAAAAGTACCGTGACTATGTCAACCTCTGAATTTTAGATTTTAAATTTTGGATTTTGGATTGTTTTTGGTACAAGCCCCACCTCTGCTGGGTGGAACAAATCTAAAATCGTCAATCTAAAATCTAAAATCCCAAATCTAAGATTGATTGACACCGTTAAGTTTACGAGTGTTGTCAACTAAACTCTGAGCGAATTGATCAAATCTTTGAGAAAGCTTTTCATCTAAAATTTTACCTTCAGAATTGAAAGCAGCATAAGCTTGCCCGATCGCAATTTGTTCTGGAATTACCCAACCATGAACCCAACGCATAATCAAGCGCAGGTCATTTAAAGCGTTGCTGTTAGACTGACCACCGAGTACACTAATAAGTCCTGTGACTTTGCCAGATAATTCCTCAAAACTCATTAAATCTAGAGCATTTTTGATCACACCGCTAACACCACCATGATACTCAGGGGTGGCTAAAACTAATCCGTCACTGTTGCGGACAGTATCACGCAACCTCTGCACATCTGGATATTCCGAATACTCTTTAGCTCCCGTGCAGAATGGTAATTGCAACTGTCGTAAATCGAGAATTTCTACCTCTGCACCGATAGCTTCTAGCCTTTGTGCTGCTATTTGTAAAGCTAATTGGGTGTAGGAGTTGGGTCTTAAACTACCACCTATGCCAACAATTTTCACCATAGTTCACCCATCATTAAGTATTTATAAAATGCGAAGTCATTACGACTATGTTAATTATCTTAACGATTTATTCTGTCAGAGTCAAATTAAAAACAGGGTGTCGGGTGTCGGGTGTTTTTGAATTTTGAATTGGTATAAGGAGGGGTTTATCCCCTCAACCCTGGCTATTTTAGCTGTTTGAGCTAAATAGCCAATCAATAATCTGAGTATTGACAACATCCGGCACTTCATCATGGGGGCAATGACCAGCACCAGGAATAGGTACAATTTTGATATCTTTACCATTTTCTAGGGCTTGCTCATAAATCTTGACCCCAGTAATTGGTGTCCAAGGATCGTCAGCACCCCAAAGGACTAATAAAGGACGTTCTATTTTGGGTAATAATTCTTCTGGGGCTGGGCCTGGAGGTGCTGTCAGAATAGAGGCAAATACTTGCTGCGCCCCTGGGTCGCAAGATGGAGTATAAAGTAAATCAACTAATTCATCAGTAACGGCAGTGCGATCGCGGTAAACTTGATACAATGTGCGGCGAATTTGGGATTTTTGGCGGATACGATTAAAGACAAATTTACCTGTAATTGGCGATCGCACAACTCGATTAAAAGCCCCCATGATAATTCTTAAAGGTGGGTTCAATTCATGGGGACGATGACTCAACCCACCAGCACAGTTAATTAACACACCCCCAGCCGTAATTTCTGGATGTTCTGCCAAAACTATCAAGCTTAACAGCGCGCCAATAGAGTTACCAATAAAAACAGCAGGTTGTTGAATATGCTCACTCCAAAAATCCTTTAATAATTCCACCCAAACATCTGTACTGTAATCAATTACAGCTTTATCTGAACCACCAAACCCCAAAAGATCGACAGCAAACACTTGGTAGCCAGCATTTGCTAAAACTGGGATATTTTTGCGCCAATGTCCAATGGAAGCACCAAAGCCATGCACAAGTACCAACGGTTGTCCAGTACCCATGACCGTATATTGAATTTTGTGATTGCGCCAACTCCAAACCAATTTTTCCCAATTTGCTGTATTGGCTTGCTGCTCGGTTGTTACAGTCATTATTAAGATTCCTATACTATTGCTATATATATTAAAGCCTCTCGCCTCCCAGTATTCTGATCAAAACGTTATTTTTGAACTCTGATAGTTTCTGTGCGTACCTCTGCGTTTAAAAACACTAGTGCAAGATCGAATATAAAAAAATCTCCCGTTCCTAGATAGCAACGGGTAGATTTAAAATTCCAGTTCGTCAGGTGATCGGAATAGTTATTTATTTAGTATTTATCGCCTGCACGGCAATTCTGCCATGAGATAGATAAAATATTTTCTCCGGGCATCAAGATTGTATATTAAAACACTTTATTTAGAAAATCTTAAAGGCAATTGAATTATGAAACTTGTCAAACCGTTACCACTCATAACTGTAATTGTGCCTTGGAGATATTCTACTAACTTTTTTACCAATGCCAACCCCAAACCTGTGCCAGTATCTTGCCAAGAATCAGCTTGAGAAATTTGCTCCGGTGTGTCAAAAATTGATAACTTATCTTTTTTTGGATTGTGAACAATTTGATAGAAAGGTTCAAAAATCCGAGATTGTTCATTTGTGGGAATATCTACTCCAGAATTGCTAACTGTAATTTGCAAGCTGGGCAACAGATGAAACTCACTTCCATCTACTAAATGCTCCTGATTATTGAGACTGTTGACTTCTTCGGTACAATCAACAGTTACTGTAATGTGACCAAAAGCAGGACTGTATTTACAAGCATTAGTGAGTAACTCTGAAATAATGCGATTGAGTAGCCCTAAATCAGAAACTAAAGTCGGTAAACCTGGAGGAATATTTAATTGCAAAATTTGTTGTTTACTTTCGGCAATCTTTTGAAAACTTCCTACTAATTGAGGTAGCCATTCTTGCACTTGAATCAAAGTTAATTCCACAGGATAAACATCTGCATCAATGATTCGCATATTCAGCAAATCATCGACTAAATTTAGTTCCCGTTCGCACTCATAATATAGAATGTTCAAGTAATTAAATGTAGACTCAAAAGCATCTGGAGCAAACGCTTTGAAAATATTCTGTTGATTGAGAATGTCTTTGAGAGTACTAATAGCCATTTTGATGTTTGATAGCGGTGTTCTCATTTCATGAGAAGTAGCAGCTAAAAAATCCTCTTTTAACTGGTTGATTTTTTGCATTTCTAGCATTTGCAGTTCTAGTTGGCGGGAACGTTCGGCTGCAAGATTGCATTCTTGTGCTAGTCTTTTGTCGCTATCATCTCGAAACACCATCACAGCACCTGTAATTGCCCCATTGTAATTTCGTAAGCAAGTAGCACTGTCAGTAATGGGAATTAATGTGCTGTTTTTTGACCTTAATAAAGTATCACTGCTGAGATAGACGGTAGTTCCTTGTTCGATAGCAGAAAGCATGGGATTTTGCACAGGTTGGAGGGTTTTTTCGTCAATTAGTTGTAAAATTTCAGTTACTATTTGCTCTTTGACTTGATTTAGCTGCCATCCTGTTAGTGCTTCAGCCACTTGATTCATGTATTTGATGTGCAACTGAGCATCAACAACCATGACTGCATCTCCCATTCCTCGCAACACAGAACTTAAGAATTGTTCATGTTCATAGCGATTAAGTGCTGTTTGAATGGCAACATAGAGTTCTTGATCTCTGACGGGTTTGAGGATATAGCCAAAGGGAAATGTGAGGGTAGCTCTTTCTACGGTGCTTTTATCAGAATGTCCGGTGACGTAGATGACGGGAATTTGGAGAGTATTCCAGATTTGCTCTGCGGCTTGAATACCGTCAGCTTCCCCTCTTAGTCGGATATCCATCAAAATCAAGTTCGGGCGTAACTCTCTGGCTTTGGTAATTGCTAATTCGGCGGTATCGGCAATATCAACAACGCTATAACCTAGTGATTCTAAAGTTTCTTGCAGGTTGATGGCTAAGATATATTCATCTTCGACAATTAAAACCCTGATTGTTTGAATTTTTTGTGTCTCTGAGGAGATACTGAACATTTTTACGTCCTACCTGCTGTAAAACAAATTTTAAACTCCGTTCCCTGCTGGCTATTAATTTCTAGCGTTCCCCTTAACTGCCTCACTAACCCTTGTATCAGAGTCATACCGAGAGTTTTAGTTTTTTTGCTCTCAAATTCCGCAGGTAGGCCAACACCATTGTCACGAATTATAAGTGTCAAGGTATTATCACTTGCTTGAGATAAGCTCAACTGAATTTCACCATTTTGATGAAGGGGAAAAGCATATTTCAAGGCATTGGAAACTAATTCATTAATAATTAAGCCACAAGGGATAGCAGTCTCAATATCTAAATTGACATCTTCAACTTGAATATTCAATTGAATATGAGTTGAACTAACATTATACGAATCAAATAAGTGAGTTGTTAAGTCAGGAATATATTGAGCAAAATTGATATTAGCTAAATCATCAGAACGATAGAGTTTTTCGTGTACTAGAGCAATGGAAGCGATGCGGTTTTTGCTATCTAGCAGGATGGCGGTGGCTTGAGAGTCTTGAGTGCGTCTGTATTGCATTTGTAGTAGACTGCTGACAATTCCCAAATTATTTTTGACGCGATGGTGAATTTCTTTCAGTAATACTTCTTTTTCTTTTAAAGATGCTTTAATTTTTTCCTCAGCTTGTTTTTGTTCCGTAATATCTTGTTGGACAGTTACAAATACTGTGCCATATTCAGGATGTTCAAAAACAGAGCTAGTGGCACTAGACCAAAAGCAAGTACCATCTTTTTTAATATTTTGGACTTCGTAAGTAATTTCACCATATTGCATAATATTAGCAGAAATCACTTCATTCACAGACTTAGCGTTAATTTGGTCATCTTCATAGTTGACAACTGAGACATGATGACCTATCAATTCACCAGATTCGTAGCCAAACATTTGCTCAAATTTAGGATTTGTATAGACAATTACACTATCATCAGATCGCACCAAACAAATCCCCTCAGCCATGTTGCGAGTAATGACGGCTTGTAGTTCTAACATCTGTTCAGTGCGCTTACGATCGCTAATATTGACACTATTGCCGACAATCCGGTAAATGCGTGAATTTTGGTCTTTTAAGGGCGTAAGAGTCGTAATCCACCAAGTTTGTTGACCCTGGAAAGGTAGAGATTCTTCATAGGTAATAGTATCTCCAGCATCGATACAATCTTGATAATGCTGCCTGATCATCCCTGCTATATTTGGTGGGAGAATTTGGTCTGGGGTTTTATCATTTAACTCATTAGAGTTTAAACCTGTGAGGATTTCGTGAGTATGATTCAAACCTACATAGCGAAAATCATTATTGATCACATCAACGACAAAAATTGCCTGTCCGACGCTATTGTAAATACTGCGTAAAAAGGTTTCTTTTTCTTGCAGGGCTTGCTCGGCAAATTTGCGATCGCTAATATCAATGATGATCCCTAACATCCTAATTGGTTTGCCTGCTGTGTTATAAATTCCCAGACCTCTGCCAGTCAGCCAACGCAGACTACCATCAGGATGAATCACACGATATTCTGCTTCAAAATTAGTACACTGACTCAGGGCTTGGGATATCAGCTGTTCAACTCGCGCAATATCTTCTGGGTGGACAGCATTCCGCCAGATATGATACAGAGGCTTTAATGTGCCTGGATCTAAACCTAACAGACGATAGTGGTTGTCGTTCCAGATGACTTCACCTGTTTGTACATTCCAATCCCAAGTGCCAATATGATTAAATTCTAAAGTTAATCGGAGTTGTTCTTCACTTCTAGCTAAGGCAGTTTCAGCTTGTTGGCGTTCCCGGAGTGCAGCTTGCTGTTGACTGATATCTGTAATTCTCACTAGATTCATATCTTGACCAGCCACCCGAATGCGTTTCATGGCAATACTTCCCCAGAAAGCATTTCCCTGTTTGGTGACATATTCAATTTCTTGACTCCAAAACCCTAGCTGGTTGAATTGTTGAATAAAAGCAGCTACATCTTCACGGGTAAAGGGTTGTTTATGAAAAGCATAACCGTCTATGCCAATCAGTTCGGCTTTACTAGATACACCAAACATTTTTAAGGCTTGCTGATTACAGTCGGTAGTTAGGAATGTCACTGGGTCTACTAAAAATAGTGCATCCGCAGATTCATTAAAAATTGCTTCTCGTAAGTCACGGCTATGGATGATTTCTAATTCAGCTTGTTTGCGTTCTGTAATATCTAAAATAGCTCCCAAGAGTTTGGTTACTTTTCCTTGGCTATCCTCAGCTACTTCTGCTCTAGATTCTAGATAACGAATTGACCCATCAGGGCGAATAATGCGATATTCCCAACACAAAGGGGTGCGGTGTGCAATTGCCTCCATCACCTGAGTCTGTAAGGCGGCGCGATCTTCTGGGTGAACCATCTCTAAAAACTCGGCGTGGGTTGGTTCTGGTTGATGGGGATTTAAACCAAAAATCTCAAAAGTTTCCGTTGACCAACTGCGTTGATTAGTATTGAAATCTAGTTCCCAACTACCCACATGGGCAATTTTTTGAGTAGTGACTAGCCGTGCTTCACTTTGGCGCAGTCTTGCTTCTGCCTCAATACGTTGAGTAATATCTTGACTAGTACCATAGAGGCGGAATATTTTACCCTCGGCATTAAAATCTGCCTGTCCAATCGCCTCAATATACATAATCGTATTGTCAGGTTTAATCACTCGTAATGGCAGTTTATAAGATTCACCTGTAGCAACAACACGTTTAACAGCTTGATCTAATTTTTCTGCATCCTCTGGATAAAATATTCTTAGGAGTTCGTCATAGCTTGGTTCTGATTGCTCTGGCTCTCGATCATATAGATTAAATAACTGCTTTGACCAATTAATTTTGCCAGTTGCTAGATTATATTCCCAATTTCCTAGACGTGCGACTTTTTGAGCTTCTTCTAAGAGTGCTTGACTACGTTGGCGATCGCGTAGGGCTGTTTTTTCTGTTGTAATATCTTTGATCAGGACAAATCCAGCAGGTTTATTTTGCCAAGTGATTTGATGGCAGTTAAGTTCCACATCAATTATTGTACCGTCCCGTTTCCAGTGTTTTGCTTGACAGACAAATATGAGAGAGGAAGAAGACTTAAAATCAGAGATCCTGCTGTGTAAATAGCCAATTTGTTCACGAGGACGAATATCTGCCAGGTTCATAGATATAAATTCGGACTCCGAATACCCATATTTGAGCATTGCAGCCTGATTCACTGCTAGAAATCTCAAAGTTTCTAAATCAAAAATCCACATGGGATTGGGGTTAGTTTCAAACAACAATCGATATTGAGTTGCTGTTTGCAATAGTTGGGTTTCTATCCGTTTGCGATCGCTAATATCTCCCAGAGAACCGACTAACCGCACTGGATTACCTTGCTCATCCCATACTGCTTTGGCGCGGGATCTAAACCAAGCGTAACTACCATCTTTCAATTGCAGACGATATTCACAGCTATAATTATCTACCTGTCGCTGTAAATAAGCATATTGAGCCGCCATGACTCGTTGATAATCATCAGGATGTAGGCGTTTGCTCCATTCATCATCCCAGTTACTCAGTTCATGCCGTTGATAGCCTAACATCTCAAACCAACGGTTAGACCGAAAGGTTTGATTAGTCAGTATATCCCAATCCCAAATGGCTTCATCTGTCCCTGCGATCGCTAATTGCCAACGTTGTTCACTCTCCCTTAAGGCGGCTTCAGCTTGTTTACGTTGACTAATGTCATTACTAATACCCGTAACAATCCAACAGTGATTATCTGGGTCATGGCGGGAGGTGTAGGTGGCTGCAATCCAGCGCAGAGAACCATCTTTGTGATGAAATCGGAACTCTACACTTGCTGTAATTCCGGCCATGATATCTGCAAACAAAGGCATAATTACAGTTTCTACATCTTGGGGATGGACTCGTGACATCCATAGATGTTTGTTGTCCATAATTTCCCATGATGTATAACCAAAAATGGCTTCACAACCAGGAGATTGGTATTCATATTCCCAATCGTAATTCGAGAATACGCGAAAACTAACGATAGAATTAGCGATCGCACTATTGAGAATGTCATTTAACCTAGCTTGTGAAGCGTGATAATGTGCTTCTCTGGCTAACAACAAATTACTCATTTGTTCTCGCTGTGTGATTTGCTGGGCTAATTCTGCTTTTTTAGTATCAATTATTTGTTGCAGAACCGTAATCACTTCACACAGTTCAGTGGGATCTAAGGCTTGTAGTACACTGCTTTGGCTGAGGATTCCCAACAACTCGCCATTGTTTCCTGTCACCACTACGCGACGGATTCCTAGAGTTTGCATGGTTTGATATGCACTCCACAAAGATTCTTGCGGTGCCACAGTTACTAGGCGATCGCTCATCACTGCTGCTGCTGGTGTAGAAGCTAAATCCAATCCCTGGGATTGCAACTTGACAATATCTCGTTGGGTAACAATGCCGATGGGTATTACTGCTGAATTTGCCTGCTGCTTGGCTTCGACAATCACTACACAACTAATATGATCAGTGATCATCAGATTCGCTAAATTCTGTACTGCAATGGTAGGAGGCACAGATATCACATCAGTTTCCATGACATCAGCCACAGTTCGCAGGTTTAATAAATCAATTGGTTGTAAGGCATCTCTTACCAATACTGGTGTGATCACACCTAATACCTGTCCTTGAGCATTAATCACGGGTAGATGGCAAATATGATGCTGACGAAACTTTTGCAAAACCGTGTTGAGATTCTCTAAGTCTATCTCGCTTAAGGTAATTACAGGCTGCACCATGACTTGTGCAATAATCATATCTGCAAAATCAGTCTGATGTGCGATCGCCCTGACTACATCTTGTTCTGTAAAAATACCGACTAATTTTTGTTGTTCTATAACTATTACACAGCTAGCATGACCTTGACTCATCAGATGGATTGCTTCTTCCACTGGGGTATTTGGGGCAACTCTCACGAAGGGGGGTTGATAGCTGGCATCCAAGAGACGTAATCTGAGAGTGTCCATCTTCTCAAGTTGGCTAATGTATGTTGGTTGTGACGCTTTCAAATAAAATCCGCTTGCTGAGGGCGTAACAACTAAAATAATGATTGTCTGGTTAAATGATTGTATGTTTATTTACGCAATTTTTTTATAAAAAATTGACTTTTCTTCAAAAAGAATTTTCTCTACTTTACAAATAAAAAAAACTGTTAATTAACCCTCTGATTATTCAATTCACTGCTGGTTGTCAAAAACGGTAAATCGATTTATGATAAATATTACGTACACTAAATAATTATGCAATGATTGTTAGACCTGATCACGCTCTAACTTCAGAGTCATGGCAGCATAACCTTGCCCCTCATAACTTTGGCTACAGAATCAAACTACTTTCACAGTTGCTTACCCGTAAGTTTACAGACAAGCTAGAACCCTTTGGGTTAACGCCATTTCATTGGCTGGTTTTATGCTGTTTGTGGCAAGAAGATGGTTTACCTACTTCTAGTATTGGAGAGAAACTTCAACAAGTGGGGGGTACTTTGACTGGTGTGCTAGACAGGATGGAAGAACGCGGTTTAGTGCGTCGAGAACGGGATACTCAAGACAGGCGTATTTGGCGAATTTGGCTAACGGATGCAGGTAAGAATTTAGAAACTGTCTTACCACCTTTAGCAGCTGAGGTACGTGAGCAAGCCATGCAAGGTATTCCTGTGACTGAGCGGGAAATTTTCTCCCAACTTCTCAATCGGGCGATCGCTAACCTCTCTTAAGTATTTTAGTTGAATCATCCAATTGGGTGAAGGTGTCTCTATATTTTTAGCTGATAATACTACGTACACGAAAAAAAATATTTATAAAAGATAGGACATATATTAGGAATCATATTTGATTTCTGCAAACCCTAAGTACACTTTTATTCCTTCTTACCCCATTTCTCTAAATCCCAGCTACAGATAATTCTTCCCCTGCCCCCTGCCCCCTGCCCCCTGCCGTCTATGTGTAGGATTATTTTGGAGAATTGGTATTACCCCGTTCCCCGTTCCCTACCTAGGTAAGTAATTTCAATAATTAAGTCAGATTCCTATATATTACGCACCCTAATTATTTACAATTCATGAATTATCAGACATGGCGACTACCACCTGTATTTAGCTCCAGAAACTATCGTTTGTTCTTTGCCGGACAAGGAATTTCCTTAATTGGAACATGGATGACGCAACTAGCTACAGTTTGGTTAGTTTACGATTTAACCAAATCCCCTTTAATGTTGGGAGTTGTGGGGTTTGCTAGCCAAATTCCCAACTTTTTCCTTGCTCCCTTTGCGGGAGTGTTTGTAGATAGATTTTCCCGCTATCGGACTTTAATTAGTACACAAATACTAGCAATGATCCAGTCATTAGTGCTAGCGACATTAACATTTACTGGTGTGATTCAAATTTGGCAGATCATTGCCTTAAGCTTGTTTCAAGGATTTATAAATGCTTTAGATGCGCCAGCTAGACAAGCATTTGTACCAGAACTAGTAGAAACTAGAGATGATTTAGCCAATGCGATCGCGGTTAATTCAACTATGATTAATGGTGCGCGGTTAATTGGCCCGGCTGTCGGTGGTTTATTAATTGCTCAATTAGGGATAGCCTACTGTTTTTTAATTGATGGTTTGAGTTATATCGCAGTTATCGCTAGTTTATTAGCGATGCACGTCAAACCGTGGAATTTATCAGTAACTCCAGGTAATCCCTTACAAAAAATTCAAGAGGGATTTGTATATGCTTTTAGCTTTCCACCCATTAGAGCCATATTATTACTATCAACATTAGTTAGTTTAATGGGGCTACAAAATACTATTCTTGTACCCATTTTTGCTGAAAAAATATTAGCAGGTAACGCAGAAACATTAGGATTTTTAATGGCAGCTTCAGGCTTAGGAGCTTTATCAGGAGGTATTTATTTAGCTACACGCAGAACAATTGTAGGAATTGGGAATTTAATTGCCATAGCACCAGCAATTTTAGGTGTAGGTTTAATTGCCTTTGCGATCTCTAGATTTTTACCATTTTCTCTATTTACTATGTTATTTATAGGCTTAGGGACAATTTTGCAAATAGCAGCTAGTAATACATTTCTGCAAACAATTGTAGAAGAAGATAAGCGCGGCAGATTAATGAGTTTATACACCATGTCATTTTTAGGAATGATTCCTGTAGGCAATTTATTAGGTGGTGTATTAGCGAGTCATATCGGCGCACCTAACACTTTAATTCTCGATGGCATAGCTTGTATTATTGGCTCTATAGTTTTTTATAGAAAGTTACCAAGCTTAAAAAAATTCGTCTATCCAATTTACCATCAAAAAGGCATTTTAAAAGGTAACAACTAACTATGTTTAAAATCACCCTTGATAATTAATTTAACTAATTCCAGGACTTACGCAAGTGTCACAATTGGTGGTTGGTGCGTGACGCTATAAGTCTCATGACTAAGTTCAAATATTCTTGCTGCGTCACGCACCCTACAGAAAACGTAAGTAAGTCGGCGAGAAAAAAACAAACTACATTAAGTAATGTAAAATTTAATTGAATCGGCTTGTAGTAAGGGCTTTAGCCCTTAAGAGAGGACTAAAGTCCCTACTACAAACCTTGAATTATTCACGCCGTTCTACTTAACTCATAATTTTCTTAATTACGAATTACGAATTACTTAGCTTGCTTCCCGTAGGGTATTACGAATTAATTACTGATGGTTTGGAGCATTTTTTCTCGCTTTTTACGGGCAATTTCTTGCAAGTCAACACTTCTATCAGTTTCATCAACAATTTCACCGGTAATCACTTCTAAAACATCTTCTAAAGTGACTACACCGGAGACACTACCATATTCATCTACTACTACAGCCAGATGTTCATGAGCTTCTATGAAATTTTTCAAGAGTCTATCTGCTTGAATTAGTTCAGGTACAAAGCGGACTTTGCGCGTCATTTTAGCGATTTGTTGGTCTTCATGTCCTTGAACGATCGCAGTTAGTAATTCTTGTTTTAAAATAAAGCCCATGACTTGATCAATAGAGTCATCTGTGACAATAATTCGGGTATGCTGGGAAGCGATAATGTCTGCTATTGCCTCAGCGATTGTCAGATTACCGTTGATATGTGTCAGCATAATCCGGGGAGTCATCAGATCAGCAGCCGTGACATCATTGAGTCTAAATACCCTTTGAATCATTTCCGCCTCACTACTTTCAATTATCCCTTCCTGTTGACCGATATTTGCGAGTAGCTTGATTTCTGCTTCATTAGTTGTAGGTCTTTTTTTACCTTGGGAAAATGGTGCAGTGACGTTTTCTAAAATCCATACTAGAGGCGTGAAGACAATAGAAAGCGCAGTAATAGGTATGGCGGCTAGCATCGCTAATCGTTCACAATACCTTTCTCCTAAAGTTTTGGGAATAATTTCCCCAAAAATGATAATCAAGAAAGTCAATATGGCTGAAAATATCCCCAACCATTGTGAGCCTAATGCTTGAGTCGCAACGCTACCTGTGACGATACTACCAATAATGTTGAAAGTGTTATTGAGAATCACAATGGTTGCAATTGGCCGATTCATATTTTCCCGAATTGCCAATAGTGCAACGGCTGAAGGGTTATTAGATTGTGCTAATTGTCTCACCCTGAGGGTAGAAACAGAAAACAGCGCAGTTTCTATACTAGAACACAACGCTGAACCTAGAATTACAACAAAGATGATAGTTATTAGCTGTAGCATATGGTTTCCCAAATATGGGAATCGGTAATCTCCTGATGAGTCGCTAAATTTAATTATGAGTTAAATATATATGCGATCGCTCATAGTTGGCACAAATAAGTAGGTCGGCGTAAATAATTATTGTTGGAATAAGGCAGGGGGCAGGGAGCAGGGGGCAGGGAGCAGGGGGCAGGGAGCAGGGAGCAGGGAGCAGGGAGCAGGGGGCAGGGAGCAGGGAGCAGGGAGCAGGGGGAGAAAGAGTTTGAGCCTTATTTACTTTTCTTCACATAGTTTGGTTTTATTGCACCGACTTACTTAAAGCAACTGATTGAAAAAAGTAATGAGCAAGAAATTTACTTATTCCTTATTACTCATTACTTATTACTCATTACTCATTACTCATTACTCATTACTTTATTGACTACTCCCCATGCTGAAGCACGGGGATTCTAAACTGTGACAAAAAGCGAGGTTAAAACCGTCGCTTTTTGCGTTTTACAGTTTTTTTCCCAAAGAAAGATCCTTGGCGGGACAGTCAAAAGCCCCCTAACAACCTTGGCTAAATCTAATTTTAGTTTTAGCTGTGTCGATGCTTTAATGAGCATATTCGCACTGGCATTAAGATCGGCTGATACTTTTTTACCAGTTGCAGTGACAAACAAACCACGTTTTACTCGTTTTCCTGAAGATACCCAACGCCAGTCGCTACAATGGGGGGAACCCCCACAACGCGCTGGCTCCCCTTCCGGTTTCTCACAGAATTTAGGTATTGTATCACCATCTAAAAACGAAGCAAGGCTTGTATAGCTCTCCTCAACCTCATGAAATTTGATCCTGTACAGTTCACATAGTTGTTTAATCCTCTCTTTTAGTCTTGCAGTTGGTATCTGGACAATAGTTTGATTATTTCTTTTACCTAATTCAATACTGTCTTTATGGCGTTGATTCCAGCCAAACACTACATTACCAATCTTGTTTTCTAAACAGTGATTGATGACTATTCTGGCTGCTTTATTTACTGCATCTCGGATTTGACGGTTACGTTTTTCTGTGATGTGTGCAAGTTTTTTGCTCCAAAAACCTTGAGGTTGATTTGTTTTTAATCTGGCTACTTCTTTGTTGTACCATTGGTTTAAGCTTTTAACTTTGCGCCCATCTACAATCAAGCTAGTTCCTGCATTAGAAATACAAGTTAGCCAATTATCTATCCCATGATCTATCCCCAATGCTAACGTGTAGTCTAAATCGGGTTTTGATGGTTCTAGCTTGTAGACAAACTCAGCATAAAAACAACCGTTACGGGGCAATATCCGTAATTCTTTGATTTTTAGATAATCTAAATTACTGGGCATTGGTATGGTGAATGAATCAATACCAAACCAAGTTTTTACTAGATTGCCCAAGGGTATGCGAATTTGCCCGTTAATCAGTTTTAAGTGTTGTTTGGGGTAAGCGACTAGAGTTAAGCCACCTTTTTTTCTATAGTTAGGTAATCTAGGTCTTTGCTCTAGCTTACCTTCAAAGTGAGCTTTCTTGAGTTGTTTGAATGATTGAAATGATTCCCCTACTGTGGTTAATACTTGCTGTGCTGCTTGTGAATACAACGCCTGAAAGTGTTTATTTTGCTTGTATTCTTTGTGCAAGTCAAATTTAGTGATGATTTTACCAGTTTTTAGAAATACTTGTCTTGCGAAATATATGCCGCAATTAGTGAGTTTATTTGCCTCACTACAAATAAACTCAAGGATTGCAGCAAGTTCATTACTTGGCTTCATTAAAACTTGCTGGCAACCGTACATATTATGCAATTATCTCTAATTGTTACTACGCGCATATTTTCTGTATGTCAACTTTACAGCAATATCACAATTTGTACAATATAGCAATGTATGATGCTACGGGCGGTTTAAAACCCGCACCTTCGCTTATATCCCCCACTTAAAAGACGTATGAGGTACAAAACTTATTGGTTTTGTACCTCATACTTGGGGGCTTTACACATCACTCAGGTAAAGAATCTAAATCAAGAGACTGCATTCCTTGTTGTTTAGCAAAGACTAGCATACTGCCCAATTGCAACCAAACTAATAAACAAGTCAGTAAACTAACTGGTAAACCAACGCCTAAAGCTAAAAGGGAAGGAAAGCCAAATATTTCTAACCCTGAAGATAGAAATAAACAAACTCCTACAGTAATACCAACAAAAGGGACAGACAATAGCTGTTTTAATCCAGAACTAGATGGAGGATTTTCTGTACTATTGATTTTCCATTCTTGGACAATTAACTTCAATGTGCCGGATAAAGCGACACCAGAAGTCACGGACATAAATAGACCAACGAATAGAAGAACATATGGTGGTTGCAGAGGATAATAGTACATGAAAACTCCAATTGATGTGAAAAAATGAATGATCTAATTAAAACAGTATAAAATGATAACTTTTAATTGTGGTTTGTTGATTGGGGATCACTAAAAAATGCTAGAGTTGTGGCTGGTAAGATAGCCGCTACACTGTTTCTAGATAAATCTGTTAATAAAGCGATCGCGGCATTAAATAAGCGATTGGGCTTTAAATCATCTTTGACTAAAGACCAGAGACGCTGCACTTCTGCTGTGTGTAGACGATCATCTTCCGTGAGTGCTAGTACCAATTGACCACGGAGAAATTTACCTTCATCAGACAATAGATATTGCAAACCCATTTGTGCTGTTGGTAAGACATCAAAATTGCTATCAGTACGAGCGATCGCAATTAAATTTTCTAAGCGTTGCCACTGGAATTTACCATCTTTAAAGAGAATATTCAGTAATCTCCGGCGTAATTGCGGAGATTCCCCAGTCAGCAACCGCCTAGCCACGTAAGGATGACTCACCTCGACAATTTTGAAATTGGGATTGAGACTCAAAGCAATCCCTTCTTGTGTGACTAGAGAACGAATAATTAAGGCAAATTTAGCAGGCACACGAAATGGGTAATCATACATCAGTTCTGAGAACTGATCGGTGATGGTTTTAAAGTTAAAATCTTGGACATTTTTACCGATGGCGTTGCCTAATACCATCTCTAAAGCTGGCACAATTGGGGCAATATTCGTGTCTGGTGTGAGAAATCCCAAATTGACAAAATCGGCAGCTAAATCGGTGTAGTCTTGATTGATGAGATGCACCAGTGCATCAACGAGAGTTTCTTTGGTAGTTTCCTCTAGCTGATCCATCATGCCAAAATCAATGTAAGCCATGCGACCATCGGGCATAGCAAAAAGATTGCCGGGATGGGGATCAGCGTGAAAGAAGCCGTATTCTAATAACTGTCGCAGGCCAGAGGTAACACCAATGCGGATAATTGCTTCTGGATCTAAACCTGCCTGGCGAATCCTTTGAGTGTCGGTGAGTTTGAAGCCGTTAATCCACTCTAAAGTTAAGACGCGACTGCTAGTAAACTGCCAGTAAATGGTGGGGACTTTGACTTCTGGATCATTGCGGAAGTTATTAGCGAATTTTTCGGCGTTGCGGCCTTCATTGAGGTAATCAATTTCTTCAAATAACTTGATGCCAAATTCATCCACAATCAAAGTCAAATCATGACCAAGATTGAGTGGTAGCCAGGGAGCAAGCCAACTTGCAGCCCACCGCATTAAATAAAGGTCTAGTGTTAAGGTTGGGCGTAAGTAAGGACGTTGTACCTTAACAGCTACTTCTTCACCAGTGAACAAACGGCCTTTGTAGACTTGTCCCAAGCTAGCCGCAGCTACGGGATTTGGTGAAAGTTCTTTAAAAATTTCTGAAACTGAGCGACCTAATTCAGTTTCAATGATGTGATAAGCGATCGCATTATCAAATGCTGGTAATTGGTCTTGCAGTTTGATCAGTTCCTCTAAGAAATCCTTACGGATTAAATCAGGTCTTGTGGAGAGAGCTTGACCAACTTTAATAAATGTTGGGCCTAGCTTGGTCAGCAATTCTCGTAACTGAGTAGCGCGCTTCTCTCTCTTTTTTTCAACTTGATTTTGCCACTCATCCCACTTGAGACTGAAAACAAATACTGCAAAACACCAACTAATTTTGAGTAAACGTCCCCAAACTAACCAAGGACGGTAGCGATAGTAACGAGCGATCGTGTCTGGATTGTAGCGTTTTAGCTGACCAGGTTGATACTGACCCACGCCTTTTTTTGCCTCTTCTACTACTGGAAAATTGACAGTTTTGTGTTTTTCTGAACTTCAAGCTGCTAAACAGCTAATGACCTCAGTAGTTCTTGATACAAATAAAAACATAGCGACATAAAGACAGATGACTGACGAGCTTAATCTGTCTTTCTGCTGCAATTTATGTATCTTTCCTCTTAATTATACTTTATAAAAGTACAGAATTTTCCTGTTTTTTGTTATTCAGAATCAATCAACAGGAACTGTATGATTACAGACTTCGTTCCCTCTGTGTAATGACTACGGACTAGTTTTCATGCAATTTGTGTCAATTTTCACTAAATCAAGGTGGCGATTACGTATCTTAGTTATAGTAGCCAGCCTGATGGCTACACTTCTACTTCATCACGTAGTTACCCCTCAAGAGCCGATGACGCGAGATAAATTTCTCTGGCCATTTTCATCCACATCAATTTGGAATATGCCCATTGGCTCAGGCGCACGTTACAAAAAAGCAAATATTGAAAAGGCTTACTGGGCTGGGGCCGATGTAGTTTATCTATACAAACTTAAAAGCAGTGATCCTTTACGTCCTGTTTATCGTCCTGGCTCTTGGAAAGTGAGATGTTCTGGAACGAGCAAGACGGGTATTTCGGTGTTACCTATCCCCGATAACTTGATCATACCGGATACTGTCGGTACTTTCACCCCCAATAATAGCTCCGCCTTTTTGATGCCCGATGGTAAAACTTTACAACAACTAAACCCCTTAACGCGTTGTATTCCGGGTGGGCCAGTATATGGATATGCTTACAACCCCCCAGTTGATATTTATGGTGATGGGATTAGAGGATCACATGGTGGTTCTGGTTTGTCTGCCATCGGAGGAACTATTCGTAAAGGTGAGTTAACTAGTAATCAACCAATTCGCCATGCTTTAAAGGTTTTGCTGGATGGTAGAAAATATTACTATTATTCTCAGTTTATTCCTGGATATCGCTGGCCAGCAAATCGAGCCGACAGGGTAGCCCCAAGCAGATATAAAGGCAAGAATCCTTCCTTAGTCATGGGTTCTTTGTTAGCCATACCATCTTCGGTGACAGAAGCCAGCTTAAACTTGCGAACACCAGCCGCCAAAAAACTATTTCATGCGCTGCAAGATTATGGTGCATACACAGTTGATAGCTCTGAGTGGGATTGTCACTATATAGTGGTTGAAAAAGGAGTCAATCAAGAGTTTGAAAAAGCCTATGGTTACAGCTTAGTAGGAGACAAGGGGCAGTTTTATGAGGAATTTATGCGCCTATTTCAAGCACTCTACATTGTTGATAACAATAGGCCATACAGCATAGGCGGCGGCGGTTTTCCACGCGCACCGCTAGCTCCATCGATTGCGAATTAAATTAGGGAATGGGGAATGGGGAATGGGGCATGGGGCATGGGGCATGGGGCATGGGGCATGGGGCATGGGGCATGGGGGGCATGGGGAATGGGGCATGGGGAATGGGGCATGGGGGTGGGAATGTTGACGTTTCAAGTTCAGAGGTTGACAGTTCAGCTTCAGAACCTAAAGATTCTCGTTTTGAACATCAAACTCCGAGTTCTAAACTCAAACATTCTCATTTAGAACTAGAACGTTCTCACTTAGAACCGGAATCTTCTCATTTAAAACTAGAACGTTATCACTCAAAACCAGAACATTCTCACTCAAAACCAGAATCTTCCCATTCAAAACCAGAACATTCTCACTCAAAACCAGAATCTTCCCATTCAAAACCAGAACATTCTCACTCAAACCTTAATTCCTCCCCTACACCCCTACACCCCTACACCCCTACACCCCTAATTCCCTAACCTTGAGATTTAGCTTCCAAATTCTCTAGGCGGCTTTTCAGTTCTTGGTTTTGTTGCTTGAGTTGATCGAGTTCCTCGCGTAGTTTTCGCAATGCGGTTTCTGTGCCAAGATTTTTCTGCACTTTGGTGATTTCTTCCTCAGCATAGCGGCGCACACGGCCATCTGGGGTTTGTTCAGCGAGCGATCGCAAAACTCCGATGGCTTTGGGTGTTTCCATTTGCCCCAAGGCGTTGACGACTGCCATTTGAGTTAAAAAGAAGGTTTCTTTGGCGAGTTCAGCTAATCTATCAATGATTCTTTCTAAATTAACTGGACTTTGACCAAGGGAAATTTTACCCAATGCCCGAATTGCTGCTAAACGTAATGGTTGCGATACACCGATTTTGGTGTATTCCAAGAGTAAATCTAGGGCAGCTTCGGAGGTTTTGAGTTGAGCTAAACCGCCAATTGCACCACTGCGAACAACTTCATTCCAGCCGGCTCTTGCTTCTAAAACAGATTGCAACAGCTTAATTACTTTTTCTTCTTTGGGTTTGTCTTCTAAATTAGCTGTGGCTATAGATCCCAAAGTGCGGCAAGCGGTGGCTTCTACGTAGTAACTCTTGTCACCATTTTTCACTACTTCTTTGACGGCTTTGTAACTCGCACGGGTTTTAATCTGGGCTAAAGCCTCTAATACAGCTCGCCGCACGTAAGCATTTTCATCATCTAAACCTGTAACTAAATAATCAAAGGCTTGGTCTAATTTAATTGCTGCTAATTGTTTGGCAACTTCTACCCGTACACCCCAAAACGGCTCATGTTTCAAAGCTGCACCCAAGGCTTTGACAGCTTCTAGTCCACCTTTTTTGGCTAAAGCTGTGGCGGCATGAATCCGAGAAATAGGATCAGGATCTGATGTTAACTGGGCTTTTAACTCTGGGACAGGATACTCTAAACAGACTGTTTTCAGGAAATGATTACCCACATCGAAACTAATAAAATCAGGTTTACTGGCGAGTGGGAAGTAGAAACTTTGTTCGCGTTGATTAACTCGCACAGTCAGAGTTTGCACTTGTGCAGATTCCCCTTGGGTGTAACCAAAACCGACAGGAATTTTCAGGTCAAATAACTCTTTACTATTATTTTTATCGGCGGGAACTTGGGTTTGAGTAACTGTTAATTTGGCTAACTTGGCTTCCCCATCCCAGGTATAAGCGACTTTAAAATCAGGATGGCCGCCACGATAAACATATTGGTCAAACAGAAATGCGAGATTGCGTCCTGTAGCTTTTTCAATGGCGCGGAGCAAGTCGATAGTTTCGACGGTTTGGTGAGCGTTATCTTGAACAAAGGTTTGGATGGCTTGCCAAAATAATTCTTCCCCTAACTCAGCCCGAATCATGTGATAAACACAAGACCCTTTTTCATAGGTATGGCGATCGTAAAGTTCGATCGCTTCCCGGTAAACATGAGTTACTATCGGTCTACGGTAACGGCTACTATCTTCACTTAAATAACTACGGGCTTCTGATAATCGATAGTATGCTGCTTCTTCCGCACTATATTCGTGTTCTGTCCACATAACTTCGGAATAACAAGCCATACCCTCTTTAATCCAAGCGTGAGACCAATGTTTAATAACTAGTAAATCTCCAAACCATTGGTGCGCGAGTTCATGAACTACTAAACTTTCAGTGTTGCGGTTATCTAAAGTTGCCCGTTCATCGAGTAAACAACGGTCTGTTAACAGGGTAGTAGAAGTATTTTCCATCCCCCCAAAGATAAAATCACTTACACAAACTTGGGCATATTTAGGGAAAGGGTAGGCATAACCATACTTTTGGCTTAAAAACTCAATCATTCGGGGAGTTTTGCCCATACTGCGGTGAGCGTCATCCCTACGTCCCTTTTCTACATAATAGGTGACTGGTTTACCTTGCCATTCATCTTGAATTTCTGCAAAGTCACCCACAGCCAGAGTCATCAAGTAAGTGGGGTGAACTTGTCGCTGTAACCAATGATAAATTTTATATTCACCATCTTCTGTGGTGTTGAGCAGTTCCCCGTTAGAAATGGCGATTAATGGTTTAGGTATACGGACACGAATTTCCGAAGTAGATAGTTGTCCGGGGTAGTCGAAACAGGGAAACCAAAAGCGGGAGTCTTCATCTTCTCCCTGTGTCCAGACTTGTAGGGGTTTTTTGGGGTAGTGGGTGTCTGGTTGGATGAAATAGATACCCCGTTGGGGTTTTTCTACAGAATAAGCGATCGCAATTAATAATTTTTTACCAACTTGGGTCGGTTCTGACAACTCAATAGTTAGCTGTTCCCCGTCATAGTCAAAGTTTTGTGGTTGCTCATCTACGTTGACAGATTCGATTTGCAAGTTCACCGCATCCAAAGTTAACCGCTCTATACCATTGCGGATAGGTAGTAGGCGAATCATACAACTACCTTGGTAACTTTGGTTGGGAATATCCAAGTTCAGGTCAAGAAAAATATGTTCCACCTGTCCGGGGCGGTCTGGGTTATAGTGTGGCCTAGCCCCTGGCAGTTCAAAAGACTTGTGTCCGTTATTTTCAGTATCAAAAGAATAATAGTGTGACATAGATGTAAATTACCTTTTTATATTGGGAATTGGGCATTGGGCATGGCACGCTTTTTTTAAGCTGAAACCTCGTCAGGGTAGGGTGTGGGAGGTGTGGGAGGTGTGGGAGGTGTGGGAAGAAATCTAGCTCCCCTCTCTCCCCTCTCTCCCCACACTCCCCACACTCCCCACACTCCCCTCTCTCCCCTCTCTCCCCACACTCCCCTCTCTCCCTACTCCCTGCCCCCTGCTCCCCTGCTCCCTGCTCCCTTGCTTTCTTGTCTCCTCTACACCCCCAACCCCATTTCTAGTACAAATACTGTTCAGTATTCCTATAGATTAGGATAGCTTGACATTTTTCACCAAGTTATTTTTTGTGACTTAAAATAGGGCGTTTGCGGATTTAAATTTTCTGGATTTGAAGTATTTTTTGGAGGGATTAACTACTGATAGTGCGTAAGTTGTCTATTTTAACTAACAAATACCGCAAAATCACTAACATATAAAGAATAATTCCGAAAACTCTCTCATGACGTTTTTACTAGCCTCAGTAACAATTTGAGGAAACGAGGAAAATCAGAAAATGCCTGAAACTAAATCAAAATTTTTAATTCCTGCGGTTGGTGCTGCTGTTGTGGTTGTTGGTAGTGTCACCGCTTATATGTATTTGCGGGGGCCTGCTGGAGATAGTACGGGAGCTTTAAACAGTGCCAAACTTGTGCCTTCTTCGGCATTAATGGCTACTTATATTACCACCGACCCCCAAGCTTGGGCAAAGTTGCAACAATTTGGCACTCCTGAAGCCCAAAAGTTAGTCACCAAGGGTTTAGAAGACTTTAATAAAGAAGTGATGACTGACAGTAACATTTCTTATGAAAAAGATATTCAGCCTTGGGTGGGTGGGTTAATGATGGCTGTATTGCCACCAAATCCCACTAAAACCAACCAATCAGATACACCTACACCAAATCAGTTACAGCAAGAACCACAAATATTAATGGTGGTGGGGATTAAAGATAAAATTGGGGCTTTAAATTTTGCTAACAAATTAAAAGGACAAAAGGGAGTTAAAACTAAAGACTCTGATTATAAAGGTGAAAAAATTACAGAAACTACTAATGAAGCTACTAACAAAGCTACATACAGTACTGTTTTAAATAATAGTTATTTGGTATTTTCTCCAGAAAAACCAGTGGTAGAAAAAGCCATTGATACCTTTAAAGGCCAACCTTCCTTTGCTACTAAAGACGGTGCAAGTGCGGTTCTGGCTAAAGGTGTAGATGTGAAAAATGCCTTGGCTCAAATTTATATTCCTGATTATGCGGGGATGATTCAGCAACTTGCTGCTACTAGTTCCCAGCCTACAACCTTAACCCCCCAAACCTTAAAACAGTTGCAACAAGTTAAATCGATGGTGGCGGCTGTGGGTGTGGATGATGCTGGGGTAAGATTAAAGGCGATCGCTAATTTAGATCCCCAACTCAATAAGTTTCAATATCAAAATTCTCCGGCGAAAATAGTCGGACAATTCCCTAGTGATACCTTTGCTTTAGTGAGTGGACAAGGTATTAGTCAGACTTGGAAAACCATTGTCGAGCAATCTAACGAATACCCAGAATTTAAGCAAACCTTAGAACAAGCACGTTCACAGCTAAAAATTGCCAATTTTGACTTAGATAAAGATATTTTCGGCTGGATGGATGGAGAATTTGCCTTGGGTACGATTCCATCCAATCAAGGTATATTAGCAAGTGTAGGTTTTGGTGGAGCGATGGTATTTGATACGAGCGATCGCCAAACTGCCCAAGCAACCCTCACTAAGTTGGATAACCTGGCCAAAACCCAAAGAATTAATGTCGCCACTAGAAAAGTCGGCGGTAAAGACATCACAGAATGGCAAATTCCCCAACAAGGTGCTTTATTTGCTCATGGTTGGTTAGATCAAGATACAGTATTTTTAGCTGTGGGTGGCCCAATTGGAGAAGCATTGGCCAATAAAAATCAACCCCTAGATAACAGCGAAAGCTTTAAAGCTATTACAAGTTCTTTACAGAAACCTAATGGCGGTTACTTCTACTTAGATATGGACAAAACCATGACCATAGTCAACCGTTTTGCTACCCAATATCAACAACCCATACCACCAGAAGCTAGTGCTGTCCTTGGTTCTATCCGTGGTTTAGGTATAACTGCCACCAGCCCAGATAAATCTACTAGTCAAGTGGAGATGTTGTTAGCTCTCAAACCGAGTACGGCGAAGTAGGGGTGTGGGGGTGTGGGGGTGTAGGGGTAGGCTGTTGACTCTGTACCTTTTTTGGGATTTTGTCCATGCAAAAAATGTGCGTAGTTACGATGGCTGAAACTGTGTTTTGAGAAGGCTTTGAGGCACAAATTAAACATCGCGTACAAAATTACTAAAAACCGCCCAAATTTTAACAAAGTCAACAGCCTAGTGTAGGGGTGTAGGGGAGACAAGAAAGCAAGGGAGCAGGGAGCAGGGGAGCAGGGGGCAGGGAGTAGGGAGAGAGGGGAGTGTGGGGAGAGAGGGGAGAGAGGGGAGTGTGGGGAGTGTGGGGAGAGAGGGGAGCTAGATTTCTTCCCACACCTCCCACACCTCCCACCCTTCCCACACCTCCCACACCTCCCACACCCTACCCTGACGAGGTTTCAGCTTAAAAAAAGCGTGCCATGCCCAATGCCCAATGCCCCATGCCCCATGCCCTTTTACGTCATAATTTAAATTGCTGTTCGATGCCAATTGATTTATGACTGTTGCTGTAAACACTTCTGCTGGATTGGCTTCTCGCTTGGTGAATGGCATACTAGCAATTAAGCCTTTAGCTAATCTCGCCAAACACCAAGCTCGTCAAATGATGATTAAACGGGCTGAAAAAATCGGTGTCCCTTGGACAAATGAAGTAAAAACTCTCCAAGCACGTGACTGGAAAGACGATTTAGCTCAAGTGGAAAATTCTCAGCTTGCTTACCCAGACTATTACCAAACTTCATTTCACGCTTATGAAACGGGTAATCTCAGTTGGAAAGCTGCTTTTGAGCTAGAACCTGCGGCCTATGCTGTCCATGCTAAAATTTGGCCGGAAGCTCAGGCGCAAGGTGATGCTAAACTCCGCCAAAGTTATCACGATATTGTGCAAGTGCAAATTCCCCATGCGCCAGAAACTATCCTTGATTTGGGATGTGGTGTGGGTTTAAGTACGTTTTCTCTCCAAGCACTTTATCCCCAAGCCCAAGTTACAGGCTTAGATTTATCGCCCTATTTCTTGGCGGTGGCTAACTATCGCACTCAACAACGTCAAGCTAATATCAATTGGGTTCACGCTCCAGCCGAATCTACAGGCTTACCAGATGCTAGTTTTGATTTAGCCTCGATTTGTTTGGTGTGTCATGAACTACCCCAGTCAGCAACCCGGCAAATTTTTGCTGAGGTGCGGCGTGTCTTGCGTCCGGGTGGTCATATTGCGATTATGGATATGAATCCTCAATCGGAAGCTTTCAAGAAAATGCCGCCTTACATTTTGACGTTGCTCAAAAGTACAGAACCTTATTTAGATCAATATTTTGCTTTGGATATTGAGCAAGCTTTAGTAGCGGCTGGTTTCCAAACACCAAGCATCACCCCTAATAGTCCTCGTCATCGCACCGTTATTGCTCAGGTGAGTGGTTGATTTTGTGGTGCTGCTGTGGGCAGTCATACCCCCACTGCTATTTTTGGCGTATTACTATTATCGTGTCAGGATTGCCCCACCGATACAACTATTATTATTGTTATTTGTGGTTGGGGCAGTATCGGGTTTTGTTGCCCTAGGTTTACAATTAGGTTTGGAAACTGTAGCTAGTCAGTTTGTTAACTGGCGACAAGTCCAGCGTGGAATTTTTGGTGCAACTCTGAGACAATTGCTAGCGATCGCACCTATTGAGGAAGGTTGCAAGTTAATTGCAGTTATTATCCCCATTTTCTACCTAAAACGTCGGCAGCAATTACGCCCCGTCACTGTTTTTCTATTTACTATCGCTGCTGCTTTAGGATTCACTGCCGAAGAGAATTGGATTTACTTACATCACGGCACAGCTAGCATTTTTGATCGTACCATTGGTACACCAGTTCATGCCATGTTCTCCGCCCCTTGGGGATATGCCCTAGGAAGATATTTGTCTGCTAATTGTCAAGTCAATCGCCGCCAAAATTACAAAAATTTACTTATTTGGGCATGGATTAATTCTCTGACTTTTCATGCTTTAGTCAACATTTGTTCTACTGCTTGGCGTTATTCGCCACCTCTACAGTTGCTCAGTTATGGTTTATTTCCTTTGCTATTGTGGATGTTTTGGCGCATGGAACAGCTACTACGCAAAGTCCAAAATCAACAACCAATCATTTTAATATCCGGCCGCACACGCCAACATCGTTACTGGCAAAGAGGGTTATTATTATTTGCAATTATCCTCGGTGGCAATGCAATTTTTGGCTTATTTCTGTTAGTTAGAGTTCTCAGCCCTTTAAATCCAGTTAAGCTTCTTTCTCGTGACATTTTGTCGTTTACAGCCACTAGATTCTTACTTAATTTTTGTTTTGGGATAATAGCTTACTTAATTTATTGGTATTTAAAATCTCAGACTGGATAACATAATGTAACAAATAATAAAGTTAATTATAAAAATTTATCTACAAATTACAAATTACTTAGCTTGCTACTCTCCGAGTTCTCCGTTCGCGGTAGCGTTGCGTAGCAAAGGAGTACCCATAGGGAATTACGAATTACGTTAGCGGAGCGGGGCGTTAGCCCATTACGAATTACGAATTACAAATTACCCCAAGGCTGTATAACTCGTATTCTCAAAAGATGCTATACAGCCTGATTTTAATTGAGGAAAATGTTTACAATTGGGAGAGTATTAACTCAGTAACCTTGTAACCCTGACATCATATTCAGTACCGTTGGGATGTTCGTTTCTCGCTTGAGAGCGAGCCATATTATCTGCCCTTTGTTTTGACTCTGCTATAATTTCGTATCTTGACGTTCCGCATTGAGAAATACTGTTAGTTTGACCCGCAAATTCCTTGATATCAACGAATACTTCGTAAGTGTGAACCATGTTGCACCTCCTTGTGCTAATGGTTTGAGGAATACGATCTAGTATATGAAGATGAATAAGTATTGGTTCTAGCAACAATACAATTCTTTATGAATTACTGAGAAAGTATAGATTTCTTATAGAAACGGAAATTTATTGCATCTGTGGCAGGATGAAAGTAAGTTTAAAAACCTACCAAGGGCAAGTCTAAAAATATGCTCTATTATAAATGTTATCAATGAAAAATTAGGACGCGAGGCTCTTACTAGTCAGGTAAGGCACTAGCAAAATATACAAAAAACACTTGTTCTTCCCCTATACCCCTATACCCTTACACCCCTAAACCCCTTAATTTTTTGATAGATGAGAAAATTCTTAGAATTATTGAAATTTTTCGGTTATAAATATAACAGAGTGCCTGTATTGATATTTGTATTTCTCTGTTTAAATGTATTTTTGGCATCAGCAGTACAAGCTGCAACTGCGGTAGAATTAACAAGAACAGCATCTTATGCGATCGCATTTTTAGGATTGATCACTCTCAGTTTGTGTATTTATTTATTCGTGGTGATTTTTCAACCTGAGCGATTTTGAGCAATTCAGCTATGAATCACTACACCTGCAACCCAGTTTCTAGAAAACTGAGTTAAGTAGAACGACTTGAAAAAACCAAACTATGTAAAGTAATGTAAAAAACATTGAATTTATTTCGTAGTAAGGACTTTAGTCCTCTCTTCTCTACGAGACGCTTACAGCGAACGAGACGCTGCGCGTAGCTTGCTTCCCCGCAGGGGTACACTACAAACCTTTAATTATTTACACCATTCTACTTAAACTAAATTTTTGCTTTGATTATGTTGCCATTTGAGCTTTAGTCTGACCTATAGTCTAGATATGATCAAAGCACAGACTCTTGAATTTCCGTAAATCTATGACAATCCAACTCACAGTTCCCAACATGGCTTGTTCTGTTTGTGCAGGCAAAATTACTAATGCAGTCAAAACCGTTGATGCTGAGGCAATTGTGAACGCAGATCCTCAGACTAAGCTAGTTAATGTAGAGTCACAAGCATCAGAAACTGCTATCAAAGATGCTTTAGCGGCGGCTGGTTATCCTGCTAGTTAAGTTTTTCTTGGGGGGTGTAAGGGTAGGCTGTTGAAAAAATGAGTAATGAGTAATAAGTAATGAGTAATGAGTAAATACTTATTACTTACTACTTGTTACTTATTAATTAATGCAGTTTTCCTGCTTTTTCAACGTCCTAACCAAGTTTTAATGATATCGAGGAGACTAGAACCACCCCAAGCCAAAGCCATGAGAATAGAAGTGGTTAAAATTGCTCCCATGACACACAGGACTAAGCCGCCTAAACTAATAGCACCGTCATCTTCTAATAAACCGAAACCTGTCACAAAAACACCCATTGCTGGTAAGGTGTTAGTGCCTGGGATGGGAATCATCATGGAAATTGCCATTAAAGCGATCGCAATTCCAATGGTGACTCTGCCTGCTAAGGTAGTACAAATATAAGATAAACGGGGACGTGCGATCGCTTCAATTCTCCGTAACCAAGGAATCCCCGCTTTTAAAAATCCTTGGACTGTTTCTAGTTTGATGGGATGACTCATCATTTTCTGTGGTAGCCAAGGAACTTTAGCACCAATAATTAGCTGTATAGCTAAAATAAAAATCAAAATCCCAAAGGGAACTGAGTATCCTGGGGCGGGTAATGGTAAAGCTGATGGTAAAGACAAAATAACCAGCAAAAACCCAAAAATTCTTTCCCCGGCCAGGAGTAAAATATCTGCTAAAGTGACATTTTCTGGTCTGGTTTCTTCAAAAAAATAACGTTGCAATTCGTTAGAGAGTTTAGCCATAAAGTCTGTATTTTTTATCTGTCTACCTAGTTCGGGGATAGTTAAATCAGTTATCAATTATCAGTTATCAGTTGCACCTTTGGGGAAGGTGTAATACTGTTTTGCTGAAAGTACATAAAAACTCTACAGTATCAAAGATGTGCATACCATATCTTAGCGTTGAGAATTTTTGTATCAGGATGAATATTGTTAAGATTACATCAAGTTACTGACGGGTAGAATATGGGAAAATACTGGAAGGTTCTGAAATTATTTTGGACGACTGCGATCGCCGCAGAGTTGGAATATCGAGTTAATTTCTTGATTGCTACCCTCAGCAGCTTAGGTAATTTAATCGGCAGTCTGTTTGGTCTATTCTTGTTTTATGGCAACGGCTATACTTTTACTGGCTGGTCTTGGGAAGCTGCTTTAATAGTTCTCGGTATTTTCACGTTACTACAAGGTTTTTCTGCTAGCTTTCTTGCCGCTAACCTCAATCGCATCGTCCGCCATGTGCAAGAAGGAACTTTAGATTTTATCCTCCTTAAACCTATCCGCAGTCAGTTTTGGCTTTCTACCTATACACTCTCTCCTTGGGGAGTACCAGATTTAATCTTTGGTGGCATTATTATTGGCTACGCAGGGCAACGTCTGGGCTTAAAATGGGAAAACTATCTTCTGAGTTTAGTACCGTTATTTTGCGGTTTAGTAATTCTTTATAGCCTCTGGTTTATGTTAGGGGCGACTAGTATTTGGTTTGTGAAAATCTACAATGTTACTGAAGTCTTACGCGGTTTAGTGGAAGCTGGCCGATATCCGATGGTAGCCTATCCCGCAGCTTACCGCTTTTTCTTTACCTTTGTAGTACCAGTCACATTTTTAACCACAGTTCCCGCCGAGGTGATGTTAGGCCGGGGACAAGTTAGTTGGTTGATAGGTGCGGTATTTTTAGCAGTCGCCTTGTTTGGGATATCTACCTGGTTCTGGCGGTTTGCCCTGCGTTTCTATACCAGTGCTTCCAGTTAAAAATTCACCCCTTCTTATTCCTGTGGTTGAATTGTCAAAATAGCTTAAACTCGCTAATAAATAGTTAATACCGCTATCAACTCAACCGAGAAGCATGGAAACTCAACAACTAGGAAAAACAGGTATCTTAGTCAGTGGCATTGGTTTGGGTGCTATGCCAATGTCAATTTATGACCGACCCCCTGAATCACAATCAATTCAACTTATCCATCGAGCTTTAGATTTGGGTATCACATTCATTGATACTGCTGACTCCTATTGTAAAGATGAATCAGACAAACACCACAATGAAAAACTAATTTACAAGGCAGTTAGTAGTTACCAAGGTGACACTAGCCAAGTCATTGTCGCTACTAAAGGCGGTTTAATGCGTCCCAATCAAAATTGGGTACGTAATGGTAATCCTGAACACCTACGGCAAACTATTCGGGTGAGTTTTGCCGCCTTGGGTGGTGAAAAACCGATTGATTTATGGCAATATCACGCCCCAGACCCCCAATATACAATTGCAGAATCCCTCGCGCCAGTCAAAGAAGCTGTCAAAGATGGTTTAATTCGATTTGTGGGAGTATCTAACTTTTCTGTCACACAAATTAAACAGGCGCAAGATGTGATAGATATTGTCTCCGTTCAGAATCAATACAGTCCCTGGGAACGTCGGCCAGAAACAGATGGCGTACTGGAATATTGTGAACAGCAAAAATTAACCTTTTTACCTTGGAGTCCCTTTGGTGGTCGTCGTCGCCATGAAAATTTAGAAGATATTCCAGCGATCGCCCAACTAGCCCAAACCAAAGGCGTATCTGTATACTGTATTGTATTGGCATGGTTACGCTCTAAGTCACCTTGTATTTTACCCATCCCTGGCGCAAGCAAAATTTCCAGCATTGAAGACTCTATACGTGCTGTGGATGTGAAACTATCTCCCGCAGAAGTAGAAAAAATTGACCAGCAAACATAATAAGTAGGTTGGTGTTAAAAATTGTCGTTGGGATAAGGCAGGGGGCAGAGAGCAGGGAGCAGGGGGCAGGGGGAAGAAGGGTATTAGCCTTGTTTACTGTTCTTCAGACACTTTGGTTTTATCGGAAAAAGATAGGTTCAAAACCTCGCCCCTGGTGGGCGAAAAAATCCTTTTTTCCCGAGGTAGGTAAAAACCCCACCTATGAGTGGGTGGCTGAATTAATTGCGAATTGCGTTAGCGAAGCGGGACGTTAGTCCATTGCGAATTGCGAATTGGTTTTATTCTGCCTACCTACTTAGTGTTGATGGTGGAATTTTGAATTTTGAATTGTTCCGTTCGTCCGTGGTAACACAATTTGAGGTACAATCAAAAACCTGCCAATAAATGACAAAGCTTGCTGACAGGAGAGACTTCATATGGCCCGGATGTACTATGACGAAGATGCCAATTTAGACCTTTTGGCTGGAAAAACCATTGCAATTATCGGTTATGGTTCTCAAGGTCATGCCCACGCCCTGAATTTAAAAGATAGTGGTTTGAATGTAATTGTGGGACTATATCCGGGTAGTAAGTCAGCCGAAAAAGCCCAAGCTGCTGGTTTAACTGTAAAAAATGTGGCAGATGCTGCTAATGCTGCTGACTTCATCATGATTTTGTTACCCGATGAAGTCCAAAAAACAGTTTACAAAAACGAGATTGAACCAAATCTGAAAGCAGGGGATGTGTTAGCCTTTGCTCACGGTTTTAATATTCACTTTGGGCAAGTCGTACCCCCGGCTGATGTAGATGTAGTAATGGTTGCACCCAAAGGCCCTGGCCATTTAGTCAGACGCACCTACGAACAAGGCCAAGGTGTACCAGCATTGTTTGCAGTGTATCAAGATGCTAGCGGTAAAGCACGCGATCGCGCAATGGCATACGCTAGAGGTATTGGTGGCACTCGCGCCGGTATTCTCGAAACCACTTTCCGCGAAGAAACTGAAACCGATTTGTTCGGTGAACAAGCTGTATTGTGCGGTGGTTTGAGTGCCTTAATTAAAGCTGGTTTTGAAACTTTAGTAGAAGCTGGTTATCAACCAGAATTAGCCTATTTTGAATGTCTGCACGAAGTTAAACTGATTGTAGACTTAGTAGTTGAAGGCGGTTTAGCCACAATGCGAGACAGCATTTCTAACACTGCTGAATATGGTGATTATACCCGTGGCCCACGGGTTGTCAACGCCCAAACTAAAGCTGAAATGAAGAAGATTCTCAGCGAGATTCAATCTGGACAATTTGCACGGGAATTTGTCCTCGAAAACCAAGCAGGTAAACCAGGATTTACCGCTATGCGTCGTCAAGAAGCGGAACACCCCATTGAAGAGGTTGGTAAGGATTTACGGGCTATGTTTAGCTGGTTGAAGAAAGTTTAAAAAATCCTTTTAAATCTCAAATAAAGACGCAAATGTACTACTAAATGCTTTGCGTCTTTATTTTTTGATGCTAGATTGTCAGCAAAACATCACATTGAAATCTATGTTAAACCTGACATTGCCAAAAATTCAGAGCATAGTTACTGT
The DNA here is from genome assembly GCF_058172895.1 of Aliinostoc maniaoense. Taxonomy (NCBI): domain Bacteria; kingdom Bacillati; phylum Cyanobacteriota; class Cyanophyceae; order Nostocales; family Nodulariaceae; genus Aliinostoc; species Aliinostoc maniaoense. Next base: position 5,729,032 of record NZ_CP187952.1, on the reverse strand, counting down.
TTTATTGTTGACTCAACCACTTTATTCACACAATCCAGTTCAAGCACAGTCAGCACCACAACTATTACCATTTTTTGATAATGTAGATAATCCAGTTTCTGTAGGTTTTCCTAGAGGACAACAAGTAGATATTACTCCACCAGTACCACAGTTAAATGCTTTTGATAAAGCTGTACTTAATACTTGCGGTGCTATAGGTACAAGAGTCAGCCAAAATAAATTTAAACAGTTGTTATCTTCTTATCCAGAAGTATTAAAAAAACTGCAAACAGTTAGCGGTGGCGAAATATTTTCAGGACGCAAAAATCAATCACAATTCATTGAAGATTTAACGAAGATTTGGTTTAAGCGTCGTGGCTTTGAACACATTTTTTGCGGTGAAATATATAACGCTAATGACATTGGTGGGTTGCATTTTTACGGCAGATATTTGCAACTCCAAAATCAAGGAATTGGCGGTAGACTCCCCAATAATCGCCAAAGAGAAGAAGTTGTTCCTGGTGTGATTTATACAATGGGTGTAGTGATCAAAAAAGGCAACCAAACAGTAAGAGATGTGATCAAAGGTTACAGCTACATTAGCAATGCTGAAGAAATGCTTATAGATGCAACTCTAGCATTTAAAAAACAGAAAAATACAGAAGGTGCGTGTATTTATAATGTCCGTGATCAAGAGACAGGCAAGACTTTTCCTAATGTTTTTGTGAGAAAAGATCAGGCGATTATTACTTTCTATCCTGATGCCACTCCTCAAGGAAAAAAATGTAGACAGTGAAAATTAAGGAAGTTTATTAACTGCTGAGGGTTAACTGCGATCGCTCACAGCAAGTTTATCAGCTTTTTTCTTCAGTTCTGGCAATGAGTATTGGGGTGAAAGGGAAATGAGGTGAAGGCGATCGCACTAAATTATAATCAAATGTAAGGGCTTTTTGTAGGGGTGTAGGCAAGCCCAGCCCAGGCATCACTCGCAAGCAACTTACAGGCTTTTGCCTTAAGCTCCTTCATAGCTATTTCGCTTGTGTTCCAACTTTTTAATGTGTTCTTGGATTGCTGTTTCCATAATGGCGATGTTTTCAATTGTGTCTGGAATAGGGTATAAGTCTGTATCATTAGAACTTGCTTCTAGGCGATCAGCCAGTTTGTAAAATGCCTCGTTGTCATTTCGATGCAAAAGTACGTAAGCTCGTAGTTCAGCAATGCTCATAGTGTCAAAGTCTGGTTTCATCTAAACCTCCACTTGCCATCACGGTAAATTACAACTTGCAAATCTTCACCTGCAAAGATATACACTATGCCTGTGCGCTCATCAAAACGTAAAAGCTCTATAGAACGATAGAAGTTTGTCAGATATTGACAAACCTTGATACAAGATTTTCCTTGTTCGCCGCTTGGTAAAATTACTTCATCCTCAACACACCACTACTGTCATTTTAAACGACGAACGGTAATGAAGCGATCGCACTGAATTATAATCATCAAAGTTCAGGATATTAGAGTAAATCTTCCTCAGAAATTTCAACAACCTGATCTGTTCATTCAATTGCATTACGGCTATTGGCAACATCAAGCCAACCTTCAATCGCGTCCTTTAAATTAGCCATCACTTCTTCTATTGTGTCTCCTTCAGTAATACAACCGGGAAGTGCTGGAACTTCTGCCCAATAGCCACCTTCTTCTGCTGGATGAATAATTGCTCTGATTTTCATACACTTGTTAAGTTAAGTTTTGAGAATATGCTAACAACCATAGCTGTTTGCACTCAACTGTAGTGCAGGCGATCGCACTAAATTATGATCAAAGTTGAGGGTTAAGGGCGATTATTTTTATGTCCAGTCTTCTATATTTAAACCTGCTATTTGCCCAAAATCAGCGATATTTCGAGTTAATAGAATAGCCTGATTCACCAGAACTATAGCAGCAATTTTTAAATCCATTGTGCCAAGTCTGGGATAGGCTTTTTTCAGTCTTTGAAATTCTTGGGCAGCAGGTTGATCAAATTCTAGGATGGGAATCATACAATAATTAGTTAGTTGCTTTTTTAACTCCTTGTAAGCTAGAACTTGTGTTTCAACATTTTGAGCTTTTGAAACATAACTCAACCAACCCCGCATTTGCTCCTCGTAGCTGATAATTGTGACTGCAACTTGATTAGGATTAATGTTTGCTAGTCGCATAAGTAGAGGTTGCGCCTGTAATCCTCCACGATCTAAAACACTAAGATGATCGGTATCGAGAATATACATTTAAACATCTCGTGATTCTATCAACTTTGAGCGCAGAGATTCACGATACTCATGTCCTAGCTGCATTGCTTCATCATATGCTGCGTTATCAGCAAATGTTCCAGCAATTTTCTGCCACCAAGGAGTTTTAGGGGAAGAAACCACATCTAGCTTACTTTTGAGGCTTGCAACTTCTGCCTCTAAAATCGCTACCCGTTGTTCTATTTCTTTTGACATGACTTTATTTTTTCTATATTCTCAGTTTATATAGTAGCGATCGCACTAGTTATGGTCAAATTTGAGGGGTCGTTGTAAGGGCGAGAGCTTATATTACTCACAGATCACACTGCTGAGATTAATATTATTAATTGTTTTTAATCCCATCTTGACTGTATATCAAAATGCTGACCCAACAATTCATAAAGCGTAGTTGCCGCAGTTCTGGCAGCAATTTCTGCAATACTTAAAACTCCCTCAGTATTCACACCTGAAGTTACTTCATAGATAAAATAAGTTTCACCATCACAGGGTGAGGCATAACCTAACTTAATTAATGCTTGTGTAATTTCTGTATTAGCTTGGTAGGTCACAACACTTGCAAAACCGAAGACATCTTGAATATGACCATCTTGATTGCGAGGTGCAACTGATATGGCTTTATCTGCTGCTTTCTTAGCTTCTTTTTTAGCTTGTTCAACAGCTAGTTTGACTTTTTCAATAATATTAGAAGAAGGTTCCTTGGGAGCTATGTATAAAAATCTTTTTAGGGGCAAATCTTCTAAACGAAGCATCGATAGCATATCTGATTTGTTTTCGCTTTCTTGTTTCTCTATTTCTTCTAGAGAAACTACAAAAGTATTTTTTAATGCTTCTCTATTATATATTGAATCATAGATATTAACACCTTCATCGTACATAATTTTTATTGAATTAATTAAATCCTGTGTTTCTGAAGCATCTTTAACTATCACAAGAATTTTGCTAAAATTGTTATATTTACTTTCTACCCATATCGGTAAACCAGGAAACTCTAGTCTTTCATTAACGTCAGCCCATCTCCATTCGCGTTCGTGAGTCCAGTCTATCCACCTGTCTTCATTTAAGTTCATAGCTACATAACGATATTGTTCGTTTAAACCTATACCACAGGAAGAAGCCAGACATCGAAAACCTTTTCCAAAGTAAAAATCCCCTTTAGTTGCTTCTTGGTAAGAACTAGATAAGCCATATATCACAGGCCGACCACCTGCTTGAAATAACTCTTGCTTCCGTAATGCAATACCATACGTATTTACAGAGGAAGAATTAATTCTTTCAGAAGCATATATTTTTAGGGCGTAGAGGGGCATTTCAGTAAAGCAGACAGCAGGTTTTGCTCCATAGATTGTTGGTTTACCATTTCGAAACGACCATCCTGCTTTTATATAGCCATCAAATAGGATTCTTTTCAGTACAGAGTATGCGCTTGCATTGGGAGCTAAACCATATGGATAATCAGAATCCTGTTCGTAGGCAATCTGATCTTCATAGGTCATTTGATCTAAGCCATGTATTACAGGTTTACCAGTCTTGTCAAAACTAGAAGGCAATGGAAAATTCACATATTCAGGATAATGAGTAATATTTCTATCATGAATAAAATGAATTGTCCATTCTGAAATATCAATACGACTTTTGGCCAATTTAAACCACTCCCGATCCTTAATACTTTTACCTATCTGTCCAATAAGATTTATTGTTACTAGCAGTGATTGCAATGATTCTATGACATCGTTTTTTTACTTTGTTAATTAGAGTATAAGACGCATAAAGTTGTCTGTAAGATAAATTATAAACTCCACTTCATCATTAATATTCATGTTCACTTTTTACTCTAATAACCAATCAAATAAATTTCCTAATGTAAGCTGTAAATCACTTGCAAAAGATGGCACAGGAATTACCTGTTCGGGCTTATCAAATAAATCTGGTGGTTGGTTTGAGAAATATACAAATACTACTCTTTCACTTGGGTCAATCAGCCAACCCATTTGAGTGCCATGTTTCAAGGAATGCAATATTTTAGTAATGACTTTAGTTTGGCTTTGTTCAGGTGAAAGTATCTCAATTATCCAATCTGGTGCTAGTGCAAAAATATTGGCGATACCCCCGTTTTCATTGCGAGGAATCCTTTCCCAAACAAACACGGCTACATCTGGAACGATCGCACGTCCTGCAAAAACACAGCGTAACTCTGGAAATGCACGCGCAATTTTCTGCGGCTTGGTGACTCCATTGATAGTAATAATTAATTCACCTTGAATGGTACTGTGTTCACCCTGTGGCATAGATTTCTGAATAATCTGACCATTAATGTACTCACTGGCAGGTTTAGTTTCTGGTAGCTTAAGAAACTCCTCTAACGTCAAAGTTTTGGATGGTGTCTGTATCATTGGAATATACCTTGAAAATTACAGGCAGAGTAAGAACGTATTAGTCATCTCATTAAAAAGGATTCTCTTGCAGTTCATCACTAGGCTGGACTTCAGCTAATAATGTTGATATAACTCTTTGAACTCGATCAGAGGACAATATATTACCTAGAGCTGCTTCAAACTCCTCTTCCGATGCACATTCTATTTCTGGAGATGAGTCAGTGTAATCTTTAATTGTTAAAGGATAAAGTCTTAGTGGATATTGAACGTCTACCACTGAATAAGTATAGCTATTTAATGCTGGAACTGTTATTCTCAAGCCGACAGAAAAAAAATTTTGTCTGAGAGTGGTTCTCACAACATTACCTATGAGCAGTCCTTTAGTAATTTGTGTGAGGATAGAGGCTTGCTCTTTTAGAATTAAGTAGGGTGTACGCACCTCTAAATTTTTTGGTAATTCGCCCCACAAATTTTTCTCATTTGGAAACATGATCAATCCTCTCAATATCAAGTTTAATAACTATTGGCAGATGGTCAGAATAAGTAGTTGAAATCTTATTATTAGATGTTAATAGGCTTTTGCCATCAATATCAGAGATAATTTTTAAATTTTCTGGACTAAAAAAGTCTAATAAATCAGGTCTTAATAAAACTTGGTCAAAAGTGTTCCAAAAGTAGTTGACATAACCAGCACTCGCATAGAAATACGTCCCTGGAGGTTCAGGAGTTTTATCACCCATTTTGCCCCACATAGGATTGTAAAAAAATAATTTTTCTTTTCCTTGTACTGTTCGGCTACGCTGACGAGCAATATTTTGATCCATTACCGCATGAAAACAGTCTGCTGCAACAACGCCAGCCTCGAATGGATTCATGTTGAAGTCGCCAATGACTATAGTTCTTTCATGTTTAACTCTTACCTCGGCTTCTCTGATGACTTCAGCCATTCTTGCTGCTTGGAATTTTTGATCATCTTCTGTCATACGAAGTTTGCTAGAAAGATGAATCCCTGCTACCAGAATATCATTGCCAATAGGCGGTGATAGCCTTCTAATAGATATGTATCCTTCATCTGCAACTGGTTCTACACATTCTGACGGATATCTAAAGTAAAATTTGATTCTTGTCGATAAAATATTAAATAATGCTAAATAAACTCGTTCTTTGCCGGAATTTATGTTTAATAAAATATCCACATCAGAAATATTGGATTCTGCCAATATTAAAATGTCAACATCATATATTCTGCAAAGATGACTAATTTCTTTGATTAATGGCTTTTTATTTATATTCCAAAATAAGAATGTGGTCATTGCGAGAAATAGGGAGTTTTATTACCACTATTTAGGGCTTGCTGCTGAATTGAGGGATGAAATTCGATGTTAAAAGAAATCATCCCCTGTTCATGCAACAGTATTTAATTTAGAACTATTTAGCACTATATAGTATTAAACAACAGCCGCCTCGACGATCGCACCTTGCATTTTGGTCATAGCATCAATTAAACTCTGCAATTGTTGGTCGGCTTTTAACACTGCTAAACCGCGTACAGTCACCTTCCCAGGAGAGTAAACGAAACGGGTCTTGAGATGGTCTGGTAAGTTCGCGGCTAATAAATTCCAAGCTGGTTCTTCCATTGGGGTTTCTAACACAACGTGCTGTTTGTTCTCTGGTTTGATGCGGCTAAATCCTAATTGTTTTGCTAATTGTTTGAGTTCCATGACTCGCAATAGTTGATTTGCGGGAACTGGTAAATTACCATAGCGATCGCTCCACTCAGCTGAAATCTGGGTTAACTCGTCTTTAGATTTCGCTGCGGCTACTGCACGATACGCACTCATCTTTTGATCAATATCGGGAATATAATCAGCCGGGATAAATGCAGTCAAGTTGAGGTCAATCTGTGTATCGTCAACTTTGGGTATTTCTTGACCGCGAATTTCTCGGATTGATTCTTCTAACATTTCCATGTATAAATCAAAACCGATAGCTTCCATTTGACCGGATTGTTCTGCACCTAGCAAGTTACCCACACCTCTGATTTCCATATCGCGCATTGCTAGCTGATAGCCAGAACCAAGTTGCGTAAATTCCTGAATTGCCCTTAGCCGTTGCCGTGCGGCATCAGATAACGCCCGTTGTTTGGGATAAAATAACCAAGCGTGGGCTTGAATCCCTGCACGTCCTACCCGTCCGCGTAATTGGTATAGTTGCGATAAACCAAATTTGTGAGCGTCTTCAATTAAGATGGTGTTGACGCGGGGAATGTCTAAGCCTGATTCAATAATGGTGGTACAAACGAGGATATCTGCTTCACCATTGCTGAAGGTGAGCATAGTTGATTCTAACTCGCTTTCGTCCATTTGACCGTGAGCGATCGCAAATCTTCCCCCAGGGATCATTTCTCGCAGTTTAGAGGTTGTTTCTTCAATTCCTTCCACCCGTGGAACTACATAAAATACCTGTCCACCTCTGTCTAACTCTTGACGAATGGCACTCCGTATGGTTTCGGGATTCATCGGTGAAAGGTGAGTTTGAATTGGTCTGCGGGTTGGGGGTGGGGTGGTAATCAAACTCATTTCCCGAATCCCCGACAAGGACATATATAAGGTGCGGGGAATGGGTGTAGCTGAGAGAGTTAAAACATCAATTTGAGTTTTCAGGGTTTTAATTTTCTCTTTCTGGTTCACCCCAAATCTTTGTTCTTCGTCAATGACTAACAGTCCTAATTCTTTGAAGTTGACACCTTTGCCTAAAAGTTGGTGTGTGCCAACGACTACATCTAATTCCCCTGTGGCTAGACGCTTTTGGATATCACGACGTTCTTCGGCGGTGCGGAAGCGGTTAAGTAAGCCGACGTTCACAGGATAGGGTGCAAAACGTTCTTTGATGGTGTGATAGTGTTGTTGGGTGAGAATGGTAGTTGGTGCAAGTAAGGCCACTTGTTTACCGGAAGTTACCGCTTTGAAAATGGCGCGGATAGCTACCTCTGTTTTCCCAAAACCAACATCACCACATACTAATCGATCCATTGGGCGATCGCTTTCCATATCGCGTTTCACATCCTGCACAGCTTTTAGCTGGTCGGTTGTGGCTTGGTAGGGGAAAGAATCTTCCATTTCCTCTTGCCAAGGCATATCTTGGGGATAGGCGTAACCTTGTTGTTGCGATCGCGCAGCGTATAATTTCAGCAAGTCTACTGCTAATTTCTTAATCGCTTTGCGGACGCGATTTTTGGTATTTTCCCAAGCTTTACCCGTCATTTTATGCAGTTCTGGGGCTTTATCGCCGGTACTGCGGAAGCGAGACAATGAGCCGACTTGATCAGCCGAAACTCTGAGAGTACCATCAGCATACTGCACTACGATATAATCACGGGTTTCGTTGTTAATTGTCAGGCTTTCTAACTTGACAAATTTACCAACCCCATGACTTTTGTGTACTACATAATCCCCTGTTCGGAGCTTATTCGGGTCAACTTGCTTAGATGCGGCTTTGCGTCGCTTGCGGATGTAGCTAGGTGTAGCGAGGGAATGCTGTCCGTAAAATTCCCTGTCGGTGACGACTACTAAACGGAAAGTCGGTAAAATAAAACCTTCTAGTTCCGCCAGTCCCGAATATTTCAACGCTACGGGGACATGATTGATTTGCTGTTTATCAATGGCTTGGTAGTCACGGGGGTTAGGGATAAATTGTGCCGGACAGTCGTGTTCTTGTAAGAGCGAGACAGAACGGGAAGGTTGAGCCGAAATTAACCAAATCGAGAAATTGCGATCGCGTTCTTGGCGTAATGTATCTGCTAGTTTGGCAAATTGGTGGGGTGTCACAGGTACACGCCGACTAGCTAAATTTATCCCGCCATTTTCTTCCGCGAGTTCCGATAAATAAATCGTTTTAAATCTGGTGACATCAACGAGACAATCATCAAAAGACCGATGTATTTTGGGTAATTGCAGCGAACCTAAGTCATATTCACCAGTTCCTAAAGACCATTGTTCTTCCGCATTTTCCACCCAGCGATCGCTATGAGCATGACATTGTTCCGGTTCATCAACCGCAATTAAGGTATCCTCTGGTAAGTAATCTAGAATCGAAGCTGGTTTCTCATACGCTAACCCCAAAAACCTGCGACTACCTTCGATTATGCCTGATTCACTATCTAATTCTGCATCAGCACTTAATTCAGAACTCAACAATTGAAACTGAGCATTATCTTTGAGGGCATCTAAAATAATTGGAGTAAAGCTAGTAGGGGTAAGGGTAATTTGTGTAACTTTGTCAAGGGCTGAACGTTGAGTTGTCGGGTCAAATTCCCGAATTTGCTCGACTTCATCGCCAAACCACTCCAACCGCACTGGTAACTCGGAAGACACCGGAAAGACATCGACAATATCACCGCGCCGACTCCACTGTCCTTCTGTTTCTACTAAAGGTACACGTTCATAACCTAAACGGGTGATTTTTTCACTGAAAGCATCTAAATCAAATTCCATCCCTCGCTTGAGGGTGAGACACAAAGGAGTAAAAGCATCTGGTGGTGGTAAATGGGGTTGTAATGCTCCTACAGTAGCGACAACGGCGATTTTATTGGATTCTTGATAGTTAACTGTTGACTGTTGACTGTTAACTGTTGATTGTTGACTTTTGACTAAATCTGCTAAAACCTGCATTTGTCCCCAGGTCATTTCTGTTTCTGGGTCAAAGGGTTCGTAGGGAGAAGCTTCAGAAGTCGGGTAAAAATGCACAGTTTGCCATCCCATTGCTTCTAACTGTGCGTAAGCGCGTCCAGCTTCTTCTAGCGTGGCACAAACTATGAATAAATTCCTTTGAGAATTTTGGGCTAAAGCCGAAGCTACCAAGCCTTTAGGTAGACGAGGAATACCATTGAGGCGTAATTCTTGTAGACGATTTAATTTAGAAAGTAACTCAGTGGTGAGTGGCGATCGCCCCAAGGCACGCACAATAGAAGAAAATGCCATAAGTTCTACTAGCGGAGGAAGTCTTCCCAGATTGAGAAAGTATAGTGACGGCTATGTCAACTATTGTAAGTGCTGAGTGATGAGTAATGTGTAGGGGTGTAGGGGTATAGGGGTGTAGGGGTTTAGGGGAAGTAAATTTTCCCCTCCCTACCTTGTCTCCCTTGTCTCCCCTGCTCCCTGCTCCCTGCTCCCTGCCCCCCTGCTCCCTGCCCCCTGCCCCCTGCCCAATTCCCCAATCCCAACCTCTAGCCATTTCTCAAAGAAACTTGAATACTAGATACTAATTATTAAGCTAACTTCGCTTTTGAATAGCGGCAACTTATCACAATGTCATTGGAAATTTTAATAATTCTCGTACTAATTATTGCTAATGGTGTGTTTTCTATGTCTGAGATGGCGATTGTCTCAGCACGGAAAGTTAGGCTACAACAGCTTGCTAACCAAGGTGATACAAAGGCTAGGGTGGCACTCAAGCTAGCTGAATCACCCAATAATTTCCTGTCTACTGTGCAAGTCGGTATTTCCCTGATTGGTATCTTAACTGGTGCTTTTGGGGGAGCAACTATTGCTGAAAGCCTGAATATCTACTTGCAACGCGTACCTTTTTTAGCTGCTTATAGTCAAGCAATATCTTTTGGAATCGTAGTTTTAATTATTACCTATTTATCTTTAATCATCGGTGAGTTAGTACCGAAGCGTCTAGCTTTAAATAACCCAGAAGGGATTGCGGCAGTGGTTGCTATTCCCATGCGTGCCTTAGCAGTATTAGCATCTCCTGTGGTACACTTGCTAAGTGCTTCTACGGATATGGTGCTGCGAGTGATGGGGATCACACCTTCTGTAGAACCGCAAGTGACAGAGGAAGAAATTAAAATTCTGATTGAACAAGGTACAGAGGCGGGAACTTTTGAAGAAGTAGAACAAGATATGGTAGAGCGAGTTTTTCGTTTAGGCGATCGCTCTGTGATTTCTTTTATGACACCTCGTCCTGATATTGTCTGGTTAGACTTAGAAGACTCTCAAGCCGAAAATCGGCAAAAATTAAGTGAAAACGCCTATTCTCGGTATCCAGTTTGTCAGGGAGGACTAGACAATGTTTTGGGGATCATCCCAGTCACCGATTTGCTCACCAGAAGTTTTCGCGGTGAAAATCTAGATTTAACTGTAGGATTACGCCAACCTGTATTTATCCCAGAAAGCACCCGTGGTTTAAAGGTTTTGGAGTTATTTAAGCAAACTGCAACGCACATGGCCTTGATTGTCGATGAATACGGGGTAATTCAAGGGTTATTAACTCTCAATGACATTATGAGTGAAATTGTCGGTGATGTTCCCGCCAGTCCCGGAGAATATGAACCGCAAGCCGTGCAGAGAGAAGACGGTTCTTGGCTACTGGATGGGATGTTACCAGTAGAAGAATTTTTGGAATTGTTTAATCTAGAAGAATTAGAATTTGAAGAACGAGGCAGCTATCAAACCTTGGGGGGTTTTGTGATCACCCATTTAGGACGCATTCCCGCCGCCGCCGATCATTTTGAATGGGAGGGTATGCGAATTGAAGTCATGGATATGGATGGTAATCGTGTTGATAAGGTGTTGGTAGTACCACGAGGAAATTAGGGAAATGAGCGTTAACTATAGACGGTGAAAATTATCCTAAGCAGAAGGAGATCAAGCAATGGATAGTTCCCAATTAGATTATTATCGTCAGGTGATTGAAAGGGTGTTAAGTGAATATGCAGCATTGCCATATTCCTATGCTCCCATAGAATCTGAAGTTGTCTTTGATCCTATCCGCGATCGCTATTTATGGATGGATGTAGGTTGGGATGGCGAACGCCGTGTACATGGCTGTTTGGCTCATATTGACCTTATAGATGGTAAAATCTGGATTCAAAGAGATGGGACAGAAGAGGGGATTGCCGCAGATTTAGAACGGGCTGGAATCCCTAAAGAGCATATTGTACTAGGCTTTCGTCCGCCTGAATTGCGTCCCTATACAGGTTATGCCGTGGCTTGATTCAACCAGCAATATTAACGCCAGAAAATAAATTATCCCATTTACTCATGTAATATTTTCTCCCTGCCCCCTGCCCCCTGCTCCCTGCTCCCTGCTCCCTGCCCCCTACTTACCCCAGCGATGGGATATTTGTCTCCTGGGAAATACCTAAGCTTTTGATAAACGCTTAACTTCTTCACCCACTAACATCTGATGGGCTTGAGCTAAAATTTGTGGGATTTTATCGGTGTGGGGACTGTGAGCAAGACATTGTTTAAGGTCTAATTCCTCTAATTTATCGGCTTTATTGCCGGGAAACCAGTGATTAGCATTACCTAAGAGATTGTAGCGCATTTTTGCATAGTCTACTAAATCGTAGGCGTTGGCTAGATTCCACAGCCATAAAATCACCGGGATATTTACCTCTCCTGGGGTTTGTTCCCAACTGGGGAGATGAGTTTGCCAAGTTTTTACCCAATCTTCGCCGAGAGTAGCGATCGCTTCTGCTTCCAACCTGGTTAAAATTGACGGTAAAATGTCTGAGGCTTGGTCTAATAATTCTAATGTTTTCAGGTGTTCATCAAAATCTTGGGGTTTAGCTGCACCAATACTTAATGTATGCACCTGGGAGTGACTCAAACAAAACAAATCATTGAACACCATCGGACTCAAAGGCGCACAAAGATTCACTAACTTTGCTGGGGGATTATATAGTTTGCCGCCTTTATCAGAGGGACTAATAATAAATACTCCCATATCATGGCGAGTAGCGGCGGTAATAGCTGGCCAATTCCATTGATTGATGTAATACCAATGCAGATTTACATAATCAAATTGATTAGTATTAATGGCATCAATAATTACATCTGTAGCACCATGAGTAGAAAAGCCGACAAATCTGACTTTACCCTCTGCTTGTAGCTGTCGCACCACATCTAAACAGCCCCCAGGACGGAGACTATAATCTAGTAATTCCGCATTATTAATACCATGCAACCCTAGTAAATCTACATAGTCTAATTGCAGGTAGCGCAGTGATGTCTCAAAAGTCTGCCGGAAGTCTTTCGCATCTGCTACGGGAGAAACTTTCGTTTGTACAATTAACTGTTCGCGGGGAAACTGGGGCAATATTTTTCCTAATTGCATTTCCGAGCTACCATAGCCACGGGCAGTCTCAATATGATTAATCCCCAATTCTACGGCTCGGCGGATAGTTGCTTCCAAATTGGCTTGATTATCCCCTGGCACATCCGCAGGATCAACATCTTGCCATTTATATTGATATCTCATGCCGCCGCAGGAAAACACCGGCATTTGTAATTCTGTCCGTCCGAATCTTCTGTACAGCATCAGTTATTTTGGAATTATTGCCAATTTTAAATCTACAAAAAAAATTAGGGATACGCCAAAACGTACTCCTAATTTCATGACTCATACCAAGTTGCAGTCAAAGATAGTAACCTGGGGTGGGGAGTGTGGGAGGTGTGGGGAGTGTGGGGAGTGTGGGGTGTAGGAATACTATTTCTGAAAGCAACTTAGTATCAACAATTATCAGTGTAGAAAAGCTGATAACTGATTTAAGAAGCATTTTGTAACTCAGCTGTGCGTACAGATAATTGTTGTGTGCGATTACCGCGTTGTACTCTCACCTGTAACACTTGACCTAAACGGCTATTTTCAACAACATTCTGTAACTGTTCGGCTTTGGTGATAGCTTGGCCATCAACTTGCACAATTACATCTCCGCGACGGATACCAGCCTCAGCAGCAGGGGAATTGGGGATAACTCGCATCACCAAAACACCATTAACTTCAGGAATAGTAAAGGCAGAGTTAGGATCAGTGTTGTTTTGTTTAGCTAAGTCTGGGGTTAAAGTGATCATTTGCACACCTAAATATGGGTGAGCAACTCTGCCATCCCGTTGCAATTTATCTGCGATCGCCTTAGCTTTATCAATAGGAATTGCAAAACCAATACCCATAGCATCAGCACGAATCGCTGTATTAATCCCAATGACTTCCCCTCTGTCATTGAGTAAGGGGCCACCGGAGTTACCGGGGTTAATGGCTGCGTCAGTTTGGATAAAGTCTAACCGCTTGTCAGAAATGCCAACTTGTGCGCTAGAACGCTTGAGGGTGCTGACAATACCCAAGGTGACGGTATTATCAAAACCTAAAGGATTACCAACTGCGATCGCCCAGTCTCCTACCTGTACATTACTAGAAGAACCCAAAGGCGCAACCGGTAAACTATTACCAGCATTGATTTTCACCACAGCCAAATCTGTGACTTCATCAATACCTTGCACTTTACCCTCAAAGGTGCGACCATCTTTAAGCCTCACTGTCACGCGATCGGCTTTATCCACCACATGGGCATTAGTTAAAATTAAACCACTCTTATCAATAATGAAGCCAGAGCCTAGACCCCGCAATTGTTCAGACGGCAATTGTCCTTGAAAACTGTCACCAAAAAATCTACGAAAAACAGGATCATCAAAAAAAGGATCAACTCGACGGGTAATTGTCCGTTCTGTATCCAGCCTAACAACAGCTGTCCCCACACGATTGACTGCGGCTGTGACAAAACTACTGTTACCTACAGCAGTTACAGCCGGTGACTGTCTTTGAGCAATTAATTCTGGTACATCCACAGTTGTACTAGGATTGGGTGCAGGTTCAGCTTGGGAAGGCAACACCCGCAAAGAACTGACTGTTAATGCAACGCCTACAATAATGGCTAATACATGAGTACCGAGTTGGCGTATAGACCGGGGTAATTTAGTAAATCGCATATTCACAACCTAATCTAGCAGCCTAGTTGTTACCTAATGGTGACAAATCTATCTAAAATTATTGTGGCAGATAAGGAAATAATCCTGGCACATTGACGTTAACTCTCAGCCGCAAGTTTCGCTCTCTCTGCCTAGGGTTTTAACTAGACTCTGACTTGAGCCACCCATAAATTAAGTTAATGGAATACTGAACTTCATAGCTATTATGGCTATTTCCCTTAAAAAGTTCGGTTTTTACCCATTTATTAGCAATTAGGGCATGATTGAGTTATCAGCTACTGTTCTCTGATTTAACTACCTTGTCTACCCTGTCTACCCTGTCCACCCTGTCTCTCTTCTCCCTATTCCACTATTTGAGATAGGATCTTAAATATCACCAGTGCTGAAATCAACAATGAACGGCTCAAACCGATTAACTAAAGAATCTGCGGCTGTATCTCAGGCTAACGAACACATACACAATCATGAACTAGAAGATGAAGACATAGGGCATACTCACGTACAAGGACAGTCTTCTCATCCTCATGTCCACAGCGAAGAATCTTTACGGCGAATTGTAAATCGGTTATCTCGCATTGAAGGACATATTCGCGGTATCAAGACAATGGTGCAACAGAATAGTCCTTGTCCTGATGTTTTATTACAAATTGCAGCTGTTAGAGGTGCATTAGATAAAGTAGCAAGAATCGTACTCGATGAACATTTAACTGAGTGCATCGCTAGAGCCGCAAAAGAAGGCGATATAGACTTAGAAATTAAACAACTTAAAGCTGCTTTAGATAGATTTTTGCCTTAAAAATTTAGAAATAATTGCCCTATGTCTGCATCTTAAATTTGAACATCACAAGTTTGTAGTAAGGACTTTAGTCCTTTTTTAGTATTAAAGCAACGCGTAACGCACCGTGTGATAGTGGTGCGTTACGGCTTGATATGATTTGCTCACACTCCCAAATCTTGACACAGCCGTAACACACCCTACTTAATATTTAGTAATTTATGATTTTAGAAAACTACGATTTTAACTATTCATTAATTACTAATGCAGACAAAAAAATAATTCTTTTTCTGCATGGCTTCATGGGTAACATTCATGAATTTGATGCAGTTATCAACATATTAAAAGATGATTTCTCTTATTTAAAACTAGACCTACCCGGACACGGAAACACTCAAGTATTAGGTGTAGATGACTATTATACAATGCCAAAAATAGCAGCAGCTATTATTGGCTTGCTAGATCAGTTAAACATTACTAAATGCTTCTTGGTTGGCTATTCAATGGGTGGCAGATTGGCTTTATATTTGACTCTCAATTTTCCTGAGCGTTTTGATAAAGTTATCTTAGAG
This sequence comes from Aliinostoc maniaoense, assembly GCF_058172895.1. Classification (NCBI taxonomy): domain Bacteria; kingdom Bacillati; phylum Cyanobacteriota; class Cyanophyceae; order Nostocales; family Nodulariaceae; genus Aliinostoc; species Aliinostoc maniaoense. The sequence goes on along the minus strand of NZ_CP187952.1, from coordinate 5,713,276 downwards.
TCAGCTTCCCCAGGATTGTTAACTGAGAAAGAACGATTAGAAAGAGTGAAACGGGATGGTCAAATAGCTAGAAAATTAGCGAGAAGTGTATCTAAAGTAGATTTCAGCAATTTTTTATTTAATTGGTACAATCAACCAATTTTTGGTGCTATTAAAAATCATCCACAATTCAATCTAATGTTAGAAAGTCGGCTACAAAATCACCCTACTGAATTAGTTAAATCTCTTGAATTGATGGGTACTGGCAGCCAGCCACCATTATGGGATAAACTCCAAGATAATCAAATTCCTATACTTTTGCTAGCTGGTGAAAATGATCCTAAATTTATAGATATTAATCAGCAAATGGCTCTCATTTGCCCCATGTCCCAGCTAGAAATAGTGAGTAATGCGGCACATAATATTCATTTGGAAAATACTTCAGAGTTTGTCAGGTTTGTAAGAGTTTTTTTTGTTGACCGTCAAGTCCGGTTCTGAAGGAGAGGTGGGGAGAGCGATTTCCCCATCGACTCTAACAGAAATGAGTTAACAGTGATCAAATCAAAACTTGTAATTTAAAACTTGAATTACACTATTATCAGGTAAATTCCCAGAATTAATATTAATTCTGTCGCTATTACTACGACTAACTGGTGTACCTTGCATCAAGGTTAAAAATTCGTCTAGGGGGGCAATATCACAGGCGTTAGGATCAGCAGCTTGTGTGCGGTAATGGGTGGGAATGACCATTTTGGGATTTAGAACCGCGATCGCTTGTTTTGCTTCTTCAGCATTATAAGCTTTGGCACTACCACCAACAGGTATCAATAATACATCTGGTCGTCCCATGAGAATTTTTTGTTCTATGGAAATGGGTGCGGCTGCCCCTCCTAGATGTAAAATGTTAACTCCCCCTTGATTCCACTTCCAAGCAGTATTGATCCCAAACTGCTTACCACCTTTGCGATCGTGGTCTATCGCTATTCCTTGCAACTGAATGCCTTTAAATTCATAAGATCCGGCGGTAAATACTAACTTAGGATTCCCTGGTAAGCCATCCACCGCACCTTCATCTAGTAATTGACTGCTAATCAATACTAAATCTGCTGCCACTTTTGGGGAACGATACCCAGCCGTACAGCCAATTGGACGAAAGGGGTTAACTAGTATTTTTACCCCGCCACCAGTAAACAAAAAGCAAGTATGACCCAACCATTGTACTGATATCCCGCCAGATTGGGCATTAGCTGGCAGCAAAGAAGCAAAGGTAGGTAACATAGCCGTGGCTACTCCTACCCCACCATAGCCAATAAACTGTCGTCGTTTCATTAATGATTCTCTTGTAACTGTTGCAGGAAGTTTCGCAGTAACTGCTTTCCTGAAGATGTTAAAACACTCTCTGGATGAAATTGGACACCTTGAATGTGAGGATAGTTCCGGTGTCGCACTCCCATGATTGTGCCATCTTCTACCCAAGCGGTGATTTCTAAAACTTCTGGGCAAGATTCCCTGTCAATCACCAGACTATGATATCTGGTGGCAGTCATGGGATTTTCTAAACCCTGGAAAACACCTATCCCGGTGTGAGTTACCTGAGAAGTTTTACCGTGCATTAATTCGGGGGCAGAAACAATATTACCACCAAATACTTGACCAATACTTTGATGACCCAAGCATACACCTAAGATTGGTAAACTACTTCCTAATTCTTTAATTAAATCTAGGGATATGCCTGCATCCTCTGGACGACCGGGGCCAGGGGAGATGACGATAGCATCGGGTTGTAATTGCTGAATTTCAGCTAAGGATATTTTATCGTTGCGAAAAACTTGAATATCTGAAGCTACGGGGAACTCAGCTGCTAGTTCTCCGAGATACTGCACTAAATTATAAGTGAAGCTGTCGTAATTATCGATAACTATAATCACAGCCTATAATAGCTCCTAGTTTTTACTCTCACCATGTTTAATTTTCACTGGTTTTGCACCAGTGTAAATGCGATCGCCATCAATTATGACTACAAGTACATCTTAGTCATTAATAGGGTCAGAGGTGGAGTAAACAATTTTAATTTGACAAAGCTGACATAACCAGCACTGCCAAGGGTGGGAGCAATAGCATAGATGCAACTAATACAGCTACTATAGCGGAAACTAGCACCGCACCTGCTGCACAATCTTTAGCGATTTTTGCTAGTTCATGGTATGTCTGCTTGACGGTTAAATCTACAAGAGATTCAATTGCTGTATTTAATAGTTCTAAGGCTAATACTAAACCGCTAGTGATGCCAATAATCGCAATTTCAACTGGTTGCAAATGTAAAAAGACACTGAGAGCGATCGCTAATGTGCAAACACTCACATGAATGCGAAAATTACGTTGTGTCTGAAAACTGTAGCTAATTCCAGCCCAGGCATACTTGAAACTGACAATTAAACTAGAGGCGACTTGCCAAGACAAATCTCGTTCTTTGTTAACAAAGGTGAAAAAGTGATTTTGGGTTGGTGGTGGAGATATTTGTTGAGACATAGGCTGAAAATTAGTACAATTAACGTATATATACTGAGAATCTGGGACGATTTTACTATTGCAACAAACTTTAACGCACTTTTTTACAGAAGTATTATATTCGCATTGTCAAAATTTCACACCTAAAGACAAAAAATCTTTAATTTTCAATGTCTAGAACAATACCAATAGACTTCAGTAAAATTACTTGCTGCCTTAGCATTTGCATTAAACTTTCCTCATCAGGATGATCCCAGCCTAAAAGATGTAATAAACCGTGAGCTACCAACCAAGCCAACTCAGTAGATAAACTATGTTCCTGTTGTTGAGCTTGAATTTGTGCCGTGTTTACTGAAACAACTATATCCCCTAAATACAAAGGTGCAAGTGACATTTCCGCCACTTGTGGAAAATCTACCTCTAAAGCTGCAAAAGATAAGACATCTGTGGGCTGATTTTGCTGACGATATTGGGCGTTGAGTGCTTGAATTTCTGTATCATCAGTCAAACGTAGCCCAATTTCATAACTAGATGCTGGTGGTAGGTGGGAGTTGAGAATTTCTAACCAGTGATTAAACCAGTTTTCCCAAGTCTCAGGTGCAATTTGCTGCTCAACATAGCCCAATTTCAGAGATGCTTCTGGGGAAGACTCACAAAAAACATCTTGGACATCAAGGTCAAATTCTACCAACTACAAATTCTCCTTGTCAGGATTTAGCATCGTGGACTGTTGAGGGACTGCCAGAAATTAAGTGAGTAATGAGTAATGAGTAATGAGTAAGTAACGTCAGTTTGGGTTAAGAGGATTTCGCTGCTAGTTATAGGAAAGAACAGGAGTTTTCGGCAACGATAGAACATGGTTTGAGCTTATCCCAAACTCAGGATAAATTATCCCATTTACTCAGGTAATATTCTATCTTCTCCCTGCCCCCTGCCCCCTGCCCCCTGCCTAGAAAACATTACACCCTTAAAGGATATATTCAGTGTGTGAGGTAAGCTAGACCGACAAAAACAGCTAACAGTCCTACGGTGGTAAGGAAGAAATGCTTCAAAGAAGTACCACCCTTTCGCACCATATTTCGCATAGCCAATTTGACGTAGCTAGGTTGAGTTTCTGTTGTAGGAGAGTTACTCATAATTAAATAACAAGTTCTTTTATATATAAATGTAACAGTTTGTTAGCAGTTATGTTGGGGATTGGGGACTCGGAACTGGGGACTGGGAACTAGACAAGGTAGACAAGGTAGAATTTTTACCCAATGCCCAATGCCCCATGCCCCATACCCAATGCCCCATAATCAATTATGCCGATTCTACAAGTTGATTTTCCTGCCGTAGATAGGCTTGGATAAACATATCGAGTTCGCCGTTCATTATGTCAGCGATCGCAGTTGTTTCGGCATTGGTACGCAAATCCTTTACCATCTGGTAAGGATGAAATACATAGTTACGGATTTGGTTTCCCCAGGAAGCTTCCACCATATCACCCCGAATTTCGGCAATTTCTTGGGCGCGTTGTTCTTGGGCAATGACTAACAACTTGGCTTTGAGGCGAGCTAGGGCTTTCTCTTTGTTTTGCAACTGGGAACGTTCTTCTGTACAGCGCACAGCAATTCCTGTCGGTAGGTGAACTATCCGTACAGCTGTTTCTACTTTGTTGACATTCTGCCCACCTTTACCACCAGAACGGGTTGTAGTGATTTCTAAATCCTTTTCTGGGATATCCAACTGTACTGTATTATCTATCTGCGGCATCACTTCTACCCCAGCAAAACTGGTTTGGCGTTTACCATTGGCATTAAAAGGTGAAATTCGCACTAGGCGATGTGTCCCGGTTTCAGAGCGTAAATAGCCGTAGGCATAACGACCGGTAATTTCTAAGGTGGCTGATTTAATCCCAGCTTCGTCACCTTCTGACTCTTCCGCTAAAGCTACCTTGTAACCATGCGCTTCTGCCCACCGGGTATACATTCTCAGTAGCATAAATGCCCAGTCTTGAGCATCTGTACCACCAGCCCCAGCGTTAATTGTCAATACTGCCCCCTCTGCATCATAAGGGCCAGACAACAATTGTTGTAATTCCCACTGGTCAAGGTCACGATTCAAGCTATTAATAGTAGACTCAGCTTCTTGCAATAGTGCCTCATCGGTTTCCAGTTCCAAAAGCTCAACTACTGCCTTGGTATCTTCCAAACTGGCTTGCCACTGATGATACTGTTCTAGGTGGGCTTTGAGGTCGTTGAGTTCTTGCAGTGTTTTTTGGGCTGTGGTTTGCTCATCCCAGAATTGCGGCTGTGCGGCTATTTGTTCTAAGTCTTGAATTTTTGCTGTCAGTGCAGGTACGTCAAAGATAGTCCTGGGTTTTACCCAGGCGACTAGACAACGTTTCGATTTCTCGTTTGAGTTCTAATACATCCATGTGCTGGCAGAAATTTTGAGATATTGCTACTTATTGTATTTTATTTTCCGATTCTAGCTTTAACTAATCGCCTTTGCCTGTCCTCAAAAAAACCGTAGTTATTGATTCTATAACTACGGCTGATCATTTTTTCTAGTTAAGAATTTCTAACGACGGCCATTAATAGCAATCAGCAATCGCAAAATAAAGATGAATAAGTTAATGTAAGTTAGATACATCGACAAAGCCGCAGGTAGATATTGGTCATTGCGGTAAGTACGGGGCAGGATGTAAAAATCAACAACAGAAGCTCCAGCAAACAGAAATACCCCTAAACCGGAAATGGCAATTTCTAGCCAATTAGGTGTGTAAACACCAAACAAGGCAAAGACAAATTGAGTCAAGCAAACAACCACTAAGGCGATAATGCCCAGAGAGATGGTTTTAGTCAAAGCCATGCCGTCTTGTTCTGAGAGATTTGAACCAATGGGACGGGCAACTATGAAAGTGACTCCACAACCAAGGGCAGCTAAACCAATACCTTGAATGCCAACACCTTGAGTTTTTAAGGCCACAAATACTAAACCACTCAGGGTATATCCTGACAATAAGCTGTAGGTAGCCAAAAGCGGCAATGCTAAACCCTTATTACCTTTTTCGGCAACATTTTGAGCTACAAAGAAAAGTATTAACTCTAAAATAACTGCCCCAATAAAGGTAGGGAAGAAAATTCCAGGGTTGGTACGGATAATACCCAGACCACCGTAAGTTCCCAGTGCTGTCAGTACTAGACCACCACCGACGTAAGGTAAGGCGTTAGCAATGACATTAGGGCCGACTAGGGCTTGAGACTGGGCGTTACGGAAAGCTTCACGAAAATTGCTGGTATTACTCATAGTTTAGAACTCAGTATGTATTTTGGGAAAACTTCCTGATTATTCTTATTCTTACCAACATTTACGGCTATTCACCAGCGACAATATCTGAACTTTGATATTTTTAGCGATTGTCATAAAACTTCAAATTATTGCCAATTTGGCTTGAGTATTCATCTTATGCTGGTTATATAGTCTATCAACAATAGACAGATGATCTGCGGCTGAGTCCAGCATTTTTCAGCATAAATAGCTAGTTTTGTTGCGAAAAATAAACTTTATCTAAAGAGTAATTGCTATTAGGAGAATCATCACAGCCCGTAACTAACAGGCAATAAAAATCATGCGTAAAAATACTGAATGCTAGAGATAGTCCGATAAGAATTTCAGTAAAACGACTATAGCTTAATGGGCGTTAGCTAAGGAAAATAATTACAGATTTAAAGAGATACGCAACTCCATTTTGACAAAAAATGGAGTTACAACAAAGGAATTTTTATATGGCAGCAAGTGAGTCCTCTATGCAAATTGATGGTATGGAGTTATTGCACTTATACCACCACAATCCTACTATTAAACTTCGTAATCAACTAGTTCAGTTACATACTGGATTAGTCAGAAAGATGGCGCATAAATTTAGTCATCAATGTAATGAACCTTATGAAGATTTAGAACAAATTGGTTATTTTGGTTTAATCAGAGCGATTGAGCGTTTTGATCCCAGTCAAGGATATGCTTTTAGTTCCTTTGCTGTTCCGTATATTCGCGGTGAAATGCTCCATTTTTTGCGCGATCGCAGTACTCTATTAAAGATACCCCGGCGTTGGCAAGAACTCTACAATGAAGGTCAAAAAGTCCGCAAAGAGTTGTCAATCTCTTTAGGTCGTCCTCCCAAAGATTCAGAAATAGCCAAAGAACTGAAGGTATCTGTGCAAGAATGGCAAGAAACGAAATTAGCAGCCCAAAATCGGATGCCTTTGAGTTTGGATGCTACAGCAGTTCATTATGTTGATTGTCAAATCACTTTAGGCGAAGCACTTCCTTGTCCCCGTTCTACAGCTTTACAGCAACAAAACGAAGAACGGCAACAACTACAAGGGGCAATTAATATGCTAGAAGAAAAGCCTCGTCAAGCTGTAGAAATGGTATTTTTAAAAGAATTATCTCGCAAAGATGCCGCCAAAACTATTGGTACTAGCCCAATGACAGTAACTCGGTATTTACAAAAGGGCATTCAAGATTTAATTGGTTATTTGCAACCCCAAGCCGTAGCAACAGGGTCTTAATAGTGGTTAAGTTAGTGCTGATATCAATTAAAAATTCAAAATTAAGAAATCCATATTAAACAAAGGTTTCTTGGTGAATTGGTATGAGTTATGATAATAGCAGTAGCGTAGTATAATCAATCTGCTGAACCACACAAAGATAGTGTTTGAACTCAACTAAAAAGAGTATAAAACTCTGTTCATCTCATTTCAAATTCCCTCTATTCAAAAATAAATTACGAATTACGAATTACGAATTACGAATTACGAATTACGAATCCCAGGGAATACTATGGAGATGTTAATTTATCCAGTATTGTATTATGGGTCAGTTCCTTCGCTATTTACGCATCTACCTAATACTTGGCTGTTTTGGTTTATTTTTATGCTGGTCGTTTCCTGTACAAGCAGCTAATTATCCCAATAGTCAACTAGAGCAGCAAATTTTAGAAGTTCTTCGCAAGCACCCAGAAGTAATTATTGAATCTGTCCAAACATATCAACAGCAGCAACAACAGCAAGTAAATCAGTCACGACAGGTATTTTTACAAGATTTACAAACTAACCCCCAGGCGGTAATTGCTAATTCTCCCACGATGGGAGAAACACCAGCAAAAACGGTGTTAATAGAATTTTCTGATTTTCAATGTCCCTACTGTGCTGAGGCACATCAAAAATTGCATGAGTTGCTAGTTAAGCACCGTAATGAGGTGACATTAGTTTATAAAAATTTACCTTTGCCGATTCATGGTGAAGCTTTGTCAGCTGCAAAGGCGGCTTGGGCTGCAAACCAACAAGGTAAGTTTTGGGAATATCATAATGCCTTATTTACTAATCAACAGCAACTGGGTGAAAGTTTGTATTTAAATATCGCTAAAAAACTAAATCTAGATATGGAGAAGTTTAACAGCGATCGCCTACTTGCCGAGCCTAGTATTCAACAAGATTTACAACTAGCTCAACAGTTAGGAATACCAGGTACACCCTTCTTTGTGATGAATAGTAAAAACTATTCTGGGGCTATACAGCTATCAGACATCGAAAGTAAATTAACTAATCCTAGTTAACTTACCAAACTGGAGGGGTGGGTTGAGGCTTTGCAAAACCCAACATTGGTTATGGCGTTGGGTTTCCTAACGTCAACCCAACCTACAATTTTTTCCCACTATATAACTGATAACTGATTCAATCTTCTAATTGCTGACTTGGTATTTCTACAGCTGTGACATCAATTGTCCCTTCAGGTGCAAAACGGTGAAAATGACCTTTTTGTACTGTGAGTTTTTCCCCACAGTTAGGACATTGCATTTGACTATTATTTAAACCTGTAAATTCATAGGCACAAACGGGGCATTGGTCTGTAACTAAATTCCGTTCCAACCACCAGCGTAAGACGAAAAACGCTACCACTGGTGCTAGTAATAGCAATCCAAAAAGAATCACTAACGAATTAACTAACCACCCCAAACCCAAAGAAGCCAGCAACCAACCAATTGCTAACAGTGTTAGTAAGGGACGGAGATTTAAAAGATCCAGTTGAGAATTATTAAGCCGCATTTTTAAGTATTATCTTGCTCTTTATCTAGGATAACGAGTTTAGTTATTATTCAATGGGTATTGGGTATTGGGCATGGGGTATTGGGCATTGGGAATGGGGCATTGGGTATTAGCGTAAATTCTCCTCTACTCCTCTCCATTCCCCATGCCCGTAAACCCATTCCCTACCTTAATAGAGATAATAATTGCTGTTGTAAGGCAGCTTGGCCAAAATTAGCGATCGCTTGTTCTCTTAACCATTGTCCATCACAACGCTGATCTTTTCCTTGTAAAATTTCTATACAGGCGGCGGCTACGGCTTCGGGGTCACGGTGGGGGACTCGCCAGCCGACTTTCCCATCTTGCAAGGGGTCAGCAGATCCATCATTATCGCCGGATAATACTGGTATGCCACAGGCCATGGCTTCTAGATAAACTATGCCAAAGCCTTCTTGAGATGGCATGATGTAGGCATCAGCAAGGCGATAGTGTGCGATTAAATCTGCTGTGGGGACAAAACCAGCAAAAACAACGCGATCGCTCACACCTAAATCTTGGGCTAGTTGTGCTAATCTTGGTTGGTCATCACCGCGACCAATGACTAAATATTTTACCTCTGGAAATGCCTGCAAGATTTTCGGTAGGGCGCGAATTGTGACATCTACACCTTTATAGATATCTCCTGACCACAACCGAGCTACAGTCATGATCACCTTAGCATCGGTTAAGCCGTACTTGGTCACTAATTCTGGTAGCTTTGTGCCGGGAGTAAATTTATCTCCATCAATGGCACAAGGTAGCATTCTCACCATATTAGGATCTATACCATTAGCAGCACAGGCTTGATCTCGACTGTAGCGGCTAATTGTCCAAATGTCTTTGGCTGCGGCTAAGGCGCGGCGTTCTTTGTTTGGTAGTGTTTCCCACACTTCCTTACCATAGGTGAGGACAGTGTAAGGAATCCCTAATGGTTGACAGAGGGTTTGGATGAGTGCAGCTAGTTTAATATGACCACAGAAAACCCGTTGGGGGCGTTTTTGCAATAAATACTTCAGTAACGCACCAGCCATTCTGATTCTACCGATTTGGGGGGACTTATTTTTGAAGTAGTAGAATTTTAAGCGATCGCCATCAAAGGGATTTGAACAATCAGGACTATCCCGCAACAAAAATACTCCGGCTTGATAACCTGCACCCAAGCCTAAATAAGCCCGAAAAATATCTTTAACATAAGATTGGATACCGCCTTCCAGTGCAAAAATCTCTAAGAATACGAAAAGATGATTGACTTGTTGACTGGAATCTTCACCCGAATTAATTTTTTCTGCCACCGGATCAATTAGCATTGATATTCTTGTGATTTATTTTACCCAACACTGTTAAAGGTACTCTAATCTACTAGCAGTTGCTTACTAGATACTTGAGCTATTTTACCGTTTTGCAATCGCTCTATATCTGTTTGTACCATTTGCTCTAACAGTCTTTCAAAGCTAATTTGTCCTTCCCACCCTAAATTCTTTTTGGCTTTAGTTGGGTTAGCTACTAGTTGAAAATGTTCGTCTGGTCTGAGTAAATCAGGGTTGATCACTATGTGATTTTGCCAATTTAATCCTACAGATTCAAAGGCTGTAGATACTAGTTCCCTGACGCTATGTAGTTTACCTGTGCCAATAACATATTCTTCCGGCTCGTCAACTTGCAACATTAGCCACATTGCTTTTACGTAATCACCCGCAAATCCCCAATCTCGTTTAGCATCTAAATTACCCATTTCCAGAGTGTTAGATAAACCGAGTTTAATTGATGCGGCGGCTAAAGAAACTTTACGGGTAACAAACTGGGGCGGACGTAGGGGAGATTCATGATTGTATAAAATACCACTACAAGCAAATAAACCGTAACGTTGTCGATGATGTACCATTGTCCAATGGGCGTGTAGTTTGGCGGCTGCATAGGGATTTTTCGGCCTACAGGGAGTTTCTTCATCTTGAGGAGAAGAAGATACATCGCCAAACATCTCAGAACTACTAGCTTGATAGAAGCGAGTTGATAAACCTACTTGGCGGATGGCATCTAATAACCGTGTAGCAGTACCGGTAATCAGGTCTAATGTTCCTAGTGGATCTTTCCAGGAATCAGGGACAAAACTAGGTGCAGCCAAATTATAAATTTCTTGGGGACGCAGTTGTTCTACTGCATTCAAAATCGCGGTGCTGTCTCTCAAGTCCACGGTGTAGATTTCCACTTGGTTAGCTAAGTCACCCAACTTAGCTAAATTTGGTTGTCGGTGTGGAGATACTAAACCCACCACTCTGTAACCATGCTTGAGGAGTAAATGGCTCAGGTAATAACCATCTTGACCAGTGATTCCTGTAATTAAGGCTGTTTTAGTCATATTGTCCTTTTTCCTCTAGCAGCATGGAACACTTACGGAAGGCGATCGCAAATCGCAAAATTACTGACAATCAAATAAAAGTTATGACCAATTCTAACAAAGCGATCGCTGATACGCGTATGCCAAGCTTACTCTTATCTAACATAAATTTTTATACAAACAAAAAAACCCCCTTCAGGGGGCGGAATTTTCAGTTGTCCGCGTGGAGTGAACAACTAATACAGAATACCTACAGTAAATACAGTAATCCGAATAAAATAATCCAAATTACGTCAACAAAGTGCCAATAGATTTCCGCAGCTTCCACACCAAAGTGTTTTTCATTACTGTAGTGACCGGGAGTGCGCGATCGCCACAACACTGCTAGAATCGCTAAAACGCCGATAGTGACGTGTAACCCGTGAAACCCAGTCAACACGTAAAAGGCACTGGCAAATAAATTAGTTGTTAAACCAAATTCGAGATGCGTATATTCATAAACCTGGCCGACTAGGAAAATCGCGCCCATTGCGGCGGTAATGGCCAGCCAGATACGCATCCCTTTCGCATCATTCTTTTTGATTGCAGTATCAGCATTGTGCATCACAAAGCTACTAGCAATCAGATTAACAGTGTTAACTCCAGGTAGTAAAAGTTCTAACTCTGGTGTCCCGGCTGGCGGCCACACAGGTAAAGTTGAACGGAAAGCTAAATAAGCTCCGAACAACCCCATAAAAATCATCCCTTCCGCAATCAAGAACACAAAGATCCCAAATAGACGATGATCGGGATGTTCTTCATGATGAGCAATTTCTGCCGTATGGTGATGATTTAATTGCGTTTTCGCTGGGTCAATAGTTTGACTTTGCATGAATGTTAATTAATTGGGTATTGGGGACTGGGGACTGGGGATTGGGGAATGGGGCATGGGGCATGGGGCATGGGGCATGGGGCATTGGGCATTGGGCATTGGAAATCAATTCTCCCTTGTCTACCTTGTCTACCTTGTCTCCCCCTGCTCCCTGCCCCCTGCCCCTTTACCCCCTGCCCCCTACCTCTTCCTAAGTTCGAGTCTCTATATCCGACTCAATACTAGGATATGGCTCATCAGGGTCAGCCCTGAGTACGGGATTCTCTGATGGGGATACATTGGCTGGTGCGTGTTCTACACCATAGTCATAAGGGCCAGTTGTTAAGACTGGGAGAGTTTCAAAATTCTCAATGGCTGGTGGTGAAGTAGTCATCCACTCTAAGGTGAGTGCTTTCCAAGGATTATTACCAGCTTTCTCTCCGTACAACCAACTCCAAATGGCGTTGATGATGAAGGGAAATGTGGAAACGGCTAGGATATAAGAGCCGTAAGTGCAGATTTCATTTAATAAAGCAAATTTGGGGTCATACTGAGCTACACGGCGATTCATGCCCATAAGTCCTAACTTGTGCATGGGTAGGAATGTCATGTTCAAACCCACAATAGTTAGGGCAAAATGCACTTTACCCCAAGTTTCATTCATCATTCGTCCCGTCATTTTGGGAAACCAATGATAAATGGCGGCGAAAATTCCTAGGACACTACCACCAAACAGCACATAGTGCAAGTGTGCCACTACAAAATAGGTGTCATGAACGTGGATGTCAAAAGGCACAGATGCCAACATTACACCACTAATCCCACCAATTACGAAAGTGCCGACGAAACCCGAAGCGAACAACATAGGGCTATTAAACTGGATTTTGCCGCCCCACATCGTCGCCAACCAGCTGAAAATTTTGATTCCTGTAGGTACGGCGATGATCATAGTAGTGATCATAAAGAACATCCGCAACCAACCGGGAATACCACTGGTAAACATATGGTGCGCCCAGACAATTAACCCTAGGAAACTGATGGCTAACGATGAGTAGGCGATCGCTTTATAACCGAAAATTGGTTTACGGGAGTGAATAGGAATAATCTCGGAAATTGCCCCAAAGAACGGCAAAATCATGATATACACTGCTGGGTGGGAGTAAAACCAGAACATATGCTGGTACACTACCGGATCACCGCCACCACTGGGGTTAAAAAATGTTGTTCCTGCCAATAAGTCAAACGCCAGCAGAATCAAACCTGCTGCTAATACTGGTGTAGACATCAAAACTAATGCCGAAGTCGCCAGCATTGCCCAACAAAACAAGGGCATTTGATGAACGCCCATCGTGGGGATACGCATCTTCAACAGGGTGACGAGGAAATTAATTGCCCCCAAAATTGACGATGTACCCAACAGTAGGACACTCATAATCCAAATACCTTCACCTACCTGTCCCGTTACCAAACTTAAGGGAGGGTAGGAAGTCCAACCTGCTTCGGCAGCATCACCAATTACTAAACTGATAATCAGCAACAAGCCGGCTGGAGGGATGAGCCAAAAAGCTACAGCATTCAGCTTAGGAAATGCCATATCTTTCGCCCCAATCATCAGGGGAATCAGATAATTAGCAAAACCTGCTCCGGCTGGCACAATCCACAAGAAAATCATAATTGTGGCGTGCAGTGTAAACAGACTGTTGTAAACTTCTGGACTGACAAAATCTACTTCTGGGGTTCGCAGTTCTGTACGCACTAAGTCAGCTAAAACGCCGCCAATGCAGTAAAAAATGAACGAAGTGACTAGATATTGCAGTCCGATTACCTTGTGATCAGTATTAAAGGTAAAGTAGTCTTGCCATTTTCTCATCCCTGGTTCTTCATGATCACCTGGGATGTTGGCAGTTTCTTGTAACTGAGCTTGTGTCACGTCGCTCTGCTCCGAATTGAAAATTCAAACAATATTTAAAAATGCTGAGTAGGGAGTGCTGAGTTATTAGTTTCCTCTACTTCCCCTGCCCCCTGCCCCCTGCTCCCTGCCCCCCTGCCTGCTCCCTACTTATGAATCTGATGCAACATCTCTGGCTGAATCCCCATGTCGTTGATGTAGGGAGCAAGAAATTTGTCTGGGGATGCTTCGGCGGGATTGAGTGCGATGGTCGAAGACCCGCCTTCGGCGATCGCTTCTTGCATGGTGTTATTATTCGCAACTAATTGCTCTTGCATCCATTTTTCAAAGGCTGCTGGTTTTTCGACTACCACCTGAGTTCTCATCGCGCCGTGGTAGGGGCCGCAAAGTTCTGCACAGATAAGAGCATAATCACCTTCGGTTTTGGGTGTAAAGCGGAGTTCGGTTTGTCTACCGGGGATCGCATCCTGTTTCAAGCGAAATTCCGGCACCCAAAAGGCATGAATCACATCATTGGCTGTCATATTAATTTGCACTTCCCGCCCAATGGGAACGTGCAGTTCACCCGATGTCACACCCGTTTCTGGATAGGTAAAAATCCACGCGTATTGTAAACCGGTGACATTAACTTGTAATTGGGCTGGTTTTCCCTCTTTTTCAGGACTAGCACCAATACTAGGGGAAACACTACCTACACCTGGTGCTTCCCGCTTTTGGGGAATTTGATCAGCATTGCGGACTGCGGCTGTTGCTGGATCTTGCATGGCCTCATCCGATTTTTGTTGATTCAGGTTAGGTGCGGTGCTAGGAGGGGTATCGTTTAAGGTGGCAGCGATCGCACTCCCAGGCATTGCCATTGATTCCTGCATCATGGGAGCTTCATGAACAGCGTGGGGATCAAAACCACCGATGTCATTATAAACTTCAAAACTATAGACAGAAATACCGATAACAATAATTGCGGGGATAGCTGTCCATAGTATTTCTAACGGTACATTACCTTCAATTGCTGGGCCATCTTCTTGATCATCTGCCCGCCGACGATATTTAAATGCACAGTAAATTAATACACCTTCAACAATTAAAAATATACCTGCTGAGACGGTCATCATCGTATTGAATAGACCGTCTACTAATACAGCTTCATCAGAGGCTGCTATTGGTAACAAACCGTGATTTTGACCGTACCACAAGCTTGCTAGGGTTAGCCCGATGCCAACTAATAATGTCCAGATGGAACTTGGAATTTTCACGGCTCACTTAAATGAATTAATTACGTTATCTCGAAGCAACTCACTTACTAAGGTAATCTAGGCTATTAGATATTGACCCGAAAGGTCTGAAATTTTTATTAATTTTTTCGACTACTTTACTAATCTTGAGTAAAAGAGATTTATTACATACTCTCCAGAGTAGATGACAAAAATTAGAAAAATTTAAGGAAAATTTAGCAAATGAAATGGTATCGATATTAACCAATTCGTGACAACTTAAAAAATACCTAAAGCTTCGGGCTAGTAAGGGTAAAAGTAATTCAAATTATTAAAAGAAAGCCGATCAATAAACTTTGGTCTATACGCTAGGGTGGATATGGGTCGGTATGAAAATTACAAATTTTAAGAAGTTCTACCAACAAGTGGGCAGAAGGTATTGTTCATGAACGAATTTGTCCTAGAACAAAAAAACGAAGTAACAACAGAGCAGCAAAAGCCCAAGGAAGTAATTCGTCGCTTGGTGTGGAGAATGGCTATAGCTACCTTGATTTTGATGGCTATAGGCAGTGCCACACGGGTAATGAATGCGGGGCTGGCTTGTCCAGACTGGCCACTTTGCTATGGTGAACTAGTACCAGCCAAGCAAATGAACCTCCAAGTGTTTTTGGAGTGGTTTCACCGTTTAGATGCCAGCTTAATTGGTGTGAGTGCGATCGCCTTGTGTGGTTTATCCTGGTGGCATCGTCGCTTATTACCTAATTGGCTACCTTGGGCGGGGACATTTGCCCTGTTTTTAATTGTCTTCCAAGGGATTTTGGGCGGACTCACCGTCACCGAATTATTACGCTTTGATATCGTCACAGCCCACTTAGGGACAGCATTATTGTTTTTCACTACCCTCCTGATTATTGGCATTGCCTTAACTCCCTATCAGGGAACAGGTAATGTAGGTAAACTGCCTTGGGTGGGTTTAACAGCAGCAATTTTAGTTTATTTGCAAAGCCTATTAGGTGCTTTAGTCGGCTCTCGTTGGGCGTTACATCAGTGTTTTGGTGGTTCTCAACTGTGTAGTGTGATGTATAGCCACATTTTCGGTTTAGTACCGCCTACAGTTGCCACCCTAGCAGTAGTCTTGATTTCCTGGCGTACACCAGCACTACATCCAGCTTTGCGACGATTGGCAAACATGGCAGGTGGGTTGTTAATTTTACAAATCTTGTTAGGATTTGCTACCTTCCGATTACATCTGCAAGTCGAGCCTTTGACTGTCTCTCACCAAGCTATAGGCGCAAGCCTTTTAGGTGTTTTGGTAGCTTTTACAGTTCTCGCCCTCCGAGACTGGGCGGCAAACCGCGAAATTGAGGTGATGGGTAGCTGAAACAAGAGCAGGGGAGCAGGGGAGCAGGGAGCAGGGAGCAGGGGGAGACAAGGTAGACAAGGTAGACAAGGGAGACAAGGTAAATAAGAAATAATTTTTTCGAGTTTTTCTACCCAATGCCCAATGCCCAATGCCCAATGCCCCATTCCCCAATGCCCATGCCCTATGTTGATAATGAACTGCTGACACCAAAAAAATATGAAAGAGTGAGGAGGAAGCTATCTGCGGGAAAACTTAGGAAGGGTTTGTTCCTTCTACCCATCCCTAGCAGACTTTCTCCCTACACATGAAGCTCAAAACTCTACCTCCCTGCCTTTTTCACTCAAAACTCTCTACATGGCAGTAGTAAAGGCAAGGATGAGCAATCTAGAGCAATGGCTGCATATCAGTTCTTGAAAAAAAAGGAATTAAAGCAACAATGATTGAGACTAATGTCTCTCGCCACCACGAAACTTTTCTTCAGGTAGTTCAAAGCTATTATCAGCTAACTAAACCTAGAATTATCCCATTGCTATTAATTACTACTGCCGGCAGTATGTGGATTGCAGCTAAAGGTGAAGTAGATCCTTTGTTGTTATTCGTGACTCTCACTGGCGGAACTTTGGCGGCTGCTAGCGCGCAAACAATTAATTGCATTTATGACCGGGATATTGATTATGATATGGAGCGGACGCGCCATCGTCCCATGCCTTCTCGGAGAGTACAGCCCCGTGATGCCCTGATTTTTGCGATCGCTCTGGCAATACTTTCATTTACACTACTGGCAGCATTTGCTAATCTGTTAGCTGCTTTGCTAGCATTCTCTGGTATTGTTTTTTATGTTTTGGTTTATACCCACTGGCTCAAGCGTCATAGTACTCAAAATATTGTTATAGGCGGTGCGGCTGGAGCAATTCCTGCGTTAGTGGGTTGGGCAGCCGTTACAGGGACTTTAAGCTGGGCTGCATGGTTAATTTTTGCGATCGTGTTTTTGTGGACTCCTCCCCATTTCTGGGCTTTGGCGTTGATGATTCGTGATGACTACGCCAAGGTGGGGATTCCGATGTTACCGGTAGTGGAAGGTGCAACAGTTACTGTTAAACAAATTTGGTACTACACCTTAATTACAGTTGCAGCAACGCTGTTACTCGTTTATCCACTCCACGCTAGCGGCATTATTTACGCTGCCTTCGCCGCCGGTTTAGGCGGTTTATTTATCCGTAAATCTTGGTGTTTGTTACAAAACCCTGAAGATCGGACTACAGCTAGAGATGTGTTTCTCTACTCCATCTCTTACATGATGCTGTTGTGTTTAGCGATGGTGATTGATAGTCTGCCCATTACCCATCGTTTAATTAGTGCCGTAATTAATTTTATGGCTTAAAGCAATTAGCGATCGCGTTGGCTTTGAGGGCGCGATCGCATTTCTCGATATTAAAAAATTACTAAAATCAATCAGTTTTATTCCTCCTCTGACTCGATATCATCATCTGTCAGATATTTTTGTGCTGTATGTCTAATTCTGTAGATGTTTACTTCTGTTTCAGAAATACCAAATAGGATTCGGTAACGGAATCGTTTTGATTTGCCGTATAGCAGTTGGCGAATTTCCATGCCTAACTCTGTGCTTTCAGGAGCAACAGGACAACGAGCCGGAAGGCGTTGAAGCGAATCCATAGCATCCAGAAGTCCGTTAAACCACTTGTCCGCCATCTCTCGATCGCGCTCTCGAATCCAAAGGTAGGCAGCTTCCGCATCAGCTAGAGCCGACGGAGAGATGCTAATGCGAAATTCCATGCTTTCTTCTTAAACCTTCCATTGCTTCTTTTGCTGGAACTCCTTGTCCATGCTTAATTTCCTCAATTCCTTGTCTGAGTGCAGCCACAGTTTCGGCATATTCTAATCGCTCCAAAAGTTTCTGGTAAGCTTTGGCATCCTGCACGACAAGTTGAGCTGCTCCGTTGACAGTCAGCACAATAGGTTTCTCACTTTGTTCCATCTGCTGGATGTACTGCTTGGTGTTCCTTTGAAACTCCGAGAGAGAGTGAATGTTGTTTAGGTCGATCATAGACTAAACATGAAATTAACAGTTAATTATATGTTATATGAATAGCATTATGATGTAGGTTGGGTTGAGGAACGAAACCCAACATAAATACCGAAAACTTAACACAGATGCTGGTGTTGGGTTTCCTCGCGTCAACCCAACCTTATTGAGGGAAGTAGTAGACCGTCCGAATTTTAGATTTTGGATACTTCGACAAGCTCAGTACAAGTTTTGGATTTTGGATTCTTGAGGGTACAAGCCCCACCCCTAAGATTTGTTGCTTCATAATACGGAAAATAACCAGAGAATCAAGCTAGTTCCTAAAACACAAACAATTCCTGCAACTCCCGCTAGGGGTTTGTTGTTCTTTCCCGTCCACCAATCAGAGACTTTTCCTGTGTAAGTAACTAGTTGGGCTGTATCTATAGTAGCGATCGCCCACACTAAAGCTGAATGTAATCCCCAGGCTATACCTAAATTATTGCGATCGCATATCCTCGCCAAAACTAACATCATACCCAGTAACCACAACCCTGGCATTTGTGGAAGCGTTTCCTGTTGTTCCCACACTAGATGTAAGAGAGCAAAAATTAGGCTAGAAATCACTGCTGCTACCCATACAGGATAATCTCGCTCTAATTCCGTTAACAAAAACCCCCGAAATACTAATTCTTCTATACCCCCAACTAATAATGCTATCAATAAAATCGATGGCAATATAGATGCTATTTGCTTGATATTTAATCTTTGAAAGTCACACCAACCTAACCAAAATTGACAAGTATATAAAATAACTATACTTAACACTCCTAAGCCAAAACCTACGGATAAAGAACCCAACATGGCCAAATTAGCCACAAATCCATAGTCTGAGAAAGAGCTATTAGTTAGCCAAATCACACCCCAAACAATCAGAGGTGCTAATAAGTATAGTGAGACAATTAAGGGTAATTTTTGTTCTGGTTGTAACGGTTTTATTGGTTGCCAATGCAGCAGTCTGAGTAATATTACTGCTATTGGTAGCCAACACCCCACCCAAGCAATAAAAAAAGCCATCACAACAAATATTACTGGTGCATCTTTCATGAATACCAGTAAGTTGTTGAGGGATGGCGGCAGAAAATTGTTCAAAATAAACAAAAAAATCACAATAGACTTCTTGCAGAATAAATGTCTGATTCCTTAATCAAGACTGTACCAAAACTGGTAACTTCTGCAAGGGGTCTAATCGTAATGTTTGGGTTAAATTAAAATAACTTTTCTCTGGATTTCGGGATAAGTTAGCAAATATTTTCCACCAACTCACCCCTACCATCCGAAAATTTATTCTTCGTCTTCCAAATCTTCGTCAGCATCTTCAACTTCTACATCAGGAGAAAGCTTCTTATCACTTTCACCTAGTTGAATCAAGTGAATATGCTTGTATCCCAGACGGATTTCAAATTCATCACCAGGTTTTAAACCCATTGCTTTGGTGTATGTAGCACCAATGACAATTTGACCATTTTGATGAACGCTAACCCGGTATGTCGGTTCACGACCACGACCATCTTTTGGTGCTTCTGGACTTAGAGGAATACCTCTAGCCGATAGTAAAGCATCATAAAAATCAGTGAGATTGACGCGGACTTGGTTATTCTTAGTAACAGTGTAATAACCACACTGCTTGGCTCTTTCTCTCCGTGGTAAATTAGAAAGTTCTTTTACTTTCGCTAGCAGTGCTTTTCCAGTTAAAGGCGCGGTTGCAGTTTCACTCATTATGCTCTAATTTTCCTTACTCTCTCCAAACTGATAAATTATCTTGTCCTATGCCAGTATTTGAGTTCTTAGCATCTGTATAAAGCTACTGGGGACTTCAAGTTAAAGGGTGGATTCCTGCTGATATTATTCTCAAGTACCTCTATTATGGATAACCACAACAGATGAGAGGTCACGAGTTCCACAGGGATTAGTTTCGGTGATTTTACGGCATTTTAAACCATTATTCATCATCGGGAAGGCAATTATTTTCCCCTTTGGTCGTACTGTTACAAAGAAGTTATAGACCAAAGAAATTGCAGGTTTTCCTCTGTTAGTACTTGTCTTGATAGCTTTTGAGTTGTAAGGATTTACTTACGCTACTCTTGAGCTAAAGACAGCATCGTATTTGAATATGGTCTTACGGACATACACCCTTTTGTCCTACCTGTCGAGACATGAAATTTCTGTCTCTAGACTACGAAGAAACTCAACAGTGTTAGCTGTACTTGACAGCTATTACTCTTGATTTTGTTACTTCGTAATTTTATATTAAATACTAGCATGGACTAATAATAGCAAAATAATTATTTATTTTAAAATTTAACTTGCAATTAAATTTATATCTCAATCCCCTAGCTCCTAGAAACAAAAAGCAGTCAGGATTTTATTCAGGGTGCATGACCAAGAGTGACTATTGCTGTATGGCTTTTATAAAAATTAATCTAATTTCAGATGAGTAGTTTTGATCAGTAAGTTATATGCTTTAGTTTTTTGATTCAACCCAGATCAAAACCTGTGAGTATTACCCTCCTGGTTTATTGTCTCTGGAGAAAAATGGCTGCTGTTTTATCTACGTCTGTCTAGAGGCAGAATAAATATGTGCAGCTTGACTAGAGATTTGATAGAACTAGCTGATGTTTATTTTGAGCTATAACGCTTATATACAGACAAAAATTTTAAAATTTAGTAACTCTTTGAGATGTTTTATGACTATTGATGGTCATAGATGTTGACATCAAGATGGCTTACGAACCTCAAGAGCATTTATTGTATATATTTCGCCAATATAGAGGATAAACCTATATTCATTCCTGGTAAACCCCCTGGAATGATCCTGGCAAACAGGTTATGGGAAGAATCAACTACAATTGATTTTTACATCTGATCTGAGATGGGAATATAAATTTAGCTGATGGTGCTTATATGATTAAAATTAACATGGTGATCTTAAAACTAGAATCAGTGCCTCTTGAACAATCAGCCTATTAATGCCCTTCAGGGAATTAGGCGCAACAATATATAGCCGTTCTCATGCTAGTGAGGTACAAAGTTTTTTTGTTTTAGGGAACAGGGTTGGGGGAACAGGGAACAGTGAATAAATTGGTGTGTACTTCATTGGACTGGGAAAGGCTATATATACCTCACTTTTTGCAACCAGCAGCCTTGATGCAAGATTTTGGAGGCTGATGCAGTCATTTTCAGAATTTGGTTGTTAATCATGGAAGTCAATTTTAAAATCATTCGGCAACAGCAAAATTCTGCTGCTGTTGTAGAAACTTACCTTTTAGAGACAGAACCTAGCAATACGATTTTGGATTGTCTTAATCGCATTAAGTGGGAGCAAGATGGAACTTTAGCATTTCGCAAAAATTGTCGCAATACCATTTGTGGTAGTTGTGCAATGCGAATTAATGGCCGTTCTGCTCTAGCCTGTAAAGAAAATGTGGCCAGTGAACTCGCTAGATTACAAAATCAAGCTGATAAAATTCCAGAAATCACGATCGCACCTCTGGGAAATATGCCAGTGATTAAGGATTTAGTCGTGGATATGAGTAGTTTCTGGAATAATTTAGAAGCGGTGACACCCTATGTAAGTACCGCCGCCAGATTTGTCCCAGAAAGAGAATTTTTGCAAACACCACAAGAGCGATCGCTTTTAGATCAAACTGGTAATTGTATTATGTGTGGTGCTTGTTACTCAGAGTGCAATGCGCGTGAAGTTAATCCTGATTTTGTTGGCCCTCATGCCCTTGCCAAAGCCTACCGTATGGTTGCTGATTCCCGCGACAGTGATACAACTAATCGCCTAGAAAATTACAACGAAGGGACTAAAGGCGTGTGGGGTTGTACCCGTTGTCTATACTGCGATGCAGTTTGTCCAATGGAAGTTGCCCCCTTAGAACAAATCACTAAAATTAAACAGCAAATTCTCAGAGAAAAACAAGCTAGTGACAGTCGCTCAATTCGCCATCGTAAGGTATTAGTAGATTTAGTCAAAGCTGGCGGTTGGATTGACGAAAGACAATTTGGGATACAAGTAGTCGGTAACTACTTTAAAGACCTCAGAGGATTACTCAGTCTTGCCCCTTTAGGATTACGCATGATTGCTAAAGGTAAATTTCCCTTATCCTTTGAACCATCCGAGGGAACAGAACAAGTGCGATCGCTCATTGAATCTGTTAAAGAGGTGATAGGTGACAGGTGACAAATCAATTCAAAATTCAAAATACCCTGCGGGAAGGCTTGCGCCTACAAAATTCAAAATTAAATAACTGGGGACTGGTGACTCGGGACTGGTGACTGGGGAGAAAACTAATCATTCATTACTCATTACTCATTACTCATTACTCATTACTCATTACTCCCTCATCGCGGATCTTGAGGGACGTTTACAGGCTGCCCAAAACGGTCATAAACTGAAATATCCCATTGACCGTTATTACTAAACTCAAAAGCAATCCTACTACCATCAGCACTAATAGTAGGATTGCGAACTTCTGCTTGGAGATTAGCGGTTAAATTCCGTGATTGGCGTGTTTCTCGGTCATAAAGAAAAATCGTTGATCGCCCCTGACGACTAGCAGCAAATACAATATAACGAGCATCTTGGGAAACACTGGGATGAGAAGCTATGGTATCTAGAGCATTTAAACCCGGTAAATCGATTAAATTACGTGTCAGGGTATCAAATAAATAAACGTCTTGACTACCTCGGCGATCGCTAGTCAACACAATATATCTCCCCGAACTTTGGGGATTAAGTTCCGACGCAAGACTATTAAGACTCCTCCCCCCAGGATCAAATGGATAATTCACCAATCGAGGATAACCAAAACACCCACTTAATAACCCTGCACAAACAAATATAGGAATAAAAATAATTGGTTTAGTCATCAGTCAATAGTCATTAGTCATTAGTTGTTCTCCCCACACTCCCCACACTCCCCTGCCCCCTGCCCCCTGCCCAATATTTACTGCGGTGGCTCAACTGTTGCACCATTAGGAATATCTAATTCAATATTTGGCCCTCGATCAAGAACTTCAATATCCCACTGCCCACGGGCGGCGGTTTCAAACACTATATAACGTCCATCGGGGCTGATAGCAGGATTTCTCACCCAACCACGATAAGTTGGGGTGACTATTTGTGATTGCTGTATGGCGCGATCGTACAGTGCTACTACTGGTCTACCTTGATCACTGGTCAAGTAAGCGATGTAACGTCCAGTGTAGCTAAGGCTGGGACTTTCAATAATTGTTTCCCGTCGATTTAGTCCTGGTGTACTCATAAAACTTTGCTGTTGTAAATCGTACACCAGTAATTGGTGAGTATTATTACGATGGGAAATCAACGCCAAAAAGCGACCATTACCACTTAAGGCTGGTTGTTCTTCGGTGTAGCGACTATTGAGGGAAGTAGGGCCTAGGGGAATATCACCAGAGCCACAAGAGCTTAGTAAACCTGTAAAACCAAAAACCAGGCTCCAATAAAGTGGTCTTTGGAGCCAAAGCTGAGAAGTAAATTTTTTCACCTCAGATGTCTAATTTTTTTGTCGCCTATAAGCTTACATCTATCCCGACCGCTTTATACATCATCATAATCTGTAGAATTATCAGAATCCAAATCTGATGGTTCTATGGGTTTATACGGTACATAATCAGTTGGGATCGCTTCATCATCTTCTACCTGTCTGGGAGGAGTAGTATCAGCAGGGCGACGGCGTTTTCTGGGTCTGGGTGGGGTATCATCGTTTACTTCTGGACGTGGGGGAGTATTATTATCTCGACGAGAAGGTCTTCTAGTTTCTCGCGTCGTAGAACTTTCCCAATCATCAGATTCTCTGGTGGAAGAAGTACCCCAATCTTCTTGTTCATATCTTTCAGTAGTGCGACTAGATGGACGGGTAGGACGGCGACGTGATGACCTATCTGTCGTTTCTTGTCTGTCGCTACTGGTACGGCGATCGCTACTAGTGCGCCGGGGGGTTGGCTCATCGTAGTAGTCATCCCGTGAAGAGCGATCGTCCCTGCTAGGACGAATCCGCGCCCGTATTGGACGTTCTTCCTCTTCCTCTTCTTGATAGGGTAGTGGTTCTAAATCGTCTTCCACTTCCGCCTCATAGCCGCCACGTCTGCGGCTATAGGAATAATCTCTACTAACTTCACGTTCATCCACAATCGGAGTATTACGTTTAGCTTGTTGAGTAGCGATACTCCGCAACCGAATACTTTCAACCGCAAAAAATACTGTTGTCCCTACTAACAGCAATTGACCAAATTGTAAAATCGGGTCTAAACGCCATCCCTGAAAAATCAGAATAAACCCGCACAGCAAGCCCACAGCCGCAAAAAATATATCTTGATCTCTGGACAGTTCTGGACGCACAGTACGGAGAAAATACAGTGCTGCCCCAGCCACAGCCAGGAATATCCCCAGAATACTGGCTGAGTTTGTCCCAAAATTTACCTGAGCCAGAACACTGGCTGAGTTCAGCCCAAAATTTAGCATTGTTCTTTTCCCAATATCAAATCTATGTTAGCGAGCCACAACTAAAATCACTACTCTACGCAATTACAATATAATATTTAAGCTTCAAAGCATCTGGCAAAGAAGCTCTGAAGCTATTTACCCAATCTCAAGAAAAGTTTAAGTCTGTCAGTTTAGTAAATTTAGTCACTGACAGACAAACGCCTTTAAGAGAGTTGAAATAACTCTCCCACAGACTATGAACGTTGGATTTTATCTTTTTGGCTGATGAAAATCAAACCAACTGTAGCTGGGATAACAACGATCGCTGTACCCCAAAGCAGACTCCAAAGAAAATTTGCTAAAGATGGTGTCATGGATCTCAACCTTTTTTTACACTCTTCATCATAATTCTAATAGTGTATTACTTCCTTGAGAAGTCCGTAAGTCTCATGTGACAACCCCAGCCCACACATTCCCAAAAGTTAAACGCCGTCTGGAGTCTAGTTGCTTTTCGACACGCGCCCATAAGTAGTAGCATTTGGTTAGAATTTAGATAGCAACAGCTTTACAAAGCTTAAAACTTTATATTTTCGCTCTCAGTTTTTCTTTGTCCACAAATCGTAGCTCAAATTAATTTCATGACTGGTGTTAGCCTAACTGTTTGGATTCTTGGCCCTATCTTGGGGTTAATGACGTTTCTGTTCATTTTCCGCATCATTCTGACTTGGTATCCGCAAGTTGATTTAAATCGGTTGCCTTTTAATCTCATTGCCTGGCCTACCGAACCATTTTTAATCCCCTTGCGAAAAATCGTCCCACCTATCGGTGGAGTTGACATCACCCCGATTATTTGGGTAGGTATCTTAAGTTTGGTGAGAGAAATTCTCTTAGGTCAGCAAGGATTGATTACCATGATGTCTCGTGTCAGTTAGGGCATGGGGAATAGGGCATCGGGCATGGGTTTTCAGAATGCCCATTTTCTCTTTGCTTCAAAAAAAGGCGATCGCAAAATTATTTCATCTTCCACAATTACCATAATCAAACTGAACTTAGTTTACAGACTAAGTTCTGGGGAAACATGGAAACTTTCAATATTCATTACTGCAAAACGAATCTTTCACGCCTGTTGTCTCGTGTGGAACTTGGGGAAGAGATTATTATTTCTAATAACCGAGGCGTTCCCATTGCCAAGTTAGTTCCGTTTCAGGTTTCATGCAATCGGCAAGCTAGTTTAGGAATGGATCAAGGGCTTTTTATCATGCCAGAAGACTTTAATACTCCTTTGCCGGAAGAAATATTAGCAGCCTTTGAAGGTGGTAAAAAGTGAAGCTGTTGTTGGATACTCAGTGCTGGTTGTGGTGGTTTACTATCCCATGTTTAGTTGGTTTAGCTTCTGCCTGATGAGAATTTCAACTTCTTCAAACTCAGCATTGGAGTTGGGAATGTCAAAAGTCTGTGAAGGTGCTTCAGCCGTAAAGCGGTCAACAAAGGCATAAAATGCAGCCTGATCATCAGGATGAGCTATAACATAAGCTCTTAGCTCACCTTTTGTCATGGTACTGAAGTCAGGCTTCATCACAAGAACCTCCAAAGACCTTGTTAGCTTTCCGTCAAGTTTTGGAAATTAGCGATCGCACCCCTAGATAACTCAGTCTGAGGCTGGTACTGATTGTTGAGCTTGTGCGCTGCTAGAGGTATAAGATTGTTCGCAATCCCTCATCTACCTGATCCTGCAAGTAGTCTGGTAGTGAACTAATACGTTCAACCAGGAATGTTTTGTTAACTTTAAGAAGGCAGAAGTACGAAGGCAGAGGGCAGAAGGGAATCCCCATAAATAAATTCAGGGGATTTAATAAGGACGCTGTATTTCTCGCGCTTCGCGTCTCAAAACACATCTTTTTTTTTGCTTTGCATAAATAAATTTAGGGGCTTGAAACCCTTGTGGCAGAGGGAAAAAATTGTATTTCTTCCTTCTGCCTTCTGCCTCCTGCCCTCTGCCTTTCTTCGGTCAAAATTTGAGATACGTTAACAACAGAATCTCTAGGTAAACCTGATGCTTCACGCGGTAAAAGTACATTACCTGGTGCTTCTGCTAACTGAATATTTGAAGTAATGATGACGACAATCACCGTATTAATACGGCTTTGATTAAACATATCATCTTGAATCACCAAAACAGGACGACGATACCCAGGCTCAGAAGCCACTGGCTCAGGTAAGTTCGCCCACCAAATTTCTCCCCTATACATTACCAATCCTCACGGGGGAGAGACATAAATTGCATCCTTGCCATTACCGGATCTAGTTCAGAAGACTCTTGAGAGTAAACTTGGTTTAGCTTGTGCAAGATTTGATGACGGTTGTATTTTTTCAAATATTCTTGTAATGCTTTGGTGTAAAGCTCACTGCGTGACAATCCTAGCTCTTGAGCTAGTGCTTCAGCCTCTTCAAAAACTGAATCTGGAAGCGAAATTGCAGTTTTCATCGTGACATTAAGTGTAATTTTTGATTTTCAAGTTCTACCCTAGTTATAACAGAACTGCAAGAGCAAGCAGACTCAGATAAGTTTTCAGAACAACTTTATGAAAACTTACTTATAGCGAGATATGCTAATATTACGATGCTCCTAAAAAGCCAATGAATTAGGGGATTTTGCACAAAGTTTTTGCTTTTTGTAGTAGCAATACAGATCTTAATGTTATAAAAGCATCATAATCATCACCTATAAATGTCTCGATAGGACAGAAATGGGTTCTTATTATTTGCTCAAAAGTATATGAATCGGCAGGCATCTCACTACGGTATAAGCTAGGCGGTTTATTTTTGATTTTATTGTTATCAGATCTAGCCAGCAACGAAAAATTAGCCAAGCAATTAATTTCTTCATCGTTATACTTTTTTACATTCTCTAGATAGGCTTTTGGAAAAATATGGTGGAACTCCTTCCGATTGCCTTGAGACAATACATCTTGCAGAGATATTTTCGTTCCTTGAATAAAGTTTAATGGTTCCTCATGCGCTAGAAGAAGAATAAATATTTTTGTTGCAACTGTAGACATTCGGAAGAAATTTTTAGAAAAGAAGCTAGTATCTAAGGAAACATTAAAATCTCCTAACTTATGAGGTGTGCCAGCTTTAAGATTTGCTATTTCCAACAAATCTGTATCAGTGCTTTTAGCTCCTCCTCTTGCATACCTTTGAGAAAAACATGCACGCCAAAACCATGTTCTAACAGCTTCATACTGAACTTGAGGTATAGGAGGTGGTTGTTTTTGTGCTGAAGAAAAGAATGAAGATAAAACAGGTAATATATTTTCCATAGGCAAAAGTTTCAGGGTAAAAATATTTAGTTCTTCTTTCAAAAAATCAATAGCTCTAAATATTCCTGTCCGAATTTCATCAAACTTTTCTCGCACCTCGCTACCAGGAAGTTCCATAAAGTCTTCAGGATTTGCACTATTCATCACTACCGCAGAGCAGCATTTAAGAAGAAGATCTGAACCCACTTCCTTAAATCCAAATGGCTCTAGTTCTTCAGTAACCTCTTTAAATTTTTCTTGTAGATCAAAATCTTCACTCCAGTTCCAAACAGATAAGAGTTGAAAAGTATCTAGTTCTATACCTTGCCTGTTAATTCTCTCAAAAACAGTTGCAACATACTTTCTTTCTTCGCTCTCAAAACGTTCTACAGGAATTCTTGCCTTATTAAATCTATCAACTAAATCATCAATCTGTTTTGCTAAGTCATCATCATAATTTCTAGTAACTTGCCTATATTTAGGTGCATCGAAAACATATTTAAGGGGGAAGAATCTGGTGGAGTCGTAGTTTTCAGGATCAGGTAAATATTGAAAAGGTACAGATTCTTTACTATTTAGTTCAAAGAAGAGGTTTGTCCAGTCAATAGCTTCACCTTCTTCAGGAGTGAGATGACTTTGAAATATCCCAAAAATAGAGGTTATCCTCTGTTGCCCATCTAGTACATAATCTATTGGGTATTCTGGATCATTATCAGGAAGTTTATAGGGGCCTAGATTTCTTTCAGTTCGCAAGGGGTTTCTAGTTCTCCAGAGTAAAACGGAGCCAAAAGGGAAACCCTTATAGATAGTGTCTATAAAATAGGAAACTCTATGCGGATCCCAAACAAACCCTCTCTGAAAAGAAGGGATTCTAACTCTTCCTCTTTCTAAATCATTGATTAGGTCTTTAATGAAGTAATAACTTTCAGCCATAAAATTTCAAAAAATAACTTTATCCATTACTTTTTCAATAATAAGCGTTATCTAAAGATAAGGGAAGTTCTGGTATAGGGAATTTTTAACAAATTTTACAGTTAAACAAAAAGTTACTTTATCTACTCAAAATCAAGCTTTAAGTTCAATTTAATTTCTCTATATATTAAATATGAAAACAAGACTCTAGATTTTAAATATGTTGTTTTCAGCAGAAAATTATCTAAAATTTTATATTTATTTGCGAAGATCAATAATTGTACATTAACAAGATTTCTGCTTGCCTGCTCTCAGCAAAAATATATTTTTAAAGACGCGATATCTCGCGTCTCTATATCTCAAATCAATCTGAGTTCAACATCAACCAAGGGAAAGTAGTCAGCAGAAAATAATATACTTCTCTCTGTTACGCCTTACCCTTTACCTGTCTATTTTTAATCCCCAGTCCCCAGTCCCTACAGTTTCATCTCTTGAATGAAATTGGTGTAAACATGACCCTCTAAAAACTGGGGGTTTTCCATGATTTTTTGATGAAAGGGAATTGTGGTAGGCAATCCAGTAATTGCACACTCTCTGAGAGCGCGTTTCATCCGGTTAATCGCAGTTGCACGATCTGGCCCCCAAGCAATTAATTTACCGATAAGGGAATCGTAGTACGGGGGAATTTGGTAATCGGTGTAAACGTGGGAGTCAATCCGTACACCGGGGCCGCCAGGGGGAAGATAACCGCTAATGCGTCCGGGGGCTGGGCGAAAATCATGGTCGGGGTCTTCGGCGTTGATGCGGCACTCAATTGCATGACCACGTAATACTACTTGGTCTTGAGTGAGCCGCAGTCTTTCACCTTGGGCGACTCTAATTTGTTCAACTAGCAAGTCCACCCCAGTAATCATTTCTGTAACGGGGTGTTCCACCTGAATCCGGGTGTTCATTTCCATGAAGTAAAACTTACCGGATTTATCTAAGAGAAACTCGATAGTACCCGCACCGGTGTAGTTAATAAACTGGGCTGCTTTGACGGCGGCTTGTCCCATTTTTTCCCGCAGGTCTGGGTCTAGGGCTGGACTGGGGGCTTCTTCTAGTAACTTTTGGTTACGGCGTTGAATAGAACAATCCCGTTCACCTAAGTGAATAACATTGCCGTAATTATCAGCCAAAATTTGAAATTCAATGTGGCGGGGACGTTCGATAAATTTTTCGATATAAACGCCAGCATTGCCAAAGGCTGCACCTGCTTCACCTTGGGCGGCTAAAAAGAGTTTGACAAATTCATCTTGCGATCGCACTAAGCGCATCCCTCTACCACCACCGCCAGCTGTGGCTTTAATCATCACTGGGTAGCCGATTTCTTTGGCGATCGCTAATCCTTCTTCTTCGGTTTCTACTAAGCCATTACTCCCTGGTACGGTGGGAACTCCAGCTTTTTGCATGGTTTCCTTCGCCGTGGATTTATCCCCCATTAATCTGATTGCTTCTGGGGTAGGGCCAATAAACGCAATGTGATGGTCAGCACAAATTTCTGCAAATTTGGCATTTTCCGACAAAAAACCGTATCCAGGATGAATAGCACTAGCATTGCGCGTTAAAGCTGCCGCAATGATATTGGGAATATTCAAATAACTTTTACCGCTAGCAGGTTCACCAATGCAAACCGCTTCATCAGCTAATTGGACGTGCAGAGCATTCCGGTCAACAGTCGAGTGAACCGCGATCGTCGCAATCCCCATTTCTTCACAGGCGCGGAGAATGCGAAGGGCGATTTCTCCCCGATTGGCAATTAAGATTTTGTCAAACTTCATGTTCGAGTTTTGATATCAGTACCAGTAGATAGAAATTGTCTCCCATCCAAGTTGCAAAACGAGCGATCGCTTCATCTCAAATTATGACAGGAGATTTACCAGCCTCAACTAGACAGGACTTACACAACAAAAATCTTCGCTTTGAACGGGTATGAGGTTACAGGAGTGTAAGAATTTTAAACATCTACATCTGATACCCAAAACCTATCGAAACCTTGAATTTCCGTTTTCATGTTCAGTCCTACTAGAGTAAAATGCACAATTTTAGTATTTAATTAACGAGTCCTGAGTTTTCAGGGGCAACATTCCCTTTCTACTCACACCCTTTTTAATATGACTTGTGGAGATACTACATTTCTGTCAGTCTGGTATCCTCCTTCGGGAAATTTGTGATCCTGGGAAATTAAATTTTTGGTAAAGTTAGCTAAATTTCTGATTACCTTGATTTATTTATGTTTATTGTGCTATATTAAGTAGTTGTGAAACTCATGCGGATGTGGCGGAATTGGTATACGCGCACGTTTGAGGGGCGTGTGGCTTTGCCTTGCGAGTTCGAGTCTCGCCATCCGCATTTTGATTGACAGAGGTGGGAAACTCCATCCCAACCAAGAATAGGGCATAGGGCATGGAAAATTATTACCAATGCCCTATGCCCTATTCCCCATTCCCGATCACGATATTGACTAGTATGGAGTTAATTTCAGTTTTTTGTGCTTTTATAGAAATAGGTGAACTTTTGTAAAGAACATTGACTGCAATTTTTACTTCAAGTAACAACTCAACACTGCCAACCGCATGGCATCGCCTTACCCCAATTTGGCAAGGTGGGGAGGAAGTAATAAAAAAAAGTTTGCCCCACACTCAATTAGCTCCGGCGTGGCAGATGCTGCTACTTGGTGATGGCTCACCCACAAGGCACTTAGAATTACTCACAGGAGAGCCTACAGAAGTAGATGTCATTGATATGTCAATGATTGGCACAGATTTGGATGGTGCGCCAGAGTTAATTCAAAAAGTTCCAGAGCCAAGGCTAAGGCGACAAGTATGGCTACGCACATCTAGCGGGCAGAGATTAGCTTATGCTACCTCATGGTGGGAAGCTAGCCATGTAGATGAATACTTACAAAATCGTTCCTTACCGATTTGGGCTAGTCTGGCGCGTCTTCGTACTGAGTTATATCGAGATGTGCGGGGCATTTATTATGGGTATTCACCAGCCTTAGAAGCAGGATTTCAGGTAAAAGGGCCGTTTTGGGGTCGTCATTACTTATTTTGGCATCATGGTCAACCTTTGACTTTGATTTACGAAGTTTTTTCACCTTATTTAACTAAATACTTAGGTGCAACGCAGCTAAATACCCCACATGGCAAAGCATAGAAATATTTGCTAATAATATTTAAAATCAGTTGAAGTAGAACGGCTTGAAAAAACCAAACTATGTAAAGCAATGTAAAAAAATTGCATTTAGTTCGTAGTAAGGACTTTAGTTCTCTCATAAGGACTAAAGTCCTTACTACAAACCTTTAATTATTTACACCGTTCTACTTATCAGTTGTGGCAGTTGTTAAAGCTGGTTTGAACTGAGACTTTTGAATTTTGAACTCGGAGCGAAGCGACGTGACACCACCTATATTGTCTCCTGCCAAGAAGAAAAGGAAGAAATCTTCTTTGGTATTGACACTCTCAGGTGCTGGGTTATTAATTGGTGTGGGGAGTGTAGCGTATTGGTTTTTTAGCCAAGGACAGATATTTTATAGAGATTTGCTCACGGGTGCAAATATTATTCCTAGTGATGCTTTATTTGCTGTTTCCCTGACTACAGACACCAAACAATGGCAGAAATTGCAAGAATTTGGTACTCAGGAAACTCAAGCCCAAGTTAATCAAAGTTTAGTTCAGTTACGCGATCGCTTTCTGACCAATCACGGATACAATTTTGAAAAAGATATTCAACCCTGGGTAGGGGATGAAGTCACCTTAGCAATTTTAGCCCCACCAATTAATAAATCTGCTCCTAAACCAGTCTCCACCATTGAAAATGCACCGAATAATTCTCAGTCAATGGTGATGGTTTTACCAGTGAAAAACTCTGAGAAAGCTAAAACTATTTTTACTCAAGCCGAAACCCTCAAACAAGGTAAATGGATTGAGCGTACTTACCAAGGCGTTACCATCAAACAAACTCAGGGACAACCTGGAGAAAACCTATCAGCTGCATTCCTAGATGGAAAATTTCTGGTAATTACAGATACACCCCAAGCAACAGAGCGGACAATTGACGCTTATAAAAATAAAACATCCTTGGCAACCATAGGCGGCTTTGCAGAGAATTTCCCGAAGATTGCCAGCTATCAACCCTTAATGCAATTTTATATTAACGTACCTCAAGCTGCGAAAATAGCAGCTACAGCCCCAAATCGGCGTTTACCTGCTCAAGTTTTAGCCCAACTACAAAACAACCAAGGTTTAGCCGGAACTGTCACATTAGCACCAGAAGGTATACACATTAAAGGTGTTTCTTGGCTCAATCCTAGGAGTCAAAGGATTTTAGCTGTAGAAAATCAAGCTGGAACTATGCAAAATCGTGTTCCA
This sequence comes from Aliinostoc maniaoense, assembly GCF_058172895.1. Taxonomy (NCBI): domain Bacteria; kingdom Bacillati; phylum Cyanobacteriota; class Cyanophyceae; order Nostocales; family Nodulariaceae; genus Aliinostoc; species Aliinostoc maniaoense. Next base: position 5,679,850 of record NZ_CP187952.1, on the reverse strand, counting down.
ACAGAAACCTTAATGATGTTGTCTGGAGGGAATTTAAAACGTTTATGGAGCGAATACGTTTTAACATCCCAAGGTAATCCTTTGTCACCCATTACACCAGAAAAAGTGCGGAGTGGCGTAAAATCACTTACCAGTATGGATTTAGAACAAGATTTCCTCAGTTGGATGAAAGGCGAGTTTGCAGTATCAGTGATTCCCGGAGCTCCCAAACCAGGTGCTGCACAAGATTTCCGGGCTGCTTTCGTGTTGATGATTCAAGCTAGCGATCGCCAATTAGCTGAAGCATCAATCAAACAACTAGATGAAGTAATGGAAACTCAGTACCAGTTCCAAATCAAATCCACCACAGTAGCAGGTAAACCTGTTGTTAACTGGATTAGTCCCTTCGGCACACTCACCGCCACTCACGGTTGGTTAGATGGTAATGTAGCTTTCTTAGCGATTGGTTCTCCTGTCACTGATAAAATTCTGCCTCAACCGAGTACCACCCTGGCTAACAATCTTACCTTTCAACAGACAGTACCAACAGAACCCAATCCCGCAAATGCTCAATTCTACATGGATGTAGAACAGATAACCAAAAATTTTCCCCTACCCAAACTCATCCCCCAACAACAAACCCTATTAGCTTCTACACGTTCCATTGGGGTGACATCTGCCATCAACGACAATCGCAGCACCCGCTATGATATTTTTTTGACGCTCAAAAAAGGCAACTAGTAATTCGTAATTCGTAATTCGTAATTCGTAATTCGTAATTGGGCATTGGGCATTGGGCATTGGGCATTGGGCATTGGGCATTGGCGTAAAAATTTCTCCCTTGTCTCCCTTGTCTCCCTTGTCTCCCCCTGCTCCCTGCTCCCTGCCCCCTGCCAGTTATACCCGATTCCTGGAAAATTTTGAATTTTCAATTCCTGAAACAGATTAGGATCAGAACAGTCAGAATTGAAATTTTCAAGCGTCCCTTGCGGAGAACACTTTATGAATCTGGTTTTACTCCAGAATTGGTTAGATAACGCCTCATTTGCTGTCTTATTTATCACCATGCTGGTGTATTGGGTGGGAGCGGCATTTCCCAGCCTACCAGCAACCAATGCTTTAGGAACGGCTGGTATGGCGATCGCTAATTTGTGCATCGCTACCCTTCTCGGTGCGCGTTGGTTGGAAGCTGGTTATTTTCCTTTGAGTAATTTGTATGAATCCCTATTTTTCTTAACTTGGGGAATTACTACAGTGCATCTGATTGCCGAAAATTCCAGTCGTAGCCGCCTCGTAGGGGTTTTTACTGCCCCTGTCGCTATGGGTATTGCTGCTTTTGCTACCTTGACATTACCATCAGAAATGCAAATAGCAGAACCATTAGTACCAGCTTTAAAATCCAACTGGCTGATGATGCACGTCAGTGTGATGATGTTGAGTTACTCAGCTTTGATGGTTGGTTCATTACTAGCGATCGCATTTTTGGTTGTCACTCGTGGCAAAGAAATTCAACTACAAGGTAGCTCTGTAGGTAATGGTGGCTATCGTAGCAATGGCTACCGTTTGCACAAAGCAGGTGAACTGATTTCCCAACCCACAATGCCATCTGTAGAAAGTAATGGCTTTGTTCCCTTAGAAACTAATCAAAACGGTAAAGGCAACACCGCCGTTTTAAACTTAGTTACCACACCTCCATCCCCAACGGTGACATCTGCTCAAATCCTGTCACCCCAACGCCTCAACCTAGCTGAAACCCTCGACAATATCAGCTATCGCGTCATTGGCTTGGGATTTCCTCTACTCACCATTGGTATTATTGCTGGTGCAGTTTGGGCTAACGAAGCTTGGGGTTCTTATTGGAGTTGGGATCCCAAAGAAACTTGGGCGTTAATTACTTGGTTAGTTTTCGCCGCCTATCTCCACGCTAGAATTACTCGCGGTTGGCAAGGTCGTCGTCCCGCAATTCTAGCAGCTAGTGGCTTTGTTGTGGTTTGGATTTGTTACCTCGGTGTGAATCTGTTAGGTAAAGGTTTACATTCCTACGGGTGGTTTTTTTAACAGTTATCAGTTGTCAGTTAACAGTTATCAGTCAAGAGTGATGTGTTTATCCTTGGGTTTAAATCCCCCACCATACGCATTGATAACTGTTCACCCAACACCCAGCACTGATTTAACAGTTTTATCCCCTCTTTATTGGTAAAGAGGGGATTTTTGAGAATTACCCAGTTGATTTTAAATTTTGAATTGATTCATTACGGATCATCTATCCTAGCAACAGAAAATATAAATTTAGTTGCGGGATTTTCTTATGACAGATGGGTTTGAGCGACTAAATCATGATGAAGTGGTCAGTATAGAACCAGACACTTTCAAAAAACTAGAAATTGCTAAAACTTTTAAAGTCCGTGATTTAATTACAGCAATTAAAGAATATATTGGTGCAGAAGAAACAGTGGAAGTAAATTTATACACTGATGGTTTAAGTTGTGAAGTTTTAAAGTTTAGCGCACAAGGATGGGTGAAAGGAAAAGTTAGACTAGCATTAGAGTTTTGTCCTGATGAACCTGATTCACCATTAGATGAAATTTATGAAATTCATCAACAACTCGCACAAATTGCTAAAGAATCAGTTTGGTAAACCTCTACAATTTGGTTAAAAGTCTGAAAACTGAGGGGGTGACAAGGTAGGGTTAATTCTTGCTAGCGGGAGAAAATTTTGGGGACTCGGTACTTTCCTGACTTAATTATTTCGTTGCGCTAAATAGCCCAAGCAGAAATTAAATCAGGGTAAAACTGTTGCCCATTCCCCATTCCCTGTTCCCTGTTCCCCCAACCCTATCTTCACTAAAAGACTTTTTCAGCAAGCCCCAATTAGATGTTTATGCTCTGAGGAATTTTAGAAGGAAGTAGATATTCATATGGTGGACGGTTTAAGTTGCGCTTTTTGATGGTGATTTCAATTTCTTCTAGATGGCTTTGGAGCGATCGCAATAAGGGTACAACTTTGGGATCTGAAAAGTGTTTTTGTGGATATTGCCCAAGTTTGTTGTAATATACAGCACTTAGTAAAGATAGTAAATTATATTGCTGTTGTGCTTGTTCTAGTGGGGGCAATAAATTGAGGTAGTCTCGCTCAGTTACTTCTCTCTTGAGAATTGAGGCTGGTAAGTAACCAGCTAATGGTATGCCTGGGGCATAACCCATCAAGTCTTTTTGGGGAAAGTTGACGGCAGCGTGCTGCACACTGGCGGTAAAAATAATTAATGTCACAGCATCAACTAAATATTCCAGGGTTTTGATGTGGCCATTTTCACCAAAGTCGGCTAAACGTCCACCATTATCAGCTTGCAATTCTGCCGCCCAAGCTTGGATGTATGTGTCTTTTTGAATATCTTCATCTGTGGTGTAGTAAAGTTTGAGGTAGTCGGAAACCCATTGCCGAATAGCATCCCAAATTAATAGGGCATCATCTCGGTAAGGATAAACAGGTAAGAGGTTGGGATCATCTACGCCACGCTTTTGGAGTTGCTTGGGTAACATGGCAGTGTTGAAGCCAAAGGTTTGTAAACCCAGTACTGCTAGCACCCGTGAGTTATCAATAGTGGATGCAAGTAAAGTGTCAACGCCGCCGAAAGGGGCAATCAGAGCGCGTTGAGCAGCATCGTTAATGGCTAAAGTGCCTTCAAAATGGGGACGTAGCAACAAGTTGAGGGGGTGGCTACTAGGTAATTGACGCTGCGTAGCGATCGCAAAAATCCCAGCTAATAGATGTGTTCTAGCTAGGTGGGTAACTGCTTCATGAACGTTGCTATCGGCAATTTCCACAATGGTTTTAGCAATTAGCCAAGCATACTTACCAGAGTTTGGGGTAATAATGGGGTAATCTTCCCCTGGAGTTTGCCCGCATTGAATCGCTACTGGCCGTAACCGTCGATGGGGATCTGAACCTTTGGGAACTGCAAACAGTGCTAAGGGTGCATAAAGATATTTTTGCTGCTTGGGAAATGAACCGTTAATAGCAGCTTGCAAAATAGCATAGTCTAGAAGATAGAGTCTGCCTTCCTCCCCGGCAATAGCCAAGGAATCGTCATTTCCCATCACGGCTTGGTAATGTGCATCGGTGACAGGGAACTTATCCCCTGGGGTAGTGACTCGCTCAATCATCACCGGGTTGTAACCAGCTACCCGCATATAGGCAAAGACTTCATCTTCTTGAATAGTATCTGCGATCGCTGGTACTGGAATTACCGGAAATAACTTTTGATAATCTTCAATACTTTTAACATGACCTATAGGTTTTCCTTGATCAAGTAGTTTCCTAATCCGATTCAGGGAATCCCCCACTATTAAAGCTCCACTTTCCTTAATCAGTGAAAATAAAAGATCGTCTAATTCTCGAAAATCTGTGGAAAATCCCCGAATTAGTAGCTGCGGGACAATTTGCAGCACTCTAGCAATGACAGTAATATTGAGTGGTATCGCGCCTTTAAGTATAACTTCCAGGATAAACCTTCTGACATCATCACGAATTGATTCCGAACCGCGATTCCCTCGGTTAGTAATCAAGATATTGACAAAAATTACCTTTAGCTCTTTAACTAACAATCCCAACCATCTAGACTTGAAGCCTTCCTCATTAGGTAGCTGATCTACCATTGCGATCGGTGGAATGTAGCTGTAGTTATATTTATATTGCTTTCTAGCTGTTTCTAGACTGGGATTGGTGGAAGCACTGCTTGAATTATTTGGTATAGAAGCCGTCATGAATAACTCCGCACAGCAAATGATTGCAAAATAGTCTTAAAAGTTATTGCAAATAACCTTGTTAATTTACTTATGTAATTAATCAGGTGATTTACAAAGTTTTATGTCGGCAAATTAGATGAATTTTTGACAAATTTCACTGAACTACAGCTATTATGGCAATCGGATTTTCAGTTGCAGTTTTTTTAAACAAATTTTATATATTGCCTCAAAGAAATTACTAAGGTCTTGATGTCACACTTGACACAGCCTACACCCCTACACCCCTGTTTCAAGTCAGAACGAGTTAAAACAACAAACTATGTTAAGTAATGTCAAAAGACTCAGACTGAGTTCGTAGTAAGGACTTTAGTCCTTATTTTGTTCCCTGCGGGACGCTGCGCGAACGGAGAGAACGGAGAGAACGGAGAGAGAACTAAAGTTCTCACTACAAACCCAAAAACGCAGCCTTCTCTAAGAGGGCTGCGTAACAAAGTTTTGAGTTTTAGTGATTATATCAGGACTCAAGTCCTGACTACTTAGAAACTTAACTATTCTGCCTATTAAGACTTTTTCGGAGATTTCACTTGTGCCTCTATTGTGACACTCTTGACACCTTTAACTTCTTTAACTAATTGTTCGGCTTTTTGTAGTTCTTGTTGAGAACTAGCTGTACCTTTAATAATAATTTCACCATCCTGATTTTGTACTTCCAATTTATTTCCTGGCAAACCTGATTTTAGCTTGCTAATAACTGCGGTTTTTAAATCTGATTCCGGTTTTGCTAGTGGAGTTTTCTGAGTTTCAGGCTTTGCTTTAGTGTCTGTAGTAGGTGTTGGAATAGCTGTTGTTTTAGGAATAGATTTCGTTGTTTTATCTGATGTCTGAACAGTTTCATTTGTATTTTTAGGCATTTCTGAGGTATTTTTAGTAGCTTCTTCACAGCCAAAAGCACCAACTAATAAAAAACCAGTTACAACTAAGGTAATTACCTTTTTCATATTTATCTCCTATTTGAATCCTTGAAGCGAAGAATTGATCTCTTTCTCATGTTAAGAAATAACTCTTAAACCATGATCAAAGTTGTGGCACTAAATATTGACAGCAAACCAAGATAACTGTATCTAGAAACCTATACGTCTATTGATTTCTAAAATCCGCAAGCTTCTTAGAGGAATTTGGAAATTATTAGCTATGTATTCCCATAAAAATTTAAATATTTTTAATAAGCTTTCTGAGCTTGATTACATCAACCAATTAAAAAAGAAAACCAATATAAACACTGAATAAAATAAAGTATAAAATTCCAATATACTTGTCTTGTATCAAGAAGATATGGTAAAGATTGTTTGAATTAGTATATAGTTACGACAATTTATTTAAAGCTAAACGCCACAGTCTCACACCTTCATGATCACTAACAGCTAGAGTTTTACCATCAGGACTCAGTGCTGCTTTAGTTAAATAAAACTTCGGTGGTTTTTTCCCACTTAATAATTTTTTGCCTGTGCTAAGTTTCCAAATGTATAAATCATTACTAGTTTGTGTGGGCGGAGTCTGCACACCTTCACCGTGACTAATCAATGTTTGACTATCTGGTGTGACTAGCAAGGTGTTGACTGTTCCTACATTGGGAATAGTTCTCAATATTTTTTTAGTCTTTATGTCCCAGATTTGCAGATTATTATTCTGGGCGGTAATCAGGGTTTTACCATCAGGTGTAACCGCTAGTGTAGTGACTAACTTACCTTGGTTATCACCAAAAGATTGTAGACGCTTACCTGTATCAATATCCCAAATTTCTATTTGGTTACTATAAGAACTATTGGCAACCACTACAGTTTTACCATCGGGAGTAATATCTACAGGATAGCTGGAATAAAGAGTTTCGATGTTAGCCGGCAAAGTACGTAATAATTTACCACTGCTAAGTTCCCAAACTCCTAAATCTGCTGTAGGTTTATCTACCTTGCGAAAACCAATGAGGGTTTTACCATCAGGAGTTAGTTTGAGGTAATAACCACCTTCCAATCTGTGGAGAATGTTACCTGTTTCCAGTTCTCGAATTTGGATTTGTTGTGGTGCGGCTGTGACTAAAGTTTTGCCATCAGGAGTAATGGCGATCGCGTTTATGCTATCAGTGAGAGGTGAATAGACTTCTGTGTCTGATGTCCTAACGAATGAGTTCAGTAATTTACCTGGATCTATTTGCCAAACTCTCAGATCACCAGAATTAGCAACGACTAATTTATTACCATCACGAGTAAAACCTAAACAACTGATACCTTTGTAGTATGAGCCAGATTTCTGTTCATAGCCGATAATTTTACCAATGTTGGGTAAAAAGTTCTGCTCTTGTCCACTAGATTTGACAAATTGAAAAGGCAAAGGTGCTAAGGTTGCATAGATTGAAATCAACATCACACTGTAGGTGAAAATTAATCCAATCAGCGTAAAACGGGGCTTGAATTGGGGTGAAAGCTTAAGTCCACAAATTCCACCTACCACACCACCGATAATCGAACCTATTGGTGCTACGACGATAAACTTCAAGAATATCGCCAGTCCCCCAAAAGGCCCTCCTATATAAGTATCTCGACTTGCCAAAATAGGTATCATTGCTAGCAGCATCATCCCAATAAAAGAACCCAACATTGCAGGGATAAGGGTATCTTTCATCCGGCGGCTAATTTTTCCCATAATCAGCCCAATAATACCACCAACTACAGCCCCAATTACTACGCTAATTAAGGTTGCATATATTAGTTTTGGCAGAATAAACGTAAATATAAATTCAAAATTAATCAAATTCATAAGTAAGCAGTCAATATCTGCTGAAGTTATAGGAGATAGGAGTTTGACTTAAAAGGTTGATTAATATTATTAGGTATAACAACTTAAAAATATGTGAATTAATGTAAAAATATTGGCATCAAGTTCGTAGTAAGGACTATATTCCTGACTACCAATATTAAATTATTTACACCGTTTTATTTAGTTTTGCGGTAAGTGCGAACAATCTTTGTATATTTCTTACATCAGTAATTCATGAATGAGATCACCTATTGTGGGGGGTAGCTCATCGCACTTGTTAAAATTCCTATGGCTTGCTTTTGTCTCAATTGAGATCGTTACGATTCAGTTTAGGTAATTGCATAACCTCAGAAAATCGTGAATACTTAACTTCATTTGTAGGAGGATAATCTGCCGATACAGCAATTAACCCAACTTTTATGTCCTCAAAATAAATCACACCCCCAATACGCCGTTCAACTTGGAAAGGGGCATGAAAAAAATTATACTCTGCAATATATATGGGAAGAAAGTCAGTAATTTTGATTGTCCTACCAAACATCTGCTGACAAGTCTTGTGCAGGACTGCATTTAAATATTCATTATATAAAGGCTCACCCAGTTCAGTAAATTCTACATGATCAGCAAAATGATCCATGTAAAATAACCAGATATCAGACAAATCTGCTTCAGAAGTCAGTTTTTGTTTGAGTTCCTGTAATCTGTTGATGTTCATAGTTGGATAATCATGAGGTAGGATGAGCAGACTGCACGGTTAAAAATCTACCATAATCAATACCCTTAATAACTGATTGGTATTATCCATTCTTCAAACACCAACGTTAACAGAGATTAGAGGTGTGAGCTACACAGACTGAGGTATGTTTAGGGGAAATCGCGCCTATCTTGTTCGGTTATACGACTGTTGTTAGAGTGTAAATAACTATAACCTCTAATTAGTAGTGAAACTTGAAATTTCAAAGCTGCTAGTCGCTCTTGAACCAAGAGGTGAAAGTCTGTGTACCAATGGATCTTGCCAAGTCTGAGTGAAGTGTTAGCCGAAAGTGAATCTATTGTAGCTGAAGGCTCACCAACCAAAGCAGAGCGGCAATGGCGCATGAGTCTAGCAGCGATAGAGCATTTATTAATCAGCACTTTAACTAAAACGCCACCTGATGCAACCCTAGGACTAGTTTTAGCTGCACCTGCACCTTTGTTTAGTCAGCCAATACTAACTCAAAGGTTGGAGACAGTGACTTTTACAGCTAGGCCATTTAATCCTTTGGCATTGATGCCATTTCATATGCCAGGTGAGATGAATACGGCGGAGGAAACTACTCCGGGTGAATCGGTGTTGCCTTTATTACCTGCTGATCCTTTAGCAGCAGAACAGTTTTGTCTAGTATTTACAGAAAAATTTAGCTTAGTTTTAGTTTTAGCCACCCAAAAGGACGGTACAAAATCATTTGCATTTTCTTTTGAACCAGAGGTAGTACAACAAGCATGGCGATCGCTAGGTGCGCGAGTTATGCTAAGTAATCCCGATGTATTTGCCAAGTTGGATACATTAGTCCAAAACTACCCCCTCATACCACCTAATTACCGTACTGTCCTTCAGTTTAGCCAACTTTTACTCCAGGAATTACCAGAAGAAGAGACTAAAGATTGGGGACTAGGCATCAGGGAAGAATTTCCCCAATGTTCGATTCCCAATGCGCCATCTCCCAGTTCTCATGTCCCAGCATCCAACCCTGATGTAGAATTACTCCAGGCTTTTGCCCATGAAGTCCGTACCCCACTGACGACAATTCGGACTATGACTCGCCTGCTGTTGAAGCGGCGGGATTTGCCTGCTACTGTGATTAATCGCTTGGAAATTATCGATCATGAGTGTACTGAGCAAATTGATCGCATGGAGTTATTGTTTAAAGCGGCAGAACTAGAAACTTGTGCGGCGACGAAGTTTGCTATTACTCATTTAACTCCCATGTCTTTAGATCAAGTGTTGCATCAAAGCATTCCCCGTTGGGAGCAAGCTGCACAGCGTCGCAATTTAACTTTGGATGTGGTTTTACCCCAGCAATTGCCCACAGTGGTAAGTAATCCTAGTATGTTGGATCGGGTACTCACAGGGTTAATGGAAAATTTCACCCGCAGTTTACCCCCTGGTAGTCATATTCAAGTGCAGGTGATTCCCGCCGGAGATCAACTCAAGTTACAATTATCGCCTCAAACTCTCTGCCAAGACACAAATAAAGTCACCAACCCTCCCACACCACCAATTCGTAAAGCTCTGGGGCAATTGCTGATGTTTCAGCCAGAGACAGGTACTATTAGTTTGAATATTGCTGCTACTAAACACCTGTTTCAAGCGATCGGTGGTAAGTTAATTGTTCGTCAGCGTCCACAATACGGCGAAGTTTTGACTATTTTCTTACCTTTAGAAGTGAGTCATCAAAAAAACGCATAAACTCAGCAAACAGTGGATAATTTACTCACAATCAGAGCTAACTTCTGTGATTTGAGATGCTGCCCTGACTAAAATGACATTTTGTTGGCTGTAACGTGAGATTGTGGCGGGAATATTGCCATGTACTACCTGCTGTAACATTCCCTCACGGGAAGCCCCTAAAACAATCACATCAGTTTGGGTTTGTTGAGCGCAATCTAAGACAGCTTCGGTTACTGAAGTAGCACAAACGGGAATTATGGTGACTTGACTATGAAGTCTGAGTTGAAGAAAGTCGGCCGCTTTATCTAAAGTAGTGGTATCTGGGGCGGCTGTATCTGGGGCAAACACTTGAAATAAGTTAATCTCTGGGTTTTTACTCAAGGAAGCGATCGCTGGTAATAGTTTAATGGCTTCTTGGACATTGGGGCCGCCTGCCATTGGTACAAGCCAACGGTGAAAATGGCTTTGGTTTTGAAGTTTGACTAACACTACTTCACAGGGTGCTTGGCGAATCACCGCATCAACTACCCGGCTAAAAATTCTTCCGGGTGTGTTGGTAGTACCTTTCCACCCCATTAGCAGTAAATTAATATGATGCTCTTTGATGGTTTGTAAAATGGCTGCTGATAGGTCGTGGGTGACACGAATTTGAGTATGTATAGATATATTCCAGGCTTGTCCCAGGCGGTTTGCTTGCCTGAGCAAACGTTGACTAGCACCTGTACTGACATGAGCTTCTGCTAGTGACTCGTGACGAGGAACGACGATGATATTGAGACATTCAATTTCATAGTTGTGATCTTGGGCGATCGCCACAGCCATTTTTAATAGCATACTGGCTGTTTTAGGATTACTTAACAATACCAATAAACGACCCTGACCAGTTTCTGACCCACGAGTTTGATAAATTACCCTGGATTTTTCTCCTTTTGGGCCTGTGATATCTTCTTGACCATTGAGGTAGGCTGCTTCTACGCGAATAATGTCACTGCGAGTAATAATTCCTACCAAACGCCGTCTATCTACTACAGGTAAACTGCTAATACTGTAACGATTGAGTAAGTGCAGTACATGACCTAATGTATCTTGGGGTTGAACGGTAATTGGTTCGGGAGTCATTACTTGTGCCACCGTGCTTACCCCGTGCAAACCTCTTTGGGTTAAGTTAGCAATATCTTTTTGGGTGAGGATGCCGACTAATCTACCAGTTTCTAAGACCGGAAAACTACGATGAGATGATTGGGAAAAACCCTGCAAAGCTTCATCAATACTCATCCGACTAGTGAGAGTTTCCACACTGCGCTGCATGACATCGGCAGCCGTTAAGTCTACCCAAGGAGCTGAAGGGGTGTTTTCTTTGTTTAAATCAATACCTTTAAATTCCAGTAATTTATCGTAAAGCGAACCCGAATCAAAGGCTTCTGCAACCAGATAAGCAGTCACCGAGACAATCATGAGCGGCAACACTAAATTAAAATCTGTTGTCATTTCAAACACAATGATCACGGCCGTAATTGGCACGCGTGCCACCGCACAGAAAAAAGCCCCCATCCCTACCCGTGCATAAGTCGTAGCCAAGCTCAGTCCTAACCATTGCTGTTCGCCTAAGCCGACTAAATAACCTAAAGCTGCTCCCAAAACTAAAGTCGGCACTAATAACCCACCGGGCGCACCAGAAGAATAAGTCAGGATAATTAGCAAAAACTGAATCCCAAAAACTAATCCTACCAGTTGCCAATCTCCTTGGCCTGTCAGCAATAATTCCTTTAAACCTGCGTTGTCCCAAAATATGGGAGGTAAGACAATGAGTGCTAATCCTGTGCATAATCCCGCTAGCCCTACTCGCCAAGGCAAACTGATTTTGAGAAATTTTTGATTGAGTGTCAATCCAGCTAAAATTCCCCGATTAAATAACATACCTCCGATACCTGCTAAAATCCCCAAAATAATATAAAAGGGAATTTCGGGTGCAAAAAAACTGGTGTTAGCATTCACTAAATGCAGATTTAAATCTAAACTGTGAGTCCCAAAGATGCGGGTAATCACGGCGGCGATAAAGGAAGCTAAAATGGCTGTTCCTAAAGTAATACCAGAGACATCTTGTAGAAGTTCTTCCACTACAAATAGTACGCCAGCAATGGGTGCATCAAAGGCGGCTGCTAGTCCAGCCCCCGCACCAGCCGCAATCAGTTGACGACGGTGGTCTGGTGAGGTGGGAAACCAACGACTAAACTGATTGGCTAAGGCTGCACCAATTTGGACTGTGGGGCCTTCTCTCCCCAAGGGCATCCCGGATGCTAGAACTAAAGTGGCACTGATGAGTTTCACAAAAGCAATTCGTAAATTCAAAGGCATGGCGACTTGTGCCAGCACAGCTTTCACCTCTGACATTCCACTGCCAGAAGCGGCGGGGGCAAAGCGTTCTACTAACCACCCAGCTAACAACCCTCCTGTTAATCCCATGATTGGTAATACCCAATTAGGGGCTAACAAATGGGCTATGTGTTGTCGCCATCCACCCAACCAGCCTACGCCTTGACCTAAGACAATAGCAGCTAAACCGGATACTAGACCAATAATGCAAGCTTCAAAAGCTGCAAGACGTTTGGGGCGTAATAGTAAACGAGATAATCTATACCAAAATATTTGTCCCGTGCGGAATATTTTGCTTTGGAGAAATAAGAACCATTGAGCAACTTTATCCATTACAGCATGACTACAACTCAGAATTTATTGATGAGAATATTCCTGTGAGTTCAATACAGTGGTTGACCATCGCCAGGGCATTTGATGATGGTTGAACCAAATGTCAATAGTCATACCAGCAATAATTAGGATAAACCAAAGGTATAAGTTAATGCGTGGTGATTGACTAGATGAATTTTTACGGATTTGTGTATGAGAATATTTTTTCATAATTTTCAACAATTTGTAGGAGTATTTTCAGTCAGATCGACTTTATCCATGATTCAGCACAGAAAAACAATTTTAAATTCCTGAAAAACTTTTAAATCTTGCAACTTTCACAGTCAAACTAGCAATCAACCTTCAGGACAGCTACTTTTATATTTACATGATCAACTAGTGATCTGACTAGATAAATTAAAGAACGTCACAAAATTGGCAAATAATTGTCACACCAAGTTTTTAAGATACACAGATTAGAAGTTATGACAGAGAGTGTAACCAAAAACTTTGGCTGGAAACTCATATTAACGGATGCTGCAAATACTATTAGTGAAATATTAGGATTGAGGATGTCTGATTTAATTAATCTCTTGCCGATTAGACAACTTTATCATCTGAGCCGCGATCGCTTAACTCGCTATACCGTGGCAGTTTTATCAGTTGTAATCGCTTTAACGCTGACACTGTTGTTAGAAAATTTAGTAAAATCAACAGTTTTCTCTCTATTTTTTGCTGCTGTAACTTTTAGTTCCTGGTATGGTGGATTAGAAGCTGGATTGCTGGCAACTATTCTCTCAGTTTTAGTGAGCAACTTTTGCTTAACACCTATAGCTGATAATGTAGTGCTTCGGCATGGTGCAAATCTTTTACATTTGGTTTTATTTAGTATAGTTGCATTGTTAGTTAGTTCTCTTAATGCTGGACTCCGGGTAGCAAAACAACGGGCTGAAGCTAATTTAAGTAAACTTCAACTCAGTGAACAGAAGTATCGTCAGATTGTCGATACTGCTTATGAAGGTATTTGGTTATTAAATGCACAGATGCAAACTGAATACGTTAACCAGCGATTTGTAGAAATGTTGGGTTATGGTATCGAAGAAATAAGCGATCGCTCTTGGCATGAGTTGATTCTAGAAACAGCAGAGCATAAATTGTCAGCCATCTTGGCACAATGGCAGCAAGGCTCAAGACAGCGTTTTGATTGTCGTTTTAGGACTAAAGATGGTTCTTATGTGTGGGTAATCGCTTCTACCACGCCAATTTTTACGGAACAGGGAAATTTTAACGGCGTATTATTAATGTTATCTGATATTAGCGAGCGGAAACAAGCCGAGGAGGCAATCAATCAGTTATTAGAGCAAGCGCAGTCAGCACGAGCCGAAGCAGAAGCGGCAAATCGTAGTAAAGATGAATTTCTCGCTATCCTTTCCCATGAATTGCGATCGCCCCTTAACCCGATTCTAGGTTGGGCTGAGATACTACAAAACAAAACCTTAGATCAGACAACTACTAAGTATGCTCTGCAAACTATTGAACGTAACGCTAAATTACAAACTCAATTAATTGATGACTTGCTCGATGTATCTCGCATTATGCAAGATAAAATCAGCCTCAAGTTATATCCCATTAATTTGATATCCGCTATTTACTCAGCAATAGAGATAGTAAGATTAAAAGCAGAACAAAAAAGAATATGTATATCTTTTGCAATTAGAGGTATAGACAATACAGTTAAATTACTTGAGTTTGATAGTTGCTTATCCTGGGATCAAGAAAAAGCATCTACTCAGAAATATTATGTTTTAGGTGATGCTAAACGTTTACAACAAATTTTATGGAATTTATTGTCTAATGCCGTTAAATTTACTCCACAAGGAGGCCGAGTAGATATTGAGTTATCTGTGATAATTCCTCAAGCAAGTTCTCAATTAGCAGACTCGATACCAAAATTGGCTCAAATTCAAGTCAGAGATACAGGCATAGGTATCAAGGATGAGTTTTTACCCCATGTTTTTGAATCTTTTCGTCAAGCAGATAACTCTATTACTAGGAATTTTGGTGGACTCGGTTTGGGGTTAGCAATTGTTCGGCATTTAGTAGAACTTCACGGTGGTACTATTGATGCTCAAAGTATGGGAGAAGGCCAAGGAGCAACTTTCATTGTTCAATTACCACTGCTAGAAGATAGCCAGAAAACAGAAAAAAATCATCATTCCAACACTTCTTTAAATTTAACATCTGGTTCATCACTTTTATCAGGTTTAAAAGTTTTAGTTGTAGATGATGAGCCTGAAATTCAAGAGTTGCTAACTTTTATTCTAGAACAACATAACATGATTGTGTCTACAGCTACATCGGCGGCACAAGCATTAGATATTTTGGCAAATTCACACCAAGATGTACTTATCAGTGATTTGGGTATGCCAAATGTCAATGGTTATATGTTGATGGAGAAAATTCAAGCTAGTGAAGTGAGACAATATAAGCAGCTTGTAGCGATCGCTTTAACCGGTTACGCCAGTGAATTAGATAAAAAACAGGCGCACTCAGTCGGGTTTCAAAAAATTTTAGCTAAACCTGTAGAGCAAACAGAGTTAATAAGAGCGATCGCTAATCTAACTCGAAAGAGTTTCTCAATCAATGAACATTCAACGGATTCAGCTTTATTTGGGTGATGGAATACCCCTGTTGACATAATTTCCGAAACCGTCAAGTTGTGTGCTGTATCATAACTTGTTCAGATATAGGGATAGAAAATTATGACTCCAAAACTTAAGTTTCAGCCGGTTTCTCATAGTTGGGTAGCTTTACATCCACAACCTAAAGGGGTAATTCAATTTATTGGTGGGGCTTTCTTTGGGACTTTTGCCCCTATGTTTTTCTACCGTTATTTACTGCAATCTTTATTTAATCGTGGATATACAATTATTCTCTTACCATTTAATTTTACCTTTAACCATTATGTAGAAGCTGGTTTTCTGATTAAAGAAGAATACAAAGTTACTCCAGAATTGATCAGAATGGCAAAACTAGCTAACTATGAATATCAAGTGTATTTAGAAGATAGAAATTTCTCCTGGATTGGTCATAGTATTGGTTGCAAATACATTGCTCTTTTGGAAGGGTTTACTGAATTATTAGAACACCAAGCAGATATGGAGGATTTTATTCGCAAAATAGTCATAGAAGGTAATCCACAAGCCAATAAAGTTGAAATTGAGCGAAAAATTCAGCGCATTGTTGCAGATATCAAAAGATTAATTGATGAATTGAAAGAAGAAAAAAGAACAGCTACTGAATTAAGTAGTTACTATCTTGGAGAACAAAAAGATATCTTCTCTAACTTATTCATCAAAGGTCAAACTTCTGTTCTTTTAGCTCCTGTTAACAGTGGTACTGATAGCGCAATTCCTAAATTATTAGCAAAATTCATTGATAAACTAGGATGGGGTGTTAAACCAAGTCCTGAAGAAACTTATGCTTTAATTAGCGTTACCAATCTGTTTAATTTACTAGGTTTAGTAAAATTTAAATCAGATAAAATCGCTTTAAAAACTGTCGATTGGTTTATGAATACTTTTCGCAAGCCTCCAGTTGAACTGCAAAATACTTTATCAGGAGGACATTTAAAACCTCTAGGCTTTCAGGTTGGTAATTATGTGATTAATTTCCCCGATAGTCTGCCAATTATTCAATCTACGCAACGACGAAGTTCGGAATTTGAGTTTTACGTAGATAAATTACTGGAACTTTTAGAACAAAAGCGATAGATTGATCAATGATTGGTTAGTGATTGCCAGTATATGTAATATATGTATGGTACGTAGGGTGTGTTAGGCGTAAGTCGTAACGCACCCAAAACTTTGGTGAGTGAGATACTCAACAGCTTATGTGCAGTTAGCAATTTGAGGATGATAGCCAATGCAGCTAAGTATATTTAATGGCAACTTACAAATTTCCTGGGAATGGTACGAACAGTTTCTGAGCGTTAATCTCAATCAAACTTTTGTGATTCCCCTCAATAATATAACATCTGCTGTCACAACTGAGCCTGTTAGCAGTTGGACAGAAATTCGTAGTCCTGGGACTAGTATTCCAGGGGTTATTAAGGCAGGAACATACTACAGCAGTAGAGGTAAAGAGTTTTGGTATGTGACTCAAGATAAAAATTATTTAACTTTGGAACTTAAGAATGAGTCTTTCAAACGTATAATTTTAACGATTGACAATCATCAAGATTGGGCAGAACGCATTAACCTCTCTATTCAAAGTTCGGAAACATCAACCTAGATTACAGTAAATTGTGAGGTTTGATTCTCCGAATTTTAGAGTTTAAATTTTGGATGGGGGATTGAATCTAAAATTGATTGACGATCACTCTTTTGTTGAACTACTCAAACAGCAGTGATTTAATATGGCTATAATCAGACATCCCAGAGGTTATTTTAACTATCTTGGTTTATTGGGAGCGATCGCAATTGGTGCTGTTTTACGTTTTGCCTATTTAGATTTTAAGCCTTTGTGGATGGATGAAGTTATTACAGCCATATTTAGTTTCGGAAAAAACTATCATGATTTACCTTTGGATGTAGTTGTTCCCTTAAAAAGTATCCCAGATATTTTTACTTTTCAGCCTGGAGTTAGCTGTGTGCAAATTGCTGATAACCTGGCTAGTCAGTCTACCCATCCCCCACTATTTTTTTGTGGGATGTATCGCTGGCTGGAATGGGTGAGGATATTCGGAAATAATTGGGTGATGCAATTGCGATCGCTCCCAGTTTTATTTGGTCTAGGTGCGATCGCTGCTATTTATGGGGTGAATTATATCGCATTTTCGCCAAAATCAGCAATTATTGCCGCATTATTGATGGCAATATCTCCCTTTGCTGTTTATCTTTCTCAAGAAGCACGGCACTATACCTTACCTATGTTTCTGATTACCTTATCATTGTTGTGCATCATGCAGATACAACGGGATATTGTAGAAGGAAAGGTAAAATCCTGGGCTTGGTTTCTCTGGATCTTTCTTAGTATTATTGGGTTTTACACCCATTACTTTTTTATTCTCGCTTTTATTGCTGAAATTGCTACTTTATTACTATTAATTTACCGCTATAAATTTCCGAAAAAACAGAAATATAAAGTTATTGTTGCTTTAATTATATCATCTATTAGTGTTTTAATCGCCTTCCTCCCTTGGGCAGTAATAATTATTAGTCACGCTCAACGCTCAGAAACTAATTGGCTACCCAGTACAGAATTATTTGCGCCTTTTTATCAAACTATCGTTAATCTGGCGTTAATGATGATAGCTTTACCCGTGGAAAATCAATCATTGATAATTATGATTATTTGCGGATTATTAATGTTGATTTTTACTATTTGGGTAGGATTAATTATTCTTCAAGGCTTAAAACAAATTTGGTCACAAGATACAACTCATTTGGCTACATTTACACTCATTAGTTTTACTAGTTTGATCTGGTTACAGTGTGTTGCCATAGCTTATTTATCAGGTAAAGATATTACTGCTATTCCTAGATATAGTTTTATTTATTATCCTGGTGTTTGCTCTCTCTTGGCGGCTAGTATTTCTCAGGATAAGAATTATAATATCAAAACTAAACGGCAAAGATTAATTATTATATTTGTCAGTTTATTAAGTAGTATCTTAGTTATTAATAATTTAGCTTTTCAAAAGCCATTTATGCCTGAGAAAGTTGCTGAAAATATGAATTTAGAACCATCTTTACCATTGATGTTAGTAGTGACATATCAAAGTTATCAAGATGTGGCTTTAGGATTAAGTTTTGCTTTAGCACTAGAAAAAATTAGAAATCAAACTTCAGATTCAGACAGCTTTGCTGCTGTACAAAATTATCCTACTTTAACTGATGTGTGGACGAAGCTTGCACAACTTTCCATCACGATAAAATCCCAATTCAATCTCTGGATAGTGTCCCCTGGACTCAGACGCAGAGATTATCCTGAAAAGTTAATTTTATCTGGCAACAATATTTGTACAATTGACCCTAAAAATCATTACCGCATCGGTATTCCCTATCAGCTTTACCAATGCGGTTCAGTAGATAATTGATCTTCAAAGACGCGATTTATCACGTCTCTACGTGAGGTGTTTGGGGTGATGGAGAACCTAACCCCCCTTCCCTAGTCTACCGTGTACACACAAGTCTGATAACCTTGTCCCACATCGTTTTGATCCCCCTAAATCCCCCTTAAAAAGCTATCCATTATAAACATCTTTCTTAACAGAAAAGTTGACAGAAAGTAGAAAATATGTGTTGTGTAAAAGAGAGGGGAATCTACCAAAGTCAGCACATGGAACAATGGATCACAACAGAACTAGAAACAACAGACTTAGGAGACATCAGAAGAACCAAACGGTTAATCAAAATCGTAGAAAATTTAAGTGCTAAACCAGAAGCGAGTATTCCACAAGCGAGTGGCACATGGGCACAGACTAAAGCCACCTATGACTTCTGGGATTCACCATACATCAAACCAGCGATGATTAGACAAGGACATCGAGATGCAACAGTAGAGAGAATAAGTAAGTATGGGGTAGTGTTGGCGATTCAAGACACCACAGAACTGAACTACACGACTCACAAAGCCCTATCGGGAAGAGGATATCTCGATAGCAAATATGCTCAAGGATTAAAAGTCCACTCAGTCATGACAGTCTCGCCACAGGGAATACCATTAGGCATCATAGAGCAACAAGTGTGGGCGAGAAAGGAAGAAGAATTAGGAAAGGCCGAACACAGAAAACAAAAATTGACGACGCAAAAAGAAAGCCAAAAATGGTTGGATGCTTTGAAAAGCACCGAATCAATGATTCCTGAGTCAGTAGAAGTAGTGACAATTGCCGACAGGGAAGCGGACATTTATGACTTATTTGCTTGTCCACGTCGTCCTGGTTCAGATTTTCTGATTCGAGCGACACAAAATCGCTGTTTGGTTGATACTCAACAGCATTTATGGGAACAGGTAGAATGTGTTGATGCACTCGGTACAATCACCTTGGAGGTGAAACGCAATCCTACACGACCGCAAACAACTGCTACCCTAAATCTCCGTTATCGCACAATTACCATTGCACCACCCCAAAATCGCCCCAAGACTGAACAACTAGCTGCCATCACATTACAAGCAATTTTGGTCACAGAAGTTGACCCTCCACCAGAGTGTGAGCCAATTTGTTGGTTACTGCTGACCACCTTAAAAATTAGGAATATGGAAGATGTTTTGCAGTATGTGCAATGGTACAGTTATCGTTGGTTGATTGAACGTTATCATTATGTCTTAAAAAGTGGTTGTCGTATCGAGAAACTACAACTGGAAACCGCCCACAGAATCGAGATGGCTTTGGCCACTTACAGCATCGTTGCTTGGCGTTTATTGTTTTTGACTTACTTAGCTCGTTATCAGCCGAATGCTAGTTGTGAACTGGTTCTACAACCTCACGAGTGGCAAGTCCTCTATGCTACTATACATCACCAAGTTTATCCTCATACATCACCACCTACTTTAGCTGAAGTTGTCAATTGGATGGCTCGACTTGGTGGATTTTTAGGTCGTAAAGGCGATGGTTCTCCTGGTGTTAAAGTTCTCTGGCGTGGCTTGACTCGATTACATGATCTTGTTGAAGGTTGGCAAGTTTGTCAGTCTCTCTATCATTAATTATTAATTCTTGCCTGATCTAGACTCAATTTGTTGGGTGTGAGTGCTTTCATTCCTCTGATGAGATGTTCACACCCAGGTTGTGATGAGATCATTCGGACTTTTTGCTGTTTTTTTCCTTTTCATCTTGATTTTTCCCCATCTTTGCTGCTGTTATTTTGTCTGACTCCTGGCTGCATAACTCCTTACTTCTGTCAACTTTCCTGTTAAGAAAGATGTTTATAATGGATAGCTTAAAAAAGGGGGACTTTGATTCTTGTTCCCCCTTTTTTAAGGGGGGCTAGGGGGGATCAAGTCACATTTTGCACTCAGCACAAAGACGTGTGTACACCGTAGCCTTTTTTCAAGGGGGGTTAGGGGGGATCAAATTATATGCAGCTTCATAAAGAATTGGTCTGATTAACTTCTGAGGTTAACGCCGAATTTCTCAACTAAGGCTTCACGGACTTTGTTGTGAACCGGCTCGACTTCGGTATCGGTAAGAGTGCGATCGCCTGAGCGATATACTAGACGAAAGGCTAAACTGCGTTGTCCTTGGGGGACGTTTTCGCCACGGTATTCATCAAACAGTTCTACAGATTCTAGTAAGCCTTTACCAGCTTTGTTAATCGCTTTTTCTAGTTCGGCGACGGAAACTTTCACCGGTGCAAAGAAAGCGATATCACGATCGCTAGCTGGGTAGGTAGAATAGGCTTTAAATGCTGGCACAAGTATTTCATCCTCGTCTACAGCATCTAACAGCACGTTTAAATCTAACTGAAAGAGATAAACCGATTCTGGTAAACCTTTATCTCTGCGAATTTGGGGATGGAGTTGTCCAAAGATACCTAAACTATTACCTCTAATCCATAATGAAGCGGTGCGGCCTGGGTGGAGGCGTGCATCACGGCAATCAGGTTGATATTCTACTTGTATGCCTAATTGCTGGAAGACGCTTTCTAAAATACCTTTGGCTTCAAACCAGGTCATCGGTTGTTCTTTGCCACCTTTTGACCATTTACCAATGGTTCTATCTCCGCCCATGATACCAGCGATCGCATCTTTTTCTAACAAACCTTCTTCTTCTTGCCAGAAAATTCGCCCAATTTCAAAACCATTCAGAGAACCGTTACCTTGTTCGAGGTTGTATTGGAATGCGTCGATTAAACCAGAGATTAAATCGGTACGTAAGGCGGAATATTCGGTGAATAAGGGGTTACTTAAGACAACTTGTCTACTATCCCCAGGTTTAACTAAGGAATATTGTATTAACTCCGTTAAACCTTCCCCGCGTAAAGTGGCGCGTAACTTGCGAGTTAATTCTTGGTCTATGGGTAAATAACCAGCTTCCGCTTTATCTGGTAGGGTATCACAAAAGCGATCGTAACCATAGAGACGAGCAATTTCTTCAATTAAATCAATTTCTCGCTCTAAGTCCCGGTAACGATAAGGGGGAACAATAACATTCCAAACTTTCTCTCCCGTGGTGGTTAGCTGACAACCCAAAGCTGTGAGGATTCTTTCTACGTCTTCCGCTTCTAGTTCTCCTGTGTCCTCACCCAAAATTACAGGCCCCAACACTTCATTTACTCGGTCTAAACGCAAAGAAATAGAACGACTCCAACTAGAAGGATCAGGACGGGTATCAGCAGTTTCTTGATGAACAATAACACCGCCAGCTAATTCTACAATCAGGGACAGAGCGCGACGACAAGCCACTTCCAACTCTGCACGGTTGACACCGCGTTCATATCTTCCCGAAGATTCACTTCTTAACCCGACACTGCGGGAGGAACGGCGAATAGCGACAGAATCAAATAACGCTGCTTCTAAAACTAAGCTTTGTGTCCCGTCGTGGACTTCTGTTTCTTCGCCACCCATTACCCCCGCTAAAGCCACGGGTTTATCATTGGCAGTAATTAATAAATTTTGGGTGGTTAAATTGCGAGTTTGTCCGTCTAGGGTTTTAAGAGTTTCCCCAGCGTTAGCAAATCGCACACCAATGCTAGTATTTTCACTACCACCGACAGATTTTAAACGGTCTTTATCAAAGGCGTGTAGCGGTTGCCCCCATTCTAATAATACATAGTTGGTAATATCTACAACATTATTGATGGGACGCACTCCCGCCGCCCGCAGGCGTTGCTGTAACCATTCGGGGGCAGGGGCAATTGTGACATTATCAATCACTGTGCCAATGTAAGCTGGACAAGCTTGGGTATCAGCTATTTTTAAACTTAACGCCCCAGCATTTTGGGATATTGATATTTCCCCAGGTGCAGGGATGCTCAACTGTGCGCCTGTCAAAGCTGCAACTTCCCGCGCTATCCCCACCATACTTAAAGCATCTGCACGGTTAGCGGTGGCGGTGACATCTAAAATGATGTCATCCAAACCCAATAAAGGGCGCACATCACTACCCAAGGTCATATTTTCTTCAGGGAAAAGATGAATACCGTCTACATCTGTGGGTAAACCGAGTTCTTTTAAAGAACAAATCATCCCCTGAGATGGAACACCGCGCAGTTTGGCGGGTTTGATTTTTAAGTCGATATTGGGTAAATAAGTGCCTGTAGTCGCTACTGGTACATAAATATCAGCCCGGACATTAGACGCACCACAGACAATGTTTAAAGTTTCCGCCGCACCGACATCGACTGTGCAAACACTCAACTTATCAGCGTTGGGGTGGGGTTGACGCTCAAGCACTCTACCCACTACAACGCCGTCAGCCCAGGTGCGCCGGTCTTCAATATCTTCGACTTCAAACCCAGCCATCGTAAGGGTTTCTGCCAGTTCTTCGTGGCTCAGTTTTATCTCTACTAGTTCCCGCAGCCAATTCAGAGATATACGCATGAGTGTGCTTGTTTTCAGTTCGTCTTTTGCTTTAATTTTAGGTCGCCTCTGTGGTTTTGAGGTTTTCCCGTTGATCATCCTACTACGTTAGTAATTCGTAATTCGTAATTTTTAATTTAAGTGAGGCTGCGGCATCTAGATTTAATAATCAACAGGAAACCCAACACCCTAACAAACACAGGGGTGTTGGGGTATAAGGGTTGAGAGGAAGAAACTAATTTTTTATCTCAACTGATACCAATTCTCTATGAAGTTGTACCAAATAAATAATGTAGAGACGTTGCATGCAACATAAATAATGTAGAGACGTTGCATGCAACGTCTCTACAGTCCAGAATAAAGCGCATCTATGGCTACGCCAGGCAAGCTACATGAAGAAACGATATGAGTTTTTAGTAAACTCCTCTCTCGCTATTCAATTTTTCTTCATGTTTAGCAATTACCCAAATTGCATGAATACTACCGGGAAGCCAACCTAAAAGGGTGAGCAAAATATTAATAATTAAGGTTGGCCCTATTCCCACAGTCAAGAAAACACCTAATGGGGGTACTAATAATCCAAGAATAAAACGTACTAATTTCATGAGATTGTTCTTAGTTTTTCAAGTTTATTTACATTGTGTTTAACTAACCAAATGGCAAACTCCATCTCAGGAATTATCTTATGATTAAGATTAAGAATGGCTGAAATCAAGGGAATTTGCTGAAGGTATTTGTAACTAGCTAGATGGCAATTCACCTTTAGTATCTGTCTCTGAAGGCAAGGTGAGATTTTTTTCAACAAAATACTTGCTAATAAGTGTGTTAGCAAAAGATAAAACAACAGGCCCCAAAATAAAGGCAATCAGACCACGAACGCTAAAACCTGGTACTAATGCGGCTGCTAATGAAAAACAAATACCGTTAACTACCAGAGAAAATGCTCCCAGTGTTAAGAAATTTAGGGGTAAAGATAGAGTTGAAAGAACTGGTTTTACTGACCCATTAATTAAACCAATTACCAAGGCAGCAATTAAAGCGGCTGGAAAGTTAGCAATGTTCACACCAGGCACAACTAAATCAACGATTAGTAAGCTTAGTGCTGTAGCTAAAGTTATTAAGAAAGTTCCTAACATTGTATTACCTAAAAATTCAGAGAAAACTATTTGTAATTTCCTCTTATATCTTTAAATAATCGCTGATATATCAGCATCCCTTGCGAGATATATTATCTCTCTCCCCAAGGGATGATTTCATTTAATAGTGATGAATACTCTGTTCTTTTTTGCTATATTACGCCGTGTGCAACTTTCTCTCAAACCTAACCCCCAGCCCCTTCCCTACAAGGAGCAAGAATCAAAGTAGAGACGTTGCATGCAACGTCTCTACATTTACAGGAGGGGTTTTAATAAGAAGTTGCACATCGCGTTATATTGTTACTGCTTAACGGCTTTCATGGACAAACTAATACGCCTTAATTTCTCATTGACTTCTAATACCCGCACTTTTACTACTTGTCCTACTTTCACAACTTTTTTAGGATCATCAATAAATCTATCGGCGAGTTGGGAGATATGTACTAACCCGTCTTGATGAACACCAATATCAACAAATGCGCCAAAGTTAGCAACATTGGTGATAATTCCCTCTAGT
The DNA here is from genome assembly GCF_058172895.1 of Aliinostoc maniaoense. NCBI lineage: Bacteria > Bacillati > Cyanobacteriota > Cyanophyceae > Nostocales > Nodulariaceae > Aliinostoc > Aliinostoc maniaoense. The sequence continues at coordinate 5,655,024 of NZ_CP187952.1, read as the reverse complement.
TCCATTCCCTCTTGCAAGTCGCTGATTTCTTTAATGCCTTCTTTAAAGGTGGCGTACTTAAATTCTGCACGGGGATCTCTACCTGGTTTTTCTAGTTCTTTAAGGATGTCTCGCAGGGTAGGTTCACCAACGCTATCGGTGACGTATTTTTTTAAGTTGGTCTTTTGCAGTTTTTCGGCAATTTGCGTAACTTGATTTAATGGTACGTTTAAATCAGAGGCGATCGCTTTCACTACTGGGTAACTTTCTGGATGCACGGCTGTATTATCCAAGGGGTTTTCTCCGCCACGAATACGCAAAAAACCCGCCGCTTGTTCAAAGGCTTTCGGCCCCAGTTTCGCTACTTTCAATAACTGTTGACGATTTTTAAACGCCCCATGCTGATTGCGATAAGCCACAATATTATTAGCAACTGTAGGTGTAATTCCCGAAACAAAAGTTAATAATTCTTTTGATGCTGTATTTAAGTCTACGCCAACATAGTTCACACAACTTTCTACAGTTTCATCTAATTTCTTCTTTAATAACTTTTGATCTACATCATGCTGATATTGTCCCACACCGATTGATTTGGGGTCAATTTTCACCAATTCTGCTAAAGGATCTTGCAACCGCCTACCAATACTAATAGCACCTCGCACCGTCACATCTAAATCAGGAAACTCATTAATCGCCACTTTACTAGCAGAATATATAGATGCACCAGACTCATTAACTATGACTTTGATGGGTTTACGCTCTAGTGCTTGTAATACTTGCGTGACAAATTCATCTGTTTCACGGGAGGCTGTACCATTACCAATAGCAATTAACTCGATTTTGTATTTTTCAATCAAATTTTTGAGAGTTTGGGCGGCTTTATTCCGTTGTTCAGCCGCTTGATGGGGAAATATCGCCTGATATTCTAAAAATTTACCAGTTTGTTCGAGAATTGCGACTTTGCACCCAGTTCTAAATCCGGGATCTATCGCTAAAGTTGGTTTCATTCCCGCAGGTGCAGATAGTAATAATTCTCGTAAATTTGCTTCAAAGGTTTTGATGGATTCTATATCTGCATAGGTTTTCTTTTCTGAAATTACTTCTCCTATTAAGGAAGTTTTCATGAGGCGATTAAAAGCATCTTTGAGCATTGCTTGATAAAAATCCCTAATTCCTCGCACTTTAGTTTTAATTTCCTGGGATTCTAAATAGGAAAGGACAACATCTTCGTCAAAAGCAATATCAAAGTTTAATATTCCCTCAGCTTCTCCCCGACATAAAGCCAGCATATTATGGGGAGCAATATTTTTGACTTTAATTTGATAATTGCGGTACATTTCAAACTTAGTTGTACCTTCAGGGTAGTCATCTTTAATGCGGGAAACAAAGACACCATCTTCTAAGAAATAATCCCGAATATAGGCGCGTAAATCAGCTTTTTCGGCGGCTTCTTCCGCTAAAATATCACTCGCACCTTTCAAGGCTTCATCGGCAGTTTTTACCCCTGTGGCTTCGGCAATATATTTTGCTGCTTCTTCCTGTAATGATGCAGAAACGGGATTTTTGACATTTAAACCTTTGATAAAATCTGCTAAGGGTTGCAAACCTTTCTCTCTAGCGATAGTTGCACGGGTGCGGCGTTTGGGGCGATATGGTAGGTATAAATCCTCAAGTTCTGTTTTTTGTAAGCAAGATGAAATTTTATTTTGTAACTCGTCAGTCAGTTTACCTTGTTCCGCGATCGCTTTTAAAATTACTGACTTTCTTTCCTCTAATTCTGTTAAGTATGTATACCTATCAGCTAAATCACGCAGTTGGATTTCATTCATTTCTCCAGTGCGTTCTTTTCGGTAACGTGCAATAAAGGGAACTGTCGCACCCTCTGCTAAAAGTAAGAGTGCGTTTTCTACTTGATAGGGTTTAAGTTCTAGTTCTGTTGCCAGGATCTTAGGAATGTTTTGCATTAGGTGTCTCAGCAAAATATCAGTTTTAAATTTAATATGCTAAATATTTGCGCTAGTGACAGCACAGAATGTTAAGCTAATTTACTATATGCTTGCGTAATCTTAACAAATATATGTACTTGTTTTAATTAATCTCTTGTGATGCGATCAACTAAGATGTAAGATTAACCAAATTAGAAATAGAACTTTATCAAATTTCATAGAAACTTTACGTTTCACTGTTGGAGGTGACTAAAAATGCCCTTGTTTTTTCTGATTCCCCTTGTCACTGGTTTAGCAACTGGTTACATATCACAAAAGTGTCATGATGAAACAGCTTATATTATTAGTTTGTTTACAATCTTGAGTTTAATTTTGAGCTTGATTTTAGCACCGTGGCAAATACAGCTTTTGCTGTTGATTGTGGTGTTTGCTGGCACTCACAGATTTTTAAAACAGAAAAATTAACACAAGTTGAGAAAGACTAACATTATAGCTATAGCGAATAGCGATCGCCACAGATCCAGTCTTTCTCCAAGAATCATCAACAGTGCTAACTTGAATATCCTATTATTCCAACGCCGATCAGCCCGTAATTTTTATCATACTCAGTGGTGATTTCTAAGTATCATCCCTCATAGTAATCTTACTACTAGTATATACTTCACATCTTAGCTTTGTAGTTCACAACATAACCAAAAGCCGATTCAGGTTGATAATATTCACCCCAATCATCAGCTTTGTTACATAATGTATAAAAACTTACTAAGTTTTACTATAAATATCTCTAAACACTTAGCCTTGATTATATTTTATGGATTACACTTAATCATCTAATTGATCAAAAATCTACAAACACCGGGTTATATATGCTATCCCATAAAAAGACTCAAACCCTAACTACATCAATTATCTAATTTCCTATGCAAACACCGACTACAGAAAATTGGTCTAATTCTGATGGCATAACTGTATCCATGTTAGAGCAAATCACACCTTTAATCCTTACTTATAATGAAGAACCCAATATTGGACGCACACTTGAGTGTCTAACTTGGGCAAAAAAAATCATAGTTATTGATAGCTATAGTACTGATAAAACCCTGGAAATACTCAATTCCTACCCACAAGTCCAAGTATTTCAACGCGAATTTGATACTCATGGTAAACAATGGAACTATGGCTTAGAACAAGTTCACTCACCCTGGGTACTTTCTCTGGATGCAGATTATATAGTTACAGATGAGTTAATCTCTGAAATTGCTGCCTTACCTGTCGATGGGGAAATTGATGGCTACTTTGCTCAGTTCAAGTACTGTATATTTGGTAAACCCGTCCGCAACACCAGAATACTCCCACCCCGTCAAGTCCTCTTTCAAAAAAGCAAAGCCATCTATATTGATGATGGACATACACAAGTTTTACATCTGAATGGTAAGTCAGCTCTACTATCTGGTTATCTATACCACGATGATCGCAAACCCTTTAGCCGTTGGCTATGGTCACAAGAACGCTATACAATCCTAGAATCCAAGAAAATCCTAGAAACTCCCTTCAATGAACTAGATTGGGTTGATCGTATCCGTAGACAAAAATTTTTAGCTCCTTGGATGGTCTTTCTCTATTGCTTAATTATCGAAGGCTGGATTTTTGACGGTTGGCATGGTTGGTATTATGTATTTCAACGTGTGTTAGCTGAAACTATCTTGGCAATTCGTATCATTGAAACCGAGAAATTAAAACGCAACTGAGGAAGCTACTACATCCGTTTTCCTCTCAGGGTTTCTAACTCTGAGATGAAAAAGTTACCCAGTACTTACGCAACTGGGATATTAGTAGGGTGCGTCAGACCTCTTAAATACTGTCAATAAACAGATTTTTGATATCTGACGCAACCTACAAGACTAAGTCTGAAATGATTGATCAATTCTTACGAGTAGCAACACACATCAACGACAATGCAGCTTCTGCGGTGTCAGGGTCAATACCAGATAATCTCTGAGCTACACGATACTTCCAAAAAGGTCTACCGTAATTACCTTTTAATGCTTCTGCACCCACCAAATGGTTATGGGGGTAAACCTTAACCCCAAATCCCATTGGTTCTAGTGTTTCATAAAACATCTCTGATGTCACACCATCACAAGCATTGTGATGTACCTCCGTTGCCAAACACCAGGACTGCTCCTCTGGAGTGGAATGTCCACCTCGTTTCATATAACGGTAAATTGGCAACCTTAATTGCCATAATAGTGAACCTAAACCTTTGAACTGATAAGCACTTTTTTGCGGATCGTGATCTGTGATTAGCATTCCACCAGGACGCACCAACTTAGCTGCCTCTTGTAAAACCTTGGCCATATCATCGCAATGATGCAAAGTAGCATTAAGCGTCACAATATCAGCAAAACCAGCAACCAAAGGTAGATTTTGAGCATCAGCCACAATTGCTTTATATCCCAATTGACTGGCTATTTTCAAAGCACCAAGAGAAACATCTACACCAATTAATAACTCAGGTTCACCACAAGATTCTCTGAGAGCTGCATACAAATTCCCTGGGCCACAACCAATATCTACTACTATTTTGCCATCCCAACTACCAATCACTTGTTTCCACAGTTCCACAAATTTTTCATCTCTATGGCAGGCTTGAAAATAACCGACTCCCCATTGCGGATGCCCAAAGTAGTAACTATTTGCTTGCATGGCTGGAGTGGGATTTAAAATCTTGCAAACAACTATATCTTCATCCCATCTCTCAATTTCCTCTGAATGTAAAAAATACTGAGCGGAGTTTTTGATTTGTTGTTTTAACATAGAGTATGAATTTAAACGTATATTTACGAACTGACCTGTTGATAATACGAATATATCAAATTGCTTTTGTCATTAGGTCAACTTTATTGAAAAAAAACAATAAGTTTATGTAGGATTCTAGTTGACATTTACATTGGATTGTGTATTTTAAATACATTCAAGAGATTGAATAATTTCAACGATAATAATACTTAAATATCAAGTCGCCAAATTTTCCTGAATAAATTATCTATTTTGCCTTTAATATCTTGATTCAAACAGTAAAATAGTTGAGTAGTTGTAAATTTATTTACCTAAGTAGGTTAAATTGCTAATGTCAGACCAAAATAATATAAGAAATTATTATATTGAACAAATTTTACATAAACTTGAACAGTCTAAGTATGCCTTAAAAAATGATTTTGCCATCAAAGACAGAATAAATAGTTGTTATGTAGATGACTTATTGCATGAAAGTGATGTCATAGACATATACAATGCTTTCCCCAATAAAGAAGACTTACTACAGTTAAAAGATATCAGAGAGCATAAATACGTAGGTATACAGTTAAATAAATATAATCCCATTTTAGAAGAGATCATTTATGCCTTTCAGGATACTAGAGTAGTAAACTTGATTGCAGAGATCACAGGATTTGAAAAGCTAATGGCAGATAAGTATCTTTATGCTGCTGGTTTTAGCCTGATGGAATATGGGTGCTTTTTAAATCCTCATCTGGATAATTCTCATGACAAAGATATCAAGAATTATCGAGTCTTAAATTTACTCTATTATGTTACTCCCGATTGGCAAGAAAATTATGGCGGTAATTTGGAACTGTGGGATAAAGGTTTAAAGCAATCTTGTAGAACCATCCATAGCAAATTTAACCGACTCGTGATTATGGTGACAAATAGAACTTCCTTGCATTCCGTTAGTCCTATTAATCATCATGGTCGGCGTTGTTGCATATCAAATTATTACTTCTCGCCAAAACCAGCTACACCAGAGAAGTATTATCATGTTACTTCTTTCCGAGGCCGTCCAGAACAACAACTGCGAGATATTGTGTTGCAAGGAGATGCTATGTTACGCAATGTAGTGCGTAAAGTCTTTAAGCACGGAATTAAAAAACCTCATTTTTATAGAAAGTAGAGTATGTTAGCAATCCAATTAGATTCCTGAAATTACTTGTGTAGGTAGGGGTTGGGGGAACATGAAAAAATTAGGTAGACCTGTGCTAAGTTGTTTCAAAAATCACATATGAGTCTTAATAAAGATGCTACTTCTTCAAAAGAGTAAATTACACTCTGATTGCCCTTTCTTGTGTCCTCTCTTCTCCGGCTAAGTATTGTTTAGCAATTGAGAAATCACCGCTAAACTCATTTTTCTCAATCACACCATTAATTAATAAACCTAAAACTTTTTGACTCGAACGCTATAACATATAGCAGATTTCATTGCTATGACGTACAAATTATAATAACAAAACTCTTGTGGAGTGGGCATATTGCCCGCCAATAGTGTACATCATTACACCGGAAAGTGCTGCATCACTACAGGTAGCTCATAAAAAAATGTAACAAAGTGCTTATAAAATTTGAATTTAGGGCAATTTGTGGAAAATGATAATTCTAGTCTCTAATGTTGATGTCCTAATTTCTGTCTGAGCAATGATCGTTCTAGTCGATTTAACACACGAGAGATCAATTCTGGTTCTACAATTGGCTTTCTGATGTAGTCATCACCTCCCACTGCATAAACTTTATACAAGATTTCTATATCCTCGTGAGCGGAAAGGAACAGCACAGGCAATGGACTCCACACATGGTCATTACGTACTGCTTGGCATACTTCTATCCCATTAAAATAGGGCATTTCGATATCTAAAATCAATAGTTCAGGTCTAGTCGATTCCAATACCTCCCAGAATTTTCGAGGGTTTGATAATGTTGTTACTTGTAGCCCCCAAGGTGATAGTATACTACTAACCTGATTCAATGTTGTTATATCATCATCTACAATCAGAATTTTAGTGTTATTAATAGTACTTTGATGGAGTGCTGTGTTGGCAGCACCCAATACTTCACTTGCAGACATGGTTTTGTGTAGGAAGCTATGCGCTCCTAAACGGGCAGCCTCTATGCGGTTAGATAATTGGTTGTTGCTCGTAAAAACTAATATAGGAATTTCAGGTTGATTTCGAGTCAGTTCGGCAAGGAAGGTTAAACCACTCTCATTGTCATCGGCAAAGGATAAATCTAATAAAACGACATCTGGGGAATTGAAGGCTAGTAGAGTTCTGGCTATTTTGGGGTTTGCAGCTACATCTACTTGAAAATCCCAAACTCCTGCTTCTAGTTGCAGTCGTTCAGTTAAAACCGTATCATCGTCAATAATTAGTAGTCGGGGTGATGTTATCTGAGAAAGCTGAGGGTTGACAGGTGAAAATGGTTGTTGCTGCAATGTTTGTTTGAGTAACTTGACAAACTTTGCCATCTGTACAGATTTATCTTGGGGTGACACAGTTTGTTGTTCTAACAAATGTTCAATATTCCGTGCTATTTTTGAACTTTCGGAGTAACCATAGCACCCCAAAGAGCCGGCTAAACGGTGAGCTTCTCGCTGGGCTTGTTGAATGATGTCGTCTTGTGGGTTGACATTTGCTAATTGAACAATGGCCAATTCTAATATCGTAAATTTTTCTCTCAAGGTTTCGTGCAATTCTTCCCGCATCTCTGCTATCATCGCCATGATATTACTTTTGGCTTGATGTTGTTCGACTAAATCACAATTGGAATTTGTGGGAGTTTGGGCTGTCGATTGTTCTTCTTGTTTGAGCCGATAACCTAAACCATAAACTGTTTCAATTAAATCTACAGTCATGCCTATGGCTTTGAGTTTCTGACGTAAACCTTTAATTTGGGTTGTCACAGCTTCTTCTCCGGGAAATTCCCCAGATGCCCAAATTCTGTCTAGCAATACACTTCTACTAAATATTCTGTGGGGATTTTGCAGAAAAGTTTCTAGTAAACCATACTCTTTAGGAGTTAGGTGCAAACGCTTGTGTGCATAACTGACTTCTTTAGTATTGGTATCTAGTCGTAAATTTTCCCAGGTTAAAACTGTTGTTAAAATAGCTCTGCTACGCCGCAGTAATGCCCGAATACGGGCAATGAGTTCTGATATATCAAAAGGCTTGACAATATAGTCGTCTGCGCCAGCTTCTAAACCAATAACCCGCATACTGGTGTCTTCCTTGCTAGTCAGCATGAGAATGGGGCTTTGATACTTGTCCCTTCGGAGTTGGCGACAGACTTTAATTCCATCTAGTATAGGCAGCATCACATCTAAAATTAGCAAGTCATAATTAAATGCTTTTGCTAACTCCAGGCCAGTTTGTCCATCTTTGGCTATTTCTATTTGGTAGTTAAAAGTTGAAAGTGCTTCTAAAAGTAAAGAAATTGTATTTTCATCATCTTCTATCAAGAGAATTTTCATGTTATATTCGGACTTTTAGTATAAAATATTACTTAAATTTAATGTATTTAACTAATTAAAGTTAGCATAAGTCAACTAGCTATCAACAAGAGAGCAGGGGAGCAATTACTGGGGAAATTTGAATATTTTATATTCAGGTTTCTAGGGAGGACGGATGAAGCAAGAATCCTCAACATGACGGCTGAGGAGTGTCAATGATTTAATACTTTGCGGAACACAATTTTATCGTCGCCCAGCGTGTAGAAGTCACGGATGCGCGCTTCCTCCTCATAGCCGCACTTTGCGTAGAACGCCCGTGTGCGTTGGAAACTTGGCAACCCTGATGTTTCCACCAGCAGCATACGCCCACCGCGCACACTTAATGTTTGTTCAACGTAACGCAGCAGTTTTGTACCCCGTCCTTGTCCTTGCCGATCAGGTCGAATGGCGATAAGTTGGAGATTCCAGGTTTGATTAGTCATTTGTTCCGCTTGGCAATATGCAACCCCAACCGGCTCATTGTCATCGTCGGTGAGCCAGAAATGATCAGTGTTGCTGTCGTCACTGAAGTAATCAGCTAGCATTTTGCTGAGAAGCTCAAGTTCGTTGGACTGGAAGCCAATCGCTTCAGCTATGGTGATGAGTGCGTTTGTGTCATCGGGTGTGGTCGGTCGAATCATGGTTTATGTTTGTTGATCTGGGAAATTAAATATTCCTGATATTGCCATAAATACTAAATGCGCTGCCAAGTTTCGTGGATGGCAGCGCAACTCATGATGACTGTCAACACTTAACAGTTAACAGTCAACATTGATGTATTTTTTCAGAAAAATTTATCTGGGGAACAGTCTACGGTTAGGTTGTTCTGGAATTACTGCATAAGCATCAATCTCAAACAACATACCATCTAATGCCAGTCTAGGAACGGGTATCAGGGTATTTGCGGGAGGTTTAAAACCCCACAAATTGGTAATTTCACGTCCTAACGGGATCAATTTTTCTTGAGTATGATCAACTATTAAAACAGTAGTTTTGAGTACATCTTCTGGTTTTGCACCAACAGCATTTAAGGCGAAGCGGAGGTTTTGAAAAGCCTGTATTAACTGTGGCTCAAATTCACTAGAAACAAGATTACCTTGTAAGTCTGAGCCAAATTGACCAGAAATATAGACGGTTCTTGTTCTTGGTGGTGTTACAGCAATATGACTATAACCATTTCGGGTTGCGTCGTAGAGATTTGGGGGATTTATCAACTCCACATCTTTGTTATTTTGAGCATTTGCTTGATCTTGCCCTGCTACTACTAAGCTTGTAGCTATCCCACCGCCCCCAAGCCATAAAAGAGCATTTCGTCTTGAGAATTTTGATACTAATGAATTGACAGTGGTAGTGATGCGTTGGTTCATTACAAGTCCCTATATGAGTGGTTTATTTTAGCCAATGCTTAATTTTATTATCTGAGCAATTTGAATAAAAAAACACTAGTAAAAACACTTTTATTATGTATGTTTACGCAAGATTCATAAAATTAATATATGCCACTGCTAGGAGACTTGCAATTCAAAAATATTCCATCGGTCTTGTTAACTGATGAGATTACGAATTTTTAGAACATATATAGGGCTATTTGATTTATACTTTTAAGTTCGTCTGGTTATGGAGAGTAGTTAAAGTTGTATGTCTAGCCTGAGTTCTGATATGGTTCGCGTTTATTTGCAAGAAATTGGTCAGTTCCCTTTATTAACATCAGACCAAGAAATAACTTATGGCAGGCAAGTACAACAAATGATTGCCATTGAGCAGCACAAGCAGCAGCTTAGTGAAGAATTGCAACGAGAACCAACCCTAGCAGAATTAGCGCAGTTTGTAAATAAAAGCGAAACAGAAATCAATCAAATACTTCAGATTGGTCAACGAGCTAAACAAAAGATGGTGACAGCCAACTTGAGACTTGTAGTTTCGGTTGCGAAAAAATATCAGCGTCAGAATTTGGAATTTTTGGATTTGGTGCAAGAAGGAGCAATTGGTTTACAAAGAGGTATAGAAAAATTTGATCCCAACCGAGGTTATAAATTATCTACATACATATATTGGTGGATTAGTCAAGCAATTACAAGAGCGATCGCAGAAAAATCCCGAACAGTCAGGCTACCGATTCATGTGAATGAAAAACTCAATCAAATTAAAAAAGTCCAGCGAGAATTGTTTCAGACACTCGGTCGTCGTGCCACTGTAGCCGAAATTGCCGAGAAATTGGACTTAGAACCTAAACAAGTTCGAGAATATCTCTCTGCTGCTAGTAGCACCATTTCTCTAGATTTAAAGGTGGGAGATAATCAAGATACAGAACTGAGTGAATTGCTAGCGGATGAAGGGACTTCACCGAATGAACAGATTACCCAAGAAATGTTACGCCAAGATTTAAGTGATTTATTAGCATCACTCAAACCTGTACAGCGCGAAGTCTTAATTTTGCGCTTTGGACTCTTAGATAATCAAGAACGCAGTTTAGCCCAAATTGGGGAAAAGCTGAATGTCAGTCGAGAACGAGTCAGGCAAATCCAGCAGCAAGCAATTACAACCTTGCGCCGTCAACAACCATCTATAGGACAGTATCTTTTTTCTTAAGGTGAATCTTTAAGAGCAATTCTCTATAAAGTTGCGCCAAATAAATGATGTAGAGACGTTGCACCCAACGTCTCTACAGTACAGAATAAAGTGCATCTATGGCTACGCCAGGCAAGCTACATCAAGAAATGGTATAAGAGCAATTCAAATATAACCTCAGCCCTGAAATTGCAAAATATTTCAGGGCTTAAATTGTGGGAATTTGTGGACGGATTTGAGAAAACTGGTATAAAATCAATCCCGTAAAATGAGAGTATTGGCAGCGAAATATGAAACTTATTTATCAAGGGTGGGGTGTAACTTTACTAGTATTAGCGACACTAACTTTACCTTTGCCTGCATTTGCAGAAATCGTGAATATTAACTTGTTACAACTGAATGATGTCTACGAAATTACGCCAGTGGAGGGGGGAACTCGTGGGGGTTTAGCTCGTGTGGCTACCCTCCGACAGCAACTTTATCAAACCAACCCCCGCACCTACACTGTATTAGCTGGAGACGTTTTAAGTCCTTCGGCTTTAGGAACAGCCAAAATTAACGGTATACCTTTAGCTGGCCAGCAAATAGTAGCGGTGATGAACGCTATGGGGTTGGACTATGGAACTTTTGGCAATCATGAATTTGACTTACCAAAAAACCTCTTTTATCAAAGACTAAAAGAATCTCGGTTTCGTTGGGTGTCAAGTAATGTCTCAGATAATACAGGTAAACCCTTTATAGGTGTTCCTCGCTCGATAGTATTCAATGTCAAAGGCGATCGCGGAGCTTTAGTCAGGGTAGGATTAATTGGTGTCACCCTCAATAGTAATCAGCCTGAGTACGTCAGTTATATTGATCCCATAGCAGCAGCCCAACAGCAAGTCAAAGCACTCAAGGGAAAAGTTGACATCATAGTTGCGCTCACCCATTTATCTATTCAAGATGACCGCAAACTAGCCGAAACTGTACCAGAAATCGACATTATTCTTGGTGGTCATGAGCATGAAAATATCCAGCAATGGCGGGGTCGGGATTTTACACCAATTTTTAAAGCCGATGCTAATGCCCGTACAGTTTACGTGCATCAATTGAGTTACGATACTATCAAAAGAAATCTCGAAATTAACTCCCGCTTAATACCAATTACTGATCAAATTCCTGACGAACCAAAAACTGCAAACATCATCAAACAATGGCTAGAACGAGGTTATCAAGCATTTCGTGCCAATGGTTTTGAGCCAAAGCAAAAAATTGCAGAATTAACATTTGCTTTAGATGGTTTAGAATCTAGCGTCCGTAACCAACCTACAAAACTAACGCAGTTAATTGCCGAGGCTATGTTACAGGAAGTACCTAACGCAGATTTAGCGATTTTTAATAGCGGTTCAATTCGGATTGATGATGTAATTCCCCCAGGTACTATTAACCAATATGATGTGATTCGCATACTACCTTTTGGCGGTAAAGTTGTAGCAGTAGAAATCACTGGTGAGTTGTTGCAAAGAGTATTAGATCAAGGACAAGCTAATCAAGGTACTGGTGGTTATTTGCAAACAGCTAAAGTTAGTCAAATCGCAAATTCTAAAATTTGGTTGATTCAAGGCCAACCTCTTGACCGCAAACGAACTTACAGGATTGCTATTAATGATTTCTTAATCAGTGGTAAAGAAATAGGATTAAACTTTTTAAATCTTCAACAACCAGGAATTAAACTCATTGGTGAAAAACGGGATATTCGTTTTGTGATGATTGACCAATTAAAAAAACTTTAATTTTTGCTCAAAACCCTTCTCAATTGCATATCTTGCCGTATCCACAAGGATTGACAAACTAAAAGCTGGGTTAACATCAAAGTCAAATGTGCTACGTTATCCCAAGCAAGATACCGCAGTCCATCATCAGCTTCATCAACTGGGGAGAATCTCAGATGTTAGCACAATGGCAAGGCTTCAACACTGGCAAATGGATAGAAGAAATCAACGTCCGTGACTTCATCCAAAAAAATTACACCCTTTACACTGGTGATAACTCTTTTCTAACAGGTGCAACTGCAACAACTCAAGCACTCTGGAAGCAAGTCCAAGACTTAATGGCACTTGAGCGCGAACAAGGTATTCTCGATACAGATACAAAAGTTGTTTCCACAATTACCTCCCATCAACCGGGTTATATCAACCGCGAACTAGAACAAATAGTAGGATTGCAAACTGACAAACCCTTAAAACGTGCCATCATGCCGTTAGGGGGGATTCGGGTTGTCAAAGATTCCTTAAAAGCTTACGGTTACGAAATCGATCCCCAAACCGCAGAGATATTTACCAAATACCGCAAAACCCATAATGATGGGGTATTTGATGCCTATACCCGTGAAATGCGTTTATGTCGGCACTATGGGATTATCACCGGCTTACCAGATGCTTACGGACGCGGCAGAATTATTGGGGATTATCGGCGAGTGGCGTTGTATGGTGTTGATGCTCTGATTGAAGACAAAAAAGCACAACTCATATCTTTAGAATTAGATGTCATCGACGAAGAGACAATTCGCCTACGGGAAGAAATTTCCGAGCAAATTAAAGCACTGTTTGAACTCAAGACAATGGCTGCAAATTATGGGTGTGATATTAGTCAACCCGCAGCGACAGCAAAAGAAGCTGTGCAGTGGCTATATTTTGGCTATCTGGCAGCCGTCAAAGAACAAAACGGTGCGGCGATGTCCTTGGGACGAGTTTCTACATTTTTGGATATCTACTTTGAACGGGACTTACAACAAGGAAAAATCACCGAGTCGGAATTGCAAGAACTCATTGACCATTTTGTGATGAAATTACGCATGGTCAGATTTTTGCGGACACCCGATTACAATCAACTTTTTTCTGGTGATCCCACTTGGGTGACAGAATGTGTTGGTGGTGTGGGTGAAGATGGTAGACCTTTAGTTACTAAAAATAGTTTCCGTATTCTGAACACTTTGTATAATTTAGGCGCAGCACCAGAGCCAAATTTAACCGTGTTGTGGTCGGAAAGCTTACCAGAGAACTTTAAACGGTTTTGTGCGAAAGTTTCAATTAATACTAGCTCTATCCAGTATGAAAACGACGATTTGATGCGTGGATACTGGGGAGATGATTATGCGATCGCCTGTTGCGTTTCCGCTATGCGAATCGGTAAGCAAATGCAGTTTTTTGGTGCGCGAGTCAATCTAGCTAAGTGCTTGCTGTATGCGATTAACGGCGGTAAAGATGAAAAATCTGGCGAACAAGTTGCAACCCCAATTGCACCTATCACCGATGAATACCTAGATTATCAACAGGTGTGGGATCAGCTAGAAATCATGATGGCGTGGTTAGCGAAAGCCTATATCAACACTCTCAACGTCATCCATTATATGCACGATAAATACTGCTACGAACGCATTGAAATGGCATTACATGACCGTGATATTTTCCGCACAATGGCTTGCGGGATTGCAGGTTTATCGGTAGTCACAGATGCGTTATCAGCAATTAAATATGCAAAAGTCAAAGTTCTACGTAACGAAGCCGGATTAGCCATTGATTATGAAATTAGCGGCGATTTTCCCAAATATGGTAACAACGACAATCGAGTTGATGAAATCGCAGTCGATTTAGTAACTAAATTTATGAACGAACTGCGTCAACATCCCACTTATCGCCAAGCCACAGCTACACAATCAGTATTAACTATTACATCAAACGTTGTCTACGGTAAGAAAGGTACCGAATCTTGTGCGGTATTCGTAGGGAATTTTTGCTACTGATTCTAACGAAGCGGATCGCGCCTTTACTATAGTAAAGGCGCGATCGCTTCGTTAGAATCAGTAGCAAAAATTCCCTACGAATACGCACAAGATGGGATTTCTAACACCTTCTCAGTTGTACCATCCGCTTTAGGTAAATTAGAAGTTGACCAAATCAACAACCTTGTCGGAATGTTGGATGGTTATTTCCATGATGGCGGACATCAAATTAATGTTAACGTCTTGAAGCGGGAAATGTTAGTTGATGCAATGGAACATCCAGAGTTATATCCCCAGCTAACCATTAGAGTTTCCGGTTACGCCGTCAACTTTATTAAATTAACGCGAGAACAACAACTAGACGTAATCAAGCGGACATTCCACGAACGATTTTAAATTTTAGATCATCCCAAACCCCACTTGTAGAGACGCGATAAATCGCGTCTTTCATGATTTATTTAGATCAACATCTAACAGGGATCATCCCTCAGCAAATTTAATTTTTGAAATTAATTACATAAAGCATTGTATCCCCACAAGTTCCTCACATTTATTATCTATAAATCATAGTGAAAGACAAAAGCCAGGTTGATGGGTGATGTCAAATTAGGTAACATTCATGCACAATCTTAAATGCCCAACTTTGCCAATCGCACATGACACACTAGAAAATCATCACATAATTCCAGAAAAAATTACTTCTGGTTATATACACTCAGTAGAAAGTTGTGGAACAGTTGACGGGCCTGGTATTCGATTTTTAATTTTCACCTCTGGTTGTCCACTACGTTGCTTGTATTGCAGCAACGTTGATTCTCGCTACCTGGAAAATGGTAAACAAGTCAGCGTTGATGAACTAGTACAAGAAATTCAGAAGTACACCTCTTATATGAAATCTTCTGGTGGAGGTGTCACCATCAGTGGTGGAGAACCACTAATGCAACCTGGATTTGTCCGAGAAATTTTTCAACGTTGTCGAGAATTAGGTATTCATACAGCGTTAAATACTTCTGGCTTTTGTAACTTAGCTTCTGCTAAATCTGTAGTGGAATTTGTAGATTTAGTCTTACTGGATATTAAATCATTTCACCCAGCGACTTACACTAAAGTTACAGGTTGCAATATCGAACCATCACTGGCTTTTGCTAAATATCTCCATGCAATTAATCAACCTACTTGGATTAGATTTGTTCTAGTTCCAGGTCTTACAGATAACCCAGATAATATTGCTGGTATCGCTGATTTTATTGCCCCATTCAATAATGTTGAAAGAGTAGAAGTTTTGCCATTTCATAAAATGGGCGAATATAAATGGCAAGAATTAGGATTTGAATATCTGTTGAGAGATACTCCCCCACCAACTCCAGAACAAATACAAACAGCGTTAGATATCTTTCGTAGTCGAGAAATATTTGCGATTTAAACAATAAGTAGAACGGCGTGAATAATTCAAGGTTTGTAGTAGGGACTTTAGTCCTCTCTTAAGGGCTAAAGCCCTTACTACAAGCTAATTCAATTAAATTTTACATCACTTAATGTAGTTTTTTTTCTCGCCGACTTACTTACATCAAACAAAAGCAGTCATAACCAATTACAATCAGCACCTTCCCCAAAGTTTTTGTTGCGTTACTACTTACATAAGGATAAAAATATGCAAGTGACCAATATTGAAGAATTAGAATTACTTGTACAACGAGTAAAACTTGCACAAGCAAAATATGCAAATTACTCTCAAGAACAAGTTGATATTATCTTTAAAAAAGCAGCATTAGCAGCGAATGCAGAACGGATTCCCTTAGCGAAATTGGCAGTTACAGAAACAGGTATGGGAATCATAGAAGATAAGGTGATTAAAAATCACTTTGCTTCGGAATTTATCTACAATAAATATAAACATGAAAAAACCTGCGGAATTATCGAAGAAGACCATACATTTGGGATTCAAAAAATCTCTGAACCTGTAGGAATTGTTGCCGGAATTGTCCCGGTAACTAATCCCACCGCTACAACAATTTTTAAAGCGTTAATTGCATTAAAAACGCGCAACGCCATTATTTTCTCACCCCATCCTAAATCGAAAAAATGCACTGTAGAAGCAGCAAAAATTATCCTCAAAGCTGCAATAGCCGCAGGTGCGCCAGCAGATATTATTGGTTGGATTGATGAGCCAACTGTAGAGTTATCTAAGGCTTTAATGCAGCATCCAGAAATTAAATTAATTTTAGCGACTGGCGGGCCGGGAATGGTGCGTGCTGCTTATTCTTCTGGTAATCCCTCATTAGGTGTTGGTGCTGGTAATACTCCAGCCGTTATTGATAGTAGCGCACATATTCAAACTGCTGTCAGTTCGATTTTATTAAGTAAAACCTTTGACAATGGCATGATTTGCGCTTCGGAACAATCTGTTGTTGTGGTTGATGATATTTACGATAAAGTCAAACAAGAATTTATCAGTCGTGGTGCTTATTTTCTCAATGCTGAGGAAAAACAAAAGCTGGGTAGTGTAATTTTAAAAGAGGGCAGATTAAATGCGGCGATTGTGGGACAATCAGTGGCGAATTTAGCTAAGTTGGCTGGAATTTCACTACCAAATAATGACGATTCTACTCAAACACCAAAAATCTATAAAGTCTTAATTGGCGAAGTGGAAACAGTAGGAGAAACTGAACCTTTTGCTTATGAGAAATTATCCCCCATTTTGGCGATGTATCGCGCCTCTAGTTTCCATGAAGCTGTAGATCAAGCTGAAAAATTAGTGGAATTTGGAGGACTAGGACATACATCAGTATTGTATACAAATCCTGCCAATCTTGATGATATTGCTTACTTTGAGAATAAGATGAAAACTGGGCGTGTTTTGATTAATACCCCATCTTCTCAAGGCGCGATTGGTGATTTATACAACTTTAAACTTGACCCATCTTTAACATTAGGTTGTGGAACTTGGGGAGGTAATACTGTTTCTGATAATGTGACACCTCATCACCTAGTTAATATTAAAACGGTTTCGCAACGTCGCCAAAATATGTTATGGTTTCGCGTCCCACCCAAAATATATTTCAAATATGGGTGTTTGCCTGTAGCGTTACGAGATTTAATAGGTAAAGAACGGGCTTTTATTGTTACAGATAAACCATTATTTGATTTAGGAATCGTCGATAAAGTTACCCAAGTCTTAGACGAAATTGGCGTAAAACATGACGTATTTCACGACGTTGAACCTGATCCCACATTATCCAATGTCAATAAAGGATTAGCTTTACTCAGAAACTATCAACCAGATGTGATTATTGCCATTGGTGGTGGTTCGCCAATGGATGCAGCCAAAGTCATGTGGTTGATGTATGAACATCCCGATGTGGAATTTGAAGGCTTGGCGATGCGGTTTATGGATATTCGCAAGCGGGTTTATGAATTACCACCTTTAGGACAAAAAGCCATCATGGTAGCCATTCCCACCACTTCGGGAACAGGTTCAGAAGTCACACCCTTTGCTGTGGTGACAGATGACAGAGTAGGAGTGAAATACCCCTTAGCAGATTATGCCCTAACTCCGAATATTGCGATCGCAGACCCGGAACTAACTTCAAATATGCCCAAAAAACTCACAGCATACGGTGGGATTGATGCTTTAACTCATGCCTTAGAATCCTACGTATCCGTAATGGCAAGTGAATTTACCGATGGTTTAGCACTACAAGCAATTAGGTTATTGTTTAAATATTTACCCAGTGCTTACAAAAATGGTGTCAATGACCCGAAAGCACGGGAAAAAGTTCATTATGCTGCCACAATTGCAGGCATGGCCTTTGCCAATGCCTTCTTAGGGATATGTCACTCAATGGCGCACAAACTCGGTGCAACCTTCCACGTTCCCCACGGACTCGCCAACGCCTTGATGATTTCCCACGTCATCCGCTACAACGCCACTGATGTTCCCTTCAAACAAGCAATTTTCCCTCAGTACAGATATCCCAACGCCAAAGACAGATATGCTTTAATAGCTGATCACCTGCACTTAGGTGGGAACAACGCCGATGAAAAAGTAGAATTATTAATTGCAGCAATTGAAAATCTCAAACGAGAAATTGATATTCCTGCGACAATTAAACAAGCTTTAGGAGACGAAGACAAAGAGTTTTATGCCAAGGTAGAAGAAATGGCAGAACAAGCATTTGACGATCAATGCACAGGAGCAAACCCACGTTATCCCCTGATGAACGACTTGAAAGAGTTATATGTCTTAGCTTATCAAGGTTGTCGCCTCAATGCAGCACTGTATCATAACGGTGATGCAGCAATGTTTTCAGAAAAGGTTAGTTGTTGATAATTCGTAATTCGTAATTCGTAATTCGTAATTCGTAATTCGTAATTCGTAATTCGTAATTCGTAATTGGGCATGGGGCATGGGGCAATAAAATCTCTAGCTTGTCTTCCTTGTCCCCCTTGTCTCAATACGGTTCAGTTAGGGCTAAAATCTGGGGTTTGTGAAGTAAGGAAGAGTTCGTAGTAAGGACTTCAGTCCTTAGATGAGGACTAAAGTCCTCACTACAAACTATTTTCTTAACTGAACTGTATTGCCCCTTGTCTACCTTGTCTACCTTGTCCCCCTTGTCTACCCCTGCCCCCCTGCTCCCCTGCTCCCCTGCCCCCTACCTTCCCTAAGAATCAGGAACAATCAATACCCCATCTTGAAGATTTAGCAAGCCGGAAACGATGATTTTATCCTGTGGTTGTAATCCTGAGAGGACTTGGTAATGATTGCGGCGGATATCGCCTAATTGCACTCGTTTTTGACGGGCGACTAATTGAGAGCCTGCTGCTGATGTTTCTGTTTGGGCGACATAGACAAAGGTGTTACCGGCTATGCGTGATACGGCTGTAGTAGGAATTAATACCCCTGGACGCTGACTCCAAATGACTCTGGCTCTGATGAGTTGGTCGGCTCTCAGTTGATGATTAGAGTTAGGGTATATGGCTTTAATCAGGATGGTTTGGGTGTCGTTGGTAGCGTTAGGAGCAATGAAAAATACCCGACTTGTACCTAAAACTTGCCCTTGGGGGTTCATAATCTCTACTGGCATTCCCTTGCGTAGTTGGGAGGCGCGTTCTAGGGGAACGGAGATATTAACTTCTAAGGGTTGGTTTTGACTGATGGTAGTTAATTGTGTGGATGTGGTGACAAAATCGCCTAATTTTACGGAAATATTGCCCACTGTACCAGAAAGAGGAGCAGTAATTCTGTAGCTTTGTAGTGGCTGTTGTTGAGCAGTATTTGTCTGAGCTTGCTGCCAAGTTGCTTGGGCTTGGGCGATGGTGGCTTTTTGAGCTTGAATCCTTGATTCTAAGGCTTTAAGACTAGCCGTAGCTATAGAGACTCGATTGGCTGCTTGCTCTTTGCTTTGTCGAGATACTGCCCCTTCGTTGGCTAAACTGGCATATCTTTCATATTCCTGCTGATTTAAACGTAAATCAGCTAGTTTAGATAATCTTTCTGTCTCTAAGGATCTGAGGGTGGTGTAAGCGTTTGCTAGCTGGACTTTGACTACATTCATGGCGGCATCGTTACCCAGAAATGCAGTTGGTTGCTGCCTGGGGTCGATTTGCATGACAGGAGAACCGGCGGCGATCGCATCTCCTGATTTGACGTATATTTGAGTAACTTGCCCTTGGCTTCTCGGTTGCAGCTTGATTGAGAGCCGGGATTCTAAGCTGGCTACAAAGTCTGTACTGTCTTCAATTATGCCTACTTGTACTGGCGATACTTTGACTCTTACCCCTGATGATTGGCTATTGGCTGCTGGTGCTTGATTAATTGGACTTAATAATCTCCAGGCTGCGGCTATTCCACCGACTAACAACAGTATAGCTGCTATCAATAACCGCAGTTTCCGCCAATTTACTGAGGATGACTCATAGGATGGTTGGGGAAGATTGTCGGGAAAATCAGTTTGAGATTCAGGGGATGACATAGCTGACAGCAAACCTACAAAACAAGTTAACGAAAATTGATCTGCAAAGAATTGTGATTGATTTTACCTATTTAGCATGAGGATTTTTAACCCATTTTGTGCTATCTCACCCAAATATACTGTCTTATGGCTATTCTCTAATCTGTCTTAAGGCTCATGATCAAAGATAGTGTACACTCAAGCGATCGCTTTTTCTGATTTTTGATTTAATAGCGGAGAAAGAATATTTTGGCTCGAAAAAACTAATTTAATTGTTCATGATTAACAGCAGAAAAAAAAGCATCAATGATGCTTGATGCCTTCAGTAATTCAGCAAATTTTTACAGTGTAATAAATTACACTATCATCATAGCTAACAAATTTTCGATTTTTAACTACTGCTTTTTACGTTCCAGTTGATATAAACCAGCAGTAAAAGTACCAAATATTAACAAACTCAAAAGAGAGGCTGGTTCAGGAACGGAAGCAATTGTAATATTATCAAGCAATAAGCCTGATAATCGCGGTTCACCATTATTACCTACATTAAATACCCCAAATGCCAAGTTAGTTTCTCCTGTAGCATTAAAAATATGTGAAAATTTATCCCAGGTAGTTTCTTGTTGAAAAGGGAATGTTTCTTCATTACCAAAAGAAGAAGGTAAATTAAAGGAGATGGGTTTTAAGTTAGATTCTAAAGCACTGCTCAATAGTTTTACCGTATCTCCTATCTTGACAAAAGCAAAGTCATTTTCTGTTAAATCATTACTCAGAAAGTTCCAGTCAAAACTTAATATATCTCCAGCGTTAACTGTGAATGTTTGTTTGATAGCAGAACCTCCACGCACCTGATTATCTTGTAAGAAGTTATCTGTTAAACCCAAAAAAATTTGCAAAGAATTAGGTGATGTTCCTTTAGAGATCATCACAGCAGCATTACCTTGTGCTGGACTATTACCTAAATCTGTGGAGGGAACAACCAAAATGCGATTCTTCTCATCTTCAGTCGTATTTGTTGTTAACCAACTATTGAAATTATCTTCAAATCCAGTATTACGAATTAGAGCGTTTGCAGGTGTTAAATTTGTAGAAATACTAAGCACTGCACCACTGGCAACAATGATTGATTTCAGGATAATATTAGTGAACATTATTTTATTCCTAGAGGTAAATAATTGCTAAGTGAGCATGAAATATTTACCCGCTCATTATGCGAGGAATTACCAAATATAAGCATCAACCCTTTGATACTTGCAAAACCTGAATTAACTCAATATTTGTAGAATTTTATACAATTAATATTAAATAATTAGAATTACATTTTTCTACTATTAACTGATAAATCTAATGCACCCTACGAATTATCATCGTGGCTGACAAATGGCGCGATCGCCTGGCGTAATATTCTTGTTATAGTGAAGATAATTACTTATACGGGTGCATCCTTGCTGCATCAAATCATCTAAATCTAAATTCCACAGCATCACCCCAGTTTCTTCACCACTCACCAAGACTTTACCATCGGGACTAAAACTAACACTATTGACTTTACCCCCATTTCCTACCAGGGTTGTGAGTAATTTAGCGTTTGTTATATCCCAGAATTTGATGGTATTATCAGCACTACCAGAGGCGAGAATTTGACTATTTGGGATAAAATCGAGACTAGTTACACCGTCTGTATGTCCCGTGAGGGTTTGAATTAATTCCCCATTGGGGATTTGCCAAAGATTAATGGTATTATCCCAACTAGCGGAGGCTAATATTTTACCATCAGGGCTGAATTTTACAGAGGCGATCGCTAAACCATGCCCTTGTAAATCTTTTACTAATTTACCGTCAGTAACTTGCCATAATTTTACTCTATTGTCAGCACTTCCAGACGCTAATAATTGCCCATCAGGATTAAAATTAATACTCGTGACTTCATCAGTATGTGCTGTGATTGTTCTCAATAATTGACCTGTTGATAATTGCCAAATTTTGATAGTTTTATCCGCACTACCACTAGCAATTAACTGATTATCTGGACTAAAAGCAATACTTGTAACTCTATCTTGATGTCCTTTAAGTGTTTGGATTAAAGTTTGTGTTTGCAGATGCCAAACTTTAATAGTTTTATCAGCACTAGCCGTTGCTAAGGTTTTACCATCAGGACTAATACTAACAGCTTGAATTATATCTTCATGGACTGAAAATGTAATTACTGGTGACGCATTAATATTTTGTTTGCTTTCCCAAATCGTAACTTTACCGTCCCATCCCCCGGCAACGAACATTTTACCATCTGGAGTAAATTTTACATCTTTTATATGGCTTAATTTTGGTGTTTCCTCTAGATTTACTTGCCAAATTTTAATAGATTTATCTCGACTAGCGGAAGCCAAATATTTACCATCGGGACTAAAGCTAACATCCTTAACTTGCTCACCGTGTCCTGAGATAGTTTTGAGTAATTGCCCATCTAATCCCCAGAGTTTAATAGTTTTATCCGCACTAGCAGAAACTAAAATATGATTATTTGGGTGAAAAGCAATGTGATTAACTTGGTCATTGTGTGCTGCTAAAGTTTGAATTAATTCCCCTTGTTGATTCCACAGTTTAATAGTTTTGTCACGACTAGCAGAAGCTAAATATTTGCCATCATGACTAAAATTTACATGGGTAATACTAGCTGTGTGTCCGGGGATAGTTTTAATTAATGTGCCGTTATCTGCGCGCCAAATTTTTAATAAATTATCTTCACCACCAGAGGCGATGATTTTACCATCTGGACTAAAAGCGATAGAATTTATCCAGCCATTATGAGCATTCCAACTATTAATTAATTTACCGTCGATTTGCCATAACTTGATAGTATTATCAAAGCTAGAAGTAGCGATTTTTGTACTATCGGGACTAAAAATTACAGCAGTAACTATATCTTGATGTGCCGGAATACTTTTGATTAATGTTAGACAGCTTGGGCTAGATTGATGATGATTGCTGTTTAAACAACTGAAATTAAAAGCATATATTTTTATAGTATAGTCAGCACTAGCAGCAGTGAGATATTTGCCATTGGGACTAAAGGCGATCGCAGTTAATCTGTGTTGATTTATAATACTCTCAATTAATCGCCCCTCCGGCGACCAAATTTTGATAGTGCGGTCATCACTAGCGGAAACTAAAACTTTACCACTAGGATGAAAAATGATAGAATTGACTTGTTGATTATGACCAGGAAACCGATTAATTTCTTGAGTATTAGTGAGAGCTTGTTGCAAAATTGCTGCGGTTGTCACTTGCATATCTTTAGCTGGTGCAAAAACTTGTTTGAGTTCTCGTCCAGCTTTAACACTAGCCATCACACTTTCTAATTGTTGATGGGATAACAAAAACGCCTCAGAAGCAGCATTTAAAGCCGCAACTTCCCGTAACTGCGCCGCACGTTTCTGCACATAAGCCAAACCACCGAAACCACTAGCAGCAATTCCCAAAACACTAATAATAGCTACAGCCTTTTGTGCTTGTCGGAGACGCTTTTTCTGTGCTAATTGTTGTTGTTGACGAGCCTCTAAACAAGCAGCAATAAAATTTTGCACATCAACAGATAACTCATCTGTATATTTCACATAAATTTCTTCAGCTTCCCCCAGACGCACACCCTGTAATAAAAAATCTGATTGCTGATGATTTTGTTTCCACAGAGTAGCCGCTTGCTCAATTTGACGTTGCGATCGCAGTCTACTACGATTTTCCTCCAACCACCAGCGCAAAGTTGACCAATGGCGAATGAGAATTTCATGCGCTACTTCAATAGTCACAGACGGACTTGGGAGTTGGGAGTTAGGAGTGAGAGTAGATAATGTAGAAATTCCCCCTTGTCCCCCTTGTCCCCCTTGTCCCCCTTGTCCCCCTTGTCCCCCTTGTCCCCCTCGTCCCCCTCGTCCCCCTTGTCCCTCCAGTCCCTCCTCCTCCAAACCCACAACCACCAACTTCGCCGCCGTCAACACCGAGAGAGTTCTTTCTACTAACTCATCAGGATATTTCTTCACTACCAACTCAGATTTCAATACCCGTCTTCTCGTGTCTTCCGTGCCTTCCCCTAACTGCGTCAACGACAGAAAAATCCATCTAGCACATTCTTGCCCTGGGGAATCTAAATTTTCGTAAACTTCCTGTGCCTTACGTTCCAACGCGCCTTTAATACCGCCAATTTGTTGCTGATAAGCTGTCAGCGTTAACTCCCCAGCTTGCCGGTATTCCCATAACTGTTCTAAGACAAATTCCAACAGGGGTAAATCTCCCGCCGAGTGGTTTAACTCCTGAAGCAAAATTTCCACCAGTCCCGACTCAACCTTTAAACCCACCTGTTCGGCTGGGTTAATAATCACACGGCGATAGTCATCATCACTTAAATTCGGCGGCACTAATATACTAGATTGTTGTAATAAATTAGCTAGTGCAGGTACTTCCAAACAAGCCGCAATAAAATCGGCTCGCACCGTCACCACCAACTTAAACTTATCAGAGGCGTACTCTATAGCTCCCAGCACCAATTCTAAAAATCGCCGTCTATCTTCACTAGGCGCAAGGGTGAATAATTCTTCAAACTGGTCAACTACTAACACTACCATTGGTTCTGGACGACTCCGCAACCAATACACAAACCCTTCCACCCCTTGGTAAAGCATGGCTTCTAGGACTGGGGAATTGGGCATCGGGAATGGGGAATGGGGAATTGCTCCCTTGTCCCCCTCGTCCCCCTTGTCCCCCTTGTCCCCCTTGTCCCCCTTGTCCCCCTTGTCTCCCTCGTCTACCTTGTCCCCCTTGTCCCCCCTGCTCCCCTGCTCCCCTGCTCCCCTGCCCCCCTGCTCCCCTGCTCCCCTGCTCCCCTGCTCCCCTGCCCCCCTGCTCCCCTGCTCCCCTGCCCCCCTGCTCCCCTGCTCCCCCAACCCTCGCGCCAACACTTCCAACGGACGCGCACCAGGACGAATGGTTTTAATTAACCAGGAATCACTATCAGGTAATTGTTTTCCTAAGCGGAGTTGAGAAATTAGTCCGGCTTGAACAACGGAGGATTTACCGCTACCAGATGCACCGACTACTGCTAAAAATGAGTTATGGGCAATGTGAGCAATTAACTGTTGAGTTAAAGATTCTCTACCGTAAAAATATTGAGCATCTTCTTCACTAAAGGCTTTTAAACCGCGATAGGGACAAATTTTTAAATCTAAAGTTGCGGATTTTTGGGGGTTGCGTGTGCCAGTGGTCGCGGGGATAATTTCAATTACGCCTTGTGTACCTGATAGCCAAATTTGCAGAGGTAAAGAGGGGGTAATTTGTGGTTGTGTAGCTAAATGAATTTGTAATTGGGTAATCCAAGCTGCCACTGATAAACCATTAGATAAAGAAGCTGTTTTGAGAGTTTCTATGAGTCCTTGAGCAAAGAATTGTGGGTTACTTTTGGGACTAGTGCCAGCAATAATACATTGTCCGGTAGCAGAGTTTAATTGTAAATCTTCTATCCATTCCGGTAATGATATAGTATGCGTCCCGACTGGACAATCTAGGATGATAATTTGTTGGGTTACTGTCGAACGGTGTAACTGTTGTCTGAGCCAAGCACGACTCAACCAAATATCATCTAATAATACTAATGCTGCTTCACCGGTGGGGGTTTCTTCTACTCGTCCCCGCAGATATAATAAAGCGGTAATTTGTTCTTGTGTTTGATATGTTTGTGGTTGATTGCTAGCACGTAAACATTCTTTGATAGTTTGGCGGATATCTTGAGTTGTTGTATTACCAGTCCGGGGTAAATATTCTAATTCAAAAGCTCCGGCAGTTCCCAAGATTTTACTAAATTCTAGTGCTGTTTGTGATCCGATTAGCCCCTCAATTACTAAGGCTTTTCTAGGGGGAGTTGATTGAGCGATCGCTGGAATTTTTCCAATGATTAATTCCCCTATACCTTCCACAATACGTTTCGGTGTTTGCAGGGGATATTCACTATAAAGTTCCGTATCTCCTTTACCTCGTTTTTGTTGGTTAATTAATCTTAGCTGTTGGTTAGTTTTATCTATATATTGCAGTGTTTGGTGATAAACATAGCGATATAAACCATCAGCCGAAATCACCCCTTGATTATCAGCCGCATCTCCTTTTAAACCCCGCATTAAATAATATGTAAATACCCCATGTCCTAGTTCGGGAAACTCCCATGATAGCTGGTCTGTATCACAAGAAAGTAAAGCATAAAAACCTTTACTTTTAGCGGCGCGTTGCTGTAAAACTGCTAATAATTGTGGTGTAGGATTTAACCCCCTTAAACTCATACCCCCACTATGACAAGCATCGAGCCAAACTATCTGATTCTGCACACCACTATTACTTAATAACTCTAATAATTCCTTAACCGCTAAACCTGTAGTTTCTAAATTATCTTTTTGAGTATCAGCCAAACATAAAAATGCTTGTTGTGTCTTTGGCTGTAACATTCCATGACCAGAAAAATAAAATAAAATTGTGTCGCTAGGTTGAGCAGAGGCAGTAATTTGCTGCAAGCGGGTGCGAATATGAGTTAACAGTGGTAACTCTGTTGCAAAATCATGGTAAATATTAAGTTCTTTTTGCGAAAATTGCTCTTGAGTTGCGCCAGTCAAAGCTTCTGCTAATACCTGACAATCAACTGCCGAATAACGCAGAGATGGCAGTTGTGTATCCTGGTATTGGTTCACTCCCACCAGTAGCAACCACAGTTTCGGAGTGATTGTTTTCTTGGTTTGATGAGAACTACTGGTAGCAACGGCGCGTGGCATTTTAGTTAAGGAAAAATCAACTCTAAATTAAGATACCTTGTCTTCATTAATTTGTTAGGGTTGCCATTGTATTTTTATGCAATCACAAAAGTTTGTAGTCAGGGCTTTAGCCCTTCTTTCAGGACTAAAGTCCTGACTACGAACTCAATTAGAGTAATTTTACTAGCTTTTATACTCTTTGGTGCGTTACGGCTTACGCCTAACACACCCTACTGAGATTTTCCCCATTTGCTACTAAAAAATTATGGGGAAATATTCAGTAATTTTACCGTTTTTTAGGCTTTTCTTAATATTGAGCAAGTAAATTTTCGGTGTTTATTTACACAAATGTTATTTGTGTCGATTTTTGAGATTTTTCACCATTTTGCTCACATATTAATCATTATGGCAATTTCCCTAAGTAATCCATACTTCCAAGACTTTGATAGCCTCAGCACAGCTAACACAACTTGGACGGATAACCAAACTATTCCCAATTGGTACAGTAGCCGCACCCTCATTAATGCCGGTACAGGTTCTAATAACACTGGTAGTCTTTACAGTTTTGGTGCAGCTAGTGACTCAGATAGAGCTTTAGGTTCAGTCGCTTCGGGTTCGACTGGGACTATTTTCTACGGTGCGCGGTTTGTGAATGATACCGGCACTACTCTGACATCTTTATCTATCAGCTACATTGGTGAACAATGGCGTAATGGTGGTAACACAACACCACACACACTAGACTTTGCTTATCAAATTGGTGCTACCAGCATTAATTCAGGAACTTGGACTGATGTTGATGCCCTAGATTTTACCAGTCCCATTGCTACCAGCACAGCAGGGGCATTAAATGGTAACGATAACAGCAACCGTGTTAGTGTTTCAGGTAATATTACTGGCTTTTCTCTTGCTCCTGGGGCAGAAATTTGGCTACGCTGGAGTGATGTCAATGATGCTGGTAATGATCACGGGTTAGGAATTGATAACTTACAGGTTGCTACTACTGTCTTACCTGGTGTGAGTTTAATTGAGTCTGGTGGTAGCACCAACCTCACCGAAGGAGGTACAACGGATACCTACACGATTGTACTCAATACTCAGCCTACCGCAGATGTAATCATTACAATCACCCCTGATTCCCAAACTACAACCGACACTACTAGTCTTACTTTCACCCCGGCTAACTGGAATATACCCCAAACGGTGACAGCGATCGCAGTTGATGATTTACTAGTAGAAGGCACACACACCAGTGTTATCAGCCACAGTGTTACTAGTAGTGATAGCAATTACAACGGTATTAACATCGGCTCAGTCACCGCTACCATTACTGACAATGATGTTGCCCTCTCTATTACCAAAATTCATGAAATTCAAGGCAATGGTGCAGCTTTTAACCCTGGTTTTGGGGGTATTCGCACCATTGAAGGCGTTGTGGTTGCGGCTTTCCCCGGTGGTTCTGGGTTAAATGGTTTCTTTGTGCAGGAAGAAGACGCTGATGCTGATAATGACGCGGCAACTTCCGAAGGTATCTTTGTTTTCGACCCCACAGGACAATTTGCTGGTAATGTGGGCGATAAAGTCCGAGTGACTGGCACTGTGAGCGAATTTACCAGCAGTAGTGGTGGTAATACTAGCAGTCTTACCCAACTGTCTCAAGTCAGTAGGGTTATTAATTTGGGTGCAGATACTCTCCCAACAGTAACTAACATCCAGTTACCTGTAACTGCTGTGGCAGACTTGGAACGCTATGAAGGAATGTTAGTTAATATCAGTGGGGCTAGTGGAGATTTAACTGTTACTGAACATTTTCAACTCGGCCGTTTTGGTCAAGTTGTACTCTCAACTACTGGAGATAGTAACCAACCCGGTACAGATGGCAGACTAGAACAGTATACCCAATTCAATGACCCCAGTGTTGCCGGTTACGCTGCTTATTTAGATGAAATTGCCAAACGGCGGATTATTCTAGATGATGGTAGAGGTACTCAAAACCCTGACCCAATTCTTTTTGGTCGTGGTGGTCAACCTTTAAGTGCTACTAATACATTACGTGGTGGTGATACCATCTCTAGTATCACGGGAGTTTTAGACCAACGTTTTGAAGGGTATCGGGTGCAAACTTCAACCGGCGTAGACTTTACACCCGCTAATCCTCGTCCAGAAACTACACCAGATGTAGGTGGTACACTCAAAGTTGCTAGCTTTAACGTTCTCAACTACTTTAACGGTGATGGTACTGGTAGCGGCTTCAATAGTCCTGAACAACGGGGCGCAGACAATCTGACTGAGTTTAACCGGCAGCGTCAAAAGACAATTGCTGCTATTCTGGGATTAAATGCCGATGTTGTCGGTTTAATTGAAATTGAGAATGATGGCTACGGTGCAAATAGTGCCATTCAAGATTTAGTCAACGGACTCAATGCTGTTGCTGGTGCAGGTACTTATGCTTTTATTAATCCTGGACTATCTCAATTAGGTACGGATGCGATCGCTGTTGGTTTCATTTATAAACCAAATAGTGTCACCCCCGTAGGTGCAGCCGCTACAGTCGCCGATGGTTTTGGTCAAGGTGCTTTTGATAACAATAATCGTAAACCCCTAGCCCAAACTTTCCAACAAAATTCCACAGGCGAACAATTCACCGCCGTCATTAATCACTTTAAATCTAAGGGTTCGAGTTCTGGAGGTGTCGGTGATGCTGATGCTGGAGATGGCCAAGGTTTATCTAATGGGACACGGACTCGTGCCTCTCAAGATTTAGCCGCATGGTTAGCAACCAACCCCACTGGCACTACTGATACAGATTATCTCATTCTCGGCGACCTCAACGCCTACGCCCAGGAAGATCCCATCAAAACCTTAGAAAATGCTGGATATAATAACCTCCTACCCAATACCACATATTCCTATGTGTTTGATGGTCAGTGGGGTGCTTTAGACCATGCTTTAGCTAATTCCTCCCTAGCTGCACAAGTAAGTAATGCTGTCAAGTGGTATATTAATGCAGATGAACCGAATGTTTTAGACTACAACACCAACTTTAAGTCAGTAGGACAACAAACGAGCTTATATAGTCCTAATGCCTTTCGTTCCTCAGACCATGACCCGATAATTGTAGGGTTAAACTTAAATACCGCACCCGTAGCTGTGAATGATACAGCCACAACTGATGAAAACACTGCCGTTAACATTAACGTCCTGACTAATGACAGTGATGTCAATGGTGATGCCCTGCAACTGAGTTTATTATCTAACCCTGTCAACGGTACTGCTGTTGTCAACGACAATGGTACACCCAGCGACTTTGCTGATGATTTTATTATCTATACCCCCAACACTGACTACGTTGGTAGCGATAGTTTCACCTATAGCATCAGTGATGGTAAAGGTGGCAGTGCAACAGCATCTGTGAGTGTAACTATCAATGCCAGTGGCGGTATTATTGGTACTCCAGATAATGATATCCTCAGAGGCACTAATGGCGATGATCTCATCCGGGGTTTGGCTGGAAATGATCTTTTACTAGGTCGTAATGGTAGTGACATCATCTATGGTGGCGACGGTAATGATGTGGTGAATGGAGGCAATGGTGATGATAGCCTCTACGGTGACAATGGCAATGATATTCTCTTAGGGGGTAACGGTAACGATCGCCTCTATGGTGGTGATGGTAATAATATCTTACTCGGTGGTAACGGCGATGACTTGCTAGTTGGTGGTCAGGGATATGATTTATTCACTGGTGGTAGTGGGCGCGATCGCTTTTATTTGAGTGATACTAGAACTGGAGAGTTTGATATTATTACTGATTTGAGAGTTCGCCAAGATACAATTTTAATCTCCAAATCAGAATTTGGACTCAGCCAAGCTTTAGGTACACTCGATCCTGGACTATTCCGCCTTGGTAGTAATGCCACAACAGCAAGCGATCGCTTGATCTACAACAATACTACAGGTCAACTGTTCTTTGATGAAGATGGCATCGGCAACATAGCCCAAATTCAGATAGCTTTATTAGCTAACC
Organism: Aliinostoc maniaoense; assembly: GCF_058172895.1. NCBI lineage: Bacteria > Bacillati > Cyanobacteriota > Cyanophyceae > Nostocales > Nodulariaceae > Aliinostoc > Aliinostoc maniaoense. The sequence goes on along the minus strand of NZ_CP187952.1, from coordinate 5,623,695 downwards.
AAGCACGAATCTCACACACTAATGTAAGTGTGGTTGCTTGATAAAAGGCAGGGAGCAGGGGGCAGGGGAGCAGGGGAGACAAGGAAGACAAGGAAGACAAGGGAGACAAGGAAGAAATATTTATCCCAATGCCCAATGCCCAATGCCCAATGCCCAATGCCCAATGCCCAATGCCCAATGCCCAATGCCCAATTACGAATTATTCAAAACACAGATCATAATCTTCCTTGGTAATCTGGGGGCTAGTGGTGAGATAATCAGTTAAGCGATCGCAGGCTTGATTGAGTAATTGATCAAGTACCAAGGTTTGCAGTTCTATGCCTTCTAAATTCCACAACTTCACTGTCGCATCCTGTCCACCGGAAACTAACAATTTACCGTTGGGACTAAAGTTAACACTCCTCACACCTCCTTGATGTCCTTGGAAGTTAGCTAATAAAGTGCCGTTGTTCACATTCCATAATTTAATCGTGCCGTCATCGCTAGCAGAGGCGACAGTTTTACCATCAGGGGAAAAATTCACATTAAACACTAAATCATTATGCCCCTGTAAGGTTTTTAATAAATCTCCATTAAAGTTCCACAGTTTTACCGTTTCATCCTGACTTGCCGAGGCAATTGTTTGAGTATCAGGGGAAATGTTCACACTCCAAATACTTGCGCTATGCCCTTGCAGAGTTCTCAGCAGCTTACCATCTAAACCCCAGATTTTGATGGTTTTATCTGCACTAGCGGAGATGATATTTTTGCCATCTGGAGTAAATTTTACATCTGTCACCCAACCATTATGTCCTGATAAAGTATTGAGTAGGCGACCATCTAAACTCCAAAGTTTAATGGTTTTATCTGCACTACCAGTAGCCAGGATTTTATTATCAGGACTAAAACTCATACTCGTTATCCAATGATTGTGGTTTTCCAGGGTACGGAGTAAAGCCCCATCTTGGTTACGAATTTGGATACCTTGACTTGTGCTAGCTAAAGCAACTATATTGCGATCGCTACTGAAGCTGACACTAGTCACATCAGCAAGAGGAGAAACTAAGGTTTTAATTAACTGTCCCTCTAAATTCCACAGCTTCATAGTATTGTCGCCACTCAAGGAAATCACCGTCTCACCGTTATTGATGAAACTCACATGATTGACGCTGCCTTTATGCCCATAAAAAGTTTTGGGTAAAATTCTGTTGACATTCCACAGTCTGACGGTGTTGTCATCACTAGCGGAAGCTAAAATCTTACTATCTGGGTGAAAACTGAGACTGTTAACTTCATGATTATGCCCTAAAAAAGTTCCCAACACATTCCCATCCCGTGACCATAGAATAATAGTCTTATCAGCACTAGCAGTAGCAATCATTTGCCCATCGGGAGAGAAAATTACTCGCCACACTCCTTCTTTATGTCCTTCTAAAGTTCTGAGTAAAGTCCCGTCACGCGTCCACAGTTTCACGGTATGATCTGCACTAGCAGTAGCAATAGTTTTACCGTCAGGACTAAAACTAACACTCCGTATTTCTTTGGTGTGCGCTGGTATAGTCGTCAACAAACGACCATCAACACTCCACAATTTAACTGTGCCGTCATCGCTGGCGGAGGTAAAAATATCACCTTGTGGAGAAAAAGCCACAGAATTTACCCCCCCAGTATGCCCAGTGAGGCTGAAAAGTAAATTACCCTCACGAGTCCAAACTTTTAAGGTATTGTCAGCACTACCAGAAACCAGAATTTTACTATCTGGGGAAAAACTAATACTACTCACCGCGCGAGTATGGCCTTTAAGGGTGGTGAGCAATTTACCGCTACGATTCCAGAGTTTAATTGTACTGTCGGCACTAGCAGAAGCCAAAGTTTCCCCATTTGGAGAAAAAACTACACTATTGACTGCATCAGTATGATCTGTGAGAGTATTGAGTAACTTACCATCATTGCGCCATAAATGGATAGTGTTATCAGCACTCCCAGAAGCCAAAACTTCCCCATCTGGAGAGAAACTGACACTTGTTACCCAAGAATTATGACTCAAACGGTTACGCTCCTGGGTACTGTAGACAGCTTGTTGGAGAATAGTTGCAGTTTTATTGCGGACATCTGGGGGAAGTCCGAGGTTAATTTTTTGGACTTCTTTCCCTGCTTGCACACTAGTTAATAAAGCTTCTAACTGCCTATGGGAAAGTAAATAGTTTTCCGAGAGGGAATTTAAAGCTTGAATTTCTTGTAATTGAGCATTTTGGGTTTGTTGGTAAGCAAAAACCGCTAAACCAAAAGCAGTTAATCCCAGAGTGCTGATAATAGCTACAGCCCTTTGTGCTTGTCGGAGTCGGTTTTGTTCCCTTTGCTGCTGTTTACGTCTAGCTTGTAACCCAGCCGCAATAAAATTCTGTACATCTAAAGATAACTCATCAGTGTAATTAATATATATTTCTTCTGCTTGTGCTAACCGCACCCCTTGCAGTAAAAAATCTGGTTGACGGTCATGTTCCTTCCAGAGAATAGCAGCTTGTTCAATTTGACGATGCGATCGCAATCTACTGCGATTTTCCTCCAACCACCAGCGTAATGTTGACCAATGGCGAATAATAATTTCATGGGCTACCTCAATAGTCACCCCAGGAGTAGACACTGGCGACTCAACAGAAAAAGCATAACCCCCCCCTTGTCCCCCTTGTCTCCCTTGTCCCCCTTGTCTCCCTTGTCCCCCTACCTCCACTCCCCACTCCCCACTCCCCATCACAACTATCAACTTAGCAGCCGTTAATATCTGCAATGTTCTCTCCACCAAAGCCACGGGATATTTATTCACAATTAACTCTGATTTCCCTACCCGTCGCCTCGTATCTTCTGTACCTTCCCCCAACTGTGTCAATGCTAAAAAAATCCACTTAGCACATTCTTGCGCTTCTGAATCTAAACTTTCGTAAACTGCTTGGGCTTTCTTTTCTAACGCACCTTTAATTCCCCCCAAATGTTGCTGATATGCCTGTAAAGTCATCACACCATGTTCTCGGCATTCCCACAACTGTTCTAGGACAAATTCCAATAACGGTAAATAACCAGGAGAGTAATTTAACTCCTGTAATAATACTTCCACTAACTCTGGTTCTACGCTTAAACCCACCTGTTCCGCCGGATGAGTAATAATCCGCCGATATTCTTCTTTCGTTAAACTAGGCGGTAGTAAAATACTCGACTGTTGTAATAACTGCGCTAATTTTCCGACTTCCAAACAAGGAGCAATAAAATCTGCCCGTAAGGTAATAATTAATTTAAATTTTTCCGACACTCTCGCCAGTGTTCCCAAGAGAATTTCCCAAAATCTTTGTCTATCTTCACTAGCCGCCAGGGTAAATAATTCTTCAAACTGATCTACTACTAAAACTACCATTGGTTCAGGACGGTGATTCACCCAATGCACTAATCCTTCTACTCCTTGATACAGCATTGCCTCTAACTGCATTTGCTGGTAGGCTTTTTCTCTTTGAGTGCCACTATCCACCATCCGCCATGATAAAGCCTCTAGAGGATGTGTACCAGGACGAAAGCTTTTTATCCACCAGTTTTGACTATTTAGTAATTGTTTACCTCGGCGCAATTGCGCTATCACACCCGCCTGCACTAAAGAGGATTTTCCACTTCCAGAAGCCCCCACCACAGCAATAAATGATTTTCTCTCTAACTCAGCAATTATTTGTTGTGTCAGAATTTCTCTACCGTAGAAATACTGAGCATCTTCTTCCCCAAATGCTTGTAAACCACGGTAAGGACAAATCCCCAAATCAATATTAACTGGTAGCGGATTACTCCTATTCCCTGTACGGGTGGGGATAATTTCAATCACCCCTTGAGTACCAGATAGCCAAATCTGCAAAGATAAAGCAGTTTCACTAGAGATTTTCTGTAATTGGCTAATCCAGGTAGCAGCTGATAAACTCGGTTGCTGTTGGGCTGCTGCCAAAGTAGAGTGTAAAGCTTGGGCAAATTGTTCCGGGTTATCTGGAGATGAAGCCGCAGCAACTATACATTGTCCTTGCTCAAATCCCAATTGTAAGTCTTCTACCCATTCTTGTATGGGTGACTCAGTTTCAACTACTAAGGGAGTATCTAAAATAATAATTTGTTGAGTATAGGGAGAACGTCGTAGTTGTTGCCTTAACCAAGAACGACTCAGGCGGGTATTTTCTCCCAATACAAGTATAGGTTCTCCTGCCTCCGTTGCTTCTAAATGTCCCCGCAAATATAACAAAACAGTGCTGAAAGTCTGCGGTTGATTTTGGGGTGCTGATTCTCTAGTTTGTAAACAACGTTGAATTATAGTTTGTAAATCTTCACTACTATTGTTTTTTGGCCAATACTCGACATCAAAACCACCCACAGCCTGCAACAGTTTACTTAATCCCAAAGTATTCTGATTTGTTGCTAATCCTTCTATAACTAACGCTTGTCGGGCGTAAGCTGATGCCATCAAGGCAGGTTTGACACCTATAATTACCTCACCAACACCTTCAACAATACGCTTGGGAGTTTGTAAAGGATATTCAGAATAAACCTTGCTCTCTCCCCTAGTACGATTTTGTTGATTAATTAACCGTAATTGTTGGTTAGTTTGTTCAATATATTGTTTTGTTTGATGATACACATAACGATACAGTCCATCTGCATCAATTAAACCTTGAGTATCCGCCGCCTCACCCCGCAAACCCCGCATTAAATAATAAGTAAATACCCCATGTCCCAATTCAGGAAATTCCCAAGATTGTTGATTAGTATCACAGGAAAGTAAGGCGTAAAATCCTTTACTTTGTTTTGCCCTTTGCCGCAGTAAATCTACTATCTGGGGTGTGGGGTTGGGTAAAGCGGTTTGTACGGTGTCACTTCTTGCACCTCTAAAAGTCAGGCTACCACTATGACAAGCATCCAGCCAGACTAATTGAGTCTCGGCTTGACTATTACCTAACAGTTGCAAAAGTTCTTGTAATGGTAAACCAGTATTAAGCAAGTCATCGGTTTGGGTATCTGCTAGACACAAAATCGCCTGCTGGCAATTCGGTTCTAGCATTCCGTGACCGGAAAAATAAAATAAAATTGTGTCTTGTGGTTGGGCTGTTTGCGTAATTTCGTCTAAACTGTCACGTACTTTAGATAATAGGGGCTGTTGAGAGACAAAATCATGATGTACCCATTCCTTTTTGTGAGGAAAAGCGTGAGTCGCATCAACTAAAGCCTCTGCTAACCCTTGGCAGTCAACAGCTGAGTAGCGCAATGAGGGAAGTCTCTCATCTTGGTATTGGTTGACTCCTACTAGCAACAACCAAAGTTTCGCTGCTCCTGTTTCTAGAGTATGAGTTAGATGACTTGTAGCAATACCGAGTGGAGACATTGTAAATTTAAGATTAGTGATTAATTGTTATTTGTTATCTTCTACTACACCCTGAAACCCTGATTACGCTCTTGGAAGCAGGGAACACAGGATTTTATTACTATACTGACATATTGTTTTATGTAGTTGTGTAGTGATCATGCCAAGCTGGCTTAATTCTGTTATTTTATGACAGTTTTATTATTAACAACTTTTGCAAAGATGGCAGTTAGCCATATTTGCAAATCTCACTATAGATAGTTTTTTCTATTTTTATTCAAAAAAATGTGTAGTTATTTTTCTATTTGCCCATTATTCAGACCTATGTATGAGATAATAACAAGTTTATATATACAAAGAATTTAGTCAAAGTGGCAACACAGATAAAATTAACTCTGGTATAGTGTTGACATTCAAGCGATCGCACCTTTAACTGAGCGCAGCGCATCACGGCTGCAAATAAAAAAAAGCAGTCGAACTTAATTCAGTCTGCTGCTTTGATGGTAGCTATTGCTTGACTATGTTCTGTTCTTAATGTAAACCCTTGTTGATTTCCTCTGATGTCTACCTCATTCATCTGCACATGAATGAGGTATTTTTATCGTAAATTCAAGAGTTTAAGACCCCTACGTCTACACGTAGTATTAGTTGAGTTAGGGTTTAAATCCCCGATTCCAATTACCTTTAAGTAATGAATAATAAGTCATCCGATTTATACTCATTACTCATTACTCATTACTCATTACTCATTACTCATTACTCATTACTCATTACTCATTACTCATTACTCATTACTCATTACTCATTACTCATTACTCATTTATTTACTCGAATTTATACCAATCACACCCATAATAATTAAAGCAATAGATATAAACTTCATCAATGACATAGACTCTCGAAACCAGATAATGCCAATAGTAGCAATTAACATAGTTCCTAACCCTGACCAAATCGAATAAGCTACACCAACATCCAGTTTTTCTAGGGAAAGAGTAGAGAAAGTAAAACCACAACCATAAAACACAAATATCAAGATAGAAGGAATTAAATTTTTAAAGCCTTCTGACAATTTCATGCAGGTTGTGCCTAAAACCTCAAACAAAATTGCTGCCAGTAAGTAAAACCAATTGATTAACATATTTATGCTCAAATCTTGACAATAATATTTTTCACTTCCCTAGCATTCTAGGAAGAATCCTTTGAGTAATTCTGCTATTTAAGCAACAACCAATTTATGAGGTTAGTAGTAAGGACTTTAGTCCTTAAAGCATATTGCTCAAACTGCAACTACTCCAGAGTTACACCATTAAATGAGTAATGAGTAATGAGTAATGAGTAATAAGTAATGAGTAATGAGTAATGAGTAATAAGTAATGAGTAATGAGTAATGAGTAATGAGTAAATCCCATTACTTATAAGAATCATATTTGATTTTTAAAACAAATCAGTACTCTTTTATTCCTTCTTACCCTGTTCCCCGTTCCCTACCTAAGTAGGTAATTTCAATAATCAATTCGGAGTAATTTACGGTTTACCGAACTAGAAAAAACTGGTTTACCGAACTCTAATAGACAGTTCGGTAATTATCATTTGTGAGGTGATAAAAACCGAATTTACACCAAAGTATTTTCTGAATAAGATGAGAACAAATCAAACAAATAAACCTTCAATTGATTCCCAACTATAATTCTCAGAGGAGTTAAACATATGGCACTTATTCATTGGAATCCTTTACAAGAATTGAACACCATTCAACAACAACTCAATCATATTTTTGAAGACGATATGTTAAACACAACCATTTTAGATAGAACCGTAGCCAGAGTTCCTGCGGCTGAATTGCAAGAAACAGACGATGCAGTCTACTTGAAACTAGAACTTCCAGGCATGGAAGCAAAAGATATAGATTTGCAAGTCACCGATAAAGCTGTATATGTTAGCGGCGAACGCAAATCTCAAACTAAGACTGAAGAAAAAGGCAAAATAAAAAGTGAATTTCACTATGGTAAATTCCAACGTGTAATTCCTTTACCTACCCGTATTCAAAATACCAACGTCAAGGCAGACTACAAAGATGGCATCTTAAATTTAACCCTGCCTAAAGCCGAAGAAGAAAAGAACAAAGTTGTTAAAATTAATCTAGATTCAGTTGGCTAATTATAGCTGTTGAAATTTGACAAATTTGAAGCCATTTTGATAAAAAATCCCGGTATCTTTAATACTGGGATTTTTATTTTTTATTCAATCAAGCGTGATTTTAACCAACACTTTTCATTGTTCACTATTAACAGTGCATCACTTTCTGGAAGCTATACTTCCCCAAAAACGCACAATAGAAATCTTCCAGTTAATTTTCACAACGACGCTTGAGTCGTGCCGCAATGCCAAGTACAGCCATTCCTAATAATCCAAAAATATTTGTAGGTTCGGATACAGATTGGGATTCAGAAGACTCATCTAATGTTTCCCAAGCAAAATTTTGCCAAAAGCCATCGGTGGTTAAATTGGCGGTGTTTTGCCAGTAACCATTCCAACCCCACCAATAACCGTTCCAACCCCACCAATAACCATTCCAACCCCAATTATAAGTACCACTACTATTGATCATCTTGTTTAAGGATTCACCGCGATCATCGTAGCCATTGTTATTAGCATCAATATATTGTGGTGTGAGAAGTGAAGCGGCTTGAGTTGTATTGGTATCCATCCAACTGGTAGTGATTCCCATCTTAGCGGCGAGTCCAGATTTGGCACTATTGAAGATACTGAGTAAGTCTTGATTGTTCTGTTGTAAATTCCAACCCAGGACATCTAGAACAGTCAAATCATTATTGGTTACGAGTTTTCTTGTACCACCTGCACCTAGACTAGATTCCATAATGCCATCATAGGTGGCATCTTTTTTCCAGTGACTGCCTTGACTACCATCTCCCCGCAATTTGGTACTGCCAGAAGACATATCACCTAATTTGGTCATACCACCATCAATAGATAACATCGTATTTACACCAACGGATATATCAGGCCTATTCCAAAAGCGGCTATCCTGAGATAAACGAAACATATCCATCAAGTAGCCATATTTAGACATATCATCATTGGTGAACCATAACTTTTTTGTCAATAAATCTGCGTATTCAGGTGAGTCCATACCACTGATAAAGCCGAGAGTGTGAGTCAGTTCATGTACCGCCACACTAAAAAAGTCTAAAGTAGCAGTGGGAATATTATTACTGGTGTTGGTATCCGAAAAATAATTCCATGACAGAGGCTTGTTAATATTGCCTAAGTTACTCACAAGAATATAACCATCATAACCAGGATCATTACCACTAATAATTCCTAAAGCTTTGGCATTAGCACGGGTAAGATTGACGTTTTTGACATCGGACAGAATGTCTAAGCTAGCTAGTCCATATGTGTAGGTATTGGTTAAAGATTTATATCCTGTGCATTGATTCTGCCATGATCCATTGGTCAAGGTAAAGCTGGTCTTACATTGGTTATATACAGTATTTAAAGCTGTGCGATCGCTAGATGAGGTGGTATCTGTTTGTAGCTTTTGATAAACAGTGCTGAAGTTTTGGGAAGTCACACCTGGTATTGCGCCACCAATCACGTTTTTAGGTAACATATTGGTCGGCTCAATAAAGATATTGACGGTAACATCATCAGCCAAATAATTTGACCAATATCTACCAGCCATCTCATAACCAAGCATTTGGTCTAGGGTTGTACCAGGCGCATAGGTGAAATTAAATTGCAAGGCTTGGGCTGAAGTGTTACTTACAACTATTGAAGCCGCTAAGGTTAGGGGTGTGAGTAATCCCAACAAAGGCAGAGTTTTCAAATGATTTAGAGACATATTAGTTATCTTTAATAGTGATTCGTTGTATGAAGGCTGAATAAATATTCCAAAAAATGATATTAACTGCCAATATAAAAATATTTTTGACTCTCGGAAGTTAAATATATGTAAAACACAATATTTTCTTTATGTAGAACTCTTCAATAAAATTTTAAAAAAGATAATTTACGTTAAAGCCTTCTGTTAAAGTTCAATCGTGCAATTAAAAAATAAAAATCTTCCATTTATCTTAATAATTTGTATTTAAGAATAATATTCAGTATTTTTTGGTATTCTTTTGCAGAAAAATACCTGCTCTTTTTGAATTTTTTAAATAAAATTATGAATAATTAATAAAGTTTTAAAATAGTTGATTTAATTATCGTATTCTCACAGTTGCCAGAAATATAAAAAATATATAAACAGTAATTTTCCTGATGCAATAAATGAACGAATCTATCAAAATACATAGTAATTAACTAGTGTCTAAAGACAGATATATTTAGGAGATTGCTATTGGAGAAAGTGTCAAGATATAAATTGTTTATGAATATGAAGTACCAAGATATCTTAAGGGTGAAATTGTGGTTAATGACAATTTTAATTTCCTTAGCCTCGATTCAGTTTTACATACAACCTAGTACAGCGCAGGTGACTTTCAGACCACCAAAAACCCAAGCACCAAAGACCTCAACTGGGGGAGCATCTCGTGATGCTTCTACTTGCGGTGCTGATATGTCTGCAAGTACGGAAGCCTCAGTGACACCATTGTTACCAAAAACTAATATTGGTTTAACATTAGCAGAGCGTCCACCAATATTGGTTTATGTTCCGCAAACAAAGGCGAAAAAAGCATTTTTTGCTTTGCGAGATGAACAAGGACAGCAATCTTACCAGACAACTTTAGCCTTACCTGAGAAGTCTGGTGTGATCGAAATTCAACTTCCCAGTTCAGTTGCAGCACTAAAAATAGGCAAGAATTATCAATGGTCTTTAGTGATGATTTGCACTGAAGAATTAGAGCCTGATAGTCCTTGGGTAAGTGGATGGATTCGTCGAGTGGAGTCTGAGCGCAGTTTCAATAGTCAGTCTAGTTTAGAGGTAGCATCTCAACTCGCTAATATGGGTATTTGGTATGATTCCTTGGCTACTCTAGCTGAGTTAAAGAGAAGACAACCTAATAATTCTACTGTGGCTATTTCTTGGCAAGAAATGTTAAAGTCTGTTGATTTAAATGCGATCGCAGAAGTACCTCTTGCTAACTAATTAAGGAAAACTCGACCAAATAAGAGCAAGATCAGGTAAAAGCCTTGAGCAATTGCCAATCTTGCTTTTTTCTATAAATTACTATTGGTTTTATTTGCATCGCCAAATTTTCTATCTTCAATACAGCTTTGATGAAGTCATCTATAAAAGCAATTGTTAACTATATATACAGGGTGTGTTTCCAGGATTGGCGCAGTATATTCATCACAGCACCTGCTGTAGCAATATGTGTGATGACTGGAGGGATGACAGGGTTATTTCAACTGTTAGAATGGAACGCTATGGAGCAGTTTTTTGCTCTCCGTCCTGCTGAACCACCAGACAAAAGAATTTTAATTGTCACTATTGATGAACAAGACATTACTCAAGTTGGTAAATGGCCTATTACTGACGCTATTTTAGCGAGGCTAATTATCAAACTAAAAGCACATAAACCAGCAGCTATAGGTTTGGATATTTATCGAGATTTACCTGTAGAACCAGGTCATCAAGAGTGGATAAAAGTAATCAAATCTACACCTAACTTGATTGGAGTCAAAAAATTAGCGGGGGATCAAGTTGCTCCATCACCGATATTATCTGAATTAGATCAAATTGCATTAGCTGATATGCTTTTAGACACAGATGGAAAAGTTAGGCGTGGTTTGTTATCTGCTGGTGATAGTGAGGGAAAAATATTTTTAGGATTAGCACCACGCTTAAGTTTAATGTATCTGGAAACTCAAGGTATTTCTTTGCAGGCTTTAGACGAAAATAGCACCTCTTTGCGGTTAGGAAAAGCAGTATTTACACCTTTGAGGGGGGAAGAATTTATTTATCAAGGTGCAGATGTGGGTGGATACCAAATTATCTTGAATTATCGAGGTTTTCAAGATAAGTTTGACACAGTGAAAATGCGAGATATCCTTAGTGATTCTATATCATCAGAATTAGTGCGCGATCGCATTGTGTTAATTGGGACTACAGCTAAGAGTATTAATGATTTTGTCAACGTTGGTTACAGTCGCAATCTACAGGATGAAGATAAACGCATGGCTGGGGTAGTAGTTCATGCTAATTTAGTTAGCCAAATGTTAAGTGCTGCTGTTGATGGTAGACCATTACTAGGAGTTTGGTCTGAACAAGCAGAATGGACATGGATTTTGTGCTGCTCGTTTGTGACTTCTGGTATTACTTGGCAAGGATTACAAATCAAATCTAAGAGCAAATACTTACTTCTTAGTTTGCCAATTTTAGTGATTTTATCTGGTACAGGCATCAGCTTAGGGATTAGCTATGCTGTGTTTATAGCAGGTTGGTGGATGCCGATATTTTCGCCCATATTAACAATTTTTCTGGCTACAATTGTTACGACTAATCTGTATAAACAAACACAATTAGAAAAAGCTAACCAACAACTGCAAGATTATTCTCGCACCTTAGAGGAAAAAGTGCGCGATCGCACCCAAGAGTTAGAAACTGCCAAAATAGCGGCTGATGTCGCCAACCAAGCTAAAAGTGAATTTTTAGCAAACATGAGTCACGAACTGCGGACACCCCTGAATGGCATTTTAGGATACGCACAAATCCTTGAACGTTCTGAAAGCATAGCACCAAAAACATTAGAAGGCATTAAAATTATTCATCAGTGTGGCTCTCACCTACTCACCCTCATCAACGATATTTTAGACTTGTCTAAAATCGAAGCGCGAAAACTAGAACTACACACTACGGATTTTGATTTTTCTACCTTCCTCAATGGCGTAGTAGAAATGTGTCGTATCCGTGCCTTACAAAAAGGTATATCGTTTGATTATCTCCCAGATCCCAATCTCCCTCAAGCAATTAATGCTGATGAGAAACGGTTAAGACAAATAATCATTAATTTACTAGGCAATGCGATTAAGTTTACAGAGACAGGTGGAGTCACATTCAAAATAGAAGTATTAGAAGGGGGAGAAAATTTCAACAAAATTAGATTTCAGGTAGAAGACACAGGAGTAGGAATGACTCCTGAACAATTAACAAAGGTTTTTTTACCTTTTGAGCAAGTAGGTGATAAAAATAAACAAGCAGAAGGTACAGGCTTAGGACTAGCTATTAGCTGTAGAATTGCTGAGTTAATGGGTAGTCAAATCGAAGTAGATAGCCTTTTAGGAACTGGTAGTAAATTTTGGCTAGATGTAAATTTAAACATTATCAATCATTGGTTACAAACATCTCACATCTTACAGCATAAAAAAATTATTGGTATTCAAGACAAACAGCCCAAAATACTGATTGTAGATGACAAATGGGAAAATCGTTCTATAATTTGTAATTTTCTCCGACCAATTGGTTTTGAATGCTGGGAAGCTAGTAATGGACAAGAAGGATTAAATATAGCAGTAAAAAATCAGCCTGAGTTGATTATTACTGATTTAGCCATGCCAATTGTAGATGGCTTTGAGATGATTCAAAACTTAAGAAGTTTACCGCAAACATCCAAAGTTCCAATTTTCGTTTCTTCTGCGAGTGTATTTGAGAGTGATAAAAATAAAAGTTTGGCAATTGGGGGAAATGAATTTTTACCAAAACCTGTAGAAATGGATGAGCTACTCAAGTATTTGCAGGATTATTTACAACTAGATTGGATTTATGCAGAAGAAGATATTAAGCAAACAAAATTTACTGAAAATGAACTTCCTCAACATAATAATTCTCAACTGATAGTTGCACCGCCACAATCGGAACTTGATAAGCTATTGGATTTAGCCATGAGAGGCAACATCAAAGGAATACAAGTTCTGTTGAATGAAATAGAAGCATCAGATTTAAATGGTGATTATATCGGATTTATTAGAGAATTTAGGCAATTAAGTGATAATTTTCAAATTAAACCGATCCGGGAATTAATAAAAAATTTAAAGGCTACAATATCATGAAAATATTTAATAAAATTGAAAAAGCAACAATATTAATTGTTGACGATAATCCCACCAATTTAAAAGTTTTATCAGATGCTATTTCTTCTTTAGGCTGGGAAATTCTCATAGCAACTGATGGCGAAAGTGCTATTGAGCAAGCTGAATATGCCCAACCAGATATAATCTTGTTAGATGTAATGATGCCAGGAATAGATGGGTTTCAAACCTGTACAGAACTGAAAAAAAAGTCATCTACTCAAGATATACCAGTTATTTTTCTCACTGCTCTTACAGATCAATTTGATAAGGTATTAGGCTTAGTTACAGGTGGTGTAGACTATATAACTAAACCTTTTAATTTAGATGAAGTTTTAGCAAGAATACAAGTGCATTTAAAACTACGTTTCTTGACTAAAGAACTCGAACTAAAAAATCAAGAACTTGATCAATTAGTAGAAGAACGTACAAAAAAACTATCTCTCACCTTAGAACAACTCCAGCAATCTCAATTACAGTTAGTGCAAAGTGAAAAGTTATCGACTTTGGGAGAGTTAGTTGCTGGAGTAGCTCACGAAATTAATAATCCTCTTAACTTCGTGATGGGTAATTTAGGATTTCTTCATAATTATATAAATGCTTTAACTGAGCATTTACAGCTTTATCATCAACATTATCCCGATCCTAGTGTCAATATTACTAAAAATGCAAAACTGATAGAATTAGATGAAATATTGATAGATATGCCAAAAATTATTGCTTCAATCGATTCGGGATTACAAAGAATTAATAAGATTAGCAATAGCTTACGTAGTTTTTCCCGTTCAGATGTATCTCAGAAAGCATTTTTTGATGTTCATGAAGGCATCAACAGCACTTTAATAATTTTATCGCATAAGTTAAAAGGTAATAAACTACGTGCTGACATAGAAGTAATTAAGGAATATGGCAATCTACCATTAGTTGAATGTTATCCTGAGCAAGTCAATCAAGTTTTTATGAATATGATTGCTAATGCTATTGATGCTATTGATGAATCATCTCAAAAATCAGCAGATATTCAAAGCCATAAAAGTCCAAAAATCATTATCAAAACTCTATGGAATCAAGAAAAATCATTACTAATAGTTACATTCAAAGATAATGGTTTGGGTATGTCACTAGAAACTCAAAACCAGATATTTCAACAGTTTTTTACCACTAAACCCAGAGGTAAAGGTACTGGTTTGGGTTTATCTATTAGCCGCCAAATTATTGAAGAGAAACACAATGGTAAATTAAGATGTTTTTCTGTATTAGGTGAAGGCACAGAATTTTCTATTGAAATTCCAACCAATTCTGATATGACTGTTAGAGGTGACTTACTCACCAGTTCTATAACTAACCAGGATTATTATTAGTAGATGTAAAATTTATGTACAAAAATGAGTATATGTTAAATGTTACTAGATATGCTATATCCCTGGCAGGAGTAACTTTATTTTTAACAACAACAGGTGTTAAGGTATTTGCACACAATAACCAGCAGTTAGGAGAAATATCAACATTAAATCTGATAGCAGACTCAAGTTTACGCCAATACCAGATTATTGATTCTGTAAATCCTCAATATCAACTACATGAGGGTAGAAATCTGTTTGAAGCTGGACGCTTTACAGAAGCAGTAAAATTTTGGGAAGCTGCCTATCTTGGCTTTAAAAATCAAGGCGACATCCTCAATGAAGCTTGGAGTTTAAGTTATCTTTCCTTGGGTTATCAAAATTTAGGCGATTGGCAAAAGGCAGAAGTTGCTATTAATAAGAGTTTAGATATCTTAAAACATCCGCAAGCCCAGCAGCAAGGAAACGCCAATATTTTAGCAGTAGCTCTCAATACTCTAGGAAATCTCAAACTTTCTAGAGGACAAGCACAAGTAGCTTTAACAGCTTGGCAAGAGGCGGAAAGTGCATATGCAGTAGCTGGCGATGAAGTAGGAAAGGTAGGTAGCCAAATTAACCAAGCCCAAGCAATGCGAGCTTTAGGATTATATCGCCGAGGGCAGCAGTTGTTAGTTAATGTGCAGCAAAAGTTGCAAAATCAGCCGGACTCTATCATTAAAGCCAAAGCATTACAAAGTTTAGGCATTGCGTTTCAATTAGTAGGAGATATACAACAATCTCAAGAAATTTTACAGCAGAGTTTAAAGATTAGTAAGGCTTTAAATTCTGCTACAGATATCAGCAATGTTTTGTTTAACTTGGGAAATAACGCTAGAGATTTACAACAAATAGAGGCAGCTTTAGATTATTATCAACAAGTTATAGAGCAGACAAATAATTCTCAATTACAAGTAGAAGCACAGTTAAATCAACTCAGTCTTTATGTAGAAAGTAGACAAACTAAAAAGACTGCGGCGTTATTATCAAAGATTAAGTTGCAATTAGAGAAATTGCCTGCTAGTCGGCTTTCTATTTATGCAAAAATTAATTTTGTCCGTAATTTGACTAAATTGTCAAAACTGGATGGAAATCAGGCAATATCATATCAAGAATCAGCCCAAATTTTAGCTCGTGCAGTACGAGAGGCGCAAATGCTGGGTGATTTGCGTTCTCAAGCTTATGCTTTAAATGAGTTAGGAAAATTGTACTTTGAAAAGCAGCAATTAGCTGACGCTTTAACACTCAGTCAACAAGCATTACAAATTACTCAAGAAATTAATGCTGCTGATATTAACTATCAAGCGGCTTGGCAAGTTGGGCGGATTCTAAAAAAACAAGGTGATAATCAAGGTGCGATCGCAGCTTATGATAGTGCTGTGAAAAACCTGAAATCTCTGCGTAGTGACTTAGTAGCGGTTAATCGTGATGTGCAGTTTTCTTTTCAGGAGAGTGTCGAACCAATTTATCGGGAATTGGTGGATATATTACTGCGATCGCCCCAACCGAGTCAACAAAACTTAAAATTAGCACGAGACACGATTGAAGCATTACAACTAGCAGAGTTAGATAATTTCTTTCGGGAAGCTTGCTTAAACGCCAAACCAGAGCAAATTGATCAGATTGACAACCAAGCAGCAGTAATCTATCCGATTATTTTAGGCGATCGCTTAGAAGTGATTTTATCAATTCCTGGCAGACCTTTATCTAGCTATAAAACTGTTCTATCTTCAGGGGAAGTAGAAAGTATCATCAAACAAACGCGCCAATCTCTCAATCCCATTTTCTCTAATCAGGAAAGATTATCTGTTTCTCAAAAAGTTTATGATTTGTTAATACATCCCCTGGAATCTGAGTTAAGCAACAGTCGAGTCAAAACCCTGGCTTTTGTCTTAGATGGTTCTCTGCGTAATATCCCAATGGCAGTTTTACATGACGGTAAACAGTATTTGGTAGAGAAATACAGTTTAGCACTATCGCCAGGGATGCAGTTAATGCCAGCGCGATCGCTCAAACCTGAAAATCTGCAATTGATGACAGCTGCGCTGAGTGAATCACGGCAAGGGTTTAAAGCTTTACCAGCAGTTAAATCGGAAGTCACAGAAATTTCTTCAGAAGTTTCTTCAAAACTACTTTTAAATGAAGATTTTACCGACACTAATCTCAAACAAGCTATAGAATCAACACCATTTTCAGTGTTACATTTAGCTACTCATGGTCAATTTAGTAGCCAGTCTGATGACACTTTTATCCTCAGTTGGAATGAAAAGATTAATGTTAAACAATTAAGTGAATTTCTGCAAGCCAGAAACGAATCACAATCTACACCTGTAGAATTAATGGTTCTGAGTGCCTGTCAAACAGCCAAAGGAGACAATCGAGCTATACTAGGCTTGGCTGGGGTAGCAGTACGTTCCGGTGCGCGTAGCACTCTAGCTACTCTCTGGGCAGTCAAAGACGAATCTACTGCTAAGTTTATGGTGGAATTTTATAAACACCTCAGACAACCGGGTATAAGCAAAGCAGAAGCATTACGACAAACTCAAATCAGTTTTTTACAAAATCCCGATTTACAACATCCTTTTTATTGGTCAGCATTTGTATTGGTGGGTAATTGGCTTTAGAAATTATATTGTAGGGTGCGTTCAACAACGCGTAACGCACCGTATAATATTGGTGCGTTACGGCTATGTAAGGATTTGCGGATTTTACCAAATGATATCTAGCCCTAACGCACCCTACTTAATGTTCATAAATAAGTTCTTAAAGATCCTTGTGCATAATTAAGTTAAAACTTCCTGATTAATAGATTGCAACAGTTATTTTTGTCCATGAACGGCATAATGACATAATTAGGCGTTGTCAAGGTGTAAACAGAGGATTGAGTGTGCTACCAGATATCCGAGCTGCAATTTTTGACATGGATGGGTTGCTGTTTGATACAGAAAGCATTGCACGCTGGGCTTGGAAACAGGCTTTAGCTAGTCATGGCTATCTGATGAAAGATGATTTTTATCATGAGTTTGTCGGACGTGATTTATCTTGGCGAGAAAAAATTCTCAAACAAAGATATGGGAATAGTTTTCCCTTTGATGCGGTGACAGCACAACGAATTGAAATAGGCGATCGCCGGGAACTACAAGAAGGTTTACCATTAAAAGCTGGGGTAATAGATTTACTCCGGCAGTTAAGTAATTTAGGTATAGTTATTGCCTTAGCAACAGGAACAGCCAGAAATAGAACTATCAGGCGTTTAACTAATGCAGGTATTCTGCATTACTTTAGAACTATTGTCACTAGTGAAGATGTTGCTCAAGGTAAACCCGCACCAGACATATATTTAGAAGCCAGCCGCAGAATTAATGTTGTTCCTGTACAGTGTTTGGTGTTTGAAGACTCATGTGTAGGTATAGAAGCAGCTTTTAGTGCTGGGATGTACCCAATTATGATTCCCGATATAGAACAACCATCCCCAGAAATCAGATGTTTGGCTTACCAAGTCTTGCCATCCTTGGTTGAAGCTTGTACTGTCTTAGAACAGAGGCTAGGAGCTAGAGGATTATTCCCCTAGTTTTCTACGGAGAACCAAGCTACCCGTAGTCTCCCGTAGGGAAGCTTCACAGGAAAGTGGGTGGTTTTTCTCCCCTGCTCCCCTGCACCCCTGCTCCTCTGCACCCCTGCACCCCTGCTCCCCTGCACCCCTGCACCCCTGCTCCCCTGCTCCTCTGCTCCCCTGCTCAAAAACTTTTCACTCCACCCTGGCGCGCAAAGCCGGATAGGGGAATAAAGCTTGAAATCCCGCCTGGCGTTCATTAAAGGATTCTGAAGAATAGTTCCACATACTACCGTAGTAGAAGAAAGCTACCCCTAATCCCCGTTCTTGGGTAACTCGTACCTGAGACTTAATTTGTTGTATAGAAACTGGATTATTACGTAAACCAGTCATAATTCCAATCGCAGTGGGAATCTTTTGTCGTGCTTCTTGAATTTCGGGACGGGATATATTAGCAATAAAACTTTGCAGGTTGGGACGGTACATTTGCACAATTAACTCATCCACAAGATTTTGTCGTAACCAAGTTAGCCAATCTTGCAGTTGAAACTTATAAGCGAAATCATAGTAATTAGGAGCAACAGAAAAAATAGCATTGGCTTTTCTGGCTTTGACAGCTTGGTGTAGTTGAGTCATGAAGGCTGTAATTTTATCAGCTCGCCACTTCACCCATGCTCTATCCTGGGGGTTGGCTGGGGGAGGATTTTTAGTTTCTTTGGTGTAGAGAGAAACTGTATATCGATCATAGCCAAATTCATGGGGCAAACTCATGTGATCATCAAACTGAATGCCATCAATATCGTAGTTGCTGACGACTTCTAAGACGAGATCACTAATAAACTTTTGTACTTCAGGGTGGAAAGGATTCAGCCATACAACTTCTCCAGCCGCACTCATAGAGGTTTTGCTGCCATTGCGTTTTTGTGTTAGCCACTGTGGATGGTTTAAGGCCAATTCTGAAGTTGGGGGTGCCATAAATCCAAACTCAAACCAGGCAGTTGCTAACAAACCCCGACGATGGGCTTGATTAACTACGTCTGCTAAGATATCGTGGCCATCTGAGCCTCGAAACACAAAGGGTTGAATATTGGCTCGTTGGGCGACAGCACTGGGATACATGACGTAGCCAGAGTTCCACACCACAGGGTAAACCGTATTAAAGTTCATCTCCCGTAGTTTTTTCATCGACTCTTGGACTTTGCGCCGATCTTTGAGGATGTTAAAGTCATTGTTGGTCATCCAGACTCCACGAATTTCTTGTCGTGGAAGTTGGGCAATGACAGGGGTGAAGTTACTCACCAACAACACTGTCACAAATGATAGTAAAACTAGAATCGGAGACATCCTCTTGAGCAGTCTGTGGTGCGGCCAACCTTGCCTCAAGGAAATAGATTTGAGCAATTGAAATGATACGTCAGCTACCCAGACGCACAATGATTTGGTGTGGTGAAGGAGTTTACTAGCCATACAGTTGAAATACTTTGATGGTTGCTAAAAGATAAGTTGAGTAGTAATTATTTTTCAGTACGGCGTATCGAATTTCCGCATCAGATCAACTGATGTATACTTAACACAGTCAGTATAGTTGACGCAATCAGTCTTAATTAGTGCCTGATGGACTTTTAGAGCTAATACCCATGATTTCCTGACTTTGAGCGGGATTATCACATAATTAACAACGTCAATAATACTGAAAGTAAATGTAATATCAAAAACTTTTGATAAAAAAGAGAAAAATTGAGAGCAAATTATCAGCGATCGCTTTACATACCCTTGATATGATTTATTTTCGGCTATAAAGACACAAAAAATTATTGCAGAGCAAAAACGACAAAACACAGAAACAAATCTTCATGTTTCCGTGTTTTGGCTGTATTGAATTTTAGATATGTGTGGGTTTCGTGGTACGGTGTCAAGCCATCATTCTGCTATTTGAGGTTCAAGACTGTGGGGACTGATGGTAGAGAGTGCCGCATTGGGTAATTGACAAGCAATCATGGTTTTAACGTGTTCCATCTCATCATCTCGAATAGCTACAAACACATCATAGAGATTATCAATTTGTGGGCGACGTTCGGCGGGAGTGTGGGCGGTTTGGAACTCGTCAAACATATATAAGTCACCATCACGATAGTAGAGTGTAGCTACCTCTGGTGCAGGTTGGGCTTTCAATTCAGTTTCGTGAGAAGTGAGAAACTTATCATAGCTATTGTAGGCGTGCTTTTCGACCAATTCCATGAAATTGTATGCAGCACCGGGGGCGATAATATACAACGCCGTAATAATCCAGTAATAAATTAAAGCAGTTGTTCTAGCTAAAAAGCGATCGCCCCAAAAACTAGCACCCCCCAAATGTTCCATAATTAGCAGGTGGTGTAATTCATTCCAAGATTCAGCAAAGTGAACCTTGAGCCAGTCTGCCTTACGCCATAAACCTAGAGTTTCGTAGAGATGTAGCACCGATAGATAAGAAAAATAAGGTACTCGTGCTACGGTTTCTAAAACATAAAAGCGGGGGTAAGGGCGATCGCGGTAAATTGTATTAATAACAAAAACTAAAATACCCACAAGCAAACGAATCATAGTTATTCTCCATCAAGCATCAATCAGGTGAATCAGCCTAAAATCTGTGATTTATCGCTTTCACCGTGAAAGTAGTTATAACCAGAAAATTTGAGGAACTTGTGAGGAATGATACTTAGTATTGGGAAATGTTGACATGACTGGGGGTTGGGGGCTAATTAATTCAAAATTCAAAATACCCTTCGGGAAGGCTTACGCCTACAAAATTCAAAATTACAGAACTTTGGGGAGGGAGACAAGGAAGACAAGGGAGACAAGGAGAGAAGTCTGTAGCTTGCTTCCCGTAGGGTGCGGAGGTTAGAACTTCCCTGCGGGACGCTACGCGAACGGAGAGACAAGGGAGACAAGGGAGACAAGGGAGACAAGGGAGACAAGGGAGATAAGGGAGATAAGGGAGATAAGGGAGATAAGGCGATAGACTGTAACCTGTAACATCATCACCTGTCATCTACTACTATGAGTAATCAACTTCAGGACTATAATCCTAGCGGCGTAGGGGAAATTAACGGTAATCTTTTGGGTTTACCTTGTGATTATGAGTCTGCTAACTTAATTGTTTTTGCCGTACCTTGGGAAGTTACTGTTTCCTATGGTGCAGGTACAGCCAACGCCCCACAGCGTATTCTTGATGCTTCAATTCAACTCGATTTATTCGACTTCGACAACCCCGATGGCTGGAAACAAGGCATTTTTCTAGTAGAAATACCCCAACATATTTTAGATAAAAATAATTACTATCGTAACTTAGCAGGACAAATTATTGAACGATTAGCAGCAGGTAAAGCATTAACAGATACACCAGATTTAACACCAGTTTTAACAGAAATTAATCAGGCTTCTCAACAAGTCAACCACTGGCTATTTACACAGTCTCAAGCAGCAATAAATCAGGGTAAGCGTGTTGCTGTAATTGGTGGTGATCATAGTTCACCCTTGGGTTATTTCCAAGCATTAGCAGACAAATATCCTAATTTTGGGATTCTGCACATTGACGCACACGCAGATTTACGGGATGCCTATGAAGGATTTGAATTTTCCCATGCTTCCATTATGTTTAATGCGCTAAAAATCCCACAGATTTCTAAATTAGTCCAGGTGGGTTTGCGTGATATTTGTCATGATGAAGTAGAAATTATTAACCAATCAAATCATCGAATTATGGCATATTATGATCAGGCTATTCAACAGAAGTTATATTCAGGAACAACCTGGGTAGAATTATGCCAAGAAATTATTAGCCACTTGCCACAATATGTTCACATTAGCTTTGATGTAGATGGTTTAGATCCCAAACTTTGCCCAAATACTGGTACTCCTGTACCTGGAGGTTTGGAATTACAGCAAAGTTTTTGTTTATTCCGAGAATTGGTGAACAGTGGCAGAAAAATTATTGGTTTTGATGTGTGCGAAGTTGGTGATGGGGAATGGGATGGTAATGTGGGAGCGCGAATTGTTTACAAACTCGCTAATTTTATGGATTTATCGCAGAAATGAATAACAGCCACAAGGGCATGGGGCATTGGGCATTGGGCATTGGGCATGGGAACATACCAAGCACAAACCTTTCATCTCCTGGCTGAGTAAAATTGGCAATGGGAAAAGTTATTTTTCGCGTTCTTGAAGTAACAAGTAATAAGTCATGGGTATTTACTCATTAGACTTCTTGCAAAAGTCACTATTTGCGAGCTTTTCTTTGCGCCTTTGCGCCTTTGCGCGAGACAAAAGAATATTTATGCAAGAGGTCTATTACTCATTACTTATTACTCATTACTCATTACTCAAGAAAAGTAGGGGCTGGTGCTTTATGAAAAAACCTTGAGCGATCGCTGCTAAATTTCCACATCACGTTATTATCCGATCTTGTGGCTTTGGCGTGCTTGACACTCCTCAGCCTAAAGGCATGAGGATTCTTGCTTCATCCGTCCTCCCTAGAAACCTGAATATAAAATATTCAAATTTCCCCGTTTGGATACGTCCACAAGCATACACGGACTGCCCGACCGCGTTTGAAACGATTTCTTCAATTTTTGCTTTACTCCCACATTTATACAAGATTTAGGATTTTTACTACCAGGGTTCCGGATCAGGAGTTGTCCGCTTGACCTACTTCGTTTTTTATGTGTGCGCTTTACCGCTAAAAATATTATATCATGAAAGCCGTCCTGGAAGCGATGCACTGAGTGGTACACTGAGTGCCACACTGAGCCTGTCGAAGTGCTTGTCGAAGTGCTTGCCGAAGTGGACGGGGAACCTCAAACCCAAATTTTCGGTAAATCCTAGCATCTATCCTATGACCGTTTCTGACTCTCACATCCAGCCGACAGACTCCCCTGCTGCTACTACGCCTCATACCGATACGGGCAAGGTAGACCGCAGTAAGCTAAGTAAGATGTATCAGCACTATGTTGAGGTAAAAGATAAGTATCCTCATGCGCTGTTGCTGTATCGGGTGGGAGATTTTTTTGAAACTTTTTTCCAAGATGCGGTGACGGTGGCGCGAGAATTGGAATTAGTTTTAACTAGTAAGCACGGCGGTGAAATTGGGCGTGTGGCTATGACTGGTGTACCTCACCACGCTTGGGAACGCTACACAACCCAACTGGTAGAAAAAGGCTATGCTGTAGTCATTTGCGACCAAGTGGAAGACTCGTCTGAGGCGGTGGGTTTGGTGCGGCGGGAGGTAACACGCATCCTCACCCCTGGGACGCTATTAGAAGAAGGGATGTTAAAATCAAGTCGCAATAATTACTTAGCGGCTGTGGTAATTGCGGGGAATCATTGGGGTTTAGCCTATGCCGATATCTCTACGGGGGAATTTGTCACTACCCAAGATAGTAATTTAGAGCATCTCACCCAAGAATTGATGCGCTTACAGCCTTCAGAGGTGTTAGTCCCAACAAACGCACCAGATTTGGGTACATTGCTGCGTCCGGGGGAAAGTTCGCCCCATTTACCAGAATGTTTACCACCATCATTTTGTTACAGTTTGCGATCGCAAGTCCCCTTTTCTCAAGGTGAAGCTAGAAGTAAATTATTGCAGACATTCAAAGTGCGATCGCTCGAAGGTTTGGGTTGTGACCACCTACCCCTGGCAGTGCGGGCGGCTGGTGGGTTATTAGAATATGTGGAAGATACCCAAAAAGAAAACCGCATTTCCCTACAAAGACTCAGAACCTACACCATCACCGATTATTTAATTGTTGACCACCAAACCCGCCGCAATTTAGAAATTACTCAAACCGTCCGCGATGGCACATTTCACGGTTCGCTACTTTGGGCTTTAGATAGAACTAGCACCGCAATGGGTAGCCGGTCTTTGCGGCGATGGTTACTACAACCCTTACTAGATATTAAAGGCATTCGCGCCCGGCAAGATACCATTCAAGAACTAACCGAAAATACCCCTCTGCGTCAGGATTTACGGCAATTATTACGGCAGATTTACGACTTAGAACGACTCACAGGTAGGACAAGTTCCGGCAGTGCCAACGCTAGAGATTTAGTAGCTTTGGCTGATTCTCTCTCCCGTTTACCAGAATTAGCCAACTTAGTAGCTGAAGCAAGTTCACCCTTCCTGAAAGCATTGCAAAAAGTGCCGCCAATTTTGGCAGAATTAGCCCAAAAGATTCACGCCCATATTGTAGAATCACCACCCATACATTTGACTGAAGGAGGCTTAATTCGTCCTGGGGTAAATCCGCAGTTAGATGAAAGAAAAGCAACAGTAGAAGCAGACCAACAATGGATTGCTAATTTAGAAGTAGAGGAAAGAGCCAAAATAGGTATCCCCACACTCAAGGTAGGATTTAATAAAACCTTTGGTTACTACATTAGTATTTCCCGTGCGAAGGCTGACCAAGTACCCAATAATTACATCCGTAAGCAAACCCTCACTAACGAAGAAAGATATATCACCCCAGAACTCAAAGAACGGGAAGCCAGAATTTTGACAGCTAGGGAAGATTTAAATCAGTTGGAGTATGAGGTATTCGTTGTTCTCCGGGAAGAAGTAGCACAACAAGCCGAAGTCATTCGCAACCTTTCCCGCGCCGTAGCGGCTGCTGATGTATTGTGTGGTTTAGCAGAGTTGGCAGTACAGCAAGGTTATTGTCGTCCCGAAATTATACCCAGCCGAGAAATCCAAATTATCGCCGGCCGTCATCCAGTAGTAGAACAGTCCTTACCTGCCGGCTTTTTCGTCCCCAACTCCACAGCGTTAGGAAGTAGTACAGAAAATCATACCCCACTCCCTGACCTGATTATTTTGACAGGGCCGAACGCCAGTGGTAAAAGTTGCTATCTACGTCAAGTGGGACTAATTCAATTAATGGCGCAAATTGGCAGTTTTGTACCAGCTACATCAGCAACATTGGGAGTATGCGATCGCATTTTCACCCGTGTAGGTGCAGTTGATGATCTAGCTACAGGTCAATCTACCTTTATGGTAGAGATGAACGAAACAGCTAATATTCTCAACCACGCCACAGCGAAATCCCTAGTATTATTAGATGAAATTGGGCGGGGTACAGCTACCTTTGACGGTCTTTCTATTGCTTGGGCGGTAGCGGAATATTTAGCTACAGAAATCAAAGCGCGGACAATTTTTGCAACTCACTATCATGAATTAAATGAATTAGCGGGAATGTTACCGAACGTGGCTAATTATCAAGTGACAGTCAAAGAATTACCCGACCAAATCATATTTTTACATCAAGTCCAACCAGGAGGCGCGGATAAATCCTACGGCATCGAAGCCGGAAGACTAGCAGGTTTACCGTCGGTAGTTATTCAAAGGGCAAAACAAGTCATGGGGCAAATTGAGAAACACAGTAAAATTGCGATCGGACTGAAGAATTTAGAGGATGTTTGAAACTTCCCTATTGGTGTAGCTCCTGATTCTCTCATGTAAATAAAATAAAGATGTAACGCGATGTGCGACTTATTCTTATAAACCCCTCTCCAAACCTCTCCCCTGCAACTGTAGAGACGTTGCATGCAACGTCTCTACTTTGATTCTTGCTCCCCTTCCCACTCCTTCGGAGAAGCAAGCTATGTAGGGAAGGGGTTGGGGGTTAGGTTTGAAAAGAAGTTACACACGGCGTGATGTACTCAAAACTGAGGAACGGGAAATCAATCATGCTAAATTACAATCCATTAGCTTGCTTACCATCATCAGAAGAACTACCAGACTCAGACGATACCCCAGTGGATAATGAATTACAAGATTTGATTCCTGGTTTACTCAAAGCCCTTTTGGCAATGGCATGGCCAGAGCGCATGGATTGGTTTTTTGGTGTAGATATGGGTATTTATTATGACCCAGATTTACCAGCAATAGTACCGGATGGGTTTTTGAGTTTGGGTGTAGAACGATTTTATGATCAAAACCTCCGTCCCAGTTATGTGCTTTGGGAAGAAAAGAAACTACCAGTATTAGTGCTGGAGGTAGTATCCCAAACATATCGCGGTGAATACTCCACGAAAAAAGCAGAGTATGCAAAACTAGGGATTTTATATTATGTAGTTTACAATCCATTGCGTCGCCGCAAGCCACGATTGGAAGTATATAAATTAGTCAACAATGTTTATGAATTACATGATGGAAATCCGGTTTGGCTACCAGAAATAGGTTTAGGAATTGGTATAGAACAGGGAACTTATCTCGGTATTCCCCGCGAGTGGATGTATTGGTATAACCAAGAAGGGCAAAGGCTTTTAACTCCAGAAGAACAAGCACAACTTGCTCAACAACAAGCGCAACAAGCACAGCAACAAGCTCAACTATTACGAGAAAGATTAAGATCGCTCGGCGTAGATCCTGATTCTCTCACATGATTGTAAAGTGCGATCGCCTATATTTTTTATGTCTTGACCTCATGAACTGTTATAACCCCGCAGTGCCAGGTATCGGAAAAATAAAATGCTGATTCTACCGTGCTTATGGGGCTTGTTATAAATCTTTAGAATTATTGGAAAGCCTTAGATGTGAGAGTTTACAAGTCTGGATGTGAGAGAAGAGATTTTCCAGGGAAGATGTGTCCCCCTGCAAGGGGAAACGCGGTTACGTCTCTTCCTCCCACGGGGAGATGTCCTCGTGGGGAAGATATGTCAAAAGCTACATCTTGATAGTATATCCAGCCTTCTTTGACTCTCCATCCTACGCGATCGCCAAATTTCTCCCAGGCTTCTTCGTAATACTTACCGTCTGGATTTCCGCCTACGCTGAAGTAAATTTCTTTTTGAACACTGAAGCCAAAATGACCATTGCTATATCTTACCCACAGGTTGTCAATTGTATGGAGGTCAGTACAAGGAAAACTTAATAATTCTTCACTCCTTAACCAATCGCCTTCATTACGTCCTACCGCCTGAAGCATTACCAGATAAGTTTCATTGTCCGCTTCTTGCCATTGTCCGTTTCTTAAGTAGTTCCGCAGTTTAGTATAGTCTATACCTCTTTCTGAACTGAGGTCATCTTGTGTTCCAGGGGCAACTTGTAGCAGTTTATCTACATCAACCTCTGCCAAACTATATTTATCTTCTATAACCATACTCTCCGAATTTGGTAGCTGAAACACCCCAGGAGAACGCAGCAGTTCAACTAGTTTTTGATGTTCACCCCAATATTGTGTATTTTTATTATATTGACTAAAGGCAACAGGATTTTTGAGCGCACCATTTTGCAGATTTTTAAGTAGCTGACGGTCAATATTTAAATCAACAATCAATCTAGGAAACTTTAAACTAATAGCTGTAAACTTACCTAGCTGCTCTAATGTTAACGGTTTTATAGTTTCTCCTTCATAACTTAATTCATCAAAGCCACCTGTATTACCAGCTATATAAGTTTTTAGCCTAAACAAATTAATAAACTGCTTTAAACGCCGGGGATTATAATCTAGAACTGGTGCAACCATTAAGATGATATCGCGCACATTTTGAGAATCTTCCGTGACTGCAAGTTTTAATTGTTCTCGACGAGTTAATACTTTTTGTTTTCGTGTTGATGTGGTTTGGGTATTTTGTCTTGGTGTTTCTTGTTCGGCTCTGTTTTCTGGTTGTCTATTTATCAACTGAACAATGTATTGCCTAAAATTAGCAATATTCAACCAAGAATAATACCAAAAACTTTTTGTCTTAGTTTTTGGTCGAGCAATATTTTCTAAAAAACGCTGAAATTCAGATTGAGCAGGTTGTGGAACTTGAAAAGGAATCTGAATAAACTTTTCCAAAAAAGCATAACCATATTCCATCCCTTTTCTACATGAAATGTTAATATTTTCATGATCAGCATCAACTGATAAATAGGGAATTAAATCTTTATACTTAACCGCAATCCCCGCCGCTACTTTTTCTCGATCCATACCCAGAATAAAAATTAACTGTGGATCATTTGCTATCATCATATTGATAGCCTGCATCAGTTCCGCAGACTTAGGAACTTCACAACGGTCTAGATCATCAATAAAAACATATACTTTATTTTTCCCAGCGTAGGCTTGCACAATTTTTTTAAAATCTTCGTGAAACTTCTCAATAAAAGCAACTTGGTTTTCATAGTTAGGTGTTTTTAGATATTTAGCCAGTTCATTTTTAGGATCACCAACATTAAGAAGTTTCAGTAATAAGGAAACAAAGCCTCTCACTGAAAACAGAGTAACTACACCTCTAAAAACCAACCGAGGAATATTTACTGTTGGTTGAAATATTTGCTTAATAGGAATATTTAATGGTTTTTGAAATACTTGAACAAAGATTTTCTGAATTTCGCCACCTGGCTGAAATAACTCATCTCCCTTGTATACGGCGACAACTGCCAATATAACGATAGTGCCAAGACCTAAAAGTGCTAAAGAAAGAAACTCAAACCCATTTTGCCAGTCAAAGCGCAGCCTGAACAAGTTGATATTAACTTTTAAAAAATCTAATATATTATAACCAAGCCGAGATATAGAAACTTGACGGAGAAATTCTAGCGCAAAAGCTGCCCATAAAGCTTCTGCTTTATCGTGTTTCCAAGCATTGAACCAGATAATTCTAGGTTTTGGTTGTAGTAGCTTATGAAAATTTAAACTTATCCATTTATATATATTAATTAATAGAGAAAAAATTACTTTAAAAGCTAATGCAATAAATTCAGTAATTGCTTTTAAAAAATCAAGGCGACTTGGTATATAATTATTTAAACCTTCCTTAATTTCTCTAATTACAGTTTCTGCTTGTGTCTGCCATCTTCCTGAATTTATTTGTAACTCTTTTTCAAGTTTTTTGTGCTGAAATTCCTCAATAGTTTTCTGTAATTGCTTCATAAAAGAAGATTTACCACTACCCCATTCCCCCTCTATAGAGATAGTTAATGGAGGTTCAGTTACAGGGTTAATTAAGAACTCAGCAATGGCTTCTACATAAGGTTTAAAACCAAGGTTATCTTCTGCTGCGGCTTGATCACTGACGCTAGCATTAAGAATTGACTCTTCTGAAATATCCGCCATAAATATTTAAGTAAACTCAACTACATATAGGAATCCGATTTGATTTCTGAAAAAATTTAAGTATATGTAGTGTATGTAGGGTGTGTTAGACGTAAGCCGTAACGCACCAAAGGCCTTGGTACTATTTGCTGTACTATCGCTGCTAACACAAGGGCAACATTGCAGGAGGAAAATCCACACTGCAATGTGCCTCCCCTACGTATCTACGTATCTGTTCAGAAATCAAGTAGGAATCCTATACTTGTTTAAATGTAGTAAAATCTACCATATCCCCGCAAAAAAAGACAGTTATCAAGTCTATGTAATTGCGAATTGCGTAGGTTGTTTCCCGCAGGGTAGAGCGATAGCGAAACCAAACAAAAGCCTGTAGATGTTGGGTTTCGCTTCTAGAAGGCTGCACCTACGTTCCTCACCCAACCTACACTAGTTTTATTTTTAGCCTTAACTGAACGGTATTGGTTTTTCTGACTTTTCACAGGATCTGGAAAACCCCTCTCCAAACCTCTCCCCTACAAGGAGAGAGGCTTTAATTTTCCCCCCTTCCCTAGTAGGCTATCCATTAGTCACATCTTTCTTAATAAAGGCTGAAAAGCAGTTATAGAGGGAATTACAGGAGATGGGGTTGCCATAAAGATTAGACAAAATTCAGAAAGTATGCGTTGAGATTTGATGGGCTAGTTTCCAAGTGGCAGCAATATCGTGCAATCGTCGTAACCCTCGCCAAATAGTCTTGACACCGGGTTCCCCATCACCTTTACGACCCAGAAAACCACCAAGTCGAGCAATCATCCGTACAGCTTGTGTTAATGTTGGTGGCTCGGCTGGTGGAATTGGGTTCTTGTTCACACTCACACATAAAGATGAGCCAGCGCCGTGGGCGGGTTTCCCGACTTGAGGCGACTGGCGTTGCCATTCAACTGTAGTGAAAACCGTTTGACAACTTTGTTCTGGATTGTGCCTGGCTTGGTAAGTTAACCATAATAATCGCCATGCCACAATCGAATATGTAGCTAATGCCATAGATAGCCGTTTTCCTGTCTCCAGTTGTAATTCCTCGATGCGACAACCGCTTTTCAACGTATAGTGATAACGCTCGATTAACCAACGATATGTATACCATTCAACACATTTTACGGCATCTTCAAGGCTATGAATTTCCCATGTCGTTAACAATAACCAACTTATTGATTTTACATCCGGTGGTGGATTCTTTTCTTCTGCTAAGATTACCTGTAGTTTTACTGGTTTTAGTTGAGAACGCCCGAGCTTATTTTTTGGTACTTCTATTTCAATAGTTTCGTATCTAATTGTTAATTTTGCTATCCGTTCTGGTCTTTGTGGATTCCTTTTTACCGTGACTTCTACTTCTCCCTGTTTTGGACTTGACCGTATCGCTTCATGCAGATAATTCGCTGTATGGTTGACTTTTCTATTGTGAGTTCCTCGAATTAGTAAGTGACTATTTTCTGGTCTTTCTTTGTTAAATAAATCAAATATATCTGCTTCCGAATCTGCTACTGTTATGATTTTTATGCCTGCTGGTAACAATTTATTCGTTCTCTCTACCCCTTCTAACCATCGTTGGCTTTCTTTTTCTTCTGTTTGTCTTTTTCTCCGGGTTTTTGCTATTCCTAAATCTTCAATATTTCTTGACCACACTTGTTGGTCTATTACTCCCAGTGGCACTCCTTTTTTGCTTGATAATAATGTTGAATGCACTTTTAATCCTAAACTTTTTCTATGGTCTAGATATCCGATTCCTTCTGTTGCTGGATGACTTGTTACATCCAGGTTTGTTGTATCTTGTATTGCTAATACTATCTCTTGCTCTTTTGCCCTTTCGATAGCACTTTTGACGTGTCCATTACTTATATCTGCTGGTTGTATATACGCCGAATTCCATAAATCATATGCTGCTGTTGTCGCTGCTATGCTTCCACATGCTTGAGGTACACTCGATGTTGGTTGTGCGGCTAAATCTTCTACCATCTTTATCAGACGCTTGTTTCGCCGTTTATCTCCCAAATCTAAGTACCTCAATTCCCTTGCTGCCCATTTTTCCATTTTTTACACCCTGTCTCTCCTCTCTCAAAACTATACCTATCAAGCCTTTCGCCTTCTTTTAAGTATTTTTACTTTTTGTTAAGAAAGATCCGGGTAATGGATAGCCTTGTAGGGAAGGGGTTGGGGAGAGGTCATCGAACTCACGTTAGATTACCAATTCCAACGACATCAAATATTTGCTAAACTCAAATGTTCGGAGTTGCAATCAATATAGTTTGAGTTTTGGGAATTGGGAGGGAGTCGCGGAGTGAGTGATGATGAACTTGCAAATATCTTAGAACCGATTAATCCGCAAGAGTTTACTTGGCCTTTCTGGTTTACTTTGCCACTCTACCCATATAGTAAACGGAGAACACTACGCCAAGAAATTATTAAAGACACAATCTGGACTTTTGACCAGATGCAGGGGATTTTTTACGTCATCGTTCCCATTCGGATGACTGTTGTGAAACTAGCACAAGGCGGGCTTTTAGTATATGCACCCGTCGCCCCAACTCCCGAATGTATGAGGCTAGTTAATGAAATAGTGGCAGAACATGGAGATGTGAAATATATTATTCTGCCCACCATTTCCGGCTTAGAACATAAAGTCTTTGTTGGCCCTTTTGCCAGACGCTTCCCCAATGCACAGGTTTTTGTTGCCCCAAATCAATGGAGTTTTCCCCTCAATTTACCCCTGAGTTGGTTGGGTTTACCTGCTAAACGCACTCACATATTACCAGCCGATAGTAGCCAAGCTCCCTTTGCTGATGAGTTTGACTATGCGATATTAGATACCATTGACCTTGGCCCTGGTAAATTTGCAGAGGTGGCATTTTTACACAAGCGATCGCATACTCTATTAGTAACAGATTCGGTGATTTCTGTACCTGAAAATCCCCCCGCGATCGTTCAGTTAGATCCTTACGCCTTACTCTTTCACGCTAAAAACCAAGCCGCAGACATAGTTACAGACAATCAAGCCAATCGTCGCCAGGGATGGCAGCGCATTTGTTTATTTGCCTTGTATTTCCGCCCTAGCGCATTAGAAGTACCCCCTTGGACTAATATCTTAAAAGATGCCCTCACAGCCCCAGAAAAGTCCTATAAAGCTTATTTTGGGTTATTTCCCTTTAAATGGCGACATGATTGGCAGCGTTCATTTTATGCTTTGCAAGGGAATGGGCGTTTATTTGTCGCACCCATACTACAGACATTAATTCTCAACCGCGCACCCAGAGAAACTATCAACTGGGCTAATAAAGTTGCAAGTTGGGACTTTCAGTGGATTATTCCCTGTCATTTCGATGCACCAATCAAAGCCCAACCCCAACAATTTCGCCAAGCATTTTCTTTTCTAGAAAAACAGCCTGCTGTCAGTGCAGGTTTATTTAGTAGTAGCAGCTATCCTTTACCAGAAGAAGACTTTCAACTACTCAAAGAAATTGATGTAGGTTTATATAAAAGTCGCATTGTTCCCCCAGCACAAGATAAGATATAGCATTTCCTAGTCTGTTGAAGTACAAATCTCCGCGTAACTCTGCGCTTTACTCCGCGCCCCTCTGCGTTTTAAAAGATTATAAGTAATAAGTAATAAGTAATAAGTAATAAGTAATTTTCTTACTCATTATTAATTGCTCATTACTTTTTTTAATCACAGGACTTACGCAACTGGCACAAAGAGGGGGTAAGGCGCAGCCCTACCCAGGGACAATTCAACTCAGACCAAGCACATAAGAATACTTGGGCGTTTGAGTTGCTGAATTAAATAATTAGAAAGCAAATTATGCTTGATTTGATAAACAGTTTGACCAGTTTGATAGGCTAAATTCTTTAATCTAATCCAAACTAACATTGCACAAGCAATATGATTTCTTTGCAGCCTAGCCTTACGACATTGACAAGATTCAATGCCTGTTAATTGTTTAATCTCTCTGTGAAACTCTTCAATTTTCCAACGAATCTTACACACCTGTTGTACAACATCCGTGGAGCTTTGAGATAAATCGTTAGTGGCGATATAATCCGTTCTGTTGGTAGAAACAGTAACCCGGAATAGTTTCACTTTTTTCTCTGGCGGAAACCCTTTAATTTTTATGATTTTACCACATTCTAACTCTTCAGGACTCCACTCTAATAATTCAATACGTTTATATTTTTCTTTGGCAAAGCTATCATCAACTAAGCGATTATTTTTTAAAGGGCAATAATAAATTTTTTCTAAACTATCAATATAAAGCATTAAACTATGTACAGCATACCATGTGTCCATCAAAACAGTATCAAATGGTAAAAGCTTATGATATACAAGGTTTTGCAGCATATCTTTCACATGGTCTACCTTGGTTTTACCATCGATATCAGGATTGAAAATGCGGTAATCTATGACCCAAAATCTTTGAATAGTAGGGTTGACATACACGCAACTAACTACACCAATGCCTTTGACAACACCATGCTCATTACCACTATATTGTCTCCTGACTATTTCTATTTCTTCAGAATATCTTTTATCTAAAACGCTATCATCAAATATTATGTAAGCATTCGTATCCGGCTCAACTACCTCTTTCACGTTATCCCAGAGTAATCGAGGTGTTAACTTTTCTCTCTTCAAATAGTAGTTAATTGCATCATGGCTAATAGTCTCTAAATGCTCTGCCAAATTAGTCATCGTATAATTAATTTGACTACTTAATAAGTATTGGCAGTAATTAAGTTTAGTAAATCTCATTACCGTCAGCAAAATTTATTTCATACAATCTCTAGCTATTTTCTCATGAATATTTTATGTTTTGCTTCCAAGACACCGACTTCTATTGCGAAGACAAAGCTTTCGGAATCAAATTAATACTTATGTACTATAAACTGGCGATCGCATTGTGCCAGTTGCGTAAGTCCTGAATCATTTGCTGTAACTGATAAACATAGAATCTGCTGTAATAATTACGAATTACGTAGCTTGCTTCTCGCTTTGCGAGTATTACGTTAGCGGAGCGGGGCGGGAGCATCGTTACGAATTACAAAATCTACTTGTTTAAGTAAATCTGATAAATTCCCAGAATTATCTAAGACAAAATCAGCCCGTGCTGCTTTTTCAGCTAGAGATAGTTGACTATTGATGCGTGATTTTGCCTGCTCTGGAGTTAATTGATTACGTTCAATTAGTCTTTGTAATTGTTGTGATTCCGAACAAATTACCACCCAGATTTCTGTAACTAAATCATTCATCTGAGCTTCAAATAATAAGGGAATGACTAATACTATTGTGGATGTAGCAGATTCAGCCATCGCCTGGAGAAAGCGATCGCGCACATCAGGATGAATGATACTATCTATCCACTGGCGTTCTGTGGGTTGAGAAAAAATAATCTCGCCCAACCGGGAACGGTTCAAACTACCATCGGGCAATAAAATTTCTTCACCGTAACGTTGTGCGATCGCATCTAAAATAGGTGAACCGATAGATACTGCTTCCCTAGCATAGATATCTGCATCTAAAATCGGCAAATCATATACATTCGCCAAATAATTAGCGACAGTCGTTTTACCTGTGGCAATACCCCCAGTTAACCCAATAATACGCCTGGTAGAGACGGGATTTATCTTGTCTGTTAACTCGTTACCCATGTGATAATTGCTTGACTTAAACCCTCTAATGTGTATTCTTCAGCCTCGACATCAACACGCCCTAAAAAAGCCTGACAAGTTTTGGAAGTTTGAGGGCCAATAGAAGCAATACAAACTCCCCTTAAAGCATTAGCAACATTACTAGGAAAGATATTATCTACCAACTGACAGAAAAATTGTACAGTTTTAGAACTAGCAAAGGTAATCACATCTACTTGACCATTTTTGAGAGCAAATTCTGCGGCTGGTGGGATGCTACTAGGACAACAAGATTGATAAGCTGCTACTTCCACGACTTCTGCACCTTTAGCGGTAAATTCCTTAACTAAAACTTCTCTACCACCACTTTCCACCCTAGGAAATAACAGCTTTTTCCCTGGTAATGCTTCAGGAAAGTGTTCTACTAAAGAGTCAGCAACAAAATTGGGAGGGGTAAAATCCGGTTGCAGTCCACGTTGTTGCAAACTTTTCGCTGTTTTCTCCCCTACAACGGCAATTTTTACCCCAGACAAGGCGCGACTGTCTTTTCCTTGGATTTTCAACCTCTCAAAGAAATAATCTACCCCATTGGTGGAAGTGAGAATTAACCAATCAAATTGAGATAAGTGATTAATTGCTTGATCTAACGCTTCCCAACTGCCAGGGGGGCCAATTTCTAAAGCTGGCATTTCAATGACTTTAGCACCAAAGGCGGTGAGGCGATCGCTAAATTGACTCGATTGTCCAAAAGAGCGTGTAACTAAAATGGTTTTACCAGTCAGAGGTAGGTTATGAGACATGGCTGTAGTGGAATGCTTTAAAGATATTGTCTCAGGTTGCAGGAAATTACGTAGCCCTACAACTTCCCCAATGATGATGACAGCTGGGGAAAGAGATACACCAATAGTTTGTTCTAGAATATTCCCCAATTCACCAATCCAAATCTGTTGTTGGGGACTTCCTGCCCATCGGATAATAGCTATGGGTGTTAACTGCGATGCCTTGTATCTCAATAACTGATTTACAATTTCCGGCAGATTTTTTCCACCCATCAAGATAACTAATGTGTCTAACCGTGACAACGCCTCCCAGTCTAAAGCTTCTGGTTCATGGCCTGTCAACACTGCAAAACAGCGACTTAAAACAGTATCTGTCAAGGGAATACTCGCCAATAAAGGTGCAGCTAAAGCAGAAGAAATTCCCGGTATAACTTCAAAATCACACCCTACAGATTTCAAAGCTTCAATTTCCGAGGTACAGCGTCCAAAAATAAACGGATCACCTGATTTTAACCTTACAACTCGTTTACCCGCTTGACAATGCTCTATTAATAACTGATTAATTTCCCTCTGGGGTGTGCTAGGTTTCCCCCCACGTTTTCCCACATCCAACTTTAAGCAATGAGATGGTACACACTCTAATAATTGCTCATCTACAAGGGCATCATAAATTAAAATCTCAGCCACAGCCAAAAGATTGTAAGCTTTTACCGTCAGGTAAGCCACATCTCCTAACCCTGCACCTACAAGATAAACTTTACCTGTGTTAGTCACGTCGCTGCGCTCCCAATTCAAAATTCAAAATACCCTTACGGGAAGGCTTGCGCCTACAAAATTCAAAATTCAGAGCTACGCTCACAACCAACAATAAAAATTAATCTTCCCATGCCCAATACCCAATGCCCAATGCCCAATGCCCAATGCCCAATGCCCCATACCCTAGCCGACTTTAGCCCCCATTTTTTCTAAAATTTGACTAATCTTGGCAGCCTTTTGAGGTTGACGCTGTTTTTGGAATAATTCCTGAGATTTTTTGAGATTCGCTGTAGCTTCTTCTTTTTGATTTTCCTGCATCAAAATATTAGCTAGCCTTAAATAAGCTTCAGGATTTTTAGGACTACGGGCAATTACTTCTTGATATAACTCTGTGGCTTCCGTAATTTTATCTTGAGCTTTTAAAACATCACCCAAAAATAAACGCACCACATCATTAGTAGAGTTGATCTTAATTACTTGACGAAAAGCCGCTTCTGCACCAGGGTAATCTTTCTGCTGATAAAGATTCACGCCTTTTTGGAATAAATTGGCAGTAATCAGCGTTTTGACAGCAAAATAAATTAATAAACCAACAGCAATTACAACTACAATAATTGCTAAAACATTAGTTATTTGCAAATTATCTAACATAATTTTAAGCTAAAAGACAAGCAACGGGGAACATTAAGTATTCTAAGAAAAATAACTTCCAGATGAATTGATAAAATTGTGCGATCGCTCTTTTATCTTGTAAGTCTACCGCTAAACTCCTCACCCACATCCAACACAATGCAATTAAATGGCTAATTACCAAAAATGCCGAATTAATTGACTCTACACGCAATACCCCAACTATCACCATAGCTAAGTAGCAAATGGTGATCACCCACAGAGCCAAATTAAATACAGTTTGTGAACCTAATTGAATAGTAAAAGTAGTAATATTGTAGAGGCGATCGCCTTCCATATCCGGGATATCTTTAAAAATAGCGATCGCAAAGGTAAAGACCAAAATAAATAATGTTAATACCCATACCACCAAAGGAATTGATGGGTTTTGCTGTAGCAACCAATTAAAGTGCAGAAACAACCCTAAATTAACAATAGTCCCCCGCACCGAAAAAATACATAATGCCGCCCAAAAAGGAAATTGTTTTAAACGAATTGGCGGTAAAGAATAAGCCGTACCAATAGCTAAACTCAAAGCCACCATCCCCAATAAATAAGGGCCATTTAGCCACGCTAAAACTAAAGCTAAAATCCCCATAATGCTCACAATTATTTGCCCCTGCTTACGGCTAAACTCTCCTGACGCTAGGGGCAGATGGGGCTTATTAATTTTATCAATATCAACATCTTGTAGTTGATTTAACCCCACAATATAAACGTTGCCACATAAACAAGCAATCCATGCACCCATAACAGGTATAATTTGACTGACAGCAAAGCCAGTAGAATGAATTGCCACAGCAACTAAATATAAACCCAACACACTTAAACTTGTACCAATGATTGTATGTGGGCGCGAAAACTTCCAAAAAGCATACAGCCACTGCCAAGGGGATAACAATGATTTACGCTGGGAAGAACTGTTTTGAGAACTCTGAGTCATGAGTAACTGGGATAAGTAGATATTCTGGCTAACTTCATCCATTGTCACAGAATTTCGTAAATACGGTAGCAGACTAGCAAAAGCTCAACAAATAGAGACGTTGCTGCCCCATAGCATACGGTGAGTTATACCATTTCTCTAAATCCCGGCTACAGATAATTCTTCCCCTGCCCCCTGCCCCCTGCCCCCTGCCCTTCTCTACGACACGCTCCGCGAACGTAGAGAAGGGAAGGGTCAAGATGCTTGACGAGGGGTTAACGTGAGTTCGACAAGTGTTTTCTGATCTCTCCCCCAACCCCTCTCCGACGCGGAAAGGGGAGTAAAAAGCATGATATATCAACGAAAAATCAAGGTTTTAAAGCCTCTACGCCACTTGCTACCCTACGGGAACGCTCCGCGAACAAGTCGGGAAACCCGCCCAACGCAGTGGCTTCTCCTTGCAGGGGAGAGGTTTGGAGAGGGGTTTTTTGCAGTCGTCGAACTCACGAGGGGTTAACCAATAGCTCCCTTTTCACCCAAGAATCCCCCGTTTTATCAACAGGGGATTCTCAACTATAGGGTAATTAGCAAAGTGAAATCTAGACACGCACAGCGCGACTGGTTGAAGAGTAGAATTTCCTGCAATACCCTACATTGCAAACTGCATCTTCCTCAATCTCTTCTATAGTTTAGCGAAGCGAGCAAGATTTCATTCAACTACTGATGTGGTAGCACCCTCATTAGATGGCGGCAGGCTAGGCAATTCTAGGCAGTATCCCGCACCATACACTGTCTTAATATAGCGGGGGTGGCGGGGATCTGGTTCTAACTTAGTTCGCAAATGGCGAATATGCACCCGAATAGTTTCAATGTCATCATCAGGATCGTAACCCCACACTTCTCTGAGGATTTCGCTAGGGGATACAGTCTGACCGTGACGTTGTAGTAAACAATGCAGTAGCTCAAATTCGAGATGAGTGAGTTTCACGGTTTGATGAAACCAGATAGCCTCAAATCTTTCTGGAACGAGAGTTAAAGGGCCATAATTCAGAATTTCGCTGTGTTTTGCAGCTTGGGGAATGCGGTCAGTGCGTCGCAATAATGCCCGCACTCGTGCCAGCATTTCTTCCACTTCAAAGGGTTTGGTCAGATAATCATCTGCCCCCGCATTAAAGCCTTCTACCTTATCTTGAGTTTGACTAAGGGCAGTCAGCATCAAAACAGGAATTTCGGCTGTGCGTTCGTCTCGACGCAGGCGTTGGCAAACAGTAAAACCATCTACCCTGGGCAACATGAGATCAAGCATGATCAAGTCTGGTTGTAGCTGGAGGGCTAAGGCTTGACCTTTAATTCCATCTTCGGCTTGACTCACATCGTAGCCAGCCATTTCCAAGTTGACGGCAACGAGTTCTGAAATTGCTGGGTCATCGTCTATGACAAGAATCCTCGGCATTCTTAAAAAATTATTACTACTTATTAAGGATAAATAAGAACCTTTGGTAGATACAAAGATTTCTGTCTTGATTATAAAAAAGATTTTAAATCTAACATAAACCTTAAAACTAACATATTTGTAAAATCATCAATAAATTACCCGAAATTTTCGCTATGATTTGTGACGCTCCCTACAATCTGTCTAAAAAATGGCTTTGAGTGTTGATGGTGAGGGAGTCGGAGTCTTGTCTACGAGATACTTCACCTTCACCAAGTGTCCCCCAGGAAACGCGATTTCCCTCAAATCTAAACTGCCGTTCTCCGAAGGAGTTCTCGAAGAGTACCTGGACGGTTGACTGAGAATAGAGATATTCATGAGGTCGCTGTGTCATTGGTCACATGAGTATCTAGTTTGGTTTCTTTAGGATTGAGTTTAACAAGGGTGTGGGGTGTCGGATATCCCCAATAAATTAAGGTTGGTAGTATCTAATCAGGACTATAGTCCTGACTACAAACTAGATAACAGTTTTTTACATTACTTCACATAGTTTGTTTTTTTACTCTTTCTGCTGCAAGTGATGAGTTGGGGTAGATAAGCTGTTCTAGTTTTGCATTGAATTGGCAGAACTAGAAACTTGACTGTTATCAGAAAACTTACTCAGCTTTTTTGGCTTCGTCAACAAACTACAGAATTACATTAGATTACGTTGAATGTAGATATGAAAATTTATACACAAAGCCTATTTTTTTAAGCTTTGTGTATAAATTGGTGTATATAAACTTCTAATTAGGCTAGCTTCAACTATTCAGGGTTACTGTTTAGGTAGATGCTGGCTTTTTCTTCAAGAATCCGCCTAAAGAACCAAATACCAACAAACCTAAAACCATACCAGGTTCAGGAATTGCAGTTGCTGTTAATTGACCACCGTTATCCAAGCGACAATTTGGAAACGTATCGCAGACTTCTGGAGATAGGTCATCTTTTAAGAAGATCCGAGCTGTTTCTAGTCCTTCATCTGGATTGAAATAAGTGTAGAAATCTAAACCTGTAACAGTATTATTGAAGTCAATCCCTAAATCAAAGCCATTAGCTGTATCGAAGTTGCCAGTTTGCAGCACAGTTTTGGTAACTGTATCAAAGTTGAAATTGAAGCTAGTATCAGCAGGATTAGGAAAACTGTAGTTGAAGGCTTGCAATAGGTCGCCATCGGGGTTAAAGAAGGAAATAGCAAATCCACTGAGCTGATCTTTGGTGACAATGCTGCCCTCGAAAGCATCGTCATAGGTGAACCTTCCTGTTGCTGAATAACCTTGATCTCCTTGCCAATCAAGCTTAAAGACAGCTGCATCGGCACTGGAAACATTCATTAAAGTAGCCATTGATGTAACAGCAGCAACGGCTACTTTAGCTGTGAATTGGTTACAAATGCTTTTCATGTTCTTGATAGTAGCAGTAAATTTTGATGTTGTTTTAAGAGTCAAATTCTGAGTTTGTGATTGACGCAAATGCTGACTATTGATAGAAAAGGTGAACTCTAGCGAACCCAATCCATGCACCTCAATAGAGATACCAACAATCATTAAATACAGAAAATTAGGATGTAGGTGTAAAACACTGATGTCTAATTATCTGGTATTTTCTGATAGCAACTAGCTGTATTTTGGCTGTTCAATTTTTGAAACACCTTTGGTGAGATTCTACCATTAGATTCCATCAAGTAAGACAATTTATATTTAATTTTATAGAGAAAAGTTTTAGTTAATTCTTATATTTGCCTAAATTTATATGTGTTTTAAATTATCCTTTACCTGTTATTAACTATTTGTTTTACATATTGTATTTGATGCCAAACTATATCTATTAAAATTGGCTATTTATTTATATATGAACTTACTGTTAAATAAATCATTATCTAACCTTAACCAAAACCAATTACTTTTTAACTGGCATTTTTATGTAACCAAAAAGTCTTTATGCAATTATCAAGACGTAAATTTTTTACATTAGCGGGTGCAAGTGCTGCTGGTACTCTGTTGATGTCTCCTTTAGAAGCTTTAATTGCTAGAAAAGCCAATGGTCAGCTTGCGGAAGGGTATGGATCTTTAGTAACAGATCCCAACGGATTATTAGACTTACCTTCTGGATTTCAATATCGTGCCTTCTCTCGCACAGGCGACCTGATGAGCGATGGCTCTCTAGTACCAGGTAATCATGATGGGATGGCTGCGTTTCGTGGCCCGAGAAATACAGTTATCCTAGTTCGTAATCATGAACTTAGTCCCAATTCCAGCACACAAGTCATCGGGGCAAAACCCTATGATCCTCTTTGCAAAGGTGGGACAACAAATCTTGTTATCGGTGCTAATCGTCAGTTAATTAAAGACTTCGCTTCTTTAACTGGAACATATCGTAACTGTGCAGGTGGCCCAACTCCTTGGGGATCTTGGATTACCTGTGAAGAAAATGTCTCTACCGTAGCTACCAATAACCCAGCCAATCCCAGCAATAATGTTTCTCAGCCTCACGGTTATAACTTTGAAGTGCCAGCTTATGCAACTTCTCCCGTAGAACCTGTAGCTTTAATAGATATGGGACGATTTAACCATGAAGCTGTGGCTGTAGATCCTAAAACTGGTATTGTTTATCAGACTGAAGATCGCGGAGATAGCCTTTTCTATCGCTTTATCCCTAATAAGTTCCCCAGAAAGTACGGTGACTTACAAGCAGGTGGTAAACTTCAGGCTTTAAAGATTAAGGGACAACCTCCAACGGTAAATACTTCTAATAGCGGTTTCAAGCCTGGAGAAAAATGGGATGTAGAGTGGATAGATATTCCTAATCCTAATCCTTTAGATGGGGATACTGTGAGATTCCAAGGTCAACAGTTAGGTGCAGCTACCTTTGCCCGTGGAGAAGGTATCTGGTGGGGTAATGGTGAACTGTACTTCTGTTGTACTAGTGGTGGAGCGCAAGGGCTTGGTCAAGTGTGGCGTTACATCCCTGGTGCAACTCCAGCTCAAGGTGGGACTATTGAATTGTTTGTAGAGTCTACATCTGCTGATGAACTCCAAGCACCTGATAACATTGTTGTTTCACCTCATGGTGATCTGATTCTCTGTGAAGATGGGGGTGGAACTGATTATTTAGTAGGTGTTACACCTGAAGGCAAACTCTATCAATTTGCACGTAACCCATTTAATGGTAGTGAGTTTGCTGGGGCTTGTTTCTCGCCTGATGGTAATACCTTGTATGTAAACATACAAAGTCCAGGTATTACTTTTGCGATTTGGGGGCCTTGGAAAAGTAGAAAAGCCTGACCAAAAGATTAATAGAGAAGTTTTGCTTGAGAACACAAAAGCGATCGCCTGAACTCAGATTAACAAAGAGGCGATCGCTTCTCCCTGATATTCAGCCTTTGATGTGAAGTTCTCCGCGCAGGGTTGCAGAAAATTTAACCTCAGATTTCCTCCTCATGGAATTGTTGCTTTGATCAAATTAATGATTATCTAGAAACAGGATTGCCAATTTAATTACTAAGACAGAGGTAAAATTCGATCTCCAGTTTTGGGATCAAAGACAAACAACTGATCTAAATCAAGTTGTAAATGTAAGCGATCGCCTGGATTTAACCGCACATCACCAGGAATTTGAATATTCAGCAAAGTTGTTGTTCCAGGTAAACCAGCCCGGACTAATGTTTCCCTTCCTAAAGGTTCTACCACCTTCACTTCTACTAACAGTCCTGAGTCTGGGCTGATAGTCATGTATTCTGGACGAATCCCTAAATCAATACTTTGTCCCTGGGGTATCTGCAAATTATCTTGCATAAATGCGGGAATTTCGATTAATTGCCCACTGACATCAAAACAATTATTTTTGTAAATTGCTGGCAAAATATTCATTGGTGGACTACCTAAAAAAGTTGCCACCATTTGATTAGCAGGACGAGCATAAATACTTTGGGGATCACCTATTTGTTGAATCCTGCCCCGATTGAGTACCACAATTTTATCAGCCAAAGTCATCGCTTCGACTTGATCATGGGTGACATAAATTGTGGTTACGCCGAATTGTTGGTGTAGCTGTTTTAATTCGGCTCTCGTATCATCCCGCAATTGAGCATCTAAATTAGATAAAGGTTCATCTAATAAAAATACCTGTGGTTCACGGGCGATCGCTCTCCCTAATGCTACCCGTTGTTGTTGTCCACCGGAAAGCTGTTTGGGTTTGCGATCTAACAGAGGTTCTAAAGAAAGCGATCGCGCTACACTCACCACCCTGTCTTGAATGATTTTCTTGTCAACTTTCCGCATTTTCAAGCCAAAGGCGATATTTTCCGCCACCGTCATATGAGGGTAGAGGGCGTAATTTTGA
Source organism: Aliinostoc maniaoense (assembly GCF_058172895.1). NCBI lineage: Bacteria > Bacillati > Cyanobacteriota > Cyanophyceae > Nostocales > Nodulariaceae > Aliinostoc > Aliinostoc maniaoense. The sequence goes on along the minus strand of NZ_CP187952.1, from coordinate 5,579,711 downwards.
AACACCATCGCCACATCTCGCGCTCTGGCGGGGATATTATTCATCAATTGCTCCCCAATATAGAGTTTGCCAGAGGTGGCGGTTTCTAAACCTGCGATCGTGCGTAAGATTGTAGATTTACCACAACCAGAAGGGCCGACTAATACCCAAAATTCACCGTCGGGAATTTCAAAAGAAATATCCTCAATCGCAGTGACGTTGTTAAATCTCCGTTTGATATCTTCTAAAACAACTTTTGCCATGATGCAATTTGATAGTTAGAATTAGTGATAGTAAACTTGTACTTTTCACTTGTGCAATTCGTTAACTGTTTCTGACCAACAATGAGCTTTTTTGTAAGTTTAAGTTGGTTGATTTTCTCGCGTCACTCTAATCAAAAAGCGTAAAGCTTCATTAACAGCTTCAGCATTAGGAAATATTGCTGCTACATCTGGTTCTAAACGTACTATATAGTGATTCCCAGTGCTACAGATAATATTTTGAAACGCAAAGGTACGCAAAGTAAAGCGCAGAGGTACGCAGAGATTTGTACCTCAGTGGACTACGAAACGCTATATCGTTACCAAAACTTTTTCTTGCAGCACCTAAATTTCTGACTTTGAGACTTTTTAAGTCGTACTCTGAACGTATTTCATCTTCCATGTCTTGTTTATCCTTATTGTGCATAATGAACTTGATTTTTACTAAATTACTTAGACCATGCAGGATGAGCAAATAAAGAAGCTATGACACGCACTCCCCGCAATTGATTAGATAGGGGCAAATGTCCTCTAGGCGCGCTTAAATCCCAGGTAAATTCATTGGGGTATCTTGTCCAATTGTTGCCGCTTTTCCAGCCGATTTTAGTCCAGAGATTCTCCCAATTTTTGCCTAAACTTAACCAGATTTCTCGTTGGACTGAAAAACCAAATTTACCTTCAGAGTGAACTACCCAGAGATTATTGATAGTGTGTAAATCCACAGTGGGGAAATTATCTACCTCAGTAAAATACAACCATTTTCTCTGTACGGCCGTTTCCCCTGCTAATTCACACATTTTTTGAATTGTCATCAAATCAGCCGCTTGAAAATCTTGAGCAGCGAGTAATTGTTGCAAAGGATTGTAATTCACACCTGCATCTGATTTTAGAGGTACAATGCCTTCAGGAAAGTGATTTTGCAAAAATTCTTGGGCTTGGGGTGCATCCGAGTTGTAGAGGAAGTGGTAGGCTTTACCATCAACCCAAGTCGCTGGGCGATCGCGCCGTTGCAATAAAAACTCCATTAACACATTTAATCCCTCATTACCCAAACCAGCTAACTGTGGGATGATCTGTTGTTGGACTTGGATAGACCCAGCGATTAACTTTTGTCGGAGGGAATCAATCTCATTCTCAGTGCTTGATACAATCATTGGGTCTGTCATGCTGTTACTCATCTTAGCGGGAGCGTGAAAAAGCAATTTGCTATCAGGCTGTAATATATTCAAGCAGTGATAGCGAAAAGTAGTTTACTATTTTTGATCGTACAAAATTGCGAGAGTTTCACTGCAACCTACACTTAAATCCCTAAATGCTGTAAAAGGGAAATAGGGGGAAAGTCTGCTCATCAAGAAGATAGGGGTGTAGGGGTATAGGGGTGTAAGGGTGTAGGGGAAGACAAGGAAGAAGTTTTCCCAATGCCCAATGCCCAATGCCCCATGCCCAATGCCCCATGCCCAATTCCCAATATCTAAAGTAAAATTTGCAAGCCGAGACAAGAAAAATCTTCTCTCTGGCGGCGTATCTTTGTGGAGTGTGTGAAGTATGTACGACAAGATTAACCCCCCAACAACAGGCGCAAAAATTACCTTCAAAAATGGTGAGCCTGTTGTACCAGACAATCCCATTATCCCTTTTATTCGGGGCGACGGAACAGGTATTGATATTTGGCCAGCTACGCAAAAGGTACTAGATGCGGCGGTAGCTAAAGCTTATCAGGGCAAACGTCAAATCAGTTGGTTTAAGGTTTACGCTGGTGATGAAGCCTGTGATTTATACGGCACTTATCAGTATTTACCGCAGGATACACTGACAGCTATTAAGGAGTATGGTGTTGCCATTAAAGGCCCTTTGACTACTCCTGTGGGCGGTGGTATTCGGTCTTTGAACGTAGCACTCAGACAAATTTTTGACTTATATGCCTGCGTGCGTCCTTGCCGTTATTATGCGGGTACGCCATCACCTCATAAAAATCCCGAAAAGTTGGATGTGATTGTGTATCGGGAAAATACAGAGGATATTTATTTGGGGATTGAGTGGAAACAAGGTAGCGAAATTGGCGATCGCTTAATCTCCATCCTCAATAAAGAACTCATTCCCGCCACCCCAGAACACGGGAAAAAGCAAATTCCCCTGGATGCTGGTATCGGTATCAAACCCATCAGTAAAACCGGTTCACAGCGTCTTGTACGTCGCGCCATCAAACACGCCTTAACATTACCTAAAAACAAGCAACAGGTAACGCTGGTGCATAAGGGTAACATCATGAAGTACACCGAAGGCGCGTTCCGGGATTGGGGTTATGAACTAGCAACTTCCGAATTTCGCCAAGAGTGCGTTACTGAACGGGAATCTTGGATTCTCAGCAACAAAGAGAAAAATCCCAATATTTCCCTAGAAGAAAACGCCCGTCTGATTGATCCGGGTTTTGATGCCCTAACCCAAGAGAAAAAAGCCCAAATTGTCAAGGAAGTGGAAACAGTTCTTAACTCAATTTGGGAGAGCCACGGGAATGGGAAGTGGAAAGAGAAAATCATGGTCAATGACCGGATTGCGGACAGTATCTTTCAACAAATCCAAACCAGACCAGATGAGTATTCCATTCTGGCGACAATGAACTTAAACGGTGATTACTTGTCTGATGCGGCGGCTGCTATTGTTGGTGGCTTAGGAATGGGGCCTGGGGCAAATATTGGTGATTCCTGCGCTGTTTTTGAAGCTACCCACGGTACAGCACCCAAACACGCCGGATTAGACAGAATTAACCCAGGTTCTGTGATTTTATCTGGGGTGATGATGTTTGAGTATATGGGTTGGCAAGAAGCCGCAGACCTGATTAAGAAAGGTTTAGGGGATGCGATCGCTAACCGTCAAGTCACCTACGATTTAGCCAGGTTACTTCAACCAGCCGTAGAACCACTCAAATGTTCTGAATTTGCCGACGCAATCATCAAACATTTCGGTTAATTTCTGTTAATTATTAGGATGGGGCTTTCCCATCCTTAACAATTCAAAATTCAAAATCAGATAGACAACCTAGAGATAATTTATCATTAAGATATACTTTTCATGAGTATAAAAAATCATGGTTATCACTCCCATTAAAGAAAATGTCACCACAGATTATTCCCTAGAAAATTGGCTACAAAGTCCCCCAGAAGGTACAGAATGGGTAAATGGGGAATTACTGGAGAAAGAAGAAGTGACATTAAAACACAGCCGTATACAGGGTAATTTATACTTTTACTGGAGAAATTATCAAGAAACTAGTGGACAAGGTGGAGAAGTATATACAGAAGTACCTTGTCTTACGAATAAACAAGGCCGTCGTCCTGATGTGGCTTATCTAACTCCAGAATTGATGCAGCAATATGGTGAACCTGCTGTTTTACCTCAAAGTTTTCCTTTAATAGCTGAGATTATCTCCCCCACAGATTTAGCAGAAGATATGATTGCTAAATCTCAAGAATATTTGCAATCTGGTAGTGAAGAAGTTTGGTTAGTTTTTCCTGAAAATCGCTGGATTATTGTTATTACTAAAAATCAGCGACTTGTGTTTATTTCTGGTGAAGTAGTCAAAACTCAAACTGTACTTTCAGGTTTTAATGTCGCTGTAGATGAATTATTAGGTTCATAAATTCTCAAAAAAACACAATTGAACTAGGTTATTTATATGGTTATTAGTCCTTTGAGATTAAAACTAGATACTGTTCATCTCACAGATGAGCAGTTTTATCAACTATGTCAAAATAACCAGGAATTAAAATTTGAGCGCACAGCTAAAGGAGAGTTAATTATTATGCCACCTGTAGGCGGAGAAAGTGGCAATCGAGAAGCAGATTTGATTGCTGATTTAGTATTGTGGAATCGACAAACAGGACTTGGTTACACTTTTAGTTCTTCCACTATATTTAAATTACCAAATGGGGGCGATCGCTCTCCTGATGTCGCCTGGATTCAAAAGCAAAGATGGGAAGCATTAACTCCCGAACAAAGACGCAGGTTTCCCCCAATTGCACCGGATTTTGTGATTGAATTAAGGTCAGCAACTGATGATTTAGAAACACTTCGTCAGAAAATGCAAGAATATATGGACGCAGGGGTAAAATTAGGGTGGTTAATTAATCCTCAACAACAGCAAGTAGAAATTTATCGCCTAGGAAAAGAAGTAGAAGTGCAAAATTTGCCTACAGGATTATTAGGTGAAGATGTCTTACCAGGATTTATTTTACATTTATCTTTATATTAAGTTAAGTAGAACAGTGTAGATAATTCAAAGTTTGTAGTGTATCCTTGCGGGGAAGCAAGCTACGCGCAGCGTCTCGTTCGCTGTAAGCGTCTCGTAGAGAAGAGAGGACTTTAGTCTTCTAATCAGGACTGTTCGCGGAGCGTTCGCGTTAGCGTCTCTGTTCGCGCAGCGTCCCGTAGGGAAGGATAAAGGTAGTCCTTACTACGAACTAAATTAGGAATCGTACTTGATTATTGAACAGATAGGTAGTGGACTGACAAGCCTAAAATCTTGCAAATAAATTGTAGGTTGGGTTGACGCGAGGAAACCCAACACTAGCATCTATGTTAAGTTTTCGATATTTATGTTGGGTTTCATTCTTTTCAAGAATTGGTATTAGGCAAGTTTCAGAATCAATGGTTGGTGCGTGACGCTATCAGTTTGCTGACTACGTTCAAATACTTTCACAGCGTCACACACCCTACATCTGATTACTTATTACTTATTACTCATTTATTGATCAACTACACACTTCTAAGTGCCACAATCGGATCAAGTTTGGCTGCGCGTCTTGCGGGAACGACACCGAAAAATAAGCCGATACATCCTGAAATAGCAACAGTTGTAACAATGGTGACTGGAGATAAAGCAGATTCTAACGGTGTAAAGGCTGCTACTAACACAATTCCACTCACACCAATTCCCGTGCCGATTAAACCGCCAATTGCTGATACAATTACGGATTCAATCATAAATTGCAGTAATATATTCTGCTCAGTAGCACCAATGGCTTTCCGTAGTCCGATTTCTTGGGTGCGTTCGGTGACGGAAACGAGCATAATATTCATGATACCGATACCACCAACAAATAATGAGATACCAGCGATCGCGGCTAGCATGACGGTTAATGCACCAGTGATTTGTCCGACTGTTTGCAAGGCATCTTTTTGGGTTCTAATCGTAAAGTCATCTTCACCGATGAGTTTGTGGCGTTGACGTAATAAATTAGTGATTTGAAACACGGCAGCATCAACGCTTTCGGCATTTTTAGCGGAGGCAGCAATATAAGTTAATTCCAAGCCGTAGGGAGAAGTACGCCCGACAATTCGATTAGCCATTGTAAATACGGGGATTAAAACCGAATCATCATAATCAACTCCTAAGTTTGAACCTTTGCCCTCTAAAACTCCAATGATTTGAAAGCCAGTATTCTTAATTCTGAATTGTTGTCCTACAGGATTATTATTACCAAAGAGTCTGTTGGCTAATTTTGCACCGATGACTGCAACTTGATTGCTACGCTTCATATCTACATCGCTAAAAAATCTGCCTTGGGCAACTTCAAAGTCTCGTACTATTAAGAAACTGGGGGTTGTCCCAATAATGTTGACATCGGTATTTTTATTACTATAGGTGACTACTTGCCTACTGTTTAACTCTGCGGTGACATTAACAATGGTGGGTACTTGGCTAGCGATCGCTTTGGCATCTTCATATACTAAGGTCTTTGGCACTTCTCTAGAAATCCGTTGAGTTGCCTGATTGCCTGGAATAACAAATAATACGTTTGGCCCCAAGGATTCTAGTTCTTTGTTGACATAGTTTTGTCCGGCTTCACCAATGCCAATCATGGCAATGACTGAGGCGTTACCGATGACTATACCCAACATCGTGAGTGTACTACGTAGTTTATTCGCTAGCAGGGTTTTTCCTGCCATTTCTACACTTTCTAGGAAGTTCATGGATTTGTCTTTTCTTGTGCCTTTTGAATTTTGTAGTCTTTGGGTAAGTCTATAAAAACGCGATCGCCTGCTTGTAATCCTGAGATGACTTGAGTTTGATCTTGGATTTGCGCCCCTAGGGTAACTTCCCGAAATTGGGGTTTATTGTTGGCATCTGTGACTAATACACCAGTTTTGCCGTTTTCGGTCAAAATAGCGACGGTGGGTAATAATAAAGCATTGTTAACGCGATCGCCTAGAAAGGTTAAATCCACATTTAAACCAGAACGCAGTTTATCTGTACCTGTGTCCAGAGCTACCCGCACTTGAAAGGATGTTACACCTTGTTCTACCACAGCTTCCGGGGCAATCAGGCGAACATTACCTTTAAAAACTTCATCAGGATAGGCATCTGCAAGGATTTCCACTTGTTGTCCCTCTTGGATGCGGCCAATGTCTGCTTCGGGGATTTGCGCTAATATTTCTAAACCCTTAGCTACTGCCACAATCGAGCTAGAAGTCGCTGATGCACTGGTAGAAGCGGAAGTTGTGGGAGTCACAAAAGCCCCAATGTTGGCATATTTCTGGGTAACAACTCCCCCAAAGGGAGCGCGAATTATGGTATCTTGCAACCTCACTTCTGCTGCCGCTAACTGTGCTTGGGCAGCTTTCACTGCTGCTTGGCGTTGGGCAATTTGTTCAGGGCGGCTACCTTCTTGTGACAGTACCAATGCAGCGCGTGCTTCGGTAACGGCTGCTTCTCTAGCGGCGATGACTTCGCTACGAGTCCCACTTTGCAACAATGACAGTTGTTTTTGAGCTTCTGCTAAGTTAGCTTTAGCACTTTTATCTTCGCTAATAGCTTGATCGAGTAATTGTTTTCTCTCTGCCCCTTGTTCGTAGAGGTATTGATAACGCTTCACTTGTTCAGAGGTGTAATTGACTCTGGCACGGGCGGCATCCACTTGAGCTTGGGCTTTAGCAATTTCTTGGGGACGATTTCCCGCTTGCGCTTCCTTTAGTTGGGCTTGGGCTTGGGCTAAACGCGCTCTAGACTGAGCAATTTCTTGAGGACGACTGCCTGCTTGCGCTTCTGCTAGCTGGGCTTGAGCTTGGGCTAAGTTGGCGCGAAATTGGGCGATTTGGGCTTGAATATCGCCTATATCCATCCGGGCGATAATTTGTCCTTGCTGGACGCGATCGCCCTGCTCTACATATAATTCCGCTAATACCCCAGGATTTTTGGGACTAATATTTACACTTTGAACTGGCACAACCTTACCACTGGCAGTAATCCGCAGAGTCACATTTTTCGCCTCTACAGGTACAGTCAGCTGCGTGACATTATCTTTATTAGTTCCTCGATTGACAAGGCTGTAGCTAGTTGTACCAACAATCAAAGCCCCAGCCGCTAATAATCCCACTAGCCATCTAGTTGGATGCTTCAGCTTGCCAATAATGGGAACTTCTATGTACGCAATCATAAATATTGACCTATGGAAAGTATTGGTGGTCTACTCGGTAATTTCAATCATTAAGAATATTGTAGAAATAAATATTTATTTAACACTGATTTAGTTACATTGAGATGTTTTGCCGATGTGCTAATCATCCTAGCTTTGATTTATGTAATGTGCCTTCACCTGATAGGGTGAGCAGAATGGGAGTACTGATACCATGCAGTCAAAGATAGTAACCTGGGGTGGGGGGTGGGGAGTGTGGGGAGTGTGGGGTGTAGGGGAAGACAAGGGAAGGGAGACAAGGGAGACAAGGGAGAAATATTTACCCCAATGCCCAATGCCCAATGCCCAATGCCCAATGCCCGATGCCCAATTGCCAATGCCAATTCTTTATTTTCCTTGATTATCTTGCTTTATCTGACGTTGACGTAGTTTCACTAAAAATCTCACCCGCCGCTTGAACTCCTCAAAGTCTGCGTCACTGAGTTGGGTTTTCTCCCAGGCTGGACGCTGGTTGATTTGTTTGCACCAATTCGATATTTGGGTATAATCATCTAGACTCACACCCAAGTTAGGTAAAAAGGGTAAAAGTGTTCCGGCAACAATGTCTGCTAGGGTTAACTGCTCGCCACAAAAAAAAGTGCGATCGCCTATAATTTCTGTAAAAAGTTTCAGCACTACATTAATATGTTCTACTGCTTGTAAAAATTGGGGCGATTCAGGATTTTCATAAATTAGTGTAACTATTTTGGGTAATAGTTCATTCGCTGTCACCATTTGCACCATTCTGACTTGGGCTAATGCTTGAGACTCAGTAGGCAGCAATGCAGGTGTAGGATATTTGCTTTCTAGATAGTCTAAAATTGCCAATGATTCTATAACTTTAAACCCATCATCTATAATCACCGGAATATGATGAAATGGGTTGATTTCTAAAAAATCTGGTTTTAATTTATCACCATTTAAATTTAACAAATTTGACTCAAATTCGATTCCTTTTTCTAATAGAGTTATCCACACACGCCGAGCATTAGGTGAAAGCGGTGCATAGTAAAATTTCAGCATTGAAAACCCCTAAATTTAATTGAAAAAAACGTCTGAATTAATTTATATCTCAGACTCCAACTGTCTTTAAGTAATAAGTAATGAGATTTAGTCATAACTCATAACTCATTACTCATTACTCATTACTTATTACTCATTACTTATTACTCATTACTCATTACTTATTACTCATTACTTATTACTCATTACTCATTACTCATTTAATGAAACTCTGAATATTTCTGTTTCAATCCTTCTGGAATCGGAATCGGACGACCATTCTCTAAATTGACAAAAGCACCTTTTTGTATAGCTAATGCCGCCAACTGATCATTCGCTAAAATTTCAGCTTTCACAGTCCATTTTAATCTGCTTAAATCACTCAACCATAAACGACCAATCACTTGAGAGTGTAGTTTAATTGGGCGTTTATATTCAATTTCTGTACCTGCAAGAATTGGTGCATATCCCTGCTGTAATTGTTGCTCAAGTTGCCAGTGTTTTTCTAAAAACTGGAGGCGTAAATCTTCTAACCATCTGATATAAACTATGTTGCTGACAATACCCATAAAGTCTATATCATAGGTTTTGATGGGAATTGTCATTACTATTTCTAATGCTCTCGATGATTGTTCAGGAACTAACATAACTAATCCTATTTTAATTTAAAACCAATCGGTCTGTAATTCTATAAAAAAAATTTAATTTTTTATTTATCAGTGAAGATTTTCATTCGCCTATCAATGTTAGCTTGTGTACCAGAACGCTCTCTACCTGGACGTACCCAAGCAATATCTTGATGAGAATCACGCGTCATTTGCTCATCTCGTGCTGCGTCACTTTTAAATCCGCCACGAGTAGAAAAACCAAGATTATGCCGAGGTTTTGTGAACATATGATAGACGGTAACTGCCTCAGTTTTTCCCCAAAGATACTGCTGTGCAATTAAGTCAGCACCTCTAGCATCTCCTACTACAAAGCCCTGATTTTGGGCGATGGCTTGATCAATTAACAAGCGGTAGTGTTGATCAAATTCATCGGGTTTTAAATCGAGATGTCCACTGATAAAGTTAATAATTTGCCTCTGTATCATATAGGAATCATATTTGATTATTGAACAGATACGTAGGGGAGGCAAATTGCAGTGTGGATTTTCCTCCTGCAATATTGCTGTTGTGTTAGCAGCGAGAGTACAGCACCTAGCACCAAGGCCTGTGGTGCGTTACGGCTTACGCCTAACACACCCTACACATACTCATTACTCATTACTCATTACTTATTACTCATTATCATAGATGAGTTTCTATGTATTCATAGAGATGACTTACTGCTCTTTGCATATAAATCTTATCTTCATATAATTTGGTCATCATAATTGCACCTTCTAAAGTTGCAGTGATGACGCTAGCAATTTCATCTGCATTTACTCCCGGTTTCACTTCACCTTTATCAATTCCGGTTTCAATAATCCGACGAATCAGATTTAGCCAAGCAGTCATAGCTTGTTGTGTACGCGCTTTTAAAAGCGGGTGAGTATCATCACTTTCTACAGCCGTATTTAGTAGGGGACACCCTCCGGGAATGGGTGGATGCTCTACAGAACTGCTAAATACATTGATTATCGTTTTTAAACGGCCGATCGCATGACGTTCATGACGTAATGCTAATCTGTAGTTTTTACTCACACAAGCGATCGCATAATCAAAAGCCTGTAGTGCTAAGTCATCTTTACTTTGAAAGTGATTGTAAATTCCTCCTTTTTTTAACCCTGTCACCCGCATGATGTCAGAAATAGACGCACCAGCATATCCCTGTTGGTTAAACAGTTCGGCTGCTTGTTGGATAATCCGAGCTTTTGTTTCTTCGCCTTTAGACATCGTCAATATTTAAGACCGACTGGTCTGATTAAGATTAGCACGATATATTTAGGATAGTCAAGCTTTTTCATTAAAAATGGGCATGGGGCAGAAAAATTCAAAATTCAAAATTAAAGAATTTTGGGCATTGGGCATGGGGGAGGCAGTGCGTTGCTTTGGTTTCCAAAGTTGTAGCAACTGCCGTTATTAAGCATGGGAAGATTGATTTTTATGCAAGATGTCTAAATTGAAAGACTTAAAATTTTCTCGACTACTTGAGAGTCTACATCTTGCTGTTCGCCTAAAATTGTTAAACCATGACGCTGTAGACGTTCGATAATCACAGGAATGGTTTCTCGTCCTATACCGTAATTAGATAGATGAGTGGGGACACCAACTGACTCAAAGAAGTTGCGAGTTTGAGCGATCGCTTGCTCTACTCGTTGTTCTTCGCTACCATCAACTATGTTCCAGACTCGCTGTGCATATTGTAGAAGCTTTTGCCATTTGCGATCGCGTCGGATATAGAGGTTACTTGGTAAAATAATCGCCAAGGTCTGAGCATGATCTAAACCATGTTCTGCCGTTAACTCATGGCCAATCATGTGAGTTGCCCAATCTTGGGGAACTCCCGCCGCAATTAACCCATTGAGAGCCATTGTTGCACACCACATCACATTAGCCCGTGCATCATAATCATGGGGATTGGCTAAGGTTTTTGGCCCCTCTTCAATCAAGGTTTTCAAGATTGACTCTGCCATCCGATCTTGTAATGGTGCGTTGGTGGGATAAGTTAAATACTGTTCCATCACATGGGTATAAGCATCAACAATGCCATTACCAATTTGTCTCGGAGGTAAGGAAAAAGTTGTCTCAGGATCAAGCACCGAGAACCGAGGAAATACTAAATCACTCATAAAGTAGAGCTTTTCTTGTGTTTCTTCCTTAGTAATGACAGCACCTGTATTCATCTCTGAGCCAGTAGCTGGGAGAGTTAATACACTACCAAGGGGTACAGCCTTTCTCACAGGTGCTTGCTGGGCGAGAATATCCCAAGGATCGCCCTCAAAGTGAACCGCCGCCGCAATAAACTTAGTTCCATCCAAGACTGAACCGCCACCCACAGCCAAAACAAAATCAATCCCTTCTTGGCGCACTAATTTTACAGCTTGCATTAGTGTTTCTAGGCGGGGATTAGGTTCAATACCACCGAACTCAAAAGTATTTCGTCCAGCCAACGCAGATTTAACTTGCTCATATACACCATTGGTTTTGATGCTACCTCTACCGTAAGTTATGAGAATTTTGGCATCCCCCGGAATTTCAGCACCAATATTGGCAATTTGACCTTTACCAAACAAGATTTTGACTGGGTTGTAAAAGACAAAGTTTTCCATGACGGCTTAAATCAGTGAACAGTGAACAGTTAACAGTTATCAGGCGTATAGTGGAGGATTTACACCCACCACTAACTTTTACCAGCCATTGTTCATTTTTGAATTTAACTGATAACTGATAACTGACAAAGTGGCTCATTTGTAGAAATTTTCCCAATATTGTGTATATAATGCAAGCAATTACTTGCATTTGTAAGCAAGTGCTTGCATAAAATAGTTTTAGTCAAATGTTGTGCTAGGAAATCTCATGTTTTGGAGATACTTCTAGGACGGTTGTTGATAGGTTTGTCTTTCATCAAAAATATGTATAAATCTTTTTAGGTATAAAAAGGCAGGGTAACACACAAAATTTAGGTTTATGCAATACATTTGTAAAATACAGTTGCCCAAAGCGCATCAAAAAAAGTTGCTAAAGATGCAGAGAAAAAAGATTATCACAGTAATTACACGCAGATAATTTTTAAAATAAGAGTAGTTCCATATGTCTCATGAAGATTATTCCCATTCCTCAGTACCAGTAGAGATAGAAGATTCTACAACCACCCCAAAAGCTGAGAATCTCTTGCAAGAAAATAATTATCTTCCTACTCCCCCTGAAAAAAAGCGGCGTTGGCCTTTGATTGTCGGCATTTTGTTGTTAATCCTGGGTGGTGGTTTTGGCTGGAGGTGGTGGCAAAGTAGCCTGACAAAAAATAGCCCACCTGGGATGATGGCTGGTAAATCGATGGGCGTTCCCGTGAAATTGACGACGGTGGAAACGGGAACTTTAGAAGAAAGTTCAGTATTTGTAGGGAGTTTAGAAGCTCCGCGCTCAGTGGTACTGAGTCCAGAGATTGAAGGGCGAGTCAGTCAGATTGTAGTTAAAGAAGGCGATCGCGTTCAAGAGGGACAAGTAGTCATCCGTCTGCAAAGTGATGATGCTCAAGCCCAATTATTACAAGCCAAAGCTTCCCTAGAACAAGCCCGCGCTCGCCTAGCGGAACTCAAAGCGGGGACGCGCTCAGAGCAAATTGCCCAAGCCAGAGCGCAGGTAGCCCAAGCCCAAGCTAGATTAACAGATGCTCAAGCGGGAGCGCGTCCAGAGGAAATTGCTCAAGCCCAGGCGCAGATAGAGTCAGCAAAATCTGATTTAGATTTAGCCCAGTCCAGAGCGAAACGATACGAACAACTGCGAAAAGAGGGAGCAATTTCCCAAGATGTGTTAGACGGATATCTCAAAGAACAACGAAGTGCCGAAGCTAGATTAAGAGAAAGCCAGCGCAGACTAGAACAACTGCAAAAAAGCCGCCGTTCTGATATTACCGAACTAACTGCGGCTCTAGAACAGCAAAAACAAAACCTCAGACAACTAGAAAACGGCGCACGTCCCGAAGAAATAGCCCAAGCGCGATCGCAAGTTACCCAAGCCGCCGCCCAAGTCAAAGCAGCAGAAGTTCAAGTCCGTTACACCAACGTAGTTGCACCGTTTACAGGGATTGTCGGTGATATTCCCGTCAGAGTAGGGAGCTTTGTCAGCAAAGGTGATCAACTCACCACACTGACTAGAAACAATGCTTTAGAACTGAATATCTCCATTCCCCTCAACCAAGCCGGACAATTGCGGACGGGATTACCTGTACAGATATTAGATACCCAAGGCGAAGCCACCGCCACAGGGAGAATTAGTTTCATCGAACCCAACGCCAATTCTAATTCTCAAACAGTATTGGCAAAAGCCACCTTCAGCAACGGTGCAGGACAACTACTCAATCGCCAGTTAGTCCAAGCCAAAGTGATTTGGGATGAACGCCCAGGGGTATTAATTCCCGTCACAGCCGTATCTCGATTAGGTGGAGAAACCTTTGTGTTTGTCGCCCAACCACCCGAAAAACCCCAACCCGGATCACCATCATTAGTAGCTGTACAGAAATCCGTCAAACTCGGAGCAATTGAAGGCAATAACTACCAAGTTCTCGAAGGACTAAAACCCGGCGAAAAACTAGTAGTTTCCGGCATTCTCAACCTCAGCAACGGCGCGCCGATTATTCCAGAGTAGAGGCAGGAGGGAGGCAGGGGGCAGGGAGCAAGGGGCAGGGAGCAAGGGGAGACAAGGTAGACAAGGTAGACAAGGTAGACAAGGTAGACTTATTTTCCCCAATGCCCAATGCCCAATGCCCAATGCCCAATGCCCAATGCCCCATTCCCAAAATTTTTGAATTTTGTAGCTTGCTTCCCGTAAGGGTATTTTGAATTTTGAATTGATTAACCCCATTCCCCATCTATGTTTGTTGACTTCTTCATTAAACGGCCAGTCTTTTCTACAGTCTGCGCCTTAATTATTTTGCTGGTGGGAGGAATCAGTATTCCCACTCTACCGATTGCCCGGTTTCCAGATATTAGTCCGACACAAATCAACGTTGCTGCTAACTATACGGGCGCGAGTGCGGAGGTTGTGGAAAGCGGTGTAACAAACATCTTAGAACGCCAAATTAATGGTGTTGAGGGTGTTAAATATATTACTTCCAGCAGCAGCAACGATGGCTCTAGTAGCATCACTGTGACTTTCGATGCTTCACGGGACAAAGATATTGCTGCCGTTGATGTGCAGAATCGCGTTTCTGTGGCGGAAGCTCAATTACCTGACGTGGTACAGCGTACAGGAGTGCGGGTAACTAAGCAATCTACTAACATTTTGCTGGGGATTGGCTTGTATACCGAGAATCAGGAATATGACGACATATTTCTCAGTAATTATGCTGACCTTTACTTGGCAGATGCTTTAAAACGAGTCAAAGGTGTGGGTGATGTACGGATTTTTGGGGAACGTCGCTATGCAATGCGTCTGTGGCTAGATCCTAATCGCCTAGCTAGTCGGGGCTTAACTACAGCAGATGTCACCAGGGCGTTAACAGAACAAAACTTGCAAGTCGGTGCGGGTAGAATTGGGCAAGAACCTGCACCGAAAGGACAACAATATCAACTTGATGTGCGGGCTGCGAGCCGACTGACAGATACAAAAGAGTTTGAAGAACTTGTCCTGAAAACAGAGAGTGATGGTACTTTAGTTAAACTCAAAGATGTCGGTAGAGCGGAATTAGGGGCAGAAAACTACAATACATTTTTACGATTTCGGGGTAAAGAGGCAGTTGGTTTAGGGATTTATCAACTTCCTGGTAGTAACGCCTTAGATGTAGCTAGGGGCGTGAAAGAGGAAATGGCGCGATTAGCTCCGAGTTTTCCCCCAGGGATGAAATATCAGGTAGCTTTTGACACGACAATGTTTGTTGAGGAATCATTGTCAGAAGTAGTCAAGACGCTATTAATGGCGGTGGCGTTAGTGGTGCTGGTGATTTTTGTCTTTTTACAGGACTGGCGGACTACCTTAATTCCAGCTTTGACTATTCCTTTGGCTTTGGTGGGGACATTCGCTTTTGTCAAAGTTTTTAACTTTTCTATTAATAGTTTGACCCTGTTTGGTTTGACTTTAGCATCGGGGTTGGTAGTAGATGATGCGATTGTAGTAGTTGAGCAGATTAGCCGTTTTATTCAAGATAAAGGTATTTCACCCCGTCGGGCTGCGAGTGAGTCAATGGCGGAATTGTTTGGTGCAGTTATCGCCACTTCTTTGGTATTGATGGCGGTGTTTATTCCTGTAGCATTTTTTCCTGGTACTACTGGCGCACTGTATCGACAATTTGCTTTAACTATTGCCTTCTCGATTGTCCTGTCTACATTTTTGGCGTTGACCCTGACACCATCTTTGTGTGCTTTATTACTGCGCCAAGGACAAAAGCCAACAGGTTGGTTGGGTAGGCGGTTTGAGCAGTTTAATGAATTACTGGATAAAGTCAGGCAAAAATATAGGCGATCGCTCTCTTTCCTTGTCCGCATCAAAAGTATTATCATCGGTCTATTCGTCGTTGCCTTGGGTTTAACAGCTTGGTTATACACCTCAGTTCCCACAGCCTTTTTACCGGATGAAGACCAAGGTTATTTCATCACCATTTTTCAAGGGCCGCAAGGGGTATCTTTGCAATACACAAGTGATGTCATGGCTAAGGTAGAAAAAGAAATTCTCCCTTTACCAGAAGTTGTAGGAACGTTTGCAGTAGGCGGCTTTGGTTTTAGCGGCAGTACAGCCAACACAGGTATTATTTTCACCACCTTAAAACCTTGGGCTGAACGTCAAAGACCAGACCAATCAGTACAAGCTATTATTGGGAAGCTACAAGGTAAGTTATTTGCGATTCCTGAAGCTAGAGTGCTTGCTGTCAACCCTCCAGGGATTCAAGGTTTAGGTAACTTTGGCGGTTTTACCTTTCAAATGCAAGACCGCCGAGGCAATAGCGGTTTAGAAAATTTAGTCCAGACAATGGGACAATTGTTAGGACGCGCCAACCAAACATCAGGATTACAAGCCGTATTTAGTACCTTTGCAGCCAATACACCACAATTATTAGTAGAAGTAGACCGCAACAAAGCCAACGCATTGCAAGTGTCTGTGGATGATATTTTCAGCACCTTACAAACGGCTTTGGGTTCTCAGTATGTCAATGATTTTAATCTGCAACAGCGCAATTATCGCGTGTATGTGCAAGCAGATAAACAATTTCGTGCTAACCCCAAAGATATCGAACAATTGTATGTGCGATCGCAAACCAATCAAATGATTTCTCTGGGTAATTTAGTCACAATTACTCCTGTAGTCGGAGCGCAAACCATTAACCACTACAATTTATTTCGTTCCATAGAAATTAACGGCAGTGCTGCACCTGGTTTTAGTTCCGGTGATGCAATTAATAAAATGGAACAATTAGCCCAACAAGTATTACCTGCTGGCTATGGTTATGAATGGTCTGGCACTTCCTTAGAAGAAAAAGAATCCGGTGGTTTAGCACCTTTAATTTTTGGTTTAGGACTAGTATTTGTATTTTTGGTATTAGCCGCCCAATACGAAAACTACATTGACCCTATCATCATTTTGTTATCTGTACCTTTAGCAATTTTTGGCGCATTACTAGCCCAATCAATGCGGGGTTTTGCTAATGATGTTTACTGTCAAATTGGTTTAGTCATGTTGATTGGTTTGGCAAGTAAAAATGCAATTTTGATTGTCGAATTTGCCAACCAACTCCACGAACAAGGACTTCCCATTCCCAAAGCTGCAATTGAAGCAGCACAAGAACGTTTACGCCCAATTTTAATGACCGCATTTTCCACACTCATTGGTATTTTTCCCTTAACTATTGCCACAGGTGCAGGTGCAGGCAGTCGTCAATCCTTGGGAACAGCAGTGTTTGGTGGAATGTTAATTGCCACTTTCTTAAGTTTATTTGTCGTACCAATCCTGTATATTGTAATTAAGACAATGACTACCAACTTGTTTAAAACAAATCACCACCCAGCATTAGAACCAGATACAACATCATGGGATCAAAAAACTGCAACCTCAGCCACAAAACCCCATGAGTAATAATCCCAGCCTTTCTTAAAAGTAATCATCCCCCAAACCCATCAAAAGCAGAGCCAACAAACCACATCAACATAACTCACATTTGTAATTACGAACTACCAATTACGAATTACGAATTACGTTAGCGAAGCGGGACGAAGTCCATTACGAATTACCTATCAGGTGTCCCTTATGACATTCTCTCTACCACGACAATATTTTTACCGGGAAATTCAACATTCCGATGAGCATATTGACCTAGCTAAAGCAGCTTTATACATTGCCAAAGAAGAATATCCCTACATTGATATAGAAGAATACTTAAACGTTTTCGATACGATGGCAGCAGAAGTACAAGAACGTTTACCCTCTTCACGTTATCCATTGCGAGTCATTCAAACTATCAATCAATATCTCTATGATGATTTAGGATTTGTGGGGAATCAGAGTAATTATTATGACCCCTGCAATAGCTTTTTAAATGATGTAATTGACCGACGGACAGGTATTCCCATTACAATGGCGTTGGTGTATTTAGAAATTGCTCGCCGCATAGATTTTCCCATGTTAGGTGTAGGAATGCCAGGACATTTTTTAATTCGTCCAGCAATTCCAGACATGGAAATTTTTGTCGATGCTTTTAATCGTGGCGAAGTGATGTTTAGCCAAGACTGTCAAGACAGGCTAAACCAAATGTTTCAGCAAAACGTCCCTTTACGCCCAGAATTTTTAGCTACAGTCAGCAACCGGCAATTTTTAGCCCGGATTTTAGCTAATTTAAAATATATTTATTTGAGACAACAACAGCTAGAAAAAAGCTTGGCTGTAGTCGAGAGGATTTTACTGTTATTTCCTGATACTCCTTCAGAAGTGCGCGATCGCGGTTTGTTAAACTACCAGTTAGGTAACTATTCAGCAGCCACAGCAGATTTACAAACTTACTTGAATAAAACTCCCGAAACAGAAGATGCAGCTTTAATTCGGCGATTACTCAACGATTTAAATAGTTGAGAGGAATCAATTCAAGAAACACTTTGACTTGTGTGTACACCGTAGCTTATATTTGCCAGAAGGCAACAAATCATACCTAATTGGGATAAGTAGTATTGTTTCGAGATTCTGGAATAGGGTAATACCAATCCAAAATCCAAAATCCAAAATCCAAAATCCAAAATTGGTATAACTTCACCACTAAAAAAAAATCCCCCACCTTACGGCAGGGGATTTTTTATTACTTACCTACAAAACTAGCAGCCAGATCAACCGAACTTACCAGCAGTAGAAGCAATTAGGAAAGCTGCATAGGTGACAACATAGCCGACGGTGAAGTGAGCTAAACCAACTACACGAGCTTGAACGATGGAGAGAGCAACGGGTTTGTCTTTCCAGCGAACGAGGTTAGCGATAGGAGTACGTTCGTGCGCCCAAACTAGGGTTTCGATCAACTCTTGCCAGTAACCTCTCCAGGAGATGAGGAACATGAAACCAGTAGCCCAGATGAGGTGTCCGAAGAGGAACATCCAAGCCCAGACAGACAGGTTGTTCACGCCGTAGGGGTTGTAACCGTTGATCAACTGAGCGGAGTTAGCCCAGAGGTAATCACGGAACCAGCCCATTAAGTATGTAGAGTTTTCGTTGAACTGAGCAACGTTACCTTGCCAAATACCCAGGTGTTTCCAGTGCCAGTAGAAGGTTAACCAACCTACTGTGTTTAACGCCCAGAACAGAGCTAGGTAGAAGGAGTCCCAAGCGGAGATGTCGCAAGTACCGCCACGACCAGGGCCGTCGCAAGGGAAGGCATAGCCGAAGTCCTTTTTATCGGGCATCAGCTTAGAACCACGAGCATCCAAAGCACCTTTGACTAGGATGAGGGTGGTGGTGTGCAGACCCAATGCGATCGCATGGTGTACCAAGAAGTCGCCAGGGCCAATTGTTAAGAACAGGGAGTTAGTACCAGAGTTAATGGCATCTAACCAACCAGGTAGCCAAACGTTGGCATAGTTGGGGTAAGCGGTGTAAGCAACGCTATCGGGGTTAGACAACAAGGTGTCTAAGCCGTAGAGAACTTTACCGTGAGCAGCTTGAATGAACTGAGCAAATACAGGTTCAATCAAGATTTGCTTTTCAGGAGTACCAAAAGCAACTACTACGTCGTTGTGAACGTATAAACCGAGGGTGTGGAAGCCTAAGAAGAGAGATACCCAGCTTAAGTGAGAAATCAATGCTTCTTTGTGCTGTAACATCCGCTCTAGTACGTTGCCTTTGTTTTGTTCGGGATCATAGTCACGAACTAAGAAAATCGCACCGTGAGCAAACGCACCAACCATCAAGAAGATAGCGATGTATTGGTGGTGGGTGTACAACGCTGCCTGTGTGGTGTAGTCCTTAGCGATGAACGCGTAGGAAGGCAGAGAGTACATATGCTGTGCCACCCAGGAGGTTACAACGCCCAAACAAGCCAAGTGCCAACCTAATTGGAAGTGCAGAGAGTTGTTGTAGGTGTCATAAATGCCTTGGTGGGGCATATTGAAGGGGCCTTCAACGGGTTTGCCAAAGAAAGTTTTGGCATTCATCATTTCTTTGATGCTGTGACCGATACCGAAGTTGGTGCGATACATATGACCAGCAACGATAAACAGTACAGCGATCGCCAAATGGTGATGAGCGATGTCGGTCAACCACAGAGATTCTGTCTGAGGATGGAAACCACCTAAGAAGGTCAGAATCGCTGTACCAGCACCAGTGGATGTCCCAAAGACGTGACCTGCTGTATCAGGGTTTTGGGCGTAAACGCTCCAGTTACCTGTAAAGAAAGGTGTTAAACCTGCTGGGTGGGGGGCAGTGGTTAAGAAGTTATCCCAACCTACGTGCTGTCCACGAGCTTCGGGGATAGCAACGTGAATCAAGTGACCTGCCCAAGCCAGAGAGCTAACGCCAAACAAACCAGCAAGGTGGTGATTGAGGCGAGATTCAGCACTCTTGAACCAGGCGAGGCTGGGACGGAACTTGGGCTGCAAGTGCAACCAACCAGCAAATAAACACAGGGCAGCGAATAATAACAGTCCGACTGAACCGATGTACAGTTCGGTGTTTGTCCGCATACCGATGGTGTACCACCAGTGGTAAACACCAGAGTAAGCAATGTTTACAGGATTACTAGCACCAGCTTGGGTAAAAGCTTCAATTGCTGGTTTACCGAAGTGGGGATCCCAAATCGCATGGGCGATGGGGCGGACGTGTAGAGGATCTTTAATCCACTGTTCAAAGTTACCTTGCCAGGCTACATGGAACAGGAGGCTGGAAGCCCAAAGGAAAATGATTGCCAGGTGTCCGAAGTGGGTAGCGAAAATCTTTTGGTAAAGATTTTCTTCGGTCATGCCGTCATGGCTTTCAAAATCGTTGCCCATTGCGATCGCATACCATATGCGCCGCGTAGTTGGGTCCTGTGCGAGATCCTGGCTAAATTTTGGAAATTTTGTTGCCATAGGTTTGATATTTCCTCTGACCTTTAGCCATCAGGTTTCAGCTTTGGGAGTTCTGAGTTTTGAGTCTTAAGTTTTTCACTCACTACTCACAACTCAGTACTCCTTAAACTGATTGCTATCCTACTGAAAGAATGTGTGCGTGGAAGAATGCCCAGGTGGTAGCAATTCCTCCCAGGAGGTAGTGAGCTACACCAACTGCACGACCTTGAGTGATGCTCAGAGCGCGAGGTTGGATTGCTGGAGCTACCTTCAGTTTATTATGCGCCCAAACGATGGACTCAATTAATTCTTGCCAGTAGCCACGACCACTGAACAGGAACATTAAGCTGAATGCCCAAACGAAGTGTGCGCCCAGGAACATGAGTCCGTAAGCAGACAAAGCACTACCGTAGGAGTTGATTACTTGTGAAGCTTGCGCCCACAAGAAGTCACGCAACCAGCCGTTGATGGTGATGGCACTTTGGGCAAAGTTACCACCAGTGATATGAGACACATTACCAGCTGCGTCTACTGTTCCCCAAACATCAGATTGCATTTTCCAGCTGAAGTGGAAAATCACAATTGACAAGGAATTGTACATCCAGAACAGTCCTAGGAACACATGATCCCAACCGGAAACTTGGCAAGTACCGCCACGGCCAGGGCCGTCGCAAGGGAAGCGGAAGCCTAAGTTAGCCTTATCGGGGATCAAGCGAGAGCTACGAGCGAATAGTACGCCCTTGAGCAGAATCAGAACAGTTACGTGGATGGTGAAAGCATGGATATGGTGAACCATGAAGTCGGCAGTACCCAAAGCGATGGGCATCATAGCGACTTTACCACCGATAGCCAAGATACCGCCGCCAAACGCATAGCTAACTGGCTCTAAAGCGTTAGGAGCTGTGCCACCAGGAGCTAAGGTGTGCAGGTTTTGCACCCATTGAGCAAATACTGGTTGTAGCTGAATTGCGGTGTCGGAGAACATATCTTGGGGACGACCCAATGCGCGCATTGTGTCGTTATGGATGTATAGACCAAAGCTGTGGAAGCCGAGGAAAATACAAACCCAGTTCAGGTGAGAAATAATGGCATCCCGGTGACGAATCACCCGATCCAGGACGTTGTTTTGGTTAACAACAGGATCGTAATCCCGCACCATGAAGATGGCAGCGTGAGCAGCACCGCCCACAATCAAGAATCCGCCGATCCACATATGGTGGGTGAACAAGCACAACTGAGTTGCGTAGTCAGTTGCCAAGTAGGGATAGGGGGGCATCGCGTACATATGATGCGCGATGATGATGGTCAACGAACCCAAGAATGCTAGGTTAGTGCCTAATTGAGCGTGCCAAGAGGTGGTCATGTTCTCATAAAGACCCTTGTGACCTTCCCCGGTGAAGGGGCCTTTGTGGTTTTCGAGGATCTCTTTGATGCTGTGACCAATACCCCAGTTGGTGCGGTACATATGTCCAGCGATGATGAACAATACCGCGATCGCTAAGTGGTGATGGGAGATATCAGTCATCCACAAACCACCGGTCACAGGGTTTAAACCACCCTTGAAGGTCAAGATGTCAGCGTACTGACCCCAATTCAAGGTGAAGAAAGGTGTTAAACCACTGGCAAAGCCGGGGAACTGCTCAATCAACAGGTCTTTGTTCAGGATGAACTCGTGGGGCAAGGGTACATCTTTGATGGGTACACCTGCATCCAACATCTTGTTGATTGGTGCGGAGACGTGAATTAAGTGACCAGCCCATCCCAAAGAGCCGCAGCCTAGCAGCACTTGCAAGTGGTGGTTTAACATCGACTCCGCATTTTGGAACCATTCCAATTTGGGAGCGCGTTTGTGGTAGTGAAACCAACCAGCAAACAAGAATAAACCTGCTAGCACTAAGCCACCGATAGCGGTGCAGTACAGCTGGAAGGAGTTGGTGATCCCCCAGCCCCGCCATACTTGGAACAAGCCAGAGGTGATTTGAATACCGTGGAATCCACCACCAACATCACCATTCAAAATGTCTTGTCCCACAATTGGCCAAACGACTTGTGCGCTGGGCTTAATGTTCAGTGGGTCGCTCAACCAGGCTTCGTAGTTAGAAAACTTCGCGCCGTGGAATATCATCCCGCTCAACCAGATGGTCACAACGGCCAGGTGTCCGAAGTGAGCCGCAAATATCTTGCGGGAAATGTCTTCTAAATCGCTTGTATGTGTATCAAAATCGTGGGCGAGGGCATGAAGGTTCCAAATCCATGTGGTGGTTTTGGGGCCTCTAGCTAGAGATTTGTCGAAGTGTCCAGGTTTAGCCCATCTTTCAAATGAGGTTGGGACTGGATCGTTATCAACTATCACTCTGGCTTTTTTTTCCTCTCGCTCCGGAGGACTAATCGTCATTCGACCTCCTCTCTAGATAAGGAATGAGGAATCATGAAACCACAAAGAGAACCACTATCGCTTCCCACAGAATTTTTCTGGAGGGGCGACGAAGACGCTATGTGGAAATTTGTTTCTGTTGAATTATAAAGTCTTCACTTGTACATTGTTAGAGAGATTTTAACAATAATTCAAAATCGCTAAAATAATTGTCTCAATAACCTTTCCACTGCCAACTATCTGCAAAAAAGTCAATACTTTATCTATTTAATTTACAAACAATAACAATTCGTAAAATTTATCCTTTGATACACTGGAACACCAACTTACCAGGCAGTCTAGGCTTGGGTATATTTCTTTTCTTATGGATTTGATTTGTGATTTAAATACTTAATTAATACAAGATGTAAATAATATAACGTTTATTATGGCAATTTCAAAAATTCATGCTATGTGAACTAGATTTAACCTTTGAGACAATAGTTTGCCGTAGTTCAGATCAGTCAAAATAATCTAGCAGTTGTCAAAAATCATCACTGGGTATCAGCCATGAACCACAGGCAGAGAGAAGTTCGAGCCGAGGCTTCCTCGGATCGAAACTTCGGAGAGGTAGGGGGCAGGAGGCAGGCTTGTCCTGAGCGCAGTCAAAGGGGGGCAGGGGGCAGGGGGCAGGGGAGCAGAGGGGCAGGGAAGATTTTGATCCCAATGCCCAATGCCCAATGCCCAATGCCCAATGCCCTTTTTTCACCTATTTTGAGATGGCTAATTGCAGTAGTCTTTGTTTTGAGTTTGACTAGTTGTGGTGACAAAAGCTTGGGAGAGCAAGTCTCTGTAAAGTACAAAGACCAACCGCAACAACAAATATCTCAGCAATTTTCCGAAGTATCCCCACCAGCAGTTATTCAACAACTGGGGCTAACTCTAGACACTTATCGGCCACAAGTCCAAATCATTCAGCCTCAACCTGATCAAATTCTCACAGATCAGACAGTTAGAGTCCAACTTCAGGTTAAAGACTTACCAATTTTTCAACATCCACAATGGGAACTTGGCCCTTATCTGCATTTAATCGTTGATAATCAGCCATATATTCCTATTTACGACTTAGAAAAACCGCTAGTATTGTCAGATTTATCGCCAGGAACTCATACTCTGCGTGTCTTTGCCTCTCGTCCTTGGCATGAGAGTTTTAAAAATGCAGGTGCTTATGCCGAGACAACGTTTCATCTGTTTACTAAAACTGATGACAACAATCCTGATACATCTCTACCCCTGTTAACCTACAGTAGCCCTCAAGGTGATTATGGGGCAGAACCCATCTTGTTAGACTTTTATCTGACTAACGCACCTCTACATCTAAGTACCAAAGATAATGCTGACGACACAATCAGCGATTGGCGTATTCGCTGTACAATTAACGACGAAAGTTTCGTACTCGATCGCTGGCAGTCAGTTTACCTCAAAGGTTTTAAACGAGGTATAAATTGGGTTAAGTTAGAATTTCTCGATAATCAGGGAAACCCAGTTAAAAATGCTTTTAACACTACAGTCAGACTGGTTAACTACCAACCAAAAGGTAAAGATACTCTCTCCAAAATCACCAGAGGGGAATTAACTGCTGATGAAGTACGTGGCATTGTAGATCCCGGCTATGCAGCGAAAGAACCAGTTGCTGAACCTACACCTACCCCAGAAACTCAACCCAAAGAAGAACAATTACCCACTCCTGAAGTTACACAAACACCACAACCAGAAATAATTCCCACTCCCCAACCATCTCCTAGGGTAATTCCTACACCTCCAGAGGTAACGCCAACACCATTACCAAGCATTACCCCTGAACCCCAACTAGAGGTAACGCCAACGCCATCACCAAGCATTATCCCTGAACCCCAAGTAGAGGTAACGCCAACACCATCACCAAGCATTACCCCTGAACCCCAAGCAGAGGTAACGCCGACACCATCACCAAGCATTACTCCTGAACCCCAATTAGAGGTAAAACCTCAGCCTGAAGTTCAGGAAGAATCACCAGCAGCAGTAACTACACCATCACCTACTGCTACCCCAATAACTGAACCAGAGGTTAATGCGACTGAGTCAACTGAACAACCAGTTAACAAACCTAAAAAAGTCAACTTAGGCGATTATTTCAAACGCCGATCGCATTCTGTATCGGCGGAATAGGGCATGGGGCATGGGGCATGGCTCAGTTATCATTCAGTTGATACTGATTGCATTGCCTCTGCTCTTGTGCTTTTAGTTAAAAATACTCAACTCTAGTTTTTGGGCTAATAATTCCACAAACGCGATCGCCCCAATAGGATTACCAATACTATCTAAAGTTGGACTATAACAGGCGATCGCACCTTCTCCCGGTACAATTGCTAATAACCCACCACCGATCCCCGACTTCATCGGCAGTCCAATTTTAATTGCCAATAATGGCGAAGCTTCGTATAAACCACAGGTTAACATCACACTATTGACTATCTGACGGTGCTGAGATTGTATATAGTCATGCTGACACCCTAAGAGTTTTCCGAGTAAGCCTAAATCCTTGACTGTTCCAGAAATACAGCATATTTGTTCGTATGTGTCAAGAGTAAGATCGGGATTTGTAATATTTCCAGTCTCAGCTAGATAATTAGCGATCGCCTGATTAGCAGTTGAACGAGACGCGCGTACTGAGGCTAACATCACCTCATCTATATGTAGATGACAATTGGCTAACTGGTTCAACCATTGGCATAAATTCTCGGCGCGCTCGTTAGGAGTCTTTCCCGGTAATTTATCCGCTAGAGTAATAGCACCACTATTAATCATGGGATTGCGGGGGTGTCCGCGATCGCTAATTAATTGCTCTAGAGAATTAAAAGCTTTATCTGATGGTGCAATTCCCACCCATTGCAAAACTGTATCTGCTCCCATCTCCTCCAGCAGATACAGAAATGAAAATGATTTGATTACACTCATCAAGGGGAAGACACAGGCTGTATCCCCCAGACTATAAGTTTGTCCTGATACACAGCAGATATGAACTGCAAACCAACGGGGATCAACCATAGCTAATTGCGGAATGCGATCGCAAACCTTACCTAGATGCGTCTGAGTTTTAGCTAATTCCACCCACTCAAATAACTCACTGATATCTAATTTTTCCATTGAATTTTGAATTTTGAATTGGAGCGAAGCAACTTGACTCCCCGTGTCAGATCCCCAGAACTACCCCAAAATTACACTTGGCTAAATACCAAGCAACCCTTATCACTTAAACAACTCAGGGGTAGAATTGTCATTTTAGATTTTTGGACATACTGTTGTATTAATTGTCTCCATGTTTTACCAGACCTCAAGTACTTAGAACAGAAATATCAAGATAGTCTGACAGTCATTGGTGTTCATTCGGCCAAATTTGACAACGAACAAGAAACTGAAAATATCCGCCAAGCTATTTTGCGCTATGACATCGAACACCCAGTTGTAGTAGATAGAAATTTCCGTATATGGCAAGAGTATACAGTGCGTGCTTGGCCTACATTTATTGTGATTGATCCAGAAGGCTACGTGATTACCTCTGTTTCTGGTGAAGGCAATCGTGATATTTTAGACCAATTAATTGAAAAGTTGATTCAAGAACATCAACATCAAGGCACAATAAATTTCCAACAACTCAGTCTGACTTTAGAAAAACAGCAACAACCATTAATCACACCCTTAGCTTTTCCTGGTAAGGTTTTAGCTACTCCAGAAGCTTTATTTATTGCTGACTCTGGACACCATCGGCTGGTGATGAGTTCTTTAGATGGTGAAGTTCTTCAGGTAATTGGTAATGCTAAGGCTGGTTTAACAGATGGTGATTTCTTTGCCGCACAGTTTTCTGCACCCCAAGGAATGACATTTGATGCAGTCAATCAAATTCTCTACGTTGCTGACACCGAAAATCATGCTGTGCGTCAAGTTGATATTAACCGCCAAGTGGTAGAAACCATTGCCGGCACTGGTGAACAAAGCCGCAATATTCATCCTCATGGGGGTGATGGCTTACAAATTCCCCTCAATTCTCCTTGGGATGTAGTGAAAGTAGGAAATACCCTATTCATCGCAATGGCAGGTTCACATCAAATTTGGCAGATGAACTTAAATACAGGTATGGTGTCAACCTATGCTGGTAGAGGTGCAGAAGGTTGTCTTGATGGTTCACTCACGGAATCTGTCTTTGCTCAACCTAGCGGAATTACTACCAACGGACAAGAGTTATTCATTGCTGACAGTGAAATTAGTTCAATTCGTGGCGTGGGATTAATAGAACCATGTCAAGTCAGGACTATTTGTGGTAGTGGAGATTTATTTGGCTTTGGTGATGTTGATGGAGAAGGCGAAAATGTGCGATTGCAGCACTGTCTAGGAATAGAATATGCCAATAATTTTTTATGGGTTGCAGATACGTACAACCATAAAATTAAATTAGTCAGTCCCCATACAGGCAATTGTCAAACTATTTTGGGAGATGGTTCTGCCGGGTTACAAGATGGCGAAGGTAAAAGTACCCGTTTTTTTGAACCTTCAGGACTGAGTGTGTTAGGTTCACATCTATATATATGTGATACCAATAACCATGCTATCCGTCACGTAGATTTGAGTACCTTAGAGGTCAAAACTCTCAAATTTTCGGGATTGTGTGCGCCTGATGTCTGTATTCCTAATAATTTTTAAATTCAACTCTACCTAGCTAGTTTTGTTGGCAGTAGGGGAGAACTTGCCCTCGCATAATCAGTTCTACCCCTATTTGTATTGTCTACTCCCTAACTTGGCGAGATTCCAACCATAGGGGAATCACAATCAACGCTACCAGTATCAGTAAAGCCAAAATTGCAAACTGACTGACCCAAGTTACCAACTGTTCTAGAGAAACAATCCTACCTGCAAAAAAGGCTAATGTGACCATCAAACTAGCCCAAGCAGTTGCACCTAAAATGTTATATACCAAAAATGTTCCAAAAGGCATTTCAGCTATACCAGCTAGTGGTGCGGCAAAAATCCGTAACAGAGCAAAAAAGCGACCAAAAAATACAGCTTTAGGTGCATTTTGACTAAACTGCTCTTTAATAGCTAATAATCGTACTTCACTAATCCGAAATATCTTACCTACTTGCAATAAAAAAGACCAACCGCTTAACCTACCAATCCAGTAGCCGCAAATCCCACCAATAAAAGCACCACTTACCGCAATACTCAAAACTATCCAATAATTCAATTCATTACTACCAGCTAAAAATCCACCCACTAAGGTTACAGTTTCACCGGGAAGAGGAATACCGAGATTTTCTAATAATATTCCCAAAAAAATAGCCCAGTAACCGTAATGATGGGCAAACTCCTGGATGTTTTCTAATGAAATCAACTCAAGAGACATCCCGCACCGTCGCCTTTACAATTTTTTACTTTATATACATCTTTGCTTGTTTTTACCTGGGGTGTCAAACAATTTTAGATTTTAAATTTGTCTTGGCGTAGCGGACGCAGCGCAGCAAGTATTTTAGATTGACAAAGCCCCGTTGGGGCGGCGTGTGGCTCACAAGTGTAGGTTTTTTACCTAGCAGTGAGTCATGACTCTCAAACTAACGAAAGAATCATCGTTTCACTGACCCCTACACCCCTACACCCCTACACCCCAAAATCAAGGTTTTTGGTACACACCGTAAAAAACCTTGGTTTTGGAGTGTAGGGGAAGATTATAATCAATTTAAATCTATATGACTTATAAGTTATTTATAATTGACAAGCAAATATTCATCATGTACTAGCATAACTGCATAATAAATAAGATAAATCAATTACTTATTATGAAAAATTCATAAAAAGCCGAAAAAAATATAAAAATTCTGTAAAAGATACTATTGATACGGAAATCATTAGGCGTTTGTGCCTATATTGAGAAGTGTTAAAACAAATTATACGGAATAAATACTGAAGCGATCGCGTCAGTTGGAGTCATCTACAGATACTACCCTGAGTAATTGTAGGAATGATTTTACAATTAAAACGTCATTCAGTATTGATATCCACTTCCTGCTTTTGTTAATTGTTTCAACTATTTGGTTAAATTCATGACACTCACACAAGAATTGCAAGTGGTTTTGTTGAAGCCCCAAGGAAGCGTAGACTTACAAGATGGTAACGCTTTGATTGCACAAATGGCTGCGATCGCACCTCAACCTCATCAAGTCTGGGTAATTGACCTCGCAGCAGTAGACTTTATGGATAGTACGGGATTAGTTTCATTAGTCAAAGCCTTAACTTCAGCCAAACAAAACAGTTGTCGCTTAGTTTTGTGCAACGTACACACACCTGTGCGCTTAGTTTTAGAACTGACACAATTAGATTCGGTATTTGAGATTTTTGACACCTATGAAGATGTCTTGAATTGCGTCAATGGTGAGCAGCTATCATTAGCAAGCTAAACTCACACACCAGCCAAGCCCATCTTTCTTTTAAGAACTGAGAGGGAAACTTGGACTAAAATCCTCAATCTTTTGCGAAGTCAAGTTTTGTTTGAAGGTATGCGGCGCGAAAGATTACTAGCCCTACTCTTCTAGAGTGAGGGCATTTTGGTGGGGTAATTTTAAAAGTAGGCAAATAAAAATACACAGTTTTTCAGGAAAACTGCAATTTTATTTATATATTCAATAATTAAATTTAAATTAAATGTTTCAGGCATTCTGCACAGCAGAAACATTTGTTGGTGTAGATACTGGACGGGGAAAGTTGGGCAAATCAATGCCACTATGACTAGAAGTACGGGTTTTCAGAGCCAAGCGATAACTGACGCTCTGAAGTTCGGCTTGTAGTTGACGGTTTTCTCTCTGTAGTGTCGCTACTTTCTCTCGCACTGGAGTCATTCGTTCTTCAAATTTACGACGGTAAATTTGAGGTAGTTCCTGTACAACTTGCTCCAACATTCGACTGCGATCTGTTAATTCCTGCACTGACTGCCGCAGTTGGTAAATTTCCGCGTCACGAGATGCAATTTGCTCTTGATAGAAAGTGACTTGTTCCTCAACAGCTTGTAACTGTTCTTGCAAAGCTTTTAACTGTGTTAGATCCTGTTCCGGCTCTAATTTGGGAGGTATAAAATTAGTATTGCCCTTGACTAGCCGAAAAAGTTCTTGAGATAGTTGCTGCACTAATTGATCGCGTAGCTGTAACTCTTGGCGCAGCTGCGACATTTCTGTAGATAGAGCTTGGATGTTGGGGATTTCAGTTTGGCTCACGGCGGCTTAAAGCTCCGATTGAAGAATATTGTCCAACCTTGAATATAAGTGCGATCGCCTAGGATGAGGCTTCGCTCATTACCTGCTTGTGGCAAGTAATGTTAATTTAGCATTCCCAACTCCATCACAAAATAAGGCAGAAGGTAAAATTTTTTTTCGTCAGGGTAGCGACCTAGGTTTTGAGGAATTAACTGTGGTGTTTTAACTCACCACAGCCTTCACAATTTAGCTGATCAGTGGGTTTAAGTCTGCCACAAAGGCGGCGTTCAGTAAGACAAATTACTGTTAAGGTGCGGTGGTTGTTTAAATCTCCCACCACACTCTTTGATAACTGATAACTGTTAACTGATCACTGAATTTATGCAGTAGCAGCAACTTCCTCGGTTTTCTCCTCGGAAACTTCTTGCTTAATTGTGAGATAGCGAATGACATCTTCGCTCAAACGCATTGCACGTTCTAAAGGAGCAATCACTGTTCCAGTCCCAGTGTAGTTTACTTGAATATAGATGCCATCACGATGCCTGTTAATTTCATAAGCAAGACGACGCTTACCACGATTTTGGATTTCGATGTTATCTGCACCTTGATCTTTGAGCAAGTTCTGATATTTAGCGATCGCTAAGTCTACCTGTTCATCTGTGAGGTCGGGACGCAGGATATATAGTGTTTCGTAAACTGTGGACATAGTTGTAATTCTCCTTTTGGACATTTGGCTGCTGATGTTAATTTATACAGTACCTTTATTGAAGCTACTAATATCAAGGAACATTTGAAGCAGCAAGGAACTTTGACTCTCACCGTACTAAAGTCACGGTGATTCAAACTGTTGTTCCGAATGAGGAACACAGCCATCATTCTTGACAGTTATCTTCCAAGGGATTAAAGCCAAGGCTTTAACCTTGTGGGACACTAAACTAACTTGGTTTAGCTGTGACGTTACGTAGTTCTCAAAGCTACAAAATAGTTTTCATCCCTGCACTAAAGTCACAGGGTTTTCAACATATCTCTTATAATCTTACCAGTTTTCTATTTTAATCATCAGCTGCATCTGCCAAAATTGTGTTTGCTGGTGATAATTGGCAAATTTTCATGAAGTAAGGGTGTAGGGGAGAGTTAAATCAGTTAACAGTCAACAGTGATCAAATAACTTGTAATGGATAGCTATTGATACTCATTCCCTAGTTTTCACTTTAGATGAGAGGATATTGATCAAGATTATGGCCCAACGCTATGTGCGAGTTCAAAATCAAGAAGGAAAGATTTACTATGGGTTGTTACAACTATCCCTGAACGTGCAGGTGCTGGATGCTCCACCTTGGTTACAGGGGCAACCCACAGATTTAATTTTAGAAGCAGACAATTACCAAATTCTTGCGCCTTGCGCTCCCTCAAAGATTGTTGCAGTGGGCAAGAATTACGCTGATCATGCGGCAGAAATGGGGAGTTTAGTTCCTGTTGAGCCATTAATTTTTCTGAAACCACCAACATCAATTATTCCCACGGAGACAGCAATCAAGTATCCGCCTCAGTCAGAGCGAGTAGACTATGAAGGGGAGTTAGCATTAGTAATTGGCGATCGCGCTTGTGATTGCACACCAGAAGAAGCCCAAACTAAAATTTGGGGTTATACTATCGCCAATGATGTGACAGCGCGGGATTTGCAAAAAAAAGATGCTCAATGGACACGGGCTAAAGGTTTTGATTCTTTCTGCCCTCTTGGCCCTTGGATTGTGCGAGAATTAAATCCTGGGGCTAGATTACAGACTTTTCTCAATGATCATCCTGAACCATTGCAATCTGCGGGTATTGATCAGATGGTTTTTCCCCCAGATTTTTTAGTGTCTTATATTAGCCAGGTCATGACCTTATTACCTGGAGACGTAGTGTTAACGGGTACACCGGAAGGGATTGGTTCATTGCAATTAGGCGATCGCGTCCGTATTGAAATTGAAGGTATCGGTCGCCTAGAAAACACTGTCATACCCCGCTAACTGTTAGCGGACTTGCATATACACTGCGTCCGAAATAGCAGGAATTTCTGCATAACGTCCCAGTAATGACTGACCAACTGAATATACTACTGCTGCTAAGATGCCCAGAAAAATTGTGTTTGCTATTGTCTCGATGGCAAACCCAGTATTAGGAATTTGTGTCAAAATTCTCACTAAGATAGTACACAAAAATATAACAATATCTAGCAGAATTGCCTGCATCGTGTTGAAACGGATAAAATGACTAATTTTTTCGTTTCTCACCACAAATATAAATAAAGCAAAGAAAACGAGAAGTTGACCCAATTGTCCTAAACTACCGTAAACTACCAATACTGGTTGCAAAGGTATCAACAGTATTTGTAGAAATGGGAATTGTCTTAATAAAAAACTACCAAAGACGAGACCATCAATTATGGGCAGAAGATAAGGTAAACAAGCAAAAATTCTATCGGCAATTGTTGTAGTCCCGCGCCAAGCCATTTTGCATTCTCCTGTGGCTAAATTTTAGAGTTACTTGAGCCTAGGATAACGCAGTTACTCAGCCTTGCTAGTAAAGTTTTACTATTCTATTTGCGCGATGCGAAAGCCCATGAGACATTCGTACTGTTCTGGCTGCTGTTGTCCTAGTTGCCGAATAGCATGACCACAAGATAAATGTCCGCTACGCCAACGGGGTTGACCATTACCATCAGCAAGTAAGCAAGACTGACAAACTCTCTCAGGAGCTAGGATTTGTTCGTCTGTTAAGATGACCAACATACTAAAACCCCTCCTTTGACATTCTACTGCCGATCAGGTGATTCCTAGGCTAAAACTCAGTTATCAGTTAGTTGACAACTGTTCACCCAATACTGTTCCGTTTATAGACCTCTATTTGATGTCTCAGAGTAGATGCAAAATTTTGGTGAGGATGATATGTCACTGAGCATCAAGTTGAGGTTTATGCTAGTGATACATAACAGATGTTTAAGTATTTAGGTGTATTAAGCATTGATGCTTATATGTTACCACAGCCATTAAACTACCGTGGATAAATACTTAAAAATATCATGATTACTTCATCAACTTCACCTGCCATCAAAGATCAGGATTTAAGTGGGGTCTTGGCAGTGGCAAGTAAGAATATTTTGAACATTATAAAAGTTCATATTTTCAGAAACAGGTTTATGATCGTTAATCTATGGAAGTTGGCTGGCAGCTAATAATCAAAGTCAACAATACAGATGCCATCAATCGTGTTTGTATAATAGCCCACTACCAGGAAAAGATTGACTGTTGAGACTTAATTATAGATAAGTTGCCCACCCACCAAATCCACTTTTGTACAAATTGCCATTAGGTATAGTTGAAGTGACTAGGACAAATTCAGACTTGCTTGCTACCTCCGATCCCGCGATCGCACAATTAATTAATCAAGAACTCCAACGTCAACGCGACCACTTAGAATTAATTGCTAGCGAAAACTTTACCTCTGCGGCTGTTTTGGCGGCTCAGGGTTCAGTGTTGACGAATAAATACGCTGAAGGTTTACCCGGTAAGCGTTATTACGGTGGTTGCGAATTTATTGACGAAATCGAGCAAATCGCTATTGATAGAGCCAAACAGTTATTTGGTGCGGCTCATGCTAACGTACAACCCCACTCTGGCGCACAGGCAAATTTTGCAGTTTTCCTGACATTGTTACAACCAGGGGACACAATTATGGGGATGGATTTGTCTCATGGCGGACATCTTACCCACGGTTCACCTGTAAATGTTTCAGGTAAATGGTTTCAAGTGCGTCACTACGGCGTAAGTCAACAGACAGAACAACTAGACTACGAGCAAATTCGTGAGCTGGCGTTAAGGGAACGTCCGAAGCTCTTAATTTGTGGTTATTCTGCCTATCCTCGCATCATTGACTTTGAAAAATTCCGCGCTATTGCAGATGAAGTTGGTGCTTACTTACTAGCGGATATTGCCCACATTGCCGGGTTAGTCGCCAGTGGCTTGCACCCGAATCCAATTCCTTATTGTGATGTCGTCACCACCACTACCCATAAAACCCTACGCGGCCCCAGAGGTGGTTTAATTTTAACCCGTGATCCAGAACTGGGTAAAAAGTTAGATAAATCCGTTTTCCCCGGAACGCAAGGCGGCCCTTTAGAACACGTAATTGCAGGTAAAGCCGTTGCGTTTGGTGAAGCCTTGAAGCCAGAATTTACAACTTATTCAGGGCAAGTAATTGATAATGCCCGTGCTTTAGCAACTCAACTGCAAAACCGGGGATTAAAATTAGTATCTGATGGTACAGATAACCATTTAATGCTCGTGGATTTGCGATCTGTGAATATGACAGGGAAGAAAGCAGATCAGTTAGTTAGTGAAGTAAATATTACTGCCAACAAAAACACAGTTCCCTTTGATCCCCAATCACCATTTGTCACGAGTGGTTTAAGGTTAGGTTCTCCCGCCATGACAACAAGGGGTATGGGAGTAAGTGAATTTACTGAAATTGGTAATATTATTGCCGATCGCCTGCTCAACCCAGAATCAGAAGCAGTAGCCCAAGATTGTAAACGTCGGGTAGCTGCATTGTGCGATCGCTTCCCCTTATATTCCCACTTGGAAATTCCTGTACCAGCCTTAGCATAAAGCTGGGAATGGGGAATGGGGCATGGGGCATGGGGCATGGGGCATGGGGAATGCCCCATGCCCAAAATTCTTTAATTTTGAATTTTGAATTTTGAATTTTGAATTGATTAGCCCAATCCCCAATCCCCAAATCTTATGCTGATGAGAGTCCCAAATATAGTAAAAATTAAGAAGGAAACGTCCTTAACCAATTTTTGTTAATAAAATCGTAAAAATTACAGATGCTTGCTCAGATTTATCATCTGATCGCTTTCCTAGTCGCCGCAGTAGTCGTTCTCTGGACTACACCTGATGTCAAAAATATTGGTATTAGAAGTGGACGTGTAGATCAACCTGGCGATCGCAAAATTCATGACCGTCCGATGGTACGCCTGGGAGGAGTTTCTATCTTCACAGGCACAATGCTATCTTTAATGATTGTTTGGTGGTTGGGTGGGTTTGCTAATCTACCCCCTGAGAAAGAATGGCAAATATGGGGCGTGACTTTAGGTGGTCTTGGCTTTTTCTTGATTGGTTTAGCTGATGATTTATTAAGTTTATCCCCTCTCACGCGCTTGCTGATACAAATTCTTGTTGCAGCAGGTGCATGGAAAGCAGGTGTGAGCATAGATTTTATTACCGTTCCTACCATTGGTATAGTTGACCTTAACTGGCTCAGTTTACCGATTACAGTAGTTTGGTTAGTTGGCATGGTAAATGCCATCAACTGGATTGATGGATTAGACGGTTTAGCGGCTGGAGTCTCTGGGATTGCGGCTGTAGTGATGCTATTGGTGTCTTTATTTATGCACCAACCAGCAGCAGCCTTAATTGCTGCGGCTTTAGCTGGTGCAGCTTTAGGATTTCTCCGGTATAACTTCAATCCTGCTCAAATTTTTATGGGGGATGGTGGCTCATATTTTATGGGCTTCACCTTAGCCTCTGTTGGTGTCATCGGTTTAGTAAAAATTCCTGCCTTCACTGCCGTTCTTTTGCCATACTTAATTTTGGCAGTCCCCATTGTCGATATGTCCGCAGTTATTTTGGCACGGCTACGCCGAGGTAAACGCCCTTGGGTAGCAGATAAATGTCATTTACATCATCGACTTTTACAGGCTGGTTTATCTCATCGTTGGTCAGTATTATTCATATACTCTCTCACCTTATGGGTGGGAAGTTTAGCGTTAGGTGTTGCTGGTGTACCTAGTAGCATTGGTTATATCTGTGCAGCTACTTCGCTATTAAGTTACGTAATTTGGCGAGTCCGCAAATTTGCCCAGCAAAAGTGAAAAGCTTTGGAGCAGGGGAGCAGGGGAGCAGGGGGCAACAAACACCCCCTTTCGGGTGAGCGAAAAAAGGTGTGGGAGGTGTGGGAGGTGTGGGGAGTGTGGAGGGTAATTTTTTGGATACGTAGCTAGAAATCCCACATAAAATTTCGTTCACCACCCACTTTCTTGTGAACCTTCCCTAGCGTCAGTGTCTGTCTACCACACGCTCCGCGAACGGAGAGAAGTACGGTTTTAAACATCTTTATGTTCTTGGTTGTTGACGGTTGACGATTGATTGTTAATCGTTAACCTTTATTTTTTTGGGTTTCGCCTTATGAGTGCAGAAATTATTTGTGTCGGGACTGAATTACTATTGGGAGATATCCTCAACGGAAATGCTCAATATCTAGCTCAACAACTAGCCCAATTAGGCATTCCTCATTACTATCAAACAGTAGTGGGAGATAACCCAGAACGCATTAAGCAAGTTATAGAAATTGCTCTTTCTAGAGCTAATATTCTGATTTTCACTGGTGGATTAGGCCCTACACCAGATGACTTGACTTGTGAAACCATCGCTGATTTTTTTGGTGTTCCCTTGGTAGAACGCCCAGAAATTATTGAAGATATTACACAAAAATTTGCTCAACGGGGTCGAGTTATGACCCCCAGCAACCGTAAACAAGCTTTAATTCCCGAAGGTGCAGACATTTTACCCAATCCCAGTGGTACAGCACCGGGTATTATTTGGCAACCCCGTCCAGGAATTACGATTTTTACCTTTCCTGGTGTTCCTAGTGAAATGCGCCGGATGTGGGAAGAAACATCTGTGCCTTTTCTCAAAAGTCAAGGCTGGGGTCAGGAAATTATTTACAGCCGCAGTTTGAAGTTTTGGGGAATTGGGGAATCAGCTTTAGCAGAAAAAGTTAGTGCCTACTTGAATCTACCTAACCCTACGGTAGCACCCTATGCGGGTAAGGGAGAAGTCCGCCTACGCATTTCAGCTAAAGCTACTTCACCAGTCGCCGCCGAGGCTTTGATTGTACCTGTAGAAAAACAAATTAAAGAAATTGCAGGTTGGGATTTTTATGGTGTTAATGATGATACTTTAGCTTCTGTAGTTGGGGAGTTATTACGGGCATCAGGAGAAACCCTATCAGTGGCAGAATCATGTACTGGTGGAGGGTTAGGACAAATGTTAACAGAAATACCCGGCAGTTCTGATTACTTTTGGGGTGGTGTAATTTCTTACGATAACTCAGTAAAAGCAGGGTTGTTGGGAGTGAAGCCAGATGATTTAGCCGAATTTGGGGCTGTGAGTGATATTGTGGCCGAACAAATGGCCATAGGTGTAAAAACACGCCTGGGGACAACTTGGGGGTTAAGTATTACTGGAATTGCTGGCCCAGGGGGAGGAAGTGAAAGTAAGCCAGTAGGTTTGGTTTACATTGGTTTAGCAGGGCCAAAAGAGGAAGTTACCAGCTTTAAATATCAGTTCGGCACAATGCGCGATCGCTCTTTGATTCGTCATTTAAGTGCGTGTACAGCTTTGGATTTATTGCGACGACGGTTATTAATGAGGTAAGGCTGGGGTGTAGGGGTGTAGGGGTGTAGGGGTGTAGGGGTGTAGGGGTGGTTGATTATTCTGCTAGTAATCGCTGTACTTGGACGGGTGTCATTTGTTCCACTTCATCTATTAGTGCTGCCAATGCTTCAGTATCGTCGGTAATAGACCAATACAGTTCAGATAACCCGATTTTTGCTATTGCCGTTCCCTTACCTTAACAGAAGAACTTTCTTAACTGAACCGTATTGAAGTATGAATACTTTTGCTAATTAGCAGTTTTTGCTGTTACAAAAGCTTCTCTACCTGTAATCAATCGAGAACGACGGTTACGAGTGATATAGTTCCACGCCCACTGAAATACTACTAGTAATTTAGTGTCAAACTCGATTAAAAAGTAGATGTGAACTATTAACCAAAACACCCAAGCCAGGAAACCTGAGAGTTTGACTAAGCCTAAATCTACAACAGCTAAATTTTGCCCAATCATTGCCAAACTACCGACATCATTGTAACGGAATGGTCGCACAGTATGACCTTTCAACCGTCGTTTAATGAGTTTAGCTACATACTCTCCTTCTTGTTTAGCCACCGGTGCAACACCAGGTAAAGGTTTACCATCTTGATGAGAGAAGTTGCCTAAATCTCCCACTACAAAAATGTTTTGATAACCTCTAATACTCAAGTCTGGTTCTACAATCACACGTCCAGCATGATCGCATTCTACACCTGTTCGTTGTGCTAAAACTTCTCCCATTCCTGAAGCTTTGACACCGGCTGCCCACAATATAGTTTTTGAGGAAATTTGTTGAACTTCATCGCCTTGCTTAAAAGTAACGATGTCGTTTTCAATATTTGTCACCCTAGTCTTAGTTTGGATAACTGCACCTAAATGTTGCAAAGATTCTGCTGCTACTTGGGATAACTCAGGTGAAATGTGTGGGAGGATGCGATCGCCACCTTGTAATAACATAATTTTCGTTTGCGAGGTGTCGATACTGCGAAAATCTTCTTTGAGAGTTTTGTATGCTAACTCAGCGATCGCACCTGCTAATTCTACACCAGTCGGGCCACCCCCAACAATCACAAAAGTCAACCAAGCACGGCGTATTTCAGGATCAGTTTCTTTTTCTGCTGCTTCAAATGCCCCAAATATACGGCGACGCATTTCTATGGCATCTTCTACAGTTTTTAAACCAGGGGCAAAATCTTTCCAATTATCTTTACCAAAATAGGAATGATTAGCACCTGTAGCCACGATTAAGGTATCATAATTAATAACTCTATCATCCAAAATTACTTTTTGTGATTTGGGATCAATATCCTTGACTTCTCCTAGCAAAACTTGTGTATTCTTACTTTTGCTAAATACAGCCCGCAATGGCGAGGAAATGTCACCAGGAGATAATGTACCTGTAGCAACTTGATATAAAAGCGGCTGAAATAAGTGAAAGTTACGTTTATCAATTAAAGTTACATTGACATTAGCTGTATTGAGATGCTTGGCTGTATACAGTCCACCAAAACCACCACCAATAATCACAACTTCATGTGGTTTATTCTTCTCACCTGAAACGACCATAAGACATATTCCTTTGTGTTAAGAAAGTTGTACTATTCTTAACAAAGGTTTAGCAGAATTATGATGAGGATTGCTGTTTATTCAGAACCCTTGAAAAAACCATAAAAGTATTCAAAGTTATTAATCAGAGTTGCAAAGCTTGACAGGGATACGCCTAGCTTACAGGTGTAGGGGTGTAGGGGTGTAGGGGTTTAGGGGTTTAGGGGTTTAGGGGTGTAGGGGTGTAGGGGTTTAGGGGTTTAGGGGTGTAGGGGTAGGCTGTTGACTCTGTACCTTTTTTGGGATTTTGTCCATGCAAAAAATGTGCGTAGTTACGATGGCTGAAACTGTGTTTTGAGAAGGCTTTGAGGCACAAATTAAACATCGCGTACAAAATTACTAAAAACCGCCCAAATTTCAACAAAGTCAACAGCCTAGTGTAGGGGTGTAGGGGTGTAGGGGTTTAGGGGTGTAGGGGTTTAGGGGGTGAAAGAAATTTTGTGTGGGATTTCTAGCTCAGTATCCAAAAAATTACCCTCCACACTCCCCACACTCCCCACACTCCCCACACTCCCCACACTTCCCACACCTTTTTTC
This sequence comes from Aliinostoc maniaoense, assembly GCF_058172895.1. Classification (NCBI taxonomy): domain Bacteria; kingdom Bacillati; phylum Cyanobacteriota; class Cyanophyceae; order Nostocales; family Nodulariaceae; genus Aliinostoc; species Aliinostoc maniaoense. Next base: position 5,539,626 of record NZ_CP187952.1, on the reverse strand, counting down.
GCTCACCCGGGTGTATGGGTGTAGGGGTTAGTAAAATGATGATTCTTTCCTTAGTCTGAGACTTATCACTCACACCTCCCAGTCTCGACATCCTGATGTACATTGAGAAATGGCGGACATATTTAACTGTTCATGACATCCATTCTGCTGAACAATCGTTATCAAGTGATTCAGGTACTCGGTGCTGGTGGGTTTGGAGAAACCTTTTTGGCGGAAGATACTTATATGCCTTCTCGCCGTCGTTGCGTGATTAAGCAACTCAAACCCATTGCTAATGATCCCCAAACTTATCAAATGATTCAACAAAGGTTTGAGAGAGAAGCGGCAACTTTAGAATATCTGGGTGAACATAGTAGCCAAATCCCTAGGCTTTATGCTTACTTTTTAGAGAATGGACAGTTTTACCTAGTGCAAGAATGGATTCAAGGTCAAACTTTAAGGGACTTGTTAGAAACTAAAGGACAGCAGAGTGAAAGTATTGTTCGGCAAATTGTCTTGAGTCTATTATCGGTGTTAGATTACGTCCACAGTAAAGGAATTATTCACCGGGATATTAAGCCAGATAATATTATTCTCCGTGCTGTTGACCAAAAGCCAGTTTTAATTGATTTTGGTGCAGTTAAAGAAACAATTCGTTCTGTGGTAGGTTCTCCAGGAAATCTTACACGCTCAATGGTGATAGGTACACCGGGATATATGCCGAGTGAACAAGCAGTAGGAAGACCAGTTTATGCTACTGATATCTATAGTTTAGGTTTAACCGCTATTTATCTGTTAACTGGTAAACATCCTGAAGAACTGCCAACTCATCCCCAAAGCGGTGAGATTCTTTGGCAACAATACGCGTCGCATATTTCCCCAGATTTAGCTAGGGTGCTGACTCAGGCAATTAAACCCCAGGCAAGCGATCGCTTCACCACTGCCAATAAAATGCTGTATGCTCTATCTGGTAGTGATAGTATGCCTGTAGAGTCGGTTTTTCATCCCCCTCAAGCAACCCAACAAACCCAAGCTATACCCATTCCTCAAAAAATCTCTCCCACTAAAAAACAACAACCCCTTTGGATATTGGGAGTTTTAATCATCGCAGGTTTGCTAGGTGGAGTAGCATTATCTCATTTCACCCGCCAACCAGCCTCTGAACCAACTTTAAGTGATGCGATACCCTCACCCACAGATGTAGCTTCTGATCCTGCCATCTCTGCGCCATTTTCTTCCAGTCCCTTTATCCCCACCCCTACCCCACCACCAGAAGCTTCTCCTTCTCCCACCCCCACCAACAACCCCCCCATAAACTCCGATCCTCCTCCTATTCCAGTCACTACCCCCACACCCCAAGCTACAGTTACACAACCACCAACAACAGAAAATGAGACGGTTGTTACCCCACCACCAGAAGACTCCGTACCCGAAAACCCACCCCCCAAGAAACAAAAAAGCAATACCACCAGAACCGTTCCAGCTTTCCCCACAGGCACACCAAGAAGCACCGTAGAGGCGACATTAGGAAAACCAAATCGAGATTTAAGAGGTGCGTGGGGAAAAACCCGCGCCGTTGTCTATAAATTAGTACCGAACCAAGTTGACTTAGGCTACTTGTTTGACCGCAAGACAGGTATGCTAAAACAAACCGAAGTAGCCTTTGCCCAGTCAGTAGATCCACAATTAATGCAGACTACTTTAAATGGAATGCTTGATGGTCAAGCGACATCTAAAATTCAACAGGGACTACAAAAAGTACAACAGCGTCAGTTAGAAGATTTTAGTTTTGCTGTTGGTTCAGTTAAAGGTCAGATTATCCGCCAGAATTGCGATTTAATTTACATTAGTGTTTGGGATGCAGACTTACATGATTTTGTGAATCCAGCATCAGCTAAAAGGTGCTGATTAGCCACACTCAACACTCATTTTTGAGTTTATGCCAAAATGGGCGAAAGATAACAATCTTGTTAGACCCATTTTTCAGGATTAAAAATCAAACAGTAGATTTCAGGGGACAGTTATGAAAGCAGGGATAAAACGCATTGAAGCAACTCTCCACGATTTAGGTACTCGTGATACTACTACAACAGAAGCAAGTGACAATATCAAGCGGCCTGTGTCCTTTAGAATTAGCGTCGCAGCCAAGGAAGCTCAAGATAGCCAAACTCCAGAACAAATAGAAGACTTCAGCACTGACATCCCCACAGAAACTACTGATACCCAAAACATATTTCCGCAACACAGTTCTGTGCAAACCTTTCCGACAGAGGAAGACGCTGGTAAAACTCCAAACCTACCGAAATTCAAAACCCCCAGTTTTAGTAACCACCGTCACGGCGCAAATCCCGCATTAGCTACGAATATCCTCCAAGAAATTCATGAACACGTAGCAGGGTGGCAAAAAGAACTGCATACTATTGTGCAGCAAATTCAGGATATTTACTTAGAAGGGCCAATTGTTAATGGTTGGTTAGAATCTAACCCTTGGGATAAAGAACATGGAGGAACTGCCACACTCCGCCACGGTGAAGTAGAACGCCTGATGGATTATGTAGAAGAAATTTGTACTCCTGACGGTAAAAAAATACCCCATCAACCTTTAAAGACAGGTTATCGTCTTTGTGGTGTTGATGCTGCCGGTAAAGTATGGTCACGTCCCTGTCCACCTAATCAGTTAGCAACCGTCAGCATTGCGATCGCACGTTATCAAAAATTACGCCAACTCCTAGGACGCAAGCAATACCTAGAAACTCGCCTCAGCCAACTAGCAGAAACTTTGGTCGTTTTACACAGTCATATTCAGCAGGTATGAATTAATTCAAAATTCAAAATTCAAAATTAAATACAGACACCCACTTTCTTGTGGGGTTTCTACCTCCTAGGGACTAGCGTCTGTCTACGACACGTTCCTCGAAGGAAGAAAACTACGGTTTTGAACCTATATGTTTCCGATAAATTAGGGAACTGATAACTGATAACTGAATAATGGCTATTGATAAATATGCAAATCTCTGCGGTAATATGCACTCACAATCGGGATAATTATCTAGGTGCGGCGATTGATAGCCTATTGGGGCAGGATTTCGCCGGGGAATTTGAGGTGATAGTGGTGGATAATGGGTCAAGCGATCGCACCCGTGAAGTCACACACGCCAGGGCAAGTAATCCCCGGTTAAAATATGTTTTTGAACCTACTCTGGGTTTATCTGTAGCTCGTAACACTGGGGCAGAAGCGGCGCAGTCAGAAATTTTAGCCTATTTAGATGATGATGCAGTTGCTAGTGTTGGCTGGCTGCAAGTATTGTATGACGCTTATCAAGATAATTCTCAGTTGGCGATCGCTGGTGGTAAAGTTACTTTATTATGGCCTCCTAATACCGAGCCACCGTCATGGTTATCTACAGGTTTGGCAGCTAATTTAGGGGCTTACGACTTAGGGGATAACGTAGTTTACATTCAACAACCAGGTTTAACTCCTAGAGGCTTAAATTACTCCATCCGTCGGCAATTTCTCACAGAAATCGGTGGTTTTGACCCCCAACTAGGTCGAGTCGGCAAAAATCTGCTGTCTAACGAAGAACTCCTGATGACAGAAATGGCACTCAAGCAAGGTTGGCAAGTTGCCTACCTTCCTACAGCTTTAGTTGCTCATAACGTTGCCCCAGAACGCATCAACCGTTCCTGGTTTTTAAACCGTGGTTGGTGGCAAGGCATCAGCGAATGCTATCGAGAACAACTAGCAGGTAAAGCCGGAATTGGCCAGTTTAGTCGAGGTGGTGAAAGATTCATCCGGGGTTTGTATAAAGCATTACGATATTCTTGGAAAGATCCTGCGGAAAGCTTTGATAACTTTGTCTATAGTTACGGACAAATCGGTTACTTAAACGCCGTCATCCAAGGACTGTTATTTAAAAAGTAATTGATAAATACCCCATGCCCCATGCCCAATTCCCAATGCCCAATGACTAATAACTCTTTTGTAGACTTACGCAAATATGACCAATCTTGGTTTGATCGGGGAAGGCCTGGTTGGTATATTTTACTGTGGTGGTTTGTGCAGGCGATCGCTTTTCCCTTAACCTTGCATTCTTTCAATGGTGTACGCTGTTGGCTGTTGCGACTATTTGGAGCGCGTATTGGTAAAGGCGTATTTATTCGACCTACAGCCAGATTTACCTATCCTTGGAAAGTTGCGATCGGTGATTACAGTTGGATTGGGGACGATGTAGTTATATATAGTTTAGATGAGATTCATATCGGTGAACACTGCGTTATTTCCCAAAAAAGTTATTTATGCACCGGTAGCCATGATATTCAAGATCCCGCCTTTGGTTTGAAAACCGCAAGTATTACCATTGGCAACGGAGTATGGGTAGCGACAGATTGTTTTGTCGCACCAGGAGTCCAAATTGGTGCTAACTCTGTAATTGGCGCACGTAGCAGCGTCTTTACTGATATACCCTCTGGGCAAGTTTGTTGGGGTAGTCCTTGTCGTCCCCAATATCCAAGGGAAATTCGTAATTCGTAATTCTGTGGCCAGTCGATAGCACAATTGTGGTGAACTGCATATCTGAAATAAACGACAAAGATGCGATCGCCTTCCACCACGAGAAATGCGATCGCCGACAGCATAAATTTAAGTACACAATGAGCAAAACACGGAAACGTTAAAGCGGAAGTTCTTACACAATAGACCTCTTGCACGAATAGCGTAAGGATGAAAAAATACAGGTCAAAAAAGTAAACAGCGATGAGCTACGAACAGATAAAAGACCTGCCACCACCAGAATTTAAAAGGTTATGCGGAGTGCATATCGCCACTTTTGTACGGATGGTAGAAGTACTAAAGCCAGAACTGGTAAGGACTGGTAAAAAAGGTGGTCAGCCAAAGTTAAGTGTGGAAGACCATTTGTTGGTGGCACTGGAATATTGGCGGGAGTATCGAACATACTTTCATATCGGCAAAAGCTGGGGTATCCATGAATCAACAGTATGTCGGATAGTACGGAAAGTAGAAAATATTCTGATTAAGTCAGGAGCGTTCCGACTACCTGGAAAACGAGAACTGCATTCAAGTGCCTACTCATTACAAGTTGTGGTAATCGATGTTACAGAAACCCCTATAGAACGTCCAAAAAAAAACAGCGTCGCTACTATAGTGGCAAGAAAAAACGTCACACCTTGAAAGCACAATTAGTAGTTGATCAAGCTAGTGGTAAAGTCATTTGCACTGCCTATGGAACTGGTCGTATTCATGACTTCCGGCTACTGAAAAATACCAAGGTCAGATTTCATGATTCACAGTTGTGTTTAGCCGATAAGGGCTACCAAGGAATTGCCAGACTCCATGCTAGTAGCTGTATTCCGGCTAAAAAACCTCGTGGGGAAGTTTTATCCACTTGTGAACGCCAGCACAATCTTCATCTAGCTAGTCTACGTATTGTTGGTGAACACATTCATCGCCGACTGAAGATTTTTCGTATCCTCAAAGAACAATATCGTAACCGTAGAAGACGTTTTGGCTTACGTTGCAACTTGATTGCTGGACTTCTCAATTATGAACTTGCTTTGTTTTCCTGATTCGTGCAAGAGGTCTAATGAGCAAAACACGGAAACGTTAAAGCGGAAGTTCCTACACAATGAGCAAAACACGGAAACGTTAAAGCGGAAGTTCTTACACAATGAGCAAAACACGGAAACGTTAAAGCGGAAGTTCCTACACAATGAGCAAAACACGGAAACGTTAAAGTGGAAGTTCCTACATAATGAGCAAAACACGGAAACGTTAAAGCGGAAGTTCCTACACAATGAACAAAACACGGAAACGTTAAAGCGGAAGTTCCTACACAATGAGCAAAACACGGAAACGTTAAAGCGGAAGTTCTTACACAATGAACAAAACACGGAAACGTTAAAGTGGAAGCTGATGCACGATAAGCAGAAGCTATTATTGTGTTGAGAATTAGTATTTGTGCGATCGCGTTGGGAGTTTGACAGAAAGTTTACCCAGAAAACCAATTTTCGATTTGCAAGTTAGGTATTATTTGAAATTCCCGGACAATAAGTTATATTTCGTTAGATGGTATCAGTTCATCTCGATATGATTCAAAGATGATACTTTCTGTTACACCTTGATATTAAATGATCATTTCTGGCTATTGTTTGGGTTTAGTTTTTATTACCACAATCCACAATGCGGGATCGCAGTTTCTCCGCAGGTTGACGCAAACATATGTCTAGAATTTTAGACCAGATTAATGACAAAAGCTCAATATACAAAGTTGGGTTTTTGATTGTAAGCGCGATCGCTGTCTAAAATTAGATGATAAAAGACTTCAAACAGCCAAAAATCAGCAAAAATTGACGTAAGTTTAACTAATATAGTAGATATACTGGTATCATTAGTATCAATCTATAATTTATAGTTATTCATTTAAATCAATTATCTGGAGATCATAATAATGATTGGTGCAATGATTAGTGCATGGGTGGGAGAATTAGTCACAGTAGAAGTTTCTAAAGCTTTGCTAAGTGGTGTTACGAGTAAACTTAACCCTAGTGATTTAGATAAGGCAATTAAAACTGCAACTATAGAAGCTTGTAAGCAAGAAACTCAATTATTTTATTCTTGTCCACCAGACTTTATACCAAAATTTTTATGTAATTTTTTTAAAGAACAAGGATTGTCGGAGCTACAGAAGCCTCTAAAAAATGAGGGAAAGCCTGATGTAGATTATTTAGCTATTATTTTCCAAAAATCAGCTAAAGCTGACTCAAAAATGAAAGAAATTAAAATTGATTATATTCGTTCGTGGATGGAGGTTTTTGTTAAAACTTATTTTGAAAATACAGATAATTGTATAAGGTTTCAGATTGCCAAAGAGAACTATTGTCAGCAATTAGTCAATTGGTTTGATGATGTTAAGTTTGTTGGCATTGCTGTACCAGGACAAGAAGTAGACAAATCAGAGAAACTAGTCAATATTTTTGTGTTACCAGAAGTGCAGGAGGATAACCAAAATAATTTAAATGCTCTAAACTCCAGCATCGAAACAGAATTTTTTTCATCTAATTTGAGTCAAAGTCAGCAACAATTACTTTGGGAACAGAGACAGCGTGCTTTACGCAACTCTTCTGGGAGAAAATTGTTGGCTTCCCAAATTTTAAATCAGACAAACTGCCAAAAGTTTGTGCTTTTAGGTGCGCCTGGCTCTGGAAAAACGACTTTACTGAGTTATTTTGTGGTGATGATAGCTCAAAATCAGATTGATCAACTGAAGATAACCGCAGCAGACTATTTACCTATTATAATTCCCATACGAGATTTTGCTAGGCAAGAAAATACTAGCATTCTGGAATATGTTAAGCAATTTGTTGAAAAAAATTTATGTGTTAAAACCTTACCTGCTGGTTTTTTTGAATATTGGTTAGAGGATGGACGCGCTTTTATCTTTTTTGATGGTTTGGATGAAATTGCTCAAGAAAATAAACGATATGAGGTAGTGCAAAAAATAGAAAATTTTTTAGGGCAGTTTCCGAAAAATTGTGCAGTTATTACTTCTCGTCCTGCTGGCTATAAACGTGATTTTTTCAATACTCAAGAGTTTGCCCATTACGAGCTTTTAGCTTTTGATGATGAGAAGATAGAAAAGTTTATTAACTGTTGGTATAACAGCCGTATTCAAGATAAGTCAGAGGCGGAGCGACGTAAAACAACTTTACGGGAAGCATTAAATAAAAATGAGCGTCTCAAATTGCTAGCACGTAATCCTTTACTGTTGACTATTATTGCTCTGATTCATCGTTATCAAGCAGTTTTACCTAAAGGTCGCCACAAACTTTATGAGAAAGCTGTAGAAACTCTCTTAACTTCTTGGGATGCTAATAAAGAAATTAGCGTTAACCATTTCTTGCAAGATATTGATATTGAAGACTTGCTATTTTTAATGCAAAAATTAGCTTTTTGGATTCATGGACAAGGTAGTACAGCAGATAAAGAAGGGGGAACACTCATTGCTCGTGAAGATTTGCTTGACCAATTAAAAAGAGAAATCAAATCTTTGAAAGGCATTGAGCTTTATAAAGCCGAAGAAAAAGCGAAACGCTTTTTAAGTTTGATTCAGGAACGTACTGGACTGCTGAATGAACAAGGTCAAGATTGCTATGCTTTTGTGCATAAAACCTTTCAAGAATATTTGTGTGCTAGAGAAATTAATTATCAAGCAGATGATCAAGACGATTTTGATATTGTTTTACAGTATATTGATCAGCATCTCCATGACCCTCATTGGCGAGAGGTATTACTGTTATTGATTACTCAGCAAGCACCAAACAAAGCAGCTACAGCTATTAGAAGAGTTCTCAGTAGGAATAGCGAATATGAACAATGGTTGCATCGTGACTTATTATTTGCGGGGAATTGCCTTGCTGAAGATATCAAAAATTTAAAAAATGCCAAAAATTATCCAGCTATAGAAATTTTACAAAATTTAGTAAATCTTGAAGTCAGCGATTCTTTGCACGTTAGTTCTAGAATTAAATCACAAGTATTCCAAATTTTGTGTAGCCTGAACGAAACAGCTTTTCAAACTCAAGCTTTGCAATTGTTAAAAGAGAAAGAGGAACAAATAGATCAAGTACGATTTCAACGTTATTATGCTGCATTAGGAGAGGAAGAAGCAGCAATTTCTGGCTTACTAGAACTCCTCAAAGACTCAGAACCTAATATGCGTTCTAGTGCCGCATTTGCGTTAGGTAAAATAGGTACAGCAGCAGCAATTCCTGGGTTAATAGAACTCCTCAAAGACTCAGAATCTAATGTACGTTCTAGTGCTGCACTTGCTTTAGGTAAAATAGGTACAGAAGTCGCAATTCCTGACTTACTACAACTCCTCAAAGACTCAGAATATAATGTGCGTTCTAGTACGGCACTTGCGTTAGGTCAAATAGGTACAGCAGTTGCAATTCCTGACTTACTACAACTCCTCAAAGACTCAGAATCTAATGTACGTTCTAGTGCGGCAGATGCGTTAGGTAAAATAGGTGCAGAAGTCGCAATTCCTGGGTTAATAGAATACCTCAAAGACTCAGAATCTAATGTACGTTATAGTGCGGCAGATGCGTTAGGTAAAATAGGTGGAGAAGTCGCAATTCCTAGGTTAATACAACTCCTTAAAAACGCAGAATCTAATGTGCGTTCTAGTGCTGCACTTGCGTTAGGTCAAATAGGTACAGAAGTCGCAATTCCTGGGTTAATAGAACTCCTCAAAGACTCAGAATCTAATGTACGTTCTAGTGCTGCACTTGCGTTAGGTCAAATAGGTGCAGAAGTCGCAATTCCTGGGTTAATAGAACTCCTCAAAGACTCAGAATCTAGTGTACGTTCTAGTGCTGCACTTGCGTTAGGTCAAATAGATGCAGAAATCGCAATTCCTGGGTTAATAGAACTCCTCAAAGATCCAGAATCTAATGTACGTTTTAGGGCTGCATTTGCGTTAGGTCAAATAGGCACAGAAGTCGCAATTCCTGGGTTAATAAAACTCCTCAAAGATCCAGAATCTAATGTACGTTTTAGGGCTGCATTTGCGTTAGGTAAAATAGGTGCAGAAGTCGCAATTCCTGACTTACTACAACTCCTCAAAGATTCAATATCTATTGTGCGTTTGAGCGTCGCAATTGCGTTAGGTAAAATAGGTGCAGAAGTTGCAATTCCTGACTTACTAGAACTCCTCAAAGACTCAACATCTATTGTGCGTTTGAGTGCTACAGATGCACTGAAGAAAATCGACGAAAAAACTCATAGTGTAGTCATTCATCTTTATCAATGGATTAATGAAAACCAAGATTCTGAATATATTGGAGATGGAATCGATTTGCTATGGGATTTGGTATCTGGCTAGACAAGCTGACATTACCACCTAATAAATCAGTGGTGGCGAGATAGACACAGCATTACTGTAGACAATGCCCAAAAAAGATTTCTAGATGTGATATAATAGCCACATCTAGAAATTATCTTATCTACTCTACAAATATTTATTTAAATATTCGTATCTATTTATTCCACGGTCACGCTTTTAGCAAGATTCCGAGGCTGATCAACGTCTAAACCACGACGGGCGGCGATGTGATAAGCCAATAGTTGCAATGGTACAACTGTGAGGATGGGTGATAATAATTCATCCACTGATGACACAGGGAGTAAATCGTTAAAGATTTCTGCTGCTTCGCCATCGTTAACTGGTGTTACCCCGATTAAGCGGGAATCTCTGGCTTTGGCTTCTTGGGCGTTAGAAATTACCTTTTCATACACACTACCAGGAACAGCGATCGCAACTACTGGCACTTTCGCATCTAATAAAGCAATGGGGCCATGTTTCATTTCTCCAGCCGGATAACCTTCAGCGTGAATATAGCTGATTTCTTTTAATTTCAAAGCCCCTTCTAAGGCAATGGGGAAGTTAATTCCTCTCCCTAAAAAGATGAAATCTTTGGTTTCGGCAAATTCATGGGCGAGTTGTTCGGTTAATTGTTCCTGGCTTTCTAATGTGTCTTCAATGGCTTGGGGAATTTGGCGTAAACCTTGGATAATTGCTGCTAGTTTTTCTGCTGTTAATGTTTGACGGCGAGCCGCTAAATCTAAGGCTAAGGCATAAAATGCCATCAGTTGAGCAATAAAGGTTTTAGTCGCAGCCACACCAATTTCAATACCTGCTAGGGTGTTGATGATATTAGAAACCATCAAACCGAGGCTACTTTCTGGGCGATTGGTAATACCTAAGAGTCTAGCTCTATATTCGGGGGCTAGTCCTAGGCGGCGTTCTTTTTCCATTGCTAAAGCCGCTAAGGTATCGGCGGTTTCACCAGATTGGGTAACGCCAATGATTAAGGTATTCGGTGTGAGGGGTGACGGTGCATAGCGATACTCAGAGGCGTAATGTACCTGAGTAGAAATTCCGGCGATTTGTTCGAGTAAGTATTTACCGACTAAGGCGGCGTGCCAACTTGTACCGCAGGCGACAATATGAATCTGGGCTAAATCTGCATAGAAGTCTTCTGCTAAACCCAGATTTACCCGTTCATCCTGAAAGTATGCTTCTAAACTTGCTCTTACAACTCCCGGCTGCTCGTAAATTTCTTTGAGCATGAAATGTTTGAATCCCTGCTTCTCTACCATTGTGGGATTCAAGTTCAGCATCCGGGGCTGTTTTTTGAGCCTGTCGCCAGCAAAGTTATAAATCTCTACTCCCAAGGGTGTGAGACGGGCTATTTCGCCATTTTCAAGGGGCAAGACGGCGCGAGTATAGGCAACAATTGCCGGGGTGTCTGAGGCGCAGAAAAATTCCCCTTGACCAAATCCGATGACTAGGGGTGCTTGCTGACGCACTACAATCAACTCATCAGGGTAATCAGCAGAAATAACTGCGATCGCAAATGCACCCTCTAAATGATTAGCAGCTTGCCGCACTGCTTCTAAAAACAAAGAGGGGGAAGAAGGAACGGCAGGTGATGGGAGATTCTTTAAATATTCGGCTATGAGGTGGGGAATTACTTCTGTATCAGTTTCAGAACGGAAATGATGCCCTTTGCTTTTCAGTTCCTCCCGTAATTCGCGGTAATTTTCCACAATCCCATTTTGGACTACAGCAATTCGCATAGCTGTATCCATATGGGGATGGGCGTTATGTTCCTCTGGCTTGCCGTGTGTTGCCCAGCGTGTATGTCCGATACCTATTTGGGCTGGAGTTGCTAATTGTTCGAGTTTAGAACGCAGGTTATGCAGTTTACCTTTCGCTCGGACACAATTCACCTCTCCTTCCCAAACAGTGGCAACTCCGGCGGAATCATAGCCCCGATATTCCAATTTTTCCAACCCAGACAATAAAATTTCTGTCGCCGCTTGCGTACCGATATACCCAACTATGCCGCACATTGCTCACACCACTTTTTGTTCAGAATAATTAAATCCAGTATAGTAGTTGGCACAAAAGTCGGTTCGCCAGACAGGCAGAAGATTGGGAGGGGGGCAGGGGGCAGGGGGCAGGGGGTAGACAAGGGAGACAAGGGAGACAAGGTAGACAAGGGAGACAAGGTAGACAAGGTAGACAGGGTAGAACTTCTTTCCCTCCTACACCCTTACACCCCTACACCCCTACACCCTACACCCTTACACCCCTACACCCCTACACCCCTAGGGCTAATTTATTGTAATGAGAGAAAAATTAAACTAGAAATCATACCTACCTCAAGTGTGTTGTGGAGTGAGATGAGTAGTAGTTTGATAGCAGCATTGCAAGAGATAGAAGACTACCGAGCAGCGCGTGGAAAACGTTATCCACTATGGGTGATGTTGTTATTAGTCATCTTAGGAACATTAAGCCAATGCTATGGTTATGCGGCACTGGAAGACTTTTGTGTGCGGCACTATCAAGGATTATGTGAACATTTAGGAGTGGCATACAAGCGTTTACCGAGTGATTCGACATTTCGGCGACTGTTTGAGCAATTAGACTTTGAAGAACTCACGCAATGCTTTGTGAGATGGACACAATTGAATGTGGAAATTCAGCCAGGAGAGTGGTTAGCAATAGATGGCAAAAGTATCAAAAGCACGGTGAGTGGAAAAAATCAGTCCTATCAAAATTTTGTGAATATCGTCTCTGTATACAGTCATCAACAAGGAGTAGTCATTGCCCTCAAGCAATTTGAAAACAATGAGCAAAGTGAAATCAAAGTGGTACAACAACTACTAGAGACTTTAAACCTCACAGGTGTAGTCTTGACCTTTGATGCTTTACATTGCCAAAAAAAACTGTGCAGTTAATTGTTAATAGTGGCAATGATTACTTAGTGGGGATTAAAGGAAACCAACCCAAACTCTTGAATTATGCACAAACCATCTCACAAAAACTGCTGCCAACTACAGTGGACATTCAACGAGAACGGACACACGGACGTAGCGTTCAACGTACTGTCAAAGTTTATGAACTGGTAGATGGTATAGACTCTAGTTGGCAACAGGCGCAAAGTTTGATTGTGGTTGCTCGTCAAGGTATTCGAGATGGGCAGTCCTTTGAAACCATCAGTTACTACCTCAGTAGTCTCAAGACATCTGCCATCAACTTTGCTGATGCGATTCGTGGACATCGAGATATTGAAAACGGATTGCACTGGGTCAAAGATGTTGTTTTCGGCGAAGATACTGCTCCCTTTCGCGCTTACAATGCTGCTACTAACTGGTCAGTTATTCGGACTTTTGTGATGAATCTCCTCCGACTTCAGGGTTATCGTTCTTTGACAAAAGCACTGAGATTGTTTTGTCATGACCTAGAGCAGCTTTTTTCTCTCATTACAATGAATTAGCCCTACCCTACACCCCTACACCCCTACACCCCTACACCCCTACACCCCTACACCCCCAAAAAAAAAGAAGCAAGCTGCCCCTTTTGTGACTAAGTATATATGAATTTCTAGTGTAAGATGGGCGATCGCCACCCACCTTACAAAGCTAAAGATACTTGCTATCTAGACAATCAATGGAGAACTATCAAGAATTGGTGATGAGTTCTTTAGTAAGCTAGACCCATACTGCGAGTTGTTTCTGCGCCCAGGTAAACCCGGATGCTCAAAAAGTCGGTGGGGCAAGCGGTTTCGCAACGCTTACAGCCAACACAGTCTTCTGTACGGGGTGAAGAGGCAACTTGAGCAGCTTTACAGCCATCCCAAGGAACCATTTCTAGTACGTCAGTTGGGCAAGCGCGGACACATTGAGTGCAGCCAATGCAGGTATCGTAGATTTTTACGGTATGAGACATTGAAAAAACGGCTCCTTTCCAGTGTTCTTTTCTGTAAAAGAATCATAATCAAGGCATAGTTTACCGCAGTCGCTTATACGGCGTAAGTAAAAGGCTACATAACTTCAAACAATGTAATAGGCACTTTGGAAAATTTGCTTTTACGGGATATCTCTCTTTCCTTATAAATCAACGACATCATCGGCTCGTATTTCCCGCTATCACCCTTCTATCTCTCATTTGTATGTAAAGATATGTAACGATAACTTTGAGTTCTTAAAAGATTCTATACTTCTAGTTATCTATTGTACTAATCAAGATTTTCTATAGATTAGTGATATTTACTAAGCTAATATTGTCTCGATTTTATTGGTGGTGGAGTGTCAATGTTTGTGTGGCGTAAATCTGCTGTTATTGCTCCTGTTAGTTTGAGTATTGCTTTATTGCTGAGTGGTTGCACGGAAGATCAGGCTTCTCAGTGTTATCGGCTGATTCAGGTAGTGAATGAGGGAAATGCACTGATTGATCAAAATAAAGGACAACAGGTGATTACAAGCTGGCAGTTATCTAAAGATTTACAGGCAATTACTAAATCCTTGGAGGAATTGAAGTTATCAGATCCTCAGTTACAGGAGTTGCAAGGCGGTTTTATGAGAGTATTTGAAAATCTGAGTAAAGCGATCGCTAAAGCATCTAATGCTCTGGGTGCAGCTAAAAATGCGGAAGCATCAGCATCGGGTAGAGAAAAACTGCAACAGGCTAGAAAGGAAATTGATACGGTACTTACTAATGCTGCAAAAACTGCCGGTAAGGAGTCAGATGCACTGGTAAAGCGACTCAATCAGTATTGCACTCAAACTAACGTTAAATGACTTTATAGAATTTTTAATATATCAGTAACTTTTATCACTATTTTTTAATAATCATCCTGAATAACACTAAGATTCACCGTTAAAGGAAATATTGGCGTTAGTCAAATGATATACAATGAGTGACATAAGCCTACTGGTGAGTGGTGCGTTGAGTGGCAATCGAGCCTCTTTACCTGAAAAATTGCCTTTACAGTCTCCTATGCAGTCAGACTCAGTAGGGCAAAATTCCACCCCAGATTCATCTCCAACATTGCCCCATACTGACATCAGACCACCTGAATTTTTACAGGTAGATAGCAGTACTGTGTTTGCATCTCCTGTCATTAAGCAAAAGTATCAAAATCAACTGAGTGGAGCAGAAAGCAAGGAACAGATAAAAGCTACTACCCAACAAACAAATATCATCACCAAAGATGAAAGGGGTTTTTTACCCTACACCCCGCTTGATTTAGATCCTCAAGAGTCAGATATTCAAATAGAGTTTTCCCCTCATCCTATTCTTACTCCACCTCCAGGGAAGGTTACACCAGCCTCAGATACAGCAATAGATCAAATTGTTCCTGTATACCCATTATCTAATGCTTGCCAATCTATTAAAGAATATTATAACTGTGTTGATGATCCTGAAAACCAGCTTATAACTGATGATGAATACATGGCAGGTTTAGAAACTTGTCTACAAGAAGTTGAAGAGTTACTAACTTACAATATAGATAACACTATTGAGCCAGAGGATTTAATGTTACTGCGACGCATACAAAATGAATTCAAAGCAGAATTAGCACAATTGCAATCATTTATAAAGTAAAGCTTAAATTGTAGGGTGCGTTAAAGCAACGCGTAACGCACCGTGTGATTATGGTGCGTTACGGCAATTCATACTTTCGCTGATAGTCAAATCCTGACACTGCCGTAACACACCCTACTCGCGTGTCAAGGCTAAAATAGTGTATTAGATGCTGGTGTTGGGTTTCCTCGCGTCAACCCAACCTACAATTTCTTTGCAACATTTTAGGCTTGTTAGTCTACTACTTAATATTTACTTTATAAATAGGCTCTAAGCGATCGCTAAACTCAGGAAATAGCAGCATCCTCAAGCTAAGTTTTGAGCCTACACCCCCCTTTCCCCCAACTACTTTTGACATAATTCAGGAATCACAACTAGGCAAATTGTAGTTTATCTCAGAGCTAGGACAAGAGCGAGATTCAGGTGTATAAACTTACTCAAGTTCTTAGTAGTTGTTTTTATGCTACTGAGAACTTGTTTTTTTTGATAGCTATTTAGAGTAAGCTGAGTTAAATTATGTTATTAGTTAAACTCAGTTGAGAAAATACATAATTTATAGATGTATCCCCAACAATCGGATAGTGAATACTACAAATATCATCCCATTTGATTAAATTTTTTGTGAGTAAACAGCTATGACAGAGCAATTGATAGCTAAAATATTGCAGGTGTTAAGCATCAATATGCGGTGGATGACTTGGAATTTATTCCTAGCTTTTATCCCCTTATTATTAAGTATTTGGTTATTTCGTAAAAGGCGTGGACGCTCTTGGGTATGGTGGCTAGGATTTTTAGTTTTCTATGCTTTTTTACCCAATGCTCCTTATTTATTAACTGATATTATTCACTTAATTGATGACATCCGTACAATTCAATCTATCTGGCTGATAACCTTAGTTTTAATTCCTGTTTACTTCGTCGTAATTCTAGCAGGTTTTGAAGCTTATGTTATATCTTTAATCAACTTAGGTTACTACTTGCACCGCATTGGTAAAAGTCATTGGATTTTATGGGTTGAGTTGATTACTCATGCTCTTTGTGCCATTGGTATTTATTGGGGTCGTTTCTTACGTTTCAATAGTTGGGATTTTATCACTCAGCCAGATGCAATATTAACTAGAGGTGTAGAGGAACTTTTAGGAAAACAGCCTTTGGTAATTATTCTGATTACTTTTATCATTCTCTTGGTTCTTCACTGGCTGATGAAACGAGTTACTCTTGGGTTTGTGAGTAAACAAAACAACAGAATAGAAATATCATCGGAAAGTACAAACAATTATTAATTAGCAATAATATTAAATTGTAGCACCGTGTGATTATGGTGCGTTAGAGTAATGAGTAAGAAATTTACTTATTACTCACTACTTATTACTCATTACTTAATACTCATGGTGTACCTCACTTACTTCAAAAGTGCTGTATGTACCCTGTTCTACTTAAAATTAACGTGAGTTCGATGGTTGAGAAAAACCCCTCTCCAAACCTCTCCCCTGCAAGGAGAGAGGCTTCAAAACCTTTATTTTTAGTTGATATTTCAATATATTTAAGCCCCTCTCCGCGTCGGAGCGAAAAGTCTGTAGCTTGCTTCCCGCAGGGTGCGGAGGTTTCCTCCGTAGACGCTTTGCGGCTTGCCGCAGGCATCAGAACTTTTCAAGAGAGAGGGGTTGGGGAGAGGTCATCGAACTCACGTTAAAATTACAGTCCCGTTAGGACTAACTTGGATTTTCAGAATCATGGGAAATAGTAACTGTTGACGTAAAATCACCTGGCTGGCCATTTTTAATTGCGTCAAAAGTGCCTTTAATTGTGCCGGCAATGGGGACAGCTACTAGTGTTCCTAATAAACCTGCGATTTCATATCCCATTAAAATAGCCACAAAAATCCAAATGGGATTAAGTCCGATAAAATTGCCGAGTAACCTAGGTGCTAAGAGATTATCTTTAATCTGCTGCATCACAATTGCAGCTATGGCAACTTGTACCGCTAACCACCAATTTTGTAGTAGTACCAAAAGCGTAACTGTCCCAATACCCAGAGTTGCACCAATAAAGGGTATCAGTTCCGAAATACCGATGAGGATAGCAAATAATAAAGCAAAGGGGACTTTGAGAATCAAAAAAATCGGTGTGAGGACTATAACCATAAATAGTCCTAATAAGAACTGACTCAGGAAGAAATTTTGAAAATTAAGCTGCAAAGACTTAGCGAAGGGAACGCTGAATTTAGAGGGTAAGAGATTTAACAGACCATACCAAACGCGATCGCCATACAGTAGCATATAAAATGCCAGCACTACTACCAAAACAAAATTCAGCAACCCTGAAAGCAACGTTCCCGCCACCCCCACCGCGCCTGAAGCCAATTGCTGGACTACATTTTGAATACTGGCGTTAATTTGATTACTGGCTACCCTCAAATCAATAGGCAAACGTCGCTGTTTCGCAAACGCCTCCCACTGAACTAAATTAGCTTGACTAGCAGTTAACCAATCTGGAATTTTATTTAATAATTGAATTGTTTGGTCAATAACCATTGGCACTAAGGTGACAGCCAAAACACCAACAATCGTTAAACTAAAGAGTAAAACTATGATTACAGCTTGGGTACGAGTAATTCTAGCCCGTTCAAAAAATTTAACTGGATAATTTAGCAAAAACGCGACAATCGCCGCAAAGCTCAAAATGGTAATCGGGCTTTGAAAGTAGCGAAAGAGTACAGATAACAGCCAAACATTCAGAGCGACAATCGGGCCACTCAGACCATAGAATAATAAACTTTGAAGAGATGCCGCACGGCGTATGTTACGCAATCAATACTCCTTAGTCAACAGTGATCACTCATCAATCATTGTCTACTGCACCCTGCCTTTTTAAATAATCATAAGGAACTAAACCAACAATGGACACAACCATAGCTGATCTTCGCAAAGATTATTCTTTGGAAGGTTTGAGTAAAAATGAAGTTGACCCCAATCCTTTTATACAATTTAAGAAGTGGTTTGAGCAGGCATTAGCCGCCCAACTTCCCGAACCTAATGCTATGACTCTGGCCACAACTACATCAGATGGTCAACCATCGGCGAGAATGGTATTACTCAAAGATTTTGATGAGCGGGGTTTTGTTTTCTTCACTAACTATCACAGTCGTAAAGGACAAGAATTAGCAGCAAATCCCCAAGCGGCTTTGGTTTTTTGGTGGGCAGAATTAGAACGTCAAGTCAGAATTTTAGGCAGTGTAGAAAAAGTTTCGCCAGCTGAATCAGACTATTATTTTGAGAGTCGTCCGCCTAAAAGTCGTTTGGGTGCATGGGCTTCTGAGCAAAGTGAAGTCATCCCCAGCCGAGAATTTTTAGAACAACGAATGCAGGAGTTGCAGAGTAAATATGGCAATCAAGAGATTCCGCGCCCTCCTCATTGGGGAGGTTTTCGGGTGATCCCCAGAGAAATTGAATTTTGGCAAGGACGCTCCAGCCGCTTGCACGATCGCTTGCTTTATACTCCTTTAAATGATGGTATCTGGACAATTGAGCGTTTATCACCTTGAGGGTGAAAACTAGCTTGTGGTGACACTATCTGTTGCTGCTGTTTTAGGTGCAAACTGTATTTTGGGATCTGGCATATAGGTATATCTCAGATATATGCCTCCCCAAACAAATAAGATAATTAATAATGCACCGATCCCTAAAAGACTGGGTAGCCAAAATACCACTTCTATATGGTTGAGTTCACCGGGTTGGAGTTGCCATACTAATTGTTGGCCTTTTTTCTCTGGTGCAATGGCAGTGTCTGAGACAGGAATGTTTTTAGCACCCCAAGGCGTATTTAAAGCAAACTCTAAATTGAGAATAGAACCAGCATCAGCTAACACATTACCTTTGCTGGCAATTAAAGCTAGCGATCGCAAGTCTAAATCGTAAATTAATTTATTCCGTACTACTAAAAGAAAATTGTTTTGGAATAACAGTAAATTAGACTCAACTTTGGGGATATCTGAGCTAGATTCTGTAGTTTCTGTTTCGTTATTTTCTTGATTATGAGAGTTAAAAAACTCATTGAATTTCGTTTGCAATTCCTGTCCATTACTAAAAGGAATTGTCACCACAACTTCTTCTCTAGAAACACGTTGAGCCTTACCCTCTAACTTGCGAGCGCGTTTTTCTATACTATTTAACCATTCATAAACATAATCACCACTAAAACTAGTTAGCCTTTCTTCTAGCTTAATATGCTGGATGAACTCACCACTATTAGAGTGATGAAAATTCACGCCCACATCGTACCGAACACAACCAGATAACAGCAATGATAGCAACAACACCAAAGGCAAAACTTGACGGCGATACAACTGTGATAACACCAATTTTAACGGTCTAACTAACGCTGTTAATCCTTGCAAACCAACAAAATAATTCATTAAATAAACTCCTCCATATTAAATAAATTCCCCCACTCCCTTGCCCCCTGCCCCCTACCCAAAGTTCCCTAATTTTGAATTTTGAATTTTGAATTTTGAATTAATTAAGCCCCTTGCCAAACCAAGTAAGAAATAGTCAAAGCGATCGCAATTAACGCCACCCAAATAAAGCGATTATCTTTTGTATTCACCTGACTCAAATCCACAAATTCCTTTTCGCCTGGTGGTTTTCGCTGAGATGGGCGGGGCTTAGGAGATATGCGAATTTTGGCTTCGTTATCACCTAATGTCCCCAAATCAGGTATTTCCGTCATCCAATTACTAGGTCGTTTCAGCTTGGGGGCTTGCAGAATGTAAACTAACCTACGTGCTTGATCGCGGGTTTCTGAGTGGGGGTGACGACGTAGTTGTTGACAAAGCGCGATCGCATCTTCTGTACGTCCGGCTGCTTCATAAGCTGTCACCAACCAAATCTCCACCTCACCCCCCAAGCGGGAATTACGTTCCAATAAATCCCTTGCTTTCTCTAGATTTTCGACAGATTCCCGGTATTTGCCATTTTCAAAAGCAACTTTCCCGGCTTGGTATCTAGTTCTAGCTAGTTCTAAACTTTCTGTATTCACCACGATTTAACCAACAATCAGCACTGTTTTTATTTTGCCAATATTTGGGCATTGGGCATGGGGCATGGGGCATTGGGCATTGGGCATGGGGCATTGGGCATTGGGCATGGGATAGACAAGGTAGAATTTATTTCCCCTACACCCCTACACCCTTACACCCTTACACCCTTACACCCCTACACCCCTACACCCCTACACCCCTACACCCTTACACCCTTACACCCTTACACCCCTACACCCTTACACCTTCAACTAAACTGAGAACCCAAAATCATCGTCCCAATCCCCACGTCGGTGAAAATTTCCAGTAGTAGGGCGTGGGGAATGCGGCCGTCGATGATGTGGGCTGCGCGTACACCTTGGGCAAGCGATCGCACGCAACAATTCACTTTGGGGATCATACCTCCACTGACTACACCACTAGCGATTAACTCCCGTGCTTCTCGAATGTCTACTTTGGGAATTAACGTGGAGGGATCTTTGTAATCTTTTAAAATTCCTCTGGTGTCAGTTAATAAAATTAATTTTTCTGCCCCCAAGGCGGCGGCGATTTCTCCGGCTATTGTATCTGCATTAATGTTATAGGCTTGTCCCGTTTCATCAGCAGCGACACTCGACACTACAGGAATATAACCATTACTGGCAAGAGTTTCTAAAATTTTGATATTAACGTTACTGACTTCACCCACAAAACCAATACCTTCTTGACCTTGGGGACGAGCTGTAATCAAGTTACCATCTTTACCACACAAGCCCACAGCTAAACCACCAGCTTGGTTAATCAGTGCCACAATTTCTTTATTCACACGCCCTACCAGCACCATTTCCACAACATCCATTGTGGGTGCGTCTGTGACACGTAGACCATTTTTAAACTGTGGTTCAATGCCCAGTTTGTCTAACCAACTGTTAATTTCGGGGCCGCCACCGTGGACTAAAATTGGTCGCAAGCCAACGCAAGATAAAAAGACAATATCCCGGATTACTTGGTCTTTGAGGGTGCTGTCTTTCATGGCCGCACCACCATATTTAACCACTACGGTACGACCGGCGAATTGTTGAATATAAGGTAGTGCTTCGCTGAGAACACGCACCCGTGTGGCTTCAGTTTGCCTGATGTACTCAGTATCGTTAACCATCATCGATAGATGTTGTGACTTACATAATATATGCAAGCCAGTATAATTCCTAATTGTGGCTTTAATTACGAATTACGAATTACGAATTACGAATTAGAAACAGGCTTTTTCAACACACTGGGAATGGCTGCCATGACTTTATCCGCAATTTGTTCTGGTGTTTCTCCTGCTGTAACAGGGATTCTGAGATCAGCTTGGGCGTAAAGAGGTGTGCGTTGTTCTAGGAGCGATCGCAGTTTGCTTTGAGGATCAGCATCTTGCAATAATGGTCTAGTGTTATCCTCGGCTAAACGGGTATAAAGTAACTCCACTGGCACATCTAGCCAGACAATTAAACCGTGATGTAAGTAACCCCAGTTTTCGGGCTTGAGGACAATACCTCCACCTGTAGCGACGGTTAATTTGGTATAAGCACAAACTTGTCCTAAAACATCACTTTCTAACTGGCGAAATGCGGCTTCTCCTTCCTCTGCAAATAGCTGGTTAATCGTTTTTTTGGCTGATCGGGCAATCACATCGTCGGTATCAATAAACCCATAACCTAATTGTTTTGCTAGTAATTGTCCGACTGTGGTTTTACCAGCCCCCATCATACCAATTAGGTATAAATTAACTCCTTGTAATAAACTACTCACGTTAATTTCAAACTCCAGTTTTAGACGATTTTCTGCTGCTGTTGTTGGTTCTGTGCTGTCAAAATAGTCTGCATTAGTAAGGAATCTTCTTTGTCAGCACTTAATTTAAAATTTTCCTCTATTAGTCGCTCAATTGTATACTCAGTTAATGCCGGAGTTTGATAGAACTTACCCCCTTGCTGTTCAATCAGCGATCGCTTTTGTAATAAATCTACAGCTTCTAAAATTAATCTTTGTGATAATCTGGGGGATAATCCTGGTATGATGGTTGCTTGTAACTGAGGTAATGTCACCCAATCTTGACTGATAGCCAGCCAATACATCACATTTTTTTCCAGTTGGGATAAGCGATTAAATTGCTCCTCTAAAATTAACCGCACATCTGCGAACACAAAAGTGCGCTGGTTAATAAACTCCGCTACATTGCCACAAAATAATCCCTGAATCGCTGTGGCTACTATTTGTAAGAATAATGGATTACCTCCATACCAATCAAGTAATATTTGGGATTCTTGTGGTGCTAGTTGACTCAATCCCTTAGATTTAAGAATATATAGACTTTCTTGTTTAGCTAATCCAGCTAGTTTACAGGAGCGAACAGGTAATTTTTCTCCTTCTAAGGCAGCTATTTCTGATGTTTTCTCTCGACTAGTTAAGATCAAACAGCTTTGATGTTGTGATTCTCCGATACGTTGAATCAATTCTTGATAAATTTCATATCCCTGATGATATTTAATCGGTGACACCAGAGAAGTCACGGGATAATTTTCTGTGTTGAGATGATTGTTTTGTGAGGATTGATAATTGCTCCCTAACAAGGAATCAAAACTATCCAACACAATTAAACAACGGGCAGAACGTAAACAATCTATCAATAGAGAGATTTTATCTGCTAGCGTCTGTGCTGCTTTGTGTTGTGTCTGGGGGGATAAGGCAGTAATAAGTTGATTTAATATCTCCTCTAGGGTAGGTGCAAGACGTAGCGATCGCCAAATAACATAGTCAAAGTTTTGCTGTATTTGTTGGGCTAGTTTCACACAAAAGGCTGTTTTCCCAATTCCCGCCATGCCCAATATTAATACCAGCCGACAACGATCCTTTACAACCCACTGTTTAATTTTTGCTAGTTCTGTAGTTCTTCCCTGAAAATTACTCACATCAACTGCTGTACCCCAATCAATTCTGGGTGTTGATTTAACGTTAACTAAATTAGTTTCTGGTTTTTGGGAAATTTTTGGATGAGTGTTAATAACGGTTGGTAACTGCAATCTATCTTTTTTATACCCTGCTTTTTCTAACAAATAAGTTACACGACTCCAATTTTTGACTTTAATTACGTATCCTGCTTGAGTAGTTAACATTTCTTCTATATATTTATACAGTCCGTTAGACAAATAAACTCTGACTGTACTACTATTGCGACTTTGATAAACTACATTAGCAATTTCTGCTGGGCTACAGCCACACAGTAAGCCTCTGAGGAATTTCTTTTCTACGGGAGTTAGAGCTTTACCTTTAGTCGATGCTAAATCTATGTATAATTTTTCCAACTCCCAATTGTTTGTTGCTTCTAGAAATTCCTCTATTTGACTCGAATTAAATGTTGTCATTACTGCTTTATATGTATTCAATGTAACCTAGGCAATATATTAGCGATTCTTCTATAAAGTCAGCATAAAATACAGATAAATTTATAACGAATTTCCTAACTTTTGTTAGGTGACTATGCAGTTATTAATTAGCTATGGTTAGGCTTAATAGAAAATTTATATGGCTTATTTGAAACTTTAAGTGAAGCAGTTCCGTCATTCTTAATTAGGAATACTCTCTCTTTTGATTTAATGTTTCACTATGGCATCTTACCGAGTCAAATACAGCACAGTCAGAGATTATTTAAATCTAATAAACACAGGGTTTTAGTCAGAAAATTTGCAGTTTAAGGTGTAAAAAATGACTAATTTCAGAAATCATCAACCAACTTGATCAATTTACTGGTTTGGGCTGAAAGGATACTGCATATTTGCCCATCATTAGCTCAAATCTATTAATGTGGTGTGTAATGAGGCATCAACCATGATTCGGATTCGTGACGTTGTGCAACAGGCTCTAATAACTGGTTATCTAACGGTTGAAGCAGAAAACCAATTACGATATTTATTAACTACTCAGTATGATATGGAAGATTTAAACGCCTTCATGACTTTACAAGAAGCTGCTATGAACGGCAACGTTAAGCAAGAATCCCGTGAACAGTCGCAAAAAGCAAGTAGAGTTTAGCTAAACAGCATCATTTACGGGGTTGATCATCTTCAAAATTGTCATCTTCAAAGAAACTCCAATCATCATCATCCTCGTTGTTCACATCATTAGTTGGTGGTTGATAAGGCGGAATGATGACTCGGTAGTCAGCATCGTAAACTGATTCTGTCTTGCCTACAGCAGTATTTTTTGGCTCACGGTAACTATAAGAATAGGTTGAACCAGTTTGAGAACCTGTTTTGGGTTGTTGTGGGCGTTCGTAAGTATTAGAGTCTTGAATCGGCTCAGTTTGGGAACTAGACTTAGGTGGTGGAGGTGGCTGTTGATCAAAATTCCAGTCATCATCTGCACTGTTGTTTTCCCAATCATCAAATTCATCGTCAAATGTCTGTTTGCTAGTTGACTCGGTTTGGTTTTTTGGTGGTGGTGGAGTGTAGGGTGCAGATGCAAATGTTTCTTGACTCTTAGCTTGAGTACGCCTCGCATTTCTATTGGATGGGAAAGACATGGGGCGCGGCTGAAAATAATTAGATAATTTAAACAAACTAGTAATTAATACAGATGTGCCAGCACCAGCCGCAGTGCTGAACAAAATCCACATTGCCAAAGGTAATGGCTGGCTTCGCATACCTAGAAAGACTAGGGATAGCACAGGCGACCAATTTTGAACTAACAATAGTGTTAGTGCGCCCATGATTGCTATTAATAAAATTAAACGAATTACAGCCATAAGTCAGGAAGCAGGGGGCTTAATTAATTCAAAATTCAAAATTCAAAATTCAAAATTAGGAGGCAGGGGGCAGGGGGCAGGGGGCAGGGGGCAGGGGGCAGGGGGCAGGGGGCAGGGGGATTTTACTTCAATATCCAATCTTTCAGTTAATATTCAACACTGTTTTACTTTTACCTTATTTATTGCCTTCCCAGCGTTCAATGGGTATGCAATCAATATCTAGTTGATCTAAAGTACGAGCAACTACAAAATCAACTAAGTCTTCGATGGTTTGCGGGTGATGATACCAAGCGGGAATAGCAGGCACAATGCGGACTCCAGCTTCTGCTAACGTTGTTAAGTTTCGCAGGTGAATCAAACTAAAGGGAGTTTCACGAGGGACGATAACTAATTTACGCCCCTCTTTAATTTGTACATCTGCGGCTCGTTCTAGCAAATCGGAACTTAAACCGACAGCTAATTTGGCAACGGTACTCATGCTGCAAGGAATGACAATCATCCCCAAGGTACGAAAAGAACCACTAGCAATATTTGCTCCGACATTACTCCAAGAGTGACAGCGCAGTTTACCAGCAAGAGCAACTCCAGCTTGTTCCCGCCAGAATTGCTCTTGCTGATTTGGCTCTGCTGGCATCCGAATATCCTGTTCGGCTTGCCAAACCATGTAACTTGATTTAGAGGCAACTAATTCAACTTCATAATCTGCTGCTAGCAAATACTTGAGGGCGCGAACGGCGTAAATCAGGCCAGATGCTCCTGATACGCCGATAATTAGGGGTTTGTTATGATATGTCACCGGTAGTTAACAAAAATTTACTCTTCCTCAGCATAAGGGTCTAAATCATCTGGCTCAAGATCGTTAGATAGGTAGATATCCGACATATCACCATTGACACTATCAACACCTAAGCCTTTAACTAAGCCATCGCTACCGACGGTGACTAAATCTATTTGCTGGCGATAGTAATCAACACTTTTCACTTGAACGGAGACGCGATCGCCTAATCTATAAGAAGCGCGATTTTTTCTACCGAATAGTGCCTGTTGTCTAGCGCGGTATTCGTACCAGTCATCTTTGAGGGAGCTAACGTGTACGAGTCCTTCTACCCGTAAAGGTATACCAGGATTACCCTTAATTTCAAAATCCACGGCTGGGACTTCAATTTCCACAAAGAAACCATAGGATTGTACGCCGGTAATTACCCCTTGAAATACTTGCCCAATTCGCTGTTTCATGAGTTGGGCTTTTTGCAGTCCGGCTAAATCGGCTTCGGCTTCTTGGACTTCTTTTTCCCTGTCGTTGATTTGGATAATTACCCGTGTCAAGTCGCTTTGCAGTTCTTGCTGCAATTCTGGGGGTAGGACATTCCAGTTAATTTCCCCATGACTGTAGGAGTGGCGCAGGTTTACCCGTTCTTTGACACGGGTGTTGCGGCGATCGCGTCCGTGTTCTAGTAGCTGATAGTACATTCTCTGCATCAGTAAATCAGGATATCGCCGTAAGGGGGAGGTGCAGTGAGTGTATTGTGTTAAAGCCAGACCAAAGTGAGGGGCTTGAGTGGTGCTGTATGCGGCTGGTTTGAGGGTATCTTGCAACAGATAAGTCAGCACTTGCTCAGAGGGAGAATCAGCAAAGGCTCTAGTCAGGTGTTGATAATCTAGGGGTTCGATGTCTACCTCTGGTTCTAGGGCTAATTCCACACCCAAGTTAATGGCTAACTTGAGCATTTCTTGGACATCTTCAGCATCGGGTGTACCTTGTACACGCCAGATGGCTGGTACACCTAGGGCGTTGAGATGAATAGCCATTAGCTCATTAACTAATAGCACTAATTCTGTGAGTAGCGATCGCACTGGGGAATCATTGGCAATCACAGCCCCTAGACTGCCTTCATCATAATAGGGGTTTTCGTTACCGGGTAAGTTTAACTGCAAGCAACCACGAGCCATGCGGACTTCTTTGATCCCGGCGGTGATGTTGGTGAGATTTTGTAGCAGTTCGATAACTTGTGCAGATTCTTTTTTGGGTTTACCTTGGAGGATATTTTCTGCTTGTTGTTTAGTGACGGCTGTATCTACGTGAATTACACTCGGTTGGATTTCCCATTCCAAGACTTTGCCGGATTCGGGAGCGATGGTAATTAAAAACGAGATGGCCAAGCGATCGCTTTTTGGCACTAATGAACAGCGATCAGCTACGGTATCCGGCAACATAGGTAACACTAAATCCCCTAAATATACTGACCTACCTCTTTTTAGGGCTTCCCTATCTAAAGGTTCGTCAGGTTGGACGTAGTGAGACACATCGGCAATGTGAAAGCCTAATTGCCAATTACCAGCGATAGTTTTTTCTAAACTTAAGGCATTTTCTACTACCTTAGTATCATGATTAAGTTCAGTAATTGCGATCGTGAATAAATTGCGTAAATCGAGTTTATTTTTCAGGTCAGCTTTCAACAGCCTTTTAGATAACTTAGCGGCGGCATCTAAAATTGATTCTGGGAAAGTTCGAGATAAATCATGTTTACAAGTAACTAAGTCTATATCTGCTGCCGCTTCTGCATCACTACCGAGAATTTGCACTACTCGCCCCAGGGGAGGATACTGAGCTAGAGGATAGCGTAGCACTTCCACATGGGCGAGGTGGTCGAGTGCCTCCTCTAATTTCATGCCGTTAGTGAGGATTTTCAGTTCAAATAGGAGTCTGTCATCTAAAGGAACAGCCCGAAAACCCCCTTCTACTTGTTTAATCCGTGCCAATAAAGTGTGATTAGAGCGTTCTAAAATCAACTTTACTTCTCCTTCGGGAGAACGGCGACGACTACCCTCCTTCAGAACTCTCACTAAAACGCGATCGCCATTCCAAGCATTACTCAAATGGCTTTCACGGATATAAATATCCTCTGCCCCTTCAACATCTTGAATGGCAAAACAAAAGCCCTTGCTAGAGCAACGCAATTTGGCTTCAATCAAACCTTCTTCTGTAATACGGCGATACTTACCCCGTTCCTTGGCCAACAGCCCGATTTTTTCCAACACCTCCAAGGCAATGTGGAGTTTTTCTAAACTGTCTTCATCCTCGCAACCGAGTTTCTTTTCCAAGACTTTGCGAGCTACCAATTTATCATCGGTGAAATTGGCAAGGAGTGTAGCGATTGAAAATTCCATGCAGTGAACCGACCTTTGGTCAAAACATCATGTTGGTTTAATCTGGTTCTTTGCCGTATGCCCTCACGGACTACAGTATATTAGCTGGAAACGAATTGCCCTGAGGCGGTGTTCCCGACATTTTCATCAAGGCTCATCTCCCCAGGTGGAAAGATGTTGTTTTACAAGATGATCCGTGTAGCTTGCTTTTCCAGAGGAGTACACTCTGACGAACTTCTCACTGCATGACAATTTCAGAGTTAGTCTACGCTTAAGTACCTCCACCTAACCAAACTCATGAAAGTAAGGCTGATTAAAAGTTTTCCCGTTAGTGGTAATTACGCGACTGATTTTGAGACTTGGGTGGGAATAACTTGCCACTATCACCCAAAAACAGCGTCACATCGGGGAAACTACAGGTGTTTAATGGTCTAGCTTGAAGGTGCTTTTACGCCATACGACTCTGATTTTTTACTAGGAGAAACTGCCGAATTACCCAATTTGTCCATATGTAGAACCAGTAACAATTAGGTAGCAGCCTAACAAGCAGTGAGGAAGAACCATTACTCCATTATTGTAGATTTAGAGCGTACTTCCAGAAAATACTTCTGGATCATGAATTGGGTAATTAGTATAGCATTAATAGTCAAGACACCGAGAATAATTGAGCATTTGTTATCATAGGCGATCGCAAATGCTACAGCCAAAAACCATCCTGTAGCGATCGTTTCCACTCCTGCAATGAGTTACATATTTTTTCCCCGTGCAAAATTGAGTGGATGTAAAGTTAAAATAAATTAATTAAACCATCTTAGACAAAGTTTTCTAAACCCCTAGGCAGTTCCACAGATAAATCATCCAAATTTATACAGATGACTTTTCTGTATTTCCCCCTGCCCCCTACTTCCTACCCCCTGCCCCCTGCTCCCTGCCCCCTGCTCCCTGCTCCCCATCCCTTGGATAAATCTTGCAGTAGCATCAACCTTATAATTTCGTAGACATAGATTTGGTGACAGTATTATGTTGGCTCAATTTCAGAGCTTGTATCCCAACGGCAGTTTAGTTTCTGAATTGGTAGAAATTTTTCACGGAAAATATATTGTGCGGGCAAGTATTCAAATAGAAGGTGTAACCCGTGCTACTGGTATGGCAGCAGCCGAAACCATAGAAGCTGCTGAAGATGAAGCTAGAGCTAGAGCATTGATGGTGTTGGGAATTACCAGTACAGGGCAGACACCAGTACAAGTGGCGGAAAAACCAACATCGCCAGTATCATCTCATCCCGTCAGTTCTACCATACAAGAATCTCACTCCCCATCTGGTTTAGACACTAACTTTACTGGTAATCAGTGGTCATTAACGAGTCATGCGCCGCAAAGTACAC
This sequence comes from Aliinostoc maniaoense, assembly GCF_058172895.1. Taxonomy (NCBI): domain Bacteria; kingdom Bacillati; phylum Cyanobacteriota; class Cyanophyceae; order Nostocales; family Nodulariaceae; genus Aliinostoc; species Aliinostoc maniaoense. The sequence continues at coordinate 5,509,861 of NZ_CP187952.1, read as the reverse complement.
CTCAAGCACCTAGTTCTACCAATAGCATTCACAATTCAGAGTTCAGCTACCCAGAACCTGACATCAGTACACTAGAAGAAGAATTACCATTACTTTCTCCTCAACCGTCAGACAATACTGCCTTCAATGATGCGCCTGCCAGTAATGTCACCCCATTTACACCACGTAATTACAACCCCCCAGAAAATGTAGCTCCCATATCTGGGACAGGGAAGAAAAAGAAAAAAGCCGAACCAGTGGATTTATCCGATGTCATTGCTAAAACTGATGTAGAGTTACAGCGTTTAGGCTGGACACCAGAACAAGGAAGAGAATATCTTATTAAAACCTACGGTAAGCGAGGACGGACTTTACTCACAGAAGACGAATTACACAGCTTCCTCAAATACTTAGAATCACAACCAGACCCCATTGCAGGATTTTAGGGATTGCCAACATTGGAGGGTCGTGCAGGGGGCATGGGGCAGGGGGCAGGGGGCAGGGGGCAGGGGGCAGGGGGCAGGGAGTAGGGAGCAGGGGGCAGGGGGAAGATAGAAAATATTACCTTTAAACAATTAAACAATTCAAAAATAAGAGGGGAAAAGGAAAATTCAATTTTCCTGTTTCCCCTGTTTTGGTTGTAGCAAAAGCAGTTAACTTCTAACCCACAACCGCCACGGGACGGCTACCAGCCGAATGACGGTCAATTACTTGGTCAATTAAGCCATATTCCTTAGCTTCCTCTGGAGACATAAAGAAATCTCGCTCAGTATCTTCGGCAATGCGCTCAATGGGTTGACCTGTGTGTTCAGCCAGATAATCATTCAGGCGTTTTTTGTGGTACAAAATCTCCCGTGCCTGAATTTCAATATCAGTTGCTTGACCTTGTGCGCCCCCTAAAGGTTGGTGAATCATAATGCGGGAATGAGGTAAACTCATCCGCTTACCTTTAGCACCAGCACTGAGGAGAAAAGCACCCATACTTGCCGCAAGTCCAGTACAAATAGTACAGACATCCGGGCGAATATGCTTCATGGTGTCAAAAATACCCATGCCAGCAGTTACAGAACCACCAGGAGAATTTATATACAAATAAATGTCTTTTTCTGGGTCTTCAGCATCCAAAAATAGTAATTGAGCAACTATTAAGTTAGCTAAATGGCTATCAACTTGTTGACCCAAAAAAATAATCCGCTCACGCAACAGGCGTGAGTAAATATCAAAAGCGCGTTCACCGCGACCAGATTGTTCAATGACGATAGGAAGAGTCATGCAGCTTACTTGTAGCTATTTTAAATTCCATTTTATCGATGAGAATGACTGATTGTGGTCTTTAGGGAAAGTTCAGAGGTATGGATATCCGTCTTAGTGAGTAGAGGTGTAGGGGTGTGGGGGTTAGTAAAAAGATGATTCTTTTGTTAGATGCGAAAAATATCGCCAGGCACTTTTTATAGTGAAAGTACGTCTATACAAGTGAGTGTGCTGGAACGCAATTTTGTAAGCGACTTCTATATCCTACAGATTTATTTAGCTTTTTATGAGCAAAGATACCGATAATTCCGAAGAAATCAGGTAGAACAAGATTAGGGGGTGTAGTTAGATTCGCCAAGCTCACTAGCAATGCTGTCAATTGAGGGAGACCTGCCATGCCAAAAAGACTTGTGCAAGCCGCCATCACCACTTTCTTACTTTATGTGATTGCGGGACTTAGCCCCAATACAAGAGTTCAATCAAGGGCTGTTTCGCCTTCAACAGAAACACCTGTGCAAATGATCAGTATGTTGTTTCGTTCTCGAAATTAACCATAATTTTAGTTTGATCGGCAATTTTGACAAAAAAATTCAAAATTTAAAAAGAATTTTGGGGCATGGGGCATGGGGCATTGGGCATTGGGCATTGGGATAAAATTAAATTCTCCCTTGTCTCCCCGTTCGCGTAGCGTCCCGCAAGGAAGTTCTGTACGGAGGAAACCTCCGCACCCTACGGGAAGCAAGCTACAGACTTCTCTTCTTGTCTACCTTGTCTCCCCCTGCCCCCTTGCTCCCTGCCCCTACACCCCTACACCCTCATCCCCTTATTTCTCCCAAGATATATATTTAGACATTGAGATCAAGACTAACAGCAGGTAGACTGAGCAAAGAAGGCAACTATCTGCATACTCACCATGACTAATCGCCTTGCTCAAGCCCAAAGTCTTTATCTCCGTAAACACGCCGAAAACCCGATTGATTGGTGGTCTTGGTGTGATGAAGCTATTGCTACTGCTAGGGCAGAGGATAAACCAATTTTTCTGTCGATTGGTTACTCCAGTTGCCATTGGTGTACTGTCATGGAAGGTGAAGCTTTTTCTGATCAAGCGATCGCTGAATATATGAATGCTAATTTCTTACCTATTAAAGTAGATAGGGAAGAAAGACCAGATATCGATAGCATTTATATGCAGTCGTTGCAAATGATGAGTGGTCAAGGGGGTTGGCCTTTAAATGTGTTTCTATCACCGGAAGATTTAGTCCCCTTCTACGCTGGGACTTACTTTCCTATAGAACCGCGTTACAATCGCCCTGGATTTTTGCAAGTTCTCCAAGCTTTGCGCCGTTACTATGATACGGAAAAAGAGGATTTGCGCCAACGTAAGGCTGTGATTGTAGAATCTCTGCTCACCTCTGCGGTTTTACAAGGGGAAGCTACACAACAAGCCCAAGCCCAAGAATTACTCCGGCGGGGTTGGGAAACTAGCACAGGGATTATTACCCCAAATCAGCAGGGAAATAGTTTCCCGATGATTCCCTATGCAAAATTAGCATTGCAGGGAACTCGATTTAATTTTGAGTCCCGTTATGATGGACAGCAAATTTGCATCCAGCGAGGACTAGATTTAGCTCTGGGCGGGATTTATGATCATGTAGGTGGGGGGTTTCATCGCTACACAGTTGACCCCACCTGGACAGTCCCCCACTTTGAAAAGATGCTCTATGATAATGGTCAAATTGTCGAGTATCTGGCGAATTTGTGGAGTGCAGGTATCCAAGAACCAGCATTTGCTAGGGCTGTATCTGGTACTGTGGAATGGCTGCAACGGGAAATGACTGCACCAACGGGTTATTTCTATGCGGCTCAAGATGCTGATAGTTTTACTCATCCTGGGGAAAAAGAACCAGAGGAAGGAGCTTTTTACGTTTGGAGTTACGCTGAACTCACACAACTGTTAACAGCAACAGAACTATCAGAATTACAACAACAGTTTACAGTCACCCCTAAAGGTAACTTTGAAGGTCAGAATGTATTGCAAAGACGCAATGCACAACAGTTAAGTACTACGTTAGAAGTGGCGTTAGGGAAATTGTTTACGGCTCGTTATGGGACTCCAGCCGATGCACTCCCGACTTTTCCCCCAGCACGGGACAACCAGGAAGCTAAAACGACGAATTGGCCAGGACGTATTCCCCCAGTTACAGATACAAAGATGATTGTAGCTTGGAATAGTCTGATGATTTCCGGTTTAGCTAGGGCGGCGGCGGCATTCCATGAACCTGAGTATTGCCAGATAGCAGTCCAAGCCGCCAACTTTATTTGGGAGCATCAGTTTGTAGATGGGCGTTTTCACAGGCTCAATTATGAAGGTGAACCAACTGTATTAGCCCAGTCTGAAGATTATGCTTTGTTTATTAAAGCCTTACTCGACTTACACCAAACCCAGAACCCACAGCAGTCTTTATGGTTGGAAAAAGCGATCGCTCTCCAAACTGAATTTAATGAGTTTCTTTGGAGTGTAGAATTAGGTGGCTACTTCAATACAGCCAGTGATGCTAGTCAAGATTTAATTGTGCGGGAACGCAGTTATGCTGATAATGCTACACCATCAGCTAACGGAATTGCGATCGCTAATTTAGTCCGTTTAGCACTACTCACCGATGATCTCCATTATCTAGATTTAGCTGAGGCAGGATTAAAGGCTTTTGATAGCGTCATGCAGCAAGCACCCCAAGCTTGTCCTAGTTTATTCACCGCTTTAGATTGGTATCGTAACTGTACTTTAATTCGTACCAGTTCTGAGCAAATCAATTTCTTGCTCCCCAAATACTTACCAACTGCTGTATTTAATGTGGTATCTGATTTACCAGCAGACAGCGTTGGTTTAGTTTGCCAAGGTTTGAAATGTCTCCCCTCGGCGGGGAATATAGAACAGTTATGGCAGCAGGTGCAGCAAAGTCAGACAAGGGGGACAAGGTAGACAAGGGAGGCAGGGGGCAGGGGGCAGGGGGCAGGGGGCAGGGAGCAGGGAGCAGGGAGCAGAGGTAGAAAAATTCTTGAATTTTGAATTTTGAATTGGGAGCGCAGCGACGTGACTCAGCACTCAGCACTTATTACTACTATTGTCTTAGCTGGTGGTCAAAGTTCTCGCATGGGTGAGGATAAGGCTTTGATTTCTGTGCAAGGTATGCCACTGTTACAAAGGGTGTGTGGTATTGCTGCTGAGTGTGCTGATAGTGTATATGTAGTGACTCCTTGGCCGGAACGCTATCAACACTTAGATTTACCTAATTGCCGGTTTATTCGAGAATCTCCCCATTCCCAGGGGCCTTTGGTGGGGTTTGCTCAAGGTTTAACAGCAGTACAAACTGAGTGGGTTTTGTTGCTTGCTTGTGATTTACCGAAGTTGCAAGTTGAAGTATTGCAAGATTGGATAATAAAACTTGATAGTGTAGATGATCATGCGATCGCAGCTTTAGCTCATCACTCCAAAGGCTGGGAAGTGTTATGTGGTTTTTATCGCCGTCGCTGTTTACCGCAACTCTTAGAGTTTATCAATCAAGGGGGGCGATCGTTCCAACGTTGGCTCAAAGGTTATTCTGTAGAAGTTTTGCCCTTATCAAATCCAGATATGCTTTTTAACTGCAATACCCCAGAAGATTGGGCTGTACTTCTCCGTTCAACTGCATTTTAAGTTCAATACCCGTGAATGAAGTTCGCTATTAAAACTCAATAATATTACTTAAGGAAAATTTTAAAAAAGTATTATTTGTGATCTAGGCAACATTAGTTTCTGAGTTTCTTCCTGTATAGTAGGTAAAGCTTTTCTCAAAAACCTTGTATACCTCCTAGCGAGTAGCATAACCATCTGAACTTTAGGGGATTTTGGCTGGTGTGTTTACTCGCTCTTTTTTTGACATTTAAGTTATTCTGAATAATGACCTATAGATTGATTTTTAAGATGCTGCGTTCTTGGATATCATTTGTTTTAGCAATTCTATTAAGCATAACTATCAGTGCTTGTACAACTGCAACTAATCAACAAGCACAAACACAGGTTACAAATTCTCCAGAGTTAACACAATTCACTGCCAAAAGAGTTGTCACCCTTTCCTCTTTAACTACAGATATTATTTATCAACTCGACCCTAAAAAACTGGTGGGAATTACTGGTAGCACACTCTTTAAAAATGACCCAAATTTTCAAAATTTCCCGCGTGTCAGTGAAGGTCAAACACTACCGAATTTAGAAAAAATTGTTGCCCTCAAGCCAGATTTAGTGATTGGTGCAGCAGGCTTTTCTAATCAAGTTACTCAACGTTTAGAACAGCTAGGTATTCGCACTTTGCTAACAGAAGTTAATAGCTGGGAATCTTTAGAGCAAGTTACTAAACAACTGGCGCAATTAATTGATGTTAATCCTCAACCTTTATTAGACCGCTATCAAAGTTTTTTACCTAATAAGTTAACTCAAAGTCCTTCTACTTTATTATTGGTGAGTATTCAGCCAATTTTATCACCGAATAAAAATAGTTGGGCTGGGGATTTGCTAGAAAAATTTCAAGCTAAAAACTTAGCAGCAGAAATTCAAGGCAAAAGTCCTATTGCTGGTTATGTAACACTGTCGGCTGAGAAAGTTCTAGAAGCTAATCCAGAGGTAATTCTAGTAGTTAGTTCCCCAGGTAGTTCTCCCACATCTGTATTAGATGCTTTTAAAAAGGAATCTTTTTGGCAAAAATTACAGGCGACTAAAAATAATCGAGTCTATGTTTTTAATTATTATGGATTAGTTAATCCAGGTAGTATAAATGCAATTGAACAAGCGTGTCGGCAGCTTAAGCAAGACTTATTTAATTAAAAAATGAAATAATTAATGAAATTTGTAATTATGTTATTTTTTCGTGATTTTTTTAATGTAGGGTGTGTGATACCAATTCTTTATGAAGATGCGCCAAATAAATGATGTAGAGACGTTGCATGCAACGTCTCTACAGTACAGAATAAAGTGCATCTATGGCTACGCCAGGCAAGCTACATCAAGAAACGGTGTGACGCTCTTAAAGTATTTCAACGCAGTAATCAAACTGGTAGCGTCACGCACCAACCATCGATGACATTTTCAGTCTTGGGCAGAGGTGATTGATTTTTGCTCAGTTGAAATATTCTGATGAGGTTTCATAGCACCACCAGTTAAACTGCGGAAATATAAACCTCCCACAGTCACTAAAAACACAACATATCCTACTGCTTGCACTAAATAGAGATGTTCTCTATAGCCAAATAGGGATTTGAGAATTACACCAGGAAACTGTTGATCAGGTAATACTTTACTAGTATTCCAAACCATTGGCCCCAAAATACAAGAATGGATTTTAGTAAAGTGTTCGTAATAAAAACACAAACTTTCTGAGGCGCGGTTACTCAAGGCAAGATTAGCGACAGCATCATCAAAATGCTTGAATGTAGAAACTACTAACCCAGCCACAATTAACACTAATAAAATACCCATCACTTTAAAGAACTGACGGATATTAATTTTGACACCTAATTTAAATAACAATACACCGATCGCAGCTGCTGTGGCTAAACCTGCGAGTGCGCCAACTGTGGGTATTAGTCCTTGTTGAAAATTAGCGGCAATAAATAGAACTGTTTCAAAGCCTTCCCGGACAACAGCAATCAAGATTAAACTAAAAACGCCCCAACCAGCTTGGGAATTGTTGACTAAAGCTTGGTTGACTGCTCCTTCAACTTGGGCTTTCATGGATCTGGCTTGCTTTGTCATCCAGATTAACATCCAACTGAGCATGGCGATCGCCAACAAACTAAATACACCCTCTAGCATAGGTTCAACTACAGGGGTGTATTGTGGATTTGCTGCGCCGATAGTGGTAATTAACCAACTGAAAAGTACACCAATCAGCGCACTAACGACAATCCCAACGGCAATCCCAGCATATACCCAAATGTTGAGGCGGGATTGTTTAGCTTTTTTTAATAATGCCAAAACAATACCAACCACTAAGGCGGCTTCGACTCCCTCACGGAGTGTAATTACAAAAGTAGGTAGAGCAGTGCTAAAGTTCATTGTGATTAGTCATTAGTCATTGGTCATCAGTCCATAGTTTTGAGTACAACGGGTAGTTGACTATTGACTATGGACTCTTTACTATTAGCTGAAATCGCGTAACATTTTTCTCAATTCTAGGTTATGCAGTTCTTCTTGTCCGATCATTGTACGGGCAAATTCTTCAAGATAAATACTGGCATCTGCAACAACATCAAGTAAGCTTTTATACATTTCTAAAGCTTTTCTTTCGTGGTTTAAGCTTTCTTCCAAGATATCTTTCACGGAATGTTTGAAGGTTTCTTCCATTGGAGCAATTCTTAAGGTGGGATGTCCATCTAACCCTGTGAGGATTTCTCCCACTTGTTGAGCATGAAGTAAAGATTCGCTTGCCTGAGCTTTGAAGAAAGCAACAATAGGAATACGATTGGGGCCTGTTACCATCAGGGAATAGTGTGTGTAGCGCACTACTCCTGCAAGTTCAAATTCCATGATGGCGTTTAATAAGTCGATGGTCTTTTGTTGATCAAGCTCTTGCATTGGTCGTTAAATTACAATTACGAAGGTAAGTTTATGAGTAAGGGGTGATACCAACTCAAAATTGAGCAAGCCAGATTTTATCAGGGTGACTGAGAAAGGGATCTGTTGTTGAATTTTGAAGAACTGGTTTTACAGGTTTAAAAGTCTATTGTTCACTTTTAAAGAATTACCTCACTGCCTTAATCATTTTAAACTCCTAATTTGTGGCTTATGGTACTTGACAATACTATCTTTGTGCTTGAGTGCTGGATTGATCAATCACTTTTTGGGAGTTGAGTTCAATGGTTTTTACTAGCTGAGTCACTTCATCTGGTGTTTTTACGGGTTGAGTGGGTGGAATCACGCTAGGCCAAACTTTGGTCAATTCAGTAAAACTAGTTGCAATGGCTTTGTGTGCTTCGGGATTGCTTTGTGTTACTTGAGTAGCAATTCCTTTGTAGAGTTCGTTAGCGTAGAGGACAAAGCCACGAGAGTCTTGATATTCAATGGCTTCTGCTACTTTACCATTGGCGATCGCTGCTCCGTATTCGGAGTTAGCTGCATCTAATAAGCCGTTAATTACTTGCAAAACAAAACCGGGTTTGCTGCGCTGTGCTGCTGGTAAAGCGGCGATCGCTCCATCTACTGACTGCACAGAAGCGGTAAAATTAGGTTTAACTTTGCTATTCTTCGGGTTAGATTTCACTAAATCTTGCAAACTTACCAAAGTTGTCTTAAATTCTTTAACTTGGCGTTCATTGAGTTGTTCTTCAACATCAATGTAAATCTCCTCTACTGGGTGGCCAATATGGGGTTCAGCTTGTTTTGGTTGATTGAGATCGAGCAGTTCTTGCGCTACTACAAGATGACCTTTCATTAACCCCATTTTGGTCATATAGTCAACGTCTTTGGCTTCACCTGTTAACACGACTTCCTGAACAGTTACCATGTCTTTAATTTGGTCGAACTGTTCCTGAGTGATCACTTTTTTCGTGACTAAATCCTCTGGACTACCATAGGGACGGCTAGCTTGAATTTTGTTTGATAATGCTGGAACGCCTAGCTTGGCTTCAAATTTATCTAACTCTGACAAAATAGCAGTGTTGATATTGATTTGTGCTTTCCTGCCATGACTGCTGTGAGTTTCTGTTGTCTGGATACTAACTGCTGGTTGGGTATTTTCTGCGGTTGGTGTATTCCCAGTACAAGAACTCAGGGAAACAATGATGCAACTAGCGATCGCTAGACAAATATAGCGGGGTTTAATCATAATCTTGATTTAACTAGAAAAATTTTGAGAATTATTATTGATAACTTCAAACTGTCCCATGCAACCATTTTCAGCGATCGCATCTTGATGAGGATGGAACATATACTTACCGGGATAGCGAAACGCAAACTCTAAAATGTGTCTTTCGGCGACACCCATTGTGATGACATCGGTTTTTTCGCTGGGTGTCATTGTCATTCCCGAACGATAGACATCGAAGAAATTAGCGTGGAGGTGAAATGTTACCGCCGGATCAAATTCAATGATGTTGAGAACATACAAGCGAATTAACTGGTTTTGATAAATCTTGATGGGATGGTGCATATAATGATGCGGTAGCCCGTTGAAAGCATAATATTCATTACGCTGATCATCATTCACGTCATACCCAGCCATTACTAACACCATCTCATCAGCCGCCGGACGAGGTGTAGGGGGATCAATGATAAACATTCCGTACAACCCCTTGGCGATGTGGCGAGTCACTGGTTCAATGTGACAATGGTAGAGGTGAACGCCGTAGGGTTCAGCATCAAATTCGTAAATGGTTGCTTTGCCGTTACTTACGGGACGCACTCCATCCATTTCTGAGGGATGCACGCCATGAAAATGCAACGAGTGGGAATGTCCGGCTTGATTTAGAAATAATATCCGAATGCGATCGCCTTGTTTGGCTCGCAGTGTTGGCCCCGGAATGCGATCGTTTAAGTCCCAGATGTTGTAAGATACTGCACTGTTGAGTTGAATAACAGAAGTACCGGCGGTTAATTGGAACTCTCGGATGGTACGCCCGTTTACTTGCTTGATAGTTCCATAGTCAAAATCTCTGAGCATTTTCATGGGTTGAGCTACGCCATCAGAGGTATCCATCTCTATTGATGGAATTTTGACTATTGATTTATTTTTGCTATTAAAGTTGTTTACTAACGCACCTGCACCTACTACGCCAGCACCACATAACCCTAGTTTTAAAAGTTGGCGACGACTCCAAAGCTCTTTTTTACCCAGGGTGAAGTTATTGGGCATGAAATTCCAACACCATACTAACTTGCAAATTATTTTCAACTACCGTTGTGTATCCTATAGGGGTTAGGATTTATTGTCAATAATTATCGGGAGATTGAGAAGGGAAATTTTAACGCGGAGGGGAGGCAGCGCGTTGGGCGGCTTTGCCGACTTGAAGCGACTGCCGTCGCGCGGAGGTATGCGCGGAGGTACGCGGAGAGTTTTTTATAAATTAATATAGTTACAAATCTTTATGGACAAATTTTTTATTAATTTAAGTAATTTACGTAAATATATTTATTCAGGCGTATTTATTATCAATAGTAATTAAGGATAATTCGGGTAGATATTTTGATGGGTTAGCTATCTTTATAGTTCTAGTCAGGTAAACAAGAGTATTCAGATATGGAAGCATTAAATACTCTTGGTAAGCTTTAATGCACTGATTTTGCTTGAATCGTCTTCGTGGAATGAGGAATTGTCTGGAATTTTTAATTTTTACTTGTGAATGGTTGGCTAAGGTATATGCTGGTTTAAACTGTTTTGTTGAACTAAAATTTTTGAGGTATAAAGTGTGCTGAGAATGGTTCTCACATCAAAACGCGCCTCGCTGATGTTGATGGGGGTTTTGAGTTTTTATTTAGTGGTGAGTGCATCTAAACCAGCTTACGGGATGCACATTATGGAGGGTTATTTACCAGCAGGATGGGCAGTTTTTTGGTGGTTGGTGGCTTTACCGTTTATAGTTTTAGGGGTGCGATCGCTAAGTCGCATTACTCAAGTTAACCCAGAATTAAAATTACTCTTGGCTTTGGCGGGGGCTTTTACTTTTGTCTTATCAGCGTTAAAATTACCCTCTGTCACTGGTAGCTGCTCTCATCCTACAGGTACAGGCTTAGGTGCTGTGTTATTTGGCCCTTTGGCTATGTCCGTGTTAGGAACGCTGGTTTTGTTGTTTCAAGCGTTGCTGTTGGCTCATGGTGGTTTAACAACATTGGGAGCAAATGCTTTTTCAATGGCGATTGCTGGCCCTTTTGCGGCTTTCTGGATTTATCATTTAACAATCCAGTTAACTGGTAAGCAAAAAATCGCTATCTTTTTAGCCGCCGCTTTAGCAGATTTACTCACTTACATTGTTACTTCTGTGCAACTTGCGCTAGCTTTCCCTGCACCTGTCGGGGGGTTTCTAGCGTCTTTAGCCAAATTTGCGGGAATATTTGCGATTACTCAAGTCCCCTTGGCTATTAGTGAAGGATTGCTCACGGTATTGGTGTGGAACTGGTTAGAATCCTACAGTCCTCAAGAATTAGAATTATTGCAGTTAATTAAGCGTGAACCTCAAACCCATGAATCAATCTAAACGCGGAATGAGTAACTGGCTGTTATTGCTGGGAGTAATTGTTTTGTCAGTCACTCCTTTAATATTTTTAAGGGGTGCGGAATTTGCAGGTGCAGATGGACAAGCTGAAGAAGTAATTGGGAAAATTAAACCTGGATATGAGCCGTGGTTTAAACCTTTATTTGAACCACCTAGTGGAGAAATAGAAAGTTTATTATTTAGCTCACAAGCTGCTTTGGGTGCGGGAATTATTGGTTATGCAGTTGGTTTATATAAGGGACGTTCCCAGCAACAAAGGAATAAGGAATGAGCCTGCAAATCGATACCCTGGCTTACACAAATAAATTACGGCGATTAGCACCAGAGCAGAAATTAGTGTTTGCGATCGCCTTACTCATTATCTCCTATTTTGCTCATCCTCCAGTACAAATTTTAATTGCAGTTTGGATGAGCATCTGGATAATGTTTTATGCAGGTATTCCCACCAAAATTTACCTGAGATTAGTTTATCTCCCGATGCTTTTTTGGTTGACAAGTTTACCAGCTTTAGTAATTAATGGGGTGGATATTCACCAAGTAAATTTAATTGAAAATGATGCTATTAGTGGCTTTAATATTGGTGCTTATTATTTGTATATTAGTCGTCACGGCGTTGACCAGGGATTGAGCATTTTCACAAGAGCGATCGCTGCTATTTCTTGCATATATTTTATCATGTTAACTATCCCCTTTCCTGACTTATTACAAACTTGTAGACGGGTAGGTTTACCTGTACTGATCACAGATTTATTATTATTAATGTATCGGTTTATTTTTGTCTTGTTAAATACAGCCTCAGAATTATGGATAGCCCAACAATCGCGTAGTGGCTACCGCACATTCAGCCTAAGCATGAAAAGTTTATCCCTATTAATTGGACAATTATTTCAACGTACCCTAGAAAAATATCGTCAAGTTTCCCTCAGCCTAGAATCAAGAGGGTTTAACGGCGAATTTAAAGTCTGGCATTCCTATCGCTATCATTTATCCAAGCGTTATGCAATGGAAGCAATTCTAGGATGTTTAATTTTATTAGAACTAGAATGTAAAATAGCATTTTTATAAAAAATTGGTAGGCTAAAACCAACCTGATCAGATTATGCAGCAATCATTACTGGAGTTCCAGCAGGTACACTATAGTTATTCTGGTACACAACAACCAGCATTGCATGGCATCACCCTACGGATTCCATCAGGAAAAAAATGTGCCTTAATTGGTAAAAATGGTTGCGGTAAAACTACACTATTTTTATTAGCTAACGGTCTATATAAACCCCAAAAAGGGTTAATATCTTGGCAAGGTCAGCCTTTACAATATAACCGTCGTTTTTTGATGAACTTGCGCCAAAAAATTGGGCTAATATTTCAAAATCCAGAACAACAATTAGTAGCCTCTACCGTTGAAGAAGATATTTCCTATGGGTTATGTAATTTAGGATTACCAAAAATAGAAATTCAACGAAGGGTAGAACAAGCTTTAATTGAATTTGAATTAACTGAATTAGCAGAAAAACCAGTACATCATTTAAGTTTAGGGCAGAAAAAGCGGGTTTCTCTAGCTGATGTTATGGTATTACAGCCAGAATTACTATTACTAGATGAACCAACAGCTTATCTAGATAGACCCCAAACTCGTAACTTAATCGCTATCCTCAAAAAAATTCATACAGGCGGTACAACTATACTGATGGCTACCCATGATTTAGATTTTGTTTATAGTTGGGCTGACTGGATTTTTGTCATGGATAAAGGCCAATTAGTTTTAGAAGGACAACCACAGGATTTACTTGCTCAACGTGAGATTCTCGAACAGCTACAGTTAGGTTTACCCCTCATCTATGAAACATTATTTGCTGACGGTAGAATCCCAGACGATTTAGTTTTACAACAGCTTCGTCAAAAAATTTTAAATTTATTAATTTAACTACTGTGTTTATTCTATAAAGAAAAATTTTATTAATTTATAGAACTTATGCAAGTGTGACAATTGATGGTTGGTGCGTAAAGCTATAAGTCTTATAACTACGTTCAAATACTTTAAGAGCGTCACACACCCTACTTATACCGTTTTTTGATGTAGCTTGCCTGGCGTAGCCATAGATGCACTTTATTCTGTACTGTAGAGACGTTGCATGCAACGTCTCTACATCATTTATTTGAAGCAACTTCATAGAGAATTGGTATTAACAATTCAAAAATAAAAAATAATGCCAGTTGTGTAAGTCCTAATTCATTCAAATAACTAACTAATTAATAATCATTTTGCGAGCAAAGTAAATAAAAATTAATAACTTGCTAAACAAATACATTATTTGATGTTTATTTTATTGCTTATCTCCCCCAGGTAACAGGATAAAATCCCCCAATAGGGCATTGAAAATCAGTAAAAAATATTGTTTTGTATTACTTTGATGCCTAAAATCACACGATTTATATTGTGAGTTAACAATGGGGTGTAGAGATGGTCTATTTCCCCACACCCCACACCCTACACCCCACACAAAGCCCCAACCAGGCTTGGTAAAAATACATTTGATACAGGGCATATTATGCACATACCTGATGGATTTGTTTCTGTACCGGTGGCTGGTGCTACTGGTTTAGCGAGTTTCGTAGCACTGTTTGTTGCCTGTGAGCGATCGCAACAAGCATTCGGTATCCGACGCGCTCCTATACTGGGGTTAACTACTGCCTTTATTTTTGCGGCGCAGATGATTAATTTCCCCGTTGCCGGCGGCACAAGTGGTCACTTACTAGGGGGAACGTTAGCGGCGATTATCTTGGGTAGTCCTTGGGCGGGAATGCTTTGCATCGCCACAGTTTTAATTATCCAAGCTGTATTATTTGCTGACGGTGGAATTACAGCTTTGGGAGCAAATATCTTCAACATGGCAGTCATTGGAGTTTGGGTAGGTTGGATATTGACCCAAACTTTACAAAGACTCTTAGGAGGTTCTAAAGGGCGTTTACCCTTAGCGGCTGGGATAGCGGCTGCTGTGAGCGTAGTAGTAGCAGCCGTAGCTTGTGCAATTGAATTACTGCTGTCTGGAACTGCATCCATAGCTGTTTTACCTGCAATGGCTGGCGTTCATATTTTGATTGGTGTGGGCGAAGGTTTAATTACAGGCGGCGTGTTGACTTACCTCGCTACAGCCAGACCAGATTTACTACCAGGGGAACAGGAACAGATGCGCGGATGGGTAGTTCCTGTCGTTAGCATAGTCTTAGTGGCTGGTGTACTCTCACTGGTAGCCTCAGCCTGGCCTGATGGCTTAGAAAAGGTAGCAGAAGATATGGGCTTTATTAACTTAGCCGAACAAGTAAGAATAGCTGTACCCACACCCTTAGCAGACTATGGAATTGAAGGTTTAGGTTTGATTGGTACAAGTATCGCTGGGCTTTTGGGTGCGGCGGTTTGTTTTGCCGTGGCTTTTGGGATTGCTAAGGTAGTACGCCCGAAGAATGCTTAATTGGGGGGTAGGAGGCAGGGGGCAGGGGGCAGGGTGCAGGGGGAGACAAGGGAGACAAGGGAGCAGGGGGCAGGGGAGCAGGGAGCAAGGGAGCAGGGGGAGTAAAACTCTTCAATTTTGTAGGCGCAAGCCTTCCCGCAGGGTATTTTGAATTTTGAATTTTTCTGCCCAATGCCCGATGCCCGATGCCCAATGCCCAAAATTCTTTAATTTTGAATTGACTATGGCTTTGCCGTTACGTTTGCATCTATCTCTAGTGATTGTTGTCGGGACAGCTTTATTAAAGCATCATGCTTGGTATTGGTTGGGTGGATATGGTGCGATCGCTATTTTTTGGCTAGCATTTCTACGTCCACCAATTCGCCACATGGGAGGATTGCTAGGCACAGAGTTAATTTTCTTGTCTCTAGTTGCATTACCCTTGGGTTGGGAACGAGCCAGTTTTCTGTTAGTTCGTTCTCTTGTCTGTCTTATCGTCATGAACAGTTTTTTATTAACACTACCCCCCCACAGTTTCGGTATTGCCCTCAAGAGTTTACCTGTGCCGATGGCTATAAAAGAAAATTTACTCCTGGCTGGGCAATATCTAGAAATATTACTTTCCGAAGTCAAACGGATGCAGCGTAGCGCACAACTCAGGGGTCTAAATGGTACATCTGGATGGTTACGCTACGCCAGTGCAGCGATGATTGGTACTTTGTATCTCCGCAGTTTAGATCGAGCCGAACGAGTCTATGGTGCAATGGTGATTCGCGGTTACAACGGACAATTACCCATAGATTTCACATTTAGAATTAAAGAGCGTTTTATTCTCCTGATGGCTTGGGCGATCGCTATTTGTTTTACCCTCAGTTCCTATATTAAATTGTGAATCTTGAAATCTTTAACTTCTAACCCCCACACTTCCACCCGTCATCCCCACACTGGCATAGTTGAGGTAAAAAACTTGGTGTATGCTTATCCACACCAACAACCAGTTTTACAAGACATTTCTTTTACTTTAAATGCAGGCGATCGCGTGGCGTTAATGGGTGCAACTGGTTCTGGTAAAAGTACCTTGCTAGAAAATCTCATTGGTTTGAAACAGCCAAAATCAGGGAAAATCTTGATTAATGGTATCCCTTTAGAACCAAAAACCTTACCCCAAGTGCGGCGATACATCGGCTTTGGCTTTCAAGATGCCAACGACCAATTATTTATGCCCACTATCTTAGAAGATATTACCTTTGGGCCACGTAACTACGGTGTACCAGCAGCCATAGCTAGCGATCGCGCCCGCCAATTATTAGCAGATTTTGGTCTAGCAGCCTACGCCAACCGTTCTGCCCATGAATTATCCGGGGGACAAAGACGACTAGTAGCCCTCGCCGCAATTTTGGCACTAGAACCGACAATATTAATTTTAGATGAGCCAACTACTGGACTTGATCCCGCATGGCGACGACATTTAGCCCAAATATTATTAAACTTACCAGTGCAAGTCATATTAATTGCTTCCCATGAATTACATTGGCTAGGAAAAGTCACTCAACGCGCTTTGGTATTATCTGGTGGTCGCATCGCCATTGACGGTGAAATTCAACCACTTTTGCAAGACGGGGAAATCTTAGAACAGTTCGGTTTACCGATAGATTGGTGAGATGCTAATAAACCCGCTCCTACTAATACCAATGCAATTTTCCCCATACACCCCACCCCCGACACCCTACACCCTGTTTTTGACCATAACTAAGTACGTAGTTGAATTGTTTAGAGTCTGATACCCTCTAACTGAGAGTTCAAACCTGGGGAATTTATGCAAAGCGCACCAGCCCAAGAAATAAAGTTACTAGTTGTAGATATAGACGGCACAATTTCGGGAGAATCGAACACAATTAGTCAAACTGTCAAACAAGCGATCGCTGCCGTTCAAGCCAAAGGGATTCCAGTAGCGATCGCCACCGGGAGAATGTATCGCTCGGCTTTACGCTTTCATCAAGAGTTAAATTCTACTTTGCCACTCATGGCTTATCAAGGAGCATGGATTCAAGATCCAGCTACCCAAAAGATTCATCAACATTCACCAGTAGCTAGAGCGATTGCCGAGCAACTACTAGATTATTTTGAACAGCCAGCATTGCGATCACTCCTCTCTGTCCATTTCTACATCAATGATCAGTTATATGTGCGGGAAGTCACCCCAGAAACTCAAGCCTATGCCGCACGTTCTGGCATTACTCCCATACCTGTAGGAGATTTACGCCAAACTCTCTCCAATCAACCCACCAAGATTTTAGCCTTGTGTGACGATACATCTGTAATTCAAGACTTATTAGGAAATCTACGCCGCCAATACACCCCAGCTGAACTATACATGACAACCTCCGTTGCTACCTTCTTTGAAGCAACTAACGCTGTTGTCAATAAAGGTAATGCTGTGCGTTTCTTAGCCGAAGAAATATTAGGCTTACAAAGCCACAACGTCATGACTATTGGCGATAACTTCAATGATTTAGAAATGCTGGAGTATGCGGGGATCGGTGTAGCAATGGGAAATGCCCCAGATGGTGTGCAGGCGATCGCTAATTGGGTTGCTCCTACTGTAGAGCTTGATGGAGCAGCAACAGCGATTGAAAAATTTTTACTCACTTGAAACGGTCAAAAAACTTTAGATTAATCTAAAAACCCCCAAAATCAGAAAGAACACCGACGACTGGCCGTGTTTCGTCTCGGTGTTCTTGCTGGTTCGCTCCTCACACACCAGTTACTATAACTGAGGTCAATAAATCCGTCAATAGTTAGTTATAAAAGTTTTGATCCCCAAAGATGGGCGTATCAATTCAAAATTCAAAATTAAGGAATATTAGGGCATCGGGAATTGGGCATGGGATGTTTCTCCCTTGTCTCCCCTTGTCTCCCCTGCTCCCTGCTCCCCTGCCCCCTGCCCCCTTCACAACTCCACTGAAGCAGTAACCCCTAATTTAACTGTCAGCAACACCCTTAAAACACATTGAGTAGCCATAACTAATCCCAATCTGGCTTGAGCGAGTTCTGGTGAGTTAGTTTTCACTTCACCCCAAATCCGGCATTGACTCCAAAAACTCTCAAAAGCTTGACTTAAATCCCATGCAATTTTTTCCCAATTGACTTTGCCCCCATCCTCAGCACACTCTAATTCATCTACAGCTTTGACTAATTCCATAATTAAATGTTTCTCGGCTGGGTGATGCAGGCGTAATTGGCGATCGCTATTGAGCCAAGGTAATGCTTCTGTGACTACCAAACTTCCCAAATGGCAGCTTTCGTTACCTGCGGATAGTGGTTCTTTCAACTTTATCAATCCTTCACGACCAGCTAGTAATATCAACGAATAACAACGCGCATGGGCATATTGAATTTTAAATAAACGTGACGGATTGTGACTTTTTACTCTTTCACATTTATCTGGAAGTGATGACTTGATACCGAGGAAATTTAAACTACTGTTGGATTCCCCAATGGCGATACTTTGCAACCAAGCTGCTAGCAAACCATGTGTTAATTCGATGTGAATCCAACCTGGGGGAATTATTCCTATCAACAATGCTTCACCACAGTTATTTGATATGTGGGATGCGATCGCCCGCGCTATCTCCCCAGATCCTGAATTATGAGATTTTGCTAGCTGCAATGCCACACCAGAAATATACAAAACTCGATTGATATCTCTACCTTGATGTACAGGTATTTTGCTATTGATTATGTAATTTTTATCCCTTTGAGAAAGATAAAAGTTCAGTCCGTTCAGCAAGTAGCTGTATATTAACTCTTTAATAGCAGTATTTTTACTCACTAGTAGAATCTATGACACTGATATTTTCCTCAGAGACTTTGTCGTTGAAAACACTGGAGTAACCGTCATCAGCCTTTAGAGATAAAATTTTTCTAAACAAAGAAAAATGAGATTAGCATAAAATTTCATAAATATTAGATGAATAATATGTAAACTTTACTACCATCATTGTACAGTAAGAAGTATAACAAAATAGTAGGGCGCAAATTTGCTCTCTACTTTTTGGATGGCTGACGCTGTTAGGCGTTAGGCCTACTTCAACAAACACAAAGACACTCCTTGCACCTTATTTATGTCGTCTTTGTCTTCAGCCGAACGCTCTTTGTTACCTATGCAATCTCCATCTTCTTTTTCTGAGGCATCACGCCCTTTTCTGACTTGGCAACGTATTCTTGACTGGGCGCAGGAACACTATCGCTGCCGCACCTTTAGCAAAGATGAGCGCATTCCAGCCCGTCCTGGATTGCTGTATTTGGTGCAAAGGGGTGCGATCCGCATGGTAGGAACTGCCCAAGTAAGTGCTACTGCGAGTCAGTTAACTTCTCGACGCATCAACAGAACACCAGAAGAAGCTTTCTTAGGTTTTGTTGGCGCAGGACAGCCATTTGAAATCGTGGCGCAGTCACCATTCACGCTGCAAGCTTACGCTCACGTTGATCAAACAGCAGTGTTATGGATGTACTGGCACGATCTAGATAACTGGCCTCACTTCCGTCGTGAAGTTATGGATGCTTTCAGATACCAGCACCAGCGTAAACTTTTGTGGCTGAGTGCTTTGGGACAACGCCGTACAATTGACAGACTGCTCGGATTCCTCACTTTGTTGATTGAGGAATATGGAGAACCTGCGATGAGTGAGACAGATCCCGATGTAATTCGTGGGTATTGCCTACCTTTCCCCCTTACCCATGCCCAAATCGGTAGCGCGATTGGTTCAACTCGCGTCACTGTTACCCGCCTGATGGGTAAGCTCCGTCAACGTGGCTTAATTCTTACCCAAGGCGATAATCTGATTTGCCTGCCAGCAGAGTCGATTAATAGAGCCAGCTAAGAAAGCCTGATTCACCATCGTGAGGGCATCTACGGTGAGGAACTGCCGCTCTGTTTAGCAGATGTCGGTGCATGAACGGTCAACTTGAGTGAATTAGTTCCTACCCCCGATAAGTTAGCAGTAAGTCGCCGCCAGCATATTCACTTACTGCTCAGTCAAACCAATCTGTTTGACCACCACAAACAGATTGTGTCATCGGGCAAGTAGGGATATAAAGCTAAAAACGGAGTTATTTGAGGAGTGATACCAATTTTGGATTTTGGATTTTGGATTTTGGATTTTGGATTGCAAGCCTAGATTCATAATTTGGTATAAGTGGGGAGTGATTTAGAATCCCTAAATTCACCCCACAGACCAAGATCAACCAAAGTAGATGGCAAATTAACAACCCTATCTCTTGGTAAAAAACGAGTAATATCAACAACTATCAAGCAATTACCTAACTGGTTCAAAGTCATACCCAGTTCCAGAGCGAGAACCAGGAACTACTCTCACGAGTTGGACTGAAGCATTGCGATCGCCTGAAGGGAAAAAGCGAATTACACCAGAAGCCCCATTTGCAGAAAAATTCCGGTTTGACAGGGCTTCTTGCACACCAGAACGTGTAGGATTACGTTTGAGGGCAGCGATCAAAGCTACTGTAGCATCATAAGACAGGGCTGTCCGCCAGCTAACATCCCCCCGCCATAAATCCCGCGATCGCCGTGGAAAAGTAGATTGGGGATCGCCGTCAATATGCCAGGGAGCAGCCACTACCATGCCTTCAGCTTGAGCATTACCTTCTTCTAAAATTCTTTTAGAATAAAAGCTATCTCCTCCCAGAAGAATTAGCCTTTTATTGTTGTTTTTAACTACTTCTAAAGCTTGGCTTAAAGTGGCAGTGTTAGCGGCTAACATTAACACCTCTGCTCCTTGTTCACTAGCCCTTTGTACGCTTTGAGCCGCATTAAAATTCTTATCAGAAACATCAAATTCTTCAATTACCTCTCCACCCTGTGAAATCAGAGGGTTGAAAAAATTATCTTTTAATGACTTGCTATAGTTACTCTGAGCATTAAAAAAAACTACTGCTTTTGTTTTTTTCAAGCTATTTACCATGTAATCAGCTAAGGCTCTCCCAGCTATTAAATCACTGGGAACTGTGCGGAAAACATAGGGGCCAGATTTAGAAATTTCGACAGAAGTACTTGTGGGAGAAATGGCTACCAGTTTCCCACTATTATAAATATTGCCTGCGGCTATTGTAGTATCACTACCAAAATGTCCCACAACACCTAAAACTTGGGAATTATTGACTAAGTTATTAGCAACTTCTTGCGCTACATCTGGCTTGTTATCATCGTTTGCTATCCCAACTTTTAGAAATACGCCTTGAATTTTCTCAGCCGCATTAATTTCATTTTGAGCTTGAGCAACACCCCTTAAAATTTCTAACCCAGGATCTGGCTCATTTGGCTTGGGGTTAGGATTTATCGGTGCAGAAACAACAATGGTGTAGCTGGGAGCAGAACCAATACGAGCATTATTTAAATAAATTAATGCCTCTGGATCGTTAGGCTTGAGTCTAACAGATGATTCTAAATTATTGATAGCTTGACTATAATTGCGATTGGCGATCGCATTTATCCCTGCTTGTTTTTCAGGACTAATTTCATTAGTAATTAAAGATTTTTCACCAAAACTGATTCTGTCTGCGATGGTTAGGGTTTTGGGAGGTGTGGAAGTGGAGGGAGTGTCACTAGTATTGCCCCTTATATACTGAGTATAAACCCAACCACCTCCGCCCATAATTGCTACCGTGGTTAGCAGAGATATTACTAAAACCGTAGTTTCATTCTTTTGTGACATGAACGAGTTTTAATTGGTTAAATTATTTTGGTAATTTTACTTAGTTTATCTTTTTATACCACAATCACAGATGATAATTTTTTTAAATTTAGAGGCTGAGAACCTTTAGTTATCAAAGAAAACGGGGTTATTGTTAAACATTTGTTAAATGAACTGAGATAGTAATTTATAAATGAGACGAAATAGGGCTGTAGAAGCGATCGCCAACAAAGCCCCTGCTACTGATGTGAATACAAGTTCTAATAAATTAATTCCTGGAATAAATAGCACAACCACAAAACTAATTGCGGCAATAACTAATAAATGTAATTGTTTAATCTGCCGTTTAGTTTGAGCAAATATCAGTAACCCCAAAATTACACATACCACCAATAAAGTAATGATTGGTGATTGAGTCAGACGGAAAAGAGCGATCGCCATCAATGCGCCCTCAAACCCACTAAAACCAGCACCGCCTAATAATTCCCAGATAGAAAAATTGGAAAGAGGTTGTATCGGTGGGGTGGGGGGATTTTGTGGGACTTTTGGAGGTGTTACATACTCAGCAATAGCCGCCAATACTTCATCTGCCGATTGAAAACGCTGCTTGGCTGCTGGTAAGAGCATTTTATCTAAGATATAACCCAGATGACGATTAACATTGACTTGCTCTCGCCATATCCACTTATTACTATAAGGATCAACGAGTCTCGTCGGTTCTTGACCTGTGAGCAAGTTAAGAGTAGTGGCGGCTAAAGCATATAAGTCTGTAGATGGAAACACTTGATTTCCTGCTATTTGCTCAGGTGCTGCAAAGCCTACGGTATAAATACCTGTGGAAGAGCCAGCACCAAAGGCTGAGACAGCTGTAACTTGTTTAACTGCCCCAAAATCTAACAGAAACAGTTTGCCATCACGGCGACGCATAATATTAGAAGGTTTAATATCGCGGTGAATGATTTGTTTCTCATGAATAAATTTGAGGATTTTGAGGATTTCTTGCAGTAATTCTAAAGCTTGCTGTTCCGAAAGTTGACCATTTTGGACTAATTCTTCCTCTAAATTTTGCCCATCAATATATTCCTGTACCAAGTAAAAAAATTGGTCTTGCTGTCCAGGTTGTAAACTGGGAACAAGCATAGGAAAAAAGGCGAACAACTTGGGTATTTGATCATGTTCTTCGCCTATATAAGCCAGGACATTAGCTTCTCTTTCAAATAAATTTTCGGCTATTTCTAGTTGTTCTGGGGTGAAATTGCTGGGAGGTTGAAACAGTTTGACTACACAGGGACGCATCCCTGGGAATCGACGGTCATGGGCGAGAAAGGCTGAACCAAACCCTCCCCTTCCGAGTAATTTTACGGGTACATATCGACCGTCTAGCATCAACGGCATACCGCAGCTAGTACAGTATTTTTGTGGTGTAGTCCTAATTGTCGTATCGTCTAAGTCGGGACAATAATTTTCTGGCCGTGGACACGCTGGACGAGTACAGTAGACTTGCATTGTATTTTTGTGTTGACGTACTCCCCAAGACAATCACAACATTGCTGATGCTAGTTTTGATCAAAATGGGGGGATTGTTCCCTGTTACTGGTAGTCAAAAGAAGGTAGGAGGCAGGAGGAGGAAAAGCTACCCACAAGGGAAAGCCAGTTGTGTGGTGAGGTAGTGTGCAGAACAGGGGGTTTCCTCCATGAGTGACTGCCGTGCATGGTTTCCCGACTTGAGAGAACCTGGCGTTGGGGCTTGAACCTTTCCCGAAAAAATGTTAATTGCCCACTCATAGGCGGGGCTTGAACCCAACAAGCATTGTTCTTCCCTTCTGCCCTCTGCCCTCTGCCCTCTGCCCTCTGCCCTCTGCCTTTCTTCGTCAAGGTTATTTATTCTACAACCAACAATCAATAATTCCAGATTAACTTTCGTTATCGGCAGTTGGTAAGACAGCTTCTAAGGGAGTGACCATGAGTTTTCTTTGTGACAAGTCCAAAATATTCTGATGCCATTCAGGGGTAGCAAACTGGGGTAATATTTCTTGACTGAAAGCTTCTGCGGCTTTGGATCTATAGCGATTAGGGTTAAAGATTAACCATAGTGTCCTTTTAACAACAACACCATCAATGGGGGTGCGCTGGAGTACACCCATCTGTAATTCTTTAGCGATCGCACTAGTGGATACAAACGCAGCACCTAAACCAGACTGTACAGCATTTTTAATGGCTTCAATCGAATTTAGTTCCATTTCTACTTTAAATCTCCTCGTATCCAGTTCGCAGCGAGTTAGCACCTGATCGATGACTTTGCGAATAGTTGATTGGGAGTCTAAGCTAATGAATTGCAGTTTATATAAGTCTTCTTTTTGAATCGATTCTTGTTTGGCAAAGGGATGGAACACAGGTAGAATTAGTGCCAACTCATCTTCAGCGTAGGGGATCATTTCTAATGATTCCGCTAGTTCTGCGGGGACTTCACCGCCAATAATTGCCAAATCTACCTGTCCATTGGCTACACTCCAAGCGGTGCGGCGGGTTGAGTGGACGTGTAATTGAACTGCGACATCGGGATATTTTTGGCGAAACATTCCGATCATTTTTGGTAATAGATAAGTCCCAGTAGTTTGAGAAGCACCAACGATTAAAGTACCACCTTGGAGATTTTGTAAATCCTCAATTGCCCTGCAAGTTTCTTGACATAAACTGAGAATTTTTTCCCCGTAGCTCAATAGTAGATGCCCTGCTTCGGTTAATTGGGCGCGCCGTCCCCCACGGTCAAATAGAGGGACATCCAACTGTCTCTCTAGGTTCTGGACTTGCAAACTCACAGCAGGTTGGGAGACATAAAGACTATCAGCAGCGCGCTTGAAGCTCCCTTCTACAGCGATCGCTTTGAGAATACGTAACTGATCTAAAGTGAATGGAAGGTCAGACATAAGGCTCAACCCACAAACGTTGAAAGGAGCAACTTTGGTAATCAATCATGATAGACACAATTGATTACATTTGGAATTTAGAGGCTTGACTTGAAAAGGACAGTACCACAACATTTTGATGCAAGTCCCCTGTTGAATACTTTGTGGTATTGGTTGTATAGAGTTAACTTTTCTTTAAATTACTTTACCTGTTTATGATGATGGTCAATCCTGGGTTAGCTCCGAGTCATTTGGTGATGCTGGGGTTATTGTTAATTTTTGCGATCGCCCACAGTGGGGGGGCTGCTTTGCGGCCTTGGGCAGAAAAGCGTATCGGGCCAAGGCTTTATCGCATTATTTTCGCATTAATTAGTCTACCGTTGGCTGTCATAGTCATTACTTACTTTTTTAATCATCGTTATGATGGCTGGCAACTTTGGCAGGTACAGGGTTTACCAGGTGTAAAAGCGACAGTTTGGGTATTGTCAGCGATTTCATTTTTATTTTTGTATCCTGCTACCTTCAATCTACTAGAAATTGCTGCTATTCAAAAGCCCCAAGTCCATCTCTATGAGACGGGGATTATCAGGATTACCCGTCACCCGCAGATGGTGGGGCAAATAATTTGGTGTATCGCTCATACTTTATGGTTGGGTACTAGCTTTACCCTAGTGACATCCCTGGGCTTAGTATTGCATCATTTATTTGGGGTATGGCATGGCGATCGCCGTTTACACCACCGCTATGGTGAAGCCTTTGAAACTGTCAAACAGCGTACCTCTATCCTGCCCTTTGTAGCAGTTATTGATGGTCGTCAATCTCTAAAATGGCAGGAATTTATTCGTCCTGCTTATTTAGGTGTTGCGATTTTCGTAGGCATACTTTGGTGGGCGCATCCCTTGTTAATTATGGCCACTAGTAGGGTAAGTTGGTAGTTTTAGCTGATCCCCAATTTGCCAAAAAATAGTAACCTAGAAAAAAAATCCCCTGATCAATTGCTACCAAATCAATGTAGGATGAATTGAAATAGCTGTTAGTCAGGGTGCAGTCATTGGTTTTGATGTTCGTGTATGGGTAAGTCAGTCAGGAATCAAGTTTGTTTGGGAGTATACATCACACCACTCAAAACACCCTTTTGCCAAGAAGTTGCCAAGACTTGAATAAGCAAATTTTTCTCGTTAAAATCGTGCTGACTTTTGCGTCAAAAACAACAACAATTTTGAAAAATAGCTGCTAAGAAGCGTTGACTAGCTTGCTAACTTCTTCTGCTGATAGCTAGTTTGATAATAAAAACCTATAATTCTAGAGGCATCATGGTGTTGTCGGTTAGTGAGCGGACATTTACTCAAGAAGTTTTAGAATCTTCAGTTCCTGTTTTAGTCAATTTTGAAGCACCTTGGTGTGGATTATGTCGCATTATCCACCCCTTACTGCTGCAATTTCAAGTTCAATGTGGAGATCAGATTAAGTTAGTTGGGGTTAACGCTGATGAAAATTTCAAGCTATCTAACACCTATCGCCTCAAGTCGCTGCCAACCTTACTGCTAATTGAAAATGGCATGATTCGGCATCGTCTAGAAGGTTTTCGTGGTAGAGACGACCTCCGTCTAGCTTTAGAGGACATTAAACTCAACTACATTAACCGTCCCACCGCTTACACTAGCTCTAAAACATCAGACTTAGAATTGTATTTAGCATAATTTGGGTATTGGGTATTGGGCATGGGGCATTGGGCATGGGGCATTGGGTATTGGGGAATAGCACGCTTGTTAAGCTGAAACCTTGTCAGGGCAGGGTGTGGGAGGTGTGGGAGGTGTGGGAGGTGTGGGAGGATGGGGAAGAAGGAGAAGAAATCTTTCCCCCCACACTCCCCACACTCCCCTCTCTCCCCACACTCCCCCTGCTCCCTTGCTCCCTGCCCCCTGCCTCCAGTCCCCAATCCCCAATCCCCAATCCCGAAATCTAAAACCATGCTTAACGACCCTGCTCAAAAGTGTTCGAGTGGGGTATTTTATCATCTAGGGTGTGTGTCACAATTGTTAACAGTTCGACATGGATAGTTGCTGGCGGCAAGAACTGTACAGTAAAGTCCAAAGTTAGTCAAAAATCCTAAAAGTACGCGTCAGTGATGGAAGTAATCTATCAATACGCCTGGCTGATTCCTGTGTTGCCACTTTTGGGGGCAATGCTAGTTGGTCTAGGCTTAATTTCGTTCAATCAGACGACAAACCGCCTGCGTCAGCTAAATGCTGTGTTGATCATTTCCCTGATGGGCGCGGCGATGGGTATGTCTATCGCTCTCCTTTGGAGTCAACTACAAGGACACGCAACCTATCTCCGTACCCTGGAATGGGCAGCAGCAGGTAATTTCCACCTGAGCATGGGCTACACTATCGACAATCTCACAGCCCTGATGCTGGTGATTGTGACAACGGTAGCCTTGCTAGTCATGATCTACACTGATGGCTACATGGCTCATGACCCAGGATATGTGAGGTTTTACTCATACCTGAGCTTGTTCGGCTCTTCAATGTTGGGTTTAGTAGTCAGCCCTAACTTAGTCCAGATTTATATTTTCTGGGAACTAGTGGGGATGTGTTCCTACTTGCTGGTGGGCTTTTGGTACGATCGCAAATCAGCAGCAGATGCTTGTCAAAAGGCATTTGTCACCAACCGTGTAGGAGACTTCGGTTTACTACTGGGCATTCTGGGCTTGTTTTGGGCTACAGGCAGCTTCGATTTCAATATTATGGGCGATCGCCTAGCAGCACTGGTAGAAACAGGCTCATTGAGCAATTTCCTGGCAGTTCTGTTTGCAATTCTAGTCTTCCTCGGCCCTGTCGCTAAGTCCGCCCAATTTCCGCTCCACGTCTGGCTACCGGACGCGATGGAAGGCCCCACTCCCATTTCTGCTTTAATTCACGCCGCCACAATGGTGGCAGCCGGGGTATTCCTGATTGCCCGGATGTATCCTGTATTTGAACACGTCCCAGCCGCCATGAATGTAATTGCCTTTACAGGGGCATTTACAGCATTTTTGGGGGCTACTATTGCTATTACCCAAAACGACATCAAAAAGGGTTTGGCTTACTCCACCGTCTCCCAATTAGGCTACATGGTGATGGCGATGGGGGTAGGTGCTTACACAGCTGGTTTATTCCACCTGATGACCCACGCCTATTTCAAGGCGATGCTGTTCCTCGGTTCTGGTTCAGTGATTCACGGGATGGAAGGGGTAGTTGGTCATGACCCAGTTTTAGCCCAGGATATGCGCTTAATGGGCGGACTGAGGAAATATATGCCGGCTACCGGACTCACCTTTTTGATTGGTTGTTTGGCAATTTCTGGGATTCCTCCCTTTGCTGGTTTCTGGTCAAAAGACGAAATTCTCGGTGCAGCCTACGCCGCTAACCCTCTGCTGTGGTTTATCGGCTGGATGACTGCTGGGATTACTGCTTTTTATATGTTTAGAATGTATTTCTCGACATTTGAAGGTAAATTCCGAGGAAATGACGCGAAAATCAAAGACAAGCTCAAAAAAGCAGCATCAACTGTTCTGGAGATGGAATCAGCCGCACCCGCCGTTAATTTTGGCCCTGGGGCAATGAAAAAAGGCGAATTAGCCGCCACAGATGGTCATCATGATAGTCATGGTCATCACAGTGATTCACCCCATGAATCGCCGTGGACAATGACCTTACCATTGTTAGTGTTGGCTGTGCCTTCAATGGTGATTGGTTTAGTAGGTACACCCTACAACAATTACTTTGAGCGGTTCATTTTCTCACCTAATGAAAGCTTGGCGGAAATTATCGAAAAAGCCGCCGAGTTTGACCCCCATGAGTTTTACATCATGGCAGGTGGTTCAGTTGGTATTTCCTTAATTGGGATTACCTTGGCTTCTTTGATGTACTTGCAGCGTAAGATTGATCCAGCTGCGATCGCTGCTAAAATCAAGCCACTCTACGAACTCTCCCTCAACAAGTGGTATTTCGATGACATTTACCACCGTGTTTTTGTCCTAGGTTTACGTCGCCTAGCTAGACAAGTCATGGAAGTAGACTTCCGCGTTGTTGATGGTGCAGTTAACCTCACAGGCTTTTTCACCCTCGTCAGTGGTGAAGGTCTCAAATACCTAGAGAATGGTCGCGCTCAATTTTACGCCCTCATCATATTTGGGGCAGTTTTGGGTTTAGTTATTTTCTTCGGTGTCACCTGATTTTTATAGGGGTGGACACGCGTCTGCCCCTAAGTTTTTTCTGAGTCTAATTAAGACTCCTTTTTTTTTGGTTGCTAGTTCAGTAAATTTAACTAAGTACCTAAACAAAATTAATTACACATATTGTTTTTCTGTAACCTGTTCCCTCTCTCCACGAATGAATTTAATTTTACGCAACTACTTATACAGAATTGATTCTAGTGTTCTAGAAGGCAAATGCTAAAATCAAAAGCGTGTGGAGTGAGCGACTTAAATGCCTACTGATGCTCAACTAAGAGGTTTATATCGTTTTAGTTATTGGCTAACGTATATTCTGTTTCAGCCTATACATCTTGTCTGTATTGATGAGCGAACAAATAATCTGTATGTTTTGGCTGGAAATACTGAAAATCTAGAGTTCCAGATTACACCAAATGGAGAGGTGTTCTGATGAGTCAAGTTAACTATGCTGCTATGTCAGATCAAGAGTTAAGACAACACTTTCTCAGACATCGTGAGGATAAGGCAGCTCTTCGAGCTTATTTAGATAGACTCGGCGATCGCCCACGCAACATTATTACAACTGTAGATGATCCTGACTTTGATAGTAAGATTTATGCAGCTGTTTTACAACAAATGCAAGCAGCAGATGATAACGGTGAGGCGGGAGTTTAACAGTGAATAGGTAAATGATCAAGAAAAAATACATTTACTGGCAAGATGATGTTTACTTAAGAACTGGTATTAATAAAGCTTTTACATAGGAAGCGATCGCCACATTCTTTATATAATTGCTTGGTCAGGCTGCTAGCGATCGCATTCTCTATTAATCAGCTTGCAGAAATAGGTTGTATCTTTACTCTGGCAGTGCGATCGCCCATTCGTAGTTAGATTTTGTTAATTGCATCTTCAATTTCTTCTAAGCTGACATCTGCCTGATCAGATTTTGCATAAATGAGTAGAAGTAAAACTAACTCAGGTGAGACAACTTGATAAATAACTCGATATCCACCACTTTTGCCTGTAGGGATATCAGTATTTCTGGCTCGAACTTTAAAAACAGTTAAGTCTATCCCCGAAATTTGATCACCACTAAAATTTCCAACCTGTAATTCCTCGATAATAGGTTGAATATCGGTTTGAATTTGGCGATAGCGTTTAGCCAGAGTTTTAAGACGACGTTTGAACGGGATTGTAAACCTAACTTCTACCATAAATCTAAGCTGTGATATCGTCCCACAGTTCTGACACTGGGAAGGTTTCTCCTGCTGCTGCTTGCCGTAAAGATTCTTGCAAATCGGCTAATATTTGTGTTTTTGGCTCTTGTTGATCAATCACTGCTAAACCACTGACTGGATCAGAATTTACTGAACTCATGATCTCTTGCCAAAGTTCTATCGGGATGATTACATCTGTGGTTTTTCCCTCTGCATTGGTTACATAACGAATCTGACTGGAATTTTTTTGATTCATCATGATTTGGTTCTCTTGTAAAGCTTTTTATCCCAGGGTGCTGTTTTCGACACAACCAAATAGTATGGTGTATCTTAGCAATGCCTGGACTGCGCTATACCATCGCATCGTTAAGATTTAAGTTTAACGGCTAGACTCCCAAGCGACAAATGAGGGGTTGCTGATTTGATTAAATCAAACTAACAATAAATGCCAAATCGTCAAAAAGCTGTTAGTTAATAACTAGTGGCTTT
This sequence comes from Aliinostoc maniaoense, assembly GCF_058172895.1. Taxonomy (NCBI): domain Bacteria; kingdom Bacillati; phylum Cyanobacteriota; class Cyanophyceae; order Nostocales; family Nodulariaceae; genus Aliinostoc; species Aliinostoc maniaoense. Next base: position 5,479,423 of record NZ_CP187952.1, on the reverse strand, counting down.
TTGGCAACCATGATTTTGATAGCAGACAAATTGTAATGAATACAGCTAATTTTCCGTGGCTGACGACGATTATCTTGTTACCGATCGCAGCGTCGCTACTGATCCCCATTATCCCAGATAAAGACGGCAAAACCGTGCGCTGGTACTCCCTGATTGTCGGGTTGATAGACTTTGCGCTGATTGTCTACGCTTTTTATACTGGCTACGACTTCTCTAACCCCGATTTACAACTGGTGGAGAGTTATGCCTGGGTTCCCCAGTTAGATTTGAATTGGTCAGTCGGGGCTGATGGCTTGTCTATGCCCCTAATTATTTTGACTGGATTCATTACCACCTTGGCAACTTTAGCAGCCTGGCCTGTGACCCTCAAGCCTAAGCTATTTTACTTTTTACTGTTGGCGATGTACGGCGGACAAATCGCTGTATTCGCTGTGCAGGATATGCTGCTGTTTTTCCTGGTGTGGGAACTGGAATTGATTCCCGTTTACCTGCTGCTGGCGATTTGGGGCGGTAAAAAGCGTCAGTATGCAGCCACCAAGTTTATTTTGTACACCGCAGGCGGTTCGCTGTTTATTTTGGTGGCAGCGTTGACAATGGCCTTTTATGGCGATACAGTCACCTTTGATATGCGATCGCTCGGCCTCAAAGATTACGCCCTCAATTTCCAATTGTTACTTTACGGTGGCTTCCTGATTGCTTACGCTGTCAAATTGCCCATCATTCCCCTGCATACTTGGCTACCAGATGCCCACGGTGAAGCTACAGCCCCCGTGCATATGTTATTGGCTGGGATTCTGCTGAAAATGGGTGGTTACGCCCTAATTCGCATGAATGCCCAGATGCTACCTGATGCCCATGCGTACTTTGCCCCAGCTTTGGTAATTTTGGGGGTAGTTAACATCATCTATGCAGCCTTAACGTCTTTTGCCCAGCGCAACCTCAAACGCAAAATTGCTTACTCCTCAATTTCGCACATGGGGTTTGTAATTATCGGGTTTGCCTCTTTTACCGATTTAGGGTTAAGTGGCGCAGTCTTGCAAATGGTATCCCACGGCTTAATCGGGGCGAGTTTATTCTTCCTCGTGGGTGCAACCTATGACCGGACACATACCCTGATGTTAGATGAAATGGGTGGTGTTGGTAAGCGGATGCAAAAGATTTTCGCTATGTTCACCGCTTGTTCAATGGCTTCCTTAGCATTGCCAGGGATGAGTGGTTTCGTAGCAGAGTTAATGGTATTCGTCGGCTTTGCTACCAGTGACGCTTATAGCTCTACTTTTAAAGTCATCGTCGTATTTTTGATGGCGGTTGGGGTGATTTTAACTCCGATTTATCTGCTATCAATGTTGCGCGAAATTTTCTACGGACAGGAAAACGAAGAATTAGTTTCTCATCAAGCTTTGATTGATGCTGAACCCCGTGAAGTGTTTATCATTGCTTGTTTGTTAGTGCCAATTATTGGGATTGGTTTCTATCCTAAATTACTGACTCAGATGTACGACGCTACAACTGTACAACTGACAGCGAGGTTGCGTGATTCTGTTCCTACGTTAGCGAATCAACAACCAGAAACAGCAGAAGTTTCTTTGAATGCACCAGCAATCGGTAATTAATTGGGATTTGTGAGCATTGTGAGACTATAGAACCCCGCTTTCTTGAGGAAGGTGGGGTTCTCTGCTAATTAGATAAACTGGGAAAAAATAATTTGATGACTCCGGCTGTCAAGGCTAAAACAAAGCCAACCACTACAGAACGATTGATAAACTCTTGGGTGTCTAACCGCTTACCGATTCCTTTCACCTCTGTGTCTAAAGCTTTAATATCTCCCTTGAGTTCGGCTTCTAAAGCCTTAATATCTCCTTTAAGTTCCGTTTCTAGAGATTTAATATTTCCCTTAAGTTCCGTTTCTAGAGATTTAATATCTCCCTTGAGTTCAGCTTCTAGCTTGACTTGCCCGATTTTAATTTCTGTAACATCTTTTTGTAGGGTATCTAGCTTCTGATTGATTTGTCCTAAGATTTCCTCTAATGAATAAGTGATGTTAATAGGGGTTTGACTCATCAGTTACACTCCTAATCAAAAGTATGAAATTGGCTCGATGGCAATAACTAATTAGATAAACTGGGAAAAAATAATTTGATGACTCCGGCTGTCAAGGCTAAGACAAAGCCAACCACTACAGAACGATTGATAAACTCTTGGGTATCTAACCGCTTACCGATTCCTTTCACCTCCATGTCTAAGGCCTTAATTTCTCCCTTGAGTTCCGCTTCTAAAGCCTTAATGTCTCCCTTAAGTTCCGCTTCCATTTTGGCTTGCCCGATTTTAATTTCTGTAACGTCTTTTTGTAAGGTATCTAGCTTCTGATTGATTTGTCCTAAGATTTCCTCTAATGAATAAGTGATGTTAACAGGGGTTTGACTCATCAGTTACACTCCTATTAAGAAAATATAAATCTTTTCCATGTACCCTTAAATTTATTATCCTTTGATAGTGCCTGGTATCTCAAGAGAACACACGATTTATCTTTAGTTACTGACACTTATTCTCTCTTGATACATTTCTCTATCTAAAACTAGAGTCAGAGAAAAACTCTCATGTTAAACTACAACTCGTTACACTGTTTACCATCTTCCGAAGAGCTACCGAACTCCGAGGACACGCCTGTGGATAATGAAATACAAGAATTAATTCCAAGTTTACTAAAAGCGACACTGGCTTTAGTTTGGTTAGACCGATGGGATTGGTACTTTGGTGTAAATATGGGTATTTATTATGACCCAAAAAAGCCAGCGATCGTCCCTGATGGTTTCTTAAGTGTCGGAGTTAAACGTTTTGTTGATGGGGATTTACGCCTGAGCTATGTGCTGTGGGAAGAAGAAAATCCGCCAATGTTAGCTATAGAAGTAGCCTCGCCCAAACATTTAGGGGAATACAGTACCAAAAAAGACATTTATGCTGAAATGGGAGTTTTGTATTACGTTGTTTACAATCCTTTCCGTCGCAAAAAGCCGCCTTTGGAAGTGTATCGTCTAGAGGATGGGGAGTATTTCTTGCTTTCAGGAAATCCTATTTGGTTGCCTGAAATTGGTTTAGGAATTGGTAAGGAAAGAGGTCTTTATCAAGGAATAGCAAGAGAATGGTTGTATTGGTATGATGAGCAGAAACGCAGATTGCTGACTCCAGAAGAACGGTTTATGGATGCGGAAGCACGGTTAGGTATAGAAGAACAACTGCGTTTGGAAGCAGAATATAGAGTGCAGAAGTTGGAAGGCAGATTAAAGGCTTTGGGTTATGAGCCGGAAACTATAGTTTGAGTTTAATCTGCTTGAATGCCTCACTTCTAGGCTGAGATTTTGGCTGGGAGTGGGGTTTTATTTTTTAACGCAGAGGGGCGCGGAGGGAAGCGCAAAGGGGCGCGGAGGGTTTTAAGTGTTAATTAGCTTGATGGTTGGGGAACTATATCTATTAAGGAGATTCTAGACTGAAATTATTAGGCTATTTATGGATGTTAAATTAGGGTTCGGCTCTATCCCCAAGGCTCAGTATGTTTTTGTGAGTAAGGAAAGTGATCACTGTTGGTATATGCTCTCGGATGATACTAAACCAATTCCGATTTATGATAGGGCTTTGACAGGATTGATTACAGGCATTGAATGTAATAAGAAAGTGGAGACATCACACGGTGAATCTGGAAAAACTGATGTGCATATTTTGGCGGATAAGCCTTATATAGTTCGCTCAGGTAGTGAATCTTATTTTTCTAAAAGTTTGTTACTTTCTCTGGATGCGTTAACACATGAACAGTTGTGTCATCCTCTGACAATCGCAGTTAGTCCTGGTGATAAAACAATTGTCTTTTGTACTATCTATAATCCAGTAACTTATCGTGCTGTAGGTGTTAGCTGGGATGGACATAAGGAAATAGATTGGCAAGCTCTAGGACAGAAAGTTAGTCTGAAAGTTAACAATATTCAGAATTATAATCAAGAGTTAATTTCGCCTGAGAATCGTGCAGGTTTTATTGCTGAAACTGATAATTATTTATCACAATTAAATTGGAGTCCAGAGCAGGGAAGGGAGTTTTTACAGCAAAAATATGGCAAGCGATCGCGCTATCATCTGTCTGAAACAGAAATGCTAGATTTTATCGACTATCTCAAGCTACAGTTAACCCATAGCTAAAAAAAATTGGCTATATCTAATGCAAGCTAAAATATCTTCTGGCGTTAAATAAGGAAAATCATCAAGTATTTCTTCGTAGGTCATACCAGCAGCAAGATAAGATAGCACATCATACACAGTTATTCGCATTCCCCGAATACAAGGTTTACCGCCTCTTTTTCCTGGTTCAATGGTAATAATATTGTGATAATTTACAGCCATAATCACAAACTAGCGTTAAAAATTTGTTGTGCAGTTAAATTAAAACCAGCGATCGCTTGACACCGAACTTAGGCGATCGCTCCCAATACGAATGATGCTGTCTTATAAGGTCAGAGCTAAAACTACTCGATTAAGTCTAAAAAATAAAAATGTTTAGACCTGCTTAAGAAACGAAGACAAGATTTTATAGAGTTATTTGGATTGAGAATTTACAAATCACGCCTGATGTGAATTAGAAACGCCCTTATCCCACAAAGGTTTCAAGACTCGCTCAAAACCACAGTTTTGTAAATATCTACGGAATTACAAGCATTTCAAGACTTAATTCACATTGAACGTAAATCCCAATCTAAGTAAGACTATTCACCATAGGTCGATTATTACAATCGACCTCCTCGATATCGATTACAGTAACGATGAGTAAGACGCGCATTTTCTGGTATGGTTTTACCACCTCGCCAGTAGTGCTGTATGTGGTCAACTTCAGCATCATCAATATCATGAATATGCTGACCACAAATTTGACAAGTTGGATCTTGAGTGAATAGTTCTTGCTTTAACTTGCGAGAGAAAGTGCGTGTTCCTTTAGGATTATCATTAACCAATGAGTCTAATCTCTTCCGCCATGCTTCAGCCCGGTACTTAACTGCTTCTGGTTTATCAGTGGTACTAGTAATATATTCAACAAATTTAATATCATGGGTCATTACGTCTAAAAATTCTTCTCGAACTCTATCTGCGATTGGTATTATTTGATTTTTGTCAAAATAGCTGAAAGTGTACAATATTGTATCCCAAAGAGCAATGTTAAGTTTATTTTTTTCCCAATAACCATTTGGATTGTCTTTTTTACCACCAAGATTAAACCTGCGAAATGCTTGATTACCGAAAACAGTAAAAGACATTTCAATAGATTTTTCAAAAACCTGACGCATTTTAGCTATTTCTTTTTCGTTAATATTGCGATGCTTTTCCATTTCCTGATTAAAAAATCTTTTTTTTGATCCTGTGTACTTTAAATGAGTGTTGCGCCACATTGCAAAAAATCTCAAAATCATTTCTCTATCTTTCATTCGCGGATGAGGTTCATTAGAACCCATTATTTTTAATAAATACTTATTTTTAGAGAGTTCACATAGTAAATCGTTATAATTTCCTCTATAAATACAATTACGTAATTCTTGTTCATTGAGTTTTTCTGCACCTAGATTAAGCCGCTCGAACATTTCAAATTTTACGTCTGGGTCTGAATCTTTTTCAATGATAATTATGCGGACATCATAATTTAATATTTTATCTTGTAAATCCTGGGATAAATCTTTGAAAGATTTACGATTCAGTTCCTTCATAACTTGTAAACTTGATAGTTTAAAGTCTTGCTCATCGATTTTTCCATCAATAAATGAACAAATTGTTGTTAATCTTTGCTGTCCATCAACAACAGAAAACAGATTGTCATTTTCTTCTGCAATGTAAATAGTCGGAATTGGTATGTCAAGGAGTAAGGATTCAATCAATCGACTGGCTTTGGTTTTATTCCAAACGTAATAACGTTGATAATCTGGTCTAAGATTGAGCTTACCCCGTTTGACCCATCCATTCAGAGTTTCTATAGGTACATCTTTCTTACCAGTTTTGACACGTCTTCGCTCTGGAGGAATATCAAGGGGAGTATCATCTTCCAATTCATCAATAACGGTTTCCTCCAGATTTTCAATTTCCAAAGTATTTTGTGGTTTTTCTGGCATATCTTAATTACTGAATTACATGAGTGTTTCAAATTAAACACTACTTTAGCAAGAAAATTGAGCTTAACAATGTATTGCATTGCAATGCAAAATAGTGCAAAGTAATATTATGGAAAATAATCTAGGCTAAAATAGTTATGAGTAAAGAAAATATTACATTTCGGATAGAGACTGATAAAAAGCTGGCACTAGAAACAATTGCCAAAGGTATAAACCGCGATCGCTCTTATGTACTCAATGAAGCTATAGATGCTTATCTAGAGATGCACCAATGGCAAATAGAAGAAATTCACAAGGGAATTGCTGAAGCTGATGCAGGGGACTTTGCCAGCGATGAGGAAGTAATGGCAACTTTTGCAATGCTTACCAATGCAGATTAAATGGCTACGCCGTGCGCTGCGTAATTTAGAACAGGCACATGATTATATCCTCAAAGACAATCCACAAGCAGCGCGAGAAGTCATATTGAGGATTCAAAGTGCTGCTAACCAATTGGAGAGTTATCCCTTGATGGGACGACTAGGACGTGTGGAAGGAACAAGGGAATTAGTAATTGCTAATACGCCATACATTCTGATTTACCGAGTCCAACTAGAGTCTGTGGAAATTCTTCGCGTTCTCCACACTTCCAAACGCTATCCAGATTGAGGTGAACTTTAAAAATCTTCATCATCAACGAAAAATTCTGCGTCTTCTTCTAAGCGGGAGTTACCAGAATCAGCAAGATTCCAGAGGGGTTGTAGAATCGACACGCCAACCAATCCCACACCAGCACTAAACGCCAGCACTATACCGACTGGGATTTTAATTGATTGGAATGTTAAGAATTTTAAAGATACTGGCTCGAAATTTTGGACGGAAAGAATAGCGATCGCTACTACCCAAATCGCTACAATTAAAGATATCAAAAAATTAGCAAAGCTTTTCATAAAAAATATAACCATAGATAGATGCAGATGTACACTAAATATCTCAGTGTGCATCTGCGGTCTAAAGTTCTATGCTAACTTAGCGATCGCACTTTCCATTTCTTGGGCGAGTTGGCTAAGTTTCTCTGGGGAGTTGGTTTCTAAATAAACGCGTACCAGTGGTTCAGTACCGGAAGGACGCAGTAACACCCAACTTCCTTCTGCTAAATACAGTTTAATCCCGTCCTTGCGTCCGACTTCTTTGACGGCAATTCCAGCTACCTCAGAGGGCGGATTTTTGGTGTAGGAGTCAATGACAGCATTCTTATGGGCTTCTGTTAAGTGTAAGTCCAAACGCTTGTTATAAAGCGGGCCGTCAGCTTCTGCGATCGCTTCTTTGACTAATTGACTTAAGGGTTTACCTTCGTAGGCGATCGCCTCTGCAATTAGCATATCAGCTAAAACGCCGTCTTTTTCGGGAATATGCCCAATTATACTTAAACCGCCTGATTCTTCACCACCAATTAAAACAGCAGTTTCCCGCATTTTTTCACCAATGTATTTAAAACCTACGGCTGTTTCATAAAGTGGTAAGCCGTGTTTAGCTGCAAAGTTATCTAATAGGTGCGTTGTCGCCACTGTGCGGACGATTGCGCCGCTTTTACCTTTGTTTTTGATTAAATGTCTAGCTAACACCAAAAGCACCGTGTTAGGGGTGAGGACGTTGCCTAATTCATCTACAATACCAAAGCGATCGCTATCGCCATCTGTCGCCAAACCCAAATCTGCATGATCTCGGCGCACTGCTTCCACTAATTCTACTAGCTGTTCCCCTTTAGGTTCAGGCATTCCACCGCCAAACAGCACATCGCGCCAAGTGTGGAAACTTTCTAATTGTGTGCCACTTTGTTGCAAGATTTCATCTAAATAGCCACGGGATGTAGAATATAACGCATCATACTTGACTTTTAGCTGCGCGCTCTTAATCCGTTCAACATCCAGCAATGTATAGATAAATTGGAGATAGTCCGGTTTGGGATCGAAAATAGAAATAGAACCTGATGGTTTGCCGCTTGGCAATTCATCCGATGCAGTTTCTATATTTGCCACAATAGTATCAGTAATTTCTGGAGTGGCAGGGCCAGCATAATCAGGGATATATTTAATCCCACAGTATGGTGCTGGATTGTGACTAGCAGTAAACATCAATGCTCCCGCCGAATTTAGGTGACGGGCATTATAAGCGATTACTGGTGTGGGGCAATCCCGATCAGTGATCTTAACATTCCATCCTAAATCAGCCAAGACTTGGGCTGCTGTCTGGGCAAACTGGTCAGCTAAAAAGCGTGTATCGTAAGCAATCAGAACTGGTCTATCTTTTGTATAGGCTGTTTCTAAATAACTTGCGATCGCTCTTGTTACTTTCCGCACATTGGGGAAAGTGAAATCATCGGCGATAATCCCTCGCCATCCATCAGTACCAAATTTTATCTTGCTAGAATTGCTACCACTCATGTTTGCCACTCTCTCCCATATCTTGTGAACTCTATTAGGAAGCTTCCCGCAAAGCGTGCGTAGCTGCAAGCGTCTTCCACCGTATTATTTCTCACTGCGATTGACCAATGTCAACCCCCGAACGACTTTTTGTTAGTTATCACCTCTGGTCTTTAGTTGCCCCAGCGAGAGGGCAAGAACGTTGGCACTGCCAGATGAGACGGGGGTTTATCAAAGCGCGTCAACACGACCCACAGGTTAAAGCACTCTTAGCAAATGCTACACCACCCCAGCGCATTGGGTTACTAGCGCAAAAAGGTGTTTATGAGTTTCATCATAATCGGCATCTGTTAACGCGCTCCGATGGAGTAGAACAAGTTGCTAAACTTTTAAAATTAAGTAATTCGGCTGTACAAGTACAACAACGAGTTTTACAAATTCTGAAAAAATATTATGAAGCACCTCTACTTTTAGGGAAACGGATTTTACAATTAACTCGCGGGGACGAAGGTTTTCCGAAACCAATTGTGATTGAACAAGCTAATTATCGCTTCCGTTTATATGCAGCAATGGACTGTGTTTTTATCGAGTCAGATGCTGAAACTTTGCATATTGTAGATTTTAAAACAGGCAAATCTCACTTTGATAAAAGACAAGCATTAGTTTATTTATTAGCTGCTAGTTATTTATATCCTGGTCGGGAAGCTGTAGCTTCATTTTATAATTTAGAATTGCGGCAAGAATCAGAATTAATTCAACTCAAAAATAATGAGTTGGAATCGTTAAAAGTTGAATTAGTTAAAATAGCCAGAAAACATCAATCAGATATTCAACTATACCAAGAAGCGGCTAAGAGTTTCAGTGAAATATTTCCTCCAAATCCTGGACATCACTGTCGGTTTTGTCCATTCCAATCTATCTGTGATTTTGCTGCTCAAGCATCACAAACTACGGGAGAAATCAAACTAGCTTACGGAAAAACTCTCAAAACTCCCTAGTTCGTAGTAAGGACTTTAGTCCTTTTATCAAAAATCTCAGCACTAAAGTGCTTACTACAAACCTGTTTTACATTTTACCGTGCTGCATTACTTGTTGCAGATGACGACGAATTTCTTTTGCTTGCTCAATTTCTGATTGACGCAATTTTTGGAATAAGTCTACACAAGGCTGAGAGTTCACTGCTTTTGCATCTTCAATGTAAGTTTCGTAAGCTTTCACAGCTTCAGCTTTGTTATGTAACACAGTCAAAAAGTCGTATTCTAAGTTGCTAATAGGTTCTTGGGAATGTCCGTTACCTTGAGTCATAAATTTACCCTCTTGTTAGGCTTTTATTTAATTTCTACTCATTCTTACGGAGTCATTCATCCACCCAAAAGCGTAGAAAAAAGTACAAAGATTGCTGATAATATGGAGCAAAGCTCTCACCGTTAGCGATCGCATTTTCACACATCAGGTAAGTAGAACGACTTGAAAAAACCAAACTATGTAAAGTAATGTAAAAAAATTGCATTTAGTTCGTAGTAAGGACTTTAGTCCTTACTACAAACCTTTAATTATTTACACCGTTCTACTTATATCAGCAGATTTAGTCAGAACAAACAAACTCTCATCGCCACCCCTGCCAATTCTTAAAGATTCGTCTAAATAAGTAATATCGAGAGTCGCAATTCTACCTTGAGGATTATTAGCTCGAACAACCTTAAACGGGTTAAGTACTGGTGTATTTATTCCTAAAATCTTCTCAATTGCTAGATAGCGTTTGTCAAAATCGACATTGATACGTTTATTAGGTAATGATGATACATCATCGGTAGCAGGTTCAAAACTAGCTGTTACTTTTACATATCCCGATAGTAACCCCAGTGAATGTTTGACTAAAGCTAAATTGAAAAATTGTTTACTGCTGACATCAATTACTTGATAGACTTTACCCACCTTTAATCCCAAGGGAAGGGAATCTAAAGCACGGATTTCTCTAGCGGTTGAATATTGTAATTGCCAAGCTCCGTTTAATAAATCAGTGGCGTACAATAAAGGGCTAGGATTGGGATTGCAGTTTTCTAATTCTGTCGTCAATTGTGCAATTTCTGCGGCTATAGTTTGATCTAGCTGTAAATTTGTGACAGGAGAACCATCAGCTTGAGTTTGAATATTCTTCAGCTTGGCTTGTAATTGTTCTTTTAATAAGGGTCTATTATTCATTTGGAAAATAACAGTTTTCACATAGAATTATTTTGAGGTGATAGTTGCACCTAACGCAATCAATTCCTGACTACTGCAATTTAGGTTAGTAGGTTGGGTTGACGAAAGGAAACCCAACACCAAGATATCGGTTAAGTTTTTAATATCGATGTTGGGTTGCGCTGCGCTTAACCTAACCTACATCTAGCTACTGTAATTTAGTCTCAATTGCTCTAGCCCGGCATTAAACCGAACCCCAAACCGCACTAAAATAAATACGCTACTTGCACTTTCCTGGGAGTTTGCAGTTGTGCAGCCGGACTTGATAGGGTTGGAAATTAGTAAGGGGGAACTAAGACGCTTGAGTGGCGTGTCTCCCGATAAAGTTTTACGATCGCCAACGATCGCCACCCCCCAACAACGTTTAAAATTTTGGCAAAATGAAATCCTGGTGTCGCTGATTATCGCGGCTGTGGTTGTGGGCTTGGTGTATGGTTTAATTATTCTGCCCACCATCGGTTCAGCAATTCCCCAGGGTATTGCCCTTTTGATCATAATCTGGCTGGTGGTGATCGTGGCGCGATCGCTTTGGCAACGTTTCAAAATTCCCCAAAGTCTCACCAAGCTATTTGATGCAGTTGACCAATATCATGGCTTGATTGTTGCTGTCGATGTTAATGATCAGTTGGCAGTCTCAGGCGAACTAGATGATAGCCTCAATGATAGAGATAAAGTGATCACAGCCCTACAATTTCTGCGGGAAGATTTAGTCCGCGCTTTCAAAAGCGATCGCCTTTTGCGGGATAATAAAAGACTGCTTGCAGATAATCCAGATTTATCTGTCAATAATTTGACTCATATCCAAGCCTTAAACTCAAGTTCCCAGGCTAGTGAATACTCTCTCCTGTTAAATCAAGTATTGCAGATTGCTTTGGATGTGCAAGCACGAAGAACGAGGAGTAGGTAGGGGGAGACAAGGGAGACAAGGGAGACAAGGGAGAAAAAAATCAATAGCTATTGACTATTGACTATTGACTATTGACTAATTTTTAATTCCATGAATAACAAACCTAAAATAATTGTTTTAGATGATGATCCTACCGGTTCTCAAACAGTCCATAGCTGTTTGCTGTTAATGCGTTGGGATGTGGAAACTTTACGCTTGGGGTTGCGGGATGATGCGCCGATTTTCTTTGTCCTGACTAATACTAGAGCCTTACCCCCAGAGTCAGCCGCATCGGTAACAAAGGAAGTATGTCAGAACTTAAAGGTGGCTATAGCGGCTGAAGGTATCACAGATTTTTTGGTGGTGAGTCGCTCTGATTCTACCTTACGGGGACATTATCCCATTGAAACTGATGCGATCGCTCACGAACTCGGTTCATTTGATGCTCATTTTCTCGTTCCAGCTTTCTTTGAAGGGGGACGCATCACCCGCGATAGTGTACATTACTTGATAATTGATGGTGTACCAACCCCAGTCCATGAAACTGAGTTTGCACGGGATTCGGTTTTCGCTTACCATCACAGCTACTTACCAAAGTATGTGGAGGAAAAAACCCAAGGAAGAATTACCGAGTCTGAGGTAGAAAGGTTTTTACTAAATGATATTCGTAACGGCAGTTTAGAACGCTTATTACAACTTACAGGTAATCAGTGCTGTGTTGTTGATGGTGAAAATCAAGCGGATCTCAATCGCTTTGCTGTCGATATTTTAGCCGCCGCCAGTCAAGGTAAACGGTTTTTATTCCGCAGTGCTGCCAGTATCTTAACAGCTTTAGCAGCTTTGCCACCCCAACCCATCGCCGCCGAGAATATGGCGGAGTATGTGCGTCAAGGTAAACCAGGCGCAGTCATCGTTGGTTCTCATGTCAAGAAAACCACCCAGCAACTAGAAGCTTTATTAAAAGTAGCGGGGACTGTGGGAATTGAAGTGAATGTATCGCGGTTACTAGATGAACAAACAGATACAGCTACCACACTCCTGAGTGAAATTTTAGACAACATACATCAAGTACACAACTCAGGTAAAACCCCAGTAGTGTACACCAGTCGTCAGGAACTCACATTTGCTGATGTCACGACTCGCTTACAATTTGGGATTAAAGTTTCCCGGTTATTGATGGATATTGTTCAAGGACTACCTTCTGATATTGGTTTTCTGATTAGCAAAGGCGGCATCACTTCCAACGATGTATTGAGTACAGGCTTGGAATTAACATCAGCAAGGTTACTTGGTCAAATTTTAGCAGGCTGTTCAATGGTAATTACCCCCAGTGATCATTCCCAGTTCCCCAATTTGCCAGTAGTCCTATTTCCGGGTAATGTGGGAGATGCTGAAGCCTTGGCAAAAATTTACAAAACATTAACTAAAAATACTTAAGTAAAAATGTTGCTGTATTTTGCAACTAGTCTAATATTGGTAATTATACCAAATCTTCCAAAGAAGACTACAGATGCTTACCCTAAAAATTCAGATGACCTCTGAATTTCCCACCGTAAATTACGTAACTTTTCGTATGTATTACGAATTACACCCGTAGAAAATTACGAATTACGAATTACGAATTACGAATTACTTTTGGCTGGAGCCGCATGAGTTCTGATTCTGCTATCCCCAATTTCAAGCCGACTTCTGCACTAACTGATGCAGAATTGACGACTACAAAAGCCGTTAAAGATGCAAATTCTACCGTTTTTCAGGAAGAATCTAACTCGATTATTCCAGATACAGAGCTAGATTCTGTACTTCTCTATCTCAAGTCAAATGCTGACACTGATGATGGCGAACAGAACGCTGTCAGCTTGGATGAGCAGCCAAATTCTACTGCTGGTGATGTAGAAGTTGATGTTGGTACAACAGAAAATGTTGAGTCCGATCTTGAGTTAGTGGATCTTGATGCGGCTGATTTCGTGGAAAATCAAGCCAAAAATGATATTCAAGTCCAGTTCAAGACTGAGGGAGAAAAACTATTAGTAATTTTACCGACAGAATTACAAGTACCTGCTTCAGAATTTGCTTGGTCTGATATTTGGCAACAGTTAAAGTTTCGCTTAATGGCAGGCGATCGCCTCCGTACACCAAATACAGCCGTGCATCTAATTGCACATGATCGTCTGTTAGATACAAGGCAACTGCAACAACTTGCCGAAACTTTTAGTGAGGTGCAACTGCAACTAAAATCAGTCGCCACTAGTCGCCGACAAACTGCGATCGCCGCCGTCACATCCGGTTATTCTGTAGAACAATTACAGCCAGAAACCATCCTGTCTTCAGAACCGAAAGCCGCCCCTACACCCCAAGCCGATGCCCTATACCTGGAAATGACTATCCGCTCTGGTGTAGAAATTCGTCACCCCGGTACAGTAATTTTATTGGGTGACATCAACCCCGGTGGTATGGTAGTGGCAGACGGAGATATCCTCGTCTGGGGTCGTCTCCGAGGCGTGGCTCATGCTGGCGCATCTGGCAATCGTGAGTGTCTGATTATGGCACTGCACATGGAACCCACCCAGCTACGAATCGCTGATGCTGTCGCTAGATCCCCAGAAAAACTACCAGCCCAATTTTTCCCCGAAGTGGCACACATTACCACTAGAGGGATTCGCATCGTCAAAGCTACTGATTTTTCTAGAAACCTCTTAACTAGGATTAATCAAGCACCATAAATACATTTAATATAATTCTTTAACCCTCATCCAGCGCACTTGTATCATGACTCGTATTATTGTCATTACCTCCGGTAAAGGAGGTGTGGGTAAAACTACTGTTTCAGCAAATCTGGGCATGGCTATAGCCAAAATGGGTCGGCAAGTTGCCCTAGTAGATGCGGATTTCGGTCTGCGGAATTTGGATTTGCTCTTAGGTCTAGAAAACCGGATCGTCTATACAGCCGTGGAAGTTCTCTCTAGAGAATGCCGACTAGAACAAGCATTAGTTAAAGATAAGCGTCAACCCAACTTGGTACTTTTACCAGCCGCCCAAAATCGTACCAAAGATGCTGTCACCCCAGAGCAGATGAAGTTATTGGTGAATGCACTTTCACAAAAGTATCAATATGTAATTATTGATAGCCCGGCTGGGATTGAAAATGGCTTTAAAAATGCGATCGCCCCAGCTAAAGAAGCTCTGATTGTCACCACTCCCGAAATCTCCGCCGTGCGCGATGCTGACAGGGTAGTTGGGTTATTAGAAGCCCAAGGTATTAAACGCGTTCACCTGATTATCAACCGCATCAGACCCGCAATGGTACGGGCTAATGACATGATGTCTGTGCAAGATGTCCAAGAATTACTAGCAATACCTTTAATTGGCGTACTCCCTGATGATGAGCGTGTAATTGTCTCCACCAACCGTGGTGAACCTTTAGTATTAGGGGACACTCCCTCCCTCGCGGCTGTAGCTTTTGAAAACATTGCTCGGAGACTCGAAGGAGAAACAGTCGAATTTCTCGACCTTGATTCACCCCACGAAAATATATTTACCCGCCTGCGAAAGCTGTTACGCACTAAAATCGTTTAACTTGCAGTCTCGGCACACCCAGAAGTAATGATCCTCGAATTGATAGATAAACTGTTTTCACGTAGCCCTGATACCAGTCGCTCTCAAGTCAAACGCCGTTTGCAATTGGTAATCGCTCACGATCGCGCCGACTTAGATCCCCAAACTCTAGAAAAAATGCGTAAGGAAATTTTAGAAGTAGTCTGTCGCTATGTGGAACTAGATACAGATGCTCTAGAATTTGCCCTCGAAAGTAATCAACGCACCACAGCTTTGATTGCTAATTTACCCATCCGTCGTATCAAAGAAACTATACCGGAATTGGAAAGGAGTGAAACATCACCCTAAATTTCTATGCAGAGTGTATATTAACAAGTATCACATTTAACAGTGTTCAGTTAATTGATAAATGTTGTAATAACACTCTGTGACTACTTACAGTAATTTTTTCATCAAAAATACCCACTTAGAGGTACAAAACCTTGCATTCCTACTGATCTAAATTGAATCATGTAGATTTTATTAAATATAAAATCCCTTAATATACTGAAATATTACTTATATTTGTACTGATTTATATATAATAATCAATTTTAATTATTTCCATCTGAATATAAATTTAAAACAACTCTTGTCACACAAGGGTTTCAACACTTCAACACAATTATTGCTTTCCCTAAAAACACAAAATCACAATATTTTTCAGAATTAAATTGCTCAAATTTTATTTAGCAACCTCGATTACTATACGAAGATTTCCTAATATATACATTTCTTAAGTAATTTTATTGATTTTCAATAAAATACGAAATCGTTCGGATGTTAATGATGAAAATCAACGAATAAATTTGAGAAATAGAGGAATAAAGACTACATACTACTCCAAATCATGTTGATGTCTCTGCTTTATGCAACAGTCATAAACTGTTCAGTAAATGCGGAAGTTATCTCATTGCCAGAATTGACTACACAACAGTCAAAACTTCAGCAAGAGAGAAAACTAATGCAAACAAAATATGCAGTTTCCCAAGACAAATCTATGTCTTTAGAAACTGCTGAAATAGAAGTAGAGAACACTTCTAAACAACCACAAAAGTTAGGTAATAAACAGGTAAGAAGACATAGAAAAAAAGCCCAACCTGTAACTGTGAAAGCATTTAACCGCAGCAATTTAGGCAGTTATATGACTCTAGTTCCAACAGGGCAGACGAATGTTCTCAACAACCCATTGTATGAACTTCGTCTCTATGCAAATGGACAACTTGTTAATAGATTTATCACCGTTTCGGGACGAACCCATACACAAAATAGAAACCGTCACCAAAGCGGAACTGACGCGCCGTTACCGAATGGAAGATACAAAGTTTCCAAAACTGTCGTTCCTGGGACGATTGCCGAAGCAGGCGATCGCTTTCTCCCAATTCAACCTTTATTTAGGACAGGAAGGACATTTCTAGGATTTCATGTCGATCCTTCTTTTGGAAAAAATAACGGTGAAGATGGGACATCAGGGTGCATTGGATTAGTAAGTAGAGGGGATTTAGATCGGTTGATAAGTTTCGTTCGCACCTATCAACCCCAATTTCTCGATGTCCAGATTTAAGTATTTCAAACTTTTTCACTTTATCTCGGAAGTACATACCATGTCTAAAATTTTTCTCTCACTCATCCTTGGCACAGCAATCGCAACTTCTGCATTACCCGCAACTGCTGCTCCAACCAATTTCAATGGTAATAATTCTGATGCCTATAGCTCTCCTCAAGCCAGCAAAAATCTCTTGCTGAGTAGCACTGTTCGGATTTGTACCAGAGATAGAAGTGGCCTGTTAAATATGCGTAGTGGCCCAAGTACTCGCTATAGAGTAGTTTATCGAGTTCCAAATGGAGCTATTGTGAGCGTAGTCAACTCTACAGATTCTCCTCACGGCGGTTATTATTGGTATCAAGTTTCCTTCCGCAACCAATTAGGTTGGGTACGTGGAGATTTTGTTTGTTAATTTCGGCAGTTATGTAGTTATGTAGTCACGCACTATCCATCGGTGACACCTGCGTAATACCAATTCATGAAAAGAATGAAACAGATGCGTAGGTTGGGTTGTAGCTTGCTTCCCCGTAGGGGTACGAAGTGAAACCCAACAATCACAAGACTTTGAGGTGTTGGGTTTCGTTCCTCAACCCAACCTACATTTGCATCATATTTTTTGTGAAATGGTATAAGTCCTGAAAAATCAAAAAGCGGTCACTACAGTTAGTAACCGCTTTTTCCTGTTTGTAATAGACTACTGATGTGGCAAGGCTGAAATAATTCCTTCTTGCCATCATCACTATCAGCTAACGCGAAGCTACCTGTGGCCCAACCCAAATTTCTGTCAGCTTGTCACCGTAAGTTATCGGCTGATCGCTCTCTGTAATAGATCCGGTTTTACCATCAACAGCTACTTTCACTACAGGCCAGTCTTCTTCCCCCATTTCCCCAGCACGAAATAGAACATGATCAGGCTCATTTTTACTCCAGCCTAACAAGACAGCAATTTTTTCCTCATCTTGTTCATTTTGTGCCGGAGCAACTGTGTTAGTTTGGTTTTTCTGCCGATCCCAAATTACCGCCCGATCTGTAGAATCACCTGTATTGAATACTCCTTCAAACCTACGTGCTAAAAAGCGATCGCTTTTTTCTGACCAACTAACAGGCACTAATACCCCTATTTTCCCATCTGTGCTAGTTTGCTGTGCTAATGTTGCCTTGGTTTTGATTAACGGATCATGTAAAGTGCTTGTAGAAGCCATCACCCGCAATTTCTTGGTTTCTCTATCTTCTACAAATAAAACACTAGTAACTTTAGAGTTGTACATTTCGGGTTTAACCTCGATTTGTACTCTGCTATAAACTGCAAATTTGCCGTCAGGAGAAACCACAGGTACACTCCGGTAATACCTTACTCCCGTCATCCCTTGAGAGCCAATCGCTTCCTGAGTACTCACAATCCATTTCCAAGGAATCGGATGAGGACTACCTATAGGATCAGTTGGTAGTTCTGAAGTCTGTTCAGGTTGGGGCTGCGTCACAGGCGGATCTTGCGCGACATCTGGTTGAGAGTCTTGTAGTGTCGGTAGAGGTTGAACTGCTGCCAATAAGTTATTATCAGCCGAAGTAGGAATTTTTTTTGTGGCTTTCGCACTTACTGATGGTGCAAATTCCACAGATGCCAAAGGATCAACAACCGCACTATCAATACCAGAAGGAGAATATTCTGTTGCTAATAAAGACTCAGAAATATTTTCTGCTGGTAATATTTGCGGCGCAATTGCCTGTGGGATAACTTCTATTTTGCTATTTGTAGAATTAATTGGCTCTACTGTTAATACTTCAGCTAATTCTGCTTCACTAACAGTAACTTTGTCCTGGGATACAGTGTTAGATTCTCCAGGTTTAGCCGTAACTTTTGCTACTGTTTTCGATGGCTTTGCTGAACTAGAGTGAGCTGAAGCCGCAACCAAAGGAGCAATTAGTATAAGAACAACAAAATAATTAAGAAATGGTTGTACGCGAAACCATCCTGACAGCAAAAGGGGTTTAAGCATGGGTGGACTCTCCAGAGGGGCGGTTGCTGTGTGAGGAGCAATATTGATCTCGATCAAAAAGCAGGTCTTGATATCAGGTATAACAACAAACTTCAGGATTTAACGACCATCAAGACACAATTTTTGTAAATTTCCAGATGTTTACTTATATAAAATTTCATAATTCATGCTTTGCTATTGAAACCAAGGGATTTTACTGAAAATTTGCCAACAAAAAATATAAGCAGATTAACTAGTAACTACTCCTAAAATGATTTTTTGTGCGGCAGTCAAGTCTAAAGATAGGCAAAATTGGATTCTGCCCAAAAGTGAATAAAAATATATGTTGGACTACAAACTTGAATAGTCCAAAGGTAGATCATCTATAAACCAAACTGTTAGGGTTAGCGTCACAACAGAATTAGTCCAAACTGGCTATCCTGTTTATATTCGCTACAACAGTGCAGACCCCGATAACGGTTTGAGTGAAGCGTTACTTTAAAATGAGGGAAAGCTGACGCACAACATATAATACTCGAAAAACAAGATTACCATCTACCCTAGGGCAGAAATTATTGTTGGAGCTTTCACAATAGCGATAGTGCTATGCTTTATGGCAAAGTAACTACACTTTTCGCCGGATAAACAGGTCTAATATTTCCTCAGAACTATTTGGTAGAAGTAGCCAAATTGTAAAACTGATTAGCTACAGATGCAGTTAACATCCACTTTTCGGCTAAAGAACCCAATTATAAGTGTATCAAGAAAATTGGGGTTTTGTCATGGGTAATACACTTATTTTTGATTGTACACACTTGCGGCTTAACACTTTACTATTGACTATTGACTCTTGACTATCGCTAGGTTCATGAAAATTGTATTTTTTGGTACACCCCAATTTGCTGTTCCGACTCTAGAGAAATTATGCCATCACCCAGAATTAGAAGTTTTGGCAGTTGTTACCCAACCAGATAAACGCCGAGAACGGGGCAATAAATTGACACCTTCACCTGTAAAAGTGGTGGCTACAAATTATCAAATCCCAGTCTGGCAACCCCAGCGAGTTAAAAAAAGTCAGGAAACCTTAACTAAACTCCAGCAACTAGATGCAGATGTGTTTGTGGTAGTTGCCTATGGACAAATTTTGTCACAAAAAATATTAGATATGCCCAAATTGGGCTGTGTGAATGTTCACGGCTCGATTTTGCCTAAATATCGTGGTGCTGCGCCTATTCAATGGTGCTTATACAACGGTGAAGCGGAAACTGGGATCACAACCATGTTAATGGATGCAGGGATGGATACTGGGGCGATGCTACTCAAAGCCACTACACCCATTGGTTTATTAGATAATGCCGATGACTTAGCCCGTAGACTCTCTGAAATTGGTGGTGATTTATTAATAGAAACCTTGCTCAAACTCAAAAATCAAGAAATTCAACCAATTCCGCAAGATGATAGCGCAGCCACCTATGCTTCCTTAATTCAAAAACCAGATTATGCCTTAGATTGGTCAAAGAGCGCGATGCAATTACATAACCAAATCAGAGGATTCTACCCCAACTGTACAGCTACCTTTCGTGACCAGACTATCAAAATTACAGCTACCCTTCCCCTTGACGCTGCTTACAAAGATGAACTACCACCAGAAATGCAAAAAGTCTGGGGAAAATTACCGGATTTAACTAATATCGCGGGTAATCCAGGGGAGATAGTAAGCATCGCCAAAGGAATTGGCGCAGTTGCCCAGACTGGTGAAGGTTTGTTGCTGTTGCGAGAAGTGCAGCTACCTGGCAAACGCCCCCAATCAGGATGGGATTTTGTCAATGGTACGCGCTTAACTGTCAAAGAAGTACTAGGTAATGGTAGTTAGTTAAACACTAGGGACTTTGCTAACTCCTCATCAGTTATTCCTGACTTCTGCACTTTGATAAAATCGGCAAGATTCACAAGGCCCATTAGGATTGACAGCACAGCGAATAATTTCTGAGTTGGCATTATATCTACAGCTAGCATCCCCAACTACCCAACGCCCTGCCACTAAACTTTTTTCAGCTGGTCTTTGAGCAGACTGGACATAGAGAGCGATATTATGTAACCGATAACGTCCTGATTTCAACTGATATCTATGGCGGCGTTCTAAAACCGCGTAGGTTCTACCTTCTAAATCGAGATAGTTTCCGGGTTGGGGTGTCCAGTCTAGTTGAATTTTACCGAGGGAACGACGCGGATGGGTCAGAATCACCTCAGTTGGTAAAGAGTCTGGCTCCATAAGTTTATGTGATGTGATTTACATTATAAAAATAGTATCGCAGCAACCTACCCGGACTGACCTAATTCAGATTACAATTGCTAGATCACTAAATTTTTTGATTAGATGGGGTTTAGCGATCGCTAGTCAACATTCCCCTATATACGCGATCGCTGTTATGTTTCTGATGAAAGGCGATCGCGCAAAGCTAGGAAAGTTCTCGTTTGAAACACAAACATTCTCGTTTAGAACAAGAACGTTCTCACTGGAAACAAGAATACTTGAGTTGGAAACAAGAACATTCTCGTTTGCAACACGAAACTTCGGGTTCTGAACATGAAACTTTGAGTTCAAAACAGGAAACTTAGAGATAAAAGCTAGAGTGATGCGGTTGGGAAGGTCAATTTTCGTGTTCTCATTAGAGAGAATCGCGTAAATTTGCTAAGTTTTTACGCACAGTCACAGTATGACGATGATTCACTCCTAAACTTCGCTCCAAAATATTCAAAGCTTGGAGATACAGAGATTTGGCTTCGCTGTATTTTCCTTGGGAGTCGTAGAGTGCAGCTAGGTTGTTGAGGTTGGTGGCGACATCAGGATGATTATCTCCCAGCAGGCGTTTATGGAGTTCTAAAGCTTGAAGATACAAAGTTTCAGCTTGGTCGTAGCGTCCTTGAGAATCGTAAAGTGCAGCCAAGTTGTTGAGGTTGGTGGCGACATCAGGATGATTATCTCCCAGCAGGCGTTTATGGAGTTCTAAAGCTTGAAGATACAAAGTTTCAGCTTGGTCGTAGCGTCCTTGAGAATTGTAAAGTTCAGCCAAGTTGTTGAGGCTGGTGGCGACTGAGGGATGATTGTTTCCTAGCAGGCGTTGAATTAGTTCTAAAGCCTGGAGATACAAAGTTTCGGCTTGGTCGTAGCGTCCTTGGGATTTGTAGAGTGATGCCAAGTTGTTGAGGCTGGTGGCGACTGAGGGATGATTGTCTCCCAGCAGGTGTTTATAGAGTTCTAAAGCCTGGAGATACAAAGTTTCGGCTTGGTCGTAGCGTCCTTGGGATTTGTAGAGTGATGCCAAGTTGTTGAGACTGGTGGCGACTGAGGGATGATTGTCTCCCAGCAGGTGTTTATAGAGTTCTAAAGCCTGGAGATACAAAGTTTCAGCTTGGTCGTAGCGTCCTTGGGATTTGTAGAGTGATGCCAAGTTGTTGAGGCTGGTAGCGACTGAGGGATGATTGTCTCCCAGCAGGTGTTTACTCAGTTCTAAAGCTTGGAGAAGCAAAGGTTCAGCCTGGTCGTAGCGTCCTTGGGATTTATAGAGTGATGCCAAGTTGTTGAGGCTGGTGGCGACTGAGGGATGATTGCCTCCCAACAGGCGTTTATAGAGTTCTAAAGCGTTGAGATACAAAGGTTCAGCTTGGTCATAGCGTCCTTGGGAATAGTAAAGTCCAGCCAAGTTGTCGAGGCTAGTGGCTAAGTCTTTCTTTAAACCTAACTGTTGTTGCAGTTCCACAGCCTTGCTTAAATACTCAATTCCTAATTCTTGCTCCTTTTTATAATCCTGACATTCACCCCGCTCTAGTCTTTTTCTATAAATATCTCCTAAGCTAAAGTACAAAGTTGCTAAAGCGGCATCTTTTACGCCTCTTCCTTCTAACTCTTGAATAAATTTCTCTAAATCTTCTATAGGTAATAAATAATCATTTTCATCATCAATGCTTAAAATCTCATTATCACTGAAAGCAAACCGAATCGGCTCTAATTCCCTACCAGAAATAGTATTTTTCTTCCTAGAAACAAACCGAAACACACCACTGCGCCAACTCCAAAAATCAGGTGCTTTCTTCATCAACTCAATTAATATTTGATTAGTCACCCACAAGACAATAGCAAAAGGAAACGCCCTTAACGCTTCCCTAGTCCACTGCAAGTAACCAAAAAATATCTCTTGTTCAGAACGCTCCTCTCCCAATTTCAAGAAATGCAGCTGTTCTGCACCAGTCACAGTAATTACTGCTGGGTGATGTTGACGCAAATATTCTTCACTGTCTACCAGTTGAGCAATAGCAGCCCTCAAACTCGGTTCACCTCTCGGTAATGTCACCCGATAACAACGGATTTCTGGCTGTAATTCTGCTTCATACTGAGCAATAATTTCATCTCGAAAACTGGCATCATCACAAACGGCAATGAGCAAATTTAATCTATTTGCTTTAGCTTCAATGGAAATAGTTAAGTAATCATAAGCCTCTTTATTTTCATCATCTGTGAATAAATCTTCATTGAGCATTTTTATTTCTCAACTCCCTGCGCTTCAAAGTTTCTACAAGAATGGGGTGAACATCATACCAAGTTTCATCATTACGATATTCCAATATATGCAACCCATGTAGTAATTCTAAAAACTCTGGCTGCTTGACATCATCAGGCTCGAAATCCTCATAAGTAGTTTGCAAAATCTTGAAATCTTCTTTTCCTAAACGCAGAGAAAGTTCATTCCGAATTTCTTTAATGGCTTTTTCTATAACTTGGTCATCAATGGTAATCTTTTCTCCTGGTTTCTGTCTGATGAGTTGCAAACAAATAAGACAGCATATATTAGCGATACGAATCAACTCCCGCAAAACTCCACCACTGTAAATAACAATCTTTTCGGCGGCTGATTTATCTATTAATTCACTAGAAATACGTTTTTGTAATATCTCACATAAAATATTAGTTGCTTCAGTTCGAGGCTTGGCATCAGGCAAGCGATTATCACCCCTGCTAAAAATTTTGATCACAGGCATCACTTCAATTTGGTAGCTGCTTGCTGATTGAATATTGCTCCAAACAAAAGTATTACACATGGTGGCAATCGGTACAGTATAGATAATCCGAATATTAGGTTGAAAAAGCGAGTTAATATTGTTGCCATAAATTTCATTAACTCTTGCCAAATCAAGTTTATCTAAATCATCAATAATGACTATAGTTTCTTTTTTAGTAGCTACTTGAATTAAAGCAGCAATTTCATTCACACGGGCAACTAAATCTGATCTCTTGTGTTCAAATTCCTCTGTGATTTCTTCTCTAACTTTGGCATCAGCTTTTAACTGTGTTTTCAGAAAACTCAGGAAATTAAAACCCGCCTCAACTCCAGTTCCTAACTCTACTTCGGTAGTACGAGTACGTTTTTTAAACCAATCAAAAATTTGATGCTTAGTAGTATCAGGAATGTCTACATTTCGTGCTTCCGCCTCAGACATTAAATTCAGCGCGATCGCAAACAAAATATTTATATGATTAACAGCCGACATTTCAATACTGTCAGCAATAGAAAATAAAACTACAAAATAATTTTCTTTAATTCTTCTACTTAACTCAGCTAATAAAGAAGATTTACCACATCCCCGATGTCCAGTAAATACAATCTTACTGTCACCGTTAGGACTGTATTCAATTCGTTGAATTAACCTTTCTAGACAATCATTACCATAATCTACTCTAAAATCATCCGTTTCTTTCTTTTCTAGCAATGGAAATAATTCTAGATTGGCATATGCTTGCTTAAAGGATTCTTGTAATTCGTTAGACATAAAATCTTAAAAAATAAGGTTTTTACTAGTTATTTATATTATTACCTATCCAGCCCCAACCCAAACAATCTTGCCTCCTCCCCTCTGCTTCTTTGCGTGACGTACACTTGCCTTAAATCAAAAAACCTCAGATGTATCGGGTAGAAGCATCCATGATCTTCTATGCTACCCTGAAAAAACATTACCCCTCTCCGCCGCCGGAAAGGGGTTAAAAATGAGAAATCAAAATTCTCACCAGTTGAGACTCAGCACAGTCTAATAAGCATCCTGCAACTCGTAGAAATCAGGCGAGATGTAATCCTTACGCAAAGGCCAACCCACCCAATCTTCTGGCATTAAAATCCGCTTCAAATTGGGGTGTCCTTCGTA
Organism: Aliinostoc maniaoense; assembly: GCF_058172895.1. NCBI lineage: Bacteria > Bacillati > Cyanobacteriota > Cyanophyceae > Nostocales > Nodulariaceae > Aliinostoc > Aliinostoc maniaoense. The sequence continues at coordinate 5,454,449 of NZ_CP187952.1, read as the reverse complement.
GATAATGCCAAACATATCGTAAGATTCACGTTCTTGCCAGTCGGCAGTCTTCCAAATCCAGTAAACTGAAGGCACTACCGGATTTTCCCGTGGGAGGAAAACTTTAACCCGCACTTCTTCAGGTTTATCAGCGTTGTCACCCACTTTCACCAAGTGATATACACTAACTAAGTCTTCCCCCGGGCCAAGATCAATACCCGATTGAAACTGAAGATAATTAAACCCGTAAGCATACAAAGCTGTAGCGATGGGTAGCAAGAAATTCGCCTCAACTTTAATAATCTCTACCCCGTTTTTATCAGGTGCTAAAGATTCATGAGCAAAACCATTTTCTGTCAACCACTGGGAAGTCGGCCCAGATGGAACTATGGCTTCTGTTTCGGCGGGTACTGGTTTGAGTTCTTCATCAGCCACGGTTCTGTTCCTCCTTCTGTGTCTTTGCTGTCAACAGTGCAGGTGGAACTGGTAAACCAATCGCTTCTGTTAATTCCTTGGGTGGATTGAAGCGAGTTTCTGACTGCATATACTTACCAGTTAAAATTTCTGGTACTGGCTTCATATTATGAGTCGTGCTGTAGAAACGGTGGGTTTGTTTAATTTGTCCCCGTTCCTGCATCGAATCATTAGAAATTTTCTTCCGCAGCTTAATAATTGCGTCGATAATTGCTTCAGGACGGGGAGGACAACCCGGTAAATATACATCCACAGGAATCAACTTATCAACTCCGCGCACAGCCGTGGGAGAATCAACGCTGAACATCCCGCCTGTAATAGTGCAAGCCCCCATTGCAATTACATACTTAGGTTCGGGCATTTGTTCATAAAGACGTACCAATTGGGGGGCCATCTTCATGGTGATTGTCCCGGCTGTAATAATCAAATCAGCTTGACGAGGACTAGAACGGGGAATTAATCCGAAGCGGTCGAAGTCAAAACGTGAGCCAATTAAAGCAGCAAACTCAATAAAGCAGCAAGCTGTACCAAACAGTAAAGGCCACAGACTAGAAAGCCTCGCCCAGTTATAGAGGTCATCAACAGTGGTCAAAATCACGTTTTCTGACAGGTCTTGAGTGACTGTAGGACGCTCAATGGGGTTGATGATCCGCTCTTTGTCCTGGGTGGTTAAATTAGAATTTAAGACCATTCCAAAGCTCCTTTACGCCACGCGTAAACTAGGGCGACTACAAGAATTGCAATAAAAATCAGTGCTTCAATGAATGCCAATAACCCCAGACGGTGAAAGGCTACCGCCCAAGGATAAAGGAATACAGTCTCTACATCAAAGACCACAAAGACCAGCGCAAACATGTAGTAGCGGATGTTGAACTGAATCCAGGCACCGCCGATGGGTTCCATCCCAGATTCATAGGTGGTGCGACGTTCCAGGCTGTTACCCGTAGGTCTGAGGAGCTTGGACGCAGACAGTGCTAAGGCAGGAACTAGGCTACAGATAATGAGAAAGCCTAGAAGGTATTCGTAACCGCTAAGAACAAACACAATGAATATCTACCGCTTATAGTGTAAATAACGCTGTTACTTTCTTTTACATTATATCTGTTTAGTTTTTCTGAAATCTGGGAAACAGACGGATTTCAGGTATTTGATTCATTTGTCAGAGTGATAGAAAAGTCTAACGAATATGTCATAATTTGTAACGTATATTTAATAATTCCTCTGCGAGACCTGAGTCATGAGCGAACAAGCTGTTGAAACTACAGTGTTAGACCGCTACGAGTGTCGCGCCTGCGGTTATGTTTACGAACCTGAAAAGGGTGATGATAAGCATGACATTCCTTCCGGGACACCTTTTGTAGAATTGCCTGTCAATTGGCGTTGTCCCGTGTGTACGGCTAAAAAAGTTGCTTTCAGCAACATTGGCCCCGCAGGTACAGCATCCGGTTTCAAAGAAAATCTTGGTTATGGTTTAGGTGTAAATACCCTGACACCAAGTCAAAAAAATATTCTGATTTTCGGTGCTTTGGCTCTTGCCTTTTTGTTTTTTATTAGTCTTTACGGCTTGCAGTAAGACTAGAGGTAGGGGAGCAGAAAAGAAAAATATACTCAGTAGGCGTTAATTGCCCACTCCCCTCAAACCACTGAATCTAGTTTTGCTACTAGATAGACAAACCTTTTATGTAAACCTGACATGAGTTCGACGTTTGAGAAAAACCCCTCTCCAAAGACGCGGAGCGGCTTCTCGCTAGAGTACCTCTCCCCTGCAAGGAGAAGCCACTGCGTTGGGCGGGTTTCCCGACTTGTTCGCGTAGCGTCTCGTAGAGAAGCAAGTGGCGTAGAGGCTTCAAAACCTGAATTTTTGGTTGAGTTTAAAGCCCCTCTCCGTGTCGGAGAGGGGTTGGGGAGAGGTCATCGAACTAATGTTAAACCTGACACAAATTTAGAAACGAATAAAAAAATCTCATGGGATCAATGGTTATTGTGAAAAGTTACCAGAAAATTCTGGCTTTGTTGATGGTCGTTTTCTTATGTATTGGTTGTAGTAAAGTACCTTCTACAAGCTACAATCCTTGGGCAGTAATTTCTGTGCCAACGGAGGCCAAGCTACTAGATATAGCCTTTACTAACAATCCCCAACATGGTTTTTTAGTGGGTAGCAACACTACTCTTTTAGAAACCAATGATGGTGGTGATACTTGGCAACCTCTGAACTTGACTTTAGATGACGATCGCTATCGGTTTGATTCAGTCAGTTTTGCTGGTCAAGAAGGTTGGATTGCTGGAGAACCTTCTTTGCTACTACACACCACTGATGAGGGTCATTCTTGGTCACGCATCCCCTTAAGTTCTCAACTTCCAGGTAATCCAATTTCTATTCATGCTTTGGGTGAAAACTCAGCTGAAATGGCTACTGATGTGGGTGCAATCTACAAAACCACAGATGGGGGCAAAAACTGGAAAGCTCAGGTAGAGGCTGCTGTTGGGGTAGTACGTAACTTGGAACGCTCTGCCGATGGTAAATATGTCGCTGTTTCTGCTAAAGGCAGTTTCTACTCCATTTGGGAACCTGGACAAAATGCTTGGGTTCCCCATAACCGCAATAGCTCACGTCGGGTAGAAAATATGGGATTTTCTCAAGATGGGCAATTGTGGTTACTAGCGAGGGGAGGTCAGGTACAGTTTAGCGACCCCACGAACCCAGAGGAATGGCAAGAAGCTGAAAGTCCTGAATTGTCAACGAGTTGGGGTTTATTGGATTTGGCTTATCGTACACCCGATGAAATTTGGATTGGTGGCGGTAGCGGTAATTTATTAATGAGTAGTGATGGTGGTAAAACCTGGGAAAAAGATCGGGATGTAGAAGCAGTTGCAGCTAATTTCTACAAAATTGTCTTTCTCCAGCCAGAGCAAGGATTTATCATTGGCGATCGCGGCGTATTACTAAAATATCAACCCAATGTCCCTAAATCTCCTAAAACAGCAACGGCCGCTTAGTGATAATCTAAGTTCTCAGTATCTTCTTGTTTTATGAGAAGCTAGTTGCAACTTGTAACTCTTTCTAAACTTTGTAGGATAATAAACTCAATAGCAATTTTGTAAAGGTAGGAATCTAAATGTCAGGGACTACTGGAGAACGTCCGTTTTCCGATATTGTTACCAGTATCCGTTACTGGGTAATCCACAGCATCACCATTCCAGCATTATTTATTGCTGGCTGGTTATTTGTCAGCACCGGGCTGGCTTATGATGTGTTTGGTACACCTCGTCCTAATGAGTATTACACACAAACACGGCAAGAACTGCCAATTGTGAACAATCGTTTTGAAGCCAAAAAACAAGTTGAACAACTTATTGGAAATTAGTTTGAAATCATGACTAGCGGCAATAACGTCAACCAACCAGTTACCTATCCTATTTTTACGGTGAGATGGCTTGCAGTACACACATTAGCTGTGCCTACCGTATTCTTTTTGGGCGCGATCGCCTCAATGCAGTTTATTCAACGGTAAATCATGGAAAGAACGCCCAATCCTAATAATCAACCGGTAGAACTCAACCGGACTTCTCTTTACCTAGGACTACTGCTGGTTTTCGTTCTAGGCATTCTCTTTTCCAGTTACTTCTTTAACTAACTGGATTCTGTGCTTTTGAATCTGGGTTTATCAAACCTGTGTTGATTTTTTATTAAGAGAGGAGGAAAATCTGTGTCTGCTGGAACTGGGAGAATCCCCCTATGGGTCGTCGCTACGATCGCAGGGTTAGGTGTAATCACTGTTGTAGGTATTTTCTTTTATGGGGCCTACGCTGGAATTGGTTCTTCAATCTAAACTTGTCCAGATAGAAACCATTCATCTAGCAATTGTTTAAAAATCGTCATTAAAAAGCCGCCTATCTTTTTGAGATAGGCGGTCTTTTGATGACTGATTAGTGAAGCAATCGAGTTAAATGAAAATTAATCACAGGTAACAAAAGTCACAATTGAAAAGTCAACCTTTTAACCACTTGATATGGTGTTTTGACTTTTTTCGTGGTGTATTAATAACCCCAGTGACTCATTACCTATTACTAATTACTCAATTAACCAATATCATCGCGCTCAATGTATAACATCATAAACGCCATTGCTACGGCTGGAAAAACCAAACCAGTCAAAGGTACAAAGATAGAAGGCAAAAATGAAGCTGCCATAGTAAAGATTCCTGTTAAATAACACTACAATTCAACATGAGCTTACTGCAAATTGCAGGGAATTTTTTTAAATTCTAAAGATTTTTAACACAGATTCTGTTCTGGCTTGAATCATAAAGTGAGTAATTCGTCTAGTGGTGGATTACCCAATTCTGGGGGAATTACAGTCCGAAACACACTAACTTTGTGACTTTCTTGTTGAGTAGCTCTATTTAATGCGATCGCTTCTATGCGAATTTCCAAGCAGCCAAAGGGAATATTCAAGGGAATCATCACTTCCATTCCCCCCGCCGAATTAGGTAATAATTCAGTCAGCAAGTGAGGGCCATCTAGCAACCAGCGCGTTTGACAATCTTCCACCCATAATTTAGCCACTACCTGTGGTGGAACTTTCGGGAGTTCAACTCGCACCCTAATAGAATTACCTGCAATCAGTTCACCTTCGGGTACGTGCAGTTGCGGAATTGGTAAAGGTTCTACAGGTTCTCCACTCAAAGATGCAAAAATAGATAAAGTGCCTATTGAGGGATTCTCCACTTGCGCCGTCGGTTTTTCGCTGAAATCTACATCTTCTTGATTAAAAACGTCATCCACAACAATTTCTTCTGCTAACCAAGCTAAATTGGTGTCAGTTTCCTTCCCAGGTGGTAGTTGTAGTGCAGGAATTATAGCAGTGGATTCTGGTTCGTATTCCTGATTTTCCATCTCCTCTACTAGTAAAGTTTCCTCCTCTGTAGTTGCTATTCCCTCATCTGCACTCACTTCCAAAGTTGTACTCTGATCACTAAACTGATCTGCCTCTGTAATTGCTGTTACCACCTCTGGACTGACTGCCAGAGTTGTCGTTTGATCATCAACAATAGATACAGGTAATTGATCAACTGCGATCGCCTCCTCTAATTCCTCTGCCTCTAAATCTTGCTGATCTATGGTTTCAGGTAAGGCATAGCCTTGGCTCTGCATCCATTTTCTAATCAGAGGTGATGAGTAAAAATTTGGTACATTAGGTCTTTCTTGGACAGCAGCATCACTCAATTGTGAAGTTTCTATAGTCTCTGATTCAGCATCAGCAGCAGAGATTAACTCTGAGCTTTGTAGAATTTCTTCACTCAATTGTGAGGTTTCTAGAGTCTCTGGTTCAGCATCAGCAGCAGAGATTAACTCTGGAGTGGGGGTAATTTCCGATTCACTTAGAGATTCGTTTGAATATTCAGTATAATTTTCGATAGACTCTTGAGTATTTTCATTTATATTTGAATCTAGTTCTGGTAAGTTCTCAACGATTGGAATATCTACATTATTGGATATTTCCCCATTCGCCACTTCAGTTGTAGCCCCAGCAGTTTGTAGACGTTTTAAGTAAGGAAAGCTACTACCATTTAGACGCGATCGCCGATGTTTAATCACCAATTGCTCCAAATTAATGGGAGCAGGATTCATTGGGACTGTAGTTTCATCCTGTATGCTGACAGCAACTTCTAAATTCGATTCTGCTAATCCGTCTTCATTAATCACTACATCAGTTTGATGCTCAGGCAATTTTGGTAATTGTAGCCCACGAGAGTCAACTGTTTTCTGAATTGCTAGCGGTGCAATTGACTCTGGTAAGGGTATATTTGCCACTGGATAAGTTAGCTGAGATTCTCCTGTCGGGGGATTTTTTACTAAATTGAACAATTCCAAATCAAGCCTCATCGATGGTTCAGGCGTTGATATGGTTGGGGTGTGACTATCATTACTAGATGGGGTTGTTGTAGTCACTGCTAACAATTGTGTGACATCTGCTGTAATCGTGAAAGACTGGCTAGCTAAAAGCGTCATTTCCCGAGCAGTTAAGACACAGCCATATAAACTAATATCTGCCAAAATTAGTTTTGATTCACACTCAGCCGGAATATCAATTGCAGAGCGCAGAGTAAAAGGTAGGGTTTGCTCTCCTAAAGATTGGCGGATCTGAGTCAAAACTGCCAAACTTTCAGGCGATCGCAGTTCAATTCTCAATTCCAAATCATAGAGATTTTCTGGCTGGAAGTTTCTATCTATCTGGTAATTTTCTCTTAACTGTACATTCCCATGAATAGTCAGTACATGACCCCAACGAGTAATATAAGTTTCCCGATCTAAGGTCAATACTAGAGGACATTGTGACTGTTTTATGGGGTATTCTTCAACTTTTTCCTCTGGGATTAGGGGATCAGAGGTCGGTAAAGCTAAATCAATTAAATTTTGTAAAATCTGCTCGGCTGTTTCACCTTTAACCCAGACTGGGCTAACAGGCTCATCATTCAACCTTTCTTGATCTATATCTGTAGCTAAGAATTGGTTCTGGTTAGTAATTGCTAGCTCTGTAAACCCATCAGATACCAAACCACTCTCAGATGGATAATGAAATGATTCTGGTTTTGGAGCAACACCTGCCTCGTCTACTTCCTGAGACAATACTTGTAAATAAACACCATATTGCCAGGGTTGTCCTAACATATCTGACATCAAATCCCCAGAACAGCGTAATTCCCAAATCCCCGCTTTCAGGTAAGTAAAAGGAATCACAGCCATTAAGCCATCCGCGTTAGTGCGACGTACCCGCTTTTGAATGCGTCGTTTTGGTGGTGTTTCTTGAGGGGAAAAGTGAGTGACACGCACTTCCACATCTGTATTAGGCAGTTGTGAGAGAGCTAAAACTCTATACCGACCTTCCCTAATCTCTGTGCTTGGCGATTCTAGAGATTGCCAGGAGCGATCGCCCTGTTTCTGAATCAGAAATTGCCAGTGTTCCATTTTAAGTGATGCCCAGACCGAAGAGCAGCTGAGAAATTTTTTGCATTATATTGCTAGCAAGTTTACCTCAGCAATCTGTAATTGCATCACTGAAATGTAATTTTTTGATTCAGATAGTAATAGTAATTAATAAATGATTGAAGTTGGGTTCAGACGATTCCCACCCAACACAATACAACTAGGATGCAGCAAATTTTACTCATCCCCATCAATACCAAATACCACTGAGTTTACCAAACCCTCAACTACTATACTTATTTTGGTAGTAAGCCAATATTTGCTGCACACGTTGCCGACTCTCAAAATTAGAGTTTGCTGTCCCAGAAATATACAAGCCTGCAATTTGGCTTTGATGATAGTCAAACTGTCCAGAAGACTGAGGAATTAAATCCACTTCTACCCCTGGAACTTGACGCAGATGCGCTGCTATCTCTCGATATACTGCTAATGGTAAACCAGCAAACTCAATTTTTTCTGTAGTCTCCATTCGGATCAAACTCCAACACTATCAGTATTTGAGGTAGGTGTTGTCATAGAAACAGGACTGGTGGCGGGGGTTGTACCTGTTGGTGCTTCGCCTACTGTTCTTGCTACCTCAATACCGTATTGTTCCAGAATTACAATCGGATTGGAACCTTGATTCATTTCAATTCGTTTCACCAAAACACCGTTTGCCAGTCGCTGTCCTGCTTCCACATAACGACTTGATAATTCATTTGGGATTTTGATAATTGCTTGGGGTACTTTACCAACGATAACTACCCCTGTCACCATCACTGCTTTTGCTAAATCAGGCTGTGCTGGTGGTGGTAAAACTGACACTAAGGTGGGATTAGGAACTACCGGGGGTAAAACTTTAGGTAAAACTGGAGTTAAGCTAGGTGACTTAGCTACCCGGCCTATCTTATTTTGAGTTGCAGTAGTTTGGTTGTTGGTGGTGTTGCCCTTCTGTGGTTTCTTAGCAATTGGTAAAGGGGGTAAAGAAGGAACTGGTTTAGTAGTAGTATTCTGTGACATTTCTGGGACTGGTTGCCCGACAATTTGGGCAAATGGGTCAATTCGCCCTTTAGTTACTAAAGTTATCCGTTCTGTGGCATTAGTAGGTTGAATTAAGTTAGAAGCTGTTCCTGTGAGTTTTGTAGTTTGTTGACTAGACACCACAGGATTATTAAAAGATTGAGCTGCTGCTGGTGATGGTGATTTGGCAACAGGTGTTGCATTGGGGGTAGGATTAACAGCTTGTGGTGTATCTTCTGAAGCGCATCCAGCGATCGCTACAGTCACTATAGCTGCAACTAAAATTTTTGATGTTCTGCCCATTAGCCGTTCTCAAACGCTATAGGAAATGATTAATCGAAATCCACTTTGCCGAAATTGTCAGCAAAGTGTTGTTCTCTTTATAACCTAATTTTTTCTATTTCAGCAGTTGTTTTTAGCACAAAAATTACAGTATAAATACAGTTGACTTATTCATGATTTAATCATCCGCCGTACACATGAGATGTTTCAATAAGTCCAACCCTTTCTTCACTCTCCGGGAAACAGTAACCACGCTAATCCCTAAGTGTTCTGCTACTTGTTTCTGTGTCAAATCGTGTAGAAACACGCACTCTAAAACTTCACGGGTGCGTTGTTCTAACTGGAATAATGCTTGTTGTAAGCGAATCTGATCTTCTTGTGCCAATTGAAAACTACGGTATTGGTGATCTGGAACTAACTCTCCCAGGCTAGTAGATCCTTCCTCTCCATCTTGTACAGGAACATCTAAACTCAAAGGCGCACGATTTACCCAAGCTAATTTGATTTCTTGCCATTCCTCTGGTGAAATCTCTAGTGCTGCTGCCAATTCTGAGTCAGTTGGTTGGCGATTGTATTTTACACGCAAAGAACGAGAAACCCCTATTGCCCGTTGTTGTATTGCTAGGTAGCGTCTGGGAATCCTGACTGTCACACCTTTATCTCGAAGATAGTGTTGAATTTCACCCCGGATATAGGGAATAGCAAAGGAACTAAAAGCATGGCCTTTGGTTAATTCAAATCTTTCAATCGCTCGAATTAAACCCAAGCAACCAACCTGAACTAAATCATCATAGTTTTCATGACATTGATTAATCCAGTAGTGAGCTTCTTTTCTCACCAAACCAAAATTCAGTTTTACAAGTTGATTGCGAACAGTTTCTGAGCGAGATAGCTGATATTCTCGCAACAACTGCCAAATTTCGTACTTTAATTCATTGGTAGTTGAGGTAGGCATAGCACCGTGTTTATTTAATTAATAAACAATCAATTACTCTGTTTTAAACAAGGCAGGCTGTAATCACACGATATTCAAATAGATATGTGCTAAATAACCCAGCCAAATTTATAGTCAATGACAGTTTCTATAAGTGAAATACTAAGTAACTGACAATCGAGCTAAATTTAAATGAGCAAAAATATTTTGGTTTTTTGTATTGTTTATTTGTGTTTTCTATAGCTTTATTGAGCTACATAAAGACAAAATATATAATTTTTGGTTAAATATAAAACCGAAATTGTACTTAATTTATTCAATCTATAATAAGTTGCAACATTCGATATATTTGGGTAGGTTACTGATGCTTAATTATCAGTAAGGCTACTAGCGTAATCAACTCTAATTTATATCCTCTTTAAAGTAGAGTGGGTAATCATAGTGGATTAACAGATTTGCTAATATCATTGGTCACGTAAATAGAGTATTCACTGCCGCTGAAAGATTAATAATGATTACTGAGCAATGAAGAAAAATTTACTTTTCTTCATATTTGCTGAAACGCTAATTAACTTCTATACCGACTCATAAATCCAATTCTTTCCCGACACCCCACACCCCACACCCAGCCTAAACAGAGAACTTTATAATCTACTGAAATTTGGTTCTAGTAGTCAAATCTCCAATAAAAAAGGGTTCTTCACCCTTTTAAAATCATTAATTTTGTTGTGATTCACCCCCAAAGAAATAGGGGGTAAACCGTTTAACAAGTTTTAAGCACCAAAAACATTTAGGAAAGTCCAAGAGATAGATTATTCCAACACTTAAGCATAGCAATGGAATATTTTTTACTTGGAAGTCCCTTAGCCACGATTGGGTTCAACTCTAGCGTAAAACAGACCACGAACCTTAACTTCTTTAGGTTCAGCCGCACCTAAATCAGTATCAGAGGGCTGTTCACTCTCGAAAGTACCAGCAATTTCACCACTAGAACTATCTACTTTAGCTACTTGTAGAGAAATTTTACCTTGGAGAATTTGCGCGCGCTTGACATTAGCACGGGTGAGTTCTTCGTCATCAGCTTGAGCTGGTAAAGCTACAGCATTGTCATAGCCAGTGACGATACCGCGACCTTTAGGATCGAGGAAAGCAGCACCACGATAGGAAGGCACTTTAAAACTTCCTTCAAAGTCTGTGGAAGTATTGACGCTGGTTAAACCAGGTTGAGTTTGAGCAACTAAGTTTTTAATAGTGAACAGAAATGGTACTCGTTCACCGCCAGGCAGTTGCACAGTGATGGCTTGGAAGTCAAGTCCATCTTTTTCCACAAAAGTCAAGCTGTTATCAGGGTTGATATTGAGATCGCCGGAAACTTGATCAATGGTGGAAGTGTATCTAGTCAACAATTTGCCAGCTACAAATTCTGCTTTTTGGCGTTTATTAGCAGGCTCTTCTTTGACAAAGAAATTGGTGGGTTCTAAGCAGAGTTCTTTAATGGCGTAGGACTGACTAGAATCCAGGGGAATTGAGCCACGGCTTGTTTCTGCTAGTTGGGGGCATTTGTTAGCCAAGCCAGTGCCTCGAATTTGTTCGTAAGTGAGTATATCCCCACTGCTACCAGCAGGAGCATCACTACAAGCAGTCAGTAGTCCTAAGCACACAGCTAAGAATGCAACAATTAAAGCGCGATACCTCATGGTCAACCTCAATGTCAAAAATTAGTATCTAAAGGGTTTGGGTGCATGAATGAGTACACTCTCAGATCGGCATAAGTGCTTGAAGAACACGAAGATTGGCTTTTGCTTCGCATTTTGCAAATACTCTAGGTATTTGCAGTGTTGCCCAAGTCGTTCTGTAGTATGTATGTATTTTCAAAACATACAGCCCATTGCTTTATAAAGGAAATCAGCCAGATCATACGATTTTTTTTAACTCAAGATCAAAGCACTCTGATCTCAATTAAGCAGCTTTGATCCCATTTAGCTACTATCAGGGACTTCTGACACGTTACTGCTCATCAAATCAAAGCTAATAATCTTGGGTAAATTTGAGTAGACTAGATTGTAATCGAGAGGGTGGAATGAGCCAAAATAGTAGTTATGAATCAGGGCAATTGACAGAACAGTTGCAAAAGATTGCGGCTGTAGTGCATGATGTAGCCCAAAGTTGTCAAGGAGATGTGACGGCTCTGTTAAAGTTGTTGCGCCAGTTGGAGCAGTTACATCGAGAGATCCGGGATAGTTCCTTTCAAGAAAGTTTGCCGAATAACCGTCAACGACTGTATGCCCTACTCAAAGATATTGAGTCTGAGGGTGGTTGGCCTTATATCGAACGTATGAGGCTGCAAGCTTTTATGACAAATTTGTCTCAAGAGGAAAGTAATACAAACGGTGACTTGGAAAACGCGAATGAGATGCTCAGTAGCGATCGCATCTCACCTTAGTTGCATCAGCTCAATTCTACGGCTGTTGGCTGTAATTTTGACACAGTGAGCGATCGCTAGCTTGTACATTTTTGTTGTTTGCTAGGTAATCACTGACCCAATTACAACCACGATTGAGTAAATCATCAATATCCAAGTTCCACAGAATAATCGTGTTGTCGTCACTAGCCGATGCTAACGTTTGACCATCAGGGCTGAAACTGACACTGAACACTGGAGATTGATGCCCGTTGAGGGTTTTAATTAATTTGCCCTCACGGCTCCACAGCTTGACTGTGCTGTCCCAATTAGCGGAGGCCAGGATTTCTCCGTTAGGACTAAACGTCACAGCATTAACGCTGTCGCTGTATCCCTTTAATAAGGTTTGTAATAAAGTTCCATCTCGTCTCCAGAGGCGTATTGTATTGTCCCAACTCGCAGAAGCTAGCAATTGCTCCTTGGGACTAAAACTCACCCCTAGCACCCAACTCTCATGGGGGGTTAAGGTTTTAATTAAAGTTCCATCCCGTCGCCAAAGTTTGATGGTTTTGTCGTCGCTAGCAGAAGCTATGACTTGACCATCTGGACTGAAACTCACACTATTTACCCGTGCCTGATGCCCTTCTAGGGTTTTGAGCAAATTACCGTTACGATTCCACAGTTTGACGGTTTTATCCCTGCTAGCTGAGACTAATAACTCACCATCAGGGCTAAAATTGATACTGATCACGCCATCACTGTGTCCTAGGAGAGTTTTGAGTAAAGTCCCTTCTCGACTCCAAAGTTTCACCGTTTGGTCATAACTGCCAGAAGCAATCATTTCACCTTTGGGGTCAATACTGACGCTATTGACAATATCTGTATGACCTACCAGAGTTTTGTAAAGATTTGTTTCGGTTTGACCATTGATCAAATTTCGTCGCCAAAGTTTCACAGTGCGATCGCGGCTTGCAGAAGCTAACATCTGACTATCAGGACTCCAAGCAACACTTAAAACCCGCCCCTCATGACCGTGCAAAATTGGTAGTGTAGGAGATTGAATACTCCACAATCTCACACTTTTGTCATAGCTACCTGATGCCAGCATTTCGTTATCAGGACTAAATGCCACGCTGACTACAGCATCACTATGACCTTTCAAAGTTTTGATTAATGTCCCGGTTTGACTCCAGAGGTTGATGGTATTATCGTCGCTGGCAGAGGCTAATTTTTGACTATCACTACTAAAGCTCAGACTCCAGACTGTACTAGTATGTTGCGTTAAGGTTTTGTATATCTGAAAATCCCTAATGTCTTGACCATTGCGTTCTATATGCCAAAGTTTGATGGTTTTATCTCGACTAGCTGAAGCCAGCAGTTCACCATTGGGGCTAAAAGCTACAACTGTTGCTCCTGATTCATGACCTGACAAAGTTTTGACTAGTGTACCGTCCCTGTGCCAAATCTTCACTGTGTTATCTTCACTGGCTGAGGCAATAAATTGGCTATCGTGGCTAAAAGTAACCCAATTGACTCCTCCTGTGTGACCATTGAGTGTTGTTACTAAAGTGCCATCTCGCCGCCAGAGTTTAACAGTTTTATCTCTACTGGCAGTAGCTATTAACTCTCCATCAGGGCTGAAGGTGACGTTATAAACCCAATTGCCGACATTAGCCAGGGTAATGGATGGTTCTTGGTCAAATAGTCCTGTGGTGGGGTTTCTACGCCAAATTTGCACGGTTTTATCAAGGCTGGAAGAAGCTAGGCTTTGACCATCTGGGCTAAAACTCACACTAGTCACGGCACTACTATGACCGACAAGAGTTTGGCTGAAAGTGCCATCACGATGCCATAACTTGATGGTTTGGTCAGTGCTGGCTGATGCTAATAATTTACCATTTGGGCTAAATGTTACACCCCAGACTATATCAGTGTGACCTTCTAGACGATTTAACTCAGCAACTCCATAAACTGCCTGTTGCAAGGCAGTAGCGACACGCATTTGAGTTTCTGGAAGAATACCTTTTGAATCTTTCAGTTTTTTCCAAGCACGTAAACTTTCTAATAAGGCATCAAATTCCTGATGAGAACTGTAGAGGGCTTCACTAGATGCTGCGATCGCGCTAATTTGTAAGTTGGTTTCGCTGCGTTCGGCGCGAATTGTTTGCATTTCCGCGGCTCTTTTTTGCATATCTGCTTGCCACCATAGGGAGGCAATTGTACTACCCATGACTGCTAGGAGTACACCAGCTATGCGTGCTTCTCGTAACCGCCTTCGCAACATTACATTAAGTTGTTCTTGAGAAACCTGTTGCGCTACTTCAGCTTGCTTTTTTTCAGATTTCACCCTTTCTAATTGAGCTACTATGCCATGATTATTTTTTTGCCGAATTGGTTCTACTAAATAATCATGTACTAGTTGGTAGCGATCGCCTGTTTCTTCTCGCCAACGTAATACTAATCCTGAGCCAATTAAAATTTCTAAAATTAAGTCTCTGGAGGATTCAAAGTCTGATGTGACATGACTATATTGTTTGATAGCTTGGTCTAAATCAATTTTAGTTTTTAAGGGGCGTGTCCCTTTTTCATCAGTTAGCTGAAACAACAATTGCCAACTTAAATCTTCATTTTTAGTCCCACAATCTTTGATAACTTCTTCTAACCATCTCTCTACTAACTTTTTCGAGCCTCCACAAAGTTTATATTGTTCTAAGGTAGTAATATTTTCTGCTTGTAGTTGCGCGCCTACTATTTGCAATTCAATAGGATGAACTTCTCCTAGTTCTCCTGCCAAGTCTTGTATGAGCTTATTAATTAGTTCACTGCTCATTTCATAATGAGAGTTTTGTGTAAAGTTACAGACAATACCTAAAGCATCTTCAATAGAGAAATTCCCTAAATAATAGCGAATATCTTTATCTAAAATATTTTGGTTAATTACGCTTAAGTCATATAAAGGTTCGCTACTAATTTTACTGAATCTTTCAAATTCCAATAAATAATGTAAATAATCTTCTCTTAAAGAGATAATTGTTTTTACATAAGGTATATTCAAACATTCACTTAAGAAATTATAAAAATTTATTCTTTGATCAGGATGATTAATAAAGAAAAATTCTTCAAACTGATCAAAAATTATAATAATTGTATAATTTCTTTCAACAGTTAGTCGCAGTTTCTCCAAAATATTAATAGGAGTATTCAATTCAACTTTAGTAGATATATCTGTTTGAGCGATCGCTTGATTTATAGAGCTTACTAAGCCAGAAACCCAATCACTATAGGTAGATAAAACAATGGGTAAAGCAATTCGATCACCAATAACTTTGTCTACGAGAGTAGGTACTAAACCTGCTTTAAGAATTGAACTTTTACCCACTCCAGACGGCCCGTGAATTACCGTTAGTTTATAGTCAGCACGAGTAATTCTTTCGATTAATCGATTAATATCTTGATTTCTTCCAGATGCACCTATCTCCTGAGCAACATCATCAGGAATACTTGCAATTTTCTGCGTTTCTAAAGATGAGTTAATTTTGTAACGTTGTGGTTGTAATTGACTTGCACCAATAAAAGCTCGGAAGCCATATTGATGTTCAATTTGGATTTTTTCTTGTTTAATTCTAAAGGCTTCTACATAGTCATGACGTTCGCTAAAATATAGCGATCGCAACTCTTCTAAAATTTCTATATACAGTGATGGCTCATACTGTAGTTCACAAACTACCTTAGCCCATTCTAAGTTACTAATTGCTTCTTCTGGCTTGCCTAAATGCCACTGTGTTCTGGCTAATAATAGCAAATATCTACTTTCTTGATGGGGAGAAATTTCTGTAGATTTTTCTGCGATCGCTAAAGTTGTATTAGCTAGTTCATGAGCTAATATCCAATTGGATTCTGTAATCTCTATAGTAGCTAAAAAGCTGTAATCTTGAGCAATTTGGGCTGGAACGCCATATATTTTATGTAATTTTAAAGATTTATGCGTTAATAGTTTTAATTCCTCCCACCTTTGTAAACGTTGTAGTATTTCACAGGCTGAAATAATAAATTTAGCTACTAAATCTTCTCTTTGTGCTTCTGTCAATATCTCCAGACATTGCTCAAACCATAACAAAGCACGTTCCCAATAGCTAATTTTACTACCTCGGTGTAAGTCTGCCATGCGGCGATAACACAAACCTAGGTGAAATGATATCATTGCCTGCCAAAGCTCATAGGAATAATTACACTTGACAGCACCTAAGTCTTTGAGTCGTTTTGCCTCTTGTTGCCATAAAGCTAGGCTTTTTTGATAATGAGCTAAAGCACTATTAATTTGATCACTAGCGTATTTATCTCTTCCTAAAACAAATTCTAAACTTGCTTCTAGTCCAGGCTCTAACTGCATACTATATAAGCGCAGCAAATCATGACGAGCCGATTCAATTTCATGACGATGTTGAGACTTGGGATCTAAATTGAGAGAAGCATTAGATATAAATTTATCAGCACCTGTTTCTAAAACTTTAGCAAATAAAGATTCAGTTTCTTGCCTAATTAATGCAATTAAATCTTCTTTGGCAATTTCAAATTTAATTGTCGTCGCTGCCCAGCTTTTAAAATCAGGTGCTAACTTAGAAAGTGATGATGCTACTTCATCTTGTAGCCACAAGATTATGGGAAAAGGAAAAGTAGCTGCATAGATATCTCGTGCTTGATTAATGCCAATGATTAAGTCATCTAGAGAAATAACTGATTCAAGACCAAAAACCATGACAGCTGATGGTAAGGAATCTGTAGCGACAGCAGGGTTTTCTAGAAATAGTTCTGAAGAAATTGTTGTATGTAGAGTAGTAGTCGATGGTGGTAGAAATATCTCTCTAATATTGATGTCTTGACTTTGAGAACGTAGTCCTTCCAACATCTGCTCCCGTAGATGCTGATAATTACACCGTACTAAAATTAGAGAAAATTGGTCTTTAGAAAGCTTAATCGACCTAATTAATCTTTGTAGAGAATGTTGATTACTGTTAGCGATCGCTGTTGTCATTTGACATTGTGTCATAATCATAAATCTAAAAATTATTCATAAAATTCATCAATACATAATGTGAAAAGCTCATAAAAAATTTTACATTTTTCTTGCTAAATGGGAAACCTAAAAAATAGGCATCAGCAATTTATTCTAATTTTGTATCATGGTAATTGCTGATGTTATTGTTTTAACAAATTCAGCATCCATTAAAATTCAAACTTTAGTAAAGTTTCGATTGATTAATTTAAATTTTGCATATTCAATCGTTAAAACTTTTTTGGGTAATACCGAATTGGGATAGGTAGTATTGTTTCAATATTCTGGAATAGGCTAAGAATTTAGGCTTTTAATCCAAAATCCGTCTTGGAAAGTTCTGTACGGAGGAAACCTCCGCACCCTGCGGGAAGCAAGCTACAGACTTTCCGCAAAATCCAAAATTGGTATAACTTATATTTGTTTGTTTGAAAATTTAATTAGAAACTGAAACTGGCTTCTTACCTATTCCCTATTTACTAATAGAAGCCAGTAAATTTACATATCAAATTGAAGTTTTATACTACTTGAGTTGTTGCCAGGCAGTTACTTTTTCTGTCTCTGCTAATGCTGGACTAATACCAAACCAACGACCTCTAGGATCTCGATATTCAAACAGATACATACTTCTGAGCAAACTTTGGTAATCAGATTCTCCTTTAACACTCTGCTGTTGTACCACTTCAAATAACAACTCCCACTGACATTCATCAATGGCTAATAGCAAATCATCACGGTAGTCTTTAATCACAGCTTCTAAGCAGTCTCTAGAAAATGGCGGATCTTGTCTTTGCAGACAACTGTAAAGTAAACCTAATAAGTTACGTATATGTCCGCCACTGACGCGACATAAACGATCTAAAGTTTCTACTGAATCAAATAACTCTGTAATAAATTGTTCTCTCTCCCCAGAAGGAAATTCTGGAAAAGCTCTGGCTAACACCAGCTGACGCAATAGCAACATCCCTGGTTCATAATCACTACCATCTCTTTGTCGTACCAGTACCATTGGTAAAACCTTGGGTGCAATACCCCCACCCAAGCGATTTTTCAAAGCTTCGTACTCATTAGAGAAAATTAACGCTAAGGGAATAGTATAAACTACATGACATTTGAGTCGGCGTAACTGTTCGCCTCTATCAATAAAGAGATATTCTGGTTGTGTTCGTCCAGATGCCATTGGACGCATATCTACTCGATCTAAATTATCTACAATGACTACTAGTCCTTTTTGACCGCGCAACTTGAGCTGTTCAATTGCTTTGTCTAATATCTCTTCATTAATGGCTTGCAGAATGCTATTAGTACGAGGTTCTAAATATTGTCTGAGTTGATTACGTAACTGAGTGCTGTCTTTGGTTTTAGCAGTAATTTTAGCAATACCCAAGGAAAATTCAGCTTCACCAGAGAGTTCTATGGGTGTTTGCAAAAAATCCCCTATTTCTCTAAACAAATTCGTAAAGTAACCTGGTTTCTGTTTAACACCAATTGCTTCTAAACTGACACTAACTTGACGAGCTACACTCAGCAGAATATCACTGATGTCAATATCTGCCATGTCTAGGTCTTGACTAGACTCAAAATAAACTACATGAAATCCTGCCAATTCTAGCTCTGCTTTGAGACGTTGCAGTTCTGTTGATTTACCACAACCAATATGACCTGTAAATAACTGACACGTTGGTTCATCAGGAGAAATACGACTGATAGTACGTTGTAATTCTTCGACAATCTTGCATCCACGCACATCAGCAAAATCTATATAGTACTGTCGATCTAGCGTTACACCCATATTCAAGGTGTAGCTAGGATTACAAGCTTTGTAAAAGCGTGATAAATTTAGTATATTTCCCATTTGGAAGATGTAGATGCTATTTTCTGTCTTCTTAGATACCAATTATCTCTAACTTTTAGTGACAGTCTGTATGTATTTCTTCGTATTTTATTATTTAGTTGTCATAAAAATTATTACTTTTCTCTCTCAAGAGGAAACTAGTCTGGGACAGATTGCACCA
Source organism: Aliinostoc maniaoense (assembly GCF_058172895.1). Taxonomy (NCBI): domain Bacteria; kingdom Bacillati; phylum Cyanobacteriota; class Cyanophyceae; order Nostocales; family Nodulariaceae; genus Aliinostoc; species Aliinostoc maniaoense. The sequence goes on along the minus strand of NZ_CP187952.1, from coordinate 5,435,328 downwards.
AAGACTCAGACGTGTGGCTTAATTGCAAAGACTAAAACGTGAATTTTATAAAGGTTACTGTAAAGTGTTACTAACGATCAGACTAATTTTCAATAAAGTAGCTAGGTTATAGCAGTATTTACACTGAACTTGATCGATAATTGTCAGCCTAACAATAAATTTAGAGTGGAATCAAAATGAGGTACTCATGCGTGAGATTGTATCTGTTTCTCGCAAAGATTTAGCCCAACGCCGTCAAAAATTACGCCGACAACGCCAAGTAAAAATTTTGCAAACGATTTGGCGTACCCTTGCTATCTGTGGACTAGCTGGTGGTTTATTTTGGGTGGCTATCCAACCGATATGGGTGTTAAAAACACCTCAACAAATCTTGATCACATCAGGTAATCAATCGCTCTCACAAGAAGCCGTTCAATCGTTGTTGCACCTATCTTATCCCCAATCTTTATGGCGGATTCAACCTGCGGTTATTGCTGAATCCTTGAAGAAACAGCCAACTATTGCACAAGCGACAGTTAACCGTCGCCTTTTTCCTCCAGGATTAATCATCGAAATTAAGGAAAGAGTGCCTGTAGCGGTAGCTCAAAAGACTAGAGAACAAGGAAATAGTCAGAAAGATAGTACAGGTTTATTAGATACAGATGGTGTTTGGATTCCTCTAGAAAAATACACACTGATGAATCCTAACTTTAAATTACCTAGCCTGAAGGTGATTGGATCACCACAGAAGTATGCCTCATACTGGAATCAGTTGTATTCTTATATCAGTCAAAGTTCCGTCAAAATTACGGAAATTGATTGCCAAGACCCCACAAATTTAAAATTGAAAACAGAAATAGGCAATGTTCATATTGGGGCTTTCAGTAACCAATTAGCTGACCAAATTAATTTACTAGCGAGAATACGTAACTTACCTAAAAAACTGAATCCGAGTGAAATTGAGTACATTGATTTGAGAAATCCTGACTCTCCGTTAGTACATATGATCCAAAAAAAGGGAGATAGCTAACTCTCTAGCAGAAGTAATAATTTCAACAGTTTGTACTTTGGGACTTCAAAGGCACATACTTGATTGTTCTTGGTAAGAGATTGCACTAGCTGTAGATTGTTCTATAAATGATTAGCAGAGTTGTGCTGTAGGCGGAAGTTTTGGAGAAAGGAAAGTTCTCGAACTAATTTTTACCAAAATTTGGAATTATTACCAATTGTGAAACCCATCAACTATATTATTAAGGCAGATAAGACATCATGTGCCTTGTCTGTGCCACCTGTTTTATAAGCTCATAATTTTTAGAATGTTTTTATTTGTATTTTTATGAAGTGTATGTCTAATTGCTTAGAGTTAACCGCTACAACTAATCAGCAAGGAATTAAAAACATTTATTCTCAGTATTATTTTTCTAAAATTTATAAAAATCAGCACAAGGTGTACTCAGTACGGACTCCCATAAATAAGATAAACAGCAATAGTGTGAATAGTAGTATCAGTGATCAAATTCAATCCTTAACAAAGGAAGCGGATCTGATATACCAAGGGTATACTATGCAAAATCAGCAATGTGGCAAAAATATTAATATCTTGTGGAAGTTATACAGATCAATTTTAAGTAAATATAGGTATACTTCTCTAGAATTAACTGTGCGATCAGTTGGCTTCATAGCTGATGCCGTAGCGAAGTTCTCCACGGACGATCTTACTCAGGTTGGAAGTGGCGACAAAAATAAATAACAGTGCCAAAATCTATGGCATTGTCAAACTATAGTTGACTTCTAGGCAAATAACATCCGAAATAAAGTCGTTTATCTACCTTTGTAAATCCAATGACACTTGATAATAACCAAGAGCTTACCTATAAAAACTCCCAATCTTTAGGACAACCTGGTTTCTCCTTAGCGGTGAACGCATCTAACCCTTTTAATCACTCTGGACTGAATTTTGGACAAAACCACGACAGCAAGAAGATCAATACTGAAAATAGCAGAATTGGTGAGATTGTCCCAGGACGGGTAGCCAACATCAAAGTCATCGGTGTAGGTGGTGGCGGTGGAAATGCAGTTAATCGCATGATTGAATCTGATGTTTCCGGGGTGGAGTTTTGGTCAATTAACACGGATGCTCAAGCGTTGACTTTAGCAGGCGCACCTAGTCGGTTACAAATTGGACAAAAACTCACCAGAGGATTAGGGGCTGGTGGTAATCCTGCTATTGGTCAAAAGGCGGCGGAAGAATCAAGGGATGAAATTGCTACCGCTTTAGAGGGGGCTGATTTGGTGTTTATTACTGCTGGTATGGGAGGTGGTACAGGTACAGGTGCGGCTCCCATTGTGGCAGAAGTAGCCAAAGAAATGGGTGCATTGACTGTGGGTGTAGTAACCCGTCCTTTTGTGTTTGAAGGTCGTCGTCGTACTACCCAAGCAGAACAAGGTATTGAAGGGCTTAAAAGTAGGGTTGATACATTAATTATCATTCCTAACAATAAGCTGTTGGAAGTGATTCCTGAGCAAACACCAGTACAAGAGGCTTTTCGTTATGCTGATGACGTATTACGTCAAGGTGTGCAGGGGATTTCGGATATCATTACAATTCCTGGCTTGGTAAACGTAGACTTTGCTGATGTTCGGGCTGTGATGGCAGATGCAGGTTCGGCATTGATGGGCATTGGTGTAAGTTCTGGAAAATCAAGAGCGAGAGAAGCGGCGATCGCAGCTATTTCTTCACCACTGTTAGAATGTTCTATTGAAGGGGCTAGAGGCGTTGTCTTTAATATTACTGGTGGTAGTGATCTGACTTTACATGAAGTTAATGCAGCCGCAGAGACGATCTATGAAGTAGTTGATCCCAACGCTAATATTATTTTTGGTGCAGTCATTGATGACAGGCTACAAGGTGAAGTGAGGATCACTGTGATTGCTACTGGTTTTACAGGGGAAATACAAGCCGCACCACAACAGAATGTTGCCAATGCCCGTGTGACAAATAATCCTAAGCGTCCATCTCCACAGCCACCAGCTAATCCCCCAGCCGTGACTCCAGAGCCTAAAGAAAAGACTGGTTTGGATATTCCTGAGTTTCTGCAAAGACGACGCACACCACCACGGAATTAGACGGTTTAGATTTGAGATTATTAAAATTTGTAGTCTTAGGTCACACTCAGTGGTATATGAAATCGGTTAATTCTCAAGCTCTAAAAGAGATGGGGGAAATGCGGTGGTTAGCAGTGTAGTTGCTATCTGCGTAAATATATGTTTGGTAACAAATCAACATCAATCAACCAGGTTAATTGATGTTGATTCGTGAACCAATTTTTGTGTTGCATTCTCTGCCAGGGACTTGTGAGGGCAAAGCAAAAATGCAACTATAAATGTCAATTATTTTAGTTTTTTATTTTTAAGGTTTGCTCAACCCATTTAATCACTTGATGAGCAAGGCGAGTACCATCAAGCCTGTCGATTTCTCGGACTCCAGTAGGGCTAGTGACATTTACTTCCGTTAAGTAACCGCCAATTACATCAATACCGACAAAAATTAAACCGTCTTGGCGTAATTTTGCAGCTACTTCGGTGCAGATTTCGTACTCTCTGGGGGTAATTTCGGTTTTAGCCACTGTTCCACCAGTGGCCATATTGTTACGAAAATCACTGCCACTCGATAGACGATTGAGTGCGCCAATTGGCTCTCCATTCAAAAGGATAATTCGCTTATCACCTTCTTTTGCTTCTGGTAAATAAGTTTGTACCATCACAGGTAATCGACCTTGGTAAGTACTCAGTTCCACAATGGAGTTAAAATTGCGATCGCCTGATTGCAAAAATAAAATCCCTTCCCCAGCCTTATTACCCAATGGTTTAAGCACTGTTGCTCCCTTAGCTTCCACAAATTGCCGAATGAACTGCTTATCAGCACTCACAATAGTTTCTGGAATAGCTTTGGTAAACTGGAGGGCATACATTTTTTCGTTTGCGCTACGGATACCACTAGGATTATTAATCACCAAGGTTTTACTTTGATCAATGTAGTCCAGAATATAAGTAGCGTAGAGGTAAGCATCATTCACAGGTGGATCTGTCCGCATAAATACAGCATCCATCGTTTCCAGTGACAGGAAAGAACGCTCGCTTAACTTATACCAAGGATTCGCCGCTATCCAGCGTCCCTCTACCAACTCAACTGGTGTAATTTCCACCTGCTGTAAAATTGCCCAAGCTTTGCTGTCTACCACACTCAGCCAATTAGCTTGAGTTACCCAAATTTCATGTCCTAAAATTTGGGCTGCTTCCATCAATGCAACGCTCGTGTCATGACATGGATCAAGCTGATGGATGGGATCAATAATAAAAGCCAGTTTCACACTTTTTCCCTCAATTGCCAGAACGTTCCCAGGCTAGTCAATTTAGATTATCTCAGGAAACATAGCTGATACCAATTCACTAAAATTTTCCAACAGATCCAAACCCCTGCCCCCTGCCCCTTGTCTCCCCTGGAATGTGAATATGCAAATTAAATGTGTAACAGCTTACCCTATTCCCTACTGCCTACTGACTAGGTAGTTGCTAGTAACTCATTTAGCTTACCTTGAGCTTCTAGAGCGTGGATATCATCACAACCACCTACATGGCGATCGTTGATAAAAATTTGAGGTAAAGAACGTCTTCCATTAGCTCTTTCAGACATTTTAGCCCGTGCTACTTCGTCACCATCAATGCTGTATTCGATAAAATCAACACCCTTGCGTTTCAGCAAACTTTTAGCTCGGATGCAGAATGGACAAGTCGCCCAAGTGTAAATTTCTACTTTAGCCGTCATATATTTCTCAATGTGGTTCAACATTTATTAATTTTAATAAAAAGGACGGCTGATCCCATCATCATTAGGAATTACAGTCGCCCTTGTATAATCTAACAATATTTGTTTGCAAGATTCGATTTAAACCGATATCATCGGCTTTTTCTTTTTTAGTTGCCATGCAGCCACAGCAAATAGACCAAGAGCCGCAGATGTAGTTGGTTCAGGTACTTTTTTGGGTGGTGGTGGTGGGGGAGTATAGTATCCTCTACCTGTACCACTAGCACCATTGAAGGTTTGATTATTAATGGTGCTTGTACCGTCAATACTTTGATAGCGAACGCCTAAATTACTGAGGGTAAAACTGGTAACATTTCCTGTAAAAGCCAAAATAGGGGAGAAAGTAGCCGCAGCCTCGCCAGTATTCACACCACCATTTGAACCTCCCTGACAGGTATTACCCATAGTGAAGCAAACATCAACGTCACCAAATTGATTAGGAAATGCACCACTTCTATCTTTAGTAAAAAGCCCAGAGACTCGGGTGTTTCCAGAACTGTTGGTGTTTCCAATTCCACGTAGTGCAGCATTAACGTCAAAACCTAAAGCAGAGGTTCTAGAAGTGATGCCATTACTAGATGTATTAGATAATGTAATATCAAATTGTGCTTCAGTTTTGATATTTGATCCACTACCGATAGTATTAAATCCTAGGAATTTAAAGACTGCGGTAGATGAAAGTCCTTGAACGTCTTTTTCACTAACGTTGCCGTTAAAGTTAATTTCAAAAGACTTATTGATGTCATCGGCGGTAATTGTCACACTATCGCCGTTTTGGGAAAAACTAAAAGCTGATGCAGAAGGCATTACAGCTAAGAAACAAGCTCCAAACCCATAAAGGGCGGATAGGCTAAAAAGTATTTTTTGCACAGACATTGACAAACTAAGCCAATTTTTTCATCTCACTGCTTTAAAAATAATTGACTGTAAAAGATATTGTCTACTATTCTGAAATATATTTATTGCAGCTTCAATTAACTGTTTAATTTTGTAGAGTTACTGCAAAAAATACTGATATTTATTTGAATTTATAAGCTGAAGAATACTTACGTGTTTTGACTATATTGGTATGTCTTCTTCATCAACTGTTTACTAACAAAGGAGCAAGGACTAGGGGGAAGAAAGAATAATATTAATCAAAAATGAAATCTTCTGATCGCAATTTTTTTGAGTTTTGATTGTTAGAGATGGTTTATTAGGTTTTTAGAAGTTAAAGTGATAAATGTTTATATGAATTAAACACGTAATGGCGGATGCAAACATAAATTTTCGTTAAAATTTCCAGAAAAAAAAACCCAGTAATAGCACTGAGTTTACAAATCATATTGCTGCTTGGTTTATAGCTTTATCGAGAGTCTACGACGTATTGAATTAACTGGCTCAGACGATGGCGGAGGGTTTCTAGGCCTAAACGCTGACTAGCAGAAATAAATACCGCTAGGGGAAACTCTTCTCGTGCTACAGCTAGAGTCTGGCTATCAACTTGATCAATTTTGTTAAAAGCCACTAGCGCGGGGCCAGGAGTGACTGGCATTTGGGCGAGAATTTCCCGGACTGCCCGAATGTGACTTAACCAAGCTGGATGGGATAAATCTACTAAGTGTAATAAAGCATCTGCTTCTGTGACTTCTTCTAAGGTGGCACGGAAGGCATCCATGAGCGATGCTGGTAACTCGTGGATAAACCCTACTGTATCTGTCACCAGAATTTCTTGGGTTTCACCATTTTCAGCCCCAGGAATCACTAGACGGCGTGTGGTGGGGTCAAGCGTCGCAAATAACTGGTCGGCGGTGTACACTTCCGCGTTGGTGAGAGCGTTTAATAAGGTTGATTTGCCTGCGTTGGTATAACCCACTAACGCGACTGAAGGAACTTCTCGATGTTGTCGCCGTTGGCGTAAGCGGGAACGGTGTGCTTGTAATTGGTTGACTTCTTGCTGTAGTCGGGAAATCCGTCTTTGAATGGCACGGCGTTCGGTTTCTAATTTAGTTTCACCAGGGCCACGAGTCCCGATACCGCCCCCTAGTCGAGACATGGTTTGACCTCTACCTGTGAGTCTGGGCAGCATATACTCTAACTGTGCTAGTTCCACTTGTAATTTACCAGCGCGGGATTGAGCGCGTTGAGCAAATATATCTAAGATAACTTCAGTGCGGTCTACTACCCGGATACCAATTTGCGCTTCTAGGTTGCGGACTTGGGCGGGTGAGAGGTCGCGGTCAAAGACGACGAGGTTACATCCCAAGGTTTGGGCGGTGAGGGCGACTTCTTGGACTTTACCTTCACCGATGACGGTTTGGGGATGAATGCGCGATCGCTTTTGTTGTACTGTTTGTAGTACATCTCCGCCAGCCGTATCTACTAGGCGCGCCAATTCCGCCACGGTGTCGTGAAATTGTTGAAGTGACATTTCATCAGTCATCACACCCACAATTAACACGCGATCGTGGTCAGCATCAACTTCCTGGGCGACAAATTCCCGACGAAACTCGGCTTCTAGTCCTTCCACCAAGTCGAGGAAATCTTGCTGGGCGAGTTCCTCTAAATTTAAAGGTGGTGAGATACTCCAACTAGCAGATTTACTATTACTCGACCCGGAAAAGGTGACGCTAGGAGTTAACACACGGGCATCTTGGGGGACTAGGTGGGCTAAATAGGCTTCTTTGACGTAGCCTGTAGCTCCACCACCGCGCCGCGTAAACCCTGTGCCAGTAATATTAATTACAGCTAACGCATCTAGGCGTTGCATAGCCATTGCTGTGAGAGCCGCTTCATTAGGCGGTTCTGACTTGAGATGAGTAGCGATACAACGGATACCACTGAGACGTTCCGCACCATAACGGGGTAATTCCATTGGCGGAATTTGGGTTTGACGCGGAGTGCCTACGCCAACACGAATCACTTGTCCGCGACGGTTGACGTAGGCACATACGGGTAGGTTAATTTCCGTGCTAATAGCCGCCAAACGCTGGGAAAATTCAGGCGTGGTGATGCGATCGCCTGGGATGCGTTGGTGGTACAGTCGCTGTAGTTGTTTCAGCTGACTGGATTTTAAACCCTGAAGATTTCCGAAAATAGTTTCTATAGGCGTTTCGACCAGTAAACTGGCCCCCCGAATCCTTCTATTGTCTATTTTACAACAGTGCTAGGACTGCACACTCTGTCTTTTGGGGGTGGGGTGGTTAAAGCAATTCGTAATGGGCTAACGCCCCGCTCCGCTAACGTAATTCGTAATTCGTAACGATGCTCCCACCCGGCTCCGCTCTAAGCGCAGCTATGCCGCAGGCTTTACGTAATTCGTAATTTGCAATGGACTTAAAACCCCAAATTTTGTTAATTTAATGTTTGACATGAAAATTTACACTTTACGCTTTATGCTTTACGCGATCGCTTGAGCATAAAAAAGAAAGGTTGAGTTAGGTTTTTATAATCCATAATTCCTAACACAGTGTTATCATCTACTTTTCTAAAAGAATCATTGATTGGTAAATAATCATAAATCATTGTAGCCGAAACTTTCCCTCTATACTCCATCATGCGTAGTCTTGCTTGGCTGTTTTCGGTTTTCATTAAATAAATCATTGACATGAGTAATGGTTTTAGAGAATTATTTTTGGGTATGGATACTTTTAAAAACCAGTCCATTAAAGTGGGATTAGGTGCGACCTGAAAAATTTTTTCTTGACCATCTAAAAATAATAAAGGATGAACATTTTCAGAATCTATAAATTCCTTGCCATACCAATTGGCAATTTCCAATAAACCATCCATTGGATGATTTGTATTTAATCCAGACCCTTGCCAACGACCAAACATAAACTCTAAATTTACAGGTTCGAGAGTGTCAAAAATTTCTAAAGCTTGTTCTTTTGTAGTGTGACCTGTGTTCAATATTAACCGATAATTATCTAATGTTTCCATTGTTATTCTCCTGATAAATGCTATTTTGCGGGAATGAACCTTTAATTATGAAAATCTAGGTGAAAACTTATAGGAATCGTACTTGATTATTAAACAGATAGGTAGGGAAGTCAAATTGCAGTGTGGATTTTCCTCCTGCAATATTGCCGTTGTGTTAGCGACAGCGTAACGCACCTAGCACCAACCATTGATTGTGACACTTGCATAAGTCCTCTTACATTAGGGCTTGAAACCGTTCATCGTTTCTAATACTATCAAAATCTGAATCTGTCTTTGCCCATGTGCGACATTGTTCAGGATTTAAATTAATAGCTATTTGCAGATTTTCTATTGCTTTTTCAACATTATTTTGAATGGCATAACACAGAGCTTTATTGTACCAAGCTTCATGTTTATCTGGTTTAATTTTCAGTGCTTGGTCGTAGGATGATATCGCTTCTCCATTGCGTCCTAAATCTGATAGCACATTGCCGCGATTGTACCAAGCTTCGTGTTTATCTGATTTAAATTTCAGTGCTTGGTTGTAGGATGATATTGCCTCTTCATTGCGTCCTAAATTTCTTAGGGCAATGCCGCGATTGTACCAAGCTTGGTGATAATCTGGTTTAAATTTCAGTGCTTGGTCGTAGGATGATATCGCCTCTTCATTGCGTCCTAAATTTCTTAGCACAATGCCGCGATTGTTCCAACTTTCGTGATCATCTGGTTTAAATTTCAGTGCTTGGTCGTAGGATGATATCGCCTCTTCATTGCGTCCTAAATTTCTTAGCGCAATGCCGCGATTGTTCCAAGCTTCGTGATAATCTGGTTTAAATTTCACAGCTTGGTCGTAGGATGATATCGCCTCTTCATTGCGTCCTAAATCTGATAGCGCAATGCCGCGATTGTACCAAGCTTCGTGATAATCTGGTTTAAATTTCACAGCTTGGTCGTAGGATGATATCGCCTCTTCATTGCGTCCTAAATTCAATAGCGCAATGCCGCGATTGTTCCAAGCATCGTGTTTATCTGGTTTAAATTTCACAGCTTGGTCGTAGGATGATATCGCCTCTTCATTGCGTCCTAAATTTCTTAGCGCAATGCCGCGATTGTTCCAAGCATCGTGTTTATCTGGTTTAAATTTCACAGCTTGGTCGTAGGATGATATCGCCTCTTCATTGCGTCCTAAATTTCTTAGCGCAATGCCGCGATTGTTCCAAGCATCGTGTTTATCTGGTTTAAATTTCACAGCTTGGTCGTAGGATGATATCGCCTCTTCAGATTCTTTTGCTGCATAGAGCAAATTGCCTAGTTCAAATAGTAAACCTACCTTCCTATCTTCTGTCTGATGTTGTTCTGCCAACAAGTCTTGAAATTCCAGAACTTTTTCAATTTTTTCTTCTTGGCTAAGTTTTAAATATTCCTCATAATTTCCTGACAATATCAACCTAGTTGATTCCCGTTCAACTAACTCTGGTGTGGTTGGTAATTCAAATACTCCAGAACGCCAATCAAAGAAATCTGGGGCGCGATGAATTAAATAGTTGATGGAAAAGGAGCGCAATAGAAAAACAAAGCAAAATGCAAAATCATCTCTAAACCTTTCTCGCTGTTGGTTTAAGTGATTTAAAATATGCGGCACGCTGGTTAAATTACTAAATTGCCCTTCAGTTATTTCACCAAAGGTTCTTTTCTCATATTTATATAAGGAATATTCCAGACCTTTAATTAATAAAATATCTATTCGCTTGTTTTGAGCAAACTCAGCCACTCTCTGATATAAATTATCAACTGCCTCAACTAAGCGCAAAACTTCTATATGCTTGTGGGGAATATACTGGGGAAGTTTAATAATTAAATTATCTGCTTCCACAGGAGTACACTGCACAAAATACAAGCCAAATCCAGATTTGCGTTTCAGGGCGCGGACTAAATCTTGATAGGCTGCTTCTGGTTCAGGGGGTAAATCATCATCCCAGTTGTTGAAATCTGAGTTCATGGAAGTTTTGCTACGGCTTCTTTAAATTCTGTAACTCCTTGAATTAATGGATGAATATCATACCAACGCTGCATCTCGCCTTCATCATCTAGATAACGGTATTCTAAAAGGCATCGATTATACATCAGCTTTCTATACTCATCATCATTAATAATGCGTTTAGTACGGGAGACTTCTGCTAACAAACACCATTGAGAATTTTCGACGGCGCGGCGGTAAGTATCTCTAGCTTGAGTAATTGCTCTGCGTACTGCATTTTCTGTAATTGGTAACTCTTCAGTCCTTCCAATAGCGTCTTGAGTTAACAATAGCAAATTCCTGACATGACCTCCACTCATTAAACAAAGTCTTTCTAAGGTTTGGGGACTGTCGAAAATGTCTTTATCTAATGATAATTCTGGTGCAATGTGTCGGACTCGCCTGTTAATTACTTCCTTAACTTTCTTGACTCTTGTCTCCTAAACTCAAAGGCTCATCGTTGAGTATTTGAGGTGGATGAATGGAGTTCAAAGGCTCATCGTTGAGTGTTTGAGGTGGATGAACGGAGTTCAAAGGCTCGTCGTTGAGTGTTTGAGGTGGATGAACGGAGTTCAAAGGCTCATCGTTGAGTGTTTGAGGTGGATGAACGGAGTTCAAAGGCTCATCGTTGAGTATCTGAGGTGGATGAACGGAGTTCAAAGGCTCATCGTTAAGTATTTGAGGTGGATGAACGGAGTTCAAAGGCTCATGGCTTGACTGCTTTTGGTAATTTCCAAGGTAAACAACTAAAAAGCCCTAAAAAACCGGGTTTCTGAACGAAAGATTTGCAAGAAACCCGGTTTTTAACCGAGGTGCAAGATGTGTGTTAACTTGAGTTCGATGACCTCTCCCCAACCCCTCTCTCTTGAAAAGTTCTGTTCGCCCTTGGCGTTGGCGAAGCCATCGGAGGAAACCTCCGCTCAGACTTTTCGCTCCGACGCGGAGAGGGGCTTAAATAATCTGAGTTCGGGATAAGCTCAAACCATGATTCTATCGCTGCCTGAAATTCCTATTATTTCGTATAACTAGCAGCAAAATCGTCTTCACCCGAACTGACGTTAATACAATAACTGATAACTGGTCACTGATAACTGTTAAGGTGAGAGAAGCGATCGCACCTGATTTTGTACTATATATAAATCCGTACTCAAAGCATCTGTTTTACCCATAGTCAATTACGAATTAGGAATTATTTATGATCTCTTGTAGCCAAACACTGCGGCAGTTACTCGCTAAACCGGAAATTATTGTAATTCCTGGTGTGTATGACTGTCTCAGTGCCAAGTTGGCTGAAAAGATAGGTTTTGAGGTAGTAGCTACCAGTGGTTTTGGTATTGCAGCTTCTACTTTAGGTTTACCAGACTATGGTTTTCTCACTGCTACAGAAATGCTCTACAGTATAGGTAGAATTGCCCAGTCAGTGAGTGTTCCTCTGATTGCAGACTTAGATACAGGCTATGGTAATGCTCTCAATGTGATGCGGACTATTAAAGATGCTGTGCAGTTGGGTGTAGCTGGTGTCTTGCTAGAAGATCAAGAATGGCCAAAAAAATGTGGTCATTTTGAAGGGAAACGAGTTATATCCACCGACGAACACGCCGGAAAAATTCAAGCCGCAGTCGAGGCGCGGGGTGATAGCGGTTTAGTGATTATCGCCCGTACTGATGCCCGTGCGCCTCTGGGTTTAGAAACAGCGATCGCTCGTGGTCGTGCCTACATTGCCGCCGGAGCAGATATACTCTTTGTAGAAGCACCCCAATCTGTGGAAGAATTAAAAGCGATCGCAGCAGCTTTTCCTGATATCCCACTAGTAGCTAATATTGTCGAAGGTGGTAAAACTCCCTCTCTTTCGGCGGCTGAATTACAAAATTTAGGCTTTAAAATTGTGTTTTTCCCCTTAACTGGTTTATTAGCAGTTACCCAAACTCTCACCAATTGTTTAACTCAGTTAAAACAACAGGGAACTACAGCTAATTTTCATGATTTAGTTAGTTTTGAAGATTTTCAGCAACTCGTCGGCGTTCCCGAATTTCTGGCAATGGAAAAGCAGTTTAACGTAAAAAGCTAGGTAATCTTCCCCCTCAAGGCAGATAGGAACGTATTCACAAAAAAGCGCAAAAGTAGTTTTTGTCTTCGTATCTTCAGACAGATGTATTTACACTTGTTCAGAGATATTAATGAACACGGGTGTTGTAGACTTATATCTTGCACCATTCTCAATAAGCCTAAAAAGCCCTAAAAAACCGGGTTTCTGAACGAAAGATTAAGGTTTTAAGCTGAGGGATTTGCAAGAAACCCGGTTTTTAACCGAGGTGCAAGAGTAAGAACTTTAGTTCTGAAATCAGGACTAAAGTCCTTACTACAAACTGAAGCATATTATTTTTGCATTACTTAACATAATCTGGTTATCAAATGGTTAGGATATGTCGAATAATTATCAAGAAAAAATCATTGTCCTATGGGTAGCATTTCTACTAGGAACATTGTTTCATACTCAATTAGGTTTAATGCCACTTTTCCACGGATTGAATGTAATTGAATCGCAACCAGCAACATCAATCAATCAAATATCAGGAATTATGTGGTTGATGTTAGGCTTTTTTGTCCTGCCAATATTCGCAATAATTGCTACTGTTTTCACCGATGCTAGACGCTATCGAGTCATTCACTTTGGTCTGACTGTATTTTATACTGTTCTTAATTTCCTGCATTTGGTATTAGACTTGCTTTTACCTCAAGTCCTCTGGTATCAAATCGCTTTAATGGTACTGTTATTTTTGATTGGTTTACTATTAAATCTTGTCGCTTTCCAATGGATGAAAGCACAACCCAGACATCATGATCGAGTTCCTGAAAGGTTAGCATAAACACTAAGGAAAGTATGATTTAGTTATCAGTGACTTGATACAGGATTCCTACTTGATTTTTGAACAGAGACAGAACAGATACATAGATATGTAGGGGAAGCAAATTGCAGTGTGAATTTTCCTACCCTACATACAAAATATCTCAGATGCGTAAGTCTTAATCTTGTATTGTGAATTTTGAGTAGATTCTAATTGTTTGGTTTATTTTTGTTGGGAAATTTCAATAGTATAGCTATACTGCGTCTTAGAGAAATCACCGACATTAATTGAGTAATACCCTGGTGTCCAATAACCGGATAACTCAGCTTGGCTACCAGGAGAAGTATCTGCCGTAACACAAAAACGTCCTCCCGGCCCGTTAACCACCAATGTTGTTTTTCCTGGGGTTTTGGCGGTAATTCGCAGGTATGGTAGAGCCTCCGTGACTTGAATAACTTGATTTGGCGTAGCGGTGATATTGCCGCAGTCGCTAGGAACAGTTTTGTCAGATGTACCATTCACAACTAATGGATCTGAATTAAAACTGCGGTTCATTTGAAGTATGGGTGTTTGCGCTAATATCGGCTGGGAAGTGCCGAATGCGATCGCTTGTGTCAGCACTACACTAGTAATCAATGTACTACTGACAGCTTTCAATAGATGAAAAGTATTCATATATATTTAGTATTTCAACAGAATTTTTGACATAAATCTTCTGATTTAATAGACTCTTTTCCATCAGCATTGTTCCTGAAATATAGTGTATAAAATTTTATAAACTTATTTAACTATATGTATAACTAAAGTATGAAAATCCGATGAAGTGAATAAATTATGAGGAAAACGAGAATAATTGGAGTATATATCTACAGGATATATGAAACTTCTAATTTCAGCACCTTAACTAAAAATGGTCACATCTAAAACCAATAATTCAGAGTAATAGTTAATTTTACCAACACAAGTGGCTACTTAAGACCAACAGATTAGCTAAAATCACAAACAAAAGCACTAAGAAATCATGAAGATCGATGCAGGGAAGAAAAATTAGAGATGGGAGATCAGGGCGATCGCCTACAGCTACACTACAACTTACCATGTAGCGTAGTAAATTTAACTCAATTTTAAGTTTCCTTGCGTAAATATCATGAATTAAATTTTAGTGGTTTGATTAATCAATCAAGTGTCTTAACTGAGGTAAAACATTCATGAATCCTCAATCAGAACAAGAGTTACAACGTCGCCTACAACAGTTAGAAGCCGACATCAACGCCGCATCTCCAAAGTCATCACCCCCAGAAACTTCCAAGTTTAGTTGGCTCAATTGGCAACATTACTTAGAAAAAGGCAAACTCTGGTTTCAAAGCTTATCAGGGACAGGCAAGATTGTATTTGTAGGGGTGGCAGGCTTGTTAGCCTTATCAATTGTGCAAATGGTACTCAAACTTGTGTTCTCTGCCCTAAGTCTGGCACTGTTAGCCGGCTTAGTGTATGTTGGATACAAATTTTTTGTATCTAGTAACGTGCAGAATAAATAATCCTAGGTTTAGGGGTAGCAGAGGGAGAAAAATCATGACTTTTGACTTTTTTCTACCCCATGCCCTACTCAGCACTTATAAGCGGCAGAAAACTAAATTAAAAGTAAATTAACAGGAATTATCTAATGGCCAGCCCAATAGTTAAAAAAAATCATACTAATGAATCTAACAGCACTAAAACTACAGTCAAAACTAATTCCTTAGTCACTAGACGCTTTTGTGCTTGGACTACCGAAATTGCCCTGTTAGCGGCTAGTGGGTTAGTTCCCTTTGGTTTGGGTGTGTATATTAATTCTCTGAATAATTTTAATCGAGTCCCACTCAATCCTGTACTAGTAGTAACAGAAAGAGCGATCGCCCGGCCTTTAGCATTACCCGCCAGCTATGGGATTCGCAATGTCGCTAGTCCCACCAATTTCCTCTGGACAGTAGCTTTATTCGCCCCTACAGTTCTATCTTGGTGGCAATTATATTTACTCGCTAAAACTGGCAGTACCTTACCTAAGCGTTGGTTTGGTATCAAAGTTGTCAACGAAGAAGGGACACCCCCAGGTTTAGCGGCTGTGTTTGTCCGTGAAGGTATGGGACGCTTGACTGTACCTGTATCCATCGCCTACATTCTCTGGCGTTATAGTTTTGCCTTCCCCAACTTAGGATTATTCACCTCCTTAGCAGTATTAATGGTACTAGGTGAAGGCCTAGCCTTACCAGCACGGCGAGGACGCAAAGCATTACATGATTGGCTAGCAGGTACTTATGTTGTTGATGCCCATCGTGCTGCACCTCCAGCCAATGTAGCAAATAATGCCGGAAATTTACCTGCTAACACTGTTCAGAATGTGGCATCAGATGGCAATGCCCCACTAGCAACAACAGCTATGGCCATTACTCCAGACAACAGCAATTTAATCTCATTGTGGCGACGGATGCAGCAAAATCCCAGCCTCACTTTGTTTGGAGTAGCTCTGACAAGTATGATGGCAGTGTTAGCGACTTTAATCGGGACACAAGTTTATCTCCAAACTCAGCAAACTAATCGGGAATCTCAAAAAATCAATAGTCAACAGTTCTTGGCACTTGTTAAACAACTAAGTCCCAATTCCAACGCTAGCCTGCAAGAACGTCAAAGCTTAATTTTGGCTATGGGTAGTCTTAATGACCAACAGTCTATCCAGTTTCTGGCAGATATGATGGTTAACGAAACTAACCCCATTCTGATAGATACCATTCAGCAAGCACTCACCAGTATTGGTATTCCAGCAATTCAAGAATTACACCATAAAAATCAGTTTTTGGCAGGTGAGTTACAGTCTGTCAGCAACACATCCCCAGAAAGAGAAGTAAGACAAAAGCGGTTACAGATTAACCAGCAAACCATCAACAAAATTCTCAGTGTTTATAGTGGTCAAACTCAAGGCTTGGATCTCAGCCGTGTGCAACTAGGGCAAAGTGGTACTCCTGGTAGTTCCTTTTTTAACTTAGTTTTAGAAAATACGGATTTATCAGGAATCAAGTTTAAATCAGCAAATCTTAACCAAGCTAACTTTAAGGGTAGCCGTTTCCGCCATCCTGGTGAAGATGGACGCTTAGACACCTATGACGATGTAGTGTCTGATTTAACTCAAGCCCAGATGAAACAAGCCAATTTCACTGATGCTAACCTCAGCCGTGTGATTATGACTGGGAGTGATTTAAGTCGTGCTACCCTCAACCGAGCTAATTTAGCCAATGCACGCCTAGTAGGTGCTAACCTCAGCAGTGGGCAATTAGTCGGGGCTGATTTACGTGGTGCAGTTCTAGAAAACGCCAGCCTCACAGGAGCAGACCTAGGAGACGCTAAATTTAAAGATGCTAACTTATACGGTGCGCGTCTTGGTCGGGTTATCGCTATTGGTACTCAACTATCATTTGCTAACTTAACTAAAACTGATTGGCAAGCGTCAGACCTATCCGGCGCAGACTTGGAACGAGCTAATCTCAGCTATGCTAACCTGAGTGCAACTCGTCTAACTGGTGCAATTTTACGATCTGCCCAGCTAGAAAATGCTAACTTGCAAAATGCTGATTTAAGTCTGGTGGACTTAAGAGGTGCAAACGTCGCTGGTGCTGACTTCAAAGGGGCAATTCTCACCCCCAACAGACAAGACCCAGCAGATCAATTTGTCCAAACTCCAGACCTCGGTTCAGTATCTGCGGTAGTTAAAGGTGTAGACTTTTCCCAAGCCAAAAACTTAGACTCTAGGCAACTTGCATACATTTGTACTCAAGGCGGTCTTCATCCCCGGTGTCCGTAAGTTATAGTCGGTGCGTGACGCTATAAATTTCATGGCTACGTTCATATACTTTGGTAGCGTCACACACCCTACATAAAAATGTTAAGTAATGTAAAAAATAAGATTAAGTTTGTAGTAAGGACTTTAGTCCTTATTTGTTCGCGGAGCGTCTCGTAGAGAGAACTAAAGTTCTCACTACAAACCTTTAATTATTTACTTTTGCCTTTAATATAGGTATTAAATTAAACTTGGAACATCCAAGATGGTGTGAGGAGTTGGCAATGAAATATATACCTCATTTAATGGCAGCTTTGGGAACAAGTTCAATTTTGAGTTTGGCTCTCAATAGTCAGCCGGCACAAGCTCAGGTAGCATATGGTAGCTACGTAGGTATAGGGCCTGCTGTGGGCATAACTGATAGTGTACAAGTCGGCGGGGTGTTGGCTTTTCGTTACAAGCTGCTAGAAGCACCTATTTCTTTTCGCGCTCAAGCTTTAGTAGGTCAGAATACCGCAGTTGTACCTACGGTTTCCTATGATGTGCCTCTGAATTGGCAAACTGATGCTTACTTAGGTGCTGGCTTAGTGTTAACTGGGGGGGACAGTGCTTCTCCGGTGGGTGACAAAATTAGTTTTGCCTTACAACCGGGTGTTGATTACGCTGTTCCTAACAGTAATACTGTGCTTTTTGGTAACGCTATTATTGCTTTTGATGCCTACCGCAATGGTGGTGGTGCGGCTGTCTCTGTTCAAGGTGGTGTCGGTTTGCGATTTTAGACTGTGATTTGTTGATTTTTGCGGTTACAGGTCATATCTAGTCAGGAAATTGCCTGTGCTTAGTGAACTTGTTTTTATGAGATGATAATCGTTATCAATATCACCATTATTTTGATTATGACAGTGCAAGAATCCTTAGTCAAAATAATCAAGTAGCAATTGAAATTTCTGTTCTCTCACGTCAATGCTTGGAACGTCGTCTTGCCGATATTGGAATTTTACGTCAAGAAATTGACACTTGGGAAGAACAACTTGACACTCCTCAGCCGTCATGCTGAGGATTCTTGCTAGCCTTCTCCTTCGGAGACGCTAACGCGAACGGCAACGCTCTGCAATTTTCTTGGCTGACTACTAGTAGTAGTCAGCTGTTTAGTGCTGAGAGTTTTAAGGACTAAAGTCCTTACTACGAACTTAATTAACTACTGGTGTTGAATTAACAACAATTGTGATGTAATTTTGCCTATTTATTGAGGGGTGGAATTTTGGCTAAGATGCCTTTTTTTAAAGCTTCTGGACGTTCTGACCAAGGAAGTAAACCATCTGGTTTAGTGTAGTATTTAGTGGCACATTCGAGGATAGCAGATGCACTATCATCAACTGCTAAGTTACCAAAAAGATAGGTGATTTTTTCTTCTCCTTGGAAGGCGATAACGCAAGCATGACTGCAAGCACTCATACATTCAACCCCTTGAATCGAGAATTGATTTTGCAGTTCCCAAGTTTGTGCAAGTTGTTGCAGTTGTTGTAATAGCTGCTGTCCGCCACTTTCACCAACTCGCTTGCCATCTTGCCACACACTGGCGCAGGTTGTGCAGACGAATAGATTATGCTGTTTGTTGTTCATTGATTTGTAGTTATTGCTGATTTAAAGTATGAGTTAGCCTCAGCCAGACGCGTGAAAGAAGATATACAACAGGTTTTCTAGCTTTGTATCGTGATCTTCTGGCAAAAAATTGTGATGTTTGCAGAGTGTCTACAATCTCATAGAAGTTTGTAGTGTGTGGCGGATATCTGAAGCTATGAGAGAGTAAGCTTGACTAGGGAGGAAAATATTCATCTGTACCTCGCAGATGGGAGTTGGTTGTACTTACGGCGGGCATTCTGACTTTGAGATTGGTATCTCATTACAGCTGCGGGACAGTGCCGGATTTACACCGGGCTTTCCCCCTTACCTCTGATGGCTGTTCCCCATCAGAACCGCATATGCGAATATTATACAGCAATTTTGGCGATACCTACGGCGCGCTACGCCTACGCACTCAATTTCTCACAAATATTGAAAGAAGTCTTATTGATGATTCATAAGACTTCCGATCAAGTTATTTAATTGACAAAGTACACGCAAGCTTTTATCCTAAATTGCTGAAAAATGTTGCCCAAAGAGTTCCTGTTACGCCCACAGCAATTAAAGCGTTGGTGAAAAATCTGCCTAATTCAACTTGCTCTCCCAATACTTTATCATCTTGACCTGCGCTGAAAAATAGTGACCAAGCTTGGTTAGCATTGATAGTTGCAAAGTTGTTGAAATCAGGTCTAAATACAACAGTTCCGATTAAATCTTTTCTGGGGAAATCAAAGTCAGTTCTCATGGTTTTTTGTCCTTGTATATTATTTATCTGGTGAAACAATCAAACTTACCTACAGGTTTGTCAACCATTGAATCAAGCCGTTACCGGTGATGGCTTCTACAGCGATGAGGGAGACAAAACCAATCATCGCCAAACGTCCGTTGAGTTTCTCTGCATACTCAGTAAAGCCTGCTCTGGGAGTTTGATCTACATAAACTTTTGGTTCAATCGCAAAGTTGTTGAGTTGACCGAGTTCGTTTGTTGTAAAGCCTTTGCTTGTCATGTTTTTTTCTCCGCTTCTTATGTAACTAAATATAACAATATGTAAATAATTTTTGCAAGTACTTGACAAAATATTTTAGTGGTGTAAGCCGTAATAGAGTGGTTGTAGATACCGTATGATGAATATAGAGCGATCGCCTGGAAAGTTGTATGTTGTAAATATGAGAGTCAAGTTGTCATGCTGGAACTTTACGAACAACTGGCGATCGCGTTAAAAAGAGATACTGTTGTTTTAGCCACAGTTATCAGCACCAAAGGCTCTACACCCAGAGAAGTAGGTGCAAAAATGCTGATCTGCGCCAATGGCACAACCTACGGTACAATTGGCGGCGGTGCTGGAGAAGCCAAAGTTTATCAACGAGCTTTGCAAGTATTACAAACTGGTGAAAAACAATTAATAGAAATAGATTTATCTGGCACACCACATCGAGAGATTCAAGGTGTTTGTGGTGGCACAATGTTAGTCTGGCTAGAGTTATGGTCAGGTGATGCTAGTTGCAGGTTAGTTAATGCAATTATCAAACAATTAGAGTCTGGGCAACCAGGAGCAATGATCACACCTTTAAATATTCATGGTACACCCTACTTAGAAACCCTCAATATTCCTGACTCACCGCAACTACAAAATCAGGCTTTCATTGAACCTTTGCTACCACCACCCACCCTATTAATTATTGGTGCAGGACATATTGCAGTTCCCTTAGCTCAGATTGCAAAGATTGCAGGGTTTAGAATCATCGTACAAGACGATCGCCCAGAATTTGCCACCACACAAAGATTTCCCGATGCCTCATTAGTCTTAGAACAACCTATCACCGCAATTGGGGAAATTATTCACCAAATTCCTAATTTATATATTGCTTTAGTGACTAGGGGTTATTTACAAGATGTTGCCGCTTTACCAATATTAAAAGATTGCCACGCCCAATATATTGGTATGGTAGGCAGTAAAAAACGGGTGGATACTGTTTACAGAATGCTGCAATCTCAGGGGAGTTTACCAAAGATATATGCACCCATTGGCTTAGATATTGGTGCTTTAACGCCGGCAGAAATTGCAGTTAGTATCTGTGCAGAATTAATTAAAGTGCGGCGTGGTGGAACTGGAGTATCAATATCTGAGACGATTTAGTTACCGTCTACTGTCACCAAAAAATCAAGTTTTTTGTTTGTAGTAAGGGCTTCAGCCCTTGTTTTCAGGACTAAAGTCCTGACTACAAACCTCTAATCTATTTTTTGCAAAATTGCTAATATATTTACATAATTTAACAACCAAAACCCCGGTTTTTTGAAAAAACCGGGGGTTTGGAAAAACCGGGGTTTTTCAACAAAATCATATGACTTCTATAAATGCGTCTCCACGTTTATTTTCTCGGCTGGAACTCAACGGTAATAGATTGACTCATCAACCGGGTAGTGTGTTAGGTAGTACCGCCTTAGTTGCTGGTACAACAGTCGGTGCAGGGATTTTGGCACTACCTGCGGTGACACTACCTTCTGGGGTTATTCCTTCTACAGTGTTACTGATACTAGTCTGGCTATACACCTTAATATCTGGATTATTAATTGCAGAAGTTAGTATTAACACCATGCGTCTAGAAGGACGTTTGAGTGTGGGTTTTTTGGCAATGGTAGAAAATACCCTGGGTAAATTGGGGGCGAGAGTTGCGGGTGGGGCATATTTATTTATGCACTATGCTTTGTTGGTGGCTTATGTTACTCAAGGTGGGCAGATTTTAATTTCTGCATTGGCTAAAGTGGGGGGTATTCCTGAGCATTTGCCTGGGTGGGTAGGGACAACAACTTTCACCCTCCTATTTGGCGGCATTATGTATGGGGGTAGAGAAAAGTTTATTGAAAAACTCAATAGTGCTTTTGTGGCTATTGTCCTCGTTTCGTTTTTAGGACTCTTACTATTAGGAACTGGACAAGTTCAAAGTGTGCAGTTTTTCTTTCAAGATTGGAGTGCTGTGGGCAGTGCTGTATCTGTGATGTTAGTAGCACTTTTTTATCATAATATTGTGCCGGTGGTGGTGACTCAATTAGAAGGAGATAGTCGCAAGATTCGCCAATCCATTATTATTGGTTCTGCCATTCCTTTAGTCATGTTTTTGGCATGGAATGCAGTAATTTTAGGTAGTGTCAGCCCTGAAATGGCGCAAACATATCATAATTTTGACCCCTTGCAAATTCTCCGCGCTGGGGGTGCAGGTGAATGGTTGGGGGTATTGGTATCGATATTTTCAGAGTTTGCGATTGTCACATCGTTTATTGGGTTTGTTTATGGGTTAGTGGATTTTTTTCAAGATGTGACGGTAATTCGTCAGAGGGGACTTGATCAGCGTTTATCACTTTATTCCCTGATTTTGTTACCGCCGATGAGTTTAGGGGCAGTTAACCCGAATATTTTTCTGACAGCTTTAGATATTTCCGGTACTTTTAGTATTTCCGTTTTGGGAGGAATCATCCCCGCCTTGATGAGTTGGCAGCAACGTCAAACATCACATCATGAACATCAATTACTAGTTCCTGGGGGACGGGTGACATTAATGATCATGATTGCGGTTGCATTAGTAATGATGACCAAACAAATTCTATCTATGGTCAGATATTAAAGTGTAATTATCTACAAAAGAAAATATTTGCATTGACCGGATAATCGTTGTAAAGCTGCGAATATTAGAGGAAACCTACTTTTATCAGTCTGAAGGATATGTGAGTTTTATACTGGTGCGATCGCGGAATTTCTTCATATTCTTCATCAGAAATTTGCCATTCTGAAATTGATGTTATAAACTGTAGGCGAAATTTCCATAAAGGGTTGATTAACTATGACAACTACACTGCCAATTACTACCAAACCAGACAAAAAATCCGCTAAAAAACGACAGCAGTCTTTTCCTAGTGTCGATATTGGTTCACCTAAAGTACCATTACGTAAACCCCAAAAAATTAAACAAGAACCTGAATTGTTAAGTGATTGGGAACACGCTAGTTAATTGATTGTTGAAAATTCCACTGACACAGTTGCGATGGCGGAGTCATACGAGGGCGATTGTATTGATAAAATCCCTCAAGATTTAGCACAGCTTGGCGATAGATAATCCACTGCACAGCATCCTGATGATGATTAGCGGTACGCATCAAATTACCTTGGCTTAGTGTCAATCGCCCTTCAGCATCCCATGTAAATTGAGATTTCGGTAGATGATTTTGCTGATTATCACCCCATAACACAGCTAACGCTTCACCTGTAATGAGATTGCTTTTGACATTACCTCGAATACAGATAAAGTTGTCTGAATGGGGATAGCCATAATAGCCATCAAATTGATTTGCAGTTTTGTGAAAATTGGCGCAAACTCCCGCACCTACTCGCCAGTCTTGGGGGTCAGGTTGACTGCAAAATTGATAGTTTCCATTGGTTAAGGTGGCAATTTTCGGCTTTTGATGTGGCTGATTGGAATTTAAAACATTTATTAACAAAGTTGTGATTAGCACAAGTGTTTGTGCAGAGTGAATTAAACTCAGCATGATTTCATCTCCAGATATCTAGGAGATTTGTATAACTGAGATAGTTAGTATCTAAACAACTGGGGCAGCAGAAATTGCTAAAAATATTAGCAATAAAAGAATTAACAAGCTGATTTTGACGATTAGGTACGTGCTAGGGTCAAATAAAGGAAAATCGTGTGTCATAATTAACCTCCTGATGTGACTCTAGGTTTTAGAGTGTTGATGAGGTATTGGTCTTGATTCTATTGTCTAACAAAAATGAATACATCGTCCGTAAGTTAAAGTTCTGGTAACAATTTTTAGTATTTTTTAGAGAAAGATTTTAAACGCAGAGGGGCGCAAAGGTTAACGCAGAGGGGCGCGGAGAGTTTTTTTGAGGGGCGATCGCACCTTGTTTTTAAGGTATTCCTGCTTGTTGAAAGATTTGTTGGGGTGTGATTTGTAATTCTGTTAATAGGTCATCTGCTAAACTATCTTCACCGCTTTTTGTTTGTGGTCTGGTATCAGGATAGAAGACGGTCACGGTTTTGACTTTGGTATCTAAAACCCACACTCTCATCACGCCTGCATCTAGGTAGTCTGTGGCTTTCGCTGCCATCTCTCCAAAACTTTGACCAGGAGAGATAATTTCAATTACTAAGTCTGGTGGTATGGGGCAAGGTGCATCCTCAATGACATCATTCGCCAGACGCAAGTAGGAAATATAAAGTAAGTCGGGGACGGGTATCCAGTCTTTTCCTTGGCGTTTGAGAGTAACTGCCCACTCTATGCCAATTTCACCACGAGTTTGCGCCCACGGTGTTAAAAGTAGAGCAAGAGCCAGTGTTACTCTTGAATGAAATCTTTTTGGTGACATTTTAGGTTTTAATTCCCCATTGACTAATTCGTAAGTAATATCCCCCTCTGGTAATTCGAGGAAGTTTTGGGTTGTGATTTCCGTTTTGAATTGAGTCATAGCGATCGCCTACCCTAAATCCATAACTCTATTTTGCTAGAAGACAAAGCAAATAACTTTCTTTCCCCCTGCTCCCTGCCCCCTGCCCCCTGCCCCCTGCCTTTCAAATAAAACTCGGTTGCGCCTATCATGATAGATGCCACAGGCGCGATTAGTTTAGGTAAATGCGATTAATTTTATACAGTAAACCCGGTTGTCATTTGTGTGAAGGCTTGCAAGAAAAGCTGGAACAGATCCAAAATCTCCCCTTTGAGTTAGAGATTCGTGACATTACTACCCGTGAAGATTGGTTTAATGCCTATCAGTATGAGATTCCGGTTCTGCATTTAATTCCATCTGATGATGAGCCAGCACGAGCTTTACCCCGCCCTTCTCCTCGTGCTAGTGTGCAGCAATTGGAGCAAATGTTGTATAAGTATTTAGCCAAGACCGAAAAAAATAATGCAGAATAAGCGCAAGAAAAGTGTGTGCTGAGGTTCACAATATGAAATTGCGGGAATTACTAGCGACAGTTGAGGGTGTGGAACAATTACCTGCGACTTTGGGAGATACTGAAGTTCAAGGGTTAAAGACAAACTCCCACGCTTGCAGTACGGGAGATTTGTTTATTGGGATGCCGGGAACACGGGTAGATGGTGGGGAATTTTGGCCAAGTGCGATCGCATCTGGTGCGGTAGCGGCAATTGTCTCACCCCAAGCTGTAGCCAAAAATCCTCCTACAGATGAGGCTGTTGTCATTAGTGCTAACGACATGACTAAGGCTTGCGCCCAAATTGCAGCAGCTTTTTATGGATATCCTGGACAAAAACTCAAGTTAGTGGGTGTGACTGGTACTAATGGGAAAACTACTACTACTCACTTAATTGAATTTCTCCTCACGAAAGCTCAATTATCAACGGCTTTGATGGGAACTCTCTACACCCGTTGGGCTGGTTTTGAGCAAACTGCTGCCCACACTACACCCTTCGCAGTGGAATTACAGCAGCAGTTAGCCGAAGCAGTAAAAGCTGGTTGTGAATTTGGGGTAATGGAAGTCAGTTCCCACGCGTTAGCCCAAGGGCGTGTTCTCGGTTGTCCCTTTGAGGTGGGTGTGTTTAGTAACCTCACCCAAGACCATTTGGACTATCACCACGACATGGAAGATTATTTTGGGGCGAAGGCTTTGTTATTTAGCCCCGAATATCTCAAAGGACGGGCAATAATTAATGCTGATGATCCCTACGGTAAACGCTTAATTGCCGCTTTACATCCTGATAAGGTATGGAGTTACAGCGTTAATGATGCCAGTGCTGACTTGTGGATGAGTGATTTAAGTTACGAACCAAATGGTGTAAGCGGAACTCTACACACACCACAAGGGGAGGTAACTTTTAGATCGCCTTTAGTCGGACAATATAATTTAGAAAATCTTTTAGCAGCCGTCGGTGCAGTTTTACATCTGGGATTAGATTTGCAATTAGTCGCCGCCGCCATTCCCGAATTTCCCGGAGTTCCCGGACGGATGGAAAGGGTACAGATTAACCCTGACCAAGAAATTAGTGTAATTGTGGATTATGCCCATACACCTGATAGCTTAGAAAACTTACTCAAAGCCGCTAGACCATTTATTCCAGGAAAAATGATTTGTGTGTTTGGCTGTGGTGGCGATCGCGATCGCACCAAACGCCCGAAAATGGGTAAAATCGCCGCCGAGTTAGCCGACGTGGCGGTAGTCACCTCCGATAATCCCCGGACAGAAGACCCAGAGAAGATTTTAGAGGATATTTTGGCAGGGATACCTGATAGTGTAGAGCCAATTGTAATTTGCGATCGCGCTGCTGCCATTCGTACCGCCATCCTCCAAGCCCAACCCGGAGACGGCGTATTACTAGCTGGCAAAGGCCACGAAGATTACCAAATCCTCGGCACAGAGAAAATCCACTTTGACGACCGAGAACACGCCCGCGCTGCTTTGCAGGACAGAGGGGTGTAGGGGTAGGCTGTTGACTCTGTACCTTTTTTGGGATTTTGTCCATGCAAAAAATGTGCGTAGTTACGATGGCTGAAACTGTGTTTTGAGAAGGCTTTGAGGCACAAATTAAACATCGCGTACAAAATTACTAAAAACCGCCCAAATTTCAACAAAGTCAACAGCCTAGTGTAGGGGTGTAGGGGCAAATAAATTCAAAATTCAAAATTCAAAATTCAAAATTAAAGAATTTTTGATTTTTGACTCTTTTCTGCCCCATGCCCCATGCCCCATGCCCAATGCCCAATGCCCCGTTCCCTCAATTAATACTTTTTAAGTACTTTACCTGTCAAAAAGTATATAAATAAGTGAAAATCAATGACATAATCATTTCTGCCTTCCCCTGATTTCTATTAGTCGTATTTGACCCATGAATGACTCTGTGCATAAGGATTTTTCCGTTTATCAGCTAGCACTAGGAGCAGAATCCTTTTCCCAAGCATTTCCTCTTAATCCTGCTACGCTGCTATCCCTGGTGAGAGCAACAATTGATTTACTGATTGAACGGCAGATCAATGCAACGATATGGTTTAAACTCCCACCGGGGAAAATTTGGTATACAGAATTAATGCGCTATCAGTCATCCCCTAGAACTGTCAGTACCATATACAATTGTCAAGTTAGGGAGAAGCAAGCAGAAGCGGAAACAGAAGAAAATGCCAGTTCATCATCCCTTCTAGACTGCCGTTATATAAATTTGGCATCACTAGCCGATAGTCACATTAACTATGAATATTTTTTGATAGTATTATCAGCAAATTTTTGTAGTTTAGTCGTGGCATATCAGCCCATGAAAAAAGATAAAACTAATGTTGTTGTTAAGGATACTGCCAATAAAAATCAACCTTTATTGACTTTGATTAGTGTTGATAACAAAGTTATTCAAAAAGTTATAGATGGTTTAAAACAACAAATTCAATTAGAATTAGATACAATTCCACCTACTGATTTTATTTGTCCAAATACATCAGAACCAGGATTGATCAGTCAATTATTTGCTAAACAAATCCAACGACAAGATGAAATTAATCGGCAAATTAGAAATGAACGCGTCTCGAAGTTAAAGGAAAAAAATCAAACCTTAGAGAAAAAAGAGCAACTAAAAGATGAATATTTAAGTAATGTTTGTCAAGAGTTGCGGACACCATTAACGCAAATTAAAACAGCCCTATCATTGTTAAATTCACCAAATATCAAACCGAACCAACGACAACGTTATTTACAGATGCTCAATAACCAGTGCGATCGCCAGAGTGTTTTAATTACCAGTCTACTGGATCTCGTACAACTAGAGCATAACCTAGAAAATACAACGTTAGAGTTAGTTAAGTTAGCAGATATTGTTCCTGGGATAGTCAGCACTTACCAACCCGTAGCCCAAGAAAAAGGCATTATGCTAGCCTACACCATACCTACTGACTTACCTGCTGTGTGGTGTGTTAGTGGCGGCATCAGGCAGATAGTTATTCATTTACTCAACAATAGTATTAATTTTACCGGCGATGGTGGTCAAGTGTGGGTAAAAGCTAGAGTTTACGGTGAATACGTCCAACTAGAAGTACGCGATACAGGTATCGGTATTGCCGAAAGTGAAATTCCTAGAATCTTTGAGTGCTTTTATCGTGTGCGTTCAGGAGTCAGCGACGAAATTAATGGTGCTGGGTTAGGCTTAACAATTGTGCAGCGATTATTATGGCATTGCGGTGGCTCAATTAACGTTAAAAGTAAACTCGATGAAGGATCTGTTTTTACTGTGCAGTTAGCAGCAGAAAGCAATAAACTTATCAATGCAAAATTGAAACAACCCTACGGAAAGACAAGCCTAAAACAGTCCAATTAAGTAGAACGAGTTAAAAAACAAACTATATTAAGTTATGTAAAAAGACTAAAATTGAGTTCGTAGTAAGGACTTTAGTCCTTATTTAAAAACTAAAGTTCTTACTACAAACCTTTAATTATTTACCCTGTTCTACTTAAAGCTTTAGAATCTGCAATTAATTCTGCATTAAATGTCAACTTCTCAATTTGAGATTTTAAACTTTAAAGTTTGAATTTTGAATTTTGAATTAGTATCACGCCTTCACTAGCAATAGTTTATGACGCATTCATAGCATTTGCTCTCAACGGGTACGTCACAGAATCTTTGACAAATCCAGCTTCTTCTAGAAACTGATCTAGTAATTTACGTGTGTGATTTTGCATAACTATAACATGAGCCATATTCTCGCAACATGATAATTGCCATCGCTGTACAATCAATTCGTTAGGAGCTTCAAAAACGACAGTTGTAGACAAAGGATTAAGCAGCGCAAACCTATGTGAATTTTTGATGTTTTGGTAAAGATACTCTGCATTTTGACGACACTGCATAGCTTCCAATGCAAATTCATTCTGTCTTTTTTGAATAGCATCCCAAAGAATTACGGGAGCCATGCCATTTCTACTACCTAAAATTGTCGTATCACTGGAATTGAGATATTCAATATCAAATGATTGGATCAAATGTTTGGAAGCTACAACAACTCCACAGGGAATTGGCGAACCAATGAATTTATGACCGCTAAGTGCTATTGATCCTATGGGATACTTGCTAAAATCTAGTGATTTTTCACTCTCTAAATAAGGAAGTAGCATTCCTCCTAAAGCTGCATCTACATGAAGATAAAAGTTCTGCAACTTCAGTTCGCTAATAATCTCAACTATTGTGCTGATATCATCGACCGCTCCTTTGACTGTTGTGCCGATGTTAATGTTAATAATAGCAGGCTTATTTTTATTTTCTGAAAGCAATTGACTTAAAGAGTTATAATCAATTTCGCCATTAGCTAAGGATTTTACCTTCTTTAATGGCATCCGAAACATTCGTGCTGCTTTGAATATTGAATAATGACTATCTTCTGAACAATAAAGAATCCCCTCTGGATATAATTCTCTACCTAATAAAATTCCACATAAATTTCCTTCCGTTCCCCCAGAAGTGACATATCCCCAAGTATCAGACTTGTCTAAGCAATATAATTGGGCGATAAAATCAACTACTTCTCGTTCAAAATCTTTCGTATTTAATCCATAATTACCCCGTACATAGGGATCGCCTAAATTATTAACGATGAAATTCAACAGTGGGGCGAGGTGTTGGTAATTAATCTTTTGGTTCAAAGGATATCCAAGATGGTACTTTGAACAGTTATCAAGATGATCCAATAATGAATCAAGAGATAAGTTAAGATTATTCATTTACGTTCACAATTCCCATTTTAGAGGTAAAATTAACCTAAAAATAATGTACATTTAATCTAGCAATTTATTATCTTCTAATAATTATTAATATTTTTTTAATAATCTTCCCATACCATATAGTTTAACTAAGATGCCGTCCACAGTGATTAAACTTAAAATAATTGTGACAATTAGCTCTTAGATATAGCATGATGTCTTACGTAATTTTTATTCACTAATCTCAAATAATGCTTCTGACATAACTGAATATAAAGGCTTGTAAGTATTGATTTTTAAATGTTTAAGTCAAATTTTTGGCTGTGATAGATGGCGATGTAATCTGCTCAATACTTAATGACTTTTAGTATAAAAAACTACATTTTTCCTGAATTTTTTTGTCGTTCAACCTCCCTGATTTTACGTAAAAATTACTCTAATTTGTTAATTCTTTAAGTTTTTATCCCATAAAGCTCCGTATTTGTTCAGTTTCTCATGAGTTCAGGTTGAGTGCAATTATTTGTTACCGACGGTTAGTAACTAGCTACTAACACCTCTAGAGTGAGCATCTTGCGCGCCCATGTGTAACAGCTGACTATGCTAATATAGATACCAGAGTTGAGAAAGCCAGATATTTGGAGAAAACGCTGCAAAAAGACTAACTTCAATTTCTCTGATTGCTAGTAATTCCCTAACAAGGAGTATAAGCAATGGACTCATTGCTACATAATCCCATAGCAGATATGTATGGGCCGCAGTTTTTACTGTTTTATGGCTGTGTAATTGCCATCACACTATTTATCTGCTGGTGGTTAATCCAAGATCATACCAGAAATGAACCTCTGCGTTTAATTCCCACTGTTCCAGAACCCTATGAAATTGCTTACTTGCGTTTCCAAAAAGCGGGAATTGCTAGTCTGGCATTATTTAATTTATTGGTGCAAGGTTATTTACAAATTAGTGAAAAGTCCATCACTCATGCACCTAATCATCCTGATGTTGCTCAATTACAGCCGATAGAACAGCAAGTATTTCAGAAATTTGCTGTGCCTACCGCAGCTATCACATCTTTAAGATCAGCAACGGAGAGTGTAGAGTCATACTGCCATATTTATGAACAGCAACTGCACAATGAAAAATTGTTGTATCCAGCCAACTGGCAGGCATGGCAGATGAAAGTAGGGTTAATAGGGGCGATGATGATTTCTAGCCTTGGTGGTTATAAGCTAATTATCGCTTTAGCTAAAGGACGGTACAACGTCGGCTTTTTGATTATCATGGCTGTAGTTTCCATTATCTGGCTTTTTGGGCAGGTTAATAGGCGATCGCGCCTTAGTTATCGAGGATATAAATATCTGCAACAATTAGAGGAAGCATTCGCGCCATTAAAGTCTAAAACCAAAAATTTGAGTGTATGTTCTCCATTAGAATACAACTTACTCATAGCCCTCTTTGGCATGAATGCACTGGCTGGAACTACTTACAACTCATACTATCAAGCATTCTTTCCCCCAATTACCTCCAGCACAACTAAAACAACTCGCACAACTAGTAGCAGCAACTCTTACAGTAGTTCATGCAGTAGTAGTTCCTGCGGTAGTTCCTG
Source organism: Aliinostoc maniaoense (assembly GCF_058172895.1). Taxonomy (NCBI): domain Bacteria; kingdom Bacillati; phylum Cyanobacteriota; class Cyanophyceae; order Nostocales; family Nodulariaceae; genus Aliinostoc; species Aliinostoc maniaoense. The sequence goes on along the minus strand of NZ_CP187952.1, from coordinate 5,403,984 downwards.
CGGTAGTTCCTGCGGTGGTGGTGGCTGTGGCGGTTGTGGAGGTTAAATATAGTGCTAGCTGATTTACCACCTTTAGGTGTAGGGTTGGGGTTTCGCCAACCTTTTAAAAGTGATTTGTTCCTCAACCGCCAACAGGTAGACTTTCTGGAAATTGTAGCGGAACATTATTTACAACCATCCTGGCAACAACAGCAACAGTTAGAATTATTAGCCAGTCATTTCCCCCTCATTCCCCACGCTATTAATCTTTCTTTAGGTAGTGCAGAGGGTGTAGATATAGACTATGTTCGGCAACTAGCAGTTCTAATTCAACAACTTAACCCGCCTTGGTGGAGTGAACATATTTGTTTCACTAAAGCTGGTGGAGTTGATATTGGCCATTTGTCTCCCTTACCTTACACCAAAGAAGCTATCAAAGTGCTGTGTCGTAACATTAATGAAGTGCGACGCTGGATTGATGTGCCGTTAATTTTGGAAAATATAACTTATATGGTGACACTTCCTGGTGCAGAAATGACCGAAGCCCAATTTTTGGCGGAAGTGGTAGAACGTTGTGATTGTGGTTTGTTATTAGATATCACAAATCTCTACATCAATGGGGTGAATCACAATTATGATGTACAGCAATTTTTGCAAGATTTACCCTGGGAACGTGTGGTGCAATTACATTTTGTCGGTGGACATTGGCATGATGGCATACTAATTGATAGTCATTCCCAATCAACACCCTCCCAAGTCTGGCAACTCATGGATGAAGTTGTGGCGCGTGCGGCTATAAAAGGAATTGTTTTAGAACGGGATGAAAATTTACCAGCCTTTACAGAATTAATATGTGAATTGCAACAAGCAAGAGAAATTGGTAGGAGATATGGCAGATGGGGTTAGAACAAACCCAGCAACTTTTAGCACAACTTTATACCAATACACAGTTGAGAGAACGTTTCTTTTCTAACCCCCAAGCTGTTGGTTTAGAAATGGGACTCAGTAATGATGAGGTGCAGGAGTTAGCTCAACTTTCAGCACACCAGGTAAATGTGTTTGCTAATTCTTTAAAGTGGAAGCGTTTGGGAGAAGTGCGGGATTTGTTACCACGTACTGCGGAGGCAATGGGTAAAAATTTTACTACCTTATTTTGGCGATATGCGGAAAAACCCATACCCCAAGGAATCAAAAAACATCGCCAAGATGCGATCGCCTTTGCTAACTTTATCATCCAAGTTGCTCAAACAGAACAACTTGAGCCAGCTTACATAGGCGACTTAGTTCGCTACGAACAAACGTGGCTGTTAGTTTACACTACAACTAACTGCTTCAAAATTTGTAGGTTTGGTTATGCTATTCACCAAAACTTAAGAAAAAAAGCTGTGATTGCGCTCTGGTTGCGCTTAGGGAAACGCTCACCACTACACTATATTTTCTTTTAGCGGCAGATTCAACTAAGGGAACACCAAAAAATAAATTATCTAAAATTGATGCTTGGGTAGGGTGCGTCAGTGCAAAAAAATTGTAGGTTGGGTTGACGCAAGGAAACCCAACAACAACATCTATGTTGAGTTTTCGAGATCAATGTTAGGTTGCCCTGCGCTTAACCTAACCTACATCTAATACTAACAGCCAACTCATAAAAATCACTTTTCCAATGCCCAATGCCCAATATCCAAAATGTCTTTCATTTTGAATTTTGTATTTTGAATTTTGAATTGATATGATACTTATGTCCTGCCATAGCCATAGCTATAAAGCCCCACAGCACCATACCAGGCATTCCCAACATCCCACTATTACCTAATAGGGTTGACAACATACCCAGACTAATAGCCCTAGAAGCAGCCATGAAAGTATCAAAACGGTACTCACTATATTGAAATAATTTAGCAAAAGCCATGAATAGAGCTACTAAATAAAATACCCCTCCAAACCAACCTAATGTGAAAAACATATCTAGAACACCACTATCAATAATAATCGGTTCTAAAATACCTTTTTTATTCACAATAAAAGTATTGCCGACACCGTTACCTAAACCATTAGTTAAAGCACTATTCAGACCATCTTCATATATTTTTTGTCTTACCTTAGCACTATCATCCTTATCTAACTGAGAAAAAGTTTCAAACCGATCTGAAATAGGTTTAGAGAACTCTTCTATTTGTGTTAGGGGAACTATACAAAGTACCATGATCAAAATAGTAATAAATAGACGCATTTGCAAATGCGCCTTTAGGGAAGTAATAAAAGTAATAAACGCTACGAACCATCCGCCCCACAATGTACGTACTGTTGTTAGCAAGAAAGCCAAATAACCGATCGCAGAAGCAGGAATACGGATAAATGTTTTATTAGCAAATAACAATATTAAACCTGACATCATCATAGCGGCATAGGGTGCAGGAGAAGCCATCGTACTCCAAACACGTAGTTTTAGCGGCTCAGGATCACCCATGCTTGTCAATTTTGTACTTATTAGCCAGAATACATCCCAATCAGGTGCAACTAAAAACTGATAAACACCATAGATTCCCGTTACCAATACACCCCAGAGAAAAGTACGCTCAATAGTGCGACGAAACAGGGGATAATCTCGCCAGTGGATAAATAGGTAAAAAGCGAAAGTAATCGGAGTTAACCAATCTAGAAGTCCCCGTGCGGCAGTGAAGGGTGAAGTTTTAATTATGCCTACAAGAAAGCCATAAAACACACCGAGTAAAGCGAGAACAAAAGGTAAACTGCCTTGCCGTAAAGATTTGGGCAGTTCTTTTAAAACAGTATGTAATGTTAATAATGTCACCAAGTATTGTGACACTAACATAAACCGCGTAGCATCCCAACCGCTTTTATAGTCAACTAAACGAGCTATAAACGGCGTAACAAACCAAATCCACCAGGTAAAGCCGACATAAAGTAAGGGGTATCGTAAATATAGAAAAATACCCACAGCGAAGGACATAATGACATAACCTGTCCGCAGAATGGCACTAGCACCCCCAAAAATACACACCGCAGAAAACAACACGAAACATAATATGGCAGCCCAAGCCAAGGGCGGTTGTTTGCCAAAACCCAAATTTTGTTGCGGTGGACTATTAAATGTCTGTATCTGAACCACTGAAAACCTCCAAATAATTCGTAATTCGTAATTGGGCATTGGGCATTGGGAATGGGGCATTGGAAATGGGGTAAAATCTCCTGTGCTTCCTTGTCTTCCTTGTCTTCCTTGTCTCCCTTGTCTCCCCTACACCCCTACACCCCTATACCCCTATACCCCTATAACCTTGCCAAGTCTGCCAACCTTGCCAACGCCCGCGCCAAGATGCTAGTAATTTTCTTCCTGCTAATAGCCCTTGACTGGGGAGAAAGCGTAACCATTGAATAAAACCCATCGCGTCTCTTGTGCCTACGAATGTTGCCCAAAACAAAAAGACTAATTTCTGAGAGGGTGATAGGTGTTCTAGTAATGCTAAGGTTTCGTTGTGTACGGCATTAACTACAGCAATGGCGTTGAATTGATGGCGTTGATCTTCATCAAATCGTTGGGCTGGATAATGATTAACGCCCACTTGAGGATCGTAGATGAGTTTCCAGCCAGCCCGCTTGAGTGAAAGACAAAAAGCCACCTCAAAGTGAACCTGTGCGCCTGTACCCAGCATCCGTTGATCAAAATGCAGTTTTTGAATAGCAGCCCGGCGAAAGCTCATGTTAACTCCCTTGAGGACATCTACCTCACGGGGCGCACCTATACCTATGTGGTGATTACCAATGATGCGTCCAAACCAATGCACTTGCCCGACTACGGGACAAATTCCGTCTTCCAATTGTTGGCCATGATATACCCAATCTCGGCCACCTACTCCCGCAATGCGATCGTCTTTGAGAAAATGGGCTTCAATTTGGGCTAACCAGTTAGTGTGAGGAGCAGCATCATCATCTGTAAAGGCGATAATGTCTCCTTGGGCAACATCCAAACCTGCGTTCATCGCTGCTACTACCCCTGGAACAGTGACAGTTTTAGCCCGTAACGGCAACAACAGAGGATCAAAGGTAGTGAGAAATTGCCAAGTTTCATAGTCAGAATCACGGACTACTAATACTACCTCATCTGCTGGTCTGGCTTGTTTGTGTAGTGCCAATAAACAGCGTTCCAGGTCTTTGGTACGGCGGTAAGTGGGGACAATAACTGTAATTTTCATTACCCCTTTAACTCCTCAAATAAATCTACATAGCACTGTGCCATGCTTGTCCAACTGTGTTGAGTAGCGATCGCTCTAGCAGCTTCACCCATTGTTTGTCTAAGATGGCGATCGCTGCTCAATAAAAACATTGCCTTGGCTAAACCTTCCACATCGTCGGAGTCTGCCAAAACTATCCCCGCTTCAGGTTTGACTAAATCGGCTGCCCCTGTACTACTAGCGGTAATTACAGGTAAACCAGAAGCCATTGCTTCAATTACTACTAAACCAAAAGGCTCATACCGAGAAGGAAAAACTACAAAATCTACGGCTTTCATCAACTCTGGAACATCACGGCGCAATCCCAGAAAATGCACTCGCTCTTGTAATCCCAAAGATGCAGCTAACTCAAGATATGGACTACCTTCCGTAATTCCAGCCACCGCTAGATGTAAATCAGGAACTTGCACTAAGGCTTTGAGAACTGTATCTAAATTCTTGCGAGAGAGCCGAATATCACCAGCAAACAAAGCTAACGGTACTTCCTGCGGTAAATTCCATTGTGAGCGGTGACTATTTCCTGGTGAAAATTCCTGCAAGTCCACGCCATTCAGAATTACCTTGATACTCTTTGGTGATACGCCAATGGCTTGCAAATCCTTAGCCACCTTCTGAGAAACCGCCACCACAACCCGCGCCTGACGAAAAGCCTTTTTTTCCCAGTGTGCATTTAAAGCTGTGTATAACCACTGGTAAAAATTGTATAAAAATCGCCGTGATTTGGATGTAGCCTGACCAGAGGAGAACTTTAACCAAGAACTATGGACAAAATGCACAGCATTAACATCACCACCAACATGAGTAATTGCACCATTAATTTTCAGCACATCAATCTCGGTGCGATGTTTACGCAACCAATTTGTACTAATTACAGCAAAAATCAAGTTACGCAGTAATTCCGTAGGCCATCCTTTTACCGGAATTGCCACCCAATTAACTTGCTGATTTTGCTGTAGTTCTAGAGCTATGTGGCTAGCTAATAAAGTAACATGATGACCACGACGAATAGCTTCTAAAGCAACTTCATAGTTAACCCGTCCTTGACCATCACCTTTAATAACATTGTGCGTAACAATACATAGTTTCACAATTAACTATTCCTGTGAAATGTACTAAAAATGGGGAATGGGGAATGGGGAATGGCACGCTTGTTAATCGCAAAGCCTTGATATAACTGGCTTTTTGAGTGTGGGGAGAGAGGGGAGTGTGGGGAGTGTGGGGGGAAAAATTTCTTCCCCATCCTCCCACACCTCCCACACCTCCCACACCCTGCCCCCCTGCCCCCTGCCCCCTGCTCCCTGCCCCCTACCCCTCCATCATCCCCACTTCAACTGAGAGGACTGCCATAACCTTTGAATATGGGAACGCCGGATAATTTCTGGCCAGGCTTGTAGGGAACTGCGTCTCCATAGATATACGGTCATATGGAGGAAATATACAAAACAAAAAACTGCTAACTTTAATAGGTTGGGAAATAAATTTTTATAGCGTTTAATGCCAACGTAGAGTCTAGCGGCTTCTATAGAAATTTCGTAGTAAGTTAAATTACCAATATCCGACACCATCAAAGAGCTTTTACCGTTGTCTCCGGTATTCACTACACGTAATTCTGGACAGTGTAAAATTTGATAGCCTCTTTTCAATGCCCGTAAGCATAGTTCTGCGTCTTCGTAACCAAAAAAGATGTTTTCATCCCACTGTTCTTGATCAAAAAACTGACGGGGGAAAATAGTGGCATGAATGGCTACAGTTTCGGGAATATCACTAGCACAGAAATATCCGCGAAAAGATAACTTACCAGAAGCCATCACACATCCTTCAGGACTTTGACTGATACCGGATAGGATAGTGTAATTTCTTTGTTCTGGAGATAGGTTTGTATATTGCGCGATCGCACGGGCGATAAAATCTGATTCTACACAAATATCATCATCAACAAACGCTACTAAATCCGTCTCCGAACTAGAGATGGCATTGACTGCATTGTTACGGTTAGCACAAACACCAATCCGGGGGCCTGTAAGATAGGTGATGTGAGGATATTGTTGGACAATCTGATAATTGCGTTGTTGTACTTCTATATCCGGTGAATCATCAGACACAACTATTGAATGTGGTTTAGTCTCACAATCCCATAGCGATCGCAGGCAATTTTCTAAGTATTGAGGACGATTTCTAGTTGTAATGCAAACAGATACTCGCATTGTTTACTGGCCTTTGTAACTAAGTTAAATGACTAGAATTATTAATTAACGTGATGTGTGACTTATTCTAGAAACCCCTCTCCAAACCTCTCACGCCAGTTGCTTCTCTACGAGACGCTACGCCAACAAGTCGGCAAAGCCGCCCAACGCACTGGCTTCCCTGCAAGGAGAGAGGCTTTAAATCTTGCTCCCCTTCCCTTGTAGGGAAGGGGTTGGGGGTTAGGTTTGAGAGAAAGTTGCACACGGCATTAATTAAGAGCAGTAGCTTTTGTTTGATCTCTGGAAGTGCTGAATAATATTTTTAACAGGCATAGTGTTCCATTCCAGAGGATGATTTTAGCCGTAGCTTTCAATACTGGAAAAGAAAAACTATACTTAAATGCTGTGTGAATTTGAGCGATCGCCTCAGATATTTGCTCTTGAGCTAACAAGGCTTTGGCTGAATCTAAAGATAAAAATGCACAATTGAGCTTGGCTTTTTTATGAATTTTGCCATTAACAGCGTAGGGTAGATAAGATTTAAAAATCATTTCTACAGTATCAAAAGTTTCTTGAATGAAGGTTTTACTTTTAGCATGAACTCGCGTCATAGACAAAAAGTGTCGCCGCCACATAGCTAAAGGTTGCGCTTCAAACCACATGGGATAATTCTTAAAAATTCTCACCCACATTTCCCAATCACCACTTAAGCCACAGCGTTGATCAAATCCTCCTAATTGTTCATAAACTTCACGCCGGACTACTGCCACTGACGGCACTGAAATACAACAAATTTCAGCAATTCGCTCTACCCAATCACTAGGTAAAATGCCACTTTCTGGTAATTCTAAACTAGAGAATCCTTGCCAATTGCTATCTTCATCAATATAAATACTCCGACAAAATGCCGCACCAATTTGTGGATTTTCGTGGAAAACTCCCCCCAGCTTTTCATAAAATCCATCACAGACACAATCATCACTATGGAGAAGATGAATTAAATGACCTCGTGCTAATTCAAAGCAGGTATGAGAGTTATTCATCGGCCCCACATTTTCTGGTTGTCGATAAAATTCAACTCTACCCTTACCTAGTTCTGCCACTACTGCGGCTGGATCATCTTCTGTGGAGCAATTATCTACAACGGCAATTTGCATCACATCGAGGCCTGGATCTTGAGCCAAAACGCTAGCTAAAGTTTCCCGCAGATATTCTGCACAATTATAAGTAGGAATCATCACCGACCAAAGTGGGCGGGTAACTGTCTCTTGAAATGGTGCGATCGTGGGACGATAAGGATGTACTTGATACATAGTCTTGATTACTAATAATCACATTTACTACTAAATTGTTCTGCTTTCCGCATGAACAGTTGGACGAGCTAAAAATTTTGCACTTTTGAATAAAAACCGCCCTAGGTAATATCCTCGCTCTGATAGAGAGTAAAATGGCCATCCTAAAATCAACCATGAGATTGCCCATACCTCGTGAATATCCCACCTAGATTGTTGATAATATTTGGTGCGGCGATACTGGAGGTTGCGGGATAAATTAACTCTTTGGGGATAAGCAATACGTTCTAAAAAGTCGTTGATATATTGGTTAGTCATCTCAATTCCTGCCTGAGATTTGGCTTCTTGTTCCTGGGTTACTGCTCCTCTAGTAATGTGATTGTTTGCACCATGTATGCGATAACTGCCTAAATTTTCATGTAATGTTTTAATTTTGCCTAAAAAAGCTGTGCAGTAAATAATGCAACCATCTGCCCAAATCCGCCATTTTAGAGGATCAATAGGAAAGACTTTTTCTAAGGCTTGACGACGATAGGCAAGTCCAGAGGTGGGGGGAAAACACCAAGCATTTCCTGTATTTAAGATGACTGAGGCTAAATCTTGACTCAGTTTTGGCCCTTGGGTAGAAGCATGATTGATTTTATTGTCATCGCCATCAATAATATCTAAATGGTGCATGACACCGACTACATCTGATGTTTGAAACACTTCGACAATGCGTTGAATTTTATGAGAATGCCAAACATCATCAGCATCTAAAAAAGCAATAATTTCTCCACTAGCAGCCTCAAACCCAGCATTAAATGCACCTCCTTGCCCTTGATTAGCTTGGAAGATAGTTTTGATTTTATCTGGATGTGTTGCTTGAATTTGAGTGATGACATCACGGCTATCATCTAAAGAACCATCATCAACTATGATTAACTCAATGTTGTCATAGGTTTGAGATAAAGCAGAGTTGATTGTTTTGGGAAGATAGCGAGCGTAGTTATAGTTAGAAATAATAACTGAGACTTTCATGGCACTGTGACAAAATACAGGTGATAGATGAGAGAAAAATCGAGTTGATGATGGTTGAGAATTAGCCTAGATGACCTGATTCATGTTGCATTTGATGATATTTCCAGAGCTTACCTTTGAGTTCTAATAACTCTTGATAGCCACCTTGTTCAACAATGCGCCCCTGTTCGAGAACAACGACTTTATCGGCTTTAGCAATGGTAGATAATCGGTGAGCGATCGCAATTACTGTTCTACCCACAGATAACTTTTCCAAAGACTCTTGAATTAAGCGTTCAGACACAGAATCTAAAGCACTTGTAGCTTCATCCAAAATCAAAATTTCTGGGTTACTTAATAATGCGCGCGCAATCGCTAATCTTTGTCTTTGTCCTCCAGATAAGCGTACACCTCTATCTCCTAATTGGGTGTCAAATCCTTGGGGCATTTCTAAAATAAATTCTAAGGCGTTAGCTAATCTTGCGGCTTCTTGAATTTGTGCTGCTGTTGCTTCTGGTGAACCATAGCTGATATTTTTCCACACAGAAGTGTTAAAAATAAATGTGTCTTGACTGACAACAGCTATTTTACGCCGCAGGGATTTAACATCAAATTTTTTGATGTCAATATCATCTAAATAAATATAGCCGTCAGTCGCATCATGAAATCTAGGAATTAAATCAGCTAGTGTGGTTTTACCAGCACCAGACGCGCCGACTAAAGCTGTAGTTTTACCCTTTTCAATACTCAGGGTAATATTATTCAGAATTAATTGATCGGGAGTATAACCAAAATCTACAGATACCAAATCTATTGACCGTTTTAAGCCCGTAAACTTAAGTTTGCCATTTTCAAAATAAGGCTTATCGTCAGTTTGCAACAGATTTTGAATAGTATCGGCAGAACCTTGCAAGCTGCTTAAATATGCTCTTGTGCCATTAATATCTTGAATGAATGGTACAAGGCGGAACAACACAAAGAAAAATGTTAATAGAGATGAAACTAGTAGATGACCTTGAGATACAAATATGGTAAAAGCTAGGATAATCATCACTACTAAAACCGTAGTAGCTATAGCTTCAGCTATAGGTCTAACTAATGTCCAGGTAATGACAACTTTAGTACCAGATTTGACTATTTCGTTACTAGATTTGTAGTAGCGATCGCGCTCAAAATCCTGTGTACTAAAAGCATGGACTGTGCGAATCCCATTAATAAATTCTACGGCTGCGGATGTAAAATTAGCATTAGCTACCGATAACCCAAAACTACTTTCCCTGACTCTGGCATTCAAGTTAGATAAGGCGACTGCTAACAATGAAAATAGAAAAATTGACAGTATAGTTAACTGCCAAGACATAACAAACATGGAAATTAAATAAACAATGATTGTCAAGCCCCTAGTGAATAAAAATGCTGAACCACCAAAAGCTTGCTTGACTCTTTCAATCTCTGTAGTGATGATATTAACTAGTTCACCAGAACGAGTTTTAGCAAAGTAACTCAACTGCATAGCTTGCAGTTGCTCAAAGATACTTTTTCGCAGGCGATCGCCCAAATGCAATTGTGCTAATTCTGTATATATTTGGCTAAAATAATTAAACGCTGCTCTTAACCAAGTACTAAATAAAATTAGCATTGATACCCGATATAAGCGATTGATTTGCGTTTCTTTCGCACCTAGCACTAAAATATCAAACCACTCTATCCCCGTTTTGACTGGTGGTGCATCAGGACTAGTTAAACTTTGCAAAAAAGAAAGTAGAAAGCCAATGCTCACACCTTCAAAAGCTGCCGCCAATACAGAAAATATCACTGCTAAAATGGCTATTTTTGGAAACTTTTTTATTTCCCGTAAAATCAAATAATTATCTTTCCAAAAGCTAGTAGCCTTAAATAAATTTCGGAGCGGTTTAGGTATTTTCAAAATCATAATAATTTGCTAAGACTAACTTTGTTACATTGCATCTCTTAACTAGCTCAGATCCAAATTAATCTGCTCCTAAATTATAGAAATGCTACATATCCAGCCGATACTAGTTAACTAATTTCTGTCGTAATTAATTGCAACAGTAAGATTTACCAATTACTAGACTTATTCTCAAGAAAACTTGTATATTTGAAGCTAGTGTAAAGTAGGGAAAATCAGTAAGAAAATTGCGGGCTATACACTGAGTTGTATAAGTTGCAATCAATAATTCAGTAGATTTTCAAAAGATTGATACTTACAGCACTTTTGAAGTAAGTGAGGTACACCATGAGTAATGAGTAATGAGTAATAAGTAATAAGTAAATTTCTTACTCATTACTTTTTTCAATCAGTTGCTGTACCTCATCAACATCGAATCTGCTGTATTTGTTAGTAATACCGTTTCTTGATGTAGCTTGCCTGGCGTAGCCATAGATGCACTTTATTCTGTACTGTAGAGACGTTGCATGCAACGTCTCTACATCATTTATTTGGCGCAACTTCATAGAGAATTGGTATAAGGACTTTAGTCCTTACTACAAACGTTTAAGTGAATAGTCAACAATTAAACTAACTGATAACTGATAACTGTCAGACTCATAGCATCTTCTAAAGTCCAACAACGACTACCAATTAGACTCATATCACCCCGCAGTACATTCCATAATTTTGGTAGATGTTCCAAACCAGACTTACGCAGCCAACGCCCCAAAAATTGATTACTTTGCTCATGAGGAATAGCAAATTTAATCGCTCGAAATAGTTTTCCTTTTTCTCCTACACGCCACTCACGAGTAAACATTGATTTTGGTGAATCAATCTGCATCAGCATGATTAATATTGCCATGATGGGAATCGCTAACAATAGCAATACACCAGCAATTACTCTATCTATGAATTGCAACCACATTGCACCGTGGCGACTTCTTTTAAATAATTTAGAGCCAGAGGGTGTGCGGAGAAATATAGGTTTATCTGCTTGTTCACAAGCCTCAGCCCAGAAATTTAACACAGTTTTGCCGAGTTGGGCATCTATAGTTACCAAATCAATTGGTGAATTTTTTAAGCACTCTATTAATAATTGCTGATTATCTAGAGCAGGTAAATATGGCTGTGGTAATTTCTGCAAACATTTAGACTTAACTAATAATTGACCCTGCCGCCATTGCAGTGTGTAGTGGGAGGAGCAAAAGTCTTGTACTTGAGAAGTGACAGGATAGTAATGATCAAAACTTGGAACTATTGTGCTTGTCATATGTCTTTGGATTTATACAAAGTAAATCACTCAGCTAATATCAAAGGCTATCAATGCCAAAGACGTTGATGATAATTTGGTGTGTTGCCCAAAGTTGTAGATACTTGCGCCTAAAAATATCCTGGTTTAACTTGCATGAACACTCAGTATCTCACTTTAGTAGTTATGCTGATTTTGAGACTTAAAAACTTAGATATGAAGTAGATAGATATTAGTAAACATAATTAGCACATTGCTTGGTAGATTTAGTTATGTATAATACAAATTAGGGATGTTGGAGAGATGCAGAGGTAATTTACCTAATTACTACCTAAATAACTTGATAATTATGTTGGATGCCAGTAAGCTATCTACCGCTTTCAATAAATCTAAGAAATTTAGTCTAATCTTGCCTTTGAGCTAACCAAAATCAATTTCAATCTCTAGGATATAAGACTCTGTAGAATTGACTATATCTATTGACCAATTCTTTATTCACTCTTTAAATACATAGGTTTATTCCATTTCAAATATAAAGTTGGCATAAATATACTGACTTTTAACTAATAAAAACAGACTTAATTGTCACACTAAAAAAGTTAAATTATTACAGAAATTTTAGGGAATTTATTTCAGCAATTTTTCATAAAAAGAACAAAATTAATCTAATTTTAATTATTTAACTTTTAGTATATGTAGGGTGTGTTATACCACTTCTCTATGAAGTTGCGCCAAATAAATGATGTAGAGACATTGCATGCAACGTCTCTACAGTACAGAATAAAGTGCATTTCCATCAAGAAACGGTATTAGGCGTAAGCCGTAACGCACCGAAAGCTTGGGGCTGTACATTACTCTCCCGACTAACACAAAGGCAATTATACAAAAAAAGTGCGATCGCCTGTTTTCATAACTGCGATCGCACAATCAAACCTAATGTTTTAAATTTTAACTTTAACTCCTTCCTTACTTCTCTACCGCTTGTTGCAGAGCAAATCGATATTCCTTGGCGTACTGCACATATGTACTACTGGAGTTAGCTACCCCATTAGCCACAATTCCAATCAGATTTAACCGACTTAACATAGCAGTAGCTTCAGCAATTTGAGTGCGAGTCACCTTACCCATACTCGCTACCAACACCACACTCCGACAAGAAGAAGCAGTCAGCATCGCATCTACCAAACCCAACACAGGCGGCGCATCGATAATCACCAAATCATAATTCTCCTCAAAGGCGTTCATCAATTCCGTCATCCGAGGAGAACTCAAAAGATTTGCGGGGTCAGCAGGTCTGGGGCCAGCCGTCAAAATATCAATGTAAGTTGAACCTATAGAATGAGTGCCAATTTGATGCGGCAAAGTAATCTCACTAGCCAATATAGTAGATAGCCCTTGCTCATTAGGCAAATTTAGCTGCTCATGCAAACTAGGATGACGTAAATTCGCGTCAATTAACAAAACCCGTTTGTGTAACCGCGCCGCACTCATTGCTAAACCTAAAGCAAAACCTGATTTACCCTCATCCATCACAGGGGAAGAAATCATTAAAGATTTTAAGCTAGTGACAGAATTTAAAAGTTCAATATTTTTGTAAATCAAGTCCAACGATTCCCAACGGGGAGGAGACTGTAAAACCTCCACTGTCCAAGGTGCGGGTATTTCTGGCTTACCAAAGGGTAACTTAATTACAGATTCTCTGGTTTTAGCTGGGGGTAATTTAGGGGTAGTTCCCAACAAAGGCAAAGCCACTTGTTTTTCTAACTCAGCTGTGGTGCGGACAGAATCATCAGATGCTTCTCGAATAAAGGCAGCAATACCTCCTAACATCAAACCCACCACTGCACCTAACATGAGATTTTGCTGGAGATTTGGCCCCAACTTCATCCCTAATTGGGGTTCTTCTACAACTTCCCAGTTAAACCCACCCTTGGCTAGTTCTTGGCGTAATTGTTGTTCTGCTCGCAACAACTGCTCTAACCTTTCGCGGCTGAATTGTAACTGTGGTTTAATGCGATTGTAATAAGCCAATAAAGGCGGAAAACGTTTAATTTCTAAACGTAGCTGAGTTTCTTTCTGTGCCAAAGTTTGGTCACGGGCAGTTAGAGAGACTATAGTTGTTTGAGTATCTACTAATTGACTAGCAAGGTTGAGATCAATTTCACCAAACTGTCCTTGTTCTAGAAGTGGTTCTCCAGAATTAAAAACACTAGCAGACTTAACACCTAAAGTCCTGCCTACTTCCTGTTGCAATAATTCTTTTTGGCTTTGTAGTTGTTCTTTCAACTTCTGAACGCTAGGAGTTTCATCTGTGAAACGTAAACGTTCTTGCGCTAACGACAGTTCAGTTTTTTGAATTTCGTTGAGCAAACCTTGGTAACGAGTAGACTGACTCAGACGAGAAGCAACTAAAGCATTTTTAGGAGAACGATTTAGTTGTTCTTCTAGGGATCTTTGCTTGGCTACAGCTTCTTGATATTGAGAGCGAGTAGTGCGGCGTTCTTGCTCAATATTATTTAAAGCTTCTTCTAGAGCCTTGGCTTGAGCTTCTGGGTCAATTAAGTTCTGATTTCTGCGAAATCTTTGCAAGTTAGATTCAGCAGCATTAACTTCTTCACTTGCTTTAGTTAGTTGTTCTCTAATAACTTGCAAACCTTTTTTCAGCCGAATATCCTGCTGATCTTTGTTATATTCCACATACACTTGCCGAATAGCAGCCAATACTTTTTGAGTCTTTTCTGGGTCTGTATCGGTGTAGTCTACTTGGAAAATTTTTGTAGCTACATTATCATCTTTAGCCCTGATTTGTTCTAAGGCTAAAGCATTTTTAATTTCAGCTACACTAATATCTGGATATTCAGATTTGAGTTTATTTACTGCCTTTTGAATTAACCCAGAACTTTGCATCAGGTTAAGTTGAGTAGCAGTGTCTATCTGCACATCCGGTTCAATAAACTGATTCCCTGGTTTAGTTTCATCTTTCTTCCCTTGATAATTCGGTTCTACCAATAGCTGCATTGAGCTTCTGTAGGTAGGTTTGGTTTTAGCAGTCATGAGGGCTGCTAAGGCAATAGTCGTGATGAATGCTGCTAAGAACCAAGGAAATCTGCGGATAAATACAGCCAGAATCTGTCCATAACTTGGTTCTGTATCATGATTGGAATTGACAATATTGGTGCTGAGACTAGTTTGAACCACGTTGCTATCCTTATTTGCGAAGAGGAATAGGGAATGGGAAAGAATATTGAGTGTTAATTGTTGACTGTTAAAGCTTGGTCAATAATTTGTTCAACTTTGCTAAAAAAGACTGGTTCTGAGAAATTATTCACGGCATGATTACGGATATTTTCATAGTTCCAAGAGATGCTGCCAGATTCAAGTAATGCTGTTTGTAATGATTCAGGAGTTTGTCTTTTAAAAAAGACTCCAGTTTCTCCATGTATTTGTGTATCTAATACACCACCTGCACCATAAGCAATAACTGGTGTACCACTAGCATTAGACTCTACCGGGACTAAACCATAATCTTCTAAAGCAGCTACTATCACAGATTTGGCTCTAGAAAATAAGTCTTTACGTTGGCTATCACTCACATGGCCTAAAAATTTAATGTTATCCAATGCTTTAGCTTCTAATCGTTCTCTTTCTGGTCCATCACCTGAGATTAATAGCGGCCATCCTAACCAATTAAATGCTTCTACTATAACATCGAGTCGCTTATAACTAATCATTCTTGCCGAGGCTAAATAGTATTCATCTTTAGTATCTGAAAAAACAAAGTTACTGGTATCAATGGGATAATTAACCATCATTGCTGGTTTGCCATAAATCTTTTCGATGCGGCGAGCCACAGTACTAGAATTAGCAATGTATATGTCAGGTTCTTGAGCATATTTTAGGTCTACATCTCTCATTAATTGGAATATTTTGGTGATGATAGGGGCAAAATAGCGGTAATCACTATATTCTCGTAAATAAGTTTCTGTATCCCATAAAAAACGGGTGACATTATGACAAAAACAAACGTGTTTTGCATCTGGTCTTTTTCTGACTGCTTTAGCAAAACTTGTACTACTACTAATGATTAAATCGTAATCTTGTAAATCTAAAGCCCGAAAGGCGGGAAAATATAGAGGAGCTATTAAACGAAAATATTTAGTAGCCCCAGGAATTTTTTGTAAAAAAGTTGTATTAACTATGCGATCGCCTACATCAATTGTTCTGTCTGGGTCATATAAAGATGTAAAAATATCTGCTTCTGGATAGCGTTTACAAAGCAATTCAAAAACACGTTCTGCTCCACCACGCTGGGTTAAATAATCATGCACTAGAGCAATTTTCATAAGTCTTAGTTAATATTTAAAAGTTGATAGAGATGCGGTTAATTGCATCTGTATAATTACTAGATGGGCAGGTAAATGCTATTAGATACCCTCAAGCCCCCTTGTTGAAGGGGGCTATTTTGCAGGTATTTAGGGCAAAAATTTGACTAATTTATTCAAAATCAAAGCTGTTGTTGGTATTGTTAATTTTCAATTTTGAATTGATATTAGCTAACGGTTGCCAAGACTTTTTCTGGAGCAAAATATTTGTTTTGTTCGGCTCTGAGTTGGTCGCAAAGTCTGCCGTTTGGTAGTTCTACATCATCGTAGGTGAGGACTTGATCTTTAGGAATATCTCGCTTGAGGCGGCAACCTTCAGCTAAACCCATTGGTAGAAGATTCTGTTGTTGGACAATATCGTAATTTTCACATTGTCCGTAGGTCATATAATAGCCGATGCCATCTAAAGTTGTGCCGGCTGTTAGGTCAATTTTTGCAGTGGCCACTACGTCTACCATAGGCGCGCCCAAAGGAGACATCACCGCATCTTGGAATAACACTGCACGGGCTACAGATAAGGGAACTTCAAAATGACAGAGGTGATAAGGGGTGTAGAAGCTATAGAGAGGGCCTTCACCGAGTTTGTAGAGGTTGAGGTAGTGCTGTTGTTTGGGGTCGTCGTGGGTAGCAAACACGAATACGCCAGGGCCTGGTTTTGCGCCGACGACATAATCTACAATTCCACCTAGTTCTTTAAGTTGTTCAACATCATACATATTGGTCATTTCGTCTACATGACCTGTGAAGTCATAGCCCAACATTCCGCGCTTGGCAACTTTCATCCCTGTGGCATTAGCCACGATCGCCTGCTCGAATGATATCTTTGTACCATCGGCAAAGCTTGTCACCATGTGGGCTTTTTGTCCCCAACGTTTGGCGAATGCTTCTTGGGTGGTGGGGTTGCGGTAAGGGTCTTGCAAGCCTTTGATGTTACCGCACAATAAGGGAGTTAAACCAATACTTTTAACAAAGCGGTACAGGTTCATCTCTACCCCTGGCTGGTCGCCATCACAAGCCGAGAGAATCACACCAGCTTTATCAGCGTAGACTTTGAGAATACAGCCGACAGTGCCATCTAGTTCCGCATTCATCATAATAATATGTTTGCGGTGGGCGATCGCTTCCATAACGATGTGCGCCCCAAATTCGACTGCACCAGTTACTTCGATAATCGCATCAATGCCTGCCGCTTGACAGATCAGGTGAGCATCTTCGGTGATAGCATATTTACCGTGAGCGATCGCAGTTTCTAATGCTCCTAGATTATTCACAATTTGCATCTGTTCAATCCCAGCTTCTTGATAAGCCCGTTGAGCCTGATCAATACTACGATTAGAAATAGCCACCAACTCCATCCCAGGGACAGAATTAATGATTTGGTTGGCAATTCCCCGACCCATAAAACCTGCACCAATCATCCCTACTTTCACAGGATTTCCAGCTTCCGCACGAGCTTGTAAAGCACGATCAATAATAATCATTTCCTTAATTCCTTATATTTAATATTTTCTTGCACCTCGGTTAAAAACCGGGTTTCTTGCAAATCCCTCAGCTTAAAACCTTAATCTTTCGTTCAGAAACCCGGTTTTTTAGGTTTTTTAGGTTTCTTGCAAATCCCTCAGCTTAAAACCTTAATCTTTCGTTCAGAAACCCGGTTTTTTAGGTTTCTTGCAAATCCCTCAGCTTAAAACCTTAATCTTTCGTTCAGAAACCCGGTTTTTTAGGGCTTGTTAATTCCTAACACAACGCTTCCACTGGGTCAGAGCTACCAATAGGAATAGTTTCTAATAGTGGCCAATTAGCATCTTTTTCAGAAATAACGGACACTTCTAGAGGCCATTGAATATTAAAAAATGGGTCGTCGTAACGTAATCCTTTTTCATATCCAGGAGTGTAAAATTCACCCACTTGATACACAACTTCCGCATCATCAGTTAGAGCTTGATAACCATGAGCAAACATTTCTGGTACATACAAAGCTCGATAATTTTCGGCGGTTAGTTCTACACCAATATGTGATAAAAATGTCGGTGATTCAGGACGCATATCAATAATTACGTCATAAATAGCACCTTTAATACAGCGTATTAATTTAGTTTCGGCGGCGGGTTTGAGTTGATAGTGCATTCCCCGCAATGTGCCTTTTTTATAGTTATAAGAAAGGTTACACTGAGCAACTGCCGGTTTTAAACCGTGGGCAGCAAATTCTTGAGCGCAGAAAGTCCGAGCAAAAAATCCCCGGTGGTCTGACTTTTCTTCTAAGTCAATAATAAATGCGTCTTGGAGTTCTGTAGCGGTAAAAATCATAGTTTACTGAAATAAAAGTTGAGTAATGAGTGCTTTTAGTCTGACCATCAAGTGATGCTTACACCCTTATCTATGACCTGTTTTTACTAATCATTTAGTATTTACACTAGATAAATGAAGAAACAGGAACTTTATTTATCGGAATGGGTTTTATTTCTGCAAAAATTTAAGTGTATGTAGGCCTTTGGTGCTAGGTGCGTTACGCTGTCGCTAACACACCCTACTGGCGTGTCAACGCTAAAATCTTGCAATACAAGCAAAAAAATTGTAGGTTGCTTTTCTAACGAAACACTACCGCGTACCTGTGATACTGTTTCTTGATGAAGATGTACTTTATTCTGTACTGTAGAGACGTTGCATGCAACGTCTCTACATCATTTATTTGGCGCAACTTCATAGATAATTGGTACGAGGTGTTACAAATTACTGATTTAGCAATTCCATATAGCCATAAATGGAATCAGTATTTTGAGAGCCGATATAGGCCATCTTTGTAAAGCACCTAAAAATACTTTGTTATCAACCTGTTGAGAGTTGCGTAAAAGCATCTGGCGACAAAATTTTTGAGAATAACCACATTCTTGGAGCTTTGAAATTACTTCAGGTATGTGTTTGTATTGCATTAATAATGCGGCTTTTGGTTCTTGCTCCCAATAATTCACACCAACATTGAATTGTAAAAAATTTTCTTTGGTGACAATTACATCACCATGAGCCGCACAATAACCAGCTAGATAGGCTAAAGACATCCAATTACTAGCAGCATCTGGCCAAGTTTCTAGAGCTTTTTTGACTAAGTTAGTCCGATAAATACTAGCAGCTAGAAACATCACTGCCCCAATACTTTTAGCAAAACAATGCTCAAAAATTGATTTACCATCTTCACAACTATCTTCACAGTCAATATCAAACCAATGATTACCGATGATAGTTGCTGGATAGACTGGTTGTCCAGTACTTTTATTATGTCCTGAAAAATTGAGCAATAATAATGATAATTTTTGCTGTTGCTTGAGTTTATTAATTACATAAGCAATGGCTCTTGTTTGAATCGGGTCATGATCGCCAATGATCCAAATATACTCAGTTTCTGTGGAGTTTAGGCAGTGCATAATATTTTTCATCACACCTAAATTCTCTGGATGCTTATGAGTTTTAAATGTGACTTGATTTAGTTCAATTCGCCATTTCTCAATAATTTTGGCAGTGTCATCACTGGAACAATTATCAGCAACTAAGATTTCACAATCTGCTGCACAATCTGGTATAGCTTCGGCTAGCCATGTTAACTGTTTATCAAGTAACTCAGACCGATTATAAGTAGGAATGGCAAGAGTCAATAATTTGCCCATACAATGATTAATTTTGTTGTTTTTCAGACACCAGAATTTAAAAATCCCGGTGTTTGAATATCTTAAAATTAATTAGCTTTCCAGAAGAAATCTTGGTTAATTTGTTCAGTCCGAATTAAAAATTCTAGTTGTTTTAAGCGGGTGAATCCTCTAAATAAAAATGTGTCTTCAGCCATGTCAATTTGGCTGAACAAGTCAAATAATTGTCTAGCACCGCGTTGAGCATCCCAATCACATTTAAATCCAGGTAGGATACTGTTGATTTTCTCGAAGGAGACGCGATAACTACGGTTATCTGCACCGTTATCACCAAAGGATAATTTACAACCAGGGAAAGCATCAGCGATGATTTCAGCGATTTCTTTAACCCGGTAGTTGTTGGTTGTATCACCAACGTTAAAAATTTGGTTGTGAATAATGTCGCGGGGTGCTTCTAAGGCGCAAACTATGGCTTTGCAAATATCGAGTGCGTGGACTAATGGCCGCCAAGGTGTACCATCACTAATCATTTTGATTTCTTTGGTAGTCCAAGCTAAACCTGCTAGGTTGTTCAACACGATGTCAAAGCGCATTCTAGGGGAAGCACCAAAGGCTGTGGCGTTTCGCATGAAGGTGGGGGAGAAGTCGTCATCAGCCAGGAGTTGGACATCGCGTTCGACTAGAGTTTTGCACTCTGCGTAAGCTGTTTGGGGGTTAACGGGAGATGTTTCTGTGACATCTCCTTCCGTAGCTACTCCATAGACGCTACAAGAGGACATATAGACGAAGCGACGCACACCCATTGTTTTCGCTAGGTTTGCTAGTCGCACAGAACCTAAATGATTGATGTCGTAGGTGATGTTGGGTGAAAGTTGACCGGTAGGATCGTTGGAGAGTTCAGCCATGTGGACTATTGCTTCCACACCCTCTAAGTCTTCGGGGTTGATGTGACGGATATCTTTGTTGAGGGTTTTGGCTGTGATATCTGTACCGTTGTAGAGCCAGCCAACTTTATAAAACCCGGTGTCTACTCCGATGACTTCGTGTCCGCGTGCTGTTAATAAAGAAGGTAATAAACAACCTAAATAGCCTTCTGTTCCAGTTACTAAAACTTTCATATTTACTAATCTCTTTGGGTAAAAAATATTTTTGTAAATGCAGTAACCCAAAATAACTAACAAGAAATATCAAAAAATTAGCAGAATAACTTGGCAGAATACCCTAATATTAATCTTCTAATTTTTCTCCCTAACCGACGGAGGAAAGTATCACGCCATCCTGACCAATCTGTCATGTCAAGATACTGGAAAAATAAATCTTTTCTGGGGTGTTTACATTCGTCCCTTAATCCTGCTAACCAAGGTTTAGGAGTAGCAGTATAGTGAATAATGTAAGGTTGATGCAGCAATTCGTTATAGACATCTTTGGTAAAGGGACTTTTTTGCCAAGATGAATAATGATATATCCTGGGCATCTGATTCCATCGGGGATGCAGTTCTCCCCATTTGTCTACAAGAGCTACATTTAGACCATCTTGATCGTTAGCTAGATTTTCTTTTTTGATCAATTCGAGAACCTGTTTACCGATATTTTCGGCTCGCCACTTCTCAAGATTGATAACTAAAAGTCCAGAATTAAAGTATTTAGAATCGGGAGAAATTCCTAAAGCTTGATAGGTTTTCCAATCGTAAGCAATGGACATATATAATTGGTGATCATCCTGGACTGCTAATACATAGTTATCGCCAATATCTATATTCCATAGCTCTGCTAAATTCCCAGTTACTACCATGTCGGTATCTAGATAAATTGCTTTATCAAAATGTTTTGGGATAACTTCAGGAATCAGAAGCCGATAATAGCTAGAAATGGTTAAATGCCTATATAAAGGTAAATTGGCAAATAAGGCTTCATCTAGCTGAATCCAAGAAATCTTGACTTTTTTCGAGTCTAGGGAACGGATGATTTTACGTTTTTTGGTGTTGCTAATACCACCATCCAAGATAAATAAAAATATCTGGCGATCGCTACGAAGATTAGCTAGTGCCGAACGAACTGTTACAGCTAGAGGCATAGCATAGTTATTATCGGCAGCGCAAACCAGCACTATTGGCTGCAATTGGGGGATAACCGTCATATTAGAGGATGGTGGTGTAGAAATAGGGGATTATTTGCCCCTATTTTGCCTGCTCTTTAAATAACTGCTGGAATGTGTGTATGTTGAGTCACTTGTGCGGCGATCGCTTTGCCAATTTCTAGGGAAGAAGTGGCAGCCGGTGAGGGTGCATTGCAAACATGGATAGCATTTTGACTAGGTACAATCAAAAAGTCGTCTACTAGTTTGCCGTCATCCATTAAGGCTTGAGCGCGTACTCCGGCATGGGTGGGGACTAAATCCGATTCTTGCACTTCGGGAATCAGTTTTTGCAGACTTCTGGTAAAAGCAGCTTTGCTAAAGGAACGAATGATTTCTTGGATACCTTCGTCGGCGTGTTTGGCGGCGAGTTTCCAAAAACCGGGGTAAGTCATTACCTCCGCAAAGTCTTTCCAGTCGAAGTCGGTTTTGTGGTAGCCTTCCCGTTTGAGGCTCAGAACAGCGTTTGGCCCTGCATGGACGCTACCATCAATCATTTTGGTGAAGTGAACCCCCAAGAAAGGAAAATCGGGGTTGGGAACTGGGTAAATCAGGGTTTTTACCAGATAGCGTTTTTCAGGGGTGAGTTCGTAATATTCCCCCCGGAAAGGCACAATTTTCGCTTTCGGGTTGACTCCACCTAATTTAGCAATGCGATCGCTATGCAATCCGGCACAATTAATCACAAACTTGCTGGCAAAGTCACCTTGATTGGTTTCCAGGACATAATTTTGACCACTGGAAACAATTTTCAAGACTTTGGTATTCAGCCGTAAATCTCCCCCCTGCTGTTGAATTAGTTCGGCGTATTTTAAACAAACTTGCTTGTAATTGACAATGCCAGTTGAAAAAACGCGAATCCCACCTACACAACTAACATGAGGTTCAATTTCTTTGACTTGTTCTGGGGTAATTTTTTGGACTTTAATGCCGTTATCTACACCGCGTTGATAGAGATTTTCTAAGCGGGGTAATTCTTCCTCATCTGTAGCCACAATTACCTTGCCACAAATCTCATGCTCAATGCCATACTCTTGACAAAATGCTACCATTGAGTCTCGACCATCCCGGCAAAATTTAGCTTTGAAACTCCCTGGTTTGTAGTAAATTCCAGAGTGAATTACACCGCTATTATTACCAGTTTGATGAAACGCCCATTGGCTTTCTTTTTCTAAGATTAAAATCCGGGCTTGGGGATAACTTTTACCTAAAGCCATCCCTGTAGATAGCCCAACTATTCCCCCACCGATAATCGCAAAGTCGTACATTGGTATTACTGCACTAGATGTTAGAAGCAATCAAAAGGTAAAAGCCAAAAAACAAAGTGATAAAATGTTATTTTTGGCGTTGGAATTTACCGTTATATGGGTAAAAATTATAACTTGACAAGTAGCTATTTAACAGTTAATTGTTTTACCTATGATTTCACTCCCACACCTTCCAAGGAGCTTGATTATTTTTCCATAGTTCTTCTAAGTACTTTTTATCTCGTAATGTATCCATTGGTTGCCAAAAACCATGATGTTTAAAAGCCGATAATTGCTCTAAATCTGCTAACTTTTCTAATGGTTCTTTCTCCCAAACAGTACTATCATCAGCAATAAAATCAATGACGGCTGGTTCTAATACGAAATAACCACCATTAATCCAAGCACCATCACCATCTTGTTTTTCTCGAAAACTAGTAATTTTTGTTTGTTCTTGTGCTAGAGAAATTGCCCCAAACCGACCTGCTGGTTGAACGGCTGTGAGGGTAGCTAGGGTCTTTTGTTGTTGGTGTAATTTAATTAATTCAGTAATATTAACATTACTAACTCCATCACCGTAGGTAAAGCAAAAAGTTTCATTACCAAGATGTTCTCTCACACGCTTTAAGCGTCCCCCTGTCATAGTCTGATCACCTGTGTTAACGAGGGTGACGCGCCAAGGTTCAGCATAACCAGAATGCACATTCATCTGGTTAAAACGCATATCAAAAGTTACATCAGACATATACAAAAAGTAGTTAGCAAAATACTCTTTGATGACGTAACCTTTATAACCACAACAAATAATAAAATCGTTAATGCCGTGGGCAGAATAAGTTTTCATAATATGCCAAAGGATTGGTTTACCACCAATCTCAACCATTGGCTTAGGTCTGATACTGGTTTCTTCACTGAGGCGTGTACCCAGTCCTCCAGCCAAAATCACCGCTTTCATGCAATTACCTCAAAGATGTGCAGTCAATTATTATGAGAAATTTATCAAACTGAAGAGGATGCACATGGATATATGAGAGAAAAATTCATTTATTTTGTATTTTTCTCCGTACATAATCTAACTGTTATTTAAGGCAGTTGCATAAAGAAATAGTAAATAAAATCATTGAATCTATAAAAGCTTAGTAAATATAAATAAATAAGACATTAAAGGCTAGAAATGTGGTTTTTAGCTAGACAATTATAGTTAAATTTAAATGACATTAAACCGAGGTTTATGTCTGTAAAATTATAGATTTTAACAATAATTGCTTAACATTTTAAGACATAAATAAATATCGAATTTAGATTTAAGCGATTGTTTTTATAAAGACAAAATTACTATTTCGCTAACTTATACATCGCATCAGATGTTGAGTCAGGAAAAAAATAAATTAATTAATGTATCAAGTTTTTAAGAGGTTTGTAGTAAGGACTTTAGTCCTTAAAAAATCAGGACTGAAGTCCTTACTACGAACTTGCTGACCTATCAAAAAGTTAGCACTTTGTCATCTCTGTTACTGAGTGGTGTTGACATTGTTATTGGCATATCCCAACACGACAGAACTGTGAAATAAAGCATGACATTTGCTTTCTTCCAGGATACAGATGCTGCTGAGTGCTTGCTGATAAATTTCTGTATCTTCTTGTTGTAAGGAAAGTTGAGCAGCTGTTTCTAAATCTTGCAGAGTTTGCAAATAACTGGGGTGAGATTTGTTACTTGTGAGTTGTAGAAGTTCATAGCGAACCATTCCCCGCTTGAGGTAAACTTTGGCAAGTTGATTGTTGAGTTTTAAAGCTTGGTCAAAATCCGCGATCGCCTGGTGATATTGTTGCATAGATTCGGTACTATACTGAGCGATTTGATAGCGGACAGCACCACGTTGAAAATAAGCCTCAGATTTGGCAGGGTTAAGTTTGAGTGCCTGATCAAAATCTGCGATCGCATCTTGATATTCTTGGAGAGTATCGCTACTGTATTTAGCTATCTGGGAATAGACTATACCCCTTCTGATATAAGCTTCCGATTCTTTGGGGTTGATACTCAGGGCTTGGTTAAAATCAGCGATCGCTAGTTTATATTCTTTATCCGGGTCGTTGCTATATTCTGCCAGCATATAGCGGGCATTACCCCGATTCACAAAAGCTTTAATTTCTTGGGGGTTCAGTTGTAAAGCGGCTGTGTAGTCTACCAATGCCCCTTCATAATCTTTGAGGTTGTAGCGAGCGTTACCTCTATTAACGTAAGCTTTAGAGTTGTTCGGCTCTTGTTGAATAGCTTGGGTAAACTTGTCTACTGCTTGTTTATAGTCTCGCACTTGGTAAGCTGCATGACCTTGCTGGTAATAATCAGCAAAACTTAAGGTAGTATTATCAATTGCAGGCTTCGTAATTAAACTTTGCTGGGCGTAGTTATTCTGAGACACCAAGGGACGCGTCCATTTCATCATTACATCCAAATATCCCAAAGCCCCAAACCCCAACAAGCAGCAGACTATGGGATACAGTCTCTTGCGGCGGCGGTGGCGTTGTGGTGCAAAGGTAGATGTGGGTATGTGCCAGTTTGTTTGATACAAAGGCATCACTGGCAAAGGTAAACCAATAGGCGGCGCAGGTTGGGAATAGCGTCTTTTTTTCGTGGGGACGCGAGGACGTAAATGTTCTTTTTTTTCTATTGCCCCTACTGAGGGGAAAGGATCTCTACCACCTAAGCGTACCGCCCGCTCACACCAAGGACAGCTATGCAGGTGGTTGCTATAGCGATGTTGGGGATTCACACTACAAGTAGTCAAGGAGTCTTCCGCTTCCGCCAAAGCAGACAACCAAGCTTGAGCATGAGGACGGTGTTGGGGGGCATAGTGGCCATCCTCAAAACACTGAATGAACAGTTCTTGGAGTCTGGGGTGGAGGATTTCCCAAGGTGGTGCAATGGGTGTAGGTAAATAGGGAACTTGCCGCTTTTTACTGTAGGTAAAATGTCCGGCGGCAATTCTGGCTTCATAGGGTGGTGGTTCAGGAATGCCCTGAAATATGCCAGAAAAAGGATGTGTCCCTTCCATTAATAATTGGAAGATCAGTACCCCTAACCCAAATAAATCATGACTGAGATTGCGATCGTGATGAGCAAAGATTTTATTCTGTAATTCTGGTGGGGTAAACTCTGGTTTACCTACTGGACAACGATAAACCACATCATGTTCAGGATCAGGCACTTGGAAAGAATCTGTATCTACCAAGGTGACTAAGGCTGTATCACTGACAAGGATATTAGACTCGTTGACATCACCCACACAGTAACCACTATTGTGTAAAGAGGCAAAAGCTGCCGCCAAATTGCGAGCTGTGCGGAGAAGATATTGATAGCTAAATAATGGGCAGTGTTGGCGGCGAGTTTTAGGGTTATAAAAATCAATGATGGGACGCATTCCGCGAATGCGGGGCATAACAAAGCCAACAATACTTTTGTTGTCATCTGTTCCCCACAATAATTCTTGTGGCCAAGCAATGGAAATATGTCCTAAATTCGCCGTCGGGTTTTCTGGTGGGTTAGCAAGCATCGCCCGGAGTTTCTGGGCATGAGCAACTGTTGGTTGATGATAAACCTTTGCCACTAAATCGCCTGGGGATGGCACGGCATAAATACAGGCTTCACCACCACGCCCCAAACTCACGCTGAGACTGAGAATTTCTTCCTGGGGAAGATAACGTAGTACCTTCATGACAATCACGGTTAAGGGGGTTATTGGGAATTGGGCATGGGGCATGGGGCATGGGGCATGGGGCATTGGGCATTGGGCATGGGGCATTGGGCATGGGGCATTGGGCATTGGAGTAAAAATCTCCCTTGTCTCCCTTGTCTCCCTTGTCTCCCTTGCTCCCTGCCCCCTTGCTCCCTGCTCCCCTGCCCCTCTGCCTCAGACTCGCACCTCTGCCTTCTTCTTGAGAAACCGAACTTGCAGAATCCTAGCTCATGAATGGTTGAAGGAAGCTAAAATCAGCGTTAAATCATCGTCAGTACGTTGTGTAATTCGCTCAGAACCTAAAAACCTGACTAACTGTTCTTTTGCTTCTGTTTGATCTTCTACTTTTTGGACAAAATCAAATAAAGGAAAAAAGAAGGGTTTGTGAGGTTCACCAACAACCATATTCAAAGCCAGCATTTGTAGTCCATCGGTGAGGACTCCAATGTTAACTATGGTTTCGCGCCATAGTCTCATCTGCGCTGTATCTAAAGCACCTGGTGAAGTTAAAAAAGTCGTTTCGTTGATATATTCGCCGTTGTTAGGTATGGTCAGTGCTAGTAAGTTGCCTAGATGATCTTTAGCTACTGCCAAACCATCACCAATTTGTGCAGCTGCTACCATTTCCGGTGAGGCGATCGCAATAATTAAGGTAGTTGCTAAATCCTGGGGCAATTTTTGGCTAGCCTCTGCTTCATCTTCCACGGCTTTTTTCGCCGCTAGCAAGGCATCCGTTAACAGTAATTGCACCGTGGCATCTTCAGCTAGGGAAGCTCTAGTGATATCTTTAAGCGATAAGTTTTCTATAGCTGTTTCCACAGCTACCATCGCCCCGACTTTCCCCTGGCTGGCAGAACCCGCACCATCTGCGGCGGCTGCTATCAACACGTTATCAGGCAATAATTGCCAGTGGTGAGCATCCTGACACAGCTGCTTATTTTTGATGTGGCTTGTACCACACACAGAGGCGGCGACTACCTGCCAATGAGGGTTCTGTTTTGATGTTTTCATATATTTGTTTTGTCAGCTAGCTGTGCAAGTGTCAAGCCGCAATCCGCTTAAAATCAGTTAACAGTCAACAGTCAACAGTGATTTAAGGTTTGATAACTGATAACTGATAACTGATCATTGTTAAATAGAACCCCAGCCAATAGGCGGTAGTGCAATTTGCTCATCTATCTGGGAATGGGAAACTGCTGACATACTAGCCGATAACCAAACAAACATCTCAATAAAATTTAGTCCTTTGAGTTTTAAAGGTGTACGCACAGCAATTTGATTCAGGCGCATCATATTGGCGTTTTCTACACCAACGCTAAAAAAGGCAACCCGTTTATTGGCTTCATCTCCTTGCAGCCGAATTGCTGCTTGCTCTACTAAATGATCTAATTCACCTTGTGGCTCACCATCCGTAATCATAAACACCCACGGGCGATAGTAGGCAATACCGTTGGCACGATACAAAGATTTTCGCTCTTGCACCATATCCAAGGCTTTATGGATGCCTGCACCCATACTAGTTAATCCTTGTGCTGTCAAAATGGGAGGATTAAATTGATCAGCTGTGACAAAATCCTGTACTACATTAATATGACTATCAAAAGTAACGATCGCAATCTCTACCCTTCTCGCTGCTATGGAATTTTTGACTAACTCATCTTTCAAACTCAGCAAACCCTGGTTGAGAGCTTCTATAGCCAGCCCTTGCATTGAACCTGATGTATCAAGTAACAATACACAAGGACAACGTGGTTCTGGATTCTCCGCAAACTCTACTACTTCATCTAGTGTTAATGTATCGCTCATAACGTTTTGTGTTATGTTATAGTCCAAAGCTCTATGTTCCTTTTTCCAAAGTATATATTTTCTCCGGCAAAAGCCGACAAGACCAGAGGTAGATGTTTGATGGTAGCTGGTTCAATCTTCATTCAACAGACCATTTTTACCGCACATTCTCCATATTTAAGGAAATCTTAATCAGAATCTCAATGAAATCAAAATATGATGAATCGTTCTGATTTCAGACATTAATCATCTACCAAAATTTATATAGAGCAAACACAGAATATAATAAATAATTCGCCTTTGCCTACATAATTTATTAAAGATTTCGTATGGAATTTTTATTTTTCTATATCGAAAATAAATTTGGAAACATCATAATTACCATGTTCAAAAATACCTATTGTAACTAAGAGAACTCAAGACAAAAATTTGTTAAAAAATACCAGACTAAATTATGAAGTTAGCATTGTTACCAACTATTAATAAGCACTCAAGCAGATGTAATTCTACAAATTATCTTCCTGTCATGTTTTATCTGTTATCTGTTCCTTTTTTTATATGAATTATTCCGGCACATTTGCAACACTCAATCCTCAAAGTTTATTAAGACAACTATCTAGTTGTTTAGATACCACTTGTTTGCAAGCCGCGAGTAAGTTAGTTACTTGGTCAATTTATCTAGAAAATGGGACAATTACCTATGCAACCCATTCTGTAGAACCCTTTGACAGATTAGAGCGTCATTTGCGTCGTTTACACCAGCAACTTCCCCAGGTAACACCGGAAATCCGAGTTAAAGTACGCTTGCTGTTTGAAACTGACTTATACACTCAAATCAACGACAATCAAAATTCTGATATCATACAGCCACAGGATTATCTAGCTATTCAATGGCTAATTAATCAGAGATATATAGATACACAACAAGCTACACAACTGATTCAAGAATTGGTCAAAGAAGTAATTGAATCATTTCTGCTCATTGAAAATGGTAATTATCAGTTAAGCGATTCATCACAGCAATTACCTGTAATTTGCCGCTTGGATGTGGCTAAAGTCATAGAACGATGTCAAAGCAGATTGCAAAATTGGCAGACTTGCGTACCCAAAATTACCTCTCCTCATCAGCGTCCCTACTTGCTACTGCATCAGACAATTCCCGCTAAAAATACCGCTTCACTGTCACCCCAATTAACTTACTGGATGAAGGGTTTTAGTCTACGCCATTTAGCGGTAATCATGAATCAAGATGAACTGCAACTAGCACAATATTTATATCCTTATATTGTGACAGGAGAGATTATCTTACATGAACCAGATCCACCATTTGATCAGTTACCTAAAATAGTGGCACACCCGCCAGCAAATCCTGAATACACAACTGCTTTACTAGATAAAAAGTTAGTTGATACAGTTGTAGAACTCAGTAGCAGTGCTAGTCCCATCACCCCAATTGTAGAGATAGAAAATGTTGCCATTGTAAAGCGATCGCAGATTTCTACTTCTACAACAGCACCCAACCAAGACTTAAATAACACGAATACAACTCCCGAAAGAGTAACCCCCGCTACCGTCCCCCTAGAAAAACTTTACAAAATTGTTTCTGTGGATGATAGTCCGACAATCTTAAAAGAAATCAGTTATTTTTTAGAAAATGAAAACTTTACTGTTATAGCCATTAGCGACCCCTTAAAAGCCGCAATGTCAATTATTAGGCACAAACCCGACTTAATCTTACTCGATCTCAATATGGCTGGGATTGATGGTTATGAATTGTGCCGTATTATCCGTAATAATTCTACATTTAAAAATACACCGATTATTTTTGTTACAGGTTCTAAAGGCATAGTAGATAAAGTAAAAGCTAGACTAGTAGGTGCATCGGGATATTTAACAAAGCCTTTTAGCCGTGCAGAATTGTTAAAAATGGTGTTTATGCACTTAACTTAAGCAAAATTCGCAGGCTTTAGGGAACGGGAAAAATTCATAGGGGTTGAGTAATGAGTAATAAGTAATGAGTAATAAATAAATACCTATGACACACCCTACAGTTGGGATATTGTTTGATGTCGAAGTTCCTTAAGTATCACAACTCGTAACCAGCTTACCCAAATGCTTGAGGATTCTTAAAACTTCAGATAAACTGTTGCGATATTGCGATCGCGTTGCGAATATATCGGAGATACCATACTGTTTACCCAAGGTTTTGACAAACAAATGGCTGCTACCGTTGGTGATCATGCCATATAGAGCTTGTTCTGGTTTAGGATTAACTGCCATATAAGCTAATGTCTGGGGAATCGCTAATTCTAAATCAAATATCGTCTTTTTTGACTCAATTAGCACAATCCATAATCTACCCTGCAAAATTAAAACATCAATTCTTCCCCGTAAAATCTCTTCATCATCTCCTTGTGCTTCAATCTCAACAGATACCTCAGTTTTAAATCTGTAGGGTGCTTGATAGAAACCTGCAAGTTCTAGTAATGGTGACAGCACAACCATTTTGATGGTTTCTTCTAACAAACTTCCATATGAGATTTGATATAAGTAGTTTTGTCGGACTTGCTCTAACCTTGCTTGTTCTGCTTCATTTAATGCAGGTAAATCCGCCATCCACTCTGTAAAAAATTCACTATCACCACTTAGCTTTAACCCCAGTTTCTCCTCAACTTGGCGAAGGGTGGTAATTTTTTCGGCAATGGCTATGCTGGTGGTCATGGTTAAATTTACACTAAATCGCCTAAGAGGATGTTTGGAAAGTATGAAACTAATCAATCAAGCAAGTCTTCTCAGCATTAACCGAATCATTGCGACTTGTACAAATGTTTCATGGGTCTGCGGTAAAATTTCGTAGTCTTTACTTAACCGGCGACACCAATTAAACCAACCAAAACTGCGCTCAACAACCCAACGTCTTGGCAGTAGAACAAAGCCTTTGGTATCAGTTGGACGACGTACAACCGCTAAAATCCAATGGTAAGTGTCCATCACCCATTTCATAAATCCCTCACCTTGGTATCCAGCATCAACCCAAATACAAACTAACCGTGTCAGGCGATCGCTGATCCTGTTGTAGGCTTGTGCAAATAATTTCTTTGCTCCAGCTTTATCAGATTCATATGCTGATGTCACTACAACCATTAAGACCAATCCCAGGGTGTCAACCAGCAAATGGCGTTTACGTCCTTTTACTAACTTACCTGAATCAAAACCAACATCCTTTGACACCATTGTTCCATTATCCACAGATTGGCAATCGACTATTGCCGCACTGGGATTAGCTTCTCGGTTTTCCACAACCCGCACCCATTGTTGTAGCTTATGATTCATACCTTCCCATGTACCATCCATTCGCCATTTGCGGAAATAGTAGTAGACCGTTTGCCACTTCGGAAAGTCATGCGGCAACATTCGCCATGCACAACCCGCACAAAGAATATAAAAGATAGCACTAACCACCCCACGTAGATCAACACAACGAGGACGACACCCTAGATTTTCAGGCGGTATCAGATTTGATAACAATTCCCATTGTTCATCTGTCAGGTCTGTTGGATATGATGTAGACATTGCTCTAGTAACCCTGTCGCTTTTTTATCTACTGACAGAATACAGTTACTGGAGTTTTTTTAGACTTTCCAAACATCCTCTAAGCTTTTAACTTTGCGACCATCTACAATTAAGCTAGTTCCTGCATTAGAAATACAAGTTAGCCAATTGTCGATACCATGATCTATCCCCAATGCTAACGTGTAGTCTAAATCGGGTTTTGATCCTTCTAGCTTGTAGATAAACTCAGCATAAAAACAACCGTTACGGGGCAATATCCGTAATTCTTTGATTTTTAGATAATCTAAATTACTGGGCATTGGTATTATAAATGAATCAATACCAAACCAAGTTTTTACTAGATTACCCAAGGGTATACGAATTTGACCGTTAATCAGTTTTAAGTGTTGTTTGGGGTAAGCGATGAGAGTTAAGCCACCTTTTTTTCTGTAGTTAGGTAATCTAGGTCTTTGCCCTAGCTTACCTTCAAAGTGAGATTTCTTGAGTTGTTTGAATGATTGAAATGATTCCCCTACTGTGGTTAATACTTGCTGTGCTGCTTGTGAATACAACGCCTGAAAGTGTTTATTTTGCTTGTATTCTTTGTGCAAGTCAAATTTAGTGATGATTTTACCAGTTTTTAGAAATACTTGTCTTGCCAAATATATGCCGCAATTAGTGAGTTTATTTGCCTCACTACAAATAAACTCAAGGATTGCAGCAAGTTCATTACTTGGCTTCATTAAAACTTGCTGGCAACCGTACATATTATGCAATTATCTCTAATTGTTACTACGCGCATATTTTCTGTATCTCAACTTTACAGCAATATCACAATTCTACAATATAGCAATGTATGATGCTACGGGCGGGTTAAAACCCCCACCTTCGCTTATATCCCCCACTTAAAAGACGTATGAGGTACAAAACCAATAAGTTTTGTACCTCATACTTGGGGGCTTTACGCATCACTCAGGTAAAATTTGATGTAGTAAAATACCATCTACAAAACCACCTAGTCCCAAACCTAAAAAAATTCCTGCCGTAATTAGTGGTAGACGGTTATGGGAAATTTGACTATTCGTTACCATTGTCAACCCCAGAGATATTTTCCCCCAGAATAGAATTTTGAGGCTCACAATAGCTTCTGTCATTAGGTAAATACTAGCTTTCAGTCTCAAGTAGATCACTGATGACTGACATATACAGGCATTATAGAAAATGGATATATTGATAAAAGAAAAATTTTCAAATGACCATTTACTTTTATAAAGTTTGGCAACCTTTTGGTTGTTTTTCTAACTTTTCTCCTCACGGTATTGAAATTCATGGTACTTACTGGCCAACAGTAGAGCATTACTATCAGGCACAAAAATTTGTTGGTAGTGTCGATGCAGTTATTATCCCCGTAATTCATGCAGCTAAAACTCCAGAAGAGGCGGCTGCTTTGGGAAGATGTACTAGCCGCAGACTACGCTCAGACTGGGATATAGTCAAAACCCAGGTGATGCGAGAAGCGGTATTCAAAAAGTTTCTCACCCATAGGGATATTCAGGAAACACTGCTGAGTACTGGAAATGAGGTTTTAGTAGAAAATTCACCCACCGATTACTTTTGGGGTTGTGGAGCAGATAAAACTGGCCAAAATCATCTCGGTAAAGTTCTGATGAGTGTGCGGGAAGACTTGTCTAGGCTACACCTATTATCAGCATCGTCCGGTGATTCCTGGGAGGAACAACTTTCAAATTAAAAATTCCCTAGTGGTGTGTCAAGTCTTAAATGTTACAAAATCAATAAGAGATTTAATTAAGTATCACAATGGTTGGTTGGTGCGTGACGCTACCAATGTCATGACTAAGTTGCAATACTTTGGCTGCGTCACACACCCTACATACACCAGATTCGATGTTTATGAGGTACAGCAACTGATTGAAAAAATTAATGAGTAATCACTAAAAAATTTACTTATTACTCACTACTTATTACTCATTACTTAATACTCATGGTGTACCTCACTTACTTCAAAAGTGCTGTAAAAAATATGCCAGATGCGGCAGTTATTTTTCTAGAAAATTTGTCACTTTAAAATTGGATGTTCCTTCCCAACAATGATTTAAACAAGCATGGATTTGAGCATCCGCAGTATCAGCCGAATCAGAAGCGTTTAACTGCACTGCGGTGACAATATACTCAAAAATAATTACAAACTGTTTTTGAGTTGAAATTCTTTCAACTACAATTGTTTCACCAACTTTGGGAATTTGTGGTAAGTTCACCACAAATCTTTCAATTTTTGGTTTATCAAGTGGATTCTTAAAATTGAAGTATTTACAGTAAACAATAATTTTCACGCAAAGAAACACCAAAAACAATCAAAATGAAATCTTTGTAGTGTTCACTACGGAGGATAGGACTAAAGTCCTTACTACAAACAATCGCATATTTTGACATTATTTAATATAGTTTTATTAATAATTTTTAATTTTACTTAATATTTTCGTCCTCTGTTGATTATTTACCACGCCATAAACTTTGTAACCTGTGAAAAATCTTGACTACTCTTTCTTCTAGCCATACCATAGCACGATCAAGCAATTCTAATACTTGTTCGAGTAGATGCTTTTCGTAGCCGACTGGAGTAGCTTGAGTGTCTATCCAGTCTGGTTTATCTTCTGACTGGTGAAGTTGCTGGGGTGAAATTTCTCTAATTTTACTATCCTTTGTGAAGGGAGAGATAGCAGTTTTAATTGCTTGTTTAGTCGTGATTTTTCCCGATGTTTTATGAAAGCGGGTAAGGTGTTGTGATTGTTTTTTGCGTGGTACTAAAAAAGAATTACCTTTTGATGGTGGTATCCCCATTTTTTGTTGCCAAGATAAGCCTGTGGATGGGTTAGGAACAATACCTGGATTGATTTTTAATAGTGGTTGAGTAGTTTCGCCAGGAAGTGTTGGAGTTTCACCATACAAATCATTCCAATTGAGCCAGGGTTCGTCACTGCTTTGAGATAATGCTTTATCCTTAGCACCTCGCGCGTTTAAATTTTTACTTTTACCGATACCAAAAAAGTAATTGATAGCTGCTTCTATTAAAGCAGAGATGTTTAGTTTTTCAGATGCTAAATCATCAGCAGTGACAGCTATGTCTCCTCTATTAACTAGCTGTTCTTTACCGTAAACAAAAATATTGATGTGAGTTTGGGTAACTCGCATAATTTCTTGGCTCGGTACAATAGCTTTTGTTTCTAATTGTGCAAATGCTGTGTCTAGAGAGGTAATAATTTTAGGTATGCTGTCAGTTAATAAAGGTAGATTAACTGTATGTTTACCTGTTAATTTAGTTAATATACGCTGAAATTTGGTTAATATTTGTGGTTTTGACTCGGTTTGAGGTAACTGCAATTCATGCTGATGATCAGCAAGTTCATTAGTAATAATTTGAGATATTTTTGCTTGTTGTTCTGGGGTGAAAATATCCAATGTTTCATTTTCAAGGTTGACAAGCACTAACTGGCGATTGAGCAAACTTGTGGCAATTCCTCGCACTCCTGAAAGTTGATGTTTAAAAACATCATTTTGGCTGGTAGGTGTGATACTTTGTGCAGTTTTGTGGGGAATAGTTAAGGGTTGAGAAAAATGGGAGTTATTTGTGGGATGATCAAAAAATTTCGACCAAAACAACTGCACAGGTTGCCATAATTTGGAGATGTTTCTAGAAATAACTGTAGTTTCTGCATGGGGTAGATGCTCAACAGCCTCTAGTATATTCTGAATGGCTGTATCAGCAGAGGGAGGATTTTGTGGGGAAAAATCTTGATAATTTGGTGATAAATTGGGCTGAGAAGATGGTGCTTTAGATGAAAGTTTTTTTACAGTTGTATCGGCTGATTGCAAAAATAAATATACGGGATACAGAATTAATTCTACACCCCACTTAGTAGCAACTTGCAAATGTCGGAAGGTACTTTCCCACTGCGTTGTCAACCGCCGAGATTGCTGGTGGACAAGGTTAAAAAGTCTACTTTGATAACGACCAGAAGACATGATAGTAAATGAATAAAGTTGAGCCTGATTGATTGGTGAGACTCCTAGAAATAAGGCAAAAGTGAGAATAAAGAAGGCTGGTTTTATGAGCTTTTCTTTATCTGAGACGATCGCTAGATTTACGGCAAACTGTACTAATAATTATTGTAATTTATCTAATTTTAACCAAAATATGACTACTCCCCTATCTCATCCCCAGAAAAAATTAATCTCAGATGCGATCGCTAAATTGCGGGCATACTGTCAAGTTAACACTCAGTCTACTTGGTTATACCAAGATTCTGATCCAAATATTACTAATTTTTGTCCAACTGATTTGTCTAACTGGCTACCTGTTGAGTTAAACCCCAAAGGTAACATTGCTTGGACAGGGGGACAGAAAGTATTATGGCTAGCTCAGAAATTCCTAGTTCCCCAAGATTTACAGGGGTATCCTATCACGGGTTTATCGTTGCGGTTGTCGTTGTTGTGGTGGGCAGACTCAGCCAAAATTTATGTAAATGGGGAATTAGTCTTAGCAGGAGATTTATTTGATTGTGCGCCGAGAATTTTGCTCAGTCCAGGGGTAACACCAGGGGAAGAATTTACTGTGGCTGTGCGGTTAGTCAGTCCAGGACATTGTGATGGGGCATTGGTGCGATCGCTCCTCATCTATGAGTCTACAGACTATAATCATCCTGACCCCGGTTTTGTTGCCGATGAATTGGCAATATTAGAACTATATCTAGAAAAATCCGCTCCAGAAAAACTAGATACCCTAGCATCTATTATCAATCAATTCTCCAGCCACACTCCAGAAACTCTGATTACCCTACGTCAACAACTCATAAATCATCTGGATACATCCCTATTCATTGATAAAATCTACCTATTAGGACACGCCCATCTAGATTTAGCATGGCTATGGCCTGTCAGTGAAACTTGGAATGCTGCCCAAAACACCTTTGAGTCCGTCCTGAAACTACAGCAAGATTTCCCCGAATTAATTTTCTCTCATTCCACCCCAGCCATGTATGCTTGGGTTGAAGAACATCGCCCAGATTTATTTAAAATTATTCAGCAAAAAGTAGCTGATGGCCTGTGGGAAATTGTCGGGGGGTTTTGGGTAGAACCAGATTTAAACTTACTAGCTGGGGAATCTTTAGTACGTCAGTTATTGTATGGTCAACGCTACACTCAAGAGAAATTCGGCAACCTGACAACTGTAGTATGGACTCCTGACACCTTTGGTTTTTGTGCCACCTTACCCCAGTTTTTACAGCAAGCTGGCATTAAATACTTTGTCACCCAAAAACTACGGTGGAACGATACCAATAAATTTGATTATGGGGCTTTTTGGTGGCGATCGCCAGACGGTAGCCAAATATTTAGTTATATGTCTGCACCCATTGGCGAAGGTATCGACCCCGTAAAAATGGCAGCCTACTCTCTAGAATGGCAAGCCCAAACTCATTTAACCACATCCCTTTGGCTACCTGGTGTGGGCGACCACGGCGGCGGCCCCACCCGTGATATGTTAGAAACCGCCCAACGCTGGCAAACTTCCCCCTTCTTCCCAGATTTACAATTCATCACCGCCAAGGATTATCTTGAGGAAATTGTAGCAGGGGGGGCAGGGAGCAGGGAGCAGGGGGCAGGGGGCAGGGTAGACAAGGGGGACAAGGTAGACAAGGTAGACAAGGAAGCACAGGAGGTTCTACCCCAATACCCTATGCCTAATTCCCCATGCCCAATTCCCAATGCCCAATTCCCAATTTGGAATGACGAACTATATTTAGAATTTCATCGCGGTTGTTACACTACCCACGCTGACCAAAAACGGTGGAATAGGAGTAGTGAGAATTTACTCTATCAAGCGGAACTCTTTGCTAGTTTCGCTAAAATTCTCTGTGGGGTGGAATATCCCAAGCTTGCAATTGAAAATGCTTGGAAAACAGTATTATTTCATCAATTTCACGATATTTTACCGGGTTCTTCTATTACCCAAGTTTATGAAGATGCCTTACCCCAGTGGGAACAAGTGCAACAGGTAGGAACGAAGATATTAGAGGATTCATTAAAGGCGATCGCATCCCACTTTACCCTACCAAAGCCACCACATCCCGATAGTTTACCAATTTTTGTTTTTAATGCTCTCAACTGGCAACGCTCTGAGGTAGTCTCTATCTCCTTACCTACAACCAATCAACAATACCAAATTTACGACACCACAGGAGAAGAACTCATCTCCCAATTATCTGAGTCTTCAACCCTACTCTTTCTTGCTGCCGATATTCCCCCCGTAGGCTATCGGCTATTTTGGCTTTCCCCTACAACTTCCACATCTCCCCCATTACCCACACCACCAGAATTTATTTTAGAAAATCAATACCTGCGAGTGATTATAGATCCCGATACCGGCGATTTATCGAGTGTCTTTGACAAAATCCATCAACGAGAAATACTAAACGGTGCAGGTAATCAATTACAAGGCTTTAAAGACAGTGGGCAATATTGGGATGCTTGGAATATAGACCCCAATTACAGCCAGCATCCTCTCCCTGCAACTAACCTCAAGTCTATTACTTGGATAGAACAAGGACTAGTTCAAAGTCGTGTGCGTGTAGTGCGGCAGTTAGGAGAATCAGAATTTTCTCAAGATTATATTTTATCAGCCGAGTCACCCCTATTAAAAATTACCTCTAGAGTCAATTGGCAAGAAAATCAAGTTTTAGTCAAAACCGCTTTCCCTCTAGCTGTTACATCTGACTTTGCTACCTACGAAATCCCCTGCGGTGCAATTCGCCGCCCCACCCAACCCGAAACCCCCCAAGATAAAGCCAAATGGGAAGTTCCCGCCTTACGTTGGGCTAATTTGACATCTACAAATCATCAGGATATTTACGGTGTAAGCTTACTAAATGATTGTAAATATGGATACGATGCTCAACCCCAACAACTACGCCTCACCCTCTTACGCAGTCCCCAATGGCCAGATCCTACAGCCGACAGAGGCTTACATGAATTTACTTATGCCTTGTATCCTCATGCGGGTAGCTGGGAAACTGCCCAGACAGTAAGACGTGGTTATGAATTAAACATCCCCCTACAGATTATTTTTCATCCCATTCACACCCCAATGCCCAATACCCAATCCCCACTGCCTCAGCACGACAAGGTAAGTTTCTTAGATTTATCAGCCGAAAATCTAGTTTTGATGGCTGTAAAACCATCTGAAGACGAACCAGATAAATTCATTCTCCGGTGTTACGAGTCTCAGGGAACAACAGCAGAATTATCTTTACAGAGTGACTTAGATTTAACCCTAGGTGAACCAGTAGACTTATTAGAACGTGCCACTAACGAACTCTCATCTCAGCAACAAAAATCCATAATCTCACCCTGGAAAATAGCCAGTTATCAATTAATAACAATTGACACTTGACAAATTTAACTCCTTGTCCCGCTTGTCCCCCTTCCCTTGTCTCCCTTGTCTCCCTTGTCTCCCCTGCCCCCTGCCCCCTGCCCCTTCCCAGTCCTAATCCTCATGATCCTCAAAAGGATCTGCCAATTCCTTGCTGGGAGGGCCAAAAGAGGTATAAACTCCATACCCAGTAATGCCAACAATGATCACAGCCACAGAAATGATAAGAACTATTGCGGGTTCCATAAGTGATTTATAGATTATGAGTGTTATTCTTATAGAATATTACAGAAGATTAAAAAAAGCTTTGGCAACTAATCTTAGGTGAATCTTAGGTGAACTATGGCACAACGGACTAGGTTGGGAGATATCCTGAGACCTTTAAATTCTGAGTATGGTAAAGTAGCTCCTGGCTGGGGAACAACTCCAGTAATGGCTATTTTTATGGGTCTATTCTTCGTTTTCTTGCTGATTATCCTGCAACTTTACAATAAGTCAATTCTGATTCAGGATGTCATCGTTGGCTGGTAGATACTAATACACAGCAACTAAGCTGACATAATTAGCAAACCTCTACCCGGCTTGTCCGGGTTTTTTTGTGGCTTTGCCTCTGAAAAAGTTAGTCTTAATATGGTGAGGGAATTGACAATCAAAGCAGAGGATTTTTTACCCCAATGCCCTGTTTGCCGAATGCCCATTCAACCACTAGCAACTGCATACACATTTAAAGAGGAGACACCGCGTGAATATTTTTGGTATCGGTTTACCGGAAATGGCTCTCATTATGGTTGTGGCACTGTTAATTTTTGGCCCCAAAAAGTTGCCAGAAATTGGACGGAGTTTAGGTAAAGCAATTCGCGGTTTTCAAGAAGCCTCTAATGAGTTTCAAAGTGAGTTCAAGCGGGAAGCTGAACAATTGGAACAGGCTGTAAAAACTACTGCGGAACTTGAGCCAAAGAAAATTGAAGGAACTAAATCAGAGCAGGATAGTACTGGTTCTACTCCCGTCACGTAATACCAATTCAAAATTCAAAATAGCCTAATGTAAAAAAAATTGCATTTAGTTCGTAGTAAGGACTTTAGTCCTCTCATCAGGACTAAAGTCCTTACTACAAACCTTTAATTATTTACACCGTTCTACTTAAAACAAAATTAAAAGAGCCATACATCACAACTATTTGTGCATTTGGATTGGTGGATGAATTTTGAAGAATTGGGACAACTAACTGCTGGGAATTGATTGATAAAGAAGATGACAGAAACTGTTACGCCATCGGCTTTAGTGATTCCTCAACTGATTGTGGGGTTGGGGAATCCAGAGCCTAAATATGACCAAACGCGCCATAATATCGGCTTTGCGGCTGTTGATGCTCTAGCTCGTTCCTGGCAGATTTCCTTGGCAGAAAATCGTAAGTTTCAAGGAGAATATGGTGAAGGGACTGCACCTGGAGGTGTGAAGATTCGCTTATTAAAGCCCTTAACTTATATGAATCGCTCAGGACAGTCTATCCAAGCGGTAACAAGCTGGTACAAGTTAGCACCAGAGTCTGTGCTAGTGATTTACGATGATTTAGACTTGCCTTTGGGTAAAACCCGCCTGCGGTTGTCTGGTTCGGCTGGTGGACATAATGGGATGAAAAGTGCGATCGCTCATCTTAACACGCAAAATTTCCCCCGCTTGCGTATCGGTATCAGTAAACCCAAAAATTCCGCTAGTAACGATAACTCAGATACTGTTTCCTATGTCTTAGGAAAATTTACCCCAGCCGAAAGCAAGCTTATGTCTGCTGTACTCCAGTTCGTAGGTGAATGTGTAGAACTCAGCCTTAAACAAGGAGTAGAAAAAGCTATGAATCGTTGTAATAGTCAAACTATTGAGCTTTCTAAGTAAAATTTAATCTTAAACCGTGTACCAAGGTACTCTTATCGCATCTCTAATTCTGATATCTTCCTGTTAACAACACAAACGTTGTCAGGTAAATTAATGAGTCGAATCAATGGATTTATCGGTCGTCGTAATTTCTTGTTGTTAGCAGGTGGTAGCGGTTTAGCTGTGGCAGCTACTACTATAGGTGGTAGTCTGATTAAAAACACACAAGAAACTACCATTGCTGATATTAATCCAGCTACACCGAATGTAGTTAATCCGCAACAGGCACTAAAACGGCTGCTGGATGGTAATCAAAGGTTTGTAGAACGTCGCCCCCAATATCCTAATCAATCACGAAACCGTCTACGAGCAGTTACCCAAGGTCAGTATCCTTTTGCGACTATATTGGGGTGTGCAGATTCTAGAGTACCAACGGAAATTATTTTTGATCAAGGACTTGGGGATTTATTTGTGGTGCGAGTCGCTGGTAATGTCGCCAGTGACATGGCTATTGGCAGTATAGAATATGCTACATCTGTGTTGGGTTCACAGTTAATTGTAGTATTGGGGCATAAAAAATGCGGTGCTGTTGCCGCCGCCATCAAAAATCAACCGCTTCCCGGTAGAATTGGCTATGTGGTTGAAGGCATCAAACCAGCCTTAGCCAATTTAAAAAGAACATCTCAAGATATTGAAGAAGCTGGAGTTATTGCCAATATTCAATACCAAGCTGCCAAGTTACTCAAAAGGTCAACGATATTAGCAAAGTTAGTACGTCAGGGTAAGGTAAAAATCGTTGGCGCAGCTTACGATATTGATACAGGCAAGGTTTCTATTTTGAATTAGGGTTTGCTCAAACAGTTCCTTGGTAGGGGGTAGGGTTGGGGAAATTGGGTTGCTTTTCAGTCCAGGTTTTGGCTGCAAATAATCACTAAGGACTTTAACGCCCACAAAATTATCCACCCC
The DNA here is from genome assembly GCF_058172895.1 of Aliinostoc maniaoense. NCBI lineage: Bacteria > Bacillati > Cyanobacteriota > Cyanophyceae > Nostocales > Nodulariaceae > Aliinostoc > Aliinostoc maniaoense. The sequence goes on along the minus strand of NZ_CP187952.1, from coordinate 5,361,329 downwards.
TAATACCAATTCAAAATTCAAAATTCAAAATTCAAAATTAAGAAAGTGAGACTCAGCTTACCTTTTAGCGTTTGCATCTGTATCAAGTTTTTTGTGAATTGGTATAAACTAGGGTGTTGACTTTGATGAGATTTACCTATTCTTTATTCATACAGTTTTGGTGTCATCATCGGTGAACCAAATTCAATAAGTAATAAGTAATAAGTAATGGCTATTTACTCATTACTCATTACTTATTACTCATTACTTAAAGAAGAAAAGGATTGTGCATGAATTTTTCACCCCTGAAAAGGTACAGAGTCAACAGCCTACCCCTAAACCCCTACACCCCTACACCCCATTTGTTTCAGACACAGTAGTTGCACCAACTGCCATTACTTGCGACCATTCACTGAAACGGTTACTATCTAAAACAGCACGCACTCGATAACCAAGCTGAATTTTGTGCATTAACAAGATTAAATCACGGTTGAGTAATCCTTGTGATTTTTGGTTTTCATTAGATGCAGCTTGGATACGAAAACAGCGATCGCTTTGACGTTGCAACTTGGGAGATTTCCCTTCCGCAAGCACCTTTTGTAGTTCGTATGCTTTTGCTTCGGGATATAGTTCCCAACAAAGTTGCCAGTAAGTTGACCAGCGAATCATCTCTGATGGTAATTCCTCGACCTCATCCGACAATGTAGAGACAAGTCCCATCACTGGCGGTTGTACCATTTCAGGCTGATTGGAGGTGATTTCAGCAGCTAAACTTGAACCGCTATCAACACTTAATATCAGTCCGAATATCAAAGTGAACAACACAATCAATCGTAGGCATTGTAATTGCACTAGCGACAATATTTTCCGATTCATCTTAATTGCTTACCACTCCACAGGTAAAATCAGGCTACCGTTATCGGCATAGATGACTCTAGAACGGACATGGGTTCTGGGAGGTAATGTCGAATTGAAGACTGCGCTTCTTTGCCCAATTGCTGATCTTTCGCCAATGCTGGCGCGGAAAATAACAGAGTTCGGTGCTAGACCTACAGCATCACCGATGCTGGTTTCAGGGCCATTAGCAACACCATTGACAACCTGTCTACCGCCATGAATCAGAGCGCGAGGCCCATAACCAACTCCATTACCAAGAGTCAAACTACTTGTTTCTAAAGCGTGAAAGACAACATCATTGGCCATTCCAGCAATGTGTCCAACATTAAAAGGTTCACCTTCATCAGCACGTAACGAAATTCTATTAGCTAGTTTGTTGTTAAGCGTTGCTAAAGAATCTTGGAAAGTAATATTACCGATGATGCGGTTACGATAGTTAGGATCACGAGTGGCAATTCCACCTACCTCTGGCAGACCCCCGGAGTTAAAAGCAGTGACAGGAGCATAATTAATTCCTGTTATGTTGGTCAAGTCTGCTCTAGCTAAGTCTGTATATCCTTGGGCAAATGCTTCATTAACTTCTATGATGCCTTCCATTAATGCAATATCGGCTTGTGTTAAGTTTGCTACTTTCCCCAGGAGGCCGCTATTCGCTTCTAGATTAGTTGTGACGTTTTTACCAGGCAAGACAACTTTACCAGAGGGTAAGGTAACACCAGGGCCAACCCGCGCGAGAAAGTTGACTACTGTGTTTTTTTCTATAGTTGCGCCATCTATTTCACAGTTGAAAGCGAGAAATGTCTCTGGAACAGTGTTACTAAACTGAGTATTGGTAACTGGGTCACTAAAAGGCCCGGTTGAACCTTGAGTACCGATTTTGGCTGCACCTTTAACAACGGCCATGTGTGCCATGATGACACGCTCACCAATCTGCACTCCCGTTCCCGAAGCGATGATTTTCACTTGGTCTTGAGCATTAGAATCTGCGGCGATACTAATAGGTGCATGAGTAGCGTCTAACTGGGCAAATGGGGCGACATAGACTTTTTCGCCCAAGGTGATATTTGTGGGATTGGTGATGATTGCAGTTGGGTCAATGAAACTAGCTGTCGCAGCAGGTGCTGTACTTGGGCATATGGGTAGGTTTCCCAAAGTTGGATTACACGTTACTCCAACAGCTACTGCGGGTTGTATATATATCTGTGTGCTGATCGCAAATACTAGGATAATTGCACTTAAGGCACTAAAAATTGTGCGAGGTTTGAACATAGAAAGAAAAGTCCTCACGAGTTATGGAATATTTAGCTATGGGATAATCTGCGTTGATGAATGAAGAATTTATTGAGACAATGTCTGGCGACAAGACCCAAAGCGTTTACAGAGGCAATAAATTACCAAAAAACTACACTGCAAAAGCCTCTATTTAGACTCTTTTTCTGTTGAAATATGAGACAAAGAATTAACCGCCCCAAAAACCTGCCAAATTGAAGAAGATGTTGAGGACAAATGATAATAAAAATCCTAAAAGTGGCACTGAAATTGTCGTTGTTGCCCCAGCGACAGCATCATTGTAGACAGTCTCCCAAGCATCTGGCCCGGTAGTAGATTGTCCATAAACTTTTGTACTGATAGCCAGCGTGAAGCCTAAGACTGTTAACCCAGCCAGTATTGTGCGACGTTTTAACATTATTCCTTGATACCTAATAGTTTGCCAAGTTTATTTGATCGAGTAAATCGAAAATCTAAAACGAAAGTTTTAACCTTTCGCTTTCTCTAAGCTCATAACTCTCAAATTTCACTCGCTCAAAACTTAATTGCTACCAGCAGCAACTAACAGCTTATTGTATGAGTATTTGTTACTTTGTACCAGAGTTTTTTATATTAGTAAATTTTATATTTTTGATATAAAATTTAGCTAATTTATTATTGAAAATTTGATTTTTATCCTGGAGAATAGAAAAACAAAATTATCTATCTTCCGATAGATGTGTTAGCTTTTAGTCTAATGATTGGCTTTTATAAGTTAACTTGAATAATACAAATTAGCTATTGATAAATTAAAGCTAATTTGATGAGAAACTTTTGATAAATTGACATACTCCCCCGAATTTAATTTGGGGGATTCTAGGCTCAAACCGCGATTTCAGACGTAGCCTGTCTGACATCACCTAACCCAATGGAGGATGCCCCGACCATGTAAAACCTGTTCCCACTGTGGAACAAAGAAGGAAAAAAAAGGAATCTATATCACTTCAAGAGGGTGTTTTCCAGTGTGAACACTTTGGATTTGAATGTTACCGAGATTTGAGTCACTGCGTTGCTTTGGTTGACAAAGTTGTCGCCAGTGGCGTGAAGATTGCGGTCAGTTCGACCGTGACAGCTTGTGGACTAGATAGTGCCGACACTTCTAAGGTGAAGCAAGAAGTATTTGTTAGCAAATGTTAGTAAATATAGAGTGATTAGTTGCAATGACATCAACCCACCTACAGCAGAAAGTTCAGACTCTTTGGACTGCCTTACTTTTACTTAGTGTTTTTTTTTGCATAGAACTAGGAATGGGAATTTGGAGTCATAGCTTATCGCTTTTAGCTGATGCTGAACACATTTTTTCCGATGTAGCAGCGTTAGGTTTAGCATTGGTTGCCGCTTGGTTATCTCAATGTATATCCCAGAAAACTATACTTGGACGCTATCGCTTAGAAGTCCTAGCAGCCTTGATTAATGGCATCAGTCTAGCGGCTGTTGCTGGCTGGATTATTAAAGAAGCATTAGAGCGGTTGCAATCTCCCAGCACAGAGATTCTTGGTGTACCAATGTTAACAACTGCCATGATTGGTTTAGCTGTTAACGTTTTTAACGCCAAATGCTTGCACAAATGTAGTCATCATGACCTGAATATGAGAGGAGCTTTACTACATTTGTTAGCAGATATAGCCAGTTCAGTGGGGGCAGTGTTAGCAGCGATCGCAGTGATTTGGTTAAATTGGACTTGGGCGGATGGTGTCATCAGTTTAATTGTAGCGGTATTAATAGCTACATTTGCAGCTTATTTAGTGATGCAGAGTGTACAGTGTTTGCGCGGTCAAATTACTGATGTGACTTGCATTTGTGATGTGAAAACTGAAGATTGTAGCGATCGCCAGCAAGCAGAAAAGCTATTATTTCCGACTTTAGAGGAGCTGGTGTGATGTTTTCATTACTGGGCGACTATGATATTTTATCTGATTCATCCTCCTATGCCGTAGACTGGTAAAACGTCGGCAAAAATAAAACAGCATGGGTGGCAGATTAATTGTATTTGAAGGGGTAGAAGGTTGTGGTAAAACTAGCCAAATGCAGCTTTGTGCAGAGTGGCTACAAAGTTTGGGCATTTCTGTAATTATCACCCGTGAACCAGGAGGAACGGAGTTAGGTGTACATTTGCGGCGTTTGTTACTAGAAAATAAACAGGATCAGCCTGTAGCTGAAGTGACAGAACTATTATTATATGCTGCCGATCGCGCTCAACACGTCGCCCAAGAATTAATCCCTAATTTAAGCGCAGGGAAATATGTTTTGTGCGATCGCTATGTTGACTCTACCATTGCTTACCAAGGTTATGGTCGCGGTTTGGACATGAATTTAATTCACCAGCTAAATCATATTGCTACTGGTGGGTTAACTAGTGATTTAACTATATGGCTAGATGTAGATGTGGAAGTAGGACTTGCCCGAAAGCGTGGGGATGGACTAGGATTAGACCGCATCGAACAAGAAACTATTGCCTTTCATCGTCGTGTACAGCAAGGCTATGGAGATTTAGCCGCTTCCTCACCTGCACACATTGTCAGAGTTGATGGTAGTTTGAGTAAAGCAACTGTACACAAAACGATTCAAGAAGTTTTACACGCGCATTTTCCAGAATTTTGACAGGGTGTATAGTCTAGCTCACAAGTGTAGGTTTTTTACCAAGCAGTGAGTAATGATTCTCAGACTAACGAAAGAATAATCGTTTTACTAACCCCTACACCCTTACACTAGGCTGTTGACTCTGTACCTTTTCAGGGGTAAAAAATTCATGCACAATCCTTTCCTTCTTTAAGTAATGAGTAATAAGTAATGAGTAATGACTAAATACCCATTACTTATTACTTCTTACTTATTACTCATTGAATTTGGTTCACCCATGATGACACCAAAACTGTATGAATAAAAAATGAGTAAATCTTATCAAAGTCAACACCCTACCCTTACACCCCTACACCCCAAAACCAAGGTTTCTGGTACACACCGTAAAAAACCTACACCTGATATTGTGAACATTGCCCACCCTACGCTGATTGAGAATGGTGCTTATAGTCTATGGACTTACCAACTAAGCCAAAGTATTTCGCAATTGTTGTTCTAAAGAAAGCAGATTTACTCCCAAATTTTGCAGAATCCTAATTGCTACTCCTTTTGTTGTTCCTCCTACCCCTTCACGGAGAACACCTAACAGCATATGTTCTGTATCAATATAGCTAACACCTAACTGTTGAGATTCTTCTACTGCTAGTTCTAATACTTTCTTTGCTCTGGGTGTAAAGGGAATATCTACAGGCGTTAATCCTTTACCCCTACCAATTATTTTTTCTTCCTCTATTTGCACATTTTCCCAACTCACTCCCACAGCAGTGAGAAATTGAGAAGCCAAACCACTATCTTCAGCAACTAATCCTACCAATAGTTGTTCTGTGCCAATATAGTTATGTCTCAAGCGTCTAGTTTCTATTTGAGCAATATTAATTGATGCGATCGCTTTTTGGGTAAATCTTTCATAACCCCTGAGATAAAATCTGTCGGACATCAACCCAAAAATTTTTGTCGCAATAGGCTCAAAAAAGCTTTTTAGCATAAATCCTTCCTGTGTAGGTGTATCGTTGGTTGATTTCCCCATGTAAAGAAATGACAGCAAATCTTCCATGATTTCAGCATTGGCTGAATACCAAAGGTATTGCTTGTCTTTGCGGCAATTAACTAAATCCTCAGCCCGCAGTTTTTCCAAATGATGCGATAGAGTCGAGTTCGGGATGTTTAGTTTTTCTTGAATCTCGCCTACAATCATCCCATCTGGATAAGCTGCAAACAGCAACCGCATAATTTTTAATCTTGGCTCTGCTCCTAATGCAGCGAAAATACCTGCATATTTAACTGTGTCTGTTATTTCCATAATTCTAGAATAACAGAATTTTTTGAGAATCACATATCTTTGTACCACTCGTGAGGGGTTAAATAAAAGAGTGTTTTGTCAATGAGCTAAAATACTCAAAGCCTTAGATATAAGAATGATAATCATGCAGTGGTGAGGGGGAGGAGGCGAGCGTCTCTCGCCTCCTCCCCCTCGTTTTAATTATCATGATCGTTAATCATGGGAGTTGACACTCACCGCACTTGTAGGGCGGTGATTCTTGGGCTGAATCTGGATACGTTGAGAAATCTTGCGGTTTCTTAGCGAAAGAATCCCTAATTATATTGCTTGCAATTAGTTGGTGGTGGGTTCAATGCTCCCCTAACTACTAGGCAATCCCTTGAGGAAGACTACTTGCTACCATTTCAGGTGAAACTCTCCCAAGCCTGGCTCACTAATTTAGTCAGCCATCGGCGTTGTTGTTTGTCTAATAGCGTATCATCAGCTAGCAGCTGTGCGGTTAATTCTTCTAAAGATTGCCCTTGAGAACGGACAATTTTAATGACTCCCGCGATCGCAGAGGCAACTAATTCTTCATCTACTGGCTGTTGTTTTAAAGCAAAGATTTCTTGAGGACTGTCTGGAATGGGATAATTCATGGCGTGGGTTTATTAAATTTACAAAATGGAAAAAAATTTGACAAATTATTAAAAATTCTTTACCGAATCTTTATTAAAACCGATAGGGCGGAGTTTAGCGTACTTTATGCCTTTCGCATATCTGCCTGGATAAGTAGATTGACCGGAGATGTCAGAAAAACATGAAAGAAATCCTTTATCTCGAAGTTCCTATGTCAGACACGGCAGCTGTACGCAGTTGGCTGCAATCAGAGTTTGACCCAGTAAATTGGGAGAAAATACTGACTCCAGATGGATTCTGCCTGAAATTATCTAGTAAATATACAACAGGTGGGACTAATTTTTACGAAAAATTACCGAAAGAAATTTCTGTATTTGTCTGGTCTGTCCAGAGAACTACTTATCTGAAGGTTTTTCGTTGGGCAGATGCACCACTTCCCGAAGAAAAAACTCTACTGCAAAGGTTAACGACACAAATCAGGCAACGTTTTCCCCATGACTATCCAGAACCGCCAGCAATTGATTTATCTCAACAGTCGATTTTTGAGGCATTAGCCCCTGATTATCCTCTGACGGTAAAATTTTTTCAAAAAATGCCCAACGGAGAATATGACCTCAAGCGCGCTTATTGGTGGGAACAAAGATGGCGGGAAGGGGTGCGAAATCCTCAGCAACCGCGCCAGGTGCTGTTTTGTTCAAAGAACGGGGTTGAGGGAACAGAAAACAGTTCTCAATATGACTTGATTTATATTGGCGGTGCGCTGGGGGTAATTCATGCGGCGGTGATGGCGCAATTGGGTTATAAAGTGCTACTGGTGGAACGTCTGGCTTTTGGACGGATGAATCGGGAATGGAATATTTCCCGTGATGAAATTCAAAGTTTGGTCAACTTGGATTTATTGACACCAGCCGAATTAGAAACGATTATTCTCCGGGAATATCAGGACGGATTTAATAAGTTTTTTGATGGCAATAACCCAGTGAAATTGCGATCGCCTATCTTGCATACGCCCACGGTGTTAAATTTATCTCTAGACTCAGATAAATTACTGCGGCTGTGTGGAGAGAAGTTAAAAGCCGCAGGTGGGGAAATCTGGGATGAAACGGAATTTCTCCGGGCTGATATTGATAAATCACAAGTTGTAGTTACTGTCAAGGATTTAACTACGCAACAAGAAAAGCAGGTGAGTGGCAGGCTGTTAGTAGATGCAATGGGAACGGCTTCCCCCATCGCTTGGCAGTTAAACGGTGGACGTGCCTTTGATAGTGTTTGTCCCACAGTAGGAGCAGTCATCGACAAAGGATTTGAGCCTGGGGTGTGGGATTCTCAATATGGAGATGTGCTTTATAGTCACGGTGATATTTCGCGGGGTAGGCAGTTAATTTGGGAACTTTTTCCCGGTGCGGGGGAAGAACTGACAATTTATCTATTTCATTACCACGAAGTCAACGCCACAAATCCTGGTTCTTTGTTGGAGATGTATGAAGATTTCTTCACAATTTTGCCGGAGTATCGCCGATGTGATATGGAGAAATTGGTGTGGAAAAAACCAACATTTGGCTATATACCGGGGCATTTTAGCGTCAGTGGTAGCGATCGCCAAGTCGCCTTTGATCGATTAATTGCCATTGGTGATGCTGCATCTTTACAATCACCCTTGGTATTTACTGGCTTTGGTTCTTTGGTGCGTAACTTAGAGCGTCTGACTACTCTATTACAGGTAGCCTTAGAGCATGATTTGTTAACTAAACGCCATTTAAACTTAATTCGTGCTTACCAAAGCAATGTTTCTGTAACTTGGCTATTTTCTAAAGGGATGATGGTTCCTACGGGGAGATTTTTAGCACCCCAGCGCGTTAATGCTATGCTGAATACCTTCTTTGGCTTATTAGCGGATGAACCTCCAGAGATAGCCGATAATTTCATCAAAGATAGGTGTGATTGGTTAACATTTAACCGTCTAGCACTCAAAGCTGCTCGGAAAAATCCTGCTTTATTGTGGTGGATTTGGGAACTAGCGGGGCCAAGAGATTTACTCAGGTGGTTAGGAAATTATCTAAATTTTGGTCGTTATGCTCTAGTAAGTGCTGTATTAAGTGGTTGGTTGCCTAGTTTTCTCATCTGGGTAAAACCCCAACTAAAACCCCGTTATCCGGGATTATGGCTGTGGTTACTCAGTATAAACTATGCGATCGCCACAGGTAGACCGCGATCGCCCCAACAGGTGGCAAATCACAATTTACCAATTCAAAATTCAAAATTCAAAATTCAAAATTAACAAAGTCAAGCAATTTTGGATTTTGAAGCTCCTTCTTGAAAAGAAGGGGCTTCAAAATCCACAGCATGGCGATCGCGTCAGCGTCTCACCAAAGAGGGCTTTACGCAAACTCGTAATTATCTGGCAACAGCACCAGAAGTCACTGGGGCAAGTCCAACTAAGTTTTCACTTAAATCCCACATCAACTTGGCTTTCGCATCATCGCTAGCCTGGGGGGAAACTTGCTGTACAAAAGATTCCCGATCTTTCTTTTGACGATTTCCCCAACTCCAATAAACACCAGATTGGGCATATTCAGGATCAGCTGTCACCATTGCTACCCGTTCCCCGGCTAGTTCCTCAGAGACAAATCCGCCAGTAATATATCTTTGGAAGATGGGGAATAATTTCTGAAATAAAGGATAGTGGTTACGGAATAATGCTGTTGTGGCTACACATCCCGGATAGAGAGAATTGAAAATAATGCCTGTAGACTCGTGATATCGGCGATGCAATTCCCGCATAGTGAGAATATTGCAGACTTTGCTATCTTTATAAGCTTTCACCGGTTCAAACTTCTTACCATCAATCATGGTAATCGGATCTTTAAAGCCCTCAGCAAAACCTTTCAAGTCTCCTAAGTCGGGACGTGGGGGAATTTTGCCTCCGAGTTCGTTGGGGTTATGGGTGACTGTTCCTAAAATTACCAGTCTCGGTTGAGAAGATGATTTTTTCAAATCTTCCAACATCAGGTTACACAGCAGAAAATGGCCAAGATGATTGGTGGCCATGGTTAACTCGTATCCTTCTGGGCTGCGTAATGGCTCTTTAATTAAAGGCATATAAATTGCCGCATTGCACACCAACGCATCTAAGGTTCTACCAGTGGCGCGGAAGTTCTGCACAAAATAACGCACACTTCCTAAAGATGCTAAGTCAACGGGAATAATAGTGTAGCTACTCTGGGGGATTCCCGCAGATTGGGCAGCTTTTTGAGTTTTTTCAATATCCCGGCAGGCCATAACTACGTGCCAGTTTCTCTTGGCCATGGCTTTGGCGGCGTATAATCCGACCCCTGAAGATGTGCCTGTAATTACAACTGTTTTGGGTGCTTCCATTCTCTTGGGACTTCTCTAACTTGCGTTTAGTTTGGTTTTTTTATGATCTCATACCATGTTTGCCCTCAGCTATGCTGTTTTTCGTAGGCAAGAGCCAGAAGGTAGAGCTTAGGAGGTGAAAAGGTAGGAATTAAAAGGGTTTGATAACTTAATATTTTTTTGCATAAGTTGTAAATTTTTTTTATCTATTACCAATTTTTAAAATCTCTCAACATCTTGATACATTTTTAGACAAAATTGGTATCTTGGATGAATTTTACAATTGCTTGATTGACGACTTTGGCGGCATCAGTTGAGGCATCATGGCAGCAGTTATCTAGAATTTGCAATTGAGAATTAGGTAGACATTGATGTAATCTTTCGCCATGAGTCGCAGGAAACCAGCGATCGCTATCGCCCCACAAAATTAATGTGGGACAATTGATACTATGCAGATTACTTTGAATTTCAGTCAGTATATTGGGTTTGTTCGCTTGGGAATGCTTAATTTCTCTGGCGGCTATTTGTAATTCTTCTGCCACTTTCACCAGCGTACCAGGAATTTCAATAAATGGATAACTAATCCAATAGATATCTTCTGGGGTGAGAATAGAAGGATTAAATAGAACTTTGCGCCTTTCTATGGCCATAATTTCTCGCACTAAGGGTGCGAACAAATAAGCCAAACGCAAATGATCAATTGCCTGTAAGAGTTCTAGGGGAGTTTGGGAGAGGATTTCCATTGCCCAATGAGGTAGGCGTTCTGCAAAGATAGGCGCATTCATCACAACTAACCTACCGATTAATTCGGGATTTTTTTGAGCTAAACCTAAAGAAATTAATGCCCCAATTGATTCGCCAACAATGATGGCTGGTTCATCACATAATGTTTGAATAATTCTTGCTAACTCAATGACTTGATGCCCGTTTTGTTCTCGTCGCCACCAAGGTTTATCAGAAAAACCAAATCCTTTGGTATCAAAACAAATGACGCGAAAATGTTCAGATAAAGGAGCTATGCTATAACGCCAATTATAGCTCCAATTACCCATGCCATGTATTAAAAATAGTGGTTTACCTGTACCTCTTTCACCATAGGCAATCTGCACAGGATAACCATGAACATCGCTAATAATTAAAGTTTGTCTCCCCTTGGGAAACGTAGCTTGCCACCAATCTTTCATCGATGAATAATCTCAAAAATCTTGCAGGTAGTTTGTAGAAGTCTAATTATTATCATGGCTGAGGTTCATTCGACAATGGTAAGCCTAAATTATTTGCTGATATTTTGCTAGCGACGAAAATTTAAGTATTGTTCTATTAACTTGAGATTATATTGATTAGCTGTCCAAGCAAAATCAAAAATATCTCCTAAAACTGGGATACTACCTACTAAAGTATCAATAATAATATTTACTATCATTTTCGTTAATATTTTTTTAGGCATACCCAGTCTGGCTGCTTCTAAAACAATATAGCTAGAAAGGATGAGTCCTAAAACATCACCACCGACAGGGATAAAACCGAGAATCGGATCTAAACCTACAGCAATGGGTGTACCGGGAACAGCAATCACTGTATCTAACAGGCGACTGAGTTGACGCAGACGCTTTAAAGTTGCCGCTTGAGAGTTATAGTCAGTAGAAGCATCGGGCATGATGTGCGATCGCTCATTTCTCATAGAATCGTTCAACATTCTACTGCCATCGGTATAATTCGTAATTCGTAATTCGTAATTCGTAATTCGTAATTCGTAATTAAGAAAGTCTGATACTATAGCCCTTCTCATGCTAGTGAGGTACAAAGTTTTTTCGTTTTAGGGAACAGGGAACAGTGAATAAATTGGTGTGTACTTCATTGGACTGGGAAAGGCTATATCTGGGTTTCCAGGTTTTTGGAGAATTGGTGTTAATTTTTATCATCTTGATACATCCGAGAGCGGATATCTTCGCCTACAGTTACATTTAATTGATCACCTATTAATAAAACAGCCGCACTCATCCATAGCCACAGCATCAAAATGATGAATGTCCCGACTGCACCATAAACTTTGTTATAGTTACCGAAATTCGCTACATATTGCCGAAATAATGCCGATACAATTGCCCACAATACAGACGCAAGCATTGCTCCTGGCATAATGGGAGTACCTGATTTCCAAACGCTAGTACCGTAGCGGTAAATAAAGCTAAATGCTGTAGCCACAATACCTAAAGCTAAAGGCCAGCGTAACAATGTCCAGATAGACACTAAGAACATTAATGATGAGTTACCACTGACCACAAATTGTAATAGTAAGTCACTGATAAACACCAAGAAAGAAGCTAATACCAATAGTAAAATTGTGCCTACTGTCAAACCTAATGAGATAATTTTAGCTTTCCAAAAGGGACGAGTTTTTTCTGGTGGAATTTGATGAATTTGATCAAACGCTGTCATAGCCGTGCTGACAGCCCCTGATGCTGTCCATAGTGCAATGACAAAACTGAGAGAAAATAACCCACTATTTTTAGAATGAGCTATTTCTTGGCTAGCAAAATCTTGAATCAATGTCATTGCTTCTTGTGGCGCGACTTGACTCAGTTGTGTTGCTATTTGTTTGAACGTATTTTGCAACGATTCTTCTAATAAACCAATAGCTGTCAGGACTGCCAAAATTGCTGGAAACAAAGATAACATGGCATTAAAAGCAATTTCGGAAGCTAACCCTAAAAGTCGCCTTTTCATGGTTCTAGCTACGGTTTTTTTGAATGTCCGCCAAGTTAAATGACGAAAGAAGCTGACAAAGCGAGGTTGAGGCATATGTGCAATTCGTAATTCGTAATACCCTACGGGAAGCAAGCTACGTAATTCGTAATTCGTAATTCGTAATTTGTAAGTTTTATAACGATTGCATTGGTAGGGGTTTCAAGCCATAGAATGAGCCGTCTTCCCCTACCCCCTACACCCTTTTTTTGACTGGCTTAATTTTGAATTGGTGTAAGTGGGGTTGTTGGTGATTTTATCGTTAGTTTGAGGGTGGCGGGGCGTTGTGGTTCTGTTCCGATTCCTAAAATTAGGCGATCGCTGTTAATTTTCCACTTAGATTCGAGATAATCTCTAATAGACTGCGATCGCAATTGGCCAATTTCTTGCTGTTCCTCTAGTTCTTGGTTAACTATTACTTCTAGTTGCAAGTTAGGAAATCGCTGCAAAATTTGCCCCGCCCGATCTAATATCTTGGCATTATCTGGTGTAATGGTAGACTGATTACGCTCAAAAGATATTGCCCCTAAATTAGCCGCTATTCTCTGCATACTCACTAGAGCAGATTGGTAATCTAGCTTATTTCTCACACTATCAGCTAGTAATATTTGAGCATCTTTATCAATATCCCGTTCACTTAAATACAGTAACCGAATGCGTAATGGTTCTTTAGGAATAGTAATTAATTCATAATTAATCATTTGTGCTGGTTGGGGGAGTTGCATTTCACTCAAAGCTGATTCTACTTCTTGCAAGAAACTAGATTGTAATTGAGCAATGCTAATCACAGGTTCAGGGGGTTTTTCTTCTGGTATAGGTCTTAAAAGTTCACTAGATGCGGTGGGAATTTCAATTAATTTCAGCCCTACTAATTCCGCAGGTTTTCCCAAACGAGAGGCTAACTGTTGAATAAAATTATTTTGTTCATCCGATGTATATTCTTTACTACTAAATACCTGAAGTTGCACTGTCAATTTATTATTTTTTTCGGCGGTGGAAATATTGCCAATATAAGACCTTGGTTCACCATCAGCAAAAGTTGCAAATTGCTCTTGCCATAAATCTGTAGCTGACCGACGAATGCGGTTTTCTTGTTGCTGTAGTGTAATTTCTCGCCTGAGTTGATTGAGAGATTGATTCAGGGGAAAAATAATCGCGCCAATTGTCATAAAAATGAGCAATAATCTACCTGGTAGACTGCCGATTCTTTTTAATCTTTGATATGCAGGTAATCGTTCTAAAATCCCCTGCATCCAAATACTTTCTTCATGGGTATTTCGCCATTGCCTAACTTTTTCTTTAATCTGAAGATTATCAATATGCAACCCCAAAAAAACCAACATTGCAGTAAAAGTAATTGCTACTAAGTTGGTAAAAAACAGCAAGCCGCCACCACTAGCTACCTGTAACCCCTTAATAGAATTGACACTGATGGCGATACCGATACCATAACCCACAACACATAATGGTGGCATTAAAGCCACTGCGATCGCTACCCCAGGTATGGAAGTGGCTACCCCCTTGGGTTCTTTGCAAATGGCCACAGAACCCACCGCACCAGAAAATAAAGCTACCACCAAATCTAAAATATTCGGTCGAGTTCTCGCCGCAATTTCGGCTGTCATTTCCTTAAAGGGTAAGAGAGATACTAGTATGACAGCAAAAGCGATCGCTACCGTACAACTCAACACCAGATTAAGCAACGCCCGCATTGCTAAAATCACATCACCCGTAGCTAAAGCTAGTCCATTAGCTAAAATTCCCCCCATCAACGGAGAAATCAACATCGCGCCAATAATCACGGCTGGGCTATTTAAGACTAGTCCTAGGGTAGCAATACCTGCTGCAAATAAAACCTGAATCCAATAACTGATATCTTCCAGGCTGACTGAACTGCATATATCTAGATATACTTGTTCTTTACGAGCTTGATTAACTCCCAAGTTGTCTGCAAACCAATCTCTAAACATATTTAAATTATTAGTGAGTACGACTTAAATGATTGCATGATAAATTGACACTCTATATTAGAGGATATAAAAATAAAATTTTCTATTTTGCCTGTAATAGCTTATAACTGCACTTAAAATACAAACAAAATTGATTATGAGTACAGATTTAACACAACAATGGTTAGCTGAAATTGAATCACTGCGAGAACAGCTATTAGAACAACAGCGCGATCGCAATGCAGCCTGGGAAAGTGCGGAGAAATGGCGTAAACTTTATAACACTGAATCAGAACAACGGCGCACGGATGCGGATCTCAACCGCAAAACCATCGCATCCCTAAAAGCAGAAATTCAAAAACTCAAAGGTATTGATTTAACCACATTACCCAACTCTACCACCAGAGAATCAATTCAGCAGGAAGTCGCTGCCATCAAGACTGTAGAAGACTTAAAAGCCAAAGTCGTGTCTCTAATTCAAGAACGCGATCGCCTACTACACGCATTAAAAACAGAACAAGAGAACCACGAACAAACCCGTAAGAGTCTCACCACTGCTTTAGGGGATGCTATTGATAGTCTTGCTAAGGAGCGTGGAGTAATGAGCAATAAATAATGAGTAATAAATAATACCAATTATTCAAAATTAAGCAACAGATGTAAAGCTTGAAACCCAGATGGTGTCTGACTTTCTTAATTGCGAATTGGTATTGGCAATTAATTTTGACCGAAACTCTAGGTACAATACATAAGCTTCATCCTTTTTCCTCTACATATTATGGGCAATACTTTTGGACATCTATTTCGGATCACTACTTTTGGCGAGTCTCACGGCGGAGGCGTGGGGGTTGTGATTGATGGTTGTCCTCCGCAACTGGAAATTTCGGCTGAAGAAATTCAAGTAGAGTTGGATAGAAGACGGCCAGGACAAAGTAAAATTACGACTCCCCGCAAGGAAGCAGACACTTGTGAGATTTTGTCTGGGGTGTTTGAAGGTAAAACTTTGGGGACACCAATATCAATTTTGGTGCGAAACAAAGATACTCGTCCTCAAGATTATGACGAGATGGCGCAAAAGTATCGTCCTTCCCACGCGGATGCTACCTATGATGCAAAGTATGGGATTCGTAATTGGCAAGGTGGGGGCAGGTCGTCAGCCCGTGAGACAATAGGGAGAGTAGCAGCAGGTGCGATCGCTAAAAAAATTCTCCGTCAAGTTGCCAATGTGGAAGTTATCGGTTACGTCAAGCGCATCAAGGATTTAGAGGGTGTAGTTGACCCCAATACTGTCACTTTGGATGAAGTTGAAAGCAATATTGTGCGCTGTCCTGATGGCGATTGCGCGCAAAAAATGATTGAATTAATTGAGCAAACTGGTAGACAAGGTGATTCTATCGGTGGTGTTGTGGAATGTGTAGCGCGCAATGTCCCCAAAGGTTTGGGTGAGCCTGTATTTGACAAATTAGAGGCTGATATTGCTAAAGCTGTGATGTCTCTCCCCGCTAGCAAAGGCTTTGAAATTGGTTCAGGTTTTGCAGGGACACTATTAACAGGAATTGAACATAACGACGAATTTTATATAGATGAAAATGGGGAAATTCGCACCGTAACTAATCGTTCTGGTGGGATTCAAGGCGGTATTTCTAATGGGGAAAATATCATTTTGCGGGTGGCATTTAAGCCTACAGCTACCATTAGAAAAGAGCAAAAAACGGTAACACGAGAGGGTGAAGAAACATTATTAGCAGCGAAGGGAAGACATGATCCTTGTGTTTTACCCCGTGCAGTTCCAATGGTAGAGGCGATGGTGGCGTTGGTGTTGTGCGATCATTTGTTACGCCAACATGGTCAGTGTAAGGTGCTGTGATTTTATCCGTATAATTGCTGTAAAGCTTGATTTGTATGGGGTGAGTGTGTGACTCGCCCTTTTTTAGTGAATTTGTTATAGTAGCGAATAATACCATTAAAACGTGCGATCGCATCTACTATATGAACCAAGAATCTGAAAATCGGCTTAAACATTTCGCTACACTCAAATCTAAATATCAAGCTACTCATTATCAAGATTCCTCACCCTCTAGTCTGCTATATCTCATCTTACGAAAAGTGGACTTAGGAATTGAAGTAACTGAATTGGAATTATCGTGGTTGAGAGAAAATAAGCTTTTTGCAACTATTAAAATACTTGCTCAAAATCATAAATCTAAATTAGACGAATTAAGAAAACTAGAAGATGAGTTTGAATTGTTAAAATCTGAATATCAAGTATCTAAAAAAAATCAAGCATTTAAAAATATTTCTACTACTCTTTATCCCATTCTTTGGAAACTTAATTCTGAAAAATCACTGGCTAATTCAGAGATTGAATGGCTAAAAAATCATCAGCTTGGTTCGACAATTGCTCTTGCTCATAAGATGGAATTGGAAAAGCATTTTTTGAACCTGAAGGAAAAATATAAAGCCACTCAATATGAAGGCTCATCACCTAATAGTCCACTGTATAAAATTCTTAAAAAGCTAGAGAATCAGCAAGTGCTCAGCTATCCTGAATTGGACTGGTTGAAGAAAAAAGAACTATTTGAAACAGTCAAAATTTTTGAGCAACAAGAAGCAGAAAGGCAAACAAAATTTATTCAACTAAAAATAAAATATCACGCCAACGACTATCCAATTGATTCTCTTTCTAGTCACCTATACCCAATATTACAAAAGCTTGAGCAAGGTGAAAGATTAATGGACAAAGAATTAAAATGGCTAGAAAAGCAAGGACTTACTGAAACAGTTACCATTGCTCAAGAATTGGCACAAATACAAGAATTTGCAAATTTAAAAATTAAGTATAAAGCAAATCAATACGCCGATTCATCGCCTAAGAGTCATTTATATAAAGTTCTCCAAAGACTTGAATTAGGGAATTATTTATCTGAGCAAGATATTAACTTCCTCAAAAAACGCCAACTGACTGAGACTATAAAATTTGCGGATGAACAATACGCCTCTAGCTTAAAATCTAAGATAAATCTAGAAGAATTACTGAATAATTCAGAACTTGAATGGCTGAAGCTTCATGGATATGAGGATATTATTAAATTAGCACAACAGAAGCACTTTAATGTTCTTAAAAAGAAATATGGATTGATAGATCCTAATTTACCAATGCAGCCATTTTATACAATTATGTTGAAACTGGAAAATCAGGAACGTCTTGATCCGATTTTAGTGGCTCAACTAATCGAACAAAATATGTTGTCTCGTGACGGTTTGATTGCAATTGCACATTACAGACTAGAAGCAGAATTTTATGCACAGGAAATGAAGCGTACTGGAAATAAATGGAATATCCCCACAGCTAGTAGTTATTGGCGTAAAGCGAATGAGTCTAAGCAAGCATTGAGAATTACTAATTTAGACTTAGTAAAAATTAGAGAAAATAAGCTTAAGTCAGCGATTTTAGTAACTAGAGGTGCAGCTTTCAGAGATCAGGATAACTTAGCTGATGCAGAGAGTTGTGCAAGAAATGCTATCGAGTATCAACCTGATGCTCATCAACCTTACACTTTAATGGGTGCTATCTGTTATGATAGAGATGAATATAAAGAAGGTGATTATTGGTTTGAAAAAGCTATAGAAAGAGGTGCTGACGCTGAAGATATAGATTATGAAATAAAACGAGTTTTCAGAATTACAAAAGATGATAATAAACGACATGAAGCCGCAGAATATCTGTTGAAAAAAGATGCAAAACGCTATTCATGGGCTAAATCTTATCTCAAAAAATCGCAAGATAAAAGCAAATAAACTGGAGTGCATCGCCTAAAGTTTAACACATGACTAGATTTATTCACGACCAGTTTGCAAAAGATTATTTAGAAGAAATACTCACTCCCTACGGTGAAGTTCAAGCAGCGCGACGAGTAGCAGGGGAAGTTAGAGAAATTGATGTTTATTTCATCCCCAAATCACAACCAAGCACTATTCCTGAAACCTTCGGATTATTATCACAATTTACTACTACACCTGCATTATTTGAACCTTTCCGTAACGCTGCATCTATTACAGAAATTTGCGATTGTCTTTTAAAATTACTAGAGGTGCGGGGAGATTTACAACGACAAGCAAATCGTAATAACACACGCCTGCTTGAACCTGACTTACCAAAATTATGGATTCTCACCCCCACCGCATCAGCACCACTTTTATCAGGATTTGGTGCTACTCTACAAGCTGACGAATTACCTGGAGTTTATTTCCTTCCAGAACATTTACGTACAGCTATCATCGCAATTCATCAGTTACCTATTATTCCTGAAACGTTGTGGTTGCGAATCATTGGTAGAGGAAATGTCCAAAAACGAGCGATAGATGAACTAGAATCACTGAATCCTGATAATCTTTTTCGCCAAGCAGCGTTAGAATTACTATACAACTTGCGACAGAATTTACAATTAACTCAAACTCAAGATGAAGATGATAGGGAGTTAGTTATGCGGTTAGCACCACTTTATCAACAAGACCGAGAACAGGCAATGCAAGAAGGTGAAGAAAGAGGGATTCAACAAGGGGAAAGATTGGTAGTAGAAAATTTACTCAAAGTTCGCTTTGGTGAATTAGATAATGAACTGCAAGCCATTATTCAACCTTTATTAGCATTGAATGCGGAGGAATTTACCCCTTTACTTTTACAATTATCTCGTGAAGAATTAATTGCTAGATTTCGCCAATAATGCTGGTTTAACTGGGATAATGGAGAGTTAAAAGTATTATCATAATTCTAGCGATCGCCTGTCTCAATACCTCTCTAAAAAACTATCATATTGTTATCTGAAAATGAAGGTACTTTTGAGTATCTTCTTTATTGTTTGTATACAATCTATCTCTAATATTATATGAATTTTATCACAATTTTAGGATTATCAGCCGCTATATTAACCACCATTGCTTTCTTACCACAAGTGTTGCAAACATGGCGCACAAAATCAGCAAAAGATGTTTCTTACCTCATGCTGATTACATTTATGAGTGGTCTTTTTTTATGGTTACTATATGGAATTTATCTGCAAGCTTGGCCGATTATTTTTGCTAACGGCACAACTTTGGCTCTCAACTTTGTAATTCTATGGCTTAAAATTAAATATAGATAATATTTTGAAACGCAGAGGTACGCAAAGTAAAGCGCAGAGAGAAGTATGAGCGGCGGCTTCCACCGATCATAACTTCGGTGGGTACACAGAGATTTGTACCTCAGTAGACTAGGAAACGCTATATTGTTATCAAAACATCTTCTAACCCCAACCCTGTTACCTGATTTAATTAAGCACCTGTGACATCTTCTTTATTTACTGCTGAACGCCTGTTATTTACTCCTGCTACACCAGAAACCAACGCCATACCATTGATATTCGCTTTCCCAAATGAGTATACAGTAGGTATCACTAGCTTGGGCTATCAGGTAGTCTGGGCAACTTTGGCAATGCGTAATGATGTGGAGGTGAGTCGTTTATTTACTGATATTTCGGAATCACTTCCTAGAAATCCAGAAATTGTCGGATTTTCGATTTCTTGGGAATTAGATTATGTGAATATTTTAAATTTGTTGGAATCTTTAGAAGTCCCCATTCGCGCCATTAATCGTGATGATTCTCACCCTATTGTTTTCGGTGGTGGCCCAGTTCTCACTGCTAACCCTGAGCCTTTTGCTGATTTTTTTGATGTAATTTTATTAGGGGATGGGGAAAATTTATTAGGGAATTTTATAGAAGCTTATAAAGAGGTGAGAAATGCTTCTAGACAAACTCAATTGCAAGCACTTGCACAAGTCCCAGGAATTTATGTGCCGAGTTTGTATGCAGTGGAGTATCAAGAAATAGACGGGGAAATTAGTTCTATTCAACCAATTTACTCAGAAATTCCCGCCGTAGTGCAGAAGCAAACTTATCGGGGAAATACTCTCTCAGCCTCAACTGTCGTGACTGAAAAAGCGGCTTGGGAAAATATTTTTATGGTGGAAGTGGTGCGGAGTTGTCCAGAAATGTGCCGCTTTTGTTTAGCTAGTTATTTAACTTTACCTTTTAGAACGGCGAGTTTAGAAGGTTCTTTAATTCCCGCCATTGAAAAAGGTTTACAAGTTACAAATCGCTTGGGTTTATTGGGTGCTTCTGTTACACAACATCCAGAATTTGAAAATCTATTAGATTATATTAGTCAGCCAAAATATGATGATGTGCGGCTGAGTATTGCCTCAGTTAGAACTAATACGGTGACAGAACAGTTAGCGAAAACTTTGACGAAACGAGACACGCGATCGCTTACCATAGCTGTAGAGAGTGGTTCGGCAAAAGTCCGCCAAATCATCAATAAAAAGCTGCATAACGACGAAATTATCCAAGCAGCCATCAATGCCAAAGCTGGCGGCTTGACAGGCTTAAAACTCTACGGCATGGTAGGTATTCCAGGGGAAGAACCAGCAGATTTAGACGCAACAGTAGCAATGATGCGGAGTATAAAAAAAGCCGCACCGGGACTACGCCTCACCTTTGGCTGTAGTACATTTGTACCAAAATCCCATACACCGTTTCAATGGTTTGGGGTAAATCGTCAAGCAGAAAAGCGGTTGCAGTGGTTACAAAAACAACTTAAACCCCAGGGTATAGATTTTCGCCCAGAAAGCTATAATTGGTCGATTATACAAGCTTTGATATCGAGAGGCGATCGCAGAATTTCCCAACTTCTCGAACTTACCCGCAACTTCGGCGACACCTTGGGAAGCTACAAGCGCGCTTTTAAGGAACTAAAGGGTAAAATTCCCGATTTAGATTACTACGTCCATAATAATTGGTCACATCAGCAGATATTACCCTGGAGTCACTTGCAAGGGCCTCTGCCACAGTCTACACTACTAAAGCATTTGGCTGAAGCTACCAGTCATGGCAATTTTGAATTAAATTGACACTCAACAAATGAATGCAAAACACAGCTGAATTTTATTGTGCTTACTGCGGTGAACCCAACTTAACATTTATTGACTTAAGTGCTGGGGGACAGCAATCTTATGTTGAAGATTGCCAAGTTTGTTGTCGTCCTAATATCTTATATATTCGAGTGGATGAAGATACGCTAGAAATTGAAATTGATACCGAGTACGAAGGCTAAATTGTAGGTTTTCCTTTCCATGCTGCACTTTCAACATTCCTCAGTCATTAACGCGCCAGTGGAAGTAGTTTGGCAATTCCACGAAAGATCAGATATATTACAGCTACTAACCCCACCTTGGCAACCCTTGCAAGTAGTTCGCCGTGAGGGAGGGTTAACTGTAGGCGCAATTACAGAATTTCGTTTGTTTCTCGGAGTTTTACCCCTAACTTGGTTAGCGCGTCACACTGAATACGAAAAAAATCAATACTTTACTGATGTCCAGATATCTGGGCCTTTTGATTCTTGGATACATCGCCATATATTTCAACCAGAAGGGAACAAAACTAAACTGACTGATGATATTTCCTATGTTATGCCTGGAGGGGACACTGTAGAATTTCTAGGTGGTTGGTTAGTACAAGCCCAATTAGAAGCTATGTTCCGCTATCGCCATTTTGTGACTAAGCGCGAGTGTGAATCAAGGTAGTAGTGTGTCTTTCCCCTACACCCCTACACCCTTACCTCTTTTTCCTCATCAACCCTAGCAGCGCGAGACAACCAAACTTGACGAAAATCTGCTTTCATTGGTAGTTCTGTGAGCAAGTCTTGCACAGATTCTAATTGCCATGCTAGGGGTGAACTGGGTAATATTTTTGGTGCTGCTATGGCATAATTTAAGACTGCTTCCATTAATGCTGCCGCTTCAATTATCGGTTGTGAATCTATCCATGCTGGAAAAATCCGCGCTTCAAAAGTATGTTTTTCAGGAATTTGATGAATGAGATTTTTGAGATTAAAATCACAGTATTTTGTTAACTGTAATTGAACAAGATATTCTCTGGCTTCACACCAAGATAATTCACAAAAATCAGGTGCATTAACTAACATCAATAAATCTTCATCCCATGTTCCTAAACGTCTACATTTAGGATTAGTACCTACAAGCCGTTTTAAATTTTCCCCGTGAGTCCATAAAAGGTTAACTAAGTTAGCAAAAACCCTAGTAGAACATAAAGGTGCAGCATCAAAGTGGATGTGAGTTGCACCCTCAACGGGAATTGTAAACCCTAGAGAACGTGCTGATGCTAAGAGACTTTCTAGACGTTGGAGATAGTTGGTATCAATAGGTGGGGTAATGAGTTCACAAGGACGTTCTCTTTCTCCTGGAAGGGGGGCTGCGATCGCAATCGGATTACCGATATAATCAGCTATACGTATCATTCCCCCTTCTCCTGGTTCTAAATCAGTAGCAAATAGACTAGCAATTGGCTGAAGAACTTTATCTAAGGGAGCAGCCGCATCAGCATTACAGGTGATTAAATTTAGTAATCTCATATCATCGCTCACAATGCGATACCATCCAGGCTGGGGTGCTGCGGTTTTATCTAAGTCTTCTTGTAGAGTTAAATCGTCTACACATCGCGCTACCAAATCTCCTTGCTGATTAATCACCTCAAACCCCAAGGTAAGATTATGGAATAAAGGAGTTCCGGGTACATGACTCGGTTCAGACTGGGGGTAAAATATGCGACGCACTAAACCGTGATGTTGCTGGGATATTAGTTTTGCTAAATCCTCTCGGCTGAGTTTCTTCGGTGCGATTAACTCAATTTCAAAGCCAATTTTCCAGTTTAATTCAGACATAATTTTCTATAAAATTAGGGTGCAGCAAGCACCCTATGGTTATTTAAAAATATCGGCGTTGCATAATTGCGGGATGATTTACTGCACTTAGAGAGAATGAGTAGGCGGAATATTAGGCCTCTTGCACAAATAATTGAACAATCCTAATACATAATTTCAAGAGTTATTTTCCTGCGTTCTTCTTTGCGCCTTTGCGCCTTTGCGTGAGCTTTTAAAAAATCTTGTTAGCAACACCAAAGTATTGATGCAATAAGTCTATTGGGTAGATCCAAAATATCATCCTCCAAGTGACGCAATTACGTACCAGCAAAATTATAGAAGCAACACTTTTTTCTTCCCCTATACCCTTACACCCCTACACCCCTGAATTTCTTGAGAGCTAATTTATCTATTCTGAGAACGAGCGTATTGTAAAGCTTGTTCGATGATTTCATCGTTACCCAAAATTAAATTGCGTTCGATGCGGAGTTTAGCATCTATAGGGGATCTTTCTCCCCAAAATTTCGCCAGTGCGGCAGCATCATTATAGTTGTATCTTGATTCTATATATAATTTGTAGGGACTAGCATCACCAGGACGCGATCGTCTGACGGAGCGGAGTGCTTGCAGCCTAGCATCTACAAGAAACTGTTCTAAAATAGCAATGTCTGCTGGCCCCCAAAGGATTTTTCTACCCATTCTGGCTTTTGCATCTTCTACAGTTTCTCCCCAGAAATCTGCTAAAACACGGGCATCCCAATAGTCGTATTGGCTATTAAAGAAAGCTTGTAATTCTTTATCTTTTACGTTTTTATTTGCTGATTTTGTGGAGGAGTTCAGCAGTTGATTATGGGAGTTTACAGTTATTTCTTGAGCTAAAACTGTATTAATGGCAGTGCCAAAAGAGCCTACAAATATGCCTAATAATAATAAGAAAATCCGCAGATTATATTTCATATTGCTTACCTATGGACGCGAGTAGTAATAACTGTTAAATGGCAAAATTTCCCTCTACACAAAAGCTATAAGTTCTTTTGTGTGAAATCTTACCTTTTGAGGTTATTAATTGATACTCATTGAAAGTGAACTATTCCAGAAAATTAAGGACTAAAGTCCTAACTACGAGCCTTTAATGGTAGTTCAATTTGAGATGGTTCTTGTGAGAGTGTAACTGTTTCTTGGAGAGGAGGACGCACACACAAATAAATCAACGCGCCAAAGAGGGGAATTACAGCGAATAACCAGAACCATTGCTGATTGTTCCAATTGCGACGCGCCATATCATCACCCAATAATACTGGAAATAATAGACAAAGTAGGCAGAAATCTAAACTCATGACATGGATAAAGCGGCTAGTTTGCCATTGTTGGGCAAAATTAGTCCAATCACCTGTACTTACACCATAGATTACTAGAATTGCTGCTGCTACGGTGAGAAAAATACCAGTAAGGCGAGAGTCTAGCAATTTAATCAAGGCGTTCTTTTTGCCAGTAAATTGGGGATTTGGTTGTCGTAAAGCTAAATAAGGTAAGAGTGCAAATGCACCGACACCAAAAGACGCAGCCGCAAACGGCCAAGCTGGTATTTTTTGCCCTCTCCCGTCAGTAAATAACACTGCACTGTAAACCATAGGCCAAATGCCCATGAGGTTAAATAAGGCTATGACTAAGGGATTTATACCTTGCCACTGACCGATAGACAAGTTTTTGATTAACTCAAAAGTATCGGGATTATCAGGCGGTGCGAAGATAAAAGCATAAACGATGAACCCTAACCACAGCACCCCAAAGGCAATTTTTTTGACCATGATTTATGTAATTAACTCAAAGCTTCTGAGAGGTAATCAGCAGCCGCAGCCACAACTGCGATCGCATTTTCGTAATCTAGGCGTGTCGGCCCTAAAACTCCCACACTCCCTAACGGAACTGCACCCCGGCGATAGGTGGACGAAATCAAAGTACAAGTCTGAATTGGTTCGAGGGGGTTTTCTGTGCCAATTCGGACTGTGACTTTTGGTTTGGTGATTTCTTCTTCTGGTTCTTCAAAGATTAGTGGCCAAAGCTGTTCCTGTTCTTCTTCCAGTAGGTGGAGAATTGTCTGCACTTGCTGGAGTTGGGAAAATTCCGGCTGACGCAAAACTTCCGCCACACCCCGCACCATAATCTGAGTAGCCGTTGGTGCAACAGTCCGCCGCGCCAATTCAGCTACAGAATTAGTCAAAAATTCGCCATACAATTGAAATTCCCGATCTAACTCACTCCAATCTAAATTGCTAATTTCTAGCAGACTTTGACCCCGCAAATGGCTATTGAGGAAATTAGAAACAATCTGCAACTCCCGATCAATTACTTCTGCATCGGGTTTGGTTTCTGTTCTGCTTGGGGGTAAATCCATCAGCTTGGAATGGGTTTCATAAGCATCCGTCACCAAAATTAGCATGATACGTCCAGCTTCTATCTGCATCAATTGCAGATGTCGCACGGTTGCTGTATTATTTTGCGGCATCGTAATCAAGCTAATACACCCACTCAAGCTAGCTAAAATCTGCGCTGCGCCTTGTAGGAGGATTTCCATACTCCAATCTTCCCATTGCAGACGCTGTTGTAAAGCCAGTTCTACATTCTTCGCTAAAGAATCTGTGCGCGTAGCATCTTGTAGAGAGGGTGTAATGAACTGGTCAACATAAATGCGATAACCTGAGTCAGACGGTACTCTGCCGGCGGAGGTATGTGGCTGGTAGAGTAACCCAGACTTTTCCAGGACACCCATTACATTACGAATGGTAGCTGAACTCACGCCCAGGTCATACTCATCGACCAAAGCTTTTGAACCCACCGGTTCGGCCGTAGCTATGTAATGACGTACCGTTGCCCAAAGTATATGCTGCTGTCGATTTGTCAACTGGACTTGCATAGGATATGTTTGTGGGAAAGCAGATTTTAATCAGGTTTTAAAAAAACTTTTGAAATTGAATGTAAAAAAAATTTAAAATTGGCTAATTTAATTAGCGAAATATTTACTTCTATTTTAGTAGCTAACGTGAAAGTATTCAGGTGCTATTTGGTCTAGCACACTTCTAGCTCAAAAAGCTTTAATTCAAACTAAATATTGATATTTTTCAGTATTATTCTATAGATTAATCAAGCAAATTGTATTTTTGGATACGTATTTTTTCGGTTATTGGGCATGGGGCATGGGGCATGGGGAATTGGGAATTGGGCATAGGGAATTGGGCATGGGGTAGACAAGGTAGACAAGGTAGACAAGGTAGAATTTATTTCCCCCCTACACCCTTACACCCCTACACCCCTACACCCTCACACCCTTCAATACTGCGGAATAGAACGATCAACCACGATAGAATAGGCATCAATCCCGCCGGCAATATTTTTTACGTTCGTAAAGCCTTGAGCTAGTAACCACTGACACATTTGGGCAGAACGCATACCGTGATGACATAGCACCAGGGTTTCGGCATCAGGATTGAACATAGCGGGGATTTCCTGTGACCACTGAGTAAATTCACTTAGTGGAAGGTTCACAAAACCTGGAATTTTTGCCAGTGCTAATTCTTGGGGTTCACGTACATCTATTAACTGAATATTTGCATCATTAGTAGCTAGACGTTGTGCGAGTTCTTCTACACTAATTTGAGTAATGGGTTGACCTGAAATATTCCCTGTCATGTCGTTTTATTTAACAATCCTATATTATTCATGTTGACAGAAAACGTGGGGATTGGGGACTGGGGAGGCAGGGGAGCAGGGAGCAGGGGGTGTAGGGGTGTAGGGGTGTAGGGGGAAATAAATTCTACCTTGTCTACCTTGTCCACCTTGTCTACCCCATGCCCCATGCCCCATGCCCCATGCCCCATGCCCCATGCCCCATGCCCAATTCCCAATTCCCAATTCTGTAAACCTTCGTGCTAGATAGGTCTATTGTGAATACACAACGTTCATTTTCTGGTTTTATCGTAGCTGGTGCGATCGCATTGGTGATAGCAGCGATCGCAGCTGGTTACTGGTTTTTTACTAAAACTCCAGTCAGTTTGATTGCTTCTAGTTCTACTTCTGAGTCTGGTGCTGCTATCTTTGTGTCTAAACTTGCACCTGTTACAGTATCTTTACTGGTAAATCCTGACCGTTTACAGGCTTGGGAAAGTTCGGGGGAATTATCTAAAATTAAAACTGGTTTATTAGCCAATACTGGTCTAGATTATCGCCAAGATATTCAACCCTGGCTAGGAAATGAAATTACTCTGGCTGTCACTACCCAAGATATTGATCGTGATCCTGAAAATGGTCAGCAATCAGGCTATTTAATGGCTCTAGCTACAGAAAAACCAGAAGCCAGCCGGGAGTTTGTCGATTTATTATTCTCCAAGCGGGTGTTAGCGGGAGCAAATCTGGCTACGGAGGAGTATAACGGTGCTAGGTTGATTTATGATGACGCACAACCCCAGCAAGAACCTCTAGCGGGTACGGTGGTGGATAACTTTGTCTTATTTGCCAATGATGTTCGAGTGCTGCGGGATGCAATTAATAATGTGCAAGCACCTGACTTAAATTTGACTAGTTCTCCCCGATACCAAAAAGCTATGGAACAATTGCCAAAGGGTGCTGTGGCGGTGACTTTCTTTAATCTCCCCACTTTGGCGCAATGGCAAGGTTTAGAACTACCAGAACCGATTTACGATAGTCAAGTTATTGCTCTGACGTTAAACCCCAAGGGTGTGTTAGCAGAAACTAGTTTTCTCGCTACCTCTGAAGTTACGCCAGTATCTTCCCCATTGTCCCAACCTGTAGGGGCATTGCAATACATTCCCCCATCCGCAGGTGTGGTGATTGCTGGTTCTCATTTAGATCATTTGGGTGACAGCGATTTAGACAAACTCTGGACACAAGCTAAAACAGCCATCTCCGGTTCAGGAACAGATGTAATTTCCCGGTTAGAACAACCTTTATTAGCGATTCAAAAAGCTTGGGGGATGAACTTGGGAGAGGATGTATTTAGCTGGGTGCAAGGGGAATATGCACTGGGATTAATTGCCCGTGGTGGTAAAACTGCGCCTGGTTGGGTGTTTGTGGTGGAAAAACAAGATAGTATTGCAGATGGAATTACACGTTTAGATGCGATCGCTTCTTCCCAAGGACTCAACACTAATTCTCTGCGTTTGGATCAGCAAAAAGTCACCGCCTGGACAGAATTAATCGCCAACACTAAAAAATCTGCGGAGCAAACTCAACCCTCATTTACTGTAGAAGCTAAGGTTAAGGGTATACATACAACATTAGGAAATTACGAAGTCTTTACCTCTGATTTAGAAACAATTAACGAAGTTTTTACCAATCAGAGTGACTCTATCCTCAAAAACCGTGACTTTCAAAACAGTCTAGCGGTGATTCCTGAACCCAATCAAGGTTATGTGTATCTTGACTGGAATAAAAGTCACAATTTGTTAGAGCGGCAGTTACCTATTCTTAAGCTGTTGGAAGTGCTTGGTAAACCGTTTTTTAATCAACTGCGATCGCTTACTTTTAGCAGTTATGGTAGTGACACAGAAACGCTCAAAGGTGCGGTTTTCCTAGAACTCAATCCCTAGAAACTATAGCTCAGATGATGCAAATAACCGCGAACTAGCATCAATACATGATTAGTTCCGCATCATAATTTAAATTTACAATTTCTTTAAAAAAATTCAATGTGGCACATGAAAATGTGTCACATTTTTATAGAATTTCAGCGAAAATTTTTAACTAAAATATGTATATACATATATTGTTATAAAAGCATATTTTCCAGGTTAATATGAAAAACCATCCTTCCAGGCTAAATTTAGGTGGTGCATGGCTGTCAGCTTTATTAGCAGCTGTCATTGCTACTCCTGTAATTGCACAAACACCTAATTTCGGGACATTAAAACTATCACCGGGGTTTAGTCCAGCACAGGGAAAAATAAGCGGTTATACTGGCGGATCTTATTCTTTGTCAACAATTACTAAACGCGATCGCAATCGTAATCTCTGTGTTGGCTTCGCTGATCCCAATCCTGATTACATCATGGTTTTAGAAAAAGATTTTTCCCGTTTGCAAATCTTAGTGAATAGTAGAGATAACGATACAACTTTAGTCGTTAAAGGGCTAGACGATAAAACAATTCGTTGCGGTGATGATACTGGTAAGAGTAAGGACGCTAGTATTGATGATTTGCAATGGAAAGCAGGAACTTATCACGTTTGGGTGGGTGTATTCCAACCAGGCGTTAAGTACAATTACACTTTAACAGTGCAGGAAAAATAGGGGTTTAACGAGGTAGGATATCATCAAGCCGTAGTTGCAGATTTGGTAAGATAGCAGAAGCGATCGCTTCACCTAGACGGTATTGCTGTTGATAGTAGTCATCACCACGCAACTGGCAAACTGTGAAAGTTGGTTGTTTGGGTCTACCAATAAAAGCAACTCCGCCGATTCCTCGATAATCAACAATCCAGTATTCCGGGATGCCTAAAAGCGCGTATTCTTCAACTTTACGAGCGTAATCGGTTTCCCAGTTCGTACTTACAACCTCGACCACTAGTTTAACCGAGCGACCGAGGGTAATTACTGGTTCTTGCTCCCAAAGGGGTTCGCTGGATAGAACAGTTTCATCTAGGACGATAATATCTGGTCTACGCGCAGTCATAGCATCAGCAAAGGGACGAATCAGACAAGTCCTCGGAATAAACCAAGGCAGTTGTGCGTTGGTAATAGCAATACCGATTTTAGTTGCTAGTTTGCCGCTAACGGTTTCGTGGGGGCCTGTGGGTTCCATATCTATTAATTCTCCGTCAGCCAATTCATAGCGGGGATTGTTGCCATATTCAGCCACAAAATCCTCAAAGCTGAAAAGTTTTGATGGTGTATGAGTCATCGGAGTGGTATCTAAGCCATACTGACAGCTAATAACTGTTCTGACATATCAAAATTAGATGTGACATTCTGCACATCGTCTAAACTCTCTAGAGTATCAATTAATTTGAGGAGCGATCGCGCTTGATCGGGTTCTGTCACCTCTATATTATTACTAGGAATCCAGCGCAATTCTACCTCAGGGACTGTAAAACCTTGCTGTTTAAGAGTTTGGTTGAGGGTTTCTAAATTCGCTACCTCAGTAAATACCTCGGCTGTTTCTTCCTCACTCATTTCGTAAGACTCCGCGCCACCTTCTAAGGATGCTTCTAATAACTTGTCTTCATCCACCACACCTTGAACTACACACACCCCCTTTTGGTTAAACATCCAGCTAACACAGCCAGTTTCACCCAAATTTCCGCCATTTTTACTAAAAGCTACCCGCAAATCAGCCGCCGTGCGATTGCGATTATCGGTGAGAGCTTCAATTAAGATAGCTACACCACCAGGGCCGTATCCTTCATATCGAATTTCTTCTAAGGTATTATTATCGCCGCTAAATGTACCCGCACCTTTAGCGATCGCTCTTTCAATATTGTCATTAGGAATACCCGCAATCTTAGCTTTCTCAATTGCTGTACGTAGCTGAAAATTCCCTGCTGGGTCTGGGATACCGTTCCTTGCAGCTACGATAATTGCTCTCGATAGCTGTGTAAAAGTTTTCCCTTTTTTGGCATCAACTACTGCCTTCTGGCGTTTAATATTTGCCCATTTACTATGACCTGCCATAACCTAAAATTATTTCTGCACTCTCCAATAGACTAGGATATATATATCCTCTCTCCAAATGCAAAGGCAAGATTAAGGATTGGGGACAGGGAATTGGGTACTAGTCAAAAAATCAGCCTTCAGGGTCTTGGCTTTGTCCCCATATGGGCGTAGTCTTTTTGTACAGAATTACGTTAGCGTAGCGGGGCGGAGCATCGTTACGAATTACGAACTACGAATTACGAATTACTCTCCTATGCGGTTTTCTTCCACTCCCCACAAATCCAAAGTCAAAAGCAAAAAGTTGCAGTCTAGTCTGCGTCGTTTACTGTTGTTACTCTTAGTAACAATATTAACTGTAAGCGGATGCCAGACTATACGGTCTGGAGTGGAAGGAAGTCAAGTTACTCAGATCACTTTTTGGCATGGAGTCAACCCGCCACCAAACCGGGATGTGTTGCAAAAGCTGGTAGATAAATTTAATCAAACACACCCAAATATTCATGTAGAGTCACTGTATGTAGGACAGCAAGACCAGCAAATGCCGAAAATTTTAGCGGCTGTTGTCGGTAACGCCCCACCTGATTTATTGTGGTTTAACCCCACTATCACAGGTCAATTAGTAGAACTAGGTGCGTTGATTCCCATAGATGAGATGTTGTCTAAATCACCAGTTAAAGATGACATCGACCCGGCTCTTTATTCCTCTATGGAGTATCAAGGCAAACTTTGGTCAGTACCTTTTGCTACTAATAATGTTGGCATTTTTTACCGTCCGAGTTTATTTCAAGCCGCAGGTATTACCACAACACCGCGCACTTGGGAGGAGTTTCGCCAAGTTGCTAAAAAATTAACTCGTGATATTAACGGTGATGGCGAAGTAGACCAGTATGGAATGTTTCTACCTTTAGGGAAAGGGGAATTTACAGTCTTTACGTGGCTACCGTTTATGTGGAGTAGTGGCGGTAAATTGGTGCGTGGTGATGTCAGCAATGCAGCAGGTGTAATGTTGCAAGATAATCAAGGGGCGATCGCAGCTTTACAATTTTGGCGTAATCTAGTCCAAGATGGTTCGACAATGCTATCTAGTCCAGAACGGGGTTACGAGACAGACCCCCTACTTTCAGGAAGAGTAGCAATGCAAATCAATGGCCCTTGGAATTTAGGACAACTGCAAACAACAGACGTTGATTTTGGTGTATTTCCCCTACCTGTGAATCAAAATCCAGCTACTAGTATTGGTGGCGAGAATTTATTCTTTTTTAAGACTACACCGCAACGTCAAAAAGCTGCTTTTACCTTTGCTGAATATACGATGAGTGAAGAATTTCAAACAGAAATAGCACTAGCAGCCGGCTATTTACCGATTAATTTAAAATCTCGGACTAGTGAAAAATATCAAGAGTTTGTGCAGAGATTACCACAGGTAAAAGTATTTTTAGAACAGGCACAATATGGGCGGAGTCGTCCTATTTTTCCTGGTTATAATCGGATTTCAGATAGCATAGGTCGAGCCGTAGAAGCTGTTGTATTAGAGAAAAGTTCCCCAGAAGTAGCATTAAAAACTAGTCAGCAACGCTTGGATTTAATTTTTAAGTGAACTACCTACTTTGAACGCAATCGACGGTAATTTTAGTTCAGAATTACTCTAGGAATCCGATTTGATTTCTGAAAAATTCTAAGTATATGTAGGGTGTGTTATACCATTTCACGAAATTATTGATACAAATCATTTCTCTTGCTCCCCCTGCCTCCCTTACTTCCCCTCCGAAGTTCCGCCGCTCGGACTTCTCTCTGCTTCCCCTGCTTGCCTAAATGTATCCAATCTTAAGGTGAAACGGTATTAGGCGTAAGCCGTAACGCACCACAGGAATTGGTGCTAGGTGTTGTACTCTCGCTGCTAACACAACGGCAATATTGCAGGAGGAAAATCCACACTGCAATTTGCCTCCCCTACGTATCTGTTCAATAATCAAGCACGATTGCTATACATTAAAAATATGCTGATGCACCCTACATTTTGAATATTTTTTCTCTGGAACTTAGAGATTTACGGATAAATCTTCTGCTGTAATTAGTGTTAACTGGGAATTATCTAACTTATGGAGATCATGGACAATTCTATTAGCTTGTTGTTCAATACTGCGTTCAAATAAGGCACGAGCAAAACGTCCATTGCCAAAATTTTTGTCTCGGTTGACATATGCTAATTCAAAAGTAGCTTGTAAGATAATATTTGCTGAAGGATCGAGATTATATCCGTTATCGTGGCAGAATTTCTTGAAAATTAACAACAACTCTTGAGGCGTGTAGTGATCAAGATAAAATAAGCGGTGCAGACGGGATTTAAAGCCTGGATTGGAATCTAGTAAACGATCCATTTCTTCAGTATAACCAGCTATGACCACTGCCAAGCGATCGCGCTGATCTTCCATGCGTTTAATTAATATCTGCAATGCTTCCTTGCCATAATCATTAGGGCTATCTTCAGGTGCAAGGGCATGAGCTTCATCAATAAACAATACACCATCTAAGGCTTGCTGCACAGCATTTTCCACCCTCAGCGCAGTTTGTCCAATATACCCGCTTACAATCCCCGCACGATCAGTTTCCACAACGTGTCCCCGTTCCAGAAATCCTAATTGTTTATATAATCGTCCGACTAACCGGGCAATAGTAGTTTTACCTGTCCCTGGTGGGCCATATAACATTAAGTGTAGGGAAGTATCTACAGTTTTCAGTCCCCGCTTTTGTCGTTCCGTTTGGACTTTGAGGTAATTAGCTAGGGAAAAAAGTTGCTGCTTGGTGCGCTCATGTCCAACCAACGCTTTTAAATCGGCAAACACTTCCTCTAGACTATCGTGATCAGGTGGCTCATGCTCGACAAAGGTAGCTTTGGTTTCATATCGAGAATCATAAACCTCTAGATTCCCTTCACTAATATCTTTTTCTGTATCAGGCGCGCTCACCATCAGACTGTGAACCTTCATTTTAATTTTGTCGTGGATGACAAAACCAAAATTGCGCCCGGGGACATCCATTAACTTATCGGCGGGGAATTTATCTACTAGGGTACTGTTAATATAAAACTCGACAAATTGACCTACACGACAAATTTCTAGTAAATTAACAGCATTACCGCGTTGAATGCGATCGCAGCGTTTCCAATCTGTGTAGTTGACAAAGCTACCATTTTTCACCTTAGCGATACGGTAACAAGCATTACCAGAAATCACAAACTCAAAGAAATTGCGATCGTCTAATAGTCCCCAAACAAACCCATATCCATGATCATCTACACCAGCAGCTTTTTCTAAGACTATATGAATATGAAAATCCGTTCTATCATAAAAAAACTCCGCCGAGTTCCACGATAGCCAATAAGCATCACCTGCACGTTTGTGGTCAAATACATAGTGACCCACTTCCATGTAAAGGCTGCACTCTGAGCTATCCCGTGTTACCCAGCTACAACGATTATCTTGAAAGTGTTCCTCAAAAATTAGCATTGCGTTCCTCTGTAGCTCTGTGTGTAGAATCAGCTGCTAACTATATTCATTCTAAACACGCCTCAACAGACTGACTTAATTGCTAATATCCACAAATCTTTCTACCACAAGCACTTCAGCCCCTAGATTAAATTTTCTTCATTGAGATAGTTGACAGTTGATTAGAGTCAACACCTTCCTTGTCCCTGACAGGTGTAGGGGTGTAGGGGTGTAGGGGTGTAGGGGTGTAGGGGTAGGCTGTTGACTCTGTACCTTTTTTGGGATTTTGTCCATGCAAAAAATGTGCGTAGTTACGATGGCTGAAACTGTGTTTTGAGAAGGCTTTGAGGCACAAATTAAACATCGCGTACAAAATTACTAAAAACCGCCCAAATTTCAACAAAGTCAACAGCCTAGTGTAGGGGTGGAGAGGAAAGAAATTCTCCCTTGTCTCCCTTGTCTACCTTGTCTCCCCCTGCTCCCTGCTCCCTGACCCCTGCTCCCTGCCCCCTGCCTCCTTCCCCTGCCCCCTGCCCCCTGCCCCCTAAATTCCCCATAACTGCATTAACATAAATGCTAACGCTGCACTACCTATAGGAACGGTCAAATTGTCAACACCTAAAAATGAAAAAGCTTCTAAGCTGGTGGCGACTAATGCAACTGCTAGCGATACTGTCCAAGTTTGCCAAATATTGCCGAATACACCCAATAAAATTAGGCTACAGACGATATAACTCAGCACAGCCATAGTTAAAGAGCCTTCCCAGCTTTTTTGCGCTCCTAAAACTTTATACTTGTGTGTACCAAAGCGTTGACCAACTAACGCTGCGAGTCCATCACCCCAACACATAATCATCATGCCAATTGCTGCATACTGGGGTTGATTTACATACCAGAACCAACCGACTAAAACCCCTACACTAGCCGCATAAAAAAATGTCCCTAGGCTTTGTCTTCCTACGCTATTGATACCAGGAAGAATTGGAAAAATGTAGGATAACAGAGTCACAACACTGGCTATAACTGAAGCACCAATGCCGATGCTGGCAGGAATATTTAACCACCAAGCGATTAAAATAACATGACCAGCACCAATATGAACTATTTTACGGATGATTTCGGGATCACTGGTAGCAAAGCGACTTACTAAACCAGCGATCGCTAAAATAAAAAATACCCAAGCTGCAACAATAGTAATTTGCAGCCATACAGGTGGGGTTAAGATGAAATCAGGAAATTGATTTAACAAAGCTCCTACAAGATAGAAAACATTTTATCCTTGTTACCAATTTATAAGATTTGGGCGACAGTAATGAAGCAATTATTTATTTGGTTAATTCAAGGCTACAGAATATTTATCTCTCCCCTATTTCCTCCCACTTGTCGCTTTCAGCCAACTTGTTCCATGTATGCTATCGAAGCCATAGAAAGATTTGGCATATTTCGCGGCGGTTGGATGGCTACCAGGCGGATTTTGCGTTGTCATCCCTTCCACCCCGGTGGTTATGATCCTGTACCGGAGAAGGAGGTGACTGGGGAGTAGTTCTAGGCAGGGGGCAGAGGGAGCAGGGAGCAGGGGGAGCAGGGGGAGAAAAATACAATGCCCACTCACTACTCATTACTCATTACTCATTACTCATTACTCATTACTCATTACTTACTGCGACGCACAAAGGGTAATAGGTCTTGTAGAATTGTTTCGTGATAGTGTTCTTGGGGATAGTGTCCGACGTTGTTGAGTTTAATTACTTCTGCGTCCGGTACAGACTTGGCAAAAGTTTCTGCTACATCTATGGGCAACCAAGGATCAATCATTCCCCATTGAATTAAAATTGGTTGTTGCCATTGTTGAAAGCCTGATGTAATTTCTGTCATGGCTGCTGGTAGTTGCAAATTGCGAATTGTCGCTAATAATGCACGTCCAACGGCGGAAGTTTTCAAATATGGTTGGCGATAAATATCTAAATCTTTGTCTTCGATGCGATAACGACTACCACCTTCTAAAGTGCGGTCAATTAATAGGGGGTCTTGTGTCATCATATCACCGACAAAAGGCCAACCCATTTGTTGTAATTTCCAAGGTAATTTGGCATCCGAAGAAATGGGTGTATTTAAAATGGCAATGTTAGCAATTTTTTCAGGATTTCTTAAAGCATATTGCAGGCCAACAGAACCTAAGAAACCTTGCACAACTAAAGAAAAACGCTCTAATTCTAAGGCTGCAATTAACCCTGATAATGCTTTAATATAAGCATCGGGAGTGTAGGGAAACTCATATTTTTCCGGTTTCGCAGAAAATCCAGAACCAATCCAATCTGGTGCGATCGCTCTTGTTCCTTGGTTGGCTAAAGCTGGTATAATATTTCGCCAACTATAACTTTGTGATGGGATTCCATGCAGTAAAACTACAGGTAATAAGTCACTTTCTCCAATTGGTGTAGCTTCCCGATAAAACCATTCTAAAGAATCTACTATTATTTTATTTTCTGTGATCGACACGCTCTTTTCCTATCAGTTTGATATGGAAAATCTTACCATTGCAGTGATCACAGTAATTATCCTGACGTGTCTAAAGTCTACAGCAATTGACAAGTCCATGAATTTATGGTACATAAGTACTATAAAGCTTGGTAAAATTGATGAAGCTAGCTAAAGTAGACTTGAGTAGCTTAATTGCGATCGCTCATACTGACGGATATTTACAGTTATTGCTTGATAGAGGCGATGAATTGGAGTTTCTAGAGATTCCTGCACCAATTGAAGCTTTTGAAGGATTGCAAGAACTGAGTGATATTGTTGCAGAAACGGCTTTACCTTCTGCATCCGAACCCATCGCCATGTTACCAGTTAGCTCATCAATGGCCAATGCTGTTGGCTACTGTAGTGAAGAACAAGTATTACAACTTGAGTTTCAAAATGGTGCAATCTACCAATATTCAGGCGTAGAACCAGAAACTTGGCAAGATTTACAATCAGCTGACTCAATAGGTAGATTTTACAACCAAAATATCAAAGGTCAATATGATTGCGATCGCCCCTATCTCACAGATAACTACTCTGACCTTGAATAATTCAAGTTTGTAGTTAAGACTTTAATTCTTCCTTTTCGTCAAATTAATATTAAAAAATATTACAAAAATGAGAGACTTGTAAATCAAATAACATTACTTTTGGCTTTAATTACTTAACTCAATAACTCCTTCTCATTGAACCTAATTTTCAAAACCATTGCCAGAGAACCTTCTTACTGATTGAGTGACAATTGATTTGCAATATTGTCTTTTCAGCGAGCTTATTGAGAAAAATCAAAAGTCATGTTTCTGAAGACATTATTCCTACGTCAGCAATGTCATCAAATCATAACTTAATTGTCAATAACTCGAAATATATCAATGAGTACCTCAAACTATTTTTTTGATGCGGAGGTAACAAAAAAATATCAAATCTACTATTTCATTAAGCGCGTAGTTGAGTCTGCATTAATTTGTTTTCAGCTAACGCTAATTTGAGGAAATATTTTCCTCAAATAATATTTTTCGTGTGAGGATAAAAAGACCAATGATACAACTCAAAAATCGAAATATTCAGGATTTATTGACTGAAATCACTGCTGAAGAGTCTGCTAATCTGAATGGTGGTCAATCTGAACAAAATCAGCAAGGTCAGCAAGCTAACTTTAATCAGCAGAGATATCTACAAGCCTTGGGTATTGCTTATCTCAGCCCCCCAGGTACTAATCAAATCACAGACAAAGAAGCATTGATGGCTCAATATCAAGGATGGGAAGACTAGATACAGCACTTTTGAAGTAAGTGATGTACACCATGAGTAATCAGTAATAAGTAATAAGTAAATTTCTTACTCATTATTCATTACTCATTTACTCATTAGTTTTTCAATCAGTTTCGTTAACTGTTGATGCTTATTAGATTTAAATACAGTTCAGATAGGTAATATATTTATTTTTACTGAACTGTATTCTTATATTAATTAAAAGTACAGGCGATCGCTAATTCTGCGTGTTGTAAGAATATCTTTTTATCTAGCATCTCTACATCATACTGTGGTGTACTTGCTAATAACTTTTCAATTCTATTTCTAGCCGCTACCACTACAGATTCAGCCAAACTACCTTGATTTAAAGCTTCAGCAAAATCAGCAGCAATTTGATAAGTGCGTTCCATCGATGATGAATGAATATTGCGTGAAACAATAAATAAATCGCATCCCGCATTAAATGCACGCGCCACTGTTCCCTGTTGCATAAACATATCAGATACAGCTTTCATATCTAAGTCATCAGATACAACCACATCTCCAAATCCCAATTCTTCCCGCAGGATATTTTTGAGAATAGCTGCTGAGAGAGTCGCAGGCCAATCAGGGTCGATTTGGGGAAAGAGAATGTGCGCCGTCATCATAATCGGGATTTGCGCCTCAATCAAAGCTTGAAAGGGTATCAATTCCCGTTGGCGTAAATCTTCAACAGTGAGATTAAGAACTGGTAATTCTAAATGGGAATCTTTACTAGTGTCGCCATGTCCCGGAAAATGCTTGGCAGAACCGACAATTCCCGATGCTTTGAGTCCCTGATAATATTCACAGACAGCTTCCGCCGTAGTTGCGGGAGTGTTACTAAAGGCGCGAAATCCAATAATCGGATTTTGGGGATTAGAATAAATATCCGCGACAGGAGACCAAGATAAATTAATGCCCAAGGATTTTAATTCTATACCTGTAGCTTTGGCTACTTCTTGAGAATGCGATCGCAACAACACCGCATGGGGAAATCTGGTGATTGGTAAAGGTGTCCGCACAACCCGTCCACCTTCATGATCTAAAGTAAAAAACATCAAATCACGTTCCGTATATTCCCTAATTTGCTGGTGCAACTCTCGAAAACTTTGCAACCACACCTCATAAGGAACACCATCTAGGAAATTTTTCGCAAAGAATATCACCCCTACCGGTTTTAATTCACCGAGAGCGCGCTTATCTTCATCACTTAAAGTAGTACCAGAAACACCGAGAATCAGGTGATGTCCAAAACTTGCTAGCCGTTGGGAAGCCGACATAATCAGTTACCTGCAACCATTTCAGCACCTATGGTACACCCTCCTCAGAAAAATAGGGGTGTAGGGGTGTAGGGGTGCAGGGGTGTAGGGGTGTAGGGGTGCAGGGGTGTAGGGGGAGACAAGGGAGACAAGGAGAGAAGTCTGAGCGGAGGTTTCCTCCGATCAGAACTTCGGGGAGACAAGGGAGAAATATTTACGCCAATGCCCAATTCCCAATGCCCCATGCCCAATTCCCCATGCCCAATTCCCAATCCCCAATCCCTTTTTTCTGCCAAATGTAACAGATTGCAACGTATAATGAGAACGACAAAACAATTAAGAAATATTGAAAAACAGTAGGTTTAAATGCGAGTAGCGATCGCGGGTGCTGGTTTAGCAGGACTTTCCTGCGCGAAATATCTCACAGACGCAGGTCACACTCCCATTGTCTTGGAAAGCCGGGACGTATTGGGTGGTCTTGTCGCGGCGTGGAAAGACTCAGACGGCGACTGGTATGAAACTGGATTACACGCCTTCTTCGGTGCATACCCCAATATGCTCCAGTTACTTAAGGAGTTAGGTATTGAAGACCGACTCCAATGGAAAGAACATACACTGATTTTTAATCAACCGGATAAGCCGGGAACATACTCCCGCTTTGATGTTCCTGATATTCCTGCTCCTTTCAACGTCATTGCGTCCATTCTCCGTAACAACGATATGTTGACATGGGGACAAAAATTGCGCTTCGCCGTTGGCTTAACTCCAGCCGTCGTGCGGGGTCAAAAGTATGTAGAGGAGATGGACAAGTACAGTTTCAAAGAATGGTTAGAAAGACAAGGAATTGACGAGCGAGTCTCAACCGATGTGTTTATCGCCGCATCGAAAGCACTTACTTTTATCAATCCTGAAGAAGTTTCTGCCACAATATTGCTAACTGCACTTAACCGCTTTCTACAAGAACGATACGGCTCGAAAATAGCCTTCCTAGATGGTTCACCGACAGAAAGGTTATGCGCTCCCATCGTAGATCACATTACAGCAGGTGGTGGTGAAGTCCGTCTGAATGCACCAATCAAAGAAATCGTCCTCAATGATGATGGTAGTGTCAAGCACTTTGTCATCCGAGGCTTGAATGGTGCAGATGATTACATTGAAACCGCCGACTGTTATGTTTTCGCCACATCAGTCGATGTTGCCAAAGTCTTATTACCTAAACCTTGGCAGGAGATGGCATATTTCCAGAAGCTAGAAGGTTTAGAAGGAGTGCCTGTTATTAACCTGCACTTATGGTTTGATCGGAAATTAACAGATATTGATCAATTATTATTTTCACGATCGCCCCTCCTCAGCGTTTATGCTGATATGAGTAACACTTGTCGTGAATATGCCAATCCCGATCGCTCCATGCTGGAATTAGTTCTAGCACCGGCTAAAGATTGGATTAGCAAATCCGATGAGGAAATAGTTGCTGCCACAATTGCAGAACTAGAAAAACTCTTCCCCGATGATTTTGGGGGAGAAAATCCAGCTAAATTGCTGAAATACCATGTAGTGAAAACGCCGCGTTCAGTTTACAAAGCGACCCCCGGTCGTCAACAGTACCGTCCCTCCCAAAAAACTCCGATCGCTAACTTCTTTTTAGCAGGGAGTTACACCATGCAACGCTACTTAGGCAGTATGGAAGGAGCTGTACTTTCTGGTAAGCTAACAGCGCAGGCGATCTGCGAATCAC
This sequence comes from Aliinostoc maniaoense, assembly GCF_058172895.1. NCBI lineage: Bacteria > Bacillati > Cyanobacteriota > Cyanophyceae > Nostocales > Nodulariaceae > Aliinostoc > Aliinostoc maniaoense. The sequence continues at coordinate 5,319,929 of NZ_CP187952.1, read as the reverse complement.
TGCCAGTAGACAATGCCTCTAACCTGCAAACGCTAACCCGACCGCCTGCAACGAATGCTGCAACTGCCTGATTCCCCCCCGCGCATGAAAACGCTGGTCTCTGTAGACGAGTCCTATAAAATTTGTCGGCATCTCACAGCCAAGTATGCCAAAACCTTCTACTTGGGTACATTGCTGATGAGTCCGGCAAAACGTCAAGCTATCTGGGCAATTTATGCTTGGTGTCGCCGTACCGATGAACTAGTAGATGGCCCCGGTGCTGCCATTACTACACCAGAAACCCTAGACCTATGGGAGCAACATCTAGAATCAATTTTTGCGGGTAATCCCGTAGAAAACTATGATGTTGCTTTAGTAGATACCCTGCAACGCTTTGACCTCGACATTCAGCCCTTTCGGGACATGATTGCGGGTCAGCGTATGGATTTATACCGTAGTCGTTATGAAACCTTTGAGGAATTATACCTCTACTGTTACCGCGTCGCTGGTACAGTCGGTTTGATGTCAACTGCCGTCATGGAAGTAGACAACACCGCTAACACAGCCCCGTGGCATCAGCGTAAACCACCATATATTCCCACAGAAGAAGCGATCGCTTTGGGAATTGCCAACCAACTCACAAACATTTTGCGGGATGTGGGCGAAGACGCTAGGCGAGGACGGATTTATCTGCCCCTCGAAGACCTAGCAAAGTTCAACTACACCGAACAAGATTTCTTTAATGGTGTAGTTGATGACCGTTGGCGGGCGTTAATGCGCTTTCAAATCGAGCGGGCGCGACAGTTCTACACCAAAGCTGAACAGGGCATCACCCATCTAGCCCCAGACGCACGGTGGCCTGTGTGGGCAGCCTCCATGCTCTACGGGCAAATACTAGATGTCATCGAACGCAACGATTACAACGTCTTTAACCAACGTGCCTATGTCCCGCAATTGCAAAAGTTATGCACCCTACCCATAGCTTGGATGCGATCGCAAGTTTTATAAAATCAGTCAATAGTCCATAGTCCACAGTAATGACTAATTGACTATTGACTATTCCAAAAACAACTGCTAACATTATATTTCGTGACCGTGGAGAGGTGGCTGAGTGGTCGAAAGCGGCAGATTGCTAATCTGTTGATGGACTCGTAAGACCCATCCGAGGGTTCGAATCCCTCCCTCTCCGTTTTCAGAGAGAGAATTACAGAGGTTCTTGCCTCTTGTAACAAAGTAAGAATGTCAATAGTAATTGCTTTTATATCCGAAGGTAGATGTTATCATTTAACCTTTGGAGACTTGATATAAGATTGGACTAAGTAAAAGCCTCTAGTTTCCATCTTACTTTCAAGCTCCTACAGAATTGAGGAGTGAAAGTCATTATGACCAAAATCAGTGCTGCCCTAGCCTTAAGTTTAACAACCCTAGCCACAGGGTTTTTGATGGCAGCTTGTACAACCACCAATACTACTGATGCTGGCACTAACAACGGTACAGCCAGCCCAGCAGCGAATACAACCACCAGCAGTGGCACAGGGTTGAAAATCGGCTCTTTACTGCCAACCACAGGGGATTTAGCATCTATTGGTCAACAAATGGCCGCAGCTGTTCCTTTACTAGTAGATACAGTTAACGCCTGTGGTGGTGTGAATGGTCAACCAGTAACTCTGGTAGCGGTAGACGACCAAACAGACCCCAAAGCAGGTGCAGCCGGGATGACTAAACTAGCAACCGTCGATAAAGTTGCTGGCGTAGTCGGTTCGTTTGCTAGTAGCGTATCTACGGCCGCAGTATCCATTGCAGCCCAAAATAAAGTCATGCTTGTTTCCCCTGGTAGCACCAGCCCCGTATTTACCGAAAAGGCACAGAAGGGTGATTTTAATGGCTTTTGGGCGCGCACAGTTCCCCCCGATAGCTACCAAGGCCCAGCCCTAGCCGAACTCGCCATCAAAAGAGGCTATAAGCGAGTTTCTACCGTAGTAATTAACAATGACTACGGAGTAGGTTTTGAAAAAGCCTTTGTCCAAGCCTTTGAAAAATTGGGCGGGACTGTAGTTAACAAAAATAATCCTGTCCGCTACGACCCCAAAGCCACAACCTTTGAAACCGAAGCCACTGCGGCTTTTGCAGGTAAACCTGATGCTGTCTTAGGCGTTTTTTATGTAGAGACAGGCAGCTTATTATTAAAATCAGCTTATCAGCAAGGTTTAACCAAAGGCGTACAAATCATGCTCACAGACGGCATGAAATCAGATGAATTTCCCGCCCAAGTAGGTAAAGCCCCAGATGGTAAGTATATAGTCTCTGGAGTTATTGGGACTGTTCCTGGTTCTGATGGTAAAGCCTTGGAAGCTTTCACAAAACTTTGGCAATCTAAAAAAGGTGGTTCACCAGGAGAATTTGCGCCTCAAGCGTGGGATGCAGCCGCCTTATTAGTATTGGCAGCACAAGCCGCTAAAGATAACACAGGTGTTGGTGTAGCAGGTAAAATCAAAGAAGTTTCTAACGCACCAGGTGTAGAAGTCACTGACGTTTGTGAAGGTTTGAAATTACTCAAAGAAGGTCAAGATATTAATTATCAAGGTGCTAGCGGCAATGTAGATATTGATGCTAACGGCGATGTCGTTGGTGTTTACGATGTCTGGACAGTACAAGACGATGGCAAACTAACAGTGATTGATAAAGTTACTCCCAAGCAATAAATAGTGATGAGTGCTGAGTGATTTTTAGTTTACTCAGCACTCAATAATGAGTCAGGTAAAAAAAGATTGCTGAGTAAGATACTCATTACTCATTACTCATTACTCATTACTCATTACTCACTAAAGTTAGAACCCAGAGAAATTGTACCCAACACCCACTAACAAGCCGATATCTGTGTCATCAAAAAATCCAGCATTGATAGCAGCAGTGGCGGTAAATTGAGCATTGATAGGCACATCAACACCACCAGATACTAAAACGGCAGTTTGGGAACCATCACCGGTTTTAATAGCTGCACCCACACCCACGTAGGGAGCAATTGCTAGGGGTTCATCAAAAGGATCTGCTTGTCTAAAAGAAAAATCGTAGGTGACAGGAATCAAAATCGTAGTGCTATCACCGAATATGGCTGAAGGTCTGATGGAAATTGCGTTTGTTAGTCCAATCTTGCTGACAGCTGCAAAATTACCATCGCCCAAGGATGAATCATTACCACTAATACCAATATTACCAGCAACCCCGATATAGCTACTACCGCCACGAGTCCGTCTACCAACATTAATATCTGATTGGGCTACGGTGTTACTAGCTGGTAGAGTAGCTGGTTGTGCAGATGGTGGGGAAACTAGAGTTGCTGATGTGGTTGCCACTGTCCCAGGGATGGGTGTAACGGGGGTATTAACCGCATCAGAAGCGGCGTTAACATTTGTCACATCAGAGAAAGAGACGTTTTGCTGTTCAGTTTCTACTTCAGCATTCGATGGGGTAGCAGACTCAACAACAGGTACTGTTTGAGCATTAACAGATACACTAGTACCTACAACAGCTACAGCAGCTAAACTAGACAAGCAATAAAAACCTTTACGCACAAAAATATTATTCACATTCACTCCTAACAAAATGTCGCCAGAACAAATAAATGATTAGTCTGGAATTAATTTCCCAAAATTTTGGTTTTTGGGGCAATATTCAAACTTTACCACCTGAAAATCCCTTCCCACATCCTGACATGGACGTAAATAGTTACTAAAAATATAGTCAAATATTTCTAGCTTGGTAAGGTTTACACCTTACAGGACTAACTACAAGCCTCTCTATTGAGTTTCTATCAAAGATAGAGTCCCCAACTACTTTTCTTAAGATGTTCAGAGAACCGTTTAAGTCGGCTGAGTATGTTTTACCACAGTGAGACTTAAATAAACCTCTCTTAACTCTTTTCCCTAAATATTGTTCATGCTTCTTGATGGGTTCAAAATCCAGGAAACTACACTTTGATGTGTAACTCTCTTCTGTAATTTGTACCTTAATTCCAGCCAATTTAGCTTTATATTCTAGCTGCTGAATCAATCTAGCATGAGGAATCTGAGTAAAGTTTTGGTTGTTTTTATTTCCCAAGTTAATTTTCTGTTTCCAATTCTCATTTTTACCGATTATCAAATGTGTGATTTTTTGCCTAACTAGCTGATTAATAATCAATCTACTAGCTGTGTGGAGGTAATAATCCACTTTGTTATTACGTTTCAGTGTTAATGCTTCTATTTTTCTAGAAGTCCTTTGATTGTTAGGTAACTGAGATTGGAGACTAGCTTTAACTTTGTTGTAAAATTGATTACATGATTTAATGGCTTTACCACAGACGATAAAAGGTTTAAAGTCTGAACAGTTACTACTAACGGTTGCTAAGTTATTTAAACCTATATCAATTGCTGCTATTCTATTCTTGCTATTGCTTTCTAGGGAGGTAACTTCTCTTTCATACACTGCCTCAATGATGTAGACATTATTTTTCGGAATGATTCTAACTTCTGCAATTTGTCTCAGTTGGGTTTTGACAGCTATTGCTAATCCTGAAAGGGCGATTAACCCTTTTTTTAAGGATTTTTGGGAAATAGCCTGATGATTAAAAGTTAATATATTTCTGCCATGCAGTTTATGTTTATATTTAGGTAACTTGGGTTTGCCTAAAAACTTTTCTGGATTGATTTGGTATTCTTCTTTAGCTGATTTGTAAGATTTAAAGCTTTTCTCAACTTGTCTAAATACCAATTGAGCAACTTTACTCGGTAATGCTTGATAGTCATCACTCGTTTTCAGTGAGTGATATATTTGATTCCATGTTGGGATGGGTTGATTTTGAAAGAAAGCCTGACGACATAGATAAACAGCACTGTTGAACAGGTTCTTTGATAAGAATGACATTTGATCAATCTTTTTGAACCATTGATGATTCTGCTTGATTATATGTCGCTCTACTAATCGCATTCTGACTCCACATGGTCTGATAACTGATTCATGGGTGATTTGGTCTAGTCAGATAATTTCATGTGCTGAATCATACCATAGATGTTAATGTCTGACTATTTCTGACTATATTTTTGTTATTTAAACCCAATACTAGATCATTAGATGGGTCAAAAAGAACAAATAAATTATCCTCATTTTGACTGAGGATAAAGTTTACTTAAATTTTCTAGAAATTGGGCATTGAGCTAGTCAATTCAAAATTCAAAATTCAAAATTCAAAATTAAAGAATTTTGGGCATTGGGCATTGGGCATTGGGGTAAAATCTTCTGTACTTCCTTGTCTACCTTGTCTCCCTGCTCCCCTGCCCCCTGCCTGCCCTCCCCTCCTGCTCCCTGCCCCCTACACCCTCCCTTACAGAGAAGCGATCGCCTCCCCTACCAACCGTGATATAAAAGGTAGAATCTGGCGATTTTGGGCGTGGTCTTTGCCTTCAGTAAACACTACCAATAAGAAGGGACGTTGATCTGGTAACTCAATATAGGCTGCATCATGACGTACTTGACTTGTCCAGCCAGCTTTTGACCAGATTTGACTATTTGGGGGGAGTCCACCACCAAGAAAACCTGTTATTTGGTCTTCTTCAACATTTTTGGGTAAATCATCTGGGTTAAGGCTGCGTTTGAGTAAAGCCATCATATTTTGCGATCGCTCACTAGAAACAGCCACCCCTCCCACAATACTATGTAATAAACGGGCGATCGCATTTGTCGTTAACATATTGCGATTTTCAAACATCTCGCCATAAAATGCCCTCTCCCTTCCATAAGGGCCATCACCCCAAGTTTTTTGACAAACGTTAATACTGTCTATCTCCTCCCATCCCAAAGATTGGAAATAGCGGTTAACAAAATTACGTTGCTGTTTCCAGGTTTCAAAAGGGTCTGGTGGTAATTCCGGGCCTGATGTCGTCCCCGTCAAAATATCGACAACTAAACTGGTAGCATCATTGCTAGAATCAACAATCATATCGCGCAAAGCCCTCTCTAATTCTTTTGAGGGTTGAGTCATGCCTTTTTCTAGCCACTCATTGGCTGCTACCAAATAAAACAGCTTAACTACACTCGCCGGATAAATTCGTTCTCCACCACGATAATTAAAACCACGTACAGGATGATGCCAAAAAGCGTCAGGAGTTAAAGCCCCACCAGTATTAACTGGCACAGGCGGATCATAAACAATCCAAGTCAACGCTATTTGATCACGGGCTAAGGTCGGAAATGCTGTCCAAGTAGCCTCTAAAATGCCATTACCCAGATTTTCTAATTGTTCATCTTTGCTAAAAAAAACCATTGCAGAATGCTCTCTAATATAGAATCTCAAATCCTCAACTTGACCTCAAATGAGTGTGAATGTCTAGCCGATTTGAACTTATATGATTCTCCTGAATGCACCCGCCTAGCAACTCAGGCCGCAGTTGGGCGACATTTACGGGTAACATCAAATCAGCAAGGTACAGCAGTTGAGGTGTATTTATGTGAGGACGACTATCCAGGGTGGGTATCTTTTAGTGATGTTAGTTTAATACAACCTGCTACTGTACTTTATCAGGCTCAGTCACTTTCCGAGGCGGAAATTCAACAACTGCTACCAAAAGTGATTGCTTTTACCCAAACAGCCATGCAGCAGCCTAATTATTATCTCTGGGGTGGCACAGTGGGGCCAAATTATGATTGTTCAGGATTAATGCAGTCCGCCTTTGCTGCCGTGGGCATTTGGTTGCCCAGAGATGCCTATCAACAAGAAGCTTTCACCCAAACCATTAATATTACTGAATTAGCCCCAGGAGATTTAGTATTTTTCGGCACACCAATAAAAGCCACCCATGTAGGCTTGTATTTAGGAAATGGTCATTACATCCATAGTTCCGGCAAAGAACAAGGACGCAATGGTATAGGCATTGACATCCTCTCGGAACAGGGAGATGTCGTCAGTCAGTCATACTATCAGCAGTTACGAGGGGCTGGCAGGGTGGTGAGAAGTTATGAGAGTAGGGGTGTAAGGGTGTAGGGGTGTAGGGGAGACAAGGTAGACAAGGTAGACAAGGGGGTAGGGGAGCAGGGAGCAAGGGAGCAGGGGGCAGGGGGCAAGGAAGACAAGGAAGACAAGGAAGACAAGGAAGATAAGGGAGGAATATTTACGCCTATGCCCAATTCCCCATGCCCAATGCCCAATGCCCCATGCCCAATTTTTAATTTTGAATTTTGAATTGCTTATGAGGAGTGCATTGATTCCAGGATTATTAAATGAGGAGAATGGTTTGATTTCTGCTGTTCTTCCAGATGTATCGGTGGTTGTACCAGTGCGGGATGAGGTGGAGAGTTTGCCTTTATTGTTGGAGGCGATCGCATCTACTCTTAGTGCTAGTGAGTTAAGCTATGAAATCATCTGTGTTGATGATGGTTCTAGTGATGGTTCGGCGAAATTTCTCAAGGAACAGGCACAAATTCGCCCTGATTTAAAGGCGGTGATTCTGCGGCGCAATTATGGACAAACGGCAGCAATGGCAGCAGGATTTAAATATGCGATGGGTAAAGCGATCGTCACTTTAGATGCTGATTTGCAAAATGACCCAGCTGATATTCCGATGTTGTTAGCTAAGTTAGAGGAAGGTTACGATTTAGTCAGTGGTTGGCGGCAAAATCGTCAAGATGGGGCTTTAAATCGCCTTTTACCTTCTAAAATTGCGAATTGGCTAATTCGTCGCACTACTAGCGTTAATATTCATGATTATGGCTGTTCCCTCAAAGCTTATCGTGCGGAACTGGTGGCAGATATGAATCTCTATGGTGAACTTCACCGTTTTCTACCTGCACTAGCTTACATCGAAGGGGCAAGAATTACAGAAATGCCTGTGCGCCATCATGCCCGGCGTTTTGGACGCAGTAAGTATGGCATCTCCAGAACCTTCCGAGTGTTAATGGATTTGCTCACCATTTTGTTTATGAAGAAGTTCCTTACCCGTCCCATGCACGTTTTTGGCTTATTAGGGCTAATTTCTATGTTTTTAGGGATAGTTTTAGGAATTTATTTGACTTTTCTCAAACTAGCAATGGGTGAGATGATTGGTAATCGTCCTTTGCTCATTTTGGCGGTACTACTGCTAGTTACAGGAGTACAACTATTTAGCTTTGGACTGTTGGCAGAGTTAATGATGCGTACTTACCACGAATCCCAAGGCAGGCCAATATATCGTGTGCGGGAAGTTGTGGCAAAAAAAGATAACTAGCGTAACAATAATGATGCAGAATTGAGTATTTACCTTCGGAATTTTCAATTTTGAATTGACTGCTTAATTCTGGTACACACCTAGCATTAATTTGCACCTGCCTTGAACGCTTTTCATACTTTTGACACAAACCTCAGACGTAACCTGCTGATTCTATTTGCGGCAGGTTTATTATTCTGGTCTAGTACAGGGATGTTTCTACCTACTCTACCTGTTTACATGGAGAGTATAGGCAACAGCAAGCAAGAAATTGGCATTGTCATGGGTGGTTTTGCCATTGGATTGCTGCTTTTTCGCCCCATCTTAGGAAAGTGGGCAGATGAATATAGTCGGAAGTTGGTGTTATTAATTGGCACAACAGTGGCTTTTTTAGCACCCTTTGGTTATTTAGGATTTACATCAATTCCGATGTTGATCTTGGTGCGAATTTTTCACGGTATTAGCATTGCTGCTTTCACCACTGGCTACAGTGCATTAGTATCAGATTTATCCCCTGTGGCTGTACGTGGCGAAATCATTAGTTATATGAGTTTAACTACACCTTTAGGCATGGCAATAGGGCCAGCTATAGGGGAATATTTAGCAACTCAAACTAGTTACTCAACCTTATTTCTCTTCTGTGCGGCCTTAGCATTTATGGGGCTTGTGGGGACAGTACAAATCATTAGTCCACCGGCACAGATATATCAGCAAAATTTAGGTAAAAGTCAGAAATTTTGGCAGATTTTGCTGAGTCCACGGGTAAGAGTGCCAGCTTTGGTGATGTTAGTAGTTGGTATCTCTGTCGGTGCTGTACACGTATTTATATCATTGTTTATCAAATCGACTGGGGTAGATTTTAACGCTGGGTTATTTTTTACCATAGCAGCGATCGCTAGTTTTATTTTCCGATTATTCACAGGCAAAGCTAGCGATCGCCTTGGACGTGGTTTATTTATTACCTTTGGTCTCAGTACTTATACGTTAGCTGGTCTGATGTTGTGGCAAGCCAATAGTACCACAGCCTTCATTTTGGCAGCCTTAGCTGAAGGCTGTGGCGGTGGAACGGTTATGTCTATGATGACAACATTAATGGTAGATCGTTCTTTACCCCACGAACGGGGACGGATTTTATCGCTGTGTATCGCTGGTTTCGACTTGGGAATTGCGATCGCTGCTCCTATTCTCGGATTTATCGCCCAAAACTTCGGCTATCAAAATATGTATGGCTACACCGCTATCTTAACCTTCCTAGGACTCATTATCTTCCTCACCCTATCCAGCAAAAACCCCTCTCAATCTCTACTTTTTGCTTTAGGCCGTAGTCAAGATGCCTATTCGTTGAATAATAGGGAATAGGGCATCGGGAAGCAGGGGGCAGGGGAGCAGGGAGCAGGGGAGCAGGGGGAGACAAGGAAGACAAGGAAGACAAGGAAGACAAGGGAGATTTTACCCCAATGCCCAATGCCCAATGCCCAATGCCCCATTCCCCATAAAAAAAGACAAAAGCCAGATATCAAAACCTGACTTTTGCCTTTTTATTCATGAAACGGGCGAGGAGGGATTCGAACCCCCGACACCGTGGTCCGTAGCCACGTGCTCTAGTCCACTGAGCTACACGCCCTTACAAGAAATATATAGTAACACTTTCTTCGGGAATAATGCAAGACAATTTTCCAAAAAATTTTGCGAACCTAACTCATCTTGATCACCAGGGACAAGCTCACATGGTAGATGTGTCAGAGAAAGCTTCTACCGTCAGGGAAGCTGTAGCTGCTGCCCAAGTGCGGATGCTACCAGCAACTTTAGCGGCAATTCAAGCAGGTAACACTCCTAAAGGGGATGTTTTAGCTACCGCTAGAATAGCTGGGATTATGGCGGCTAAACAGACATCTAATTTGATTCCTCTGTGTCACCCCTTACCCCTGCAAAAAGTTGCCGTCGAAATCACACCTGATCTTGAACTACCTGGCTATCAAATTCAGGCTACAGTCAAAACTCAAGCTGAAACCGGCGTTGAAATGGAAGCTTTAACGGCTGTTTCGATTGCAGCTTTGACTTTGTACGATATGGCTAAAGCCTTAGAAAAATCCATGCAAATTGAAGCAATTCGCTTAATTAGTAAAACTGGCGGTAAATCAGGGGATTATTTTGAGGAATAGGGAATGGGGCAGAAAAATTCAAAATTCAAAATTCAAAATTCAAAATTCAGGAATTTTGGGGCATTGGGCATTGGGCATTGGGCATTGGGCATTGGGCATTGGGTTAAAAATCTCCCTTGTCTACCTTGTCTCCCCCTGCTCCCCTGCTCCCTGCTCCCCTGCCCCCTGCCCCCCTGCCCCCTGCCCCCTGCCCACTAATCTATCTCGCCTATGGCTTTATTAACGTCCGTTGGGGTATCGTATTCGTCATTTTCTGGTAATTTCTCCAGAAGTGAAAGTATATTCCGATCAGCCCCCTGCTTTTGAGCGTGTTGAATTAATTCTTGTTTATTTGCAGGGTAGTCAACACCTTTGAGGTGTTTTTGGATTTGCACTGGGTTTGCTTTAGCCATTTTTAGCACCACTAGAGATTGTTAACATCTTCACTGAGGAATTTGTTAGCTCCCTCTATCAACCAGCAGAACCATTTGAGATGCTTGGCAGTTCCCAAATCATCCAATTGGTTGATGTCTTAATTTTTCAAACAATCTCATAGTAATTTGGCTAACATATACACTCAATCCCTAAAAACCTTAAGATAAGTAAGTGTGTTAAAAATTGTAATAAATATTTATGCCTCCTCGTTGGCCTCGCAAACCCGATCGCAATGACCCTGAATTTCGTAAATTAGACGATCGCATGAATTTCGCGGTTCATGTAGCAGTAACGGCTACAATCAACTCTGGACTATGGTTCTTCCATAACTTGACAGCCGCATCTTGGGAGTGGTTGCCCTGGTTAACATCTGGTTGGGTTTTAGTATTATTAGTGCATTTAATTTACATTACAGCGATCGCTAATTATTCACCCAGCCCGCCTAAGTCTACGTAAAAAGATTGGCTACTCTAGCTATTGGAGCTTTGTGGCGAAAGTGCTGAGTAGCCTAGCAGTAGCGAATAACAGTTATCAACTAACTTTTAATACCTGTTGTAGCAATGCCTCTGATAAACTGACGCTGGCCTATGAGAAATAGCACCATTACAGGAACAGTAGCAATTGTCACCGCCGCCATCATTAACGGCCAATTATTGGTAAACTGCTCCTGAAATTCGGCTAAAGCTAGCTGCACCGTTCTTAACTCTGGCCGGGTCGTAAATACGAGTGGCTTAAATAAGTCGTTCCATTCAGCGATAAATGTAAATAAAAACAGCGTGACTAAGGCAGGACGAGCTAAAGGTAACATGACTCGCCACAGAATTTGTAATCTGTTTGCGCCATCAATCGTTGCAGCTTCTTCCAATTCTACTGGAATTGTCTGGAAATATTGACGTAAGAGAAAAATGCCAAAACCGTTGACAGCCGTTGGTAAAATCAATGCCCCATAGGTATTGATTAGGTGTCCCCACTTCAACACCAAAAAGATGGGAATCACCAGCAATTGAAATGGGATCACCAGAGTAGCTAAGACTACTAGCAACAGTGCTTGTTTACCGCGAAATTTTAATCTGGCCAACGCATAACCCGCCAAAGCCGAAGTCACAATCTGAAATGCCGTCACAGCGATCGCTACCAAGGTAGAATTAGCAAATGCCAATAAAAATTGACCTCGTTGCCACGCATCGCGGTAATTAGCCCAAGACCAATTATTTTTGGGCAAAAGTTCTATGTTTGCTCCCGGAGGTGCAAAGGATGTGAGAAAAACCACCAACAATGGTGATAGAACAATTACTGCACCGAGTATTAGTCCTGCTAGGCTCAAAAAATTGGCAGATTGTAGACTCCAGTTTGATTTAGACATGAGTATAGGGGTATAGATATGAAATTAAGTCAATCAATTTTGGATTTTAGATTTGAGATTTTGGATTGACTCTCACCCTAAAGGTTCGAGGCTTGGGGATTTTAGATATTTCTACACCACTGGGGAGTGGGACTTGTACCAAAAACAATCTAAAATCCAAAATTTGGAGGGTGAATTATCTCCTGCTAGCCGAATGCCCAACGCCTATTTTGCAGGAATTACTCCAACAAATAGCAAGAATTTTCACCATGATCTATTGAATTGGTTAAATTGGTAGAGTTATCACACCCTACAAAAGCTAATCTATAACATAGTGACTTGTTAAGTAAAATTAAACAACAGCGAACATTACCCTCAAGACATGGGGTAAATTAAATTCTGGTATTAAATGATTCAAGTTACAGGAGTAAAGATACTATGCAGCAGGTTGCAGCCGATTTAGAAATAGACTTCAAGAGCGAAAAATATAAAGATGCTTACAGTCGCATTAATGCGATCGTAATTGAAGGTGAACAAGAAGCTTATGAAAATTACATCACACTAGCTGAACTCCTGCCAGAACATAAAGACGAGTTGATTCGCCTCTCAAAAATGGAAAGTCGCCACAAGAAAGGATTTCAAGCTTGTGGACGTAATTTGGCGGTAGAACCAGATATGCAGTTTGCCAAAGAGTTCTTTGCTGGGTTGCATGGCAATTTCCAAGTAGCAGCCGCAGAAGGTAAAGTTGTTACTTGCTTGTTAATTCAGTCTTTGATCATCGAATGTTTTGCGATCGCAGCATACAACATCTACATCCCCGTAGCCGATGATTTCGCCCGCAAAATCACCGAGGGAGTTGTCCAAGATGAATATAGTCACCTCAACTTTGGTGAAGTTTGGCTAAAAGAACATTTCACCGACTCCAAGGAAGAATTAGAAGCAGCTAACCGCCAAAACCTACCTATAGTTTGGAAAATGCTCAATCAAGTAGAAGCAGATGCCGCAACTCTGGCGATGGAAAAAGAAGCCCTAGTAGAAGATTTTATGATTCAGTATGGAGAAGCCCTGAACAATATTGGTTTCACAACCAGAGATATCATGCGTTTATCAGCCTACGGATTAGCATCTGTTTAACATAGTGCTGAGTTATTCTGGCTGGGTGCTGGGAGCATCCAGCACTCGCTGCTGAAGTTGTTTATCGTATTTTCAACAGTGAACAGTGTTGGGTGAACAGTTATCATTTAAATCCCTGGGTTTAAATTCCCCAGCATAATCTCTGAATAACTGATAACTGATAACTGATTTAAGAGTTAGGTATATTCTCTTACCAACCAAATCCACGCTTTCGACAAGGCACACGCCTAATATATCACTACATGTTTGGTCTAATTGGACATCTGACTAGTTTAGAACACGCTCAGGCGGTAGCTCAAGAATTGGGATACCCAGAATACGCCGATCAAGGGCTAGATTTTTGGTGCAGCGCGCCACCCCAAATTGTGGATCATATTAAAGTTACCAGTATTACTGGTGAGATTATTGAAGGTAAGTATGTAGAGTCTTGCTTCTTACCGGAGATGCTAGCAAATCGCCGGATTAAAGCTGCAACACGCAAAATCCTGAACGCAATGGCTCATGCTCAAAAGCATGGCATTGATATTACAGCTTTGGGTGGTTTTTCTTCAATTATTTTTGAAAATTTCAACTTGGAGCAGTTTAGGCAAGTCCGTAACATCAAGCTAGAGTTTGAAAGATTTACTACGGGCAACACACATACAGCCTATATTATCTGCCGTCAAGTAGAAGCCGCATCCCAACAAATAGGAATTGACCTTTCCCAAGCCACAGTAGCTATATGTGGGGCTACAGGTGATATTGGTAGCGCAGTCACTCGGTGGCTAGATGCTAAAACCGATGTGAAGGAACTCTTGCTGATAGCCCGTAACCAAGAACGTCTGCAAGAATTGCAAGCCGAACTAGGACGCGGAAAAATTATGGGCTTGGATGAGGCGTTACCCCAAGCTGATATTGTAGTTTGGGTGGCTAGTATGCCCAAAGGCGTAGAAATTGACCCCACTACCTTGAAGCAACCTTGTCTATTGATTGACGGTGGCTATCCTAAAAATTTAGGTACGAAAATTCAGCATCCTGGTGTGTATGTATTAAATGGTGGCATTGTAGAGCATTCCTTGGATATTGACTGGAAAATTATGAAAATCGTCAATATGGAAGTGCCAGCACGACAGTTATTTGCTTGTTTTGCTGAATCAATGTTACTGGAATTTGAGAAGTTATACACGAACTTTTCTTGGGGGCGTAATCAGATTACCGTAGACAAAATGGAGCAGATTGGTCGAGCTTCAGTTAAACATGGGTTTAGACCACTGCTGGTTTAAGACTGGGGATTGGGGACTGGGGACTGGGGAAAGGCGAGGCAGGGTGCAGGGGAGCAGGGAGACGGGGGGAGACAAGGGAGGGGGGAGTGTGGGGAGAGAGGGAAGTGTGGGGGGAAAGATTTGTTCTCCACCATCCCACACCTCCCACACCAAGCACACCCTGCCCTGACGAGGTTTCCGCTTAACAAGCGTGCCATTCCCCCATGCCCAATGCCCGATGCCCCATGCCCGATGCCCAATGCCCGATGCCCCATGCCCCATGCCCTAATACCCAATACCCAATACCTAACTTATGGCTACTACTGAGCGTAAACCTTTACTGTTGGATTTTGAAAAGCCTTTAGCTGAATTAGCAAACCGGATTGACCAAATTCGGCAACTAGCAGAGGAAAATGGCGTTGATGTTTCTGGAGAAATCCGTAAACTAGAAACACGCGCCATGCAACTGCGTGAGGAGATTTTTAGTACCTTATCTCCCGCACAACGCTTGCAAGTTGCCCGTCACCCCCGCCGCCCTAGTACCTTAGATTACATCCAGGCGATTAGTGATGAATGGATGGAGTTACATGGCGATCGCTCTGGAAGTGATGATCCGGCTTTAATTGGTGGTGTAGCTCGTTTAGCTGGACAACCTGTAGTGATTTTGGGTCATCAAAAAGGACGCGATACTAAAGATAATATCGCTCGTAATTTCGGCATGGCTACCCCTGGCGGTTATCGCAAAGCAATGCGCCTCATGGAACACGCCAACAAGTTTAGTATGCCGATTTTGACATTTATTGATACACCGGGAGCTTTGCCCACGGTGGTAGCAGAACGCCAAGGTGCAGGGGAAGCGATCGCCTATAATCTGCGCGAGATGTTTTCTTTAGATGTACCCATTATCTGCACAGTCATCGGTGAAGGTGGTTCTGGTGGTGCTTTGGGTATTGGTGTTGGCGATCGCCTGTTAATGTTTGAACACGCTGTCTACACCGTCGCTACCCCCGAAGCCTGCGCCGCAATTTTATGGAAAGACGCTAGCAAAGCTCCCCAAGCCGCCGTCGCCTTAAAAATTGTTTCCCACGACTTGAAAAACTTGGGCATCATTGATCAAATTCTCCCTGAACCCATTGGCGGCGCACACACCGAACCTCTGCAAGCTGCTAATACCCTCAAGCAAGCATTACTCGATAATCTCCAACAACTCAATAGTTTAACAGCCTCAGAAAGACGGCAACTGCGCTATGAAAAATTCCGCAAAATTGGCGTTTTCACTGAAGTTAATCATTAATCACCGTTAGAAAATAGCTCATTGATACAATTGCAGTGTTATAATTGCCTGTGGCTCTTAATGATTTTTAACAATCTATTGCAGCCATAGGCATTTATATATGTCACACATCGACTCCTAGCGAGAGGTTTGCAGATTATTCCTCAACTAGCTTTAATTACATTACCTGATTGATTCATTAGACTATGATTCTTTGTCTTATGGTCAAAAATACCTAGTCAGGAAACGAATAATAACAAACAATAGTAGCATTTTTCAAGGAAAATCATCGGAATTTAAGATTAATTTAATCTATTTCCGGCAAAAGATTTTCATAATGGAATGAGCAGGGCTGGCAAAACTGCCAAAAAATTGGGAGACAGCATGAGTTTGGAGCAGAAACGACGGGCTTTAATTACTGGAGCAAGTAGTGGAATTGGTAAAGCAACGGCATTTGCTTTCACACAAGCAGGCATAGACGTGGCTTTAGTGAGCCGTTCTCTAGATAAGTTGGAGGCTGTAGCCGCAGCCACAAGACACAATGGAGTGACAGCCAAAGCTTACGCCTTAGACCTGGCAGAAGTATCGCAAGTCAAAGAAAAAATGACCGCGATCGCCCTTGATTTCGGAGATATAGATATTTTGGTCAATAATGCAGGAATGGGGTACACAGCCACCTTAAGCGACACTCCTCTTGCAGACTGGCAACAAGTAATTGACTTGAACCTGACTAGCGTATTGCAGTGTATTCAAGCAATCCTACCTGGAATGCGGGTGAGAGGGAAAGGCACAATCATTAATGTTGCCTCCATAGCCGCCAAACAAACCTTTCCTAACTGGGGTGCTTATTGTGTAAGTAAATTTGGGTTACTGGCTCTATCTCAAACACTGGCACAGGAAGAACGCGCCCACGGGATTCGCGTCACAACAATTTGCCCTGGTTCTGTGAACACCGAAATATGGGATACACCAACCGTTCATGCTGACTTTGACCGTTCCCAAATGCTGACCCCAGAAATTGTAGCTGAATCAATTGTCCATACCGCTTTATTACCACCACAAGCAGTCATAGACGAATTAATTCTCATGCCCAGTGCTGGCGCACTCTAAATTTAGTTGCGTGTTACTGCTCATTTGTTATGCACCCATAGCAAATGACCAATAACTAATGACTAATCATCAATAGAACTCTTGCACAAATATCTGAATACATAACTTTCAAACGTATCTTCCTGCGTTCTTGCTTTGCGCCTCTGCGCCTTTGCATGAGCCTAGAAAATATATTTTGTCAGCCACACCAAAGTATTGATGCAAGCAGTCTCATCAACGACCATAACACCATAACCAAGTATTACATCATGACTATTGCTAGTTCCAACGGTTCTAATCGTTCTCAATCGCCTCTAATTCCCGACTTAGCAGAAGCCATCAACACCAGACCAGACCGCAACACCCACAACGGACAAAAGCCAGAATTGCATCCACCATCACCAGAAAACATGGAACAAATGATGGATGCTGTCAGAGCGATATTAGTAGGCGTTGGAGAAGATCCAGAACGGGAAGGCTTATTAAAGACACCCAAGCGCGTTGCAGAAGCCATGCAGTTTTTAACTAGTGGCTATAACCAATCTTTAGAAGAACTCATCAATGGTGCTGTTTTTGATGAAGGACATAACGAGATGGTATTAGTCCGGGATATTAACTTCTTTAGCCTTTGTGAACATCATATGTTGCCCTTTATGGGTAGAGCGCACGTTGCTTACATCCCTAACCAAAAAGTAGTGGGATTGAGTAAACTAGCCCGAATTGTCGAGATGTATTCCCGTCGCTTACAAGTGCAAGAAAGACTGACTCGCCAAATTGCCGAAGCGATTCAAACCATCTTAGAACCCCAGGGAGTAGCAGTAGTCATGGAAGCCACCCATATGTGCATGGTGATGCGGGGTGTACAAAAACCCGGCTCTTGGACTGTGACTAGCGCAATGGTGGGCGTATTCCAAGAAGAACAAAAAACCCGTGAAGAATTTTTTAACTTGATTCGTCATCAAGCTGCATTCTTTTAGGGAATGGGGAATGGGGCATGGGGCATGGGGCAATTCAATTTTGGATTTTGGATTTTCAATTTTGGATTGGATTTCAATCTAAAATCCGAAATCTAAAATCTAAAATTCTTTCCCTTGTCTACCTTGTCTACCTTGTCTCCCCCTGCCCCCTGCCCCCTGCCCCCCTGCCCCCCTGCCCTAACCTCTGAAACAGTAAGGCAACTTTCTCTAAATCTTTATTTCCGGGTTTAATTTCTACACCACTTGATAAATCAATGCCATCGGGATTGACTAAACTTAAGGCTTGTAGAATATTGTCTGGTGTCAGTCCCCCTGCTAATAACCAAGGACAACTCGGGCGAAATTGTTGTAACATCTGCCAATCTAAAGTTTGCCCTGTACCGCCTAATTGTTGGGGGTGATAGGCATCTAGTAATAAAGTGTCTATGTGTTGAGTGTAAGTCATAGCTTGTTCTAAATGCTCAACATTGCGGATTCTCAGGGCTTTAATAATTTCTACTTGCGGTAAAGCTTGTTGCAACTGAGCGCAAAATTCTGGGGATTCGTCGGCGTGTAACTGGACACCAGTTAAACCAGCACTAGAAACAACTTGAATAATTTCGGTCAAACTGGCGTTGGCGAAAACACCGATTTTGTCAATGGTTTGGGGTAAGTCTGTCACCGCCGCCTGGATTTGAGGGATGGTAACATAGCGGGGCGAGGTAGGTACACATATAAATCCTAGGGCAGTTGCGCCTAAAGAAGCGATCGCTAGTGACTGTTGTGGTTGGGTGATACCGCAAATTTTTACACGCATAGGAATTTTCAATACACCAAACTGAAAAACTGAATTTCGGTGATGTCCTAACTAACTCTATAATTTTCTAGGTCTACATTAAATTTGACCAAACTTAGTGCCTAGTGCTGAGTTTTTTAACACAGCACTCAGTACTGAAAACATTTATTAGGAGACAAGAGCTTGATGACACCAAATTTATTGGCTGCGGCTGCATCTGTACCAGTCACACCTGAATGGAGTCCAACTGTAGCTATTATTATCAGTGTTAGTAGTGCAATAGCTGTTTTGCTAACTCTGAGAATTGAGAAACCGCAAGTCGGCCCCAAATTTCCCGGACTACCCTTGAGTTTTCCCGCATTTTTTGGTGCAATGGCTTTTGGCCATGTGATTGGTATTGGTATCGTCTTAGGATTGACTAATATTGGTCGTCTGTAAGTATCTAGAGTAATTTCTGTTCTTTCTCCAGCTATGAGACTTGAGAAATGAGTGCTACTGATTTTTCAGTTACCAACTCGACTCAAGAGTGATTGTTGAACCTTTCTCTTGAGAGAGGATTAGACAACTTCTGTTAGTGGAGTATTAACTGGGCTATTAACTCATAGCTCAAGAAATTTTACTCATGCTGGAGAAAGAACTATGTTTCCATTAACACTGTTAGTAGTGCAAGTGACTGTTCCTAACACTGGTACAAGTTGGAATTGGGCCGGAACACCGATTATTATTGGCAGTTGTTTGTTAGTACTGTTAATTTCTGGTTGGTCAGTTTGGTATCCCCATGTTGGCCCGAGAATGCCTTTACCTTTCGCTTCGTTATTTAATAATCCTAGTGTGGCGACATTCTTAGCAGCTATGAGTTTTGGTCATATCATTGGCGTGGCTGCCGTTTTGGGATTGACAAATTTGGGTATAATTTAGCGTTTTTGATTTAGTTAGGGGCATTGGGCATTGGGCATTGGGCATTGGGCATTGGGCATTGGGCATTGGCGTAAATATTCCTCCCTTGTCTCCCTTGTCTCCCTTGTCTCCCTTGTCCCCAGTCCCCAGTCCCCAGTCCAGTCCCTTGTCCCCAGTCCCCAGTCCCCAGTCCCCAGCTAACCAAAGCGGATTATTTTTTTATTATATTTTTAGTAACTACGTCTGCTGAAAATATTGAGTTTCAGGATAATTTCATGCAAACAAATTGGAAAATCGGGTCTTTATTTGGTATTCCCCTATATTTAGACCCTCTGTGGTTTGTCATTTTAGGTTTAGCAACTCTAAATTTTGGTGTAGCTTACCAAGAACTGGGAACTGTAACAGCTTGGAGTGTGGGAATAATTATGGCGTTGCTGCTGTTTGCTTCGGTGTTAATGCACGAATTGGGACATAGTTTAGCAGCGCGATCGCAAGGGATTAAAGTTAATTCTATTACCTTATTTATGTTTGGTGGGATTGCCGCAATTGAGGAAGAATCAAAAACCCCAGGTAAAGCTTTTCAGGTGGCTATTGCTGGGCCATTGGTGAGTATGGGACTGTTTTTGCTTCTGAAATTAGGGGGTAATGTTGTACCTGATACTAACCCAATCAGTATGATGGTGGGTGATTTGGCGAGAATTAACTTGGTTGTTGCCTTATTTAACTTAATTCCGGGACTACCTTTAGATGGTGGTCAAGTATTAAAAGCTGCACTATGGAAAATTACTGGTAATCGCTTTCAAGCTGTACATTTAGCCGCCAGAGCCGGACAAATTTTAGGTTATGCTGCGATCGCCTTGGGTTTTGTGGTAGATTTCTTCACTAGAGAGTTAATCACTGGTTTATGGATTGCGTTGTTAGGTTGGTTTGCTGTGCGTAATGCCAACACCTACGACCGCATGACCACATTACAAGAAACCTTGCTCAAGGTAACAGCCGCCGATGTGATGACTCGTGATTTTCGAGTTATTGATGCTGACCAGAATTTACGTTCCTTTGCTGACGCATATTTATTAGCAACTACTGCACCAGAGGTTTATTTTGCTGCCTCCGATGGACGTTACCGGGGGATGGTAGCTATTGAGGATTTGCGCTTAGTAGAACGCAGTGAATGGGAAACCCAAACTCTGCATAGTATTGTTCATCCGTTGACGGAAATACCCACGGTTGCTGAGTCAACTTCTATGGCTGAGGTCATCAACAAGCTAGAAAATGATAACTTACTGCGGGTGACTGTCCTGACACCTGCCGGTGCAGTGGGGGGAGTTATTGACCGAGGAGATATTATAAAGACTTTGGTAGACAAATTAGGCTTACGAATTAGTGATGCAGAAATTAAGCGCATTAAGCAAGAAGGTAGTTATCCCCCTGGGTTGCAGTTGGGGATAATTGCTAAATCCATCAATTAATTCGTAATTCGTAATTACTCAACAAGCCCTAAAAAACCGGGTTTCTGAACGAAAAATTAAGGTTTCTAAGCTGAGGAATTTGCAAGAAATCCGGTTTTTAACCCAGGTACAAGGTGTGAGTTTAGTCTTGCCACGCCACTACATGATCAAATTTGATTAACCATTACCAAAATAGTAGACAAAGGAACTTCTGCAAAATACTGCTGTTGAAATTGTTCTTCACTGACAGCAGCCAAAAACTCTGCTAAGGCAACATCACCCTTTGCTTCTAAGACTCTAGTAGCATCCCAACTGAAGTGTAAATCACGGTCTTGCCGTGTGACAGTGAACCCCCAATATTTTAAAGCCTGAATCCCTAAAAATAAAGCGCGATCGCTAACTCCCAATTTCTCCAAAAGTTTTACACGAGTTACTAATTGATTTGTCCGACTTAGATATTTAGCAACACCAACCAAAGTTAGCCAAATTTCCTGCGGTGATTGATGATTGGGTTTAGACCAAGCTAAGGCTAATTGTTGATTATTGTATAAAGAACGCCGCCACCAATTACGCAAATCATGCCAATTAGTAGGACAATTATCGATGCTCAAAACCTTTGTAGAGGGAGAATTTATCGTGTCTTGAGGTAAGTTTCGCCAATCGAGAATCCGTGCTGATTGATAAGTGCTAGGTACTGCATCTTCACTGGGACGAACAGCAATTAATCGAATTTCATAGCGTTTTTTATAAGTGTTGTAATCTAACTCCGCAATACAATCACATCTACCCACAGGCAATTCATCTTTATAATGTCCCCACCAAATCCCCGGAAATGGGTTTTTAGTAGAATCATCACGGAGATCAAAATCAGTTTTAATGTACTGTACTTTTTTCCCTTGAAAATCTTGCTGATTACGATGCCAAGCATTATCAAACCAGCAGTTTTTAATAAATAATTTAGGAACAGGATTGCCCATTCCACAAGGTTCTAATAGTTTCAGTTCTAAAAACAGTTCTTTACCTAAATCTGCTACCGTCACTACTATATCTGCTTGTACCGTCGGCGAGAGATTAATACTACCTAAAGATTGCCGTAATTGCTGATTAATTGCATCCCGAAATAAAGGAATATTTTCTACAGGTAAACTCAACCCAGCCGCAAAAGGATGTCCACCAAACCGATGTAATAAATAAGCTTGGTCTTTCACCAACTGATATAAATCTACAGAGTTCACCGAACGAGCAGAACCCCGTGCTAGGGATGGGGAAACATCTTCCCCAGTCCCTTCTGTACTCAGTAAAATTGTCGGACGGCCTGTTTCCTGGGCGACTTGTCCAGCGACTAAACCCAAAACACCGGCAGGCCATTGAGAATCTTCTAGAACAATTACACTAGTAGTTGATAGGTCTAAATGTGAGAGTTTTTGAGCTACCTGTGCTTGGACATCTTTCTGTAAAGACTTGCGCCTAGTATTAGCTAATTCCGTGACTTCTGCTAATTCATGGCAGCGTTTTACATCCCGACTTGTGAGCAATTCCACACAGAAACTTGCATCACCTTGAATACGACTAACAGCATTGATGCGTGGCCCTAAACCAAAGGAAATATCTGTGGGGCGATCGCCATTTTTCTGGCACAATTCTAATAATCTGCCTACCCCTGGCCTACGACGCATAGCCGATGGTTCTTTTAAATCCGCTTGTAGTTTTTGAATCCCCAACTGTGCTAAATATCGACAATCACCACTTAATTTGACTAAATCAGCAATTAAACCAACTGCAACTAAATCTAATAAATTTTCTAATTGGTCTTGGGGAATATCCGGTAAAGTTTGATAAAGGGCTTCAACTAACTTATAAGCCACCGCCACCCCAGATAAATTAAACAGTGGATGTTCCTGTGGTAAATAACGGGGATTAATAATGGCTGTAACTGGTGGACGTTCTGCGGGTAAAGTATGATGGTCTGTAACTATGACATCTATTCCTAAGTTTCGAGCATAGATAATTTCATCAATATTAGTGCTGCCAGTGTCGCAGGTAACAATTAATTTACAACCTTGTTTAGCTAAATTATCAATTCCTGATACATTCAAACCGTGGGATTCTTTTAATCTATTGGGAATATAATAAGTTAACTGTTGATGTTGAATAAAAAATTGTCCCAACCCATCCCAAAGTACAGATGTAGAAGTAATCCCATCAGCATCAAAATCACCCCAAATAGCCACTTTTTCACTTGCATTACGCGCCTGTAGCAAGCGTGTCATTGCTAAGTGCATTTCTTGCCCAAACTCAAAAGGGCTAGCTGGTTGATATGATTTATAATCAATAAAGGCTGCTAATTGTGATTTATCTTTAATACCCCGTTGCCATAATAATTCGGCTGCAAATAATCCCCTTGATGTGGGTATGTACTGTTTTACTAATTCAACAAACCACGCTGGTGGTTCTTCATTGGCGGTTAAAATCCACTGCATTTAGTGAGCTACTCCAACTAAGCTGAGGCTATAGTGGGAGCTTCCAACTTCACAGAAGATTGCCTCATCTTAGATTTGCGTCCGCGAATTGGTCTGACATCCTCTCCATTGGCGTTAGCCTCCCCCGTCCCAGAGGAGGACAGCATTCTGAACTATTATATACACATTGCAGTAATCTTTTCAAAGAAATATTTGGCTACTCCTCATATATCTCCTCTGTTGCCTTACGGCATTGGTCGGAGATACAATCGTCGCAGCCCGACTTATATCCCCACCTAACATTCGTATAGGTGGAGATTTACGCCGATTCTGTTAATGTTTTACAAAAAATTACAGGAATTACGCAACTGGCATACTAGTAGGGTGCGTCAGACTGCTTAAATATCTCAATAAACAGATTTTTGATATCTGACGCACTCTACAAGACATATTTTAATGTCACACCTGGGTAAGTCCTAAATCATAGTAAAACCATTGCTTTATTCTAACTTTTTGTGACAATCTCTGATAAAGGGGTAAATATCAGATGCTGGAATCAACTATTGCCCAACCCAAGCAACGCCATGCTGTTGTGATTGGAGGAAGTATTGCGGGAATGCTAGCAGCACAGGTGCTGACTAAATACTTTGAGCGGGTAACAATTATTGAACGGGATCATTTGAGTGAGCAACCAGAACCACGGCGTGGTGTGCCTCAAGCTCATCATGCCCACGTCTTACTTAAACGGGGTTTACATATTCTCGAACAGCTATTTCCAGGTATTCAAAGTGAATTAGCTGCATCTGGGGCAGTCACAGTTAATACTAGTTATGATTACTTATGGTTTGGTTTAGGAGGATGGACACCTCGCTGTCCTTCTGATTTGAAAATCTACAGTTTAACTCGAAATTTACTAGAATTAATGATCCGTCGTCGTTTAGTTACTAATGACCGGATTGTATTTGTACAGGGGGCAATTGCGACTAAATTGCTGTCTAACACCAACAAAACTCAGGTAACAGGTGTACAAGTACGGCAAAAATCAGATGATAAGCAGGATAACTCCCCGATACACACAAATTTTACTGCTGATTTGGTCGTAGATGCTAGTGGCAGAAACTCTCGCACTCCTGAGTGGTTAGAGGCAATGGGTTATACACCACCCCAGGAAACTATCATTAATTCCTTTTTAGGCTATGCTACCCGCTCATATCAACTTCCAGAAACATTTCAGGGTGATTGGTTGGGTGCATTGGTCGTGCCAAAAGCACCTGGGACTCGTAGTGGTGTCATGACTGCCGTGGAAGGGAATCGTTGGTTAGTTACACTGGCTGGAATTGGTCGAGACTATCCACCTACTGATGAGGCTGGGTTTTTAGACTTTGCTCGTAGTTTACGGAATCCAATTATTTACGAAACAATTAAAGATGCTCAAGCTATTTCTCCCATTTATGCCTATCATCGCACGGAAAATAGACGGCTTTATTATGAAAAACTAACAAAATTACCATCAGGGTTAGTGGTAGTAGGTGATGCGGTTTGTTGTTTTAATCCTGTCTATGGACAAGGTATGACTACTGCGGCTTTAGGTGCATTGACTTTAGATGAATGTTTAAGTAAGCATGGCAATTTAGTTGGGTTAGAACGAAGCTTTTACAAGCAATTGAGTAAAATTATTGCAGTCCCTTGGTTGATGGCGACAGGTGAAGATGTGCGCTGGGAAACTACCGTGGGTGGAGAACGGAATTTAATTACACATCTGATGCAGATGTATTTTGATCAAGTGTTGCTGCTAGCTGCTGAAAGTGCTGATATTCACAAGCTTTTCTTAGAAGTCGTTCACTTACTTAAACCACCTAGTGTGTTTTTTCAGATCAACATCTTGACTAAGGTATTACAACGAATCCTCAAGGAGAATTTTACAAATATACAAAACTCTCAAAATAGGTTTTTTGAGAGTGATAGAGGACTTACGCATTTTACGAAGTAATCATAAAGTAAAACTTAAAGTGTTGGGTACGTTATAGCGATTTCTAGTTAAGTGAGGTATAGATAATATTTTGAAACGCAGAGGAACGCAAAGTAAAGCGCAGAGAGAGAGAGAAGTATGAGCGGCGGCTTCCGCCGTAGACGCTTTGCGGCTTGCCGCAGGCATCATAACTTCGGTGGGTACGCAGAGATTTGTACCTCAGCAGACTAGGAAACGCTATATGGTAACGCTTTCAAAAGTTTGTGGTTGATTGACTTTTTTGGTTGATTACTTTGTCCTGGTATCACATACTTGATTGCAAGATTGATGGTAGTTTATTGCTGGACAGACTCTTTGATCCCAATACAAATTATGACACTGAATTTATATTTACTGCGACATGGCGAAACTACTTTTAGTCAAAGTGGTAATTTCTGCGGTGCAACAGATGCGGAGTTGACTTCGGAAGGGATACAGATGGCAGAGAGTTTTGCTGATGTTTATCGAAAATTGAAGTGGGAAGCGGTTTATGTTAGTCCGATGAAGCGCACAATTGCAACTGCCAAGCCATTTTGTGATGCTATTGGTATGGAGATGCAATTGCGTGATGGACTTAGAGAAGGTAGTTACGGCGAATGGGAAACTAAGAGTAAATCGTTTGCCCAAGAGAATTACGCGGAAAATTATATAAAATGGGTGACAGAACCTGCTTGGAATGCACCACTAGGTGGAGAAACGGCGGTAGATATTGCTAACCGTTCTATGCCTGTAATTGCGGAAATTCAAGAAAAACATCCCCACGGTAATGTGTTAGTGGTTTCCCATAAAGCCACAATTCGGATTCTGCTTTGCAGTTTACTGGGAATTGATTTAGGACGCTATCGCTATCGGGTGAATATTTTGGTTGCGTCGGTAAGTATGGTGAAGTTTGATGTTAATGGCCCTTTGTTAGAAATATTAGGCGATCGCCATCATATACCAATTCATCTTCGCTCTCGTCCAGGAACATAAAATTTCTAGTGTTACCATACACTGTTGTCTAACAAAGAAGGTTATGGGGTAGCATTTCCCTCTGACATCCGTGATCATAATATCAGGCGATCGCTCTGATATTTCTTCACTAAAATTCTTGATATTATGGATGCAACTAATAAACATCATCATGTGAGCCTAGAGTCAGTAACAGTATATCTTCCTCTCCTGAATCTGGGCTAGGAACAAATTCAAATAAAATGCGATTATCATAATCTATTGAACAAGACCATACTCCATCTAAATCACCCTTTAATTTATGAGTATGTAAGCTGGAATCAAAAGGGTCTTCAGTTAACAATTGTAAGGCTTTTTCAATCTGCGATCGCAACTGTGGATTTTTCTTGCTGAGACGCTTAAGTTTACGTACAAAACCTGCACTCCAAACTAAATTTCTCACTCATCTAACTCCGCCATCAAATCAGAAACAGAACCTTGTTGAATATTCCTCTGTTGGTAGTCTTGTCTAGCTTGTGCAACTTCTCTTAATAACTGATTCCGACGTTTTTGGCTTAACCGTTTACTTATAATATCCACTAGTATCGCTTGTTCCTCTGGATCGAGTGATTCTACAACATTAATTGCTGTTTGTAGCGTTGATATTTGTTGTGTCATGGGTTTTATTTGAGGTTTAATATTAAGTCCATTCTAGCCCAAATATTAAAGTAGGTTATCTATCGAATGCTGATTGTTATTAGTTTATATTTCAAGATTTCTTTGTTTCCAGTAATTTGGTTTGCGCTTACAATGAGCGATCGCTATAACCCAAATCACTTCTTCAAGCTCCGTATAAAAAATTAGGTAGGGAAAACTTTGAATAGCATAGCGGCGTATTCCTTCAATTTTGTATCGAGTTCCTAAATTCGGGTTTTGCTGAATTTTGAGAATAACTTTTTCTACTTGAGATAGTAAATCTAGTCCCAAGCCTACTTTCTGCGTTTCATAGTAAGCTATTGCAGCATCAAGCTCTTTTCGAGCTTCGGTATGGATAACAATAAACTTCACGAATACTTTTCTCGTAACTCTTCAAAAACTTGATATATTGGCTCTCCAATAAATGTCTTACGATTAATATCTTCCAACCTTTGGGTTAATTCCGTATCCCAAACAGTTTCTAGATCATCATCTAGATCATCATCTAGAGAATGAATTAAAAAGTAGGCAATTTCAGCACGTTCTTTTGCAGAAAGCTGAGAAAGTTCAAGTTTAAGTTTTTCGGCAGTTTCACTCATGCTTTGGAGTCTTCCCAACAATTCTAATTATAGGCTCAACTATCCGAGTATCACTGATTTAGGAAACTCTCAAAAATAAATTAGAGATGATTTATAAAGTAAAGCTTAAATTGTAGGGTGCGTTAAAGCAACGCGTAACGCACCGTGTGATTATGGTGCGTTACGGCAATTTATACTTTCGCTCATACTCAAATCCTCACACTGCCGTAACACACCCTACTTAATATTTACTAGTTAATATTTACTTTATAAATAGGCTCTTATTCCGCTTCCAGTCGTTGAGTGTTAACTGTAAAGAATGGTAAGAGTGTTCCACCAACTTCCTCAACCCAAAAACAACTTATACGCCGGATTTTGGCTTTCATCCCAATAACGGTAGCCGAGGGTATCTAGAAATGCTTGCCATTCTTGCATCTCCTGGGGTGGTACTTGCATTCCTACGACAATACGTCCGTAATCTGCACCGTTGTTGCGGTAATGGAACATACTAATATTCCAGTTAGGACTCATGGAAGCAACAAACTTCATCAATGCGCCGGGACGTTCGGGAAACTCAAACCGATAGAGTAATTCATTGTCAGCTAGGGGAGAATGTCCCCCAACCATGTGCCTTAAGTGCAGTTTTGTTAGTTCATCATCTGTTAAATCGAGAGTTGGGAAACCGCAAGCTTCAAAGGTTTCTACCATCTTGAGTCTATCGGCACGGTTTTGGATTTGCATCCCGACGAAAATATGAGCAATTTTCTCGTCGGCAATGCGATAGTTAAACTCAGTTAAATTACGTCTGCCAATACATTCACAAAACTTATGCAGACTTCCTGGAGTTTCAGGAATGGTGACTGCAAAGATGGCTTCCCGACGTTCGCCAAATTCGGCGCGCTCGGCGACAAACCGCAATCGATCAAAGTTCATATTAGCACCGCAGGCGACAGCGATTAAGGTTTGTCCTTGAATTTGCTCCCGTTCGACATAGGCTTTTGCACCAGCGATCGCTAATGCCCCGGCAGGTTCTAAAATAGAGCGGGTATCTTCAAACACATCTTTAATGGCGGCACAGGTATCATCAGTATCTACTAAGATAATGTCGTCTACGTATTCTTGACATAACCGGAAGGTTTCTTCCCCGACTTCCCGCACTGCTACCCCATCAGCAAATAAACCCACCTGGGACAACCGCACCCGCTTACCTGCTTTTAATGATTGGTGCATAGCATCAGCGTCTACAGGTTCGACACCAATAATTTTGATTTCAGGACGGAGACGTTTTACATAGGCTGCAATACCCGCAATCAAGCCACCACCACCAATGGCCACAAAGATAGCATGAATGGGCTGTTGGTGTTGCCGGAGAATTTCCATACCAATAGTTCCCTGTCCTGCGATGACATGAGGATCATCAAAGGGATGAATAAAGGTTAAACCCTTGTCAGCCTCCAGTTGTCGAGCAAAGGCGTAGGCATCATCATAGGTGTCTCCATGC
Source organism: Aliinostoc maniaoense (assembly GCF_058172895.1). Taxonomy (NCBI): domain Bacteria; kingdom Bacillati; phylum Cyanobacteriota; class Cyanophyceae; order Nostocales; family Nodulariaceae; genus Aliinostoc; species Aliinostoc maniaoense. Next base: position 5,290,813 of record NZ_CP187952.1, on the reverse strand, counting down.
AATACCACCTCACCACCGCGCGCTTTGACTGCATCTACCTTGACTTGGGGTGTAGTCACCGGCATCACGATAATAGCTCTTGTACCTAACTGTCGCGCACCCAACGCCACACCTTGGGCATGATTCCCCGCAGAGGCAGCAATTACTCCCTGTGCTAGTAAATCTGGCGGTAGGTTGGCCATTTTGTTGTAAGCACCGCGCAGTTTAAAGGAAAATACAGACTGCATATCTTCCCGCTTCAACAGGAGTTGATTATTCAGTCTGGCAGAAAGATTCGGGGCGGACTCCAGAGGAGACTCTTGGGCAACATCGTATACACGCGCAGTCAGGATTTGTACTAGGTAGTCGCAAAGCATGGGGTAGATGGAATGAGGAAGAGGTAGATAAAGATTAATTTTACGGTAAGTTTGTCCCCATACTTTGGTAGTTATTGGCGATCGCTACTAATTCAATTATTTAGTCTGAAAAATATTTTGCACCATTTTTTTATCTGTATTGGCGGCGGCTCGATCTAACTCCGCAATTTCACCCGCATCTAATTGCCAACCCAAAGCACCGATATTATTCTGTGCTTGGGTGACTGATTTTGCTCCAGGGATAGGAATCGTTCCCTTACAAATGCACCAGTTAATGGCGACTTGAGACATAGTTTTATTTCTAGATTCTGCTACTGCTCGTAAACAGGCTAACAGCGATCGCGCTCCGGGTAATAATTGTCTAAATAATAAACCTCTGATACCCTTGGGATAAGGACTATTTTCTGTATATTTCCCCGTTAATATCCCCAAAGCCAAAGGACTGTAAGCTATTAGTTGTATACCCAATTCATCACATACTTCTTTAAGTCCCAATACAGTCACAGGATATGTAGATAACAGTGAATATTGGACTTGCAGAGTTTTAATCGGTATTCCCCGCGCCGCAAACTTTTTGTGTACACGTTGCAGGCGTTTAGTACCGTAATTAGATAATCCTACACCCTTAACTAAACCTTGTTCATACAAATCACCCAAACCATCTAAAAGTCCCTCCTCTTGCCAAGGAGCATAATTTGCTGTTGACCAGTGCATCTGTACTAAATCTACATTTCTACCCAAGCGTTGCGCCGAGGCTTTGCCAGCTTTAATCATCGACTGGCGTGTCCATCGCCAAGGGTATGCCGCTAACTTAGTAGCAATGCAGATATGATCTTGGTTGACACCTTGATAAGAGCGACAAAATTGCCCTAAAAGTAACTCACTACGTCCCTGCAAGCGTCCAGTTCCATAGGAATCACCAGTATCAAAGAGAGTGACACCATTACTTACACAGAGGTTAAAGACGGCTTGTAATTGCTCATCCATGCTCTCATGGTATCCCCAAAGCAACTGATTACCCCATGCCCAAGTACCACAACCCATCTGCGGTAAAGATAATTCTGGCCTAGCTTGCATATATAATGTATCCTAAAAATTCATCGTTTATTTAACCACAATACTAGTGATAAAAATTGGTAATTCGTAAACTAGGATAAGTTTGTAGTGAGGACTTTAGTCCTTAAACTCAGAATTAAAATAATTCATTAGTAAATATGAGTCCTATCGCTTGTTGAAAAATTCACCCAGTTTTGGAATTAGTTGATTATCATTTAGTCAATAGTGATTCATAGGGGGTGAAGCCATGACAGATTCCAATCAATCAGATAAAAACAAATTTCTTCACCCTCATACACGCTACTACGGGCAAGTAAAGCCAGAAAATCTGGTATTTAATGCCAATCTGCAAGAATTTACCCAAAAAGTCGGCTACATTACCAGTTTAGAAACATCCGGCAAGATTTCCCCCCAGGAAGCTTATCAGCAGATTAAAACACTGTGGAAACAGTTAAAACACAGTAAAAAAGAACTGGGCATTGGTCAAGAACCACCAATTTCACAGTGACACTCCTCCTCTGCTCCCATTTGTCTCACCGCCAAACGTCAGTTATGGCGGGAGTCTCCTGGCAGTGCTAGATAACTTGAAAATCTTGAGGATTGAGTGACACCAATATATTGTCAGAATCTACTTTGACTAGCCAACGGTTGCTTGTTTGGCCATCTAAAAGTAACTCCTGGCTATAAACCACCCCAACTTTGCCGGCTACGTAAGCTGGGCGTAGAATCAAAACTTTGTTTCCTACTTGAATACTTTTGGGAATTTGCAACACTACTCCTACAAATCATGAATCTGCAACAGTGGACTTAATTTAAACAAAAATAGTATTTTTGTTAATCTTGTCTTAACCAAAATGTAGTTATTTAACATATTCATAGTTTAATACAAGTTAGGATAACCCCACCTTCTTGGAGAAAACGGGGTGATGTCAGGGAGTTCTAAATAAAAAAATAATCAATCGCTCTGGTTAAGCAGGGGGCATTATCACGTTGGTATTGGCTCAACAAGTCTCTTGGAGCAGGATAAAGGAATTGGTTGGTTTAGGAAAAAGCTTGACCTACAAAGCTCAAAGAATGGGGATGAAAGTTGAAATTCAATGCGAGAAATATACCAGCCAAACTTGCCCATCATGCGGTCAACGCCACAAACCCAAAAACCGCACCTACAAGTGTAAATGCGGTTTTGAATTTCATAGAGATGGCGTTGGTTCCATCAATATTCGTAGAAAGTATCTGGGATGCTTCGATGTCCCAGTAGTCGGGGTTATGGCATCCCCCACTGGTTTGAGATTCCGCCCTCATTCTAAGTGTAGCTCTGTGCTAGCGACAGCGATGCACAGTGAAAGAATCCCCCAGCTTTAGCTGTGGGGAGAATGTCAATGGTTTAGATTCAATTTGAACAATCATTGCAAAACCGACCCCCAATTTTATTTTAAAGGAGTCGGTCGAAGAGAAGGTCAGTTGTTATGTACAAGAAGCAGGATGAAGGGCTTAACTATACAGGCTCAAATCTCCATTTTTGAGCATTGGTGGAATTTTTAGTGTATTGTTGGACATTAGCTCCATCAGCAGTGCCAGCACTTGCTACATCTAAAGCTTTACTGCTATGTTTGGCAATGAGGTAGAAATAGCCATCTCCAGCATCTTCCAACTTCCATTTAGAGTTATCGCTATTTGTTTTTTGATACTGAATGACATTGGTTCCATCAGTGCTACTACTACCTGATACATTTAAAACTTTGTTACTCGTTTTATTGACAAGGTAGTAATAGCCATTTCCGGCATCTTCTAACAGCCATTGTTGCGCTCCAGATTTATTGAGAGTGTACTGTTGGACGTTAGCTGCATCAGCAGTACTACTACCTGCCACATCTAAATATTTACCGCTATTTTTGTTAGCAAGGTAGTAGTATTTTCCTGCCGCAGGAAGTGGTGTGGGCTGAGTAGTTGTAGGAGATGTTTGACCATTGGTTTCTTGCCCTTCTTGGGAGAAAGGCTCAAAGCCAATCCAATTGATATGCCATTTATTTTTATTGGCTTCTTCTGGTGTCAGAGCTTCGGTTTTGTAGTCTTTCTCCCACCTGATATAAACACGAAAGCCTGTGGCAGTAGATTTATAGACAGAGCTTGCTCCAGTGGTTGCGTAATGGCCTCGATCGCCAGCAATTGATGTTACATATATCGGTGTCTGAGCAAACCCAGCAGCACTAGTGTCAACATCCACAAAAATATAATCGTTTTCTTTTTGCCAATTTGTTGCACCTGGTTGAGTTTTTCCTGATGCAAACTTGGCAACTGTCAACACAGTTCTTACTTGTGTGCTACTGCTGGTTGTTGTTTGAGTTGGTAGAGGTGTAGTTACCATGATTTTAATTCCTGAAGTTACTGAATTTTGAACATGGGCGTGGCTTTCAGGCTTTCTGTAAGCGCAGACATTTCCATACTTCTGTTGCATACGAAGTTATGCTAGGAAACTGCACTATTGTGCCTGAAGTAAATAAAACCCTATTTGAAAAGACTTAAAGTCTTATTTGTGGGATGAGTTTGCCTGTTGCAAATCTTTAGAGTTTCCAAAAATGAAGGATTCACCATTTTGCGAGCATTGCACCGCATCATCCCACTATGATGTAACCCTTTGTTGAGGACTGAATTATACAGGCTCAAATTTCCATTTTTGAGCATTGGTGAAATTTTTACTGTATTGTTGGACATTAGCTCCATCAGCAGTGCCAGCACTTGCTACATCTAAAGCTTTACCGCTTTGTTTGCCAATGAGGTAGAAATAGCCATCACCCGCATCTTCCAACTTCCATTTAGAGTTATCATCATTTCCTTTTGACCACTGAATGACATTGGTTCCATCAGCACTACCACCACCTGATACATTTAAAACTTTGCTACTAGTTTTATTGACAAGGTAGTAAGAGCCATTTCCAGCATCTTCTAACAGCCATTGTTGCGCTCCACTTGTATTGCTAGTCCACTGTTGGACGTTAGCTCCATTAGCAGTGCTATCACCTGTCACATCTAAATATTTACCGCTATTTTTGTTAGCAAGTTTGTAGTATTTTCCTGTGGCAGGAAGTGGTGTTTTCTCAGTAGTGGTTGATGGTGATTCAGTACCATTCCCTGAGCCTTGCTCTAAGAAAGGTTCGATACCAAACCAATTGATATGCCATTTCCTTTGATTTGCTTCTTCTGGGGTGATGGGTGTGGTGCTGTAGTCTTTATCAAACCTGACATATACAGTGAAGCCTTTTTCTGTAGCATTGTATATGGAAGTACCTCCAGTAGTTGCCCAATGCTTACCACCATTAAAGCCACCCAGTGAAGTAACGTATACTGGTGTTTTAGTGAACCCAGCAGCACTAGTATCAATATATATACCAATACTTTCATTGCCATCTTTCTTCCAATTGGTTGCACCTGGTTCGGTTCTTCCCGATGCAAACTTGGCAACTGTATAGACAGATGTTAATTGTGTGCCATTGGTTGAGGTCTGAGTTGGTAGGGGTGTAGTTACCATGATTGAAACTCTTAAAACTAGTGGATTTTGAAAATAAATAAATGCGAGTTTTTGTCAACGCAAAAGACAACGGGCGCACAATAGCGATCGCCTCAAGACATTAGACTTGGGCTGGATACTATTGCAGCAGCACATCTAGCAGCTAGCTTAAAGTGTCCAACGTGACAAATACTTTAGTGGAAGCCGCTTGAAGGTTATCGAAAAGCGACTTCATGGTTTTAATATTTCAGAATTTTCAGGGGAATGCAAGGACAGTTAAGACAGTTAGTAAAATATTTCAGACAGTTAAGTAACGTCATGTGCGACTTAATTTCTGTAACAATATCCTCGAACTGAAGTGGGTCACAATTGTGGCGATTAAGCCAAAAACAGACATTATGAGCTAAAATTTTGCGATTGAGACGCGCTCGCGTTGGGCGGCTAATCCTTCCCCTACACCCCACACCCTACCCGATAGTGGTTAAGGGAGACTTTCTCGGAGTAAGGCACGGAATCCTACCTGTTGAAAATGCTCATTGGCAGTCAAGGCTTCAGTAATACCACAGAATTGCATAACAATAAAAGATACGCAATCAATAAATCCCCACTCTTGATCGGAGCTTTCTGAGTATAATTCAAAAGCTCTTGCGTATAATTCATGAGATAAAGGGACAATTTCCACTTTGGGATCAGATGCTAGAGCATTTAACAGCACGATCGCCTGGTGACGATAAGGTTTTTGGCATAAAATATTGCCAATTTCTAGCATAACTGTTTGGGTTGTAATTAAACGTGTACCTGCCTCGTCCAACAATTTGGCTAAGTGTACAGCGCGCGAATGTAAATGATCCTGCGGTGCGGCTAAGGCAATGGCGAAGGATGTATCAAGAAACACTTCAGGTTTCATGCAGAATTTCCCGACCGTACAAATACTTGTCAATGTTAGCAGACAAATCTGGTGGACTATGGAGTTGGAGCGATCGCGCTGTGGCTAAAAAAGAGACGTTGCCTTCACCATGAGATGGTAATATTTCTATGCTGAGGCGAACACGGGTATTAACTGGTAAAGCGATCGTGTCTTGAGGATAAAATGCTTGGCCATCAAACACGGCTGGAATAAACTTTTCTCCCATATGCTGCCATTTTCTTGTATAGCTGGTTCTACCTGGATTTGCTGATTTTCCATTGGTATGACCTATATACTATGCGCTGATCTTGGCAAATGGGAGCAAATAGAGGAGGCTGAAGGGCGATCGCTGAAGATTCAGTGACTCATAGGTAAGATAAATCAAGTATTTGTGTAAATATAAAGAAAAACTTAAGTCTTTAAATTAATGGTAATTGCTGGCTTGTGTTGATCGTAGCTGATCAAAATTTTTTGTGCGATCGCACTACTCGACTAACAGCGATACCTACAGTTAACTAACACACATCATCTACTCAAAACTGATTTACCTACTTCATAAATTTTTTGTGTCATATCATAAGGTTGTCTCTTGAGAAAAAATAAAGACTTCTGCTGATGTATTCGGCCAAATAAATAAATTTTGCTTTTCAATATCTAAATCAATAGCAACTGCCTCTATTTGATTGGGAAATCCATCTTGGTCTTTATATTGAACTAATGTAGTGAATTGTCCAATTTCTAAACGTGGTTCAACAATTTTTAATTGCATTGGTGGGGTAAGTTGAATTGCTTCCCAAATACCAGTTTCCTTATCAATTTCCATTCCCGTAATGTGATAGAGTGTAGCACTTTTGTTATTTAGCTGACTCCACCATTGACTAATTGTTTTAACTTCAACACTATTTTCTACTGTTTTATCACAGTACCAACGAATAGCAGTTGAACTATCTTTGATTGCCTTTTTAACTTTGTCTTCCCAATTATCATCATTTATATCTAAACTGATCATTCTTCCTTCAGACTTTGAACGATCAATATACACATGAAAAGCTGTAATATCTTCTCGATGGGTAAGAACATAGCGGCGTAATTCATTCAAGCTCATTGCTTGGTACTTAGTTGTTGTCATGGTTCAAAGCCTCCGGTTGGTTTAATCTCGAAGTCCATATCTTCTCCAGCCGCAAGTACATATAAATTGCCAGTACGTTCATCTACTCTAACAAGTTCGATGCTTTTGCATTGCCATCCAGGATAAATGACATTTGTTAGTCGATAACACAGTCTGTAGAGTCCCTGGGTTTGTTCGTTTGTAGGCTTCATGTCCTTTGGGCAGGATATTATTATTGAGTATAAAAATACTTGAGTGACTTTAAGTGTCAATTACCTATTTCGTAATATCGCGCCGTCTAGAAAGTAGGAGAGCTAGTAGTCAAGCAAGTTTCCTGTCTCTAATTCTTGCCACTCTTTATCTTGTTGGTAATGTAGTAACATTTGCTCGGCTTGTTCTGCTAGTATGCGCCGCCTTTCTTCTAATAACAATTTCATAAACTCGCGTCGGTTTATGCTTTGAGGTTTTACAGCGATGTCTATTGTTTCTAGTTGTGTGTTATCTCTCTGAGTAGTAAATTTTGATGTTTCCATAAATTAACAGTAATTGCCGACTTGTGTTGATCGTAGCTTATCAAAATGTTGCGTGTGATCGCACTACCCCACTAACAGCAATACCTACAGTCAGCGACGCTAACGCACAACTTGCACTAAAAGTAATAAAACTAAAATTTGACATCATCACTATTAGCATTATCAGTGATATTTATCGCTGCATTTTCTAATTTAGGCAGATTATCAAAGACAGGATTACATAGTCCCCTATCAGCATGATAAATCGCTAACTTATTCTCTAAGTCGTCATAAAACGTAACTTCAATTCCAGAGGCGTGAGAAATCCAATTTGCACTATCAAAATAGTGCTGTACTGAAAACTCCTCAATAGGATAAGTACGACACCAAACCATTTCCTCTTGTTTCCATCCATAGCCTTCACGGTAGAGCAAATGTTTGATAGAGAAAGTTCCATTTCCGCCTTTTTTAGCTTGATTACCCACTTTTACAGTAATACGCTTGATTGTTCCTACAAGTGGCGGATATTCTGACCAATTTACTAAAGAAAGTTTTGTTCTAATAGTTAATTCCTCAATGAATGGTGAAAAATTGTTTGTTTCAGTAATAATAAACAAATGATCCACTGCACGAGTTAATGCTACATAAAAAAGACGGCGTTCCTCATCAATTACTCGTTCGATACTATCACCAAAAACACGAGTGAACATCAAATCAGGATGTATCAACGGGTAACAACGAGGTACAGCATCAAGAATTATAACTACATCTTTTTCCAGTCCCTTATATTTGTGAGCCGTCGAAATAGTTACTTTGTTTCTTGAGTCTTCAGGAAGGTAAGAATGCACAAGTTTTAAGAAACGTTTAAGTGTGCTATTTTTTGAGATTCTGCGTTTGTTTCTGTAATTTATATCCCACGGTATACTATTTTTACGGCAGATTAAGACGACCTCTTGCCCATTCTTAATAACTTTGTCAACTATACGTAATATGGCTGGTGTTAGGCTATCGCCTGGATGGTCTTCCAGTTCATTGTGAGTTGGTTTAAATTTTTCTAAATCAACAATTTCGACCTTGCCTGATTGTTTTTGGTTAGCACTAGCAGGATTACCAAATCCCTGCATTAACTTATTGCCTATATTGACAATTGAGGTTGTTGAACGGTAGTTAGTTGATATATAGAGTTTTTGCGAAGGTTGGAAAAAATTAGCAAAGTTTTGATAGAAGTGAAGATCAGAACCAGCAAATCCATTAATGGCTTGCCAGTCATCACCCACACAGAAAAAACTAGCTTGAGGATTGTGTTCTCTAACTGCTGCTATCAAATTGTAGAAAAGTTCTGAAAAATCTTGATACTCATCAATAAATACATATCGAAGATGTTTCAAATCACCCGAACCAGATTTACGGCAAAATATGGTTTGTCCTGATTTGACAATTGCCGCAGCTTTTTGCATTAACCCATCAAAATCATCTTCGCCTGTTGATTCAAGATATTCTAGATAAGACTGATAAAACTTATATGCTAGTTCTAAGAATCTCTCCTCACCTTCACTAGTGCAGTAATGGCTATTGATAATTTCAGCTAATTTTTCTGGAGTCAGAGACAGCTTTCGGCAGCGTTGGGTAAATCCTACTACTACTTTAGTGAAGCGATCTATTGCACGGGTTTTAATGCGTTTCCAGATTTCTTCTTCGCTCAATCGCTCGCACTTAATTCCAAAACTTTCTAGTTTTTTCTTGAGTACATCAAGAAAATATTCTACACCTTCATCTTTAATGATTTTTGGTGTTAATTCAAGTAAATTCCAGTTAGCTTTAGTGTGCCAATACTTGCGCTTTTCCTCTGACATGGCATCATAGTCAGGGTCGCCTTCAAGACCAAAATACTCTATTACTACTCCTTTATCATCTCCAATTGTAAAATCAGGACGATAATTTATGCCTCCCCACCAAAAATTACGCTCATATTTATAGCTGATGTTATGTTCAAACAAAAAATCAGCAATAATTTTTTCACCATAAGATTTTACATAAGTTCCGTCAATTCCCTCTCTTGGTAGTGAGCGACGGTAATGCAACATTTCTTCTGGATTTCTATCATAACCACCTGAAGTTATACGCTCCCAATCTTGACGAAATTGCATCAGCATTAAAACACGTATATTTTCATAAAATGCCGGGTTTTTCAAATATATATCAATGACTTTCTGTAGAGTGCGGCTTTTAGTTTGTTGACCATCTGGTTCATCAAATAGAATACTGTTTTCTGGATGAACTAAAGCATAAGCTAGTGCGTGAAAAGTCATTACATGAGGGATAGATTCTTGTAATTCTAAAGTGAGGCGTTCTTTTATTTCCTCTGCGGCTTTGCGGTTGAAAGCTAGCAGTAACATCTCATGAGGTGCAACACCGCAATGTTTTTGTAAAAATAAAGCTCTGTTAACTAATGTGGATGTTTTACCACTACCAGCACGCGCGACTACTTGCACATGACCTTCAACTGTAGCGATTGCGGCTGCTTGCTCAAGGTCTGGCAAATTAGAGGTATTGAAAGTGGTTCTGACCCATGATTGCACATAATTTGATTTTTCTACTTGGTATTGATTAAAAGAAATGTATCTAGTACATTCACTATGGTAGAAATTATCAGTATTGAGAAAATCTTTCTCAAACTGGTATTTTAACTGTTCCAGTAAAGCTTGTTTTTCTTCATTTCGCCTTTTAGCTTCCTGTATCTCAGCTTCCAATCTGTTTGATTCTTGCTCTTGTTTTAAGAATAAAATAATTTCTTCCTGAGAAATAGATGGAAATATTTTATTAAATTTTCTCAGAAATTGCTCTTTTTTATATCTAAATGTTAATCCATCTTTGTATTTTATCAGAACTAATACTTCAGATGTGTGTATATTATCCACATTAATAACTTTTCCTTGAGTATAATACTTGACTCCTGATATATTGTATTTTGGGTCTGTATATTTAACTTCTTCTTCTATGCGGCTTACTGTTCTTTTAATTAAGAGATTCCAGAGGCTTGCTTTATCACTAATTATCTCTACAAACTTTTGAACATTGTTAATTTGTGAATAGCTATCCATATTTTGTGTCTGACTCTTACTCAGCTTTTGGCAGCGACTTAATCGCCTATTATCATTTTTCCCGCAGACCGAGTATGATCTAACAGCAAAGCCAATCTCATGCAAGGATAAAGTTTGTGAAGCGATGTTTAAAAAACCTTCAGCCTAACGTCAAGAGTCCTGCTGGAAATTTCACAGATAAAGGCAAAATTATCAACCACTGTAAATCCAAAAGAGATTCAGTAATTCCATCTTCAGCTAAAACAGGAATAGTCCACATTAATTTATGAGGATAATTCGTCTATCCAATCCTGATAACCACAATTAAGTAAAACTTTTTTTAAATTATCAATAGCTTCAGCTTTAGGAATATTAATTGACTGTACTCGATACACATCGTTGAGTACCACGCCATATTCTTGACCAACGTAGTAAGCAACTACTTCCGCTAAGTTTCTATCTGACATCTCCTCACTGAGTAATGCTAAAAGTGGTTCATAATTTTCCGCTTCGATACCATCAGGAAACGCGCATTTGATTAATTTATAGGTACTTTGTAGATGAGGTGGAATAGTTATTTGCATGATTAATTACCAGTTAACGGAAAAGGTGGATGAATGTATACGAGAAAATCTACACCTTGAGCAGAAGCGGCTCTCACAGCTTTTGCATCTGCTGTTGTGGTCACAATACCTAATTGATCACCTGTCCCTAAGATAATGATATCGCTGATTCCTAACTTTCTTGTTGGTTGTAAGTTTAACGCTCTAGGTGATGGGTTATCGGGAATAATAGTTACTCTTTGTAAAAATCTCCTAGCTCTAGTCTGTTCTGATAGTCCACCAATAGTTTTCACTATATTAATTAACTCATCAAAAGCAGTTTGAGTCATCACCATTTCTTGAGCATTTATATATTGTCGCAAATCATAACGGACAGAAGAAGCTTCAGCAATTAAAGCTACAGCCGTTCCAGTATCTAGATTAATCATGATGAATTGTCTATAAACATAGTAACAGCCTAGCCATAACCGACAACAAAACAAAAACGGTAGAGCAATTAACACTCTACCGTTTTCTAATTTTATTTGAGAATCAAATCCCAAACTTTAACTAAGACTCAACGCCTTGGGGTAACAATTCCCGACGCTGTTGAGAACTAACTTGGACATTCCCATTTTCATCGACATCAACTAAGGCGACATCGCCATCTTTGATGCGACCAGAGAGAATTTCTTCTGCCAAGCTATCTTCTAACAAGCGCATAATTGCACGGCGTAATGGTCTTGCACCGTAGCTGGGAGAGTAACCTTCTTGGATGAGGCGGTCTTTGAAGCGATCGCTAACTTCTAAGGTTATACCTTTTTCGGTCAAGCGACCAAATACTTCCTTGAGCATGATGTCCGCAATTTCGGTAACTTCAAGCTTGCTCAACTGACGGAAGACGATAATCTCATCTAGACGGTTGAGGAACTCAGGACGGAAGTATTGTTTGAGTTCTTCGTTGACCAAGTTCTTAATCCGGTTGTATTGAGATTCGCTTTGATCTTCGCCAAACTCGAAGCCGATACCGCCACCACCTTTTTCAATTACCTTAGAACCGATGTTGGAGGTCAAAATCAGCAAGGTGTTCTTGAAGTCAACGGTGCGTCCTTTCGCATCTGTTAACCGACCGTCTTCTAAAATTTGCAGCAGCATATTGAAGACATCGGGGTGGGCTTTTTCGATTTCGTCGAACAGCACCACAGTGTAAGGACGACGGCGTACAGCTTCGGTTAATTGTCCACCTTCGTTATAACCAACGTAACCTGGAGGTGAACCGATCAATTTGCTGACGGTGTGGCGTTCCATGTACTCGGACATATCCAAGCGGATCATTGCTTCTTCTGAACCGAAGAAGTAGGAAGCCAAGGATTTCGCCAACTCGGTTTTACCTACACCAGTCGGCCCGGAGAAGATAAAGCTAGCAATGGGTCGATTAGGATTCTTCAAACCGACACGCGCGCGGCGAATAGCGCGGGAAACAGCTTTAACTGCATCTTCTTGACCAATGAGTCGCTGATGCAAGGTGTCTTCCATGTGCAGCAGTTTCTCAGATTCGGATTCGGTGAGTTTGTTCACCGGTACGCCTGTCCAGGAAGCAACGATGTGGGCGATGTCTTCTTCTGTAACTACAGGTTCTACACCGTCACCGCTTGCACCGTTAGCTTTGCTTTGAGCGATCGCGCGGATTTCGGCTTTGATTTCCATTTCCCGATCGCGCAGTTCCCCGGCTCTGTCAAAGTCTTGGGAACGGACAGCATCATCTTTTTCTTTTAAGATTTGGCGCAGTTCTTTATCTAACTCTTTGGCTGCGGGGGGTAGTTGAGAGTTAATTAACCGCACACGAGAACCAGCTTCGTCAATCAAGTCGATGGCTTTGTCTGGCAGATAGCGATCGCTAATATAACGATCAGATAATTTCGCCGCCGCCACTAAAGCTTCATCGGAGATTTTCAGTTTGTGGTGTTGCTCGTAGCGATCGCGCAAACCATATAAAATTTCTATTGTTTCATCGACGGAAGGCTCACCTACCATTACTGGTTGGAAGCGGCGTTCTAACGCAGCATCCCGTTCAATGTGCTTACGGTACTCATCGAGGGTTGTCGCGCCGATGCACTGTAATTCACCTCTCGCCAAAGCTGGCTTGAGGATATTTGCTGCATCAATCGCCCCTTCGGCTGCACCAGCACCAATGAGGGTGTGTACTTCGTCTATTACCAGAATTACATTACCCGCTTGACGAATCTCATCCATGATTTTCTTCAAGCGTTCTTCAAATTCACCCCGGTATTTCGTACCCGCAACCAGCAAACCGATATCTAAGGTGACAACACGCTTATCTTCTAGGATGTCGGGGACATCTTTATTAGCGATGCGTGATGCTAGACCTTCGGCGATCGCGGTTTTACCAACCCCAGGTTCACCAATTAATACTGGATTATTTTTTGTCCGGCGACCCAATATTTGGATTACCCGCTCAATTTCCTTGGCGCGTCCCACCACAGGATCAAGCTTGTTATCCGTGGCCATTTGGGTCAGGTTCGAGCCAAATTCATCCAAAGTTGGTGTTTTAGTGCGCCCAGATGAACCGGTCGCTGAAACCTCGGCGGTTTCTCCCAACATCCGAATGACTTGAGTTCTGACCTTAGATAGATCCACCCCCAGGTTTTCTAGCACCCTGGCTGCCACACCTTCCCCTTCCCGGATCAGGCCCAACAGCAGATGCTCGGTGCCAATGTAGTTATGCCCTAATTGGCGCGCTTCCTCTAGGGAGAGTTCTAAGACCCGCTTTGCCCGTGGCGTAAACGGAATTTCCACGGCCACAAAGCCCGAACCCCGGCCTATGATTTTTTCTACTTCAATACGGGCATCTTTGAGATTGACACCCATCGATTTCAGCACCTTGGCCGCAACTCCCGTGCCTTCCCCAATCAGACCCAGGAGGATCTGTTCAGTTCCAACGAAGTTGTGACCTAAACGGCGGGCCTCTTCTTGGGCCAGCATGATTACCTTAATGGCTTTTTCTGTGAAGCGTTCAAACATGGCATTTTTCCCATCACCTGCGTCGTGCCGGTACGCTGATTTTAGCACAGGCAAATCGGCTGGATGCCTGTATAAAGATCATAATCATCCAGGAACTATCACCCACAGTCAACGGGATAAATCTTATTTTTTTATTGATGTTGATCTCGGTGCTGTACTGAGGAGTTGGAGTTTATCAGCATTTCTAGGCTGTGACTATCTACAGCACGCTACATGATTTAAAGATTTTATTAGGCAGTCACAAATATTTATTATTAGCATATATCTTTAGTATTAGTCAATTTTTTTGATAAATCTATATATTATTTAAAATAAAGTTAGCAATAAGATTAAAATTTTTAATAATTAAATTTGGACAAAATTTAAATTTTTGTCATGAATTTTGAGATGGCATTAATGACAAGAATATTAGTCATTGAGTGTTTACCAACGTCCAACAATAACAATGATTGTTAATTATCGGGCGGATTAGTTGAAATTAATCAACAACACACACTATGGAGGTGTTGATGGTCAAAATTGCTATCATTCACCACTGCTACTACAGAATGCAGAATAATTACACAATAACAGATAATTTTGATACAAAATCGCGTAAAATTACAATCATCCCAACAAATTAGACTAGGCGTAAGGAAACCCAACACCAATATATATGTTGAGTTTTCAAGGTCAATATTGGGTTGTGCTGCGCTTAACTCAACCTACAGCCTTATTGTTGACATTCTTTGAATTATTCTAAGATTAGGGACTTCCAGATAAAAAAGTATCCAAACTGTAGGGTGCGTCAGTGCGATAAAACCTAACTATACCAAGAGGTTATTCATACTGACGCACCCTACTAAGCTATATTATTTGGGATAATTAATTTTTTGGTGTTCCCTTAGAGGATGTTTGGAAAGTCTAAAAAAACTCCAGTAACTGTATTCTGTCAGTAGATAAAAAAGCGACAGGGTTACTAGAGCAATGTCTACATCATATCCAACAGACCTGACAGATGAACAATGGGAATTGTTATCAAATCTGATACCGCCTGAAAATCTAGGGTGTCGTCCTCGTTGTGTTGATCTACGTGGGGTGGTTAGTGCTATCTTTTATATTCTTTGTGCGGGTTGTGCATGGCGAATGTTGCCGCATGACTTTCCGAAGTGGCAAACGGTCTACTACTATTTCCGCAAATGGCGAATGGATGGTACATGGGAAGGTATGAATCATAAGCTACAACAATGGGTGCGGGTTGTGGAAAACCGAGAAGCTAATCCCAGTGCGGCAATAGTCGATTGCCAATCTGTGGATAATGGAACAATGGTGTCAAAGGATGTTGGTTTTGATTCAGGTAAGTTAGTAAAAGGACGTAAACGCCATTTGCTGGTTGACACCCTGGGATTGGTCTTAATGGTTGTAGTGACATCAGCATATGAATCTGATAAAGCTGGAGCAAAGAAATTATTTGCACAAGCCTACAACAGGATCAGCGATCGCCTGACACGGTTAGTTTGTATTTGGGTTGATGCTGGATACCAAGGTGAGGGATTTATGAAATGGGTGATGGACACTTACCATTGGATTTTAGCGGTTGTACGTCGTCCAACTGATACCAAAGGCTTTGTTCTACTGCCAAGACGTTGGGTTGTTGAGCGCAGTTTTGGTTGGTTTAATTGGTGTCGCCGGTTAAGTAAAGACTACGAAATTTTACCGCAGACCCATGAAACATTTGTACAAGTCGCAATGATTCGGTTAATGCTGAGAAGACTTGCTTGATTGATTAGTTTCATACTTTCCAAACATCCTCTTAAACCAGTGGTACAACAAAGAAGTAGCCAGACTTAAAACCAATCAACCTCAAGGTTTTTGGAGCAAAAAACTTGCACACATCACAGAAAAGCGTAACCGTCAAATCCGAGATGCAGTAAATAAAGCAGCCAGAATAGTCATCAATCATTGTTTAGAAAACAAGATTGGTAATGTAGTTTTTGGCTGGAATCAACGCCATAAAGACAGTATTGAATTAGGTAGAAGAAATAATCAAACTATCGTACAGATACCAACTGCAAGACTAAAAGAGAGGATTAAACAACTATATGAACTGTACAGGATCAAATTTCATGAGGTTGAGCTGAAGCTCTACTAGCCAATCTTCGTTTTTAGATGGTGATACAATACCTAAATTCTGTGAGAAACCGGAAGGGGAGCCAGCGCGTTGTGGGGGTTCCCCCCATTGTAGCGACTGGCGTTGGGTATCTTCAGGAAAACGAGTCAAACGTGGTTTGTTTGTCACTGCAACTGGTAAAAAAGTATCAGCCGATCTTAATGCCAGTGCGAATATGCTCATTAAAGCATCGACACAGCTAAAACTAAAATTAGATTTAGCCAAGGTTGTTAGGGGGCTTTTGACTGTCCCGCCAAGGATCTTTCTTTGGGAAAACAACTGTAAAACGCAAAAACCGACGGTTTTAACCTCGCTTTTTGTAAAAGTTTAGAATCCCCGTGCTTCAGCATGGGGAGTAGTCAAAGTGGCATCATATGTTAAGCAATGTTCGTCCCTTGACGACTTACACTAATATAGATTTAAACATGGTTTGGGATGGGTTATTTCACGCCTTGGATTGGGTACTGACGGTTGTTGGTGTAGCATTGTTGTGGCGTGCCGGAGGACGTGCGGATGTTCCTTGGTCTTCAAATACGTTCGGTGGTTCTTTACTTATAGGTGTTGGGTTATTTAATTTGGTCGAAGGATTAATTGACCATCAAATTTTGGGTATCCATCATGTCAAACCAGGTTCTCATCAATTAGCTTGGGATTTAGGGTTTTTGCTCTTGGGTGCGCTGTTAGTTGTTCTTGGGTGGATAATGTTACAAAAGAGCGCAGCAACAATCAGACAAAATTAAATAAATACTGATTTTTTACTTTAAAACTTTTATACCCTGACACCGTTATTAACAAGAGTATTTTTATCTGAGTTCTGGCCATGTCAGGGGGATTTCTGCTGGGTTTTGGTAAATTACTGGTAGCCAACTGGCACAAGGATACTCATTTTCTAAACCTTGCAGTTTCAAGCGTGCTTCACGTACTGACTGATATAAAGATTTACCAGTAGAAAATTCTGTAAGAAAGTTTCTCAAAAATGCCTGTGCTACGTTGTCTGGTACTGGTTCGCGCATCACAATCATTTGAGGAATATGCAAATCTGCTAAATTGGCAGCTAGTCCCAAACCATCGCAGGAGTTAAAAATTGCTAACTGCAAACCTTGTTCAATGGCTTTCGTCAAAGCATTTTTTAAATCAGCTATAGTTAAACTATCAGTTTGGTTGATGTGAAAATGACCAACTCCCTGATCAGATTTAGTCACACTGTGTCCTGCAAAAAATAAGATATCCCAAGGTTGTATCCAAAGTTCGTCGTTGAGTATTGAGCGTTGTGGTTCTACTAAAAGCTTTAGTTCTACATTAGGTAATTTTTCTAGTAAAACTTTATCTTTTTCAATGTTAATACCTGTACTATAGGATTCCTACTTGAATTTTGAACAGATACGTAGGGGAGGCAAATTGCAGTATGGATTTTCCTCCTGCAATATTGCCGTTGTGTTAGCAGCGAGAGTACAACACCTAGCACAAAGGCCTTTGGTGCGTTACGGCTTACGCCTAACACACCCTACATATACTTAGATTTTTTCAGAAATCAAATCGGATTCCTATATCTCCCAATATGGCTAATATTTTCATATGGGATTTCGCAAGATGCAATTTTTCTTTTTTCTCATAAGTAGCTGAAGCTATAGCAATCCTACCCCAATCGTGAGAAAATACGTAGACAAAAGTCCTTAAATCATTATATTAAGGCGATTAAGTAATGAGTATTCAATTTAGTGGTACATGGACTGAGCAGCAATATAACCGCTTTCAGCAACTTTGTATGCCAGCTTGGTCAAGATGGGTATTCAAATGGTTGCCCTGGTTTTGGCTGGGTTTTATGCTGGTAAAATTGCTATTTTATCCTGGTTATATAGTCAGTAGTTGGATAGTTTTTGATGTATTGATGTTGTTGTATTTCTTAGTATTGCTTCCCTGGTTGCGAAAACGCCAAATCAAACGAGCATGGGAAAGCAACAAAATGATTAAAGGAGAAATATCTGGATTAGTAGATCAAACTGGTGTTGTTTGGCGTAATGCTTACGGCGAGACGAGATATCCTTGGGAACTACTATTAAAGTATCGGGAAGCATTAGATATGATTTTGATATATATAGCCGTCAATCAAGTACTTATACTGCCACGTAATTTTTTTCAATCTGAAGAAGATTGGCAACAGTTCAGACAACTAGTTCTAGAGAAATTACCCAACAAATAAGTATAATTTATTTAGATAATTTTAGCGAAACTGTTTTAAGTGCTCAATTAAATGATCGAAATAAGGAGCAAGATTTTTTTGCTGTTCTGATTCCACCCGTTTTAAACTAGCAACTTTAATACCCTCTAATCCAACCACCATTGCATCTAGAGGAACTTGTAATTCTTTATACAAAAGTTGCATATAATGCAACCCTTCGTTACTGGTGTAGTCTGTACGCTCTCCAGCTATGCCATAGGTAATACAGCGCAGGAAATGCCAGAAATCACGCCAACAGGCATCTGCTCTCGCTGCTGGATAGAGTCCGCCACCAGGTTGAGTAATATTGGGAAAAGTAGTTAATACTTGGTTTCTCGCTTCGTCTACAATTTCATGGACGCGATCGCGCAACTGCTGACTTACTGCTATAAATGTTTTATTAGCAGGCATCAGCATTTCAATCTGTTGTAAGTCTTCATCGGTGAGGTAGCGTCCCTCATCATCTGCCGTTTGGAATCGCTCAATTGCCTCTCGTGGATGGGTACTTTGCCAAGAGGTAAAACTGACAATCCGAGCTTTTTGGATCAATTCTCGAACGGCTGCGCTGAGGGTTGGCTTCGTCACGTCGCTTTGCTCCCGATTCAAAATAGGTTAGTAGTCTGCCAAGATAACTTTGCGTGGTGGCAGGCTTGGGGGCAGGGAGCAGGGCGCAAGGGAGAAAATTTTTCGCCTCTGCCCCCTGCACCCTGCACCCCTGCTAGGTCTACACGGCAATATTGGGTTAGTGAACTACTAGGGCAAGGTTTACTGACACAAACAATATTTTCCCATGTTTTGGAGCGATCGCAGATATTGAATTTTTAGAATCAACAGTGTAACCCTGACTAACCTCAGAATATTTGACTATATTTTTAATAACTATCAGAAAACTTCTACTGTTCGCTACTATGGAACTCCACGAAATCGAAACCGAACTCCAAAACTCGGATTTTCAATACCGTCTCAAAGCCATTTCGGCTCTGCAAGACTATCCTACCGATGTTGCTGTTCCTTTACTTACCCGTCATATCCAAGATCCAGAGTTTCTGGTGCGAACATTTGTCGCTAGGGAATTAGGGAAGCAAAAAACCTCGGAATCCTTCGCCGCCTTACTGCAAATCATCAAGTTTGATAACACCCCCAATGTCCGGGCAGAAGCGTGTAACTCCCTATCCTTATTTGGTAGGATTTCTGCTGCTCATTTAGTGCAGACATTTTTGCGAGATGATCATTGGCTGGTACGTCGCAGCATTTTACCAGCCTTAGTAGAAATGGACTGCCCTGAAGAAGTCTTAGAAGTTTGCATTTTGGGACTAGAAGGGGAAGATGCCGCAGTTCAGGAAGCAGCAGTTGATGGGCTGGGTTGGTTAGCAAGTTCTCGTCAGTCTGCTGCTGCTTTATCTCAACTCCTGATTTTGAAAAATTCTCATTCGGAATATATCCGGGTACGGGTTGCCTATGCCCTCAAACATTTTGATGTTCCCGCCGCAAAGGAAGCCCTAGCACAACTCAGACAGGATAGTGATTACCGTGTAGTCGGGGCAGCAATGGAAGATTTAATTCCTTAAGTCTAGTAGCAAAAATACTCCTTCTAGCCATGCCGGAATCCGTGAGTACCAATTATAATTTATCCATCTGCTTTTACAGCAATTCGACATAAATGTCTAGACTATTTTAGATTTTAGATTTTAGATTCAATCCAAAATCCAAAATCTAAAACTCGGCAGTGTAATTCCCCAGCGTCAAAGCTGACTGAGTATTTTTCGTTTTTACGAAAGGAGAAAAACATGGCTGAAATTCCCACCGGCGGTCAAATGCTCTGGAAACTGGAAGGGGACGATCGCGTCTTGTACCTACGCCATAATTCATCGGAGCAGTGGCGGCCGTATGAAGAGTTTCCGCAGTATGTTCTACCAGATCCCCAAGGATTTTCTAAAGGGATTGCGACCTTTCTAGCATTACTCAAAAAAGATTGGACAGCCACTAAATCTGAATAGCATAGATATATAGTTATATACTTTCCAAGCTGGCGCGAGTGGTGCGACGAGTCAGAGCATGAGGTGTATCTAGCTGTTGTGCAGGATGACTCAGCAGGCGCGATCGCATTTCCTCACTCAGCCCCTGTACATAACTAAAATCTGCTCCGGCAATGCTTTCCATCTGCTCGAAGTCAACGCCGGTCATATCTGCTGCGCGCAAATCTGCACCAGCCAAGTTTGCACCATTCAACCGGGTATTACGTAAATATGCCCCCGCTAACCATGCCATCCGCAAATCTGCTTGAGTTAAACGCGCCCCCTGGAGATTCGCACCAGTCAGATCAGCACCTCCTAAATATGCCCCCAACAAACTTGCACCTTGTAAATCTGCATTCCGCAAGTTAGCCGTATTCAGCTGCGCTCCGTTCAAATTAGCATTTGGGCCAATTGCTCCAGAAGATTTATAAGCAAAGCCTTCTGGAAACAGGGTTTGGCTATCATATCTTGCTCCTAGCAGCTTAGTGTCCGTTAATATAGCTCCCTGCAAATCTGCACCACTCAGATCCGCTCTATACAAACACGCTGTCTGTAAATTCGCATTTTGCAAAATAGCTTGGCTCAGATCCGCACCTCGTAAATCAGCTGCACTCAGATCCGCTTTAGTCAGATTAGCTTGACTGAGATTAGCTCGAATCAGAGTGGCTTGGCTGAAATTGGCTTTTTGTAGATCCAGACCACTGAAATTAAATTGGTATAAATCTTGCTGAGATAGAGACAATCCTGCCTTCAGGACAGCCAAAACCTCTTGGGATGTCTTGAGAGTCTCCTTGCTGATCATGGGTTGAAATCGTGAGATTATTTAGAGGTATTCTACCGTGACAAATTTATCAATTTGTAATTCGTTTTTGTTTGAGGATCATCTATGGCGTTTGTACCACCGATAACGATGATGGACTTCTTTCGTAAGAGTGAAGGAGTCTGGTTTACCCAGCGCACGGTACATCACTTTAATACGGTGGCTGATCAGTCAGGAGAATCTAAACTCTATGTAGGTGTGATTACATTGGATGACCCACGGGTAAAATCAATTTGTGAGCAGCAAGGTATTGATCCTCTCAAGGCTAAGGGTGGAGCTAGCTTTATGTGGCAAGCACACGACGATGATCAAGCACCCAATCCTGAGCAGGCAGCTGTGTTAATTGATGTCCCAGATGATGAAACGGGTACATCCGGGAAACTTCTACGCAACCAAGGATATGTGGAAAAAATTCCTGTTGTTAGCCGTTACTGGTTTGGTAAAGACGGTATTTTAACTATAGATACCGAATATGAGAGCAACCAAGGACAGGAGCGTTGTTGGTTTATGACCGATGATTTCCGCGTCCGCGTTAGCACAGTGCGGATGATGAATGGTGTGTATTTAATGACTTACTGTTCCGAGCGACGTTGTTTAACAGAGGCGAGTTTAGCCGCAATGGTGCAACACAATTTATCAAGGGCATCGTCTTGACGGATGCCAACTTAATTTAACCTGAGTTTGGGTTAAGTAGGGTGTGTTACGGCAGTGTGATGATTTGAGTATGAGCGACAGTATAAATTGCCGTAACGCACCGTATTATGGTGCGTTACGCGTTGCTTTAACGCCCCCTGCAATTTAAGCTTTATTTTTATAAATCATCTCTGAGATGCTACACGAACGCAATGACCAAAATACGTTAGGGTCGTAGATGTATGTGAAACGAATTTCGACCAGTTGCACATAGGAGAACAATGGTACAAGCACCAAATCACCTAGTGACCCTAGAAGAGTTTCTCTCACTCCCAGAAACTCAACCAAGCTTAGAGTATATCGACGGTCAAGTTATTCCCAAGCCCATGCCTCAAGGAAAACATAGCACGATTCAAGGAGAACTTTGTCCCACAATCAATTCTGTGATCAAGGTCAAAAAAATGGGTTGGGCTTTTCCAGAATTACGTTGTACTTTTGGGGGACGTTCCATAGTTCCTGATGTGGCTGTTTTCTCTTGGGCTAGGATTCCTGTAGATGAAAATGGTGATATTGCCAATACGTTTACGCTAGCACCAGACTGGATAATCGAAATTCTTTCTCCAGAACAAAGCCATACAAAAATTACCAAAAAAATTCTACACGCTCTCAACCACGGCACTCAAATGGGTTGGTTAATTGATCCTGATGAGCGATTTATTGCTGCTTATCCTGTGGGCAAACAACCTTTAGCTTTTGAAGAAATTGATACTGTTTTACCAGTGCCAGATTTTTGTGAAGGGTTAAATTTGACACTAAATGATATTTTTGGCTGGTTAAAGGTGACTTTGTAACTAGCTTATAAGTAAGTCGGTGCGAAAAAACCAAACTATATTAAGGAATGTAAAAATTGGGAAATTCGTTTTGTAGTAAGGACTTCAGTCCTTAGTTGAGGACTAAAGTCCTCTCTTCTCTACGAGACGCTTACAGCGAACGAGACGCTGCGCGTAGCTTGCTTCCCCGCAGGGGTACACTACCAACCTTGAATTATTTACACCGTTATACTTATCTTCATCTGAAGGTTGCTCAATTCTTCCCCTACACCCGCTCCCAGGGATCTGATTTACATGAGATGTAATTGCCTAGAGGGCGATCGCCAACTAAAATTTAGCAATTACGTTAAGGATCTTTACTTTGTTTAACTTATTTGAGACGGCTGGTTGATAAATCCCCTATTCTCAGAGATTAAGGCAAATGAGACTTTGAAACTCTCCAGGCTACAAGCTACGGAGACGCTTAGTTTAATAAGTCACATAGCTGAGATTTCAGGCGTTATCTAAATATTTATAGAATATGTATAAGTGCTTCCTTGAGCATCTCGAACAATCCCTGTTTGAAAGGTTTCAATTGCAGAGTCGCCCAATTCCCCCAGGACTAGAGTATCAAGTAAGCGATCGCGGTAGAAATCCCGCTACAATTCAAAGCTGGTGCTATCAATGTCCTGAGTATCGCAAAATTCGCTACACCTACATTGATGCAGGGGCAAGCGCACAGATTCTCAATAGTGTTATTTATCCCAGTCATCACTACGATTTACCCTTACTCGGTATCGACTTTCTGTCCTTCGGCCAGATCAAACATCTGATTGTGATGGATTTCCAGCCTCTATTTCAAGATGAAGCTTACCTAAAAAAATACATCCACCCATTACAGAAGTTGCATCAGAAGTATCCAGACTTGGCGCAAGACTTGGAAATGAAATTTTATGACGCTAACCAATACTTCTCCAAATACCTGCTATTCGCCAAAACTGATGCTGAAACAGTGAAAACACGAGTATTTGAAGCCTTCAAAGATTATTTGAACTTGTACTGGCAGATGCTTGCACAAGCTCAACCCTTAACTGATCAATCAGACATTCAACGAATCGTCAAAGCTCAAAAAGATTACGACCAATATAGTGCTGAACGTGACCCAGCCTCCGGCCTATTTAGTAGCTATTTTGGACATGAATGGTCAGAGCGGTTTTTGCATGAATTTTTGTTTGAAGACGCTTTACCATTAGCAACTCAGGTAAGTAAAAAATAATTTCAACTTAGGTAACACCGGGTGAGCGAAAAAAGGTGTGGGGAGTGTGGAGGGTAATTTTTTGGATACTTAGCTAGAAATCCCACACAAAATTTCTTTCACCCGGTAACACCAGAAAATAAATTACTCCAACTTGACGGGTTGGCAAGGTGCGTCAGTTTGAGAAAAATTAATGTTAAGCAAAATTTATTCCAACTGACGCACCCTACTAAAACAACATGATTAATTCAAGCCCCCTGATTTATCCGTGGGGTATTTAATTTTGAATTTTGAATTTTGAATTGGAGCAAAGCGACGTGACTCTTTATCAGCCCTTTTTAGATTATGCGATCGCCCTTTTACACGAACGCCTAGACTTACAACCTTACCCGATTCCCGTCGGGTTTGAATCTAAACAAGCAATCATCGGCAAAGGTAAACATCAAGAAGAAGTGTTAACCACCAGCCACGCCTATCAATCTCCTAAACTCAGACAAATCCGAGCCGCCCATGTACAGGGGGGTAACTCCTTACAAGTGTTAAATTTTGTAATTTTTCCTCACCTTAACTACGATCTACCCTTTTTTGGCGCAGATTTAGTTACCTTACCAGGAGGACACTTAATCGCTCTGGATATGCAGCCTTTATTTCGTGATGATCCAGAATACCAGAAAAAATATACTCAACCCATCCTGCCAATTTTTCAGGCATATCAGCAACACTTACCCTGGGGAGGTGACTTTCCTGAAGAAGCCCAACCCTTTTTCTCCCCCGCCTTTCTCTGGACAAGACCTCAAGAAACTCAGGTAGTAGAAACCCATGTGTTTGCAGCCTTTAAAGACTATCTTCAGGCGTATCTAGATTTTGTTGACCAAGCACAACCCGTAACCGACTCCCGAAAACAGGCAGAAATTCAACAGGCACAACTGCGCTATCTCCACTACCGAGCAGAAAAAGACCCCGCACGGGGAATGTTCACCCGTTTTTACGGTACTGAATGGACAGAAGAATATATCCACGGCTTCTTATTCGACCTAGAACGGAAACTAGCTGCAACCAGTTAAAAATTCAAAATTCAAAATTCAAAATTCAAAATTCAAAATTCAAAATTGAATAGTTTTACTCTCCCTTGTCTCCCTTGTCTCCCTACTCCCTACTCCCTGCCCCCTGCCCCCTGCCCCCCATTCCCCATTCCCTCATCTAGATGTGAGCAAAAATCATGATTTGTAATACTTCTTTACAATCCTGTTAATATTTTTCTGGAATGTAAACCCTTGAAGATAAAACTGACTGTTGCGCGAGAAGTATACAAAATCTGCCTTTGCATCTTCAAGACGATGCTCTACAGGCGAAGTTTTTGCGAGATTGTAAAAAGTTGTTGATAATTTGTAATAAATAACGATCCAACGACATAGTATAAACAAAAATATAGACAAAACAGGTGCAACTTGTTTGGTTGCCTGATGAGTCAGGTTCTTGGATTGTTTAAGAACTGTAAAAGTTTCCCAGCTTCCTGGTTGGAAGGAAGGAACGCATCTCGCAGGTCACTGTTCTATAATTTTTCGGCGTGCAGGCATTGTTTAGCCTAAACTAACCGAATTTTGTTTTGACCTCATTGTCCGCACGCAACTTAAACACATTAGGAGATTGAGTTTATGTTCGACGCATTTGCAAAGGTTGTTTCCCAGGCTGATGCACGGGGTGAATACCTAACTTCTTCTCAACTGGATGCCCTGAGTGCTATCGTTGCTGACGGCAACAAACGCATGGACGTTGTAAACCGCATTACCGGCAATTCCTCCACAATTGTGGCTAATGCAGCTCGTTCTCTGTTTGCAGAACAGCCCCAATTGATTGCTCCTGGTGGCAACGCTTACACTAGCCGTCGTATGGCTGCTTGTCTGCGCGATATGGAAATCATCTTACGCTACATCACCTATGCTATCTTTGCTGGCGACGCAAGCGTTTTAGATGATCGCTGCCTCAACGGTCTAAGAGAAACATACTTGGCTTTAGGAACTCCCGGTGCTTCTGTAGCAGTCGGCGTTCAAAAGATGAAAGATGCTGCTCTAGCTATTGCTGGTGACACCAACAACATCACCAGAGGCGACTGTGCTAGCCTCATGTCTGAAGTAGCTAGCTACTTTGATAAAGCTGCTGCTGCTGTTTCATAACACAGCCTGCATCGACTTTTTTAATCAGCCTGAGATAGCTGATACCGATTGCTAAAAAGCCATTTCATCAAACAAGAATTATTGGGAGAAAATCCGACATGAAAACCCCTTTAACCGAAGCAGTAGCTGCTGCTGATTCTCAAGGACGCTTCCTCAGCTCCACCGAAATTCAAACCGCTTTTGGTCGTTTTCGCCAAGCTCAAGCAAGCTTACAAGCTGCAAAAGCATTAAGCGAAAAAGCTTCTAGCCTAGCTTCTGGTGCTGCTAACGCTGTATACAGCAAATACCCCTACACCACCAGCACCTCTGGAGCTAACTTTGCTTCTACTCAAACAGGCAAAGACAAGTGCGTTCGTGACATCGGCTACTACCTCCGTATGGTTACTTACTGCTTAGTTGTAGGTGGTACAGGCCCAATGGATGATTACTTGATCAGTGGTATTGCTGAAATCAACCGCACCTTTGATTTGTCTCCTAGCTGGTACGTTGAAGCTCTCAAGTACATCAAAGCTAACCACGGATTGAGCGGAGATCCTGCTGTTGAAGCTAACTCCTACATCGACTACGCTATTAACGCATTAAGCTAGTCAGATGATTCGACCCGGAGGGGTAAGCAATGACTGACAGAAGTTAGTGATTGTTTACAACTCCGGGTATTGTTTTTTCTGGTCAAGGTTTCGGCCTCGCTCAACCTTGAATTTAAAATCTAAAATCCAAAATCCAAAATCTAAAATTGATTGACCAATTAAATTTGGAATTTTGTAGGTTGCTGCTTCACAAGAGTATTTGGGATTTTTCAGATGCCCTATGGAAAACGAATCTAGTATCCGGGATGATAACCAATTAACTGTAGAGCAGGCGATCGCCAATCTGCAAGGCGAAGATTTGGGATTGCGCGTGTATGCCGCTTGGTGGTTAGGGCGATTTCGAGTGGATGTCCCAGAAGCTATTGATGTATTAATTGCTGCACTAGAAGACGACGACGATCGCACCCATGCCGGTGGCTATCCCCTACGCCGGAATGCAGCCAGAGCCTTGGGGAAATTAGGAGACAAACGGGCAGTTCCCGCATTGATTCGCTCACTAGAATGCACAGATTTCTATGTTCGAGAAGCCGCAGCCCAATCCCTGGAAATGTTAGGAGACACATCGTGTATTCCGAGGCTGATCGACTTACTGAATAATCAAATTGTCGGCACACAACCAGCACCAGAACCACCCCAACTTACCCAACCCTTCGATGCGATTTTAGAAGCCTTGGGAACATTGGGGGCAATTGATGCCATTCCCCTGATTGAACCATTTCTTGATCACTTCGTACCTCGGATTCAGTACGCCGCAGCCAGGGCAATGTATCAGCTCACCTCTCAACCAAATCAAACCACAAGTGAGTATGGCGATCGCCTCGTACAAGGACTAGCTCAGGAAGACTTGCAGCTACGTCGCACAGTTTTATCAGATTTGGGAGCAATTGGATATTTACCAGCCGCCGAAGCGATCGCTGAGACATTAGCCGAAAACAGTCTCAAGCTAATCGCACTCAAGGGTTTACTCGAAAAACAAATCCTAGAAACTACACCCCCCAACTTATCCCCAGGGGCAATCCAAGTCATGAAATTGATGGATGAATTGTTGTAGCATTGCACTTCCCCATCTCAATAAATTGGGGTTTTAAGCTTAAAATAAACAAGGAAGAAATCACCACTCCCTCCCCTCCCATGTCTGAAAACCTGTCCTCCCTCATTCGGGCTGTAGAAGAGGCAGATTCTTCTACACTGTTACTAGAAGCTGTACAGAACTTAGCGGCGGCCTGTCACCAAGGAGCTATTCCCACCTTAATAGCAGCTCTGAGCTATAACAACCCAGGCGCAGCAGTAGCAGCTGTAGATGGTTTAATTCAACTTGGAGAACCAGCAGTACCCTCTCTTTTAGAGCTACTGGATCAGCATAATTACACTGCCAGAGCCTGGACAATCCGAGCCTTAGCCGGAATTGGTGATCCTAGAGGATTATTAACCTTATTGGGAGCAGCCACAGCTGACTTTGCCCTCAGCGTTCGACGGGCGGCCGCTAGAGGCCTAGGAATGATGAAGTGGCACTGGTTTCCTGATGATCTTTTGGAAATAGCCCAAGCCGAAGCAATGGACGCGCTGCTATTCGTCGCTCAGGAAGATGAAGAATGGGTAGTACGCTATTCTGCTGTAGTTGGGTTAGAGTCACTCGCCAATGCAGTGGCTGTGACTTATCCAGATTGGCGATCGCAAATTCAGGCGCAATTTGAGCAAATGGCTCTCAATGATCAAAGTTGGGCAGTAAGGGCGCGGGTGTGGATGGCACAGCAGCACCTCCAAGCCGAAACTGTTACCCTCAAGACTCCCACCATAGAAGAACAACCCTCACCCTTGTCCTCTATGGACTGGCAAAAAATTATGGAGGGCTTATATGGACGCAAAGGGCAGGAGCGTTTAGTATTCCCAGAAGGCGATCCGCGTCGCTATCGAGAATTAGTAGTAGCTATTGATCAAAAAACCGACGAGTGATTTCCTTTACTCTGCTGAGGTAGTGAGGACATCACTAATAAATGAGTAATAAGTAATGAGTAATGAGTAATGAGTAATGAGTAATAAGTAATGAGTAATGAGTAATGAGTAATGAGTAATGAGTAATGAGTAATGAGTAATAAGTAATAAGTAATGAGTAACAAGTAATATAGCGTTTCCTAGTCTACTGACCTACAAATCTTTGCGTACCTCTGCGCTTTACTTTGCGCCCCTTTGCGTTTCAAAATATTATCTGTACCTCACTTAACTGGGAATCACTATAAGTAATGAGTATTAACAGATAGCAACTAATATGACCAATTACTTCTTGATGGTACAAGCACCTAAATTTATTTATAGGGATTTAAATTTTAAATTTTGAATTTTGAATTTGGAGCGAAGCGACATGACTGATACACCAGAAAATACCTCAAACAATCAAAGCATCTTTGAAGAACTTACCGCAGCGATCGCTGAATTGGAACAATATCGGGAAAGGCTGGTGAACGATACCTTATCAATGGCACAACGAGCCAAAATCATGAAGGCACAAGCACTTGCCAGTCTACAACCTCAACTAGAGCAGATTGACGGCACACTAGAAGCACTCCGCCAGCAACAGGCTACCCTTACAAGTAGCAAATAGATCATTAAAAAATTCAGGTGATAGAATATTTGTCATGAGTCAATCCCTCAACTTTGAAACTCCAGCCGTGGATGATCCCATCCTGCAAATTCAAGCTGAAAATGATCAATTGGTTCAGAGGGTGAATGAACAGATTACCCTAGAAACCTTTGATGCTACAGATCACAACACCCTCAAAAGACTAGTGGAGGGATTGGGAGATCCAAGGGGATTGGTAAGATTGCGGTTTGCTGAAACCTTGGGAGAAATTGGTGAACCTGCAACCCCGTTTCTAGTGGCAGCTTTAGGTAATCATGCTAATGTAGTGGTACGTCGGGCGGCTGCTAAAACACTCACGATCATTTCTGATCCTAAAGCTGTACCAGACTTACTCCATGCTTTTCTCCATGATGAAGATACAGTTGTTAGAAGTTCATCTGCTGGAGCATTAGCTAGAACAGGAGAAGCAGCAGTACCAGCATTGTTAGACATCCTGGCATCCAACGAACACTCTGAAGATATTAAAGGTCATGCAGCCTGGGCGTTAGCATTTATCGGCTCAGAAGCAGCAGACTACCTTTACAAAGCATTAAATGCCTCTTCCTTAGATGTGCGCTGTGCCGTGATTGGGGCAATTGGTCATGTAGCCCAAGAACAATCAGATGAAAAGTCTTGTAACCTGTTGATTTCATCTTTAACTGACCCAGAAGCATTGATCCGCACAGAAGCAGCGTCAGCATTGGGACAAGTTAATTATCCTGCCTCTGTTCCCCATTTAATTTTGGCACTGCAAGATAGCGATTTAGATGTCAGAAAAGCTGCTATTAATTCTTTGGGTAAAATTGGCGATCGCACTGCCCTAGAACCCTTACAAACTCTGCTGAATGATCCGCAAGAAGTAGTAAAAATTCTAGCTAAACTAGCGATCGCCCAAATTGAACGCCAATCAGAAGATGACTGGTAGCTACATCCGGGAAAGAGAGCCAATCTTAGCAATCTTCTCCTTATCAAGTCCCTTAAGTTCATCCAAATGTAACCATCCCTGTTTTACCAGAGTTGCAAACACAAATACGAGAACTGAATAGTTGTAGTCATACTTGCCATCAATCTCGTGCCTTTTGGCACTAAGAAAGTTGTGCAAACTCCAGATATCTTCTAACTTGCAAACCTTATCCGCATTATTACGAACCTCCTCAATCAGAGCATTGATTTCTCGGTCGTATGCTTTCTGAAAAGCAGTTTGAGCAACTTCTTGTTCTAAATCAGACCAACTAACTTCGTTTACCTTCATGCTACCATCTCAAAATACTCTTTTTGACAAGAGTATTTTTACTTATATTAACTACAAATTTGATATGGAAGATTCAGGGTAAAGCAACGCCATGCCCTGATTGTATATAGTGTATTCCCTTACACCGCATATTAAACAGTATTAGGGGTGTAGGACTATGCCTTCCATTAATATTCTCATCCTATCACCCCGGTTTCTAGGTCAGTACCAAAGGAGAATTACTCCCGTACTAACGAACCAGATTAAGCAATTCTTTTGGAGATGCGAGTAAGTCGATCGCTACGAAAAAGATTTTATTATCAGGAGTGAGCAAGAATCTCCAGGCCATGTTCATGCCCACACCAGCACCGAACCAAGGAGTTTGCACTTTACCTGTGACTTTAATTTGAGTGTAACCATCTTCTGCGGGTTCAGAAACACCCCGCTCTGGCATTAACTTCAGGTTTTGACAATCTTCTCTGAGAAAGCGATAGACGGCATCTTTACCAGCAATGGGTTTTTGAAAGGGAGGTTGCAATGCACCATCGGGAGTGAATAACTCTATCAACGCATCAAAGTCATTGGCATTTAAGTTATTCATGTAACTGAGGATAGTGGGATTATCCACACCTTCAATAGCAACTGGAATCCGTTCAGCCATTTCTTTGGGAGGCGCAACAGGTTCACTTACCTTGGTGTAGGTACCCAACTTATTGGGATCAAACCCCATATCCACTACAGAATTACGCAGCACGGTAATTTGCTGTCCAGACTCTAAACCTCGAATAGTTTGTAGAACTGCTGCCGCATTTGCTGATAGGCGATAACCTTCTGGAATTGGAGCTACAATACCTTGTTCCATCCACTGTCCCAGCTGATACCAAAAACCAAGCTTGATATTAGCAGACCAAGTTCCATAGGCACGACAAATAGGTGTGTCAGCACGGTTTGCTAAGTCGCACATTGCCTGAGTTTGTTCCCGGAAAGACATTTGCTTGAACTGATTCAATGTTCCTTCCGCAAATACCATGTTTGCTGCGCCTGGTGCAGCAATGGTAATTGTTTTACCCATTTCTAGATAAGCAAACCAGATCAGAGCTAGCTGATCTTCAGCACTGAGTTGACCGAAGCGAGCAATGGTAGCTGGAACTAAGTCGGCAGCAAGCGTTTCGGGGAAGATGCCACGAGCTGAATCGATGGTAAATGGCATAGGTGTACCTTCTCTATGGGTTTAACACACATCAAGCTCAACGCTTAACAAGCGTTTACAGCTTTCTTCATATTATTTACCATTTGTAACAAAAAGTAAAGAAAATTAATGTATTTTTGTAGCTGTTCTGACAGAAATAGCTATAAAAGTCCTACAAATCAAGGATTTGCAAATGAAAAAGTATCCCCTCATTTTTGAAAATGGGAAATTTATTGGTGTTGAGATCAGCCCATAATGGCGGTAGATTCGATCAGCAACCTTGATGATATTGTCCTTAATAGTCACTGTCAGCTACACAAATACCCTTGCATTTAATACCGTTTGTAGCCGTGCGCTGACAATGAGGACAGAGAATTTTTTCTGCTTCTGGTGTGGTATTTGTACTAGTGTCTGCTTGTGGTTTGTCTGTGTCGGTTTGCAAGTTCACCATTATCAGAGTCAAGAAAGTTTTTTGTAGTTTATCTTTACAATGATCTCATAACAACTGGGGTGTGAACATCTCATGAAAGGAATAGAAGCACTTACACTCAAAAAAATAAGCGATCGCTCTCGGTTGATAATGAGTTAAAGAGCGATCGCAGGTATTAATCTTGCTTTCAAGAGTACTGATAACTATAGAAGTCTCGGAAAATGTGGCATTAATATTCGTAAAACGGCTGATGTGATTATCGCTACTACTTCCCTCAATATACAAGGTTGGGTTGACGCAAGGAAACCTAACATCATTGATTTAACGCAAAGGAGCGCGCAGGAAAACGCACAGAGAAGTCTGAGCGGAGGAAGCCTCCGCTCAGAACTTCGGTAGGGGCGCGAAGCTTTCATTAAAGCTTGGCGTTTTGTGATGAATATACTTGGTTGTTGTAGTGCAGAACAGACAAATAATCGGTAAACTGGTAAAAAGCTGAAATAATACAGATAATAACTAAACTTATAATTTATTAAGATCAGGATTTTTTTAGAAATTCTTGGTGCAATTCAACTGTGTTTACCTGTTAGTGTCATGAATCCATGCCATCCCTGAACCTGGCGATCGCCCGTCTCATCAATACCGGCAATGATAGTTTCGCCATTTGGGTGGTTAAAGCTCCCTATCCCAGTGGCTACGTTTTACGTGACTGTGTATGGCCGGCTGAACTCACTCAAGTTTGGCAAGAGTGGCAACAAATGTTTGCTGGTCATAGCGGTATTAATATTTCTACAAGCTCAACTCATCGCTCAGTCAATCAACTGCCGATGAATTTAGTTGCACCCTCTAGTGGACAAAATACCGGTTACGGCAGTCGTTTGATGCAATACCTGGGTATTAATCTTTGGCGTTGGGTGTTTGAAGGCTCAATTCTCGGTAGTCTAGAACGCAGTCGTGGCATAGCAATCGGTCAAAAAACACGGCTGAGATTTCGCTTGGAAATCCGCGATCCGGATCTCATTGCCTTGCCTTGGGAAATCATGCAGCGAGAACCTGGGAAACCAGCTATGTCTCTGTCTCCAGATTTACTGTTTAGCCGCACCACCAGCGAAGTTGAACACTTACCACAGTTACGTACTGATCAAGTTCTAAAAATTCTCTTGGTTCTCGGTCACGATCAAAACCTACAATTGCAACAAGAAGCTGCCATCCTGGAAGAAACTCTTTTAAGTGGTGGTCAATCTGGTGGCTATGGTCAAAAGTATGCCTCTTGTACAGTAAAAACACTGCTGCAACCAAGTCCCCAAGAGTTAATTCAAGAGTTAGAAACTAAAGCATATAATGTGTTTTTCTATGCTGGTCACGGTTTACCCAATCCCGACGGCGGCCTGTTATTTTTGCGCCCTAACATGACAC
Organism: Aliinostoc maniaoense; assembly: GCF_058172895.1. Classification (NCBI taxonomy): domain Bacteria; kingdom Bacillati; phylum Cyanobacteriota; class Cyanophyceae; order Nostocales; family Nodulariaceae; genus Aliinostoc; species Aliinostoc maniaoense. The sequence continues at coordinate 5,257,165 of NZ_CP187952.1, read as the reverse complement.
TCAACGGTATAGAATTAGCCCAAGTATTAACTCGGAGTGCGGTGAAATTGGCAGTCTTTAATGCCTGTTGGGGAGCGCAACCAGCAGCGATTAATCATCAAGCTATTCCCGCCAGTAGCTTGGCAGAAGTTTTAATTCGTCATGGTGTGCCGGCGGTGTTGGGAATGCGGGATGAAATTGCTGATCGTGAAAGTCACAGTTTTATCCAAGTGTTTGCTAAAGCTTTACGGTTACGTAAACCAATTGATGAAGCGGTAGCGGAAGCTAGGCAAGAACTTTTAACAGTATATAAATACAATCAACCCGCTTGGACTTTACCTGTTCTTTTCCTACATCCAGATTTTGATGGGGAATTAATTAAAGGTATTGATGAAGGTGTGACAGAATTACCAGATACAATCCTTCCTAATATAGATGTTTCTGTACCTGTGGCTTGTTTGCGATCGCTTTCTCCCGGTGGTCGTTCTTGGGTTTTAAGAATTGGTGTCACCCGCATTGGTCGCACTAGAGATAATGATATCGTGATCTCCGAACCTTCCGTTTCTAAACGACACGCCGAAATTCTCTGTCGCAATAATTTTAACGGCACAACTCCCATGAGAAGTTATTACTTGCAAGATTTCTCTACCTACGGTACAACCTGGTATTTAGGTACTAATGGTTGGCAACAAATACTCCGGGAGGAAGTACCATTACAATCAGGAATGCAGTTAAAGTTTGGGAGTTCTAGAGGAGAAATTTGGGAGTTTATTATTCAAGATTCAGAAATTTCTTGAAGCATCAGGCTTTCCCCCACAAGAGAGAATAAAATTCTTTTTTGCGGAAAATAGAATTTAACAAGTGTAGCTCTCAATATCCCTAAACTACTTCATGAGGAAGCAATCAATGACTCATCAAATTAACGGTTCAGATACTAGTCATGCTCTCACATCTCAAGTGGAATTAGAATTGCTAGCAGCTTTGTTAGAACCTGAAGATGCTACCTATCCTTGGAATCCCGCAGATGATGAATCAGACGCATATTTTGATGAATTAGAACAACAGTTTCCTTTGGCAGAGGTGCTAGAAGAAGAACTCACTAGCAGATCCCACGCTTTTTTTCATCAATTAGATAACCTCTGGTTACAGGTGGAACAATCACCATATTACAAGTGTAATACAATTGTGTCTGCCCTGAGCAATCTTCAAGAAAATTTACAAAAAGCTTTTGCGGCTAAAATCCCTCAAAATTGGCTAAATGCGATCGCAGCTAAAGCCACAACAATTGTTGCATCTCAACAAACTTTAGGTGAGCAATTGATAGAGTGTGTGCAAGCTGTACTACCTACTTGGGAAGCAGACGATCTGTCAATTTTAGCCCGTCCTTATGCCTATGCAATGCGTAGTGAACCACAAAACATCGGTTGTGTAGTTGAAAATGTCGAAGATTGGACAGCTTTATCAGAAATAGAACAAGCAAAAATGAGCATGGCGATCGCTTATTATGCTCTTCAACAACTCAATCAAGTTGAGTCAGAAGCTTAATTAATATCTCAATTTTTGGATTCTATATTTTTATAACCACAGCCAAAATGTTGAAGACATCAACAGGTGATCAATTTTATACCATTTTGGATTTTAGATTTGGGATTTGGGAATGCTTTACTGATAAGCTGTTCAGAAATCCATTTGTCGCCATCATTGTTCAAATTGGTATTAGACAGGAAAAAGACTATAACCTGTCTCCTGTTCCCTGTGACCTGCTATCAGATTAATAGTAAATTAGCAGAGGAATTATGATTTGGCTCACAGAAAAAGCTTTCGTGGCATTCTTGGTATTAACTATCATTTGTTTTTAACAAACGTATGCCACAGTAAGCTAACTATAAAGTAATTAATACATTCTGGTATCTATCCCAAGACATAAATATAGACAGGAAAAAAGCCCAGGAGACAAGCAAAGCAATCATGTTTTGACTTTTGACTTTCCTTTGGCAGTGCTAAAGCTATTTTGGCCCAAGAAACCGAGTAGCGAAATTTTGCGATCGCGTTGGTGATAATGCCCTAGCCTTAAGAATCGCCGCCATCAAAAAAGCGTAAGATAACACACCAACAACAACTAATAGTAAATTATTACTGTGTCCGGCGGTATTCCACAAAGCATGAAGTGCGGACGCGCTCAGATAACCAACCGCGAGAATTTGTGTAGCATGACGGGGTTTGAGTGCAGCCAAGCCGATGAAATATCCCAGATAACCACTGTAAGCCATGTGTCCGGCTGGTAAACCCAAAATCCTCGCAATCAAAACCTGTAACCCTACCTCTGAACCAGCTTGTAAAGATACGGCTGGAACATATTGACCTAAAGTTTCCACCAAAGTAAAACCCACAGCAGAAGCAGTTCCTAAGAGAATGCCATCTAACGGTTCCCAGACTCCTATACGTTCGCGCCAAGGCGAAGGGAGTAATAAACCTGTCAGATATGCACCGAGTATTGGCAAAGCTTTGAGTAATTCCTCCATCAACCCTGCACCAAAAAAGTAGCGCACAAATAATTCTGTCAGACTGGTGACAGGCTGATCTATTGGCGGTACAGTACCAGGGAGGAGATCACGGAAAATGAAAATAAATAAACTTAATATAGGACTCAGCAAGATGATAATCGTAGATAAAGCTGCACCTACGAGCATCCACCAAGGCTTCGGTTTACCACACAGTTGATAAATGAAATAGTAAGCAGCCAGTGCGATGTAAGTAGCGACAATTACCTGATTAGCTTGTGGCTGGCCTACCGTAGCAAACATCAGCACCACAAATATAACTGTGAGGATTCCGGGTACAAGGTAAGCTTTACGAGTTAAATCCTTACCAGTGGAAATAATCGGAAACAGTTGGGTAAAGCTGACAGCATCAGGCTTTGATTGAGAGGGATTTTTCGCTGATGGTAGCGGTGCAACTTGGTTGGTGATTACCGTCGGTTGAGGTGCAGTTGCATACTCAAATAGAAATTGTGGCCCATCAGCACCCAAGGCAATGCGATCGCCTGGGTGTAGTTCCTGACATCCATACAACCTTTGCCCATTTAAATAAGTACCATTAGCACTATTCAAATCACAAAGTACCCAGCTAAATTTGCTATCTGGGGACGAAGCAACGGGACGAACCACAGCATGACGACGGGAAACCATCCTGTACATCATCGCATCCAAGACAACTTGGCAGCTGGGGTCACGTCCAATTACTGCTTCTTTACTGGTAAGCGAGTAGCGAGATTCTGACCCAAATGCTTCTCCATTACCAGACACTAGCCTCAGAAAAGCACTATGTCTTGCGTTTTTGCCTGTCATCGAGTTAGAGAGTGTCTTTCCAAACTAATCCACAAATAAATACCTTGGCAGTAGGGCTTAACCTCAGCCACACGAACAGCAGCATTGCTAAGTACACTATAGCTTTACTCTATGGGAATAAATTCAAAATTAGCTCACTCAAAATTTAAAATTCTTTCACCCAATTATTTTTATTAATTGTGCCAAGGATTTCCACTGCAAAAAGTATCCTTTGTACTTTGTTGATAAGATATTTCAATGGGATTATATACCTCATAAGTTTTGACAATCATGATATACATAAATATGTACAGATATGAACTAATTTATAGTAATATTTATCCTCTGTAATTCTTTGCTGACCATTGACTCTCAACAATGAACAGTTAATGACGACAAAAATTATTTATCAACTTAGCCGCCCATTAGCTTAGTACAATCAACAGCCAAAGCCAATAGACTATGACTGAAGTGCTTCAAATCGGTAATAGGAAAATCCAGGCTAGTGAAATTATTCCCTTACTCGCTAACTACCAACTGCTGCCGCAACTACTACGGGAATTAATTATTGACGAGGCAATAACACCTATAGACTGCAATCCTGAAGAAATTACCCAAGCTAAACAGCGTTTTTATGCTGAAAGACAGTTAACACAACCAGCCGATATTCAAGCATGGATGGCGCAACAAAGTTTGAGTACCGAACAATTAGATCATATTATTGCTCGTAAATTAAAACTAGAAAAATTTAAACAAGTTACTTGGGGTAACAAACTAGAATCGCATTTCTTTCAGTTGAAGGGAAAACTAGATAAAGTAATTTATTCTCTACTGCGGACTCAAGATACTGGACTAGCCCAAGAACTTTATTTCCGTCTGCAAGCAAAGGAACAATCCTTTGCAGACGTAGCACAGAAATACTCAAAAGGCCCAGAAGCTCAAACTGGGGGTCTGGTGGGGCCGGTAGAACTAAACACACTCCATCCCGCAATGGTACAATTACTGACTAATTGTCAACCAGGTCAAATTTCAACCCCAGCCCGCATTGCCGAGTGGTTAGTCATTGTCCGGGTCGAGAAATTTATCCCAGCCCAATTAGATGAACCCATGAAGGCACGACTTTTGAATGAATTGTTTGAAAGTTGGTTGCAGGAACAGCAAAAACAACTCGTAATTCCTAATTCGTAATGGACTAACGTCCCGCTCCGCTAACGTAATTAAGTAGAACGACTTGAAAAAACCAAACTATGTAAAGTAATGTAAAAAAAATGAATTTAGTTCGTAGTAAGGACTTTAGTCCTCTCTTAATTAAGGACTAAAGTCCTTACTACAAACCTTTAATTATTTACACCGTTCTACTTAGATCAAAGCGTAGGTGGGGTGTAGGAAAAAATTTTACACCATTCCCCATGCCCAATGCCCTATACCCAAAATTTTTGAATTTTGAATTTTGAATTTTGAATTGATTAGCCCCATTCCTATTGACTAAATTGCTGAGTATAAAACTTGGCATAGCGACGCTCAAGGGCTAATAATTCTTCATGAGTGCCTGATTCTACGATTTGTCCCCGTTCTAGTACTAAAATGCGATCGCATTTTCTGACTGTACTCAAGCGGTGGGCAATAATAAATACTGTGCGTTGCTGCATGAGTCTTTCTAAGGCTTGTTGTACTAAGGCTTCTGACTCAGAATCTAAGGCCGATGTGGCTTCATCTAAAATCAAGATTTTTGGGTTAAGTAATACAGCACGGGCAATAGCTATTCTCTGTCTTTGTCCCCCAGATAAATTTACGCCCCTCTCGCCTACCCAAGTTTGATAACCTTCTGGTAGTTGGGTAATAAATTGATGGGCGTTGGCAATTTTTGCGGCTTCGGCAACGGCTGCTAAATCATAAGACTGTTGTCCAAAGGCAATATTTTGGGCTACTGTCCCAGAAAACATGATGGTTTCTTGGGGAACTATGCCAATTTGTCGCCGCAAACTCTCTAAAGACACATCTCGAATATCTACACCATCAATTAAAATTTGACCATTGGTGGGGTCATAGAAACGGGGGAGAAGATTCACAAAGGTAGTTTTACCAGCACCAGACGCACCGACGAGAGCGATCGCTTCCCCTGGCATCACTAATAAGTTAATATCTTTTAAAATGGCTTCCCCTGGCTGATAAGCAAAACTAATATGAGAGTATTCGACTTTGCCCTGAATTGGTGGTAAATTCATCGCCTTGGGTTTTTCTATTACCGTTGGCTGCATCGCCATCAGTTCAAAAATGCGGTCTACAGAGGCTTCCCCTTGCTTAAATTCGTTGTAATTGTTGGTGACATGACCAATGGGGTCAATTAATAACCCGGCTGCGGCTAAGTAACTAAAAAATTCCGCTACTGTTAAATTGCGTTGTTGAATTTGCCATGCTCCCACCAAAATTAAAGATAAAGCACTCAAGGCCTCCAAAAATCCGATAATCGGAATCTGCACCGCTTTGAGACGTTCGGCTGAGTACTTGGCTTGAAAACTGCGTTCTGCTTCCTGGCTAAATCTGGCAACTTCGTACTTTTCTGCGGCAAAAGCTCGTACTAGACGAATACCGCTAAAAACTTCCGTGAGAATTGCTGATAAATCTGATACGCGCTTTTGGCTTTTAAGGGCATATTTACGTAAACGCTCACCAAACCAACCAATTAACACCCCCATCAATGGCGCAACTATCACCGTCGCTAAGGTGAGTTGCCAATTGAGGTAAATCATATAGATAGGGATAGCTATCAACTGCAAAACGCAGGGGAGAAAGTCGTGAAACAGTTTATTAATTACTTCTCCGATGCGGTCAATATCTTCGGTGAGACGGTAAGATAAATCACCAGCCTTAGCAGTTGCAAAATAGCTTAAATCTAACCTTTGTAAATGGGTGTATATTTGCTTGCGGAGATAGAAAGCGACTCTTAAAGCGGCTTTTGACATATAAATGTCTTGCACAGACTGAAAAACACCCCGTACCAGAAACACCAAAGCCAAAATTGCGGCTAATTGTGCGATCGCTATGACATTACCTTGACCAAAAGGATCAGCTAACTTTCCCGCAAAATTAATTAACGTTAAAGTCGCCAGCACATATCCCAAAATGCCGACTAAACCCTTAATAATATTCTGCCACTGGGGTCTAATATAGGGCAGCAGTTGCCAGTAATTAGAGCGAGTTTTCAAGCTGTCACATCCACAAATATATTCTCCATTGTTAGACGCTACCAGCTTTTGGGTAGTTTCTCACACTGAATTTAGCAAAGGTAGGGTGTAGGGTATTGGGGTGTAGGGGTGTAGGGGTGTAGGGGTGTACGGGAAGATATTAAACACTTGGTTCAAGCACCCGGATTTATCCGTGGGGTATTTAATTTTGAATTTTGAATTTTGAATTTTGAATTAGAGCAAAGCGACTTGGCTGCTGTATTTGGAAATTATCAAGTACTTAAAATAACTGTTTTTCAGAAATGCTCATGTTATTTGTAGAGCAACCGCTTCACTTATCAGTGAAACCTGAAAAATGGATGATAATAATCAGTCTCTTCAACCAATTCGTAAACCTAAAACTTTCAATAATCATGAGCGTTTCATTGAAGGATGGTATTGGGTAATACCTGCTAAAAATTTGCTTGTAGGTGATGTAAAACCTATGACAATTTTAGGCAGAAAAATAGTAATTTATCGTGGTGAAGATAGACAACCTGTAATTGTTGATGCCTACTGTCCACATATGGGTGCTGATTTGGCACAAGGTAAAGTAGAAGGTAATAATATCCGTTGTGCTTTTCACCACTGGCAGTTTAATAATCAGGGAATATGTGTAGAAATTCCTTGTTTAGAAGAACCTCTCCCCTTAAAATTAAAAACTTGGCCTACGGTAGAAAAATATGGCTTAATCTGGGTTTGGACTGGTGAAAGTCCTAGGCAACCTATACCTTTTGTCCCAGAATTAGAGTTTCATGAGTGTGAAAGTGTTCTTGGTTCTCGGTTATTAATGAACTGTCACCCTCACATAGTCATGATTAATTCCATTGACGTGCAACACTTTCTTACTGTGCATAAACTACCGTTAGATATTAAATTTGAAAGACAGGAATTAAGTCAAAATGCGATTATTTTTACTAAGCATAACCACAACCCTCAAAATGAGGGATTGTTGAAATTACTGCGTCCTTTGCATGAAAATAGTCTTTATAGTATTTCCTATTGGTATGGCAGCACTTTCACAATTACTGTAGGGCCAGCTTTTCTGCATTTATATATTATGTTGACGATACGGATGCTTGATGATGGAAAATCTCAGATTCAGACTATATTTTTAACTAAGAAACGGCAGGGATTTGGGGGTTGGTTATACAATCGCTTTGTTTTGTGGTTGACTCAGATATTGATTCAGCAATTTATCGAGGATGATGCTGAAATTTTGCAGAGAATTAACTTTGATTTAAAGACTCCCATCAAAGCAGATGTATCTATTATGCAGTTAATAAGCCACATAGAACGACAAAAACCCTTGCGATGGAAGACGTGGTTATTAGCGCGATCGCCTGAAGCTGAAATGAAGGAAAATCAAGAAAAATGGCGAGATGCTATGACTAATGATTAAGCGGGAGTATGGAGTAGCTTTTGTGGATTTCTACCAGTTTAAAAAAGAATGCTGAATTTGCGTTCTCATCCACTTAGCAGTAAGTTAGCTGAATTTGATGTGAGTTTTGTAACTAGTTAGGGAAAAATATTCTTAGCTTATCCCGAACTCAGGTTAAAATATCCAGGAAATAACTCCATCATGGTTCAGACATCTTCGAGCAATAATCAAATAGAATCCTTAGAATTACCCATAGAGCGTGATCAGTTTTTGCGCTCTATCATTCGAGAATTGGCTGGAACTTTACAGGATGTCGTTGGTATTGAAGAGGCAGCAGGTTTTTTAAATGTAGTTGGCTATCGAACAGGTCAGCACGTCAATGAGCTGTATCATAATGCTTTGCAAGTATCAAACCTTTCTCGTGAGCAGGTAACTGCGGTTCTGGTAGATTGGAAACGCCGGATTCAAGGTGATTTTTACGTAATTGAAGAAAGCGATGAAAAAATCGTTTTAGGGAATCGCAAATGTCCCTTTGCAGAAGAGGTAGAAGGGCGCGAAGCCATGTGTGTGATGACATCTAATATCTTTGGCGCGATCGCAGCTGACAATCTCGGCTATGCTAGGGTCGAGTTACAAGACACAATCGCCAGAGGCGCACAGGAATGCAAAGTCGTGATTTATCTCAAACCTAATGAAGCATTCCATGAGTTTACAGGACAAGAATACTTCAAACTAGACTAGCAGTAACAAGCGGGATATTTGTTGACCATACTTTCTCCCTGGAATCTGTCCCAGTTGCAGTTGATTCTGAAAACATGACCGTTAGTGTTCTAGCAAATATCCTGCTTCAATATTTCAATATTTCAAAATCATGATACCTGATCAATTTTTAATATTTACCCAGGTTTTACCAGACCCTCTACTGCTAGTCACGAGCGCAGGTGAAATTTTAGCAGTTAATCATGCTGCTGCGAGACTTTTTAAGAAAACCAGTAAAGCCATGATTGGTCAGGATCTCAGGGAATTTGTTACTGATTTTCCAGAGAAAGTGAGTGACTATCTTCAAGCTTGCTCCCGCAGTCGTCAAATGATTTTGGGAGCTTTCACCATTCATCAAGCCGAGGGAGAAGGAATTGCTTGTCGTATTCAAGGTGCTGTCATCCAACCGCGCTCGCCAGAAAGTCCAGCTATTAATTTACTTCGCTTAGAAAAGCGAACGAATAATCAATTTGTTGTACTTAACCAAAAAATTCATGCACTGAGTCAAGAAATTCAACAACGCCAACGTATTCAGGTAGAACTAGCGCAATCGAATGAAACCCTGAAACAAACTATGATGAAACTTCAAAATGCGTTGCAAGTTGTCCAAACAGAAAAGATGTTTGGGTTAGGACAGTTAGTTGCCGGAATTGCCCATGAAATTAATAATCCGATTAGCTTTATTCATGGGAATCTGAATCATGCTAGTGAATACTATGATCATTTAATCAAACTAATTCATCTTTACCAGCAAGAATATCCCCATCCTAGCCAACTAATTCAGCAGGAAATTGAATCTCTAGAGCTTGATTTTCTCGAACAAGATATTAAGAAATTGCTCCAGTCAATGTTAACAGGTTGCCAACGTATTGCTGAGATGGTGAAATCTTTGCGAAACTTCTCTCGATTAGACGAAGCAACATTCAAGCCAGTTGATATTCATGAAGGTTTAGAAGCAACATTAATGATTTTACAAAGTCGCCTCAACTTTAACACTCAGCATTCTGGTATTGAAGTAATTAAAGAATATGGCGAATTGCCTTTGGTTGATTGTTCTCCTGGGCAACTTAATCAAGTATTTATGAATCTCCTGAATAATGCGATTGATGCTTTAGAAGAAGCTGAAAAATTGCGATGTTCTCTAACCGACAGCAAGTCATCCCCAGCAGCAAATCAAAATCATTCTAGTCGGATCTGGATTCGCACAGAGAAATTAGGCGATCGCAAAATTGCTATTCACATCAAGGATAACGGTAACGGAATACCTAGCCAGATTCAGCATCAAATATTTAATCCCTTCTTCAGCACCAAGCCTATCGGTAAAGGAACAGGATTAGGATTATCAATTAGTTACCAAATCATTGAGAGCCATAATGGTAAAATTAGCGTGATATCTGATCCAGGTTGGGGAACTGAATTTAGCATTGAGTTACCGATTGGGTAGCTGTCAAAGTCAATTTGCTTCTTTAGTAGCAGACATAGCATTATTTCTTGGTTCTAAATCTTTGATGGTTGGTGCGTGTATCAGTTGACCTTGATCACTCAAACGAGAATTATCTAAACCGGGAGCGTGGTAAGCTAGAATCCACTTCTAGTTGGTGGTGCGGCTCAAATAAAAAGAAGTGGCAAAGCCACTTCACATTTCCCAGGTAGAACCTAATCATGAGTATATCGACTAAAGAAAATTAAAATCGTATAAATTGACACCAATTATTTTGAGATTTTGGCTTGTCTAGTTCTTGAGGTTTATCTGTGTAGGTTGCATTGTATCCACGTTATGCAGTTCGCCTTGGGGTGTTCTCTGAGTGGACAAACTCATAGCAATCCTAAAGCTTTGAGACTGCGGCGAGTCACTTCAATACGCGCCGGAAGTTGCTCATTATTACGTATATCAATATTGGTAGCAAAGAAATATACATTATTGTTTTGTTCTAAATATCCGACAAACCAGCCAATATTAGGGCTGAGACTGGTTGCCCAACCTGTTTTGCCTCGTAGTATGTAGTTTGGGGTGCGTTCGTAAATCATGATGTCTTGCACTAAATCTAAAGTACGTTGTGAGAAGGGCAAATCTTGGCGGTGAAGACGTTGGAGAAAATCAATTTGTTGTCTGGGTGTAATTTGCAACGGCCCTGCTAACCAAAATCGGTCAATTTGCTCAGGTGTGCCAATGTTACGGTTGCCATAGTTGGCTTGCTGGATGAATTGCTGCATCCGTTGATAACCAATTTTTCGAGCCAGCACTTGATAAAACCATACTGTAGAATTTTTGAAGGCTTGGCGGATATTGGTGTCTTGATTCCAGGTTGGGAAGTCGCGCTGAATACCATCCCAAGTCAAAATAGCTACGTCATTGGGAATTACGCCAGTTTCTAAGGCAACAAGAGAGTTGAAAATTTTAAAAGTGGAAGCGGGAAGAAAGGCTTGTGAGTTGCGCCAGGGGTTATGTTGATAAAAGTTTTTGTTGTTGCGATCGTAAATTAGAATAGAACCTTGAACACCCAGTTGATTAAATGAACGTCCGAGGTCAACATTCATAGTCACTGTAGGCTTCTGAGGTGTCTGAGAGTGTGCAGATACATCTGGTAAAATGCTGATTGTTAAATATGTTACTAATGCACCAATAGCAGTGATCATTAGGCGTTTTTGTCGGTTTTCAGGCATAACTATAGGATTACTACTTGATTCTTGAACAGATACGTAGATACGTAGGGGAGGCAAATTGCAGTGTGGATTTTCCTCCTGCAATATTGCCGTTGTGTTAGCAGCGAGATTACAACACCTAGCACCAAGGCCATCGGTGTGTTAGGCGTAAGCCGTAACGCACCCTACATATACTTAAATTTTTTCAGAAATCAAATCTCATTCCTATATCTTTTGTTGATTACACTGGAAAATCAAACAAGGAACACCGTGAACAGGGTGTAGGGTGTAGGGTGTAGTCAACCCCATACTTAAAAGTATATCTTTGCATGAAATTCCTATTATTTCGTTCCAGTTGTGTCACCCACCCATCCAAGCGATAGGTGTTTTAATGAAAAATGGAGGTAGATAAATGATTCAATCGCTACCAATTACTATTAACGTTGACCAGTTTCTAGACTGGTATCCTGCTAATTCAACGCAGTTTCGTTACGAACTGCATAATGGATTTATCAAGCAAATGCCGCCACCAACAGGAGATCATGAATTACTGATCGCGTTTTTGATCAAGCAAATTTTGCTGGAGTGCGCCCGTCTTTCAAAACCCTATGATATTCCTAAAATGGGGTTTGTTCAATCATCTGAAGGTGAATCTGCTTTCTTACCGGACTTACTGTTATTGAATAGCCTCAATTTAGTCAATGAGCCTTTGTGGAGAAGTAAATCAACAGTTAGTCAACCGTCATCAATTCCATTAGTTATAGAGGTTGTCAGCACAAACTGGCGCGATGATTACTTTACCAAGCTTGGTCAGTACGAGGCTATCGGTATTCCCGAATACTGGATTGTAGACTATGCGGCTTTGGGTGGTAGAAAATTTATTGGCAATCCTAAACAAGCAACTATCTCAATTTACTCGTTATTTGAAGGGGAATACCAAGTTAAGCAGTACCGAAATGGCGATCGCATCGAATCGTTAACTTTTCCAGACTTAGCTCTGACTGCTGAACAAATTTTTGCATCGGCCAATCCACAGTCCTAGTACAAGAAGGACATAATTGCTCTTAAGGGCATGGCTAACTGATTTTTCTGTTCCCTGTTTCCCTAACTCTGTTCCCTCTCTCAACGACTGAATTTAATTTTGTCCAACTACAGATATGTATCATCATCAATTGATTAATCGACGATCTTTTCTTGTCAGTATTGGTGGCTTGGCAGTTTCGCAGTTGTTAATTGGGTGCAGTAACAACAAGCAAGCAAAACTGAATGTGCAGCTATTGAAAGATTCTATTCCTGGTCAAGTAGTTGATAAATTTCGCAAGAATTTGCAACAACAGGTAGAAATGAAGTTTTCGCCAGTGTCGCAAATTGCAGATGCTTTTAAGCAATTGCAAACTTGGCAGCAGCAACCCCAGAATAAACAAGATAGTTGGTGGAGTCGGTTGATACCATTTAGACAATCCCAGAGTGCTGAGTTAGCTAACTTGATGACATTGGGGGATTATTGGCTACAAACGGCAATTGCACAGCAATTAATTCAACCAATAGAATTATCCCAGTTAAAAAATTGGTCGAGTTTAGATGCTAGATGGCAACAATTAGTAACACGCAATGATCAAGGTTTTTTAGATCCCCAAGGCAAAGTTTGGGCTGCGCCTTACCGTTGGGGTAGTACAGTCATTGTCTATAATCGGGAGAAGTTTAAAGGATTAGGATGGCAACCAGAGGATTGGAGTGATTTGTGGCGGGAAGAAATGCGATCGCATTTTTCTTTACTCAACCAACCTAGAGAAGTGATTGGTTTAGTTCTCAAGAAGCTAGGTAAATCCTACAACACTGAAAATCTCGATGCGGTGCCAGAATTGGCAGCAGAACTCCAAGCTTTAAACCAACAAGTAAAATTCTACAGTTCTAATACTTACCTAGAACCTTTAATTATTGGGGACACTTGGTTAGCGGTGGGTTGGTCAAGTGATATAGTACCAATTTTAAGTCGTTATCCACAATTGAGCATGGTGATTCCCCGTTCTGGAACAGCTATTTGGGCTGATGTGTGGGTGAGTCCCAAGGGTGCAGGGAAGGAGAATTTATCATCGCAATGGATTGATTTTTGTTGGCAACCAAATATTGCTAAACAAATAAGTTTACAGACTAAAAGTAATTCTCCAATTGTTAAAGATATTCCGGCTTCTGATATTGAGGGAGCATTTGCTAGTTTGTTACTAAATAATAGTGAAATTTTTAGTAAAAGTGAATTTCTGCTGCCTTTATCACCAGAAAATCATAAAAAGTATGAAACTTTATTTGCTAAAATTAAAGGCTCGTAGTAAGAACTTTAGTTCTCCAAAAAGGACTAAAGTCCTTACTACAAACCTTTAAGGGTTTGCACCTAATTTATACTGAACGTTCATTTGGATGTTACAGGGATTAGGATTAGTCTGAAAGTTACAGGTATAGGTTGCTAATAAATCACCTTGATAATTAAAAACCCGCAGATTATAATTGTCCTTCCTGGCTGTGTTGCCTAAACGATTCACAAATTCATAACGTTCTAGATAATCTAACAAAGTCCAAATTTGTTGATTAACTACTAGGTCTACTCTACTGGGTTCTGTGGTAGTAGCTGGATATGCTATCCAATTATCTAATAATTTGTTCTCGGAAATTTCTTGCGCTAACCATAAGCTAGGAGTCGTTAACCCTGTTAATTTAATGGTGTTCGCTGTCACTACATCGCCTTTGGGGTTATTTAGTAATTCTAGGTTGAGAGGTGCATCAGAAAATTTGGGAATTATTGCAGTTTCAGCTATTGAGGGTGCATTTGATAACAGAAAAACAGGGCTGAGAGTTATGGTTAGTAATGATAGTAATTTGTATTTCAGCATAAATAAACTCACTAGTATTTGAGTTAAATTTTCATAGCTATGATCCGAATCCGGTGGTAGTCTATTATCCAAGTGCCTTCGTGATCAACTGGCGATGGGCTGCATTGTAACTTAGGCGATCGCAGAGTGTTTTTTACTTGATGAATAACTTGGGTTTTCTGTTGGGAAGATAGCCCAACAAAGAAGTTATCGGCAAACATCTGTATCCAGTTTGCTAAACCTGCTTCTGTGTCTGATAGGGGAGTAGGACGGTGAAATAAGGTGGCATAAATCACATTAAATCCCTGTGCTTCTAATATGTTAACGTATTCCCCTATACTTGGAAAGTACCAAGGGTTAAGGGTTTGTGGTTGAGAAATACCAATGTCAACTAAAGCGGCATATAAAGCGGTGATGATGGCTTGAATATTGCCTTTACCGCCAAATTCAGCTACAAATCGTCCTCCTGGTTTGAGTGCTTGATATATGCAGTTGATAGCGGCGGCTGGCGGTTGAATCCAATGGAGTGCAGCATTAGAAAAGACAGCATCTAATGGCTGTTCTACTACAAAATTCCGGGCATCAGCAACAGCAAAACTGAGATAGGGATAGTTCTGTCTAGCTTTTTCAATCATCGTCACTGCGCTATCAATTCCCTGCACTTCCGCCCCCGACTCGGCAATTTTGGCTGTGAGTTGTCCAGTTCCACAACCCAAATCTAAAATTAATTCTTTTGGCTGGGGATTGAGTAATTGTAGTAATTCTTCCCCGTATTTCCAAACAAAGTTGTGCTGATTTTCATACAATACTGCATCCCAAGAGTTTGGGAAATGCACATAATTATTCATGATGTTGTTAATTTTTTGGTGACTGCTTAATCATCAGATTAAAAAAGATTTTTAATAATGTCCAATATGTTTTTATGCTATTAGTAAGACTTAAAATATATGAGTTGCTGTCAAAGATGGAATTGCGACACCTGCGGTATTTTGTCACCGTGGCGGAAGAACTGCACTTTGGCAGGGCAGCAGAAAAATTGCACATTGCCCAACCTCCCCTAAGTCAACAAATTCGCCAACTCGAAACAGAATTAGGTTTTGAATTATTTCACCGTACAAAACGAAATGTGCAGTTAACGGAAGCAGGGCAGATATTTTTAGCGGAAGTGCAGCAAATTATGAAGCAGTTGCACCAAGCTATTCAATTAGGAAAACAAACCCATCGGGGTGAACTCGGACAGTTAGTGGTTGGTTTTGTCAGTTCAGCAGCGTATAATATTTTGCCTAATATTCTGCGGTGTTTTCGTAAGCAAGTGCCTGGTGTAAGCTTGGATTTGCATGAGTTGACTACAGATCAGCAGTTAGAATGGTTGCGATCGCATCGGCTAGATGTAGGATTTATACGTCCCCCAGTGGAGGAAGTGACATTTAGCTGGGAGACAATTTTTCAAGAGTCCCTGATGGTTGCATTGCCTGCAAATCATCCGTTAGCAAACCAATCTAATGTTAATTTAACTTCTCTGGCGCATGAACATTTTATTTTATTCCCCAGAAGTTTAGCACCTGCACTTTATGATGCAATTATTAGTTTGTGTCAGCAAGCTGGTTTTAGTCCTCATGTTGCCCAAGAAGCAATTCAGATGCAAACTATTGTGAGTTTAGTCGCTGCGGAAATGGGAGTGGCAATTGTACCGGCTTCTTTACAAAATTTGCAACGGGTTGGGGTAGTGTATCAAAATATTCATCAGCCGATACCACCAGTGGGGATGGGTTGCCCCTCAGCTTCAGCGATCGCTATCATTTGGCGTAAAAATGATACATCCCAAACTATACATAAGTTTTTGGAGATTGTTCGGGAAGTTCATTAGTCCGTAAAACTTCTAATTCATCGGGATTAGTGATAACTTTACCCAATAACTCACTAAAGTAGATAATTTCGTAATGGGGTGCAAGTTCTTTTTGTAATTGCTTCCACAACTTAATTCCTTCTTCCTCAAAAGCTGCTTCAGCCTCCGCACTCAAGTCTGGTGAGTTAGCAGGATCTTCCCAATTTAATGTTGCATTATAATCGTTAGCCCATTTTTCTAAACGGTCTATAGTTTGTTGACTGAGTGGAAGGATTTCAGGGGCAATATCACCAGCCTGATCAGAACTAGCCCACCATAATGGATAACATCCATAATCAGCCATGAGTTTGATTTTTTCTACCATAGTCATGAGTATTAAGTAATGAGTAATAAGTAGTGAGTAATAAGTAGTGAGTAATATAGCATTTTCTACTCTGGTGAGGTACAAATCTTTGCGTACCTCTGCGCTTTACTTTGCGCCCCTTTGCGTTTCAAAATATTGTCTGTACCTCACTTAACTCGTAGAGAAGGGGAAAAATTAATAACACTATATTTCATGATTATAAACATAAAAATAGTGGTAAATAATGACTTACATTCTTTACCACCATCAGTTTCTCAATTAATATCAGAAACTAAGCTCCGACTGCTTCTTTGGCGGCGTATAGTACCTCAGCAGAGATATCTTTAATACCGCGATCGCGGGCGAATTTTTCGGTATTTCGCTTCACTTTACCGCGCACAAAACCAGGAATTTTATTCAATTCTGCTAAACCATCTTTTGTCCAATTCAAATCAGATTCCGCAGAAATTCCTTTAGTAATAACTTCCTTGGTATCGTGTCCACCAAATATTTCTAATAGATGATCTTCCATTCCTAATGTAAAGGAATTGTAGATTAAATCTGTAATTTGATTTGTCCCTTCATAGCCTAAAAATGGTTTATATCCTATGGGGAAATTTTGTACATGAATAGGTGCAGCAATTACGCCGCAGGGAATATCCAACCGTTTCCCAACGTGGCGTTCCATTTGTGTGCCAAAGATGGCGGAGGGTTCAACACGAGCGATCGCATCCCCAATTGCGCCATGATCTTCTGTAATCAGCACTTCATCACAATATTCGCTGACTTGCTCCCGAAACCAATCGGCATCATATTTGCAGTATGTTCCCGCCCACACAACATGAATCCCCATTTCCCGTGACAAAATCTTGGTGATGGCGGCGGCGTGGGTGCTGTCACCAAAGACAACGGCTTTTTTACCAGTTAAGTTTTGACAGTCGATGGAACGGGAGAACCAAGCGGCTTGAGATACATACAGGGTTTGCTCGTTGATGTATTCTTCATAATCAACGTTTGCACCTTGCTCGTTAATTATCTGCTGAATTTTACGGATACATCTAGCAGTTTCTACAACACCCATCGGGGTGATATCTACGTAAGGTGTACCAAATTCTGCTTGTAGATAATTAGCCGCCATTAAACCTAGTTCCCGATAAGGGACAAGGTTAAACCAAGCTCTAGGTAAGTTCTTCAATTCATGAACTGACGCACCTTCAGGAATGACGGCGTTTACCTCGATTCCCAAATCAGCCATCAACTTTTTGAGTTCTGTACAGTCGTGGTTATTGTGGAAACCGAGGGTAGAAATCCCGATGATGTTAACGGAGGGTTTTTCGGTTTTACTCGTGGGGAGTTCGCCTTTTTTACGGGCTTTCTCAATGTAGAATTGTACGATTTGGTGGAGAGTGCGATCGCCTGCTTGCAGTTCGTTGACGCGGTAGTGATTTACATCCGCTAGCATCACGTCGCCTTTAGCTTCTATCTGCGCCCGTTCGACAAAGTTACTGAGGTCTTCTTGTAAAATACTAGAGGTGCAGGTAGGAGTTAAGACAATTAAATCTGGGTGTTCCTCTGCATCTTTGCGGGTGATGTTATCAACCACCTTTTCTTGAGAACCACGCGCCAATACATTACGGTCAACTACACTAGCTGTAACTGGGGTAAAATCCCTTTCCCGTGAGAGCATGGAGCGCATGACGTTAAAGTAATCATCGCCTAAAGGCGCGTGCATAATAGCGTGGACGTTTTTAAAAGAGCTAGCAATTCGCAGAGTACCAATGTGTGCTGGGCCTGCATACATCCAGTAAGCCAATTTCATTAATATATTCTCCTAAATGGGGATTGGGGACAAATCAATTCAAAATTCAAAATTCAAAATTTTTTAGTTTTGCCTTTTGCCTTTTGCCTTTTTCGGATTGTCCCAAAACTGTCAGCTTTGATGAAGTGGGGTGTTTGGAGGGTTTTTGATGTGGCGATCGCTCAAAACTACTTCCTGATTATGATTCAGGTTTCACTTAAAACGACTTCATAGGTTTTAAATTACATGAATCTTAAAGTTCAGCAAATTTTGTTATCAATTTTGATTGTGCTTTCTACTTGGATTTAATTTGATGCTTTGAGTATTGTTTTATATCAAGTTCGGATAATTAGTTATAATTCTCTGACCTGTGCAGAAACAAAAAACTCTTTCTTCCCCCTGCCCCCTTGCAGTCTTAATTATGAGTCTTTAACCGAACACGATATTAGTCCCCTTGCGGGGAAAAGGTGTATGAAGGGAAAGTGCGATCGCTTTAGGTTGAGATTATGTTAGGATTTTCGCAAAAAGTATTGAGATGATATTGCGTTGGTTTGGTATTTTTTTAATAGTATTAAGTAATTCTATTTTATTAAGTGTATTTGCGGTGGTTAAACCTAGCCAAAGCCAAACACCTCAGTTGCATAATCAAATTCCTACCAAACAATTGGAAATCGTTAGAAATCGGGCTGATTTAATTCGTCTTCATGGTCAAAAAGTCGAACTGATTGGGCGTTACACTGCACAAACTTGGAAACCTGACCCAAGATTTACAGGGATTGATAATTTTCAAGGCGTGTATATTAAGTCACAGATTGAGCTTGAGGACGGAACGCTGGTGAGTGTGTTCCCATCGTGGAATAAACAGTCTTTGCGATCGCCTGATGAGGCAGAGCGTTATCATCAGCGTATGGTGGCTGCAATTGGTGTCATACAGTTTGCAGCCAAACCCTATCCCAATTCCCCCACCAGCGAATCTTTCATTAACTTGGTGCAACTGTGGCTACACACCGGAATGTGAAGATAAGTAGAACGGTGTAAATAATTAAAGGTTTGTAGTAAGGACTTTAGTCCTTATGAGAGGACTAAAGTCCTTACTACGAACTAAATGCAATTTTTTTTACATTACTTTACATGGTTTGTTTTTTTTCAAGTCGTTCTACTTACCCTAGTTATTAAATGTTTAAATCCCGTAAGGCTAACCGAATTTGTTCTAAACGTCTGCGGTTGACACCAAGATCAGATTCCCCTACACGGGAGGCAGAACGCATATGAATGACTGACTCATTAGGAGGAAAGTAAAATTCTACATCATCCACAAATTTGAAGATGCGGCTTTTAGAAATGGCATAGATGTAATTTTCTTTTTCTTCTAAAACTTCGGTACGGGGAACAACTTGTAGAACTTGGAGTAAGGTTTTGCGTGCTGTGTCACGATCTACATGATAGGGGATAGGATCAATAGCGTGTTTAGCATCAGCATCTTGACTGACGACACAGTTATCTGTCACCGGACACCCACTCAAATGGCCTAACTGAACTCCTAAGTCAGAATGGTTAGCCCAAGTGGGGGCAGGAAGTAGGAAAATACTAGTTAAAGTCAGGAAGATTACACAAGTAATATTGCACAGTAGTTGTTTTGTCCAAGCCGGTGAGAGACGGAACATGATCGGTTTACTCCTCAAAGTTTGAATACTATGCCATTATTTTCCGTTATTTCCCGTTGCTTTTGCCAGTTTCGGTTTCACCAGACACTTTATCAACCCAGTGGATTTAAGACTTAGAATTTTGATACCAAGTTTTCAGCCACTGTTTCATTTGATTAATCTCTGTATTTTGACTTTTGATAATTGCTTGCGCCAAATTTTTAATTTCAGGACGCTGGGACTTTTTCAAGGCATCTTCAGCCATAACAACTGCTGCTTCATGATGGGGAATCATCGCATTCATAAAGCGGCTGTCAAATTCTGCATCAGCCGCGCCTAAATCTATACTCATCATCATGGCTTTGATTTGCTCAGACGACATTGCCATTGTGTGACCCATTTTGGCATCATAAGCCATTGGCTGATCACTTGCTTTGGGATACCAATTTATTCGCCACTGTTTCATCTCGTTAATTTCTTGCTTCTGGGCTTTGATGATAGCAGTTGCTAGTTGTTTGAGTTCCGGGCGGGTGGATTTTTGTAGCAATTCCTCAGCCATCTCTAATGCCCCTTGATGATGGGGAATCATTGCGTCAATGAATCGTAAATCATAGTCAGCATCGGCTGGGCCTAAATCCATTGCCATGTTATGATTCATGCCACCATGATTTGTGTGTTGGTTATTGCTGGTATTTGTAGTGGTAGCATTGGATTCTGGATTTGAGTTTTGGGAATTAGCGGTAGTACAACCTGTCAGCACAACCAAGCTAAAAGCCAAAACACCTGTTTTCCAAGTTAAGAATCTCATAAATATTATTTTCCAAATAGTTAGGCAAGTTAGCCAACAGCTATGATAGTTCAACTATTCAGCTTGACTAATAAAAATGAAATCACAATGAAATTGAGTTGATGGGATTTTGTCAATGATCAAATCATCTCATTTATAGCCCAATACCGTTCAGTTAGGGCTACTAGTGTAGGTTGGGTTGACGCAAGGAAACCCAACAACAACATCTATGTTGAGTGAGTTTTCGAGATCAATGTTGGGTTGCGCTGCGCTTAACCCAACCTTGTATATTGAGAGAAGTAGTAGACCCAACATCTACAGGCTTTTGTTGGGTTTCGCTATCGCTCTACCCAACCTACATTTCTACATTTCTTCTTAACTGAACCGTATTGATTTATAGCCTAGGATCTACAGGTTCGCTTTCCAATGCTAGAATCCCGAACACACATTCATGGACACGGCGTAAAGGCGCATGACTCACAAATCTCTCCAATGCTTCCACACCTAAAGCAAATTCGCGCATAGCTAGGGAACGTTTCAGAGATAAACCCCGTTGACGCAGACGTTGCAAATTATCCACGGCTGAATATTCAGCCCCGTAGATAATTCGCAGATATTCCTGTCCGCGACATTTCACCGCAGGCTGGATAATTCCCCGACTACCTTTAACGATGAATTGCATAGGTTTAACTACCATCCCCTCACCCCCGGCTTGTGTCATTTCTGACCACCAATGCACCCCCTCAGCTTGGCTACTGGGGTCTGTTAAATCAATGACTTTGTAATTAGTAGCTAGAAGTAAAGCGGGGTCTGAGTCAGAGATTTTGGCGGCTTGTTCCATGTGCCAACGATGGTCTTTATCGGTGTGAACTTGTCCCTCAGTGGCTAGAATATGGAAGGGTGCAACTTTTAAATCTGCAATATCGTCAACTTGCCAACAATAGCGACGGTAAGCAGTGACATACTGACTCGCCATCTCTGCGCGTTCTTGGTAGTGCGTGAGTAGGGTAGTGACATCTAAATTGCGAGTATTAGCCTGTTTTAATAAAGTTACGGCATCATTTAAAGCGAGGTGTGATGCAACTCCCACAGGCGCGTATTGTCCCCGTAGTAAACCTTGAGCTTTAGCTGACCAGGGCATTAATTCACAGTCTAAACACACCCAATCTGTATTAAACTGTTCCCAAAAGTTACTTGCAGTTAAAGCATGATTTACCCTTGCTAAGACTCGCGCTTCTAATTCTAAGTCATCAAAAAAGCGTCTTCCGGTACGGGTGTAGCAAATTCCCATGCCTTCATCTACTACCCCAAATCTTTTTTCGGCGGCGGCAATATCTCGACAAACCACCACAATTACCCGTGAACCCATGTGTTTTTCTTCACAGATAACCTCTGTAATTCCTTGGTTTTGGTAGTAGGCGAAGGCTTGGGTGGGGTGTTCCAAGTAACCAGGGATGGAAGATGTCTCCGGTGGGGACATGGTAGGCGGTAGATAAATCAACCATTTGGGGTTAGCTGCAAACCGACTCATGATTTCTAAAGCTGCGATCGCATTTTCTGCCCGAATGGTAATATTCGACTGTAGTTGGGTATTAATAATCCGCTTACCCAACACATCCTCAATATTCAGCACATCATCTAATTCTTGCTGTGCTGTCCGAGTGACGCTATTGTATCCCAAAGGTTTTTTTGATTCACGGTAAACACGCGCCGCCGCTACACTCACCAATTCTTGTTCAGGATAGCGTAAAGCGGTTAATTTCCCACCATAAACACAACCTGTATCAATATCAATCGTATTATTCAACCATTCCGCTTCCGGTACAGGGGTATGTCCATAGACTACCATAGCCTCCCCCCGATAATCTCCCGCCCAATTGTAACGCACAGGCAAACCAAACTCATCAATCTCACCTGTCGTTTCCCCATACATAGCAAATTCCCGCACCGCACCAGAACCGCGTCCTTGCATTTCCGCTTTCATCCCAGCGTGAGCCACCACCAAGCGTCCATCATCCAAGACATAATGACTGATGAGAGAATCTAAAAATTTCGCCAGTTCTTGGCTAAAAGGTTCACGCACCGCATCAGGTAAGGCTTCAATTTCATCAACGCTTTGCTGTAAACCATGAGTTATCTTGACATTTTTACCTCGTAATTTCCGCAAAAACTTGTGTTCATGATTACCACAAACACACAAACCTGTCCCGGCTGCAACCATATTCCGCACTAACTTAACTGTATCCAAAATGCGGGGGCCACGGTCAACCAAATCACCGAGAAATACAGCCTTACGTCCTTCTGGGTGATAATAGGTGGGGAAATTCCAGAAGGACTGGGGACTGGGGATTGGGTATTGGGGATTGGGGATTGGGTATTGGGGATTGGGTATTGGGGTTAAATCTCCTGTGCTTCCTTGTCTCCCTTGCTCCCTGCCCCCCTGCTCCCTGCCCCCCTGCTCCCTGCCCTCCTGTCTCCTCACGTAGCCTAACTGTTGTAGTAACGCTTCTAATTCATCACAACAACCATGAATATCACCGATGATATCAAAGGGGCCGTGTTCGTGTTTTTTGTTATTCCATAAAGGTTGAATTTCGATTTCGACAGATGCGATTTCCTCAACAGATTTCAGCGTATAGACGTAGCGGAAACCCTCCTTTTCTAAACTGTGCAGAGAACGCCGTAACATTTGAGTGTGACGACGCACAACATGAGAACCGAAATTGCGATCGCTTCTTTTTTGATTTCTTTCATGACATAATGCTTCTGGTAAATCAAAAACTATCGCCACAGCAAAACAATGATATTGTTTCGCCATTTGCAGTAAAACCTTACGGTCTTCCCCCTGCACATTAGTAGCATCAATCACAGTCAACCTACCTGCGGCTAACCGTTTAGCTGCAATATAATGCAGCACATCAAAAGCATCCCCAGAAGCCGACTGATTATTTTCATCATTAGAAACCAACCCCCGACAAAAATCAGAAGACAACACCTCAAAACCCTGAAAATGCTGACGTGCAAAAGTCGATTTCCCCGCACCAGAAGCACCAATCAAAACCACCAAAGATAACTCAGGAATAGTAATTTTCATAGTCAATAGTCAATAGTCAATAGTCAATAGTTTCTCTCTTCATCTCTCTCTGCGCCTCTGCGCCTCTGCGTGAGCCATTAAAAATTATCACTAAACACAGCCATTTGAGTAGGTGAACCAACTATTGAATCCACCTCTCCTATAGCTTCAAACCGCACCGCATAACCAAACTTTGCTACTATCTTATTAGCCCAATTTTGAAACTGCGATCGCGTCCATTCAAAACGATGGTCTTTATGTCGCAATTTCCCCGCAGGCAGAGTTTCAAATTTCACATTATATTCAATATTTGGCGTTGTTACTATCACCGTCTTGGGTTTAGCGAACTCAAACAAAACTCGCTCAAATGACCCCAAACGCGGTAAATCCAAATGCTCAATTACCTCAATGACAGTCGCCGCATCGTAACCAGAAAAGCGTTTATCTTGATAAGTCAATGCGCTCTGAATTAATTGTAATCTTTCCCACTGATTGCGGGGAAGTCTTAATCTATCTAACCTTTCTTGAGCAATTTCTAACGACCTATAGGAAACATCCACACCTGTAACTTGCTCAAAAAATCCATCTTTCAAGAGCAATTTTAATAAATTTCCTTGACCACAACCTAAATCAATTATACGCCTAGCATTACGTTCTTTCAAAGCAGTAACTACCGCATTGATACGCTGCTGATTTAAACTAATTGGCTTTTCTACCGCCGCCTCTTCCTCAGCGTGAGTTTCTTCTGTACTATCAGGATCAGGATTATCTTCTTCTACTAACTGTGCTAAAGCTTGACGCGTCAAACGATGTTGACGTTTTAAATAACGTCTAGTGATTTGTTCCTTAGCTGGATGTTGTGACAACCAACCCTCACCGTGACGTAATAATTTCTCAATTTCTTCTTCCCCCACCCAATAATGTTTATCATCATCCAGTACGGGAATTAAAACATAGAGATGACTTAATAAATCGCTGACTGTGAGAGTATTTTGTAATTCCACAGTGAAATATTTACTCTCTCCCCACTCTGGGAATTTTTCATCTAAAAGATGACCTGTAGCTTTGACAGTGTAACCCAAAGGCTCAAACAATTCTCTTAAGAAACCTTCACCACCACGACAGGGTAATACAGATATTTTGACTAACAAAGGTATAGGAGTTTGGGCTAATTCTGGTCTATCTTTACTGCGTCCACCCAAAGCCGTGCTGAATACTTGTGCGATCGCTACACTCATAAAAGATGATGCCACATAAGGGCGATCATTCACATACTGTTCTAAACTTGCACTCCTCCCCCGTACCAATTTTACCGGGTCAACATCTAATAACAACGCCGCCGTACAGCGATCGCTATTTGCTTCCGGGTAAAATACGTGCGCCTGTCCAAAACTCAGCGCAAAGGACTGACAACGCTCTGGGTGTTTATGGAGTAAGTAGCCTAACTCCGTCGCTGGGGAGTAAGTGGTGGTGATAGTCAGCAGCATTCACTAGTCTGGAAATATGCGAATAGTTAATAAATACCGCTTTAGCGTAAGCGATTACGGAAAATTCGTCACTCATCATTTAACTGGATAGTATAACTAAAATGCGTATATAAACAAGACTGAAGCGAGCAAAAGAGCATTACGCAGTGAACTACAAACAGCAGCAAAAGGACGAAAAAAATGACTCAGGAAATTCAAGTGCAAGCAAGTAGTGGCAATGTTTTTGCTGATTTAGGTCTAGCAAATTCTGACGAATTACTGATGAAAGCAGAACTTGCTCGTAAGATTAGCAGCATCATCATACAGCAAAAGATGACGCAAATTGAAGCCGCAGAATTATTAGGAATCGACCAGCCAAAAGTATCTGCACTCATCAACGGCAAGTTATCAGGCTTTTCTACAGAAAGACTATTCCGCTTCTTAAATGCTTTAGGTCGGGATGTAGAAATTGTAGTGAAAACTAAGTCTGAATCGCAAGCACAAACACGGGTAATTACGATTTGAAAGTATTTGACAGGCGCGATCGCTTTTATCTTACTATTGCTGTACATAGCATAAAAGATTGGGGTATGATACTTGACGCAATTTTGACTTATATCTATGCCCACTCTGACCGTAGAAGCTCTATGCTTAGAAGCAGCAATATTTTCAGCCGCAGAGTCTCAGCACTCAGAACCCCTGCTTTATGGTGTGACAGATGGTAAAGCAGTTGGAACATACCTAGAGCAAAAGTTTAAGCTTTACCTAAAAGAGAAATATGAGTTTCTGCAAGGTAATTCCGCCAGTGGTATAGATTTTCCAGGGTTATTAGTTGATGTGAAAGTAACTAGTATTAAACAACCACAATCTTCTTGTCCTTTTAAATCAGCACGACAGAAGATTTTTGGTCTTGGTTACTCACTCATGATTTTTGTTTATGACAAAACAGATAATAGTGATAATCGCACTGCAACTTTGAGTATTCTACATACTATTTATGTTAGTGCCGAAAGGACAGCAGATTTTCAAATGACCCGTGGTATTCAAAATATCTTAGCTAATGAAGGTAACAGAGATGATCTCATCGCTTTTATGCTAGATAGAAATCTGCCTGTTGATGAAATTGAAGCCGGAAATATCGCAGACGAAATACTCACTAATCCACCACTTCAGGGATTATTAACTATTTCTAATGCTTTACAATGGAGATTGCAATATAGCAGAGTGATTGAGCGTGCTGGAAAAGATGATGGTGTAGTGGCTGTTTATAGGTTGATTTCATGAATCAAGGTTTAAAGTCAAAAATAGAATATGGTGATTTTCAAACACCTATAGATTTAGCTAAAACAATTTGTTATAAACTAGTTGAACTAGATATTAAACCTGACATAATTATTGAGCCAACTTGTGGAGTGGGTAACTTCATTAAAGCCTCTGCACAAGTTTTTCAATCTGCAAAGGAAATTATTGGAATTGAAATTAATCAAGATTATATCAATGCAATTAAAAATGATAAGTTGCTTTTAGAGGATAAGAGAATCCAAGTTGAACAAGGAGACTTTTTTCAATTTGATTTGTCATCATTATTCAAAGAAAATAATGAAAATATATTATTAATAGGTAATTTACCTTGGGTAACTAACTCACAGCAAGGTGTAATTCATGGCGGCAATTTACCATTAAAAAGTAATTTTCAAAAGCACAATGGCTTAGATGCAATTACAGGCAAGAGTAATTTTGATATTTCTGAATGGATGCTCATCCGCATAGCTCAATATTTACACCAGCGTCATGGTTATCTTGCTATGTTGTGTAAAACTTCTGTTGCCAGAAAATTGCTAAATTATCTTCATGCTCAAAACATCTCTCTAGAATACTGTGCAACATACAAAATAGATGCAAAAAAATATTTCGGTGCAAATGTTGATGCTTGTTTATTATTATGCAAATTTAATTTAAATGCACACAATTATTTTTGTGATGTATTTAATGATATTGACGATAAAATTTATCACCGCATAGGATATAAAGACAAGATTCTGGTTAAAGATATATTGACTTTTGATAAACTAAAAGATTTATATAATCCCAAAGCTGGAGAAAAGTGGCGTTCTGGTATTAAACACGATTGCTCAGATGTGATGGAGCTAGTTAAAGTTAATGATACCTATATAAATGGCTTAGGGGAAATAGTTGATATAGAAGAAACCTATATTTTTCCTTTACTTAAAGGTTCTGATGTTGCCCAAGGTCGAACTAAATTTAATCATAAATATGTTTTGGTGACTCAGAAATTTATTGGTGAGTCAACTGAATATATTAGAAACTCCGCACCTAAAACTTGGAATTATCTAGAATCTCATGCCCATTATTTAGATGCCAGAAAAAGCAAAATATATCACAATAATCCCAGATTTTCTATATTCGGAGTCGGAAGCTATACATTTTTACCTTGGAAAATAGCGATTTGTGGATTATATAAAAAACTTAACTTCCAAATGATTGGCATGATTAACGGTAAGCCTGCGGTTTTTGATGATACTGTTTATTTCCTAGCCTTTGAAGATCAGCAAACCGCTTCTCAAGCTTTTATGCTTTTAACTTCTACTTTAGCATCTGACTTTTATTCTTCACTGATTTTTTGGGACGAAAAACGACCAATAAAATCTAGTATATTGAACAGTCTCAATCTGTCATCATTAGCACAGAGATGGAATAATGGTGCGATCGCAGATCGCTACACTCAAATGAAGATAGTTTGAGAGGTAATCAACCACTAGATTATTTAGTTTTGTAAAGTTTAACGTCTGGTTTTTGGCGGG
Organism: Aliinostoc maniaoense; assembly: GCF_058172895.1. Taxonomy (NCBI): domain Bacteria; kingdom Bacillati; phylum Cyanobacteriota; class Cyanophyceae; order Nostocales; family Nodulariaceae; genus Aliinostoc; species Aliinostoc maniaoense. The sequence goes on along the minus strand of NZ_CP187952.1, from coordinate 5,229,211 downwards.
GGTTTACAGGCTGGAGTTGATGATTTTGCTAGTATTTGGCGGTTTGTAACGGAATGTAAAGTTAGCTGCAACTTTGTCGCGTCGATTTATAGCAAGTAAGGGTGAGTAAAGTTGTGTTAATAAAAGAAAAGTTTGTTTTTTTGCCTTGACTCCTCGAGCTTTTTCGTTTAGATTATCTATAAAGCTGATTTTTAACGAAAAAAGCTTTTGGATTTTTGTACTGACGCTGTAGGTCACATCTCTATCTCCGTACCTCGGCGCAACTGAACCTTGAAAACCAAATATATCAATAGTTTCCAAAGGGTAGGGTTAAACACCACCTCTTCCCCGCAAGGGGACGGAAACCTTGTACCTAAAATGCGCTCTTGGTAACGACTAGATAAGCTGTTTATATGTTAAACACCACCTCTTCCCCGCAAGGGGACGGAAACTTACTGGTGATACCCAGTGGTGGGATAAATACATCAATGAAGTTTCGTTAAACACCACCTCTTCCCCGCAAGGGGACGGAAACTTTAGATTCATCAACTACTATCTCCTCTAAAGAAATCTGGGGATTGCAAGTTAAACACCACCTCTTCCCCGCAAGGGGACGGAAACTTAATAGATTCCCATTCATTGTTGCACATTTGGGATTCTAGTTAAACACCACCTCTTCCCCGCAAGGGGACGGAAACCGTGGATGCCCCCGGAGTCAATCAAAAGAGTTTCTTGAGTAAAGTTAAACACCACCTCTTCCCCGCAAGGGGACGGAAACTCCAATTACAAGAAGGGGTAATTCAATTAGATTACTATCCTGGTTAAACACCACCTCTTCCCCGCAAGGGGACGGAAACTGGCTAGGTTAATTAGCTGCTTTTTAGACAGATTTGTGTTTGTTAAACACCACCTCTTCCCCGCAAGGGGACGGAAACTTTAGCTGCTAGTCCACCTCCTACTTCTTCTTGAGACTTGGAGTTAAACACCACCTCTTCCCCGCAAGGGGACGGAAACATATGTAGAACTCAGATAGCAAATTCTGGATTAGTAGGTTAAACACCACCTCTTCCCCGCAAGGGGACGGAAACTTTAGATTTCTGAGAAGAAACCCAAAGAAAACCCCCTTGTTAAACACCACCTCTTCCCCGCAAGGGGACGAAAACTATCAGTAATTCCAACAGAAGAATCAAAGGCAGGGGGGAAAAGGGAGACAAGGTAGACACAGTAGTAGGGTACAAGGCATAATGGCAGGAAATAATTTGGGTAAGAATTTATAATCTGTTGATTGCACCTTGATAAAATCAAACTCAGGTGGTGTTTCATGGAGCTTGATGTGCGTCATCAAGGGAAAATCCCCTTAGTTCAGTATCCAGATTTTTCGGCTTTGGGATATCAAGTTATTAAAGAATTAGGACGCAACGAACAAGGAGGACGCATCACTTATCTTGCTTGTATCCGTCACTCTCAACAACAGGTAGTTATTAAAAAGTTTAGCCTTTCCCATACAAGTGCAGATTGGTGGGGTGTAACACCTTATCAACGGGAAATGCAAATATTGCAAAAACTAAATCATCCCCGCATCCCCCGCTATATAGATTCTTTTACTACATCTACAGGTTTTTACATAGTGCAGGAGTACAAAAACGCTCCTTCATTGGGTTCAGTACAAAAATGGCATCCAGAAGCAATTAAGAAAATAGGGGTGTCAGTTTTAGAAATTTTGGTGTACTTACAGCAGCAAGTTGAGCCAATTATTCATCGAGACATTAAACCAGAAAATATTTTAGTTGATGAACAATTAAATGCTTACCTAGTAGATTTTGATTTGGCACATATACAGGGTGAAAAAATGGCTCTGAGCAGTTTGGCAAACGGAACTCCTGGTTTTATGCCACCAGAGGAACACTTAGGCCAAACTCTTACCCCAGCTTCAGACTTGTATAGTTTAGGTTCAACCCTAATTTACTTACTAGCTAAAGCCCATGCTGTCAATATTAGTCAATTATTTGCAGGTAACTACCGCTTCGACTTACAACAATTTCCGGCAGTCAATGCCAGATTTGTTTGCTGGTTAAAAAAAATGGTAGAACCCAAATGGCAATATCGTTACCCCAATGCTAATGCTGCATTGACTGCATTACAACCCATCCAAGTTACAGGTGCTACTAATATCCTACAAACCCGGATGGCATCCCTAAGATTAAAAAGACACACCACCATCCTAGGACTAGCAATTATTGGGTTATTAGCAGTAGCCGGAATTACATTAGTGATGTCACAACAGGATAGTTCAGCCCACCCAGTGCAGAAACAAAATGAGTGATATTGGTATGGGGCATGGGGCATTGGGCATTGGGCATGGGGCATTGGGCATTGGGCATGGGGCATTGGGCATTGGGCATGGGGCATTGGGCATTGGGCATGGGGCATGGGGCATTGGGCATGGGGCATTGGGCATTGGGCATTGGGCATTAGATAAAAATTCTACCTTGTCTACCTTGTCTCCCCCTGCTCCCTGCTCCCTGCTCCCTGCCCCCTGCCCCCACTCCCCACTCCCTAACCCCCAGTCGCTAGTTCCAACAAACCAGCCGGGGGAGTGATTTCAATGCGACGTGATGGTATATCTACTATAGGTGCGATCGCTGTTACAAAGGGAATTAAAACTTTCTGGGGTTTTTTCTCGCTATCAGGTGAGGTTATTAACTGCACTTCTAGTAAATCATGACCAGCCGGAATCACGTCAACTACTGTACCCACCAGTTCCCCGGAGTCTTGGAGAAAAACTTCTATGCCAATTAAATCGAGGACATGATATTCATCTTCGCCTAATTGGGGGCGATCGCTAATGGGGACAAATAATCTACAATTACGTAATTCCTCGGCTTGGTTGCGATTTTCTACCCCAGCCAATTGAATGATATATAAGTTTTTCCCTTCCACATAACGCCCCGCTAATAATTCAATAGGTTGGGGTTCTTTCTCCCCTGGGCGTAATAACCAACGTGTCCCCGACTCCTCAAACCGTTCTGGAAAATCAGTTTCAGGATACACCCGCAATTCCCCAGCTAAACCTTGCGGTGCAACGATTTTACCAATTTCTATCCAATCATCAAGGTTGGGGGACTGGCGACTGGCGACTGGCGACTGGCGACTGGGTTTTTCTTTCTTCCCTGCTTTCCGTCTTCCATTCTTCTCTTGTGTTTGTTCGCGGTTCACTACCATTAACTCAACTACTATGTCAAACGGATTATAAAACCAATTCGCAATTCGCAATGGGCTAAACGCCCCGCTTTCGCTAACGCAATTCGCAATTAATTCAGCCACCCACAAGGGGTGGGGTTTTTACCTACCTCGGGAAAAAAGGATTTTTTCGCCCGCCAGGGGCGAGGTTTTGAACCTATCTTTTTCCGATAAATCTTAGATAGAGAGGCGATAAATCGCCGTCTCTAAAAAGAAATTACGAATTACGAATTACGAATTACGAATTACTAAGCACTAACCGCCGCACTTTGATAAACTTGCTCTGCGACTTTAGCTAAACGCTGCATTCCTAAAGCAATTTCGTCATTGCTACCGGTGAGGCTAATACGTAAACATTGGTGTTTGTGTTGCCATTCTTCTTTTAAGCCAGGGAAGAATGTACTACCAGGAACGACAATTACACCGACTTTTTTCAGTTCTTGATAAAATTCCCAGTCAGTGATGGGTAAATCTTTTAACCACAACCAAGCAAAGATTGCTCCTTCGCCACGATGTAAGAACCAAGGTAAGTCATTGGGCATGGAACTAGTTAAAGTATCTTCCAAAACTGTAAACTTTTGTTGGTAGAAGGGACGAATTACAGTTTCAGAGATTTGCACTAGACTACCGGAGTTGATAGCACGAGCTGCGATCGCTTGTCCATAACGTGACGGATGAATACACAAATTTGTCTGGAAACACTCTAAAACGTGTATCCATTTTTCGTCACCTATGGCAACACCGATGCGTTCTCCTGGTAATCCAGCTTTCGATAAACTCATACAGTGAATAATATTGTCGCCAAATACTGGCTGCATCTCTGTAAAGTTTAATGCTGGGAAAGGTGGCGCATAAGCAGAATCAATTAACACCGGCACATCATAGGAAGCAGCTAAAGCCGCAATTTTCTTCACCTCGTCTTCTGTCATGACGTTACCTGTAGGGTTACAGGGACGAGAGAAGATAATACAACCGGTGTTGTCTGTCACCGATAACTGGTTAAAATCAGGGCGATATTTAAACTTGTGGTTAGCTGTGTCAATATCCAGAGTGGGTTTGTAAGCCACTAATGCTTCTGGGAACAAACAAACACCACCATAACCTGTGTAATCTGGACTGAGGGGTAAAACTATTTGCTTGAGTTCCCCATTGCTAGCGTAGCCACCGAAAGAATTAGCAGCGTAGAAGTAGAGACTTTGACTACCGGGGGTAAGCAAAATATTGCGCTCAGTTAAGTTTAAACCGTAGCGGTTGTTAAAGTCATTAGCGATCGCTTCAATTAATGGTGCATAGCCTTGACTCGAACCGTAACGGCAAACCACCTCTCCATATTCAGAACTAGCCAACAGTTCTGCTGTACAATCCCGCCACAACTGTTCTACCTCTGGTAAAATCAACGGGTTGCCCGCACTCAAATTAATTAACTCCTGCCCTCGATTAGCTCTTAGCGTTTCGTTAATGTCCTTCATAATCGCTCGGACACCTGTGAGGTTAGACATTTGAGTGCCAATTTTAGTTAGGGCAGGGTTCATAAGCTGTGCAAAAGTAAAGGTAAGTGAAGGGTTGACGACAATATAACTTAAATAATGCGGCAGATAGATATCATTTTTCCAGTTTACCGCCTGTAACTAATGTACCAATCTCTCCCAAAAATGCAATTTTATAGTTAAATGACATACAGACTATCAAAAAACTCGTAACCATCCTAAGATATATATTCATTGAAAGCGGCGGGAAACTCCATCCCCTTGTGGCCCCGCCGCATGGGGCATAGGGCATTGGTATGTTCTTTCCCATGCCCAATTCCCAATGCCCAAAAACACCATCCCCTTGTGGGTGGAGTTTTTCATATTCCCAACAATTACTTTAATTTATCAGTGTTTCCCATTAGCATACTCATTAGGATCAGCTTTTTGAATTTTGAATTTTGAATTTTGAATTAATTCATGGGAGGGCTAACTAGTGGAAGTTAAAGCAGCAGTAGCTTATGGTGCGGGTAAGCCGTTAACTATTGAAACTGTCCAACTAGAAGGGCCACAAACTGGGGAAGTTTTAGTGGAAATTAAAGCTAGTGGTGTCTGTCACACTGACGCGTTTACCCTGTCTGGTGATGATCCTGAAGGTTTATTTCCCGCTATTTTGGGACATGAAGGGGCTGGTGTAGTTGTAGAAGTGGGTGCAGGTGTAACTAGTGTCAAGCCAGGAGATCATGTCATACCCCTGTACACTCCCGAATGTCGCCAATGTGCATATTGTCTCAGCTTTAAAACTAATCTCTGTCAAGCAATTCGTGCTACCCAAGGGCGCGGGGTAATGCCTAATGGTACTAGTCGCTTTAGTATTGATGGAAAAATGATACATCACTACATGGGGACTTCTACCTTTGCTAACTATACGGTGTTGCCAGAAATAGCCGTGGCCAAGATTCGGGAAGACGCGCCTTTTGATAAGGTTTGTTATATCGGTTGCGGTGTAACCACTGGTATAGGTGCGGTGATTTATACAGCTAAAGTAGAACCAGGAGCGAATGTAGTAGTTTTTGGTTTAGGGGGTATTGGTTTAAACGTCATCCAAGGGGCGCGGATGGTGGGAGCGAATATGATTGTAGGGGTAGATATTAATCCCAATAAACGCGCCTTGGCAGAAAAATTTGGCATGACACATTTTGTCAACCCCAAGGAAGTAGAGGGTGATTTAGTTAGTTACTTAGTAGATTTAACTAAAGGTGGTGCTGATTATAGTTTTGAATGTATCGGCAACGTCAAAGTTATGCGTCAAGCATTAGAATGCTGTCATAAAGGTTGGGGTGTAAGTGTAATTATTGGTGTAGCTGGCGCAGGGCAAGAAATTAGCACCCGTCCGTTTCAATTAGTAACAGGAAGAGTCTGGAAAGGTTCGGCTTTTGGTGGTGCAAGAGGGCGTACAGATGTGCCGAAAATTGTTGATTGGTATATGGACGGCAAGATTAATATTGATGATTTAATTACTCATGTTATGCCCATTGAGCAGATTAATGACGCGTTTGATTTAATGCACAAAGGTGAATCAATTCGCAGTGTAGTGACATTTTAGAACGAGGAAATAAAAGTTTTGATTTTCCCGAAATTTTGTCCTAGAAAACGCAAAGCTTTCATGAAACCTTCGCGCCCCTACCGAAGTTCTGTTCGCCCTTGGCGTTGGCGAAGCCATCGGAGGAAGCCTCCGCTCAGACTTCTCTCTGCGTAAACCTACGCGCTCCTTTGCGTTAAATCAATGATGTTGGGTTTCCTTGCGTCAACCCAACCTACTAGCTGGCGGCGAATGGCTAAGACAAAAAAGATTGATTGTAAAAATTAATTGTTGTTGGGTTTAGCTTCTGTAGCAGGTGGGGTACACGCAATTTGATCATTGGGCGGCAATACCTCTAGTTTCCTGCTTGCTTTCCAGCTTTCTAGTTCTGATAGTTCAAATGTGAGTTTTGGGGGTAATGGCTTGGATGGGTTTGGATTCTGACACACAGAGAAAGACACATTATTATTTTCTCGTGTCAACACTTTTAAAGATGCGCCTTTAGGTAAATCTAAGGACTCACCTGGAGGTAAATCTATGTTCTTTGCCACAGGAATTGGATTGTTGATTTTAATTATCCATCCACTGTTGAGGTTAGCAATTGATTGACTATTCTCTATTGCCGGAGTTTCTGGTGAATTTGTAATCAACGGAGGTGAGTTTACACCAGCAGGGTTACTTCTGGTTTCCAGGATGAACTTCACCCAGAAGCCTAATGCACCAACTGCGATCGCTAATACTATGGGAGCGATTAAATTTAATGGTAGATTTCTAAAGTTAGTTTTTTGACGCAGGACTTTTGTCGGTTGTGCTGGGTTGGTTTCTTCTAGTAATGTTGATGATGTTGGTCGTGCAGGCGCATTTACTGGTGGAATGCTCCCACTCTCAGGCATGACTAGATTAATAGGGGAGGGTGGTTCAGTGTATTTGACTTGATAGTGTACTAGGGCAACAGTGACATTATCATGTCCATTTTTGGTGTTGGCAATCTCTATGAGGCGATCGCCAACATCTACTAAATTCTTGCCTCCCTGGAGAATAGGCCAAATCTCTTTTTCCCAGTATTCTTCCACCCGATCAAAATCACTCAAGCCATCGGATGTCAGGAGAAATACCGAGTCTTCATCACAAATAAATCTCTGTGCTGTGGGATGTAAAGAAGTGCTAGGACTCATTCCTAAAGCCTGTACCAGAGAACCTGCACCAGTTTGCTGTACAGCATCCCGATAAATAGCGTAGCCTAATCTAACTTCCCGTGAAGCCACATCATCATCTAGGGTAATTTGATAACAACCTTTGCTGGTAATCCAGTAAGCTCGACTATCACCTACATGAGTAATGTACATTTCATGACCAATCGGGAGAGCCATCACCAAGGTTGTCCCCATGCGTTTTCTGCCTTGGCGATTTTCGCTATCATTGCGCTGACTAATTTTGTCATTAGCAATGCCTACGAATCTTTCTAAATCAGCCAGCACAATGCCAGGATCTATATGCTCTGAAGGTATTCTTGTCAGTTCCTGTAAGTGCTGCTGGATAGTTTCTATCGCTAAATTAGAAGCTACATTTCCTCCCTCATGCCCACCGATACCGTCACAAACAATTGCTAAAGGATGAGGATGAGGTGGTTTCTTTAAGGGTGTGCCACTGGGAGGAAAACAAGCATCTTCATTTCTTTCCCGTCGCAGACCGGTATCTGTTTTGGTGATAATTTCAATGGTGGGTGTTTGGCTTTGGCCTAAATCTCTTAACCCTTGGTCTAAAATGGCAATGAGTAATTCTGGTGAATGAATTTCCCCTGTAATCAATGAATGACTAACTTGCTCAACGAACTTACTAATAGCTGGTTTAGCCGTGCTGGATAATTGCTGCCAAAATTTACCTAGTTCTGGTAATTCTGGTGGTGTACCTTGGTCAAAACTTAATTCCAATAACTTGACTAATGTTCCTTCTACCCGCAGCAAGTATGAGTGAAGTAAGCTAGAGACTACACCTTCACTTTTTAAAGGTTGCCACAGTTGGGCAATTTGCCATAACCAGTTAAGTTGGCGCATCGATGTAGCATGAGGCCAAGCATTAATTAACTCGCTGGACAAGCCGACTTGTTGCCCTGTACTATCAATGACGACTATGGGCGGTTTTTCTAAAAGCAGGATTTCACTACGATTGTTGCCTTCAAATAATTCTACGACTCCATAGACCTGGGGAACGTTTAAACGGTAGGGAATTAGCCTCAGATACGGTCTTAGGGGTGTGGAATTATCTAACTCTGGTGCTTGGGGAGGTAAACCAGGGTTTGTATCGAAAACAACGTGTTTGTTAATGATTAAATAGCGATCGGCTAATAATTCACCAGGACTCACTCCTAGACCATTTCCTCCCACCCATAAGTAACGTTGTGGTAAGGGTGTGGAGCATTGCTGGCAAAACTTGTTAGTCAGGGAGTTTGTAGCCCGACAATTTGGACAGTGGAGGAGCGTTGCCGCATCATTTGTCATAGTGTTCGCACCGATCAGCGATTGGCAATTTGTTCAACAATATAAACCGCTCATTTCTCTTCAATTGGACGTATCCAACTTGGGATGATGATTGTAGCTGGTAGATACCAGAAAATACTAATACTTAATTTACAATCTATGCAAACAGCAGACTATTCTGTCAACCATACAGCCTTATCATAGCTTTTATTCCTGTGCAACTTCCTATTTACTAGTGCCACTGACTTTCACCCTGTTCCTTAAGCATAACTACAACTACATTTGTCCCGTTTCCTAGTAGTATATGACTTTGTGAGTCAGCAGGCATTTTTCTAGTTTATAATTTGCTGCACAGCTATGAACTTTAATTAAGAATTAAGTTCGCTGTCTGATGTCAACATTATTATCTATGTTGAAAAAGAGAGTAAGCTGTGGGGCGCGACTCTTAGGGTAGATGAAATTCTCCAGTAACTAACCTGTATACAATTAGAGTCGATTCATTTTTGATCTTTGGTTTGAATTACCCAATTTTGCTGGGATGAACACCCATACGTCTATTTTTTGCCAAGTTTTGTTAGCCTATAATGCAGTAAACCTCAGCTAAATCACTGTAATGCCTAATTTATCGGCTTATAGGCTTCACAAAGTTTCAAAGTCTAAGTTGAGAGACATGATTGATGGTCTACTCTGATCACAACAGTTAGTTAGGTATCAACTGCAACCTATTGATAAAAAAATTTACAAATTTTAACTTGTTAAGATAAACAAATTTCCCCGCCAGGTATTTTTGTACTATGGTGATCTCAACTAAACAATCTGAGGATTTGAAAGTGTATTCTCCATTTCAAAATCAATTCTTGCGGATAGTGAAAGTATTATTGCTATTTTCTCAAGAAATTTTTGTATCACAATCTACTATAGGGGACTGACAATTTAAAAAATATTCCATTGCTATTGTTGAGTGGTGAGTGTTGACTGTTAACACTCAGCACTTACCAGAAAAAATCTGCTTTTATTCGACTGCGACTTGGGGAAGTCCCATACTATAGTTAGTGACGCGTGCAGACAGATTGTAGCTGATTTCACCATTTTGGAGGAGCGATCGCAAATAATGCTCCAAATCAGAACCAATCCGACGTAAGTTGTAGTCTGTGAGGTCTACACCACTGGATGTTTCGACTAGTTCATCAAATTTGCGATAAATCTTTTGCAAAGCGTCTTCATTCCAATTAAATTCATTGTCTGGGTCAACATCCAATGTCAAAACCTGATTGCTGGGAATCAGTTCACCGTCCCGGTTAATTTCTGCTGCGAAAATGCGTATATGACGGGTTGTAGACTTAAGCAACGTCGGGTTGTCCATAGCTAGGGTCAGATTTAGGTTGATGATACTGAAATCATTGTAGACGCTACAGGAGGGGGTGATAAAGGGGAGTTTGGGGAGTGGGGGGAGACAAGGGAGACAAAGGAGTGGGGTGTGTGACGCTCTGAAAGTATTTGAACCTAGTCATAAGACTTATCGCGTCACGCATCAAGCATCTATTGTCTATATTTGCGTCAGTCTTAATTTTCTCTAACTCAAAAACTTAGGTGAGGAAATTCCAGTTAATTTGGTTGTTGGTCTATGCTATTGTTTAAAACCAATTTTTTACTGTTGATAAAATTGTTTATTTTACTCTCCTGAATTTTATGATGAAAAAAACTTACATCAAGTAATTTCACGTAGTGACGATCAAAATACCTCTGGCTCTAATTAAAGCTTAAAAAACTAGCGAATTTACTTACGTGTAAACACGAAAATTTTAGTAAAAAGTTAAACTATTATTGACTTAAAAATAAAGTTGATGTAAAAAGCTTTAAAAACATACAACAACTTCTTACAGAAACTTTATTGTATAGAACCTCAAAAACTGAATAATAGTTATGGCTTGCTTGAACAGCATCGGACACAGGTAGATGGCAAGATAAATGCAGCAAGCCCGTCTAAAAACACACAGGAGAGTGCAATGGAATATAAATGCTATGACTTGAAAAAAGATTTCTAATTAAAACTGACTGGACACAAAAAAATATAAATTTTGACGGGAGATATCACTCCTGATCTCGTAACCACCAAGTACAGGAATCCCCAACACTATGAACTCAAAAGCATTACCACGGCAGATAAATAATATCGAAGTAGGTGTCTATGATTGTGAAATACATCTCAAATTCCGACTGATTGAGGAAAAAAGTTTATTAGGCGATCGTGAACAGTTGTTGCAAGTGCTACTAGACGCGTTAACAGAAGGTTCTGATGATTTTTTAGAGATGCTACAAGCATCCGTTAAAGCGCAGGAGGTTTCTGAGTTTAAGGCTTCCCCTCAAATGCGTCGGCAATTAATGCGTTTACGTAATGCTGTCGATAATACTCAGTAGTCAGAAATAAAGCTGTGATGGGAGTAGTGTTAAACCTAAAATCAGAATTAACTTACTTTTAACTTATCTGATTTGCCTATTTGCTCTCAGTAACTCGATTAGTAATTGTATAATCCTATTCCTGAATGTGAGCAATTAACTCTACTCTTTGAAAAGCTGAATTGAGTGTCTACAAGTGGCTTTAAGTTTTAGCACTAAGTAAATAATTGAGTGCTTACTAATGCAAATATACTTACCTGTGAGTAAGTAACATAGTTCTAGAATTTCAGCATCTCAGGCTAATTTATCAAACCAGGGTTTTACTTGATTTTTTTAACTATATAATTGAGTTAGCTAATATATTAGAAAATTAATCGTTCAGATTTTGCAGATGTGTGATTTTTGTATACAGTAATGGGGCAAGCATAGTCTAAAATCTACACAGCCCCATTTAGTTTATCAATGAAAATTAAAGGTTTGTCAGGAGTACTGTAGAGACGTTGCATGCAACGTCTCTACACCATTTATTTGGCGCAACTTTATAGAGAATTGGTATGACTACAAACTATAATCAATAATAGTGTATTTGCTTACTGAGCTAATCCGTGTTCTAGAGCAAAACGAACTAATTCGGTGCGACTATTAGTACCAGTTTTACTAAATAAACGACTGACATATTTTTCAACATTACGTACACTAGTTTCCAAGCGACGGGCGATTTCCTTGTTCATTAGTCCTTCAGCCACCAAGTTTAAAACACTTTGTTCTCTTGGTGTCAAGTCAATTTTAAAGGGGGCTGGAGATTGAGAAATCGCGCTTTTTTGGGTTAGTAAAGCTTTGATTTGGGCAATTTGATGGGCGAGTTCAGCAATATCTGGTGTTTCGCTGTCTTGTCCTGAAACTTGTGGTTTGGCGGTGCGCCGAGCTAGTAGATTTTCTACGATCGCAATTAGTTCATCAGGATCGAAAGGTTTAGGTAAATAGGCATCAACACCAGCCTGATAACCTTGGATGCGATCGCTAGTCATACCTTTTGCAGTTAAAAATACCACAGGCAGCGATTGGAAACGAGGGTCTTCTCGTAATTGCTTGAGAAATTGATAGCCATCTACCTGGGGCATCATAATGTCAGAAATCACCAGATCGGGTGTACTTTGTTGCATCAACTCCCAACCTTCACGGGCATTACTGGCGACTTGAACGCCGAAACCGCTTTCTTGCAAGTATTCTTTCACGGCTTCCCGTAATCCGGGTTCATCATCTACCAGTAACAATTGTGCTGACATTGAACGTTTCCTTATGGTCTACCTGTTTCCAATGTAGCGAATCCTTGCGCTAAAATTCAAATTTTCTCTAGCCACTCGATATTTTTAGCTTGTTCTGGTAGCTGGGCATCTCGTTGCCCCGCAGCACGGGCTTTGGCGGTAAATAAACCAATGGGAGTATTGAATAAATCTATCAATTTACCTTGACCGGCGATCGCTTTAATTGTGTCCCGTGGTAATTCCTTCAGTAACCAACGGAGTAAACGATAGCTCATATCTTGAGGTTTGATATCTGGCATTAAGGCTACGCCGTGGAGTTCATGTAAATAACGGTTAGATCGTCCGTATCGCCGCCATTGACTAGCTAATTCTTCAAATGTGCTACGGTGACGATGTTGAACAATGGCGGTGGGGGCAAATTCTAACCGCCCTAAGTTTTGTTGTAAAATCCGCCAACAAATATCTGCATCCCCGCCAGTGGTAAGATGAGGACGAAATAACCCTGATTTACTGAAAACACTACGCCGGATGGCAAGGTTAGCGGTTTGACCGTAGGGACAAAAGGGATGAGCCAGGGTATGTTTTTGGGAGAGCGTTTCTTGACGGTCTGCGTGTTGTTCTAAAAAAGTTTTACCTGGGAGTGCCGTAATTTCTCCAGCAACAATCACAACATCTTGGTTGACAAAAGGCTGAATTAATGCTTCTAGCCATTGGGGTTGAGGACGACAATCTGCGTCTGTAAAGGCTACAATTTCACCGACTGCGGCGCGAATACCTGTATTACGAGCTGCATAAGAACTTTGGATTTGATTTTCACTCCACGGGTGAATGGTAATGGGGGAATTAGCAGCCGTTGTTTTGAGATAGTCGAGGGTGCGATCGCTACTATTATTATCTACTAGCAGGTACTCTACTCTGTCTTTGGGGTAGGTTTGAGACACCAGACAGTTAATTAAATCTGGTAAATCTGCCTCACCGTTATAAATAGGAACAACCACCGAAACCATTGGCAAGAAGCTGTTGGCGGTGGTTGGATCAATTTCCTGGTAATTCATGCGCCTGGGTGATTCGTAATTCGTAATTCGTAATTCGTAATTCGTAATTCGTCATAGCCTGCGGCTAGACTTGCGCCTAGGTAATTCCGCTATGGGTTACTGTACTCTATGAGAACGCTTTTGGCGAATGCGGTAGCGTCTCGTCAGAGAAGCAAGCTAGGTAAGTAGAACGACTTGAAAAAACCCAACTATGTAAAGTAATGTAAAAAAAATTGAATTTAGTTCGTAGTAAGGACTTTAGTCCTTAATAGAGGACTAAAGTCCTCACTACAAACCTTTAATTATTTACACCGTTCTACTTAATTTGGGGATGAAGGGGGTAAAGGAGACATTTTCAGAGTAATCCCCAATCCCCAATCCCCAGTCACATTATGAATGACGTTGTTCAGACTCAAACAAGGCTGATATATCAACACCTGATAACGAAATTGGATATAGAGTATTTAGAATTTCAGATCATTGGCGCGAATGCTCAAGGGTTGGGAGGTTTGATTAATGGGAGGTTTGGCAAAGGTATTAGTCGATAAAATAGCGATCGCTCGGCTATATTGAGGGTCGTTGGGTGTACCAATTAGGCTAGGATTAGAGGCTAGCTGACGTTCCTGGGCTTCTGTCAATTCTAGTTTGATATCTGGGGTAATCCCTTTATGGTTAATATCTGTACCATTGGGGGTGTAATAATGAGCGATGGTGACAGCCATCCCCGAACCATCTGATAATTCATGGACTGACTGCACTAAGGCTTTACCAAAGGTTTGACTACCAACAACTACTGCCCGTTTATTATCTTTGAGCGCGCCTGTGAGAATTTCACTAGCACTAGCGGAACTACCGTCTACCAATACGGCTAAAGGCAATTTTGTTAAAGCAGTACGATTGGCTTTAGTATCTTCATTGACTCCTTTGCGGTTAACTGTGCGGACAATGCCCCCTTCATCTAACCACATCCGAGCAATTTCGATGCTGGCTTGCAATAACCCCCCAGGATTCCCCCGCAAGTCTAGTACAAAGGCATCGACTTTTTTACCGTTTAAATCTCTAATTGCTCGTTGCATTTGTTCGGCAGCGTGGCCACTAAACTCTCTTAAGCGAATGTAACCAATGCGGCGATTTCCTTCTTGCTTGAGGCTAGAGTAGACGGTGGGGACTTCGATAGTTGCCCGTGTCAACTTCACATCAAAGGGAGTCCGCCCACTACGTCCTAAACGCAGTGTAATATTACTACCTGCTTGGCCGCGAATTAATTTAGAGGCATCATCAATTTTCATCGACTGAGTAGGCTTGCCATCAATAGCCAAAATCTCGTCGCCCGATTTAATTCCAGCTTTTAGGGCTGGGGAATTTTCTATGGCTTCTACAATAGTCAATCGCTTGGTTTTTTCATTGATCTCCATGCGAATCCCAATCCCAGAGACTTCCCCGGAGGTTTGGCTGGTTAAGGCTTCAAACTGTTTGGGATCCATGAATCTGGTGTAGGGATCGTTGAGCTGTTGTAACGCCTCGCGGATAGCTACATAAGCTTCTTCTTTAGATGAATACTCTTTACTTAATAAAGTTTGCCTTATTGCTAGCCAGTTTTTTTGATTAAACTTGTCATCAACATATTCACTATTGACTATTTGCCATGCCTGGTCAACTAAGGCTTTGGGACTGTCCTGTAGGGCAGCGCGAACACTCCGAGTCCAAGCGGGGCCAAATACGGATATAGTAGCAGTTGTGGCGATCGCTCCTCCAATCATGGCTACTTGGAGTGGCGAGTGACGTTTCGCAGATTTGTTCATGTATATCAGCAGCAATCTAAGGTGGTGTTGACAGTTTAGCAATCAGGCTTTTAGGTATTTCTTAAGTTTTTATACTCAATTTTCAGCTATGCTTCCTTCATAATTTTCCCTCTCAATTATGTTAGGATCTTGCCTTAATTTGTGAAAAATTGTTACCTAATTTCTGCACCTTCTTAATTAGTCTAATCTAACACTATGGCAATGATGTGACAGTTATGCAACTGTCTTCTATACACCCTATATTAATTTCCTAAGATAGCATTTCATTGCTAAAAATGTTGGTCTTTTGCAAGTGAGTTAATCAGCTTTTTTTCTCCTATGTCATGAGCAACAACTTTACCAAAAATTCATCAGTTCCTGGTAGAAAGAAATTTCGCAGATGGTTGCGCTGGTTACAAAAGCTCGGTTGGGGTTTATGCTTCTTATTGGCAAGTTGGCTAATTCTGGTAATAATTAACTTAATTCTAGCTTCTTCCCAGCCAGTAGATGCCTTTTTCGTCCTTGGTGGTAGTATTCGCCGGGAAATTTATATTGCCCAAATAGCTAAACAAAATCCACAAATTCCCATTTTGATTTCTCAAGGTTCTCAAGACCCCTGTATACGCCTAATTTTTCAAAGAGAAGGAGCAGATTTACACAACGTTTGGTTAGAAAAATGTGCTAAATCTACCTTTGAAAATTTCTACTACGGACTACCCATTTTCCAGCAATGGGGAGTACATAAGGTCAAACTAATTACTTCCCCTACCCACTTACCCCGCGCTCAATGGATGTCACAGATTCTTTTCGGGGCGCATGGTATGTGGGTGGAGGTTGAGGCCGTTCAGGAAATAGGTATTCCTGGCAATCAAGAATCTTGGTTAAAAACTACACTAGATGTCACACGCAGTCTAATTTGGGCAATTGTCAGCCAAATTATCCAGCCCCAATGCTCAAATATAATTAAACTCAGTGATGTAAATATGCAAGCTTGGGAAAGTCAAGGTTTTAAGTGTGAACGGCAGGGGGGTGTGGGGGTGTAGGGGCAGGGGAGCAGGGAGCAGGGAGCAGGGAGCAGGGAGCAGGGAGCAGGGAGCAGGGGGAGACAAGGGAGACAAGGGAGAAATATTTACCCCAATGCCCCATTCCCCATTCCCCATGCCCCATTCCCCAATTAACTTAAAATCTCATCCCACTCTGATAGACAAAGGGACTGTACTTGTATGTCTATATCAAAACAATCCCTAGCCGCATTCGTTAAAGCTGTGGTAATTGTATCTATACTCAAGCCTGGGGGTAATTCCACAGGCTCAAAAGATTCTTGGCCAAATACTTGAGCAAATAATTCTGCATCTGGTTGTAAACGCATAGAACCATGTTGCAAAATTGCTCCGCCTTGTCTTAATTGCGCGCTGCCGATGAATTTTGTGCCATCTGGTAAGACTAAATCTGCACCTGTGGCAGTGCCAAAACAGTTAGGGTTATGAATGTACCCGCGTCCGGCTGTACCATAATGTAGTGGTATGCCGATCGCGCTCCATCCTTGAATTAAAAATTTGCAAATCTGCTGATAGTTCTCTAGACGATTGCCCACTAATCCAGAGGTGATGACAGTATAAGTTAAATCGCCTTGGTGTAACACTGCCCTGCCACCGGTAGGACGGCGGACTAAATCTAATTTCTGCCCCTTCCAAGTCAGATTTTGCCAATGTTCAGGATATTGTCGTTGATGATACCCAAGGGAAATAGCGGGTGGCGACCATGTATAAAAGCGCAGAGTTGCAGGATAGTTTCCTGATAGGTGTTGCTGTAATAACCATCTATCAATGGCCATCTGCACACTACCAGAGGCTGCTAAAAAAGGAATCAGTCGCCAAACCTGCTTTTTACCCATGAACAATTTTTAACTACTTAAGCTGCACCAAATTCAGATTGTAAGACTTCATCATTGTCATCTGCGATCGTTGCCACAATAGTAATCAGTCGGGAAACTTCCCCAGGGGACAATTCTGCTAAGGTGCGGGTAGAGATGACGACAACTCGGTTGTCAATAATCCCAAAGCGAGACTCCAAGGTACTGGAGCAATTCATTTCTAATAGGTGACGCATCAATTTCGGTTCGTCTTTAGCAGGTAACTGGAGTACTGCCGACCAAACTGTAATTGTGTCTTCATCCGTTGTGCCTGTCAGTTGCACAAAGACTTCCACGCTACCATATTTAAACTTCCACAAATAACCTCCTTCTGGTGAATGGCTCACCATCGCGCTATCATCTTGGTCTAAGGAGTCAATGACGTTTTCAATGATTTCTACATGGTTAATGCTGGTTGTTTCCACTAGTTCCTCTAGAGCATCTTTACTAGTTAAGGTTTCTTGGTAGCCTGTCATACAGATTTTTCTCTCGATATACTCATTGTTTGATCTACACATACTTTATAGCCTGTGAGCCAAATTAGGTTGATAAATCAAAGATTAGGGCGGGGAAGTTTACTTGGGAAAAATTACTTGTAATATGTCTTTTACTAGACCTGAAATCAGTAAAAGGTGTAGCAATTTTATATCAACCCCACAAAGGATGTATAAACCTATGTCCTCTCTGTCTGAAATTGTGCAAAGTTTTGATGTCCGTCAGTTGGGAATTAACCCTAACCATTGGTATGTGGTTGCACGTAGTGATGAAGTTACAAATAAGGCATTGGGAATCATGATTTGGCATCAAGCGATCGCACTTTATCGAGACAGCCAAGGACAAATTCACGCACTGGAAGACCGTTGTCCCCATCGACAAGTTAAACTCTCTCACGGAGAGGTAATCAATGATGAATTAGAATGCGCCTATCATGGTTGGCGTTTTAATGATCAAGGTGAATGTGTCGCAGTTCCTTATCTAGCTACAAATCAAAAACTGCCAAATTGCCAAATTCGGCGTTACCCAGTCAAAGAACAAGATGGTTTTATTTGGTTATTTCCCGGAGATCAACCACCACAGGTAGAGCCGCTAGGTTTACCAGAATGGGATCATTTAAACTATATCGCTACAGTTTCAGTGATTAATTGCCAGGCTCATTATTCTTATCTGATTGAAAACCTGATGGATATGTATCATGGACACTTGCATCAAGATTTACAAGCTTGGGCAGAAGCTACACTCCAAGATATTGATGAAGATGACCACCGTGTAGACGCTCATTATCAAGCCCAAAGTTATTACAAAATAGATAAAATTTGGTCTATTTCCCAGTTATTCTTTCCCGCACTACGACGTTTACATCCTGAACCCCTCGATGTCAGTTACATTTATCCTCATTGGGTGTCTACACTAGGAAAGGATTTTAAAATTTATTGTTTGTTGTGTCCAGTGAGTGCAACTCAAACCAAAGCATATTTAATTCATTTCACCTCATTAAACGCTTTTTGGCGATTACACAAATTACCAATATGGTTTCGGCGATTTATCAAAGATAGCTTGTTTGGTGCAGCCCAAAAGTTGCTCGATGGCTTGGTTGTGCAAGATGTCCAAATGATTGAGGAAGAACAACAAGCATATTTACACAATCCCCAAAGACGAAATTATGAGTTGAATCGGGCGTTAGTGAGTGTGCAGAGGTTGATGAAAAATCAAATTAATTCGTAATTCCTAATTATAGCGTTTTCTAGACTGCTGAGGTACAAATCTCTGCGTACCTTTGCGTTTTACTCCGCGCCCCTCTGCGTTTCAAAATATTACCCGTACCTCACTTAACTCGAAATCACTATAACGATCGCGCACAATAGAAATAAAAGCCCAACATGAACCAGGTAGACTACCTCCGCATTAGTTTAATAGATCGCTGCAATTTTCGTTGTCAGTACTGTATGCCAGAGGGGTCAGAACTCGACTATATCCTTCAGCAACAGCTACTTACTGATCAGGAATTGCTGACTTTAATTGCAGAAGTTTTTATTCCCGTTGGTTTTACTCGTTTTCGGTTGACTGGGGGTGAGCCTTTACTGCGTCCCCGTGTGGTAGATTTGGTGAGAGCGATCGCCTCTTTCCCTGAAACTCAAGACTTGGCGATCACAACCAACGGCTTTTTACTTGCTCCCCTAGCTCAAAATCTCTATGATGCTGGTTTGCGACGCATCAATATTAGTTTAGATTCCCTTGATCCCGATATCTTTGACCAAATTATTGGCAATCGCGGCCGTTCTCGGTGGCAAGAGGTTTGGGAGGGGATTCAAGCCGCTTATCGTGTAGGTTTTGACCCTTTGAAGTTAAATGTAGTGGTGATTCCTGGGGTTAATGACCATGAAATTTTAGATTTAGCCGCTTTAACCATTCATAAACAGTGGCACGTCCGATTTATTGAGTTTATGCCCATTGGCAACGGTGATTTATTTAGCGATCGCGGTTGGATTTCCTCGGCTGAGTTACGCCAACAAATCCGCGATTGCTGGGGCTTGACAGAATCTCAAGTTTGTGGTGCAGGCCCAGCCGATGTATTTCAAATTCCTGGTGCGAAGGGGACACTAGGATTTATTAGTCAAATGTCAGAATGTTTTTGCGATCGTTGTAACCGGATGCGTCTGAGTGCCGATGGTTGGCTCAGACCATGTTTATTAAATGAAAGCGGTCAAATCGACTTAAAAACTGCTCTGCGTTCTGGTGTGAGCATCTACCAGTTACAGGAGCAGGTAAGAAATTTATTGGCAATTAAGCCAGAAATTAACTTTAAAGAGCGTGAATCTGGGACTACAGGTACTTACAGCCGCACCATGTCCCAAATTGGTGGTTAGTCATTAGTCATTAGTCAATAGTCATTGGTCAACAATCAATTAACTTATTGACTGCGGACTATTGACTGTGGACTATTGACCAACAACTACGCTTGACGTGAGTAGTATTCCACAACTAACAGTTCGTTAACTTGGAGTGCCACCCATTCCCGTTCAATCACACTATTGACCTTACCTTCCAATTTGTTTTTATCAAACTCTAAGTGGTTAGGCAGGTTTGCTAGACCGGGATATTGTAAGTTTGTTTCCACCAATTTGCGGGATTGCGCTCTGTCTCTGACAGCAATCACCTCTCCCGGACGAGTTTGGTAGCTAGCGATATTCACTACACGACCATTAACTGTGACGTGACCATGATTTACTAACTGACGAGCGGCTGGGATGGTAGGGGCCATACCCAAGCGGAAAACTGTATTATCCAAGCGCATTTCTAGCAGTTGCAATAGCACTTGTCCAGTAGAACCAGTTACCCGTCTAGCTTTACGCACATAACGTAATAGCTGCTTTTCGGTCAAACCGTAGTTACAACGCAGCTTTTGTTTTTCTTCTAACCGGACAGCATATTCAGAACGTTTTTTGCGGTTCTGGCCATGCTGACCTGGTGGATAAGCGCGTCTTGCGCTCTTACGAGTTAATCCTGGCAATTCGCCTAAGCGACGTACAATTCTAAGCCGTGGCCCTCTGTATCGGGACATGAGTTTCCTTAATCTAATCCTGTTTAAATTTTACCCAGACATACTATTATAAGTAACTGCCATTGAGAATTGCAAAAATAATTTCCTCAACTCAGCAAAAAAGTCAATAATCAGTTAATAGTTGTTCTTCCCTACACCCTTACACCCCTAAACCCTTACACCCCTAAACCCCTAAAATTAAATATTTTTCTTCCTGTAGTTTAGTTTTGCCTGATTTGCCAAAGATTTGTTGCACATTTGAGGTAGCATAACTTTGGGCGTTTGAAGCACCGTAATTTGCATCACAAAGGTTAGTGGGGAGAAAATCAAAAATGACCTTTAAAAATCGTCTAATTCGGCTGATAGCACCAGTTTTGGCTGTAAGTAGCGGTGTGGGGATGAGTGTCCCTAGTCTGGCTACGAATAATGATTATCAGGCTTGTGCAGGTAGGCTTTTAAGGTTGGGATTGACTGAACAAGCAGTATCACAAGCTTGCGCTCAGGCTTTGCGGCCAAGAGACTTATCGGCGTGTGTCGTGTTTATTGACAAACGCACAGAAATTAGTCCTAGTGATGCCTTAAATGTCTGTACCAAAGCCAGACGACCCAGAGATTTAGCCACCTGTGTAGTTTCAGTTAGTAAGAATACTCAGGAATCAATTAATCCAGACGTGTTAAATTACTGTGGGCGTAGTTTGTTACCAGTACGCTTTGCTGAGTGTGTGATCGGTTTACGTCGTGAAACTCAGATTCAGCCTAATCAAGCATTAAATACTTGTATTGATGGTAGCGATCGCATTAGTATTTATGCACCCGTATCGCCTTGAGTAATTCGTAATGGACTGCGCCCTGTTATGCTCTAAGGTAACTATGGCGCAGGCTTTACGTAATTCGTAATAGGCTCTGGCTACGCTAATAGCTCGTATTGATTATTTATTGAAATTATCAAAGTGTTCGTCTCAAAAAGGCGATGAATCGCAGCCCTTCCTTCAAAAAGGATATAGTAGAGTTGGGCTTATGTTTTGTCTAACTCTTCTTGTTGCGCCTGTAAAAAATAGATTTGCTTAATCAAATCATAGTGACAAACGAACAGCAACACAGACGATAGCCATCTGCTAGTTCAGCAAATATATCTAATTCAGATGCTGCTTTTTGAGTATTACATAGCACAATCTGCTTATAGCTGCTATGCAGATGCTCGTTTGTGATGTTTGCGACTGTTGTTTGTTGAGTTGCTGATTGTTCGGTGAGGTGAAAAAATCACGGGCTAGGATTTGTATTTAGTCTTCTTTTCTACCAAATACCATCTGTAAAATCATCGGGATGCCACCAGCTTGATGATATTTGTCTGCCCAAGCTCTGATGATTTCGTCTAATTCCTCCATTGCCTGATCCCATTTTTCTGGGGGTACGTCTAGCTCTTCTAAAGCACGCATGGCATTTGGTCTTCTTTCAGCCCAATCTTTCATCATGCGGAAATACCGAGCTGTATCTTCTACCATGATGTAGGTACGCTCTTGGTCATCTGCCGGAGCATAAAAGGGACGAGTCAAGGCGTAAAAAGGCATTCCCCAAGGTGAATCAATTCGTGTCACCGTGCCTGAGTAGAGCAGACGACGCTTGATATGCTCTCCTAAGGCCTCACTTAAGGGCATTTGATGTTCTGGTGGTAAGTCTTCTTGCGATCGCTTATGGAGAAATTCAATTAATTCGACAAATTCAAATGATGTCACTAACTGAGCATCAGGGAGGTTGCTGGGTAATTTCTGCTCAATTTGTTTCTTTTCTTCGCTTGTTAAACTTGTCCCAGGAATCCGGGATCTACCAGGTTGCCAAGGAAATTTTTCCATCCACACATAGGGAAACTGAATCAGATAACGAGGTTCTTGAGAACCTAACATCTTTAACAGTTTGCCTTCCATTAAGGCTTGTCTGACTTCCTCAACGATGATTTTGACTCGTTTTGGCTCTAGATGGTGCAAATGGCCAGTCATCCGCAGATTTTGACCTTGCTCTAGATAAGTCATATAAATCGCACACTTAGCGGCGGTGGCTGCTGCATCTAAGAATGCTCCATGTCTATGCCCACTTGTCCTCATGGCACTGAATGCCAGATATAGCATGATCTGATCCATTGCACTGGGGCCAAGACGTTTAATCAGATCGATGTCGTTACTCATATTACGAATAGGTTGAATAGCACGTATTAGTTTAAAAAAGTAGTTGAAATACATCTCAGGGCAGGTTTGCTCACCACGCCAGAATGTATATTATGAGTTTCGTAAGTAATATTTTGTATTCAAATTAGCCATTCCTCCATACTGTAGCTTTGATACAAGTCGCAATAGTATTGCTACTTGAGTTATTCCTGTATCTTACCGAAAAATCATCAATTAACTGCCTGATTTTACCCATGATACCTTTGTAAGCCACTCAAGAACTATAAATATACGGCTCTAATAAGTAACCTACAGAGACTTTCTTCAGTATCCGGATTTTCTCTACCCTTTATCTAGTAACACTTAGTAATGCTAATCCCAACGAATTTTGGCTACCTACCAAATTTGGGAGATAGCATCACTTTTATATAGTTACTGGAGTTTTTGATTCAGAACTTCCGTAGAATCTGCGAATTGTGTACTCTAGGAAAATTTGCACATAGGCATATTCTTAGAGAACGCAGTAAATTTTCTCTACCAATGTGACTTTGCAACTCGCTTAACACCCGAAAAACCGCAGGTTTAAGTGCCACACTGCTGGCAATTTGGCTCTGTGTTTATTGCAAGAGAGCTAATTGGTGGGAGGAAAAATCACAGATGTTGATCCGGTAGATCGTTAAAATTCTGCCATAAGTTTTATTTACTCACAACATAATATTATATATTTAGCAGCCGTTACATTAAATTTGGATGAATTAATTTATTTTTAATATTTTCGTTTTTAATTTTTAAAACATTTGAGCAACAGCCGATAATTCTTTTGCCTAAATTGTCAAACTTTAATGACATTTACGAGAAAAAGACATGGATAATCAAAAAGCTACAAGTCGTAATAAGTAAGACAAATGGCAAAAAAAAACTATGTAAAGAAAAATAAATTACGTCAAAAGCTTTTGTTACTTTGCAGATGCTCCAGTGATTTGAGATTTGCACAATTCACTGGAGCAAGGGTTTGTGTCTCCTGGTTTATGCTGTTTAAGCTTTTCACCAATTGGTATAGATTCTTTGGTTAAAGTTATACATCAAAAATGTTTAATCTCAGACACGAGGAATATAAAATTAGCTGATTTTTGCTATGTTGATATTTTTTGCTAATTTTTGGGGACAAATAAATACTAGAGTGTCAGTTTTCACTACTGGATGATGGATGGGGATTTCTAATTTTCCCCAAACTAAAAGCGGCTGTTCCAAAGGTAACAAATAACACTCCAAAAACCTGGACAATGTTCAAAGTTTCTTGGAGAACTAAGCCAGCAAAAATAACCGTTAAAATAGGTACACCTGCGCCAATAATGGCGGAGCGAGGCGCACCTAATTTATTAATGCCCAGATGATTACAGACATACCCTACAAGAGTCAAGACACCTAAAATTGCGGCACTTAAAACAATTTCTAGTAGTTTAGACGGGTCAACAGTCAAATTCCAGTTGGGTAAAGGTAACATCAAAAAGATGAAACTTAAAGCCAACATAGTGGCAAAGTTAACAAAGGTCAAAGATACTGGATGGATTTTAGTGGCAGAGGCTCGCGTTAACAGTAAGTAACAAGCAAAAGCGACTCCGGCGAGAATAGCTGTGATTCCGCCAAGGGAATTATTTCCCGACACACCATTAGTAATGGCATTACCACCAAAAACTAGCAATTCGCCGCAGAAAATTGCAGCGAGGGCAGTGGCACGAAATCCACTAGGGCGATCGCGCAACAAAAACCAAGATAAAATACTGACAACAACGGGGTAGATAAAGAATAGAGCGATCGCTGTGCCGGTGGCAACTTGGCCGATAGCAAAATAAATCAAAACTTGCGATAAAAACAAAAAGCAACCGCTAGCAATAATTAACTGTACACCCGTTTGTCGTTTACCACGAGCCGCACCAGATTTTTTCCCTAGGGACTCCTTGAGACTTTGCAAGTCTTGCCATACTTCGGGGTGCATCATGGGAGCTAAAAGCATCATGAGCGGTACTACCACCATTAACCGCAATGTGAGAATTAACATAATGTTGCCCACAGTCGGGGCAATTAAACCTGCTATTTCTAACACAGCAGAGGTTTGAGAAGTTTTATAAAACATCCCCTTGATGGCTACATTGTAGAGGGATGACATGACAGCAGACGCAACTATCAACAAGAAACCAATCTGTACTGGTGATAAGTTAGAGGAAGTACGGGATCTATTGGTAGGAGAAGGTGATCCCCGTTTTGATAGTGGGGTGACTGGTGGTTGAGGATTGTCATTTTGGAGTACGGAGATTGGCTCTTTAACTTTTCCTGTGGTTGAGGAAGATGGTGTTTCCCTAGAAATTGGCTCAGTGAGTTTTTCTGGTGGTGGTGAGGTGATTTTAGTCTCAGGAATCTCCGGCTGTAAAACAGAAATTGGTTCTGATGGTGGTGAGGTGATTTTTGTCTCAGGGATTTCTGGCTGTAAAACAGAAATTGGTTCTGATGGTGAGGTGATTTTTGTCTCAGGGATTTCTGGCTGTAAAACAGAAATTGGTTCTGATGGTGAGGTGATTTCGCTAATTAGTGAAGGGTTTGATTCAGCCGTTTTGGGTGTGGCTGGCGGCACGATAACTGGGGTTGAGGATGGAGATACAGGCGGTTTTTCTGCACTGGTAGCAAATGATTGAGGTTGACTGGCAGTAGTATTCTCTGGGAATGGAGATGTTTCTACCTCTGGCGGTTGTAATACTGTCGGTGGTGATAAATTTACCACTTTGGCAGGAGAGGGAGGTTGAGTTTCCTTCGGCTGTAATACTGTGGGTAGAGACGATTTAGCAACTAGTTGTGAGGTTTCTTGAATAGTTTTGGTGAGATCCCCGCGTAGTTGATTGATGAAATCCTCTAAAATTGTTTCTCCTTGCTGCTGTTGAGTGTACATCCGAGACAGCTGTTGGGAGAGATTATTTTGATAGTTCTTGAGTTCTTGTTGTAGCGAATTAAAGGCGATGGTGAGGTTGTCATCCAGATTACCAAGCATTTTTTCGGCTGCCTCTGGATTGCCACTAATCATATTGCTAGTTTGGGCTGATTTGAGAGCAGCAATTTGATTTTCTGTTTGGCTAGCTATTTTCGCCAAGGATGATTGTAGTTGTGAACAGATATGCTTGGCTAAAGCTTCTGATAACTGACGGATTAATACTTGTTGTTCAGTAATCCGCCTCACTTCTTGTAAATGTTCTTTTTCTTCAACTAATTGCTGAATTTCATCAGCTAAACGTTCTTTATCGCCTTGTAGGCGTTTAACATCTTCTTGTAAAGATTTAAGTAGATTTTGTTGGAGATTTTCTAAATCCTCAACAACAGCCCATAGAGCTGATTCTGCGGCTCTAGATATATCGCCTCGGACTCGTGGGTTGTCTGGTCGCTTCTCAAATCGCCCCATTATTTCTAACCTCTATACACCTTGACGATAAAGCTACTTCCTGTAGAATTTGTGGCACTCATAATTAGTTTCTGGTATTTTCTCAAATAAAATAAGAAATCTTTACAGGATTTATGGATATCAACGCCATTGTGTCATGCTTACCCCAGTATTGGCAAAGCATACTATTTGACTCACAGTTGACTATACTGTGTTTGTTTTCATATCACAGAGCTATCGGGACTCTATCCGTTTGATTTTCAGTTTTTTCTGCCTGAGTAAGATTTTTTTAGGCAAGATTATCTGACTTAAGATAAATACTGGTTATTTTTGTAGCAATAGCAATTAATAGTGCCTTACAAGTATGTAGCTGATTTTTCAACACCTGCTAGGGTTTTTAAACTTACTTGTAATTTTGACCGAATGTAACTTTGATAACAATTTGTAGCTGTAACTGAGAAAGAAATTGAAATCACACTAAATTGACATAGGTAGAGTTGTTGTGAGCTTGTGTAATCACCTATGAATCTCGGCTTGCAATACAAAATCTAAAATCCCAAATTGGGATCACCCCTTAACAGGTATTTTAATGAATTAAATGCCATTTTGCCAAAATCAATTGTAGTTTTTGGATAAAAATTGACATTAAAAAAAAGCAATTCGAGCAACACTAAAGATCACCGCACTGAGAACTGCACTAATAGGAACAGTGACTAGCCAAGCTGTAGCTATATCCTTGAGGGTGTGAAATTTCACTGAATTGGGATCTTGCACTAAACCAATACCAACTACACCACCCACAAGGGCGTGAGAGGTGGAGACGGGTAAGCCCAGGCGAGAGGCGATTAAAATAGTGGTGGCTGTGGCGAGTTCAGCACAGAATCCGCTACTTGGTTGTAAGGCAATAATATTTTCGCCAATAGTGGCAATTACTTTTTTACCCCAAACAGCTAGTCCAGCCACAATCCCACAACCACCAAGGATTAAAACCCACAGAGGAATATTCATACCGTCTGTTGGGACTTGCCCGGTACGATGAATATAAATAATCGCCGCTACAGGTGCGATCGCATTTCCCACATCATTAGAACCATGAGCAAAGGCAACAAAGCAGGCACTTAAGACTTGAAAACGGGCAAATAATTTTTCTAGGGCATTGGGGAGGCAGTGCGTTGCGGAGGTTTCCTCCGTTGTAGCAACTGCCGTCATTGGGCATTGGGCATGGGATTTTTCCCCCTGCTCCCCTGCCCCCTGCCCCCCTGTCTCCCTTGTCTCCCTTGTCTCCCTTGTCTCCCCTGCCCCCTGCTCCCCTGCCCCCTGCCCCCTTGCCTCCTGTAACTGTCGCCAATTTACAAAACTCAGTGTAACGGCGGCTACTGCACCTATGACTAGGGGGATGTCATGGGGGGGAAAGTGAATATCGAATTGGGCAATTAAAAAATTGTTGATGGGTTGAGTAAAAGAAGGTAGGACAATTACGCCGAATGCCCCAATGAGAATTGCACTCAACCAAGGAATCCACTCTTGTAGTTGTTTGATTTGATCAGGTTGATCCAAAATCCAACGTTTGATTTGACTATAGAATAAAGCGGCGATCGCGCCACTGATCACTGGTGTTAAAATCCAACCGATAGTGATTGAACCAATGGTTGACCAATCAATTGCCCCTACGCCTAAAGCTACCCAACTAAAACCTGCGATCGCACCAACTACTGCATGAGATGAGGATACAGGTAAACCCCTGGCTGTAGCAATTTGCAACCATACACCAGAAGAAATTAACACTGTAATCATCCCAGTCGCTAAAACTTGGGGTGTAGCGGCAAATAAGTTGGGGTTAGCTACTTTTGTTGCTAGGGTGGCTGTCACTTGATGACCGAATAAAACCGCACCAGTAAACTCTAATATCCCAGCAATAATTAGTGCCTGCTTCAGAGTAATAGCTTTAGAACCAACAGAAGTTCCCATTGCATTGGCAACGTCATTAGCTCCGAGATTCCACGCTACGTAGAAGGCTATGATGATGACTATAAGTAATGTAATCGGTATTTCCATAGGGGGCAGGGAGGTAGGGGGCAGGGGGCAGGGAGCAGGGGAAGACAAGGGAGACAAGGGAGATTAGGGAAGATAATTTACGATGCCCGATGCCCTATGCCCGATGCCCTATGCCCCATTCCCTATGCCCAATTTAGGGATAAATGAGGATTTTATAAGTGTCTGGTGTAGGTGCGATCGCTTGATCTACGGCTGCTGATAAATCTTTTAGGGGGTAGCGATCGCTGATTAAGGCTTGCACATCGATGCGACGATTAAATACAATGTCGGCCGAGAGATTTTGTAGGCGATAGGATGAGCTATAACTCCCCATTAAGTCGATTTCTCGACGGTAGAGAATGTTGGGATTAATGGGAATCTCTACTTCATCGGGAAATTCGGCGAAAAATAGAATTTTACCGCCTTTTCTTGTGCAATCTAGGGCTTGAAAGAAGGCTTTGTCACTGGGGACAGCTAGTAATGTGACATCAACACCTAGTCCGCCTGTAAGGGCATGAATTTTCGCTGCTAAATCGGGATCACGGGCATCAAAGGCGGCTTCTGCACCGACTTTTAGAGCTTTTTCGATTCTAGAGGGTAATAAATCGGTGGCGATCGCTTTTGCCCCGAAATATTTCACCAACATGATAAACATTAAGCCAATTGGCCCTGCACCAGTTACCAAAACTGTCTGTCCTGGGGCAATTTGGGCTTTTTTGACGGCTTTTAAACAACAGTTGGTAGGTTCAACAAAACTGGCTTCTTCAAAACTAATATTTTCGGGGATGGGTATTAATCCACCATTCTGCACAATATGCCCAGGGACTTTCACATACTCCGCAAAGCCGCCGCCACTAGGGTTAAAACCTGCGGTGGTGGAGATGTTTTTATAGACATCGCACATGGAGAAATTATCATTCATGCAGTAGGCACAACGCATACAGGGGATGTGGTGCATGACTGCTACCCGTTGTCCTACCTGCCAGCCTACCACTTCTGAACCTACTGCCGCGATCGTTCCGGCGGTTTCATGGCCAAAGATGCGCGGTGGTTCATAGAGAGGATAACGAATTTTTTTAATATCTGATTGACATAACCCAACTACTTGCACCTGTACCAAAACTTCATCCGGTTTGAGACTGGGTACGGGGATTTCTTCGTAGGAGAGTTGATTTACACCTCTAAATACCTGTGCTTTCACGTTGATTTTTCACCGCTCAACGTTACTAGATTTAACATTAGTTGTCTACGTTCTGCTACAAGGTTTCAGATTTTTGATTCAAAAGATAAAACTTTGCTAGAAAAGTTAGGTATCTGTTTTTTTAAGCGTTCGAGTAGTTGAACGACTGTCTGAGGATTTCTTTTATAGTTTTGGCATTGTTCCCACACTACCTGAGCCATTGCTGGTGGGGATTTATCGAATAGATCACAAAGAAAATCATCTGGTGATTGTGCTTCGATATTAAAGGGAATCAAAGCTTCAGGCTGAAAATCTTTGAGGTTATTAGTAACAATAATATCAGCTTTAGCTATAATTGCTGCTGCCAGCACATGACGGTCTTTGAGGTTATTCGTCAAAACTTGTTCTATTTCGCAAGTTACTTCAGGGAGCATGGCTTCAGGAAAAGCTACTTTAATTACCTGCTCTAAATTCTTAGCACCTTCAGCAGAAATTTTTCCCCTTTTCACTAGGTTGCCCATTGCTTCATCTAAGATTTTTTGTGTCCAATAAGGGTTATACAATCCAGCTTCAGCAGTAGATAATAATGTATCTCGCAAATACATGGGAAATAAAACACAGGCATCTAAGATAACTCTGGACATACGTATTTTAGTAGATACACCCGACTTTAGCGGGAAACTTGGTAGCCTCGCATCTTTAGATCGAGGTGGAAAAGTGACTTGTGCAACTTTAGTTGCAGTCAAAAAAAATGGTAAAATAACAGAGTGAGTAAGGTAATACTCCTGCACGTTGAAGCTTCTTAGTACGGCGAACT
The DNA here is from genome assembly GCF_058172895.1 of Aliinostoc maniaoense. Classification (NCBI taxonomy): domain Bacteria; kingdom Bacillati; phylum Cyanobacteriota; class Cyanophyceae; order Nostocales; family Nodulariaceae; genus Aliinostoc; species Aliinostoc maniaoense. The sequence continues at coordinate 5,198,926 of NZ_CP187952.1, read as the reverse complement.
CCCGGCATCTTCGGAATCGCATTGAGTCGATATCCCAAGAATGTAAGTAATGGCAAGTAGCTGAGTGTACCGCAACATTGGCTTAGTGGAGAACCCCGGAAAGCATTTAATTAATTGAATAACGTAGCTGCAAGACTCATGGGTGTCGTATGTTCAGTGATGTCGAGCAGGTAGTGGGACTTTTGACTGTCCCTTCTAAGTGCTTCTTGGAGAATCCCCCGACTTTTTGCTTAAACGAGCGTAGCGAAGTTTAAGCGGTCGGGGGAGTGTCAAATAATTAATCATCATCCTCATACAAACCAGCTGCTTCTGTCATTTCAATTAGTTCTTGTAATAGTTGTCTGCGCTTAGTATCTCGCTCCTGTTTGTACTTCATTAAATCATCAAACCGCACACGCCTATGTGTTCCCACCTTAATGTAAGGAATATCACCTTGTTCTAATAATTTAATTAAATAAGGGCGGGAAACATTGAGTAAATCAGCAGCTTGTTGGGTTGTGAGTTCTTTCTTTTGTGGAACTATAGATATAGCTTCATCTGATGCGATCGCCTGAATAACTTGATGCAAAACCTGAGCAACCGCATCGGGAATCATCATGTCTTCCCCGTTCGCACTAACTAACTTGAGATGAGAACCGTCATTTTGTAGTATACGAGCAATTTCTTTGATAGATGGGGCTTCTGATTCTTTTTCTATCAATGGCTCTACAGATAAGGTTTTTCCAGGAATAATGGCAGTCATATTTAGTTATTATTAATGCTGTCCCTAAATTTTAATACTACATAAACACAATATCCACAACGTAGGACATTTTTTAATTGTTGATATTTAGTTGTGCTTCCCCTACACGGGTACACGAAATTTTGTGTGGGATTTCTAGCTAAGTATCCAAAAAATTACCCTCCACACTCCCCACACTCCCCACACCTTTTTTCTCTCACTCCCCCTACACCCTATTGGCATATGCAAGAGTAGGGTTAAAATACAAACATTCTGCTGTGCGAATCGCCTAATATGTTGGGTCAGTTACTAGATGGACGCTATAAAATCACCAAAGTCTTGGGTGCTGGTGGTTTTGGTCAAACTTTTATCTCTCAGGACACGAAACTGTACGACAGTCTTTGTGTCGTCAAGCTACTCAAACCAATGGCAACTGATCCCATGACATTACAAGTTGCTAGGCGATTATTTCAATCAGAAGCACAATTACTGCACAAGTTAGGGACTCATGACCAAATTCCCCAACTATTGGCGCACTTTGAAGAAAACGAAGAATTTTTCCTTGTACAACAATTTATTGATGGTCATCCTATCAGTGATGAACTGACACCCGGCAAAAAGTTGAGTGAAGCTTACACCATTTCGCTGTTACAAAATATTCTGCAACCATTAGCTTTTGTCCATCAAAATCAAGTCATTCACCGGGATATCAAGCCACCAAACCTGATTCGCCGCAAGAGTGACGGTAAAGTTGTGCTAATTGATTTTGGGGCGGTGAAACAAATTAGTACGCAGGTCGTGACTGGCGAAGGTGTGACTAAAATGACTGTGGGTATTGGGACGGCTGGTTATATGCCCAGTGAACAGAGTCGCGGTAGCCCAAGGTTAAGCAGTGATGTATATGCGGTGGGAATGATTGGTATTCAAGCTTTAACGGGATTATTGCCCCATCAATTAGAAGAAGATATCCAAACGGCAGAAATCCGGTGGCGACACTTGGTACAAGTCAGCCCAGCTTTGGCGGATGTTATAGACACAATGGTACGTTACGATTTTCGGCAACGCTACCCATCGGCGGTAGAAGCTTTAGCCGCCTTGCAGCAGTTGGGGAATCCTTACGCACCGACACAAACACCGACTAATCCAGGGTATACACCAACACAACCTTTTAATTCAGCACCACAGCCACCAATTAATTCTCAGCCTCCTTTATATTCCCCTCCGCCTCCAGTTCCACCCCAGTATCGTCAAGAGATACCACAACCGTCTCAGTCGGCTGCACCTGCTGTATCTGCGGAACGCCCCAAGGTAGGGTTAGGTTTTTATTTCCAATGGGTATTAGTTAATGTTGTGGGTTTGATTGGCGGATTTATTTTTGCTGCGATCGCCTCTGTCATAGTAGAGCCTATCTTCGGTACAATCTTGAGTTATCAAGCTGTAGCTGCAACCATGGCCTTAACCATTAGCTTCATGCAATTACTACTGCTACGACAACACATTCCCATATCTCAAAAATGGTGGCTATTAGGAACTACTTTAGGGGCTTGTATTTCTCTCATCCTAGCCCATACCATATCTGAGGATTTGAATGATTTAATGGGAGTATCCGTAGCTTTAGTAGGTTTCATCGTCGGCATTATCCAATGGTGGCTGCTGCGGCAATTTGTTGAGCAAGCCGGCTGGTGGATTTTAGTTAATACTTTATTTGGGTGGATAGGTGGTATTCTTTCAGGCGCAGTCTTAGTATTGTTGTTAAAAAATCCCAAAAACTTGTAATAAATTATGACTAACTTGCTACTTTTTCTAATAGATTGTCAAATACGCTGGCATCCATTAAACCGTTTTCTGAGAGGATTCGCCGTACAGTAAGTAAATGTATGGGATTTACACACTGTTGTTTTTCATAATTCGGTAAAACAACCATAGCATTTAATTGGGGATACTCAAACAGTTTGTGGTAGCCAGTAGTTGGTATATTCACAAAACCTATATCTAAAAGTAACTGTTCAAGCTCAGTAAACTTAATCTCCCTAGTCATAATGGCGAATCACTCCTTTTAACTGGCTTAGAACATCATCCCGATATTGTTTAAATTGTTTTATAGCTTCTACATCTATTATATTAGTCTTCGGCAAATAAACAGTTACACTTTCGCCAAGCTGTGCTATATTAAATCGCTTTATATTTTCAAAATATGCTTGCAGATACAACCAATAAGCTTGACTTGATTGGGAATCATATATTACTAAAATACAAGGCATCGGCTCGAATAACCACAACTCTAAATCTGCTCTTGCTAGCTTAAAAGCAATGGTTTTTTCATCTGTGAGTGTCTTTAAGTAATCAGTAGCTTTTAGCTGTATATAAACTTGACCATTTTCAATTTCACCATTGATATCATAGGTAAACATCACTAGATCGTAGCCGTAATCATGCTGTATACGTTCTACCGAGTAACCACATAAAAAAATATATCTTTCAACATAATTAATACTTAAATCAGCAATAATATGCTCTCGTGGTCGCTTTTTTTTAACCATTTCAGAAGTTGTAAATTTGACATTTCTGAATCATATCAAAATTGTCAAAAATCTAGTGAGATTAACGCATGACTGATCAAACTTATATAACTGATGTCTTAGTTGTCGGTGGTGGTACTGGCGGGACGGCTGCGGCTATTCAAGCGGCGCGGCTGGGTGCTAACACTATCCTGGTGAGTGAATTTCCTTGGTTGGGGGGAATGTTAACTGCTGCTGGAGTATCCGCACCTGATGGGAATGAATTAATGGCATTTCAAACAGGGATATGGGGCGCGTTTTTGGGAGAATTAGAGCAACGACAACCAGGGGGATTAAATAACAGTTGGGTGAGCTTTTTTAGTTATGATCCCCGTGTAGGAGCAGAAATTTTTGCTGATTGGGTGAAAGATTTAGCAAATCTGCATTGGATTTCTGGACAAGTCCCCCTAGAAGTATTCAAGCAAGATAACTGTATTACTGGTGTCCGGTTTGCAGATTTTACTGTGCAAGCCAAAGTGATTCTCGATGGGACAGAGTTAGGAGATTTATTAGCTTTAGGAGAAATACCTTACCGTTGGGGTTGGGAACTCCAGTCAGAATGGCAAGAACCCAGCGCACCTATTGAATTTAACGCCATTACTGCTAAATATCCTGTACAGTCACCGACTTGGGTAGTCTTAATGCAAGATTTTGGCGCAGATGTCGCCCCAGAAATTCCCCCAGCACCAAATTATGATGCTTCGTTGTTTATCGGTGCTTGGGAAAACTACGGTGCAGAGAAATTCTTGAACTATGGTCGCTTGCCAGGTAATCTATTTATGATTAACTGGCCTATCTGTGGTAATGACTATGGTGAAGGAGTAGGACGACTGATAGAGTCAGCCACAAATAAGAGTGATTTTTTACAAGAATCTCGCTGGCATAGTCAAAATTTTGTCCATTTTATTCAAAATCAGCTAGGTAGGCGTTATGGTTTAGCAGAGCAAGTTTTTCCTCATACTGATGCAGGGTTTGCTCTGCATCCCTATTACAGAGAAAGTCGCCGCTTGGTAGGACTGAGGACGGTGAAGGAACAAGATATTTTACCAGTGCCAGGGGGTAGGGTAGCTGCTTTATTTGAGGACGCGATCGCAATTGGTAATTACGCTAATGATCATCATTATCCCGGTTTTGACTTGCCACTACAACCAAAATCCATCCGTTGGGGAGGACGCTGGACGGGAACACCTTTTACTATTCCCTACCGTTGTTTAGTTCCAGCTACTACAGACGGTTTATTAGTCTGTGAAAAAAATATTTCTGTTTCTCATATTGCCAATGGTGCAACGAGATTACAGCCTGTAGTCTTGGGTATCGGTCAAGCGGCGGGAATGGCTGCTGCTATGTGTGTAGAGTTAAATTGTCAACCGCGAGATTTACCTGTCAAGGCTTTGCAGGAGGCTTTATTGCAAGACCAGCAAGCCCCAGCCGCTATCATACCTTTATTTAATCTTGTACCCGATCATCCAGAATGGCTGCAATGGCAAACGTATTATGTCAATGAGCCTCAAGCCTATCCCACTAGTGGTAATTGTCCCCCTACCGTAGATCAGTATTACCACTCAGATATCAATCAAGTATTTACACGGGGAACTAACTGCTTTACAGGCATTCTTGAGATTTTAAATCAGCAGGATTACAGTTTCACTGTCACTGCTCCAGCTGCTAATCTAGGGCAAACTTGGCAGCTTGTGACCTGGCGATCGCACATAGACGCGCAGCTGCAAAACTTAAGTCATCAACAACACCTAACTGTTTGGGGTCGTCTAAATGATTCTGGTAACTGGCTCTTAGTTGAGAGCCATGAATTATATCCTATGCAAAAAAAATTTCAGTAAAAAGCACTACTTTTTTTTAGATTTTTCCGGACTTAGATCAAAAATCCCAGTAGCAGTAAATAAGAAAGTTCACAAAGAGATTCCTAAAATGCGTGCTACTGTTCCGTTATTAATTTCCAGTCTGGTATTTGCTTCCCTAACAGTTAATTTCCCCAAAATGATCAATCAAAATTTGGTCATTTCCTCAACTACTGCACAAGATTTACTGTCATTAAAACCTCAAAATCAACGTAATGAACCAGAAGGTGCTAAACCAGTTCGGGGTAGTGGACGCAGGAGTTTAATAGAATCACAAAGAATTACCTATCCTACTGTTTAGTCATCACAGATTTTATTTGTTTTGTGACGATAAAATCCAACAATATTCCACTCTTTTAACTAGCTTTTTTAGGAAGAACACAAGTTTTTAAAATCTTGGATTACAACTACCTAGTAATTAACTACCTAATTGACAGCATCACCACTCTTCAGACCAAATATAATGATTTCATTAGCAGGGGTCAGTTAGGTTAATTTACAATCAGACAACAGGGTCAAAAAATTTTGTATTCACCAGGTTTTGAGCTAATCTTTTGCAGACTTGAGTAGGGGTGTACACTTTTACACCCCTAAATGATGTATTGAGTTTGAATCCTGAAAATTGTTAATTCGAGTCCCTTATGGCTTGCTTGTCTTGGGCTGATTTTTTTGTTTTTGCAGGCCATTTAAAAACATTGGCACAAATTTATCAAAAAATGCCTCTGGGTCACGTTGCCAAGCTTTTTGTGCGGCCTGAAGTCTAGTAAATTGTAAATTTGGTGCTAACAAAGTTTGGGGTAAGCGTTCCATTAGATATTGAGGACGTTCCCAGACTGGCATTGTATTTGCTACTTCCACAAGGTTAGCTACCCGTCGCAATTCTGCACCAAGGGTAATATCCATTCCTGACTCAAAAGCAGCTTGTTCAATAGCCGCATATTTGCGCTTGGCTTGCTCAACTTTTTGGCGATGTTCAGGACTTTTATCTGCTATCTGTGCTAACCAACGATTACCCCAACGGACGTGTCCGGCTTCTTCTGGGAGAATCTTTTCAATCGTTTGGCGGATTTTAATATTTTCTGCGGTTTGGGGTGCTTGTTTGAGGGCGTAAATGTGAGCAGAAAAATACTCACAACCTCGTTTTTCGGTGACGTTGATGGCAGCTAAACCAGCAATTAAGCCTGATTCTAATTGCTCTGGAGAATTGTATGCGTCTTTGTCTAGCAATCTTTCAAATTCATCTATATAAGACGAACCTGGGGGTGTACCAACATTTGCCCCCAATTCCACTAATAAATCAGTTAACCACATAGCATGACGCGCTTCATCAGCGATGTGGTGTGATAAATCTCTAATCAGTTCTGGTGGTTTACCGTTGAGTCGTTCTATTAAATCAGTTAAATCTTTACAGCTACGCTGCTCACTATAACGATAGCGGTTGAGAGTGATCAAGTGAATTTCGCGATCGCTCACTACCTGTTTGAGTACATCTCGCGCACTCAAACTATTTTGGAATTTTCGTGGATAAATAACTGTCATGGTTTTAGTGGAAATTTATTAACTATGGCGGATTTGATCCTGGCCTGGGGTTTCTTCACCTGTGTTGGTGAGAAACTAGGCACAAGAACATAACATTTCTTTACAATAGTGATTCTAAATCAATTAAATCTGGAAAGTACCTTGCGGCAGAGATAAAAAGCATCAAAATTTACACACGTTAACCAGTAGCAACAGCCATTTTCCGGTTCTCGTTGTTGAAATTGGTAGTAAATCTTAATTTAATGATGAAATCTTGATATTTTTGCCTCAACAAATGTAAACAACGGTAAAGATTAGATCATCAGGCTGGAGATCAGTATTTCTTACAGTCTAGAGAGAATAGGAATTTTGTCCGCAAACCATTCATAAAAATAGAGTAACTAAAATTACAGTAATATTAAGTTTTATAACAAAAACCAAATTTAGTAGTTTATGTTACAGAATTTTTGCTAAATTGATTAACACAGAACTACAGATGAATCTAATATTTGTAAATCCATAGGGAGGCAGTGTTATGTCTATTCAAGAAAAATCTCGTGCGATTATGATCCGCCAGTATCAGCAAATCAAAAATCGTCAACAATCGATGCTGATGCGTGCAGCACAAGAGATGGGTCTTCCTGCGGAAGAAGTATCCCACTATTGGAATCCCATTCAAGGGAAGATTGATCCTACAACAAGAATGATTTACGGTCGCAGCAATGCGGCCATGAGCTAGGAAAAAATAACGAAGTTCTCAGATATCGTGACCACTCCAAAAAAAAGCCACCCCCAAGGGTGGCCAATTTTATCTCTGGAATTATAGATTGCCAACAGATGTTAATTAAACGTCGTAATAGAGATAGAACTCATAGGGATGAGGACGTAATTGTAACTGCTTAACTTCGTTAGCTAGCTTGTAATCAATCCAGTTTTGGATAAAATCTTCAGTGAATACGCCTGATTCTGTCAAGAAAGCGTGGTCATTCTCCAGTGCTTCCAACGCCAATTCTAAAGAACCGGGGGTGGAAGGAACTTTCGCCAGTTCCTCTGGAGAGAGTTCATAGATATTTTTATCTAAAGGTTCACCGGGATGGATTTTGTTCTTGATGCCATCAATACCGGCACACAGCATAGCTGCAAATGCCAAGTAGGGGTTAGAGGTAGCGTCTGGACAACGGAACTCTAAACGCTTGGCTTTGGGGTTAGTGCCAGAGAGAGGAATACGGACAGAAGCGGAACGATTACCTTGGGAGTAAGCCAAGTTTACAGGTGCTTCATACCCAGGTACTAGACGCTTGTAGGAGTTGGTGGAGGGGTTGGTGATAGCCAACAATGCTGGTGCGTGTTTGAGGATACCACCAATGTAGTACAGTGCCATGTCACTTAAACCAGCATATTTGTCACCGGCAAACAGAGGTTTACCATCTTTCCAAATAGACTGGTGGGTGTGCATCCCAGAACCGTTATCACCAAACACAGGTTTGGGCATGAAGGTAACGGTTCTGCCGTATTTCTTAGCTACGTTTTTGATGACGTATTTATAGGTCATCAACCAGTCAGCAGCTTGGATTAACTTACCAAAGCGGAAGCCCAATTCGCACTGACCGCCAGTGGCTACTTCGTGGTGATGCTTTTCAATAGGCACACCTAGTTTTGCCATCGTCAACAGCATTTCTGTCCGCATATCTTGGAAGGTGTCTGTTGGCGAAACGGGGAAGTAACCTTCTTTGAAGCGAGTTTTGTAACCAAGGTTGGGGCTTTCTTTTCTACCGAAATTCCAACGGCCTTCTATTGAATCTACGTGGTAGTATCCCTCGTTGGCAGTTTGGTCATAGCGGACATCATCAAAGATGAAGAATTCAGCTTCAGGGCCAAAGAAAGCAGTGTCACCCAGACCGCTAGACACTAAGTAGTCTATGGCTTTTTGGGCGATAACCCGTGGGCAACGGTTGTACCATTCGCCAGTACGGGGTTCTTTGATGCTACAAATAATACTTAATGTTGGCTCTTCCATGAATGGGTCGATCCAAGCGGTGTTAGGATCTAGCACCATTGTCATGTCTGATTCTTCGATGCCTTTCCAACCCCGGATGCTGGAACCGTCGAAGGGTACACCATCAGAGAATGAACTTTCGTCAATCTGGTCTTGGAACACGGTGAGGTGCTGCCAAGTGCCGAGGGTATCGACGAATTTTAGGTCAATCATCTGGATGTTTTGGTCTTGAATCATTTTCAAGACTTCTTGTGGGGTTGTCATTTTTACTCCTTCTCTGCCAATTTCTTAACGTCAAACCAGAATCTTGCCAAAGCATCCTAACCCTACTGAGCGGAACAAAGTTGTGACACACCTGAAATATCGTAGATTCTCAACATTAGAGAGTTTTGTAGTGGTTGTTACAGATCATCTGGATTACAGGTAATATTAACCTTTCTTTCGACATCTGCACAAAAGAGGGAAAGTTAATCTCAGAGGGGTCAACTTTGACATAGAATCCTTAAATAATGGATAAATGGTTTTTGTGCCAAATCTATATTTAAATAGCACAAAAATTTACTGGTGCGTAAGTGCAACCAAATAAATATCAAACCACGATAGCAACGATTGGGAGAAGAAGGAATGCGTGACGCGGTAACAACCTTAATTAAGAATTATGACGTAACTGGTCGTTATTTTGACCGGAATGCGATTGATAGCTTGAAATCCTATTTTGAGAGTGGCACAGCTCGCGTGCAAGCTGCGGCTGCAATTAACTCGAATGCGGCTGCCCTGGTGAAGCAAGCTGGTGTGAAGTTGTTTGACGAACTGCCAGAATTGATTCGTCCTGGTGGTAACGCTTATACAACTCGTCGTTACGCAGCTTGTTTGCGAGATATGGACTACTACCTGCGCTACGCTACTTATGCGCTGGTTGCTGGTAATACCAACGTTTTAGATGAGCGTGTTCTGCAAGGTCTTAGAGAAACCTACAATTCTTTGAGTGTGCCTATTGCTCCCACAGTTCGCGGTGTGCAAATTCTCAAGGATTTGGTGAAAGAACAAGTAGCTGGTGCGGGTATAACTGACACTGCTTTCGTTGATGAGCCATTTGACCACATTACTCGTGAGTTAAGCGAGCAGGATGTGTAAGAAGGCAGGGGGCAGAGAGCAATGCGGTCTTGGGCTTTGCCCAAGTGGAGCAATTGCGGAGGGGCAGGAGGCAGGGGGGAGATAACAAATAATTTTTTCCTTGACTTTACTACTACCTGCTCTAGATTCAGCACTTGCTGAGTCTGTCATCTAAATTTTTGTGAAGCGATCGCCTGACAAAAGATGTTCAGAGGCGATCGCTTTTTTTACATAAATTTACAATGATGGCTATGGTGCGATCGCTGTGCTTAGATGCTGTAGGTCAAGTCACGTAATATGATGATTTACTAGCAATAACTACTACACTGAACAATTATCTTGTAACAAAAACAGCAGATACCTTGGTGAGCATTATTGTTCAACTAAATCAAAAGGAAAATTAAATGTTTAAGAAAGTGACACCTGGTACTACAAGCAGACTCACAATTGTTGACCATAATGAAACTTATGGAAGGCACATTTTACAAAAAAATATTCAAGGATTAAATATTAAAAAATGTGTAGATTTAGGATGTGGGACTGGTGAAGATTTACTAATCATCAAACAGGATAACCCAGAAGCTCAATGTATTGGTATTGATTATGGCAATTGGAATATACAAACATTAATACAAAGAGGTATAGAACCTATTTCACTTAACATTGAAAATCAGTATCTACCTTTTGAAAATGAATCTATTGACTTGATTATAGCTAACCAAATTTTAGAACACACAAAAGAAATATTCTGGATAAATCACGAAATATTTAGAACTTTAAAAATAGGGGGTTATTTGTATTTGGGCGTACCAAATGTACTTTCTTTCCATAACCGCATTTTAGGTATTTTTGGGATGCACCCAACTTGTTCAAAGTTAATATCTGCTCATGTAAGAGTATTTTCTAAAAATGATACAATTCAATTTTATAAAAATATTGCTGGACGTTTTGCATCTGTTGAAAAATTCTCTGGTTCTCAATTCTACCCTTTTCCCAAAATAATTGCCCGTCCATTATCAACTGTATTACCTTCACTTGCATTTTCAATTTTCTTTATGATAAAGAAAACAGAAGAATACAAAGCAGAATTTGTTGAATGGCTAGTTAAAACGCGCCTTGAAACAAACTTTTTTAGCGGACAACAGGATAGTTTACAGCACTTTTGAAGTAAGTGACGTAGAGCATGAGTAATGAGTAATGAGTAATGAGTAATAAGTAATGAGTAATGAGTCAGGACTTACGCAACTGGCATATTAGTAGGGTGCGTCAGATATCAAAAATGTGGTTCGATTTTCTCTACAGGATCATTGACTTGACTAGCTGATTATTGCTACTAACATACCAAAAAAGCGATCGCCATTTTTTTGCCGATTCTGGTAATCAAGTTAATCAGCAATCTCCGAAGTATTAACATTGTGCCAAATATGGCATTCTTAATACAGAAATGTTATCAGTCAATTTCTGTTGTCAGTTAGTAATTGACGAAAGTAGATAGCCTATTTTTTTAGCAATATAATTTAACATTAACCACTAGAAAAAATTATCTTGTCAGTAATAGAGATATTACTGGCTTAATCTACATAATTTTAATTCGTGTATGTAATCTATTGAGTAATAACCCCATCAAAATATCTACATTATTCTTGATGTGAGTATTTTTTTAGTTATTTTTAATTACTAAAAATAATCAGGGATTACAAATTTATGAATATAAATAAAAAATGATTTTTACGGGATATCAAAATTTGATTGGTTGTTCAAAAACCTATTGATTTTTGAGAGATTTATTAGACAATAAAAAGTAGAAAAGATTCATCAGAATATCAACCAGGGAATCGCCATCTCCATTAATCCCTCTGCTCCTGACATGACAACCGTGGTGTTTTATCCACGGTTGTTCCTTACTTAATTACCAAAGGAGACTGTATTAGATGGCTAGGAATAAACAGAAATCATCTAGATTCAATTGTGATCATTCCAGCAAAACAAGATGTCCTATATGTTGTGTTATCCCGCCGCATATCCTGGAAAATGTAGCGGTGAATGGTACAGAACAACAGCGCAATTGGGCGTTCCATACATTAAATCTTTCGGCACAGTTGCGCGGACGTAGAGACATTGTTGGCAATATTTCTTTTGCACCTTCCCCTGGTGAAAAAAGCCGCACAGTTTATGATGCTAAAAATCTTCAGTTACTACCAGGAACTATAGTCAGAAGCGAAGGTGATCCTCCGAGTGAGGATGAAACAGTCAACGAAGCCTATGATGCGGCTGGTGCGACTTATGATTTATTTTACGAAATATTTGAGCGCAATTCTATTGATAATAAAGGACTGCGTTTAGATTCAACAGTGCATTATGGTGTGAAATACGAAAACGCCTTTTGGAATGGCGACCAGATGGTTTACGGTGATGGTGATGGAGAATTATTTGATCGCTTCACTAAGTGTATTGATGTGATTGGACATGAGTTAACACATGGTGTAACTCAGTATGAGGCTGCATTAATATATTATGGTGAACCAGGAGCGTTAAACGAATCCTTCTCTGATGTATTTGGTGCTTTGGTAAAACAGAGGGTAAAAAATCAGACAGTAGAAGAGGCTGATTGGATTATTGGTGAGGGTTTATTGATGCCAAGTGTCAAAGGTGTTGGTATTCGCTCTATGAAAGACCCAGGAACAGCATATGATGATCCTGTATTGGGTAAAGACCCCCAACCAGGCCATGTCAAAGAGCAATATATAGGCTGGGCTGATAATGGTGGGGTACATATCAACTCAGGTATTCCTAACCGTGCTTTCTATTTAGCCGCTATGGAAATAGGGGGGTACGCTTGGGAGAAAGCCGGGAAAATTTGGTATATTGCTTTATGCGATCGCCTGCGTTCTAAAGCTGATTTTAAAAAAGCTGCCCATGTGACTGTGCAAATAGCCAGCGAACTCTACGGAGATGGAAGTTTAGAACATCAAGCCGTACAGAAAGCTTGGCAAGAGGTGGGAGTTTTGAGTTAATTCGTAATTCGTAATACCGCTACGCTGAAGCAAGCTACGTAATTCGTAATTTGCTAGACCAATATAACTGCGGCGGGCTAGCCCCTGGCTTTAGACATGGGGGTTAGCCGCAGGCGAATTTATTCGCCGTCCAAACTCTTCAATTAATTCACTAACGCTAATACCTCTATTGCTGGACTCCATTTTCATGTTTTTCCAAGCGGTAGGCGTAACTACTATCTGATGCCTTTCTTTAATTTCATCATGCAAAATTGGCACATTTTTTAATCTTTTTTTAGTTGTCATACTTAGATATTGTGTATATACTAAATATAATCTATCAAATACAAGGGGGTGATTCAAGAGTGTTAGTAATGGAGTACAAAGCAGTTGTCAAAAAGGCACAAGCCAAAGCTATAGATGAAGCTATCCGCATAAGTCAATTCGTCAGAAATAAGGTGCTTAGATACTGGATTGATAATCGTGGTATTGGCAAGAAAGAATTGTACCAATACAACACTCAGTTACGAGCAGAATTTGAATTTGTTAGAGATTTGAGCAGTCATGCTTGTCAAGCGTCTGTGGAAAATGTAGAACGTGCTATCAATAGATTTTTTGCTAACTGCAAAGCTAAAAAACCAGGCAAGAAAGGTTATCCAAGATTCAAAAAACATAGTCGCTCTGTTGAATATAAACAACAATCTTGGAAACTTCACCCAACAAAACGACGTATTACTTTCACTGATAAGAAAGGTATTGGTGAACTCAAATTATTAGGTAAATGGGATATTCATACTTATCCTGTTGAGCTAATCAAGCGAGTTAGGATTGTTCGTCGTGCAGATGGATACTATGTGCAGTTTTGCGTGAAAGTTGATAATAAGCAGGAAGTACCAATAACCACATCTGAAATTGGCATTGATGTGGGATTGGAATACTTCTACTCTGATAGCAATGGCAAGCATGAAGAAAACCCACGATATTTGCGTAAAGCTGAGAAAGATATTAAAAGGGTTCAGCGCAATATTTATAAAAAGAAAAAGGGGTCATCTGGCAGAAAAAAAGCTCGTGGTGTTTATGCTCGAAAACATTTAAAAGTAACTCGACAAAGGAATGAACACGCCAAAAAGTTGGCGCGTAACTTATGCCTAGCTAACGCTAAGGTTGTCTTGGAAGATTTAAATGTTAGTGGGTTGGTGAGAAACCACAAGCTTGCTAAGAGCATCTCTGATGCGTCTTGGTACAATTTCCGCCAATGGCTCGAATACTTTGGGGAGAAATTAGGACGAGAAATAATTGCTGTTCCGCCTCATTTCACCAGTCAAGAATGTAGTAATTGTCGTGCTAAAGTCCAGAAATCACTTAGCACCAGAACTCATTCTTGTCTACATTGTGGACACATTGAACAACGTGATGTGAATGCTGCCAAAGTAATTTTGAGTCGTGCAAAGGCAAGGCAGTGCGGTCTTGGGGTCTCCCCAAGGGGAGCAACTGCCGCTACCGGAGGGCATCCGGGAAGTAACGCCAGTCGAGATGTTTCCTCTACTTCTGTTGGACGCAAGTCCAGTAAAAGCAAGGAACGTCAGTGACGCTGGAATCCCCCGGCTTCAGCCGTGGGGAGTGTCAATGGCTTTGAGTATTTATCCCTCTCGAAAATGCTGGTATCGTTAGAACGCACAGGTGGCTTTACTGGGATTAGTCAAAAAATCACTGTTGATACTAATAATCTCCCACTCCAGGTAACTGAGGAACTGTCACAACTGCTGGAGGGGGCAGATTTTTTTCATCTACCTGAGCAAATGATGTCTGGTAATTCTCAGTGCGATCGCTTCCAATATAGGTTGACTGTAGCAGATCATGGCCAGCAACACTCAGTGATAATCAGTGAAGTTGCACTAACTAACGCTTTAAGAACTTTAATTGAATACCTCAATCAACTCAAAAAATCTAGTTAAGATAGTTCCTTTGTTTTGTCTTTTAAATTCACAAGCGTTCCCAAGCGGTGCCTCTATAACCATAGTCAAAAATTTCTGGATGTAAAATTTCTGCCATAATTTCCAGAGAATCTACTAGCCTTGGCCCTGGACGGTTGAAGTAGGCATTACCATCAGTGATGTAGACTCTACCGCTTTTAGTCGCGTGGAGTTTTTCCCATTCAGGATTTTGGGTGATGATTTGGGCTTCCTGACGGGTACGATGCAAGTCAAAACCGCAAGGCATAAATACGATAATATCGGGATTGCTGACTAAGAGTGTTTCCCATCGCAAATGCGGAGAAGATTGACCAGTCACACAAAATAGTGATTGTCCCCCAGCCAAGTTGACTAATTCAGGAATCCAATTTGCTCCCACCATGAGAGGATCTGTCCACTCGATACAGGCGACAGTTGGTAATTCTGCCAAAGATAGTCCTTGGATTCTCTTTTGGCAAATTTTGACACGAGCCTCTAAGTTTTCTAACACCTGAACTGCATCTACATCAAAGATATGCGCTACCCGCTCAATGTCATGCCAAACATCTTCCAGGAGATTAGGTTGTAAGGAAATGATTTGAGGTTGACTTTGGGTAAGTTCGGCAACTGCTTTTTCTACTTCCTTAAAGTTAACTGCACAAACCTTACATTGGTCTTGGGTCAAGATATGGGTAGGTTGTAATTTTTCTAAAGTCTCTGTCTTGACATCATAGATACTGAGAGCAGATTGTAGCAAACCATTGATCTGATCATGGATTTTACTGCTGGGAATATTGCCATCTAAGCGAGCTTGAGTACAAATAGGACGATCTGTGATTTCTGGAGGATAGTCACATTCGTGCGATCGCCCGACAATTGCATCCGTTAAACCCAAAGCTGCTAAAATCTCTGTTCCACTAGGAATCAGAGAAATAATTCTGATAGTAGAATTTTCCATTATTGCACCATCTCTGTAACAGCTGTGCTGAACTTAGTTCAATTGTTGCAAAATTTAGCTATTAGAGTATCTTTCTAGAGGGGAATACACAAGTGTTAATATCAAAACTAATAGAAAAATGAGTATATCTGTCTATATCTCTCATGGTTATTGAGAATGGGTGTTCAGCAAAATTATTTAACAATCATGAATTATCTGGTCAGTAATTAACCGGAATCGCTATCTAAATTACTTTTGGTAATGTATAGTTTGATCAATATTTCTTGATTTTGATCTAAACTAATACACTCTGGCTCTAAACCCAGTGTTTTTAAATTTTCTGTGAAATCTCTGTAAAAAATTAACACAGATATTTTTCGTGCGATCGCCTGATATCAATGAGATAATTGATATCAGGTTAAAAACAGCTTACACAAAATAGATTGTAATTAAAAACATAGAACTTATAAAAATTATCCTAAAAAATATACCTTCAGGTTCTGTAAATCTAGATGTGAAAGTTGTATTTATAGAAACAGTTCTATTTATTTTTAGAACTGCAATGCAAAGTGATTTCTGTTGAGAACACATGCAGGTGCTAGTGGTTAAAGATATTACACAATACCAGCAGTCCCAAGAATTACTGCCAATTAGAGACAAGGAACGACGTAAATACAGTCGGACACTATTGCACTTGGCAACAAGCAAGACCTTCCAATCAGGTACTTTAAATGCCGTCTTCCAAGAAATCACCGAAGCTACGGCGCAAACACTTTTAGTGCAACGCGTTAGTATATGGTTATACAACAAGGAACACTTAGAAATGGAGTGTATTGATTTGTATAATCTGAATACTGAGGAGCATAGCTTTGGTCAGTCCTTGTCAGCAGCGAATTATCCTAAATATTTCCAAGCTTTAGCCCAGGAACGTTGCGTTGCAGTGGATGATGTGATGAATGATCACAGAACACAAGAATTATTTGCCAGTTATCTTTCACCGTTTAATGTGATGTCTCTGCTGAGTACACCAATTTGGGTAGAGGGTCGTTTACTAGGAATATTATGCTATGAACATTGTGCTGAAATTCGGGAATGGACTGTAGAAGAGGAGTATTTTGCAGGTGCGATCGCAGATTTTATTTCATTAGCCATAGAAGCGAGAGAACGCAAAACCGCACAAGAACAACTACAAAAGAGTGAGGCACAATTTAAGGCAATTTTTGAGCGTTCTTCTGTGGGAATAGGATTAATAAATATCAAAGCGCAAATAGTAGATGTTAATCCTGCACTATGTCAAATGCTGGGGTATAGTCGAGAAGAGTTATTTGGCCATTGTTTGACAGATTATATTTTGCCCACTCCAGAAAATTTAGATAATTATCAAGAGTTTTTTGTAGAAATATGCAAAGATATTCAACAGTTTAATCATGCAGAACACGTTGAAATTGAAAGAGCATTCTTACATAAACAGCGATACTTGGTTTGGACTAAAATTTCGGTTTCTGTAATGCCTGGTTTCGATGGTGAACCTGAGTTGCTGTTAGTTATTGTCAAAGATATTACCGCATCTAAAGAAACTGAATTACAATTGCGTGCCTCACAAGCAGCAGCAGAAGCAGGTAATCGAGCCAAAAGTGAATTTTTGTCCACGATGAGCCATGAATTGCGAACACCTCTGAATGCCATTATGGGCTTATCTCAGTTACTGCAACAAGAAATAGCTGGCTCTTTGAATGAACAACAGCAAGAATATATTAGTTGTATATATAGTAGTGGCGAACACTTACTGTCATTAATTAACGATATCTTAGATTTATCAAAAGTAGAAGTAGGCAAAGAAGAAATATTTCTGATGCCTGTAGTAATCTCAGATTTGTGTAATTATATTTTATCGAGTGTGCGTGATCTGGCGATCGCAAAAGGATTAAAACTCACCAGTCACATTGATGCTAGGGTAGATATTTGTATTGCTGATGAGCGACGCATTAAGCAAATGTTGCTCAATTTACTCACTAATGCCATTAAATTTACTCCTAGCGGCGAAGTTTCCTTGATAGTTAAAAAAGTACCACAAGGGATAACATTCACAGTTTCAGATACAGGAATTGGTATTGAAGCCAGTCAATTTCAATATTTATTTCAACCATTTAAACAGTTAGATAGTAAATTAAATCGTCATTATGAAGGTACGGGTTTAGGTTTAGCCCTAACTCGAAAATTAGCCCGATTGCATGGTGGTGATGTAACTGTAAAATCAACTGTGGGTGTAGGGAGTCAGTTTACGCTTTTTTTACCAGAACGGTAGAGGGTGTAGGGGTGTAGGGGTGTAGGGGTGTAGGGGTGTAGGGGTGTAGGGGTGTAAGGGTGTAGGGGTGTAGGGGTGTAGGGGTGTAGGGGTGTAAGGGTGTAGGGCAAATAAATTCTACCTTGTCTACCTTGTCTACCTTGTCTACCTTGTCTACCCAATGCCCCATGCCCCATGCCCCATGCCCCATGCCCCATGCCCCATTACAAATTATTCCGCTCCTTCAATGGGTGCAAAACCTTGGCGTTGAATGTTTTCGGTGATGGTGCGGGGTTCGAGGAATTGCAAGAGATAATCTGGCCCCCCTGCTTTAGAACCTACCCCAGAGAGTTTAAAGCCGCCAAAGGGTTGGCGAGCAACGATCGCCCCTGTGATGGTACGGTTAATATACAAATTCCCGACTTCAAAATCTGTCTGTGCTTTTTGAATGTGGGAGGGTGTACGAGAATAAATGCCACCAGTCAAAGCGTAGTTGGTATCATTAGCAACTGCTAAAGCTTCCGCAAAATCTTTAACTTTAATTACTGCCAATACCGGGCCAAAAATCTCTTGCTGGGCGATGATTCCATTGGCTGGTACTTCACTAAAAATCACAGGCCCGACAAAATAACCATGTTCAGGTGCTGATAACTCTAAAGCCACCTGAGATTCTGCCTTACCCTTTTGAATATACTCGCGGATGCGATCGCGCGCATTAGCATCAATTACCGGGCCGACTTGGGTACTGGGTAACTCCGCTTCCCCAATATTTAGGGATTTCGTAGCCTCTACCAACCGCCGAATAAACGCATCATAAATGGTTTCTACCACAACTACCCGCGAACAAGCAGAACATTTTTGTCCACTGTAGCCAAAGGCCGACTGTACTACCCCTACAACAGCTTGGTCTAAATCAGCACTTTCATCAACGATGATGGCATTTTTACCACCCATTTCCGCAATTACCCGCTTCATGTGCCGTTGCCCAGGCTTGAGGGTAGCAGCTTCCGCATAAATGCGACAACCAACTTCCTGAGAACCAGTAAAAGCGATGACATGGGTATCGGGATGACTCACCAAATAAGCCCCCACCTGCGAACCCTTACCAGGGACGTATTGAAATACACCTTTAGGAATCCCCGCTTCCACCAAAATTTCCGTGAGTTTAGCAGTAATCACAGAAGAAGTTTCCGCAGGCTTGAGCAGAGTGCAATTACCTGCAACCAAAGCAGCAACAGTCATTCCACAAGCGATCGCCAAAGGAAAATTCCAAGGTGAAATCACCACAGCAATCCCACGGGGCTGGTAAATATATCTATTAGTTTCCCCAGCCACGTCATAAATTACACCTTGATCCAACCGTTCCATTTCATCGGCGTAGTAGAGACAAAAATCAATCGCCTCCGACACTTCCGCATCAGCTTCCCTAACAGGTTTACCCACCTCCAAAACAATCCAAGCCGAGAGTTCCGCCCGACGCTGTTCCATCAAATCAGCCGCCCGACGCAAAACCCCCGCCCGTTCCTTCACAGACGTACTCTTCCACCCAGGAAACGCCGCCTTAGCCGCCCGCATAGCTTGTTCCGCCTGTTCCACCGAAATCAATCCAACCTTCCCCACCACCTCACTAAAATTAGAAGGATTAACCGAATCAATCACCTCAGAAGTATTGACATACTCCCCATTAATCAAAGGTAAATAACTCCTACCCAACTCCCCACGCACAGCCGCAAAAGCCCGCGCCGCCTCCGTCCTTTCCTCCACTTCCGCATAATCCGTATCCGCCGCACCAACAAACCCCTCCTTTCCTTCTTTGCGCCTCCGCGCCTCTGCGTGAGACAAATCAACATCTGGAGGTGCAAGCAACTCCTCAATCGGCTTATTCTCCAAATTTTGCCGTAAAAAAGAACTATTAGCCGTATTTTCCAACAACCGCCGAATCAGATAAGCCATCCCCGGCAACAATTCCCCATAGGGACAATAAACCCGCACCCGATAACCCCTATCCACCAAAGCCTTAGCCAACTTATCCCCCATCCCGTAAAGCACCTGCATTTCAAACCGCCGCCGGGGGACATTAAGAGTTTCCGCTATAGCTATAGCCCGTGCTTGCGATCGCACATTATGACTACCAATGGCAGCATAAACATACTGATGATTTTCCAACAATAACTGAGTTATCGCCTCAAAATTAGCATCCGTTGCCGCCTTATCGTTAAATACAGGCTGATTCCAATGTTTTTGAGCAGCCTTAATAGTTTCTTGATCCCAATACGCCCCTTTTACCAACCGAATAGTTAACGGATAACCACGCTCTTTTAACCAATCAATCACATTTTTGGCATCTGCTTCACTATCCCGCAGATAGGCTTGAATAGTCATGCCGATATCTGTACGTTGGCGGAACTCATCTTCTAATAAGATTTTTTGCAAAATATTGAGAATTAAATCTTTATAAGCATACTGTTCCATATCAAAATGGATAGATGCGCCCAACTCTTGAGCATAACGTAATAAATTACGGATGCGATCGCTAACTCGCGCTTCACTACCTTGAGCATCTAAAGGGTCAAATTGAGAATAAAACGCCGTTAATTTCACAGAAACCTGGACTTTTGCCAACGGTTCACCGTCAGCCTCATCAATCGCCCCAATACTGCCCCAATTCTTAGCTGCTGCTGTTAATTGAGTGATTAATTCTCGATACCGTTCTAGATAAGACTGTGCTTCTACTTCCGTAATTACCGCCTCACCAAGTAAATCAATGGTGAACGCCATTTTTTCTTTGCGTAGTCGTTCAACGGTTTTGATGACTTGTTGAATATTTTCGCCAGAAATATATTTATGAGCTAAAGTCTCAACGGCTGTAGACACAGTAGTTGCAGCCACTTGCCCCGGCATCGAGTCAGGGTTAGCAAAGTTGAGCATTCCCTTTAAAGCGGCTGGAAGTTCTACAGACTCATCACCTAAATATTCTTGGAGATGAGCAGCAATTTCCGATTTACTCCGCAGTGCGGGGAGAGTATCGATAAAACGAAACAATTGTACCCGTAAACCAGGGTTACTCATCGCCCAAGCGAGTAATTTATCGTCCCAACGCATTTGATCACGTAGGGAAGCTAAAAATGAGCGATTTTCTTGAGTTGCTGCCAAAAGCTGTTTAGCAATTTCTTGAGTTTTCGCTTCGTAGGTGCTGGTTTGTATTTGTAATACCACTGATAGTGAACTCCTGATGTCAGTTAAGAGTTTTATTTATGAAGACTGCGCTTTCTATTGTGGCGCGTGATTTTTTTTGTCACCACAGATAAGAAATTCAAAATTAAAAATGTAGATTCAAGTTTTTGGGTGGACGTTTTTCAGACAACGTGTAAAACAGTAATACACCTATGGAAAAAGGGCGAAAGAGAGATGAGTAATATACGTAGAAATACTGTGTTTTTACTGAAAAACTCACTCCTCAGCATTGTAATGTTCACTGTTGTTGACTTGGGAGGTTGTACACAGCAACCTAGTGATGAACAACTGGAAGTATGGCGTAAAGAAGCGATCGCTCGCAATGCGGAAATTATGGCAAATCACGCCAAAAGCACTCAGCCAAGGCAGTGGAATTTAGTTATTCAAGGTCAAACCACCACTGGTAAAGACGTTACTTTAAATTGGCAGCAGTTACAATCATTGGCTACAACTCATGTCAAAACAATTGATGCTAATAACATCCTTCAGCCACATCAAGTTTTTGATTTTCGTGGTGTACCAGTATCGAGGCTGCTGCAAAAATTTGGTTATCAGGCTGATGTGACAGAAGTAACTTTTATTGCTTACAACTCTTATCAAGTAACAGTCAAGTTAGAAGATTTATTCAAGTATCCAATTATTTTAGCGATCGCCAATAATGGTAAACCTATCAGCCGTAACCAAGGCGGCCCGATTTATCTAGTTTTTCCCCATACTCAATACCCCCTGCTTAAACAGCTCTATCCGCAATCATTTTGGGTATTTTATATCAGTAATATCGTTGTGGGGACAGAACCAATCCGCCTACGAATAGGAAAGGAAGAATTTAACTCGGCTGATTTGGCAAAATTACCCCAAGTTACGATGTTGGCAACTGTTGGTTATCGTAGTGGGTGGCCGAGTGGCAAAGTCAAACTACATGGAGTCAATGTACGCAATGTTTTAGATTTAGCAAAAATAAAATTACCAGCTTCTGGGGAGCTTGTGGTGCAAGGTAAACAAACAACATACCACAACAAACTCAACCCAGTCAGATTAGCCTCTACTGACATCCAAAACTGTGACATTCTCTTGGTAACTAACTGGGGTGATGACAAACAACCCATCCCCGCCAAAATGGGTGGCCCGGTTACTTTAGCTTTTGGTTCTAATTGTCAGGCTCAAACTCGCGGTTGGTGGTGGGTAACTTTTGTAGAAGAATTGGTAATCAAACCATGAAATTTTGGGCTTTCCAGTCAATCCACACCCGGATAATGGCTACTACTACACTTTTATTGCTGAGTGTAATTGGTGTAATTGTCTCGGTGTGGGCAAAAAGTGAAAGTCGTTTCTATCAAGAAGAAAGTGTCAAGAATGCCAAATATTTTACTCAAGTATTAAGTTATACTTTGGGTAATGAGTTAGTAGAAGAGAACTGGAGTCAAATTCGCCTGACTTTTGATATACTTTTACGGGAAAATCAAGAGTTTTTGTATGTTTTTGTCTCCGATGCTCGCCAAGAAAATTTGATTGTGGCTAGTTCGCTCAATGATTTACAAAATCAGTATATTCCCGATGTTGTACCTGTACCTGTGACAAATAATGTTTTAGAATCGAGGCAAGGATTAACGGTAACAGAGACATTTATTCTCCGCGACATTTATTTTGCTGAAAATTTACGAGCCAAACGGGGTGAAAGAGTGATGGAAGTAGCCTCGGAAATTCGCTTCCCATCTGGCCAAAAAATCGGGAATCTGCGTTTAGGTTTGTCTTTACGTCGAGTTGACCGTGCTATTACTAGGGTAATCAATCAGGCGTTAGTAGGTGGTTTAATCAGTTTGGCAATTGGTTGGGTAATGGCGTATATCTTAGCCAAGCGTTTAAGTGAGCCTATTCGCCGTTTACAGGTAAGTGCAATGAAAATTGCGGCTGGTGATTGGGAACATCGCGCCCAAATTACCAATGCAGACGAAATTGGAGCATTGGCAACTTCGTTTAATGAAATGTCTGTGACTTTGCAGGGGTCGTTTAATAAGTTACAGAAGACTTTAAACTCCTTTGAGTTATTTGTGCCGAATAAATTTATTTTAGCGATCGCTCCCCAAGGAATTGAAAATATTATCGTCGGTTTAGCCGCTACCCGAACCATCACAATTTTATTCTGTGATATCCGTGGTTATACATCTATGTCAGAGCTAATGACACCACAAGAAATTTTTACATTTTTAAATGATTATTTGGCTTGTATGGGGAAAGCGATAGATCAAGCTGGTGGGTTTATTGATAAGTATATTGGTGATGCCATTATGGCTTTGTTTGATGATGTTGCTACTGATGGCGCACTACAAGCAGCAATTTTGATGCAGGCAGCTTTAGATAAATTTAATGATCAGCGCAGACAAAACGGTTTACCAAAAATTAGCGTCGGTATTGGTATTCATCGCGGTGAAGTGGTGATGGGAACAGTAGGTTTTACTTGCCGGATTGATTCTACCGTAGTCGGTGATGCTGTTAATGTGGCTTCCCGTGTGGAGGGCTTAACTAAGCACTATGGTTGTAGTATATTGATTACTGAGTCAGTAGTTAACAGTTTATCCTCACCAGAATTATTTTCTCTGAGATTAGTAGAGCAAGCGGTGAAATTAAAGGGCAAAGATGAAGCGATCGCTATCTATGAAATTGTCATGGGTGATGAGTATTGAGTAAAACATTTCTACTCTGCTGTTCCCAGGTTGACACCAAACCATGATAGAAATTGGTGTAAGTTTTGATAAAAAAGTATGCTTGATAATCAAAAAGTTGAATTACCCTATTTTGACCAATTACTAGAAGGATTTAGTCAAGGTAACACTGAACTAACTAAAGGCTTTGGTTTACACGTACATTGGGGCTACTGGGAAAATCCCAATTCATCAGATGGTTCAGTAGAGGATTTTGCTACAGCAGCAGAAAATTTAACGCGGCGAGTATGTGATGCTGGTGGGGCGACGAATGGGCAAAAGGTACTAGACTGTGGTTGTGGATTTGGTGGCACGATCGCTAGTTTAAGCGATCGCTTCAACAATATGCAGCTGACTGGTTTAAATATTGACCCCCGCCAACTCGCCAGAGCCAAAGAACAAGTCCAACCTCGTAATAATAATCAAATCGAATTTATTCAAGGGGATGCTTGCCAATTACCTTTTGCAGATAATTCTTTTGATTTGGTACTTGCTGTTGAGTGTATTTTTCATTTCCCTAGTCGAGAACGCTTTTTCCAAGAAGCATGGCGAGTGTTAAAACCAGGCGGTAAATTAGCTATTTGTGACTTTGTCCCTTTAAAATTTATCCGTCCTTTGATGAACATAGCCGCCAATGTACTGGGGCCAGGTGTTAGTAGCACCTATGGACAAGTTGATAGTAGTTTTACCCTAGACACTTATCGTCAACTTGCCCAAACTACAGGTTTTACATCCATCTTAGAAGAAGATATCACCGTTAACACCCTACCCACTTATCCACTACTCAAACGGCTTCAGCGTGAAATAGGTTATGAGCAATCTGCTAACTCTACAGCCATTGCTGAGTGGATTAGTCGCCTGGGGATTTTGCGTTATTTAATTCTTTCATATCATAAGCACCCCTAGAAGTTTAATTCATTAGTTAAGATGGTAGCGAAGTTCAGAAACCGGGTTTCTTGAAACCCGGTTTCTTGGATAAATTGCAGCTAAAAATTTTTGAGTATCAACAGTGCCAATCCTGCATCTATGCCTACAGAAAATCTTACGAATATTTTATTTCGTTACTGGCAGCATACACTCCAACCTTTTGGAGCTAATAAAATAAATCTGGAGACAGCTTTTGCTGAATTAGTAGATTCCTATTCTGCTCCTCATCGTTATTACCATAATCTAAAACATATTCATAATGTACTTGAGATTATTGAGACTTTAAAAACTTACACTGACAACTTACCAGCCGTACAACTGGCTGCTTGGTTGCATGATATTGTTTATGATCCACAAGCCAAAGATAACGAAGAAAAAAGTGCTGAATATGCCGATAAATTCCTCAGAAAGTTAGAAGTTCCCATTAACGAAATTAATACTGTTAAACGTCTAATCATCAATACGAAATACCATCAAGCCGATATTGATGATCTTGATAGTCAAGTTCTCTTAGATGCAGATTTGGGAATTTTAGCTGTTAATCCCCAAAAATATCGGGAATATGCCGATGCTATTCGTCAAGAATATTCCTGGTTATCAAAATCAGAGTATGTGGTAGCGCGTCAACGAGTTTTGCAAAAATTTTTGCAAAGGGCAAATATATACTTTACACCTTTGATGTTGGAATTTGCAGAGCTATTTGCTAGATATAACCTGAATACAGAAATTCAATTACTTTCCTGGGAAAATGAATCAATATACCCTGCGACAAGCTAAAGCTGCAAAATTAAAAATTGACAAAAAAAGATTAAGATTGAGTTCGTAGTAAGGACTTTAGTCCTTATTTTGTTCCCTGCGGGACGCTGCGCGAACGCGGAGAGTCTGTCTATGACACGCTATGCGAACGGAGAGAACGGAGAGAGAACTAAAGTTCTCACTACAAACCTTTAATTATTTAAAAGGGGTATAGGGGTGTAAGGGTATAGGGGTGTAAGGAAAAGACTTTTTTAAAGACGCGATAAATCGCGTCTTTAAAACAGGATTTTGGGCTACCAATTATTAGTATGGGCCGATTTGTGGCAGCACATTAAATATGGGTAGCAAATAGGAGCAGGCAATCAAAAATACAGCAGTAGCCAGTAGCCATAAAATTACATCCTTGTCAGAACTGCGTAAGAAGGTTTGTAAATTAAATGGCTGAAATTGTCTATACCCTCTCATGGAAGGTGGCAACTTGTCACGATAATCAGTGCCGTAGCGTGCCATCCGTTCAAAGGGTAACTCACCCTGAGAACGCTGGGGTAAAACTCGCCGCCGTTGGTAAGGAACGGTATTATCTCCAAAGTTATCTAGATATTCTTGACTGTTGAGCAATTCATCAATGAAGCCTTTGAGTCCTTTGGTGGCTAGGACAATAGACCACGCGAGTTTTTCGCGTTCGCTATAAATATTGCGTCCCAGAATCCTTTGTACGCAAAGTTCTACAAAGCGATAATTATTGTTAGCATCATAATTGAGCCGTCGGAATGAATCGGACAAAAGTAATCCTTGAATAAAATCTTTGACTGTTATCTGTCCGGCTTTGAGTTGCGATTCTAGGAAGATTTGACGATGATTTAACAGCATTTGCTGTTCATGAAAAATTTGACGATAGGCTGCCATAATCAAGGCATCCATTTCACTGGCTGACAGCAGGTTATCTGTTGTGTAAACTCTAGGCTGTTCATCACCAGGTATCTCAAAGCTAATCACACGCTGATTTTGAGATGAAGGGGCATACTCCAACAAAGGAATTGACATAATGAACACCTTTATGCTATGTGAAACGCACGTAAGAATTTCGCCATTGTCCCAAATGGTTAACAGCCTATTACCCCAAATTTTGAGTATGGGTGATGTAACTGCTACCCATTTAGGTAATCTCAAAATTCAGAATAGGCCTGTGTAGGTATTTAGACTCTTGATTTGCGAAACAAAGCAGCAATTCGTAACATTGGATTGTCAGTCTTGCTTATTCTCCCCGCCAAAATGCTAAGGGGTTTTGAGTGGGACGGCAGTCGGGATAATAACGCAGGTGAGAGGCTATAGTAGATGTCCTGGGGGGAGGTGCAATTCCCAAACCCAAGCAGAGGTGAGAGAGCGATCGCGCAAATTGTTCGTCGTGTCCTGGCAGCCCGACATGAGCATGGGCATATTCATGGACAACTAAGAACAACCAGTCTGCCGGCACTACTCGTCCCACATCAATTAGGATGGTAATGGGATTGGTATTGAGGTTGCAGATAGCATCGATACCAAAACGCTGGGCAATCGGAGCAGCAAAAATTTGAATAGGGGGCTGCTCCCAAGGGTGAAAACAATCGTGGCACGCTTGAAGATAGTTTTCCAGTTGTCTGTTCACCCCATCAATATGCTTACCGATCCAGGCACACAGAGGGATGCGGTTCTTAAGATCATGAACCACATCTATCATCTCTGAATCAAGAGCTAGACTCCTCACTCCATATAGGTAGTCTAACCCCCGTGCTACTGGATCGGTGCTGTTCGTAATGATTAATTTACCAACCAAAGAAGGAGAAGTGTTTTGTGGGTTGAGCCGCATGGTTAATCTGGTCAGGAGTTAGGTGAGAGTCCACCTCTGAAGCATCTGCAATCCGCAATTCTGTACAAAAGGTAGCAGTACTAAAACCGCCGAACCGTTTGACTGTGCTGGTTCGCATCCTGACGCTGGGGGTAACAAACCAAAATCTCTCAATTGAACTCATGGTTTCGTACTCAGTTGTCAGGACTAAGGCATCTTCATCATCCATGTGATAACGTCCTGCCACTGGGACAATTTCGGCATAGCCCCGTTCTCTTAATAATGAGCCTTGACGGGGATTATCAGCATCAGGAATCAGGGAGAACACCGTCGAGCCTTCATGATTTTCGTCTTCTCTATCCCATCCCATCGCACCTTGCCAAGTCACAAAAGCACCACCAATTGCTAATTTGGGGTCAACCTCATGGAGTTGGCAAATTTCAATCACTTGAGGATGATCGGCTGCTAGGGCTTGGACTTGAATATCAGATTCTCCTGCTTCCGCTCGCTTAAAAGCCAGGTGGTGTGTTGTGCGTTGCGATCGCCATTTCCCTGTACTTTTTTGAAAAAACTCCATTGCATCCATAACTTAAAAGCTAACTCCGAACAATAAATTGGGCAACCCTATGCTCATCAATTTTGACACTCCCCTGCCTAATCAAGTTTGCCTACGGCACGCTGCGCGAACGCTTTCGCTCACTTGCTTAAAAAGGCAGGGGATTCTTGGTTCAACGAGTCCACTTAACTTAAAGTCCTTGCGGTATCTAAGCCAGAGGTAGTTCTCTCCCCAAGCGTTAACTTTTGGTCTGCCCGACCATAGTTGCACAAAGTGCAAAATTTGTTTGAAGTTTAATGCTGTTCGTCTAGTACCTGCGAATCTTTTACCTACTTCCAGGTGATACTAGAACTACGAAGTAGAACCCCCTAGATTCATTTGTCAAGGTTCAGCTTCTGCGTGTTAGGCAGCAAATGGGTTTTTTAAGTGGTTGATTACCCTGCCACTGCTTGTAATTGTACCATGAACACGGCAACTAAAGTTGCCCGTGTCGCTTACCCTTCGGGAACGCTACGCGAATATCCACAGCCTGTAAGAATAGTGGTTTTCAGCTTCCCGCTCTCTTCTATAAAACCTTAGCGTCCCCAGTATTTACCTTTGTTTATTCGCAATCGTCTAAAAGTGTCCACTTGTCAAGTAGGTGTAACTTTTGTTAACCTTAGATTTAGAGGCTAAATAAACTGAATGTTGCGAAACACCGGAGAGCTAAAATTATGGAAATTCCAATGGAGCTAAATTTAGAGCAAAAATTTAATCTCAAACTTTATGAAGAACAAGTTAAAGGATTAAGCCAGGAAGAATCTCAAAAATTTCTGTTGGAGGTGCTAAGACAGTTAATGGTGAAAGACAATATGATTAAGCACCTCCTTAAGCAGCTTTAGGATCAACTCTCAGGAAAAACAATCAATCCCTTCGTTTCGCCCCTCTCAAACAATATTTGTGATATTTACCCCAGCCAGAAGTCTGACTGGGGTATTGTGTTGAGGATGTTAAGGATTGTTACTTACTTTCTCATAACTGAGACTGATACAAGGGTGATCTTTTATGTTCTATATTGTCTTGTTCAAGGAACAGACACTCAAGTTTTACAGATAACCAATATTCAAGGAGAGCGAAATGCTTGACGCTTTTTCTAGAGCTGTAGTTTCAGCAGATGCTAGCACTTCTACTGTATCTGATATTGCTGCCCTCAGAGCGTTCGTTGCTAGTGGTAACAGACGTTTGGATGCTGTAAATGCGATCGCTAGTAACGCTAGCTGCATGGTTTCTGATGCTGTAGCTGGAATGATCTGCGAAAACCAAGGTTTGATCCAAGCTGGTGGTAACTGCTATCCTAACCGTCGCATGGCTGCTTGCTTACGCGATGCTGAAATCATCTTACGCTATGTAACCTACGCTCTATTAGCTGGTGACGCTTCAGTTCTCGATGATCGTTGCTTGAACGGTTTGAAAGAAACCTATGCTGCTCTAGGCGTACCTACCACCTCTACCGTGCGTGCAGTACAAATCATGAAGGCTCAAGCAGCTGCTCACATTCAAGACACCCCCAGCGAGGCTCGTGCTGGTGCTAAATTGCGTAAGATGGGAACTCCCGTTGTAGAAGATCGTTGCGCTAGCTTAGTTGCTGAAGCTTCTAGCTACTTCGATCGCGTAATCTCTGCTTTGAGCTAATTAATTACAAATTGTAATTAACTCAACAGATTAACATCCAACACATTTTAAATTAAAAGCCTTTTGGGAGATTGAAGAAATGAAATCAGTTGTTACAACCGTTATTGCATCTGCTGATGCCGCAGGTCGTTTCCCCAGCACCTCTGACTTAGAATCAGTACAAGGTTCTATCCAACGTGCAGCTGCTCGTTTGGAAGCTGCTGAAAAGCTAGCTGGCAACATTGATGCCGTTGCAACTGAAGCTTACAATGCTTGCATCAAAAAATATCCTTACCTCAACAATGCTGGTGAAGCTAACTCCACCGATACCTTCAAAGCTAAGTGCGCTCGTGACATCAAGCACTACTTGCGCCTCATTCAGTACTGCTTGGTAGTTGGTGGTACTGGCCCATTGGATGAGTGGGGTATTGCTGGACAACGTGAAGTTTATCGCGCTTTGGGCTTACCCACCGCTCCTTACGTTGAAGCATTAAGCTTTGCTCGTAACCGTGGTTGCGCTCCTCGTGATATGTCTGCTCAAGCATTGACCGAGTACAATGCACTACTTGACTACGCTATCAACTCCTTGTCCTAGTCAATTGCTCAACTTGTAATTGGGTTGCAGGTGTAAATTGTTACCCATCAAGCCTAGGGTTTCTTCGCTCTTTGCTTTGCCTGTTAAGGTCGAGTGATGGCAAAGAACCTCTGGGCTTGTTTTGTTTTAGATTGGGGATTGGGGATTAGGGATTGGGGAGAAAAACTATTGACTATTGATTATGGATAAACGGTTTTTTAATTTTTTTAATCTTACAGAAGAACAGGCGATCGCACTTTTGGATACGCCTCCAGATCAGTTGAGTGAGGATGACTCACGTTATATTGCGGCGGCTCATTTAGTCAACTTCCCCACAGAACCCTCAATTAATGCACTGATGCGGGCAGTAGAGCGCACTGATCCCGATTTGGATAACCGTATCGTTCGCCGTAAGTCGGTGGAAACTTTGGGAAAACTCAAAGCTACTACGGCTTTACCAGTGATTCGCACTTGTCTAGGTGATGATGACTGCTATACAGTAGAAAACGCTGTATGGGCAATTGGTGAAATCGGTACGGATGAACCCGATTTACTGGAAGAAGTAGCCCAGCTACTAGACAAGCCAGGGCAAACATATAGAGTAATTATTCATACACTGACAAAATTTAATTATCAACCTGCCCTAGAACGGATTCGCAGATTTGTAAATGATGCTGATCCACCTACAGCCAGTGCTGCAATGGCTGGAGTTTGCCGCTTAACTCAAGATTATGCTCAGATGGATAAAGTGGTGGCAATATTACGACATCCCAATGTCTTAGGGAGGCGGTTGTGTATTCAAGATTTGATGGATGCTCGTTATTATGATGCCATTCCTGATATTGCTCGGTGTCCAGTTTCTCTAGTTTTTCGGCTACGTGGTATCAGGACATTAGCACAAGCAGGTATTTCTAGCGGCGCAATCACCTTTGCTCAAATTCAACCCTATTTAGAGCAGACATTATACGACCATCCCCAAAATTTAAATTTGGTGCATAGTTATAATAACTTACCTGAATTGTCAGTTTTAATACGTGGCTTGTATGAGACAGACTTTGGACGCTGCTATTTAGCTAGCAAAACTATTTTGCAACATTACGCCGATGCTGCACCAGAGGCTTTGTTTGCTACCTATGCCGAAGAAGCCAACAATGATTATGGGGCGCATTTCCATGTCATGAAATTATTTGGTTGGTTGAAACATTCCCCAGCCTATGATTTATTAGTGGAAGCATTGTATAACAAACAACCACAATTTCAAAAATCACGAGCAGCAGCTGCGATCGCTCTCGGTGAACTCGGTGAATCACGGGCAATTCCCGAACTGAAAGCCTGTTTAGAAACCAAAATCTGGGATTTAAAGTATGCAGCTTTGATGGCATTAGAAAAACTCGGCGATACCAGCAGTTATCAGCAACTCGCCAACGATGATGATTGGTTGATTCGGGAAAAAGTCAACTCGAAACTGCAACTCAGTATCTCAATATAAGTATTGGGGGATTGAAGAAGCAGGGGAGCAGGGGAGCAGGGAGCAGGAGAGCAGGGGAGCAGGGAGCAGGGGAGCAGGGGGGCAGGGAGACAAGGGAGACAGGGAAGACAAGGGAGACAAGGGAGTAATTCATGCCCAATACCCAATGCCCCATGCCCATTTTGAATTTTGAATTTTGAATTTTGAATTTTTTATGACTACAGAAGAATTATTTCAACAACTAAGACACCCTAACCCACACCTGCGTGATCAAGCAATGTGGGCTTTAGCTGAAAATCCAGATGCAACAGTGATTCCTAGATTAATGAGTATTCTGGATGAGGAAGATACCACCTATCGACGTGCTGCTGTCAAGGCTTTAGGCGCGATCGGCCCTGATGCGGTGACTCCTCTGGTAGAAGCGTTGCTTAATAGTGAAAATGTGACTGTTCGGGGAAGTGCGGCTAAAGCACTAGCGCAAGTTGCTATTAATCATCCCGATGTTCCCTTTGCGGAAGAAGGTGTACAGGGTTTAAAGACTGCCCTCAATGATCCTAACCCGGTAGTACATATTGCGGCTGTCATGGCTTTGGGTGAAATTGGTTCTCCGGTTGTAGATGTTTTAATTGAGGCATTGCAAACTACAGATAACCCCGCGCTGGCAATCTCCCTAGTCAATGCCCTTGGCTCAATTGGTGATGAGCGAGGTGTAGAGGTTCTAACTTCTCTAATTGAGGATGAATCTACCGACTCCTATGTGCGGGAGTCTGCCACTAGTGCGTTATCTCGCCTAGAGATGACAATGAAATTTCAGAGAGGCGAAAGATAAGACTATTCTAAGGAGATTAAGTAACCTGAGTTCGGGATAAGGAAAGGGACAGGTAGTAAGCTGAAAATAACGAAAATCCAGCAACCTGCCCTATGTTTAGTTTAGATGTTTTGTTTTGCCAGGTAGATGATTTCTGTCAAGCATTTGAAGCGCAATGGCACAAACAGCGATTAAAGCATGAAGGAATCAAACGTATTCGGGCAAAAAGCCTATGTTTGAGCGAAATCATCACGATTGAAGTTTAGCAATACTAAATGACTGTACGAGTAGGTATTAGCTAGTGATAAATTACCAAAAATGATTAGCGTAAAACTCATCTCTGAATATAAAAGCTTTGGCGGCAAACTCGGCTTTTACTCTCATCACTCATCAGCCTGTAATAGCGAAATGCGTTTTGCTGTCTATCAGCCACCGCAAGCTAAACAAAAGCCTCTACCAGTTTTATATTTTCTCTCTGGTTTAACTTGTACTGAAGAAAATTTTATGGTGAAAGCTGGGGCGCAACGCTATGCGGCTGAGTACGGTGTGATGTTAGTTGCACCGGATACTAGCCCCCGTAATACTGGAATTGCTGGTGAAGATGATGATTGGGATTTTGGCACAGGTGCGGGTTTTTATGTGGATGCGACGGAAACACCTTGGCGATCGCACTATCAAATGTATAGTTATATCGTACAAGAATTACCTGCTATGATTGCGGCTAATTTCCCTGTACAGTCTGAAAATCAAGGTATTTTCGGCCATTCAATGGGGGGACATGGGGCTTTAGTTTGTGCAGTGCGAAATCCGAGTTTATATAAATCCGTGTCAGCCTTTGCACCCATCGTTGCACCGATGCGTTGTCCTTGGGGACAAAAAGCTTTGACTGGTTATTTAGGCAGCAATCAAGAAACGTGGCGCGCTTATGATGCTAGTGAATTAGTGCAGCAAGTGGGTTTTCACAGTGAAATTTTAATTGATCAAGGTACTGCTGATAAATTTTTAGAGACACAATTACTTACAGATGTCTTTGCTCAGGCTTGTAAAAGTGTTAACCAGCCTCTAAACTTACGATATCAAACAGGTTATGACCATAGCTATTATTTCATCGCTACTTTTATAGAAGAACACATTCGCCATCATGCGATCGCTTTTGGTTTAATGTAACGGATGGGGCATGGGGCATTGGGCATCGGGCATTGTGGGGTAAATATTTCTCCCTTGTCTCCCTTGTCTCCCTTGTCTACCTTGTCTCCCCCTGCCCCCTGCACCCTGCCCCCTGCACCCTACACCCCTACCAACTCATGACTCTAGTTTGGCAAGCTGATTTTTATCGTAGTCCGCACCAGGATAGTGCAGGTAATATTTTATGGGAGTTGTTGATTTGTGATGCAACTCGTAGTTTTGAATATACTGCTACTTGTCTCCAGTCTGAGGCGAATGCAAGCTGGTTAACTGAGCAATTACAGCAGGCGGCTGGGGGAAAGCTTCCTGATGTGATTCAGGTGTTTCGTCCCCAGTCGTTGAGTTTAATGGAAACAGCTGGCGGGAATTTAGGAATTAAGGTTGAACCATTACGGCAAACTGTGGCTTTGAAAGAATGGTTAACAGAAAAGCAATATTCCATAACTATAGATAAACCCCCTCCATTACCTTTACCGGAAAACCTTTGGGGGGAGGAGTGGAGATTTGCGACAATTGCGGCTGGTGATATTGTCGATTTATTTAGCGATCGCCCCATCCCAATTTCATCTATGCCAGAATCTCTACAACCGCTTAATTTGGGATTGTCATCAACAGCAGCCGTTCCCGGTGTGGTAATTTTTGGTGGTAGGCGATCGCTACGTTTAGCCCAATGGATACAATCAGTAAATCCTGTCTCTCTTCACTATGTTGCTGGCGCGCCGGATGGTTTAGTTTTAGAAGCTGGTTTAGTAGATAGATGGATTTTAGTAACTTTTGAAGATGCAGAAGTAGCGGCGGCGGCGAAAGTTTTTGAACAGCGCAAACAGCAAAGCAAAGGACTGCATTTTTTAATAGTACAACCTGATGATTCTGGAATGACTTACACAGGTTTTTGGTTGTTACAAGGGTAAGCTTTTGTGGTGTTGCTCAATTGACAGGTGACAGCTTATACCAATTCTGTATGAAGTTGCGCCAAATAAATGATGTAGAGACGTTGCATGCAACGTCTCTACAGTACAGAATAAAGTGCATCTTCATCAAAAAACGGTATTACAGGTTACTGATAACTGATAACTGATAACTGATTTATTATCCCTTCATAGGTAAATCAATTTGAAAAGTTGAGCCTTGACCAACTATACTTTTGACAGATATTTGACCTTGGTGTGCTTGGATGATTTGTTGAGCGATCGCTAATCCTAATCCAAAGCCGCCTGTTTGGCGAGAACGCACAGTATCTACTCGATAAAAGCGATCAAAAATATAGGGTAAATCATCGCTGGGAATGCCAATTCCATCATCTATAACTTGAACGATGGCGCGGTGGGATTGGGTGAATAGGCGTAATTTCACGTTACCCTCTGGAGGTGTGTATTTCAAAGCATTACTCAAGAGGTTGATGACAGCTTGTTTGAGTAAATTCGCATCAGCCCGAAGCATGATAGATTGTTCTGGTAGTTCGGTGCTGAAATAGAGATTTTGGGCAGTGGCTTGGGGTGTAAACTCTAAAGTGAGCGATCGCAATAATTCCCGCAAGTCAATCAGTTGTAATGTAGTTTCAGCTAGAGAACCTTCATTCCGTGACAAAAACAGCAAGTTATTAATCAGCACACTCATAGACTTAGCTGTTTCAACAATTTTTTGTAATCGCTGTCTTTGTTCTACAATATCTTCCGGTGGCATTAAAGCAACTTGGGCATTACTTAACACGCTCGCTACAGGTGTCCGCAGTTCATGGGAAGCATCGGCGGTAAATCTTTGTAATTGCTGATAAGCACGCCAAGATGGACGCATTGCCAAGCCACCTAAAAACCAACCCGTAATTCCAATCACACCGAACGTAATCGGAACACCCACAGCTAAAAACAACCGAGCTTGATTGAGACTATTTCGGAGAGAGTCCATCGGTGCGGCTGTTTGAAAGTAACCAATTAGCTCCTTATCTTGCACTATAGGAATAGTCACTTGGCGAACCCAAGATTGGTTTGTAGAAGACTGTACCACACCCCTAGTTAGTTGTAGCGTTTGAAACCCGGATTCCATAGTTAATACCTTATCACCCGATGAGCCAATAAACTGTACAAGTTGCTTCCTATCGTTATACCACCGGGCATATATCAACCCACCATTCAAGGAATTACCGTTTTCTGATAATGGTTGTTCCTGTTGATTTTGCCATTGAGTTTGATAAAAATAATACTGATTTTTTGTACCATAGCTTTTACTATGCTGAAACAGTTCATCATCAAAAAACCGTAATTGTTCTTCCACATTCAGACAATAACCCACCCCCGCAAAAGCAAATAAAATCCCCCCCATCGATAAAGCAAACCAGTGAGCAAGATTACGGCGGCTAGATTCAAACATTTTTTAATGGGAATTGGGAATATCAATTCAAAATTCAAAATTCAAAATACCCTACGGGAAGGCTTGCGCCTACAAAATTCAAAATGAAAGACTGTTTGGGAATGGGGAATTGGGAATTGGGTAAAAATTCTACCTTGTCTACCTTGTCTCCCCCTACACCCCTACACCCCTAATTAGGCGGATTCAACCGATAACCAACACGATGGACTGTTTCCAGCCAATCTCTTGCGTCTACGATTTGTAGGCGTTGGCGGAGGCGGCGTACTAGGGTGGTGATGGCGTTACTTTCGGGTTCTTCTCCGTAACTCCAGAGGGCTTGTTCTATTTGATCATGAGATAAGACTTGACGGGGGTGGCGCATGAGATATTCCATTAATTGAAACTCTCGGCTAGAAAGTTGAGTGGTGGCTGTACCTCGCTCAATAGTCAAACTGGCTAAATGTAAATGTAAATCTTCTAAGGTCAGGATATCACCTTGCCACATCGGCGATCGCCTACCTAATGCCCGCACTCGCGCTAATAACTCTAGCACGTCTACAGGCTTGACTAGGTAATCGTCAGCCCCCGCGTCTAAACCCATGACTTTATCAGCTACGGTGTCTTTTGCCGTCAACATCAACACCGGGGAGACTTTCCCCGCCCGACGATATATTTGACACAATTCTACCCCACTGACTTTAGGTAACATCCAATCTAAAATCAGTAAATCATAGTCCTTGCGAAAAGCGTACCATTGGGCTGTATCCCCATCTGCGATCGCATCCACTAAATGTCCACCTTTTAACAATGCTGCTCGCAGAGGCTCTAATTGCTCTGGATCGTCTTCTACAAGTAAAATCAGCATCCCACTTGCTCAAGTTACTATGATTTATAGTTATTAATTTTCACATTAAGCCAAAAAAGTGACGCAAAAATGTCACTGTGCAGTCAGTTTAGGAAGAAGCAGGGGGGCAGGGGGCAGGGAGACAAGGTAGATAAGGTAGACATATTTACCCCATACACACATCTTGCACATCGGTTAAAAACCGGGTTTCTTGCAAATCCCTCAGCTTAAAACCTTAATCTTTCGTTCAGAAACCCGGTTTTTTAGGGCTTGTTGATTCCCAAACTGTCTTTCATTTTGAATTTTGAATTTTGAATTTTGAATTTTGAATTGATATGCCCCATTCCCAACCTATGTACAAACTTCAATTTTTTCAAGTATTACGTAACTTAGGTTTTGTGTTTTGGTTATCTTTGCCATTGATTGGGCTAATTTTTTGGCTCGGCAGTGGTTTGATAGGTGATCAAATACTCAGTCGTACTCACAATCATAAAAAATCGTTGTCAGCCGATACACGCTTAACAGGGCAAATGATGAAAAAGGTAGTGGCAATTGAGGCGGAAATTCTTCAGCCAAAAGGTGTTTCGCTGGTGAAGGTGACAACAAATCATTCGGTTCTCAAAACGATGATATTTGAGTTTTCTATTACCGAACCTCGTCGCCTAGAAGCTAAACTCAGTCGTGAGTTGGGCTTATCACCAGAACGCGTTAAGGAACTAATTCGTTATCAACCTGTGCAGCATTAGGTAATTTTTTCGCTCAAGGTATACAGAAAAAGATCCACCGAGATAATTGATATCGTTTACATATTATTCTGCAAAGTTTATTCGTAGATGAGAATATCTTGTTCTTCTGCTTCTACGTTAAACTCAACTCGGCTCTGGATAACTATTTCTTCAATGACTGCTGCACCTTTATTCCTTCCTATAACTACATCAAAACGACGCATTAATTCTGGAATATTTATAACTTCTTCTACAGATGACATATATCTATTAACAATGGTTTTAATCTTATATCTGGCTTTTGCTTGTTCTTCTACTTTTTTTAAGATGTTATCTACTGTATCCTCAGTTTTAACCACAAAAGTAATTGGATATCTTTGTACCTTATCAATATCTAAAAAATATTTATCAGCATCTATAGTTTCTGTTACCTGAAAAAAGCGTCCAAGGGGTTTCATTACAAAATCTATACCACCATCATTTGCATTAGTCCGTCCTGTCTTATATAGAATTAAACATTCTGTATTAATCCGATCTAATGACCAACCCCAATATATTTGTTGTTCGGCATAATACTCTTTTAAAATCGCATAAGTTACAATTTCAAAAATTCTTGCATCTATATTTGGTCTGAGTAAACCCCGAATAAACTCTATTGATCGTATGGGTTCTTGTTGTTGAATATCTATCATTTGTTGACAGTAAACTAAAAACTCATTAAAAGCATCGCTTCTTGCTTTTACATAAGCATCAATTATATCTCTAATTGATGTGGCAAGATTGATTTGATGATTATCAACTATAATTTTAATGAGGTTTTCATTAATCCAATATCTATTTGTTTTAGCATCTCTAATAATAGGTAAATACAAAGATGTAGGAAAATATTTTTTAAATTCTTCATTCAATCTATGATTCAGTGCATGATTTTGTAATTTACTGCCAAAAGGTAATTCTCTTTGTCTACGCAGGAGAGTCGTAAACTGCACACCTTCATAATTTTCATAGTTGTTATTAATATGAAAATCATGATTTAAGTAGTCTTCAACTAAAACATAAATTGCATAATGATTAGCAAATCCTGCTCGTGACTTAGAACCTCTATTAGCTGCTTTTGTCTTGATATTGAGATACTGCAATAACTCACTAGATTCTAAAGCTCTATTCCCATAACCGGGGAAATAAGAATCTAAAATTTCAATTATTTTTTTAGTAAATTCATGCTGTAGTATCCGCATCAAAAATATTTCCCTGTATCATATCTAATGTTTGTATATGTTTATTCTTGCTCGTATGATTCTTTTGTAAAGGTAAAAGCTTTTCTCCTTGATAATCCTGTAATTCTAAAACCCTTCTCAGTCCAATTTTTAAATATTCTTCTTGAGATTCTATACTAATTGAAGCTCTACCCAATTTCTTAGCGACAGCACCAACTGTAAAAGTACCTGCAAAGGGATCAAGTATAATATCACCTTGATTACTACTTGCAAGAATAATTCTCTCTAGCAATGATTCTGGCTTTTGTGAAGGATGATTTTCATATTCTGCCATGCGATATCTAACACGAGGAAAGTACCAAGCATTCCCAGGAACTTTTTCTGTATTATATGGCGTTGGCACAGCTTTTCTGTAATCAATCAATTTACGTTGTGCGCCGGTTTTAGCTTCTATCTTGATATTGTCTGAATTAAAAATATAATTATTTTTGTCTTTTACACAATGGAGTATTGGCTCATACATTGAACCAAAGTATTTTGTTGCTTGAACGCCAGAACTATCGTAATGCCAGACAATACGACTAAGAATTGTCAATTTATTCCTTAAGTAAAGGTCAAAATATGGCATCGCTTGCGTACTTGCCATCAAATATAAAGTTCCGTTTGGCTTGAGAACACGAATACATTCATCTAACCATTTATATGCCCAGTTTGCATATTCTTCGTCAGACTCCCACTTATCATAAAAATTGGAAAATTTTTTTCCTATATTGTATGGAGGATCAAGAAAAATTAGGTCTACAGATTGGGAAGGAATTTCACTAGATAAAATATCCAGAGCATCACCGTAAAATATGATATGTCCTTGATTTTGATATTTTTCAAACATAACTATATACTTACAAAAATTTATTTCATTTAAATATATTAAAACTCGCTAAATTACGCTAACTGGTATTAAAACGGGATTAATTTTAATATTTTTTAATCTAAATATAGATTTTGTCATTTTTTCGTCACCTTTCTTTGCAAAAATACGAGGGAGCTAATTTATAGCAATTTTTATACTGATCCCTCAATAGCTGGTGTGAAACACTATGGATACTTCTGAAGCTCAAGTTTCAACTGTTGAAACCCAGTCAGATAGTTCTGTCTCTGCTTCTGAGTTAGTGCCAGTTCGTTCTGGTAAACCCTGGTTGCAGACATTATTAATTTTGTGTTTGCTAACTGGGGGCATAATTCTCTGGCGGATGCTGATTCCTGGTGGTACATCACAGCCTTCTGTTGCCCAACAGCGACAACCACAACCACCGCGTCCGATTGAAACTATGACTTTAGCAACGGGAAGTGCTACCAGAAGTGTACAGCTTTTGGGACAGGTGGAAGCAACTCAACAATCTACACTACGCGCCCAGACTGGCGGGGTTGTGGAGAAAATATTAGTGCAGCCAGGCGATCGCGTCAAGTCAGGTATGGTTATAGCTATTTTAGATGACTCTGATCAACAACTGGCGATTTCCCAAGCCAAGGCACAATTAGCACAGCAAGTCAGCAATTTAGCCCGGTTGCAAGTCGGCACACGTCCCGAAATTATTGCCCAGCGTCAGGCGGCGGTGACATCAGCACAAGCACGGGAGAAGGAAGCGCAAGATAATCTCCAGCGTACCCGTGACTTAGTGAGAGAGGGAGCTTTATCACAACGGTTGCTAGTGGAAGCCCAAGCTAGATTAGAAGATATCCGAGGCGAACTTTTAGAAGCCCAAGCGCAACTGGCGGAAGCCAAAGCCGGGCCAATTCGGGAAGAAATCGCTGCTCAAAAAGCCAATGTAGAAGCAGCCAAAGCCAACTTAGCCCAAGCGGAATTAGCACAGCAACGCACCCGCATTGTCTCAGCACAGTCGGGGATGGTACAAACACGACACGTCAGCAACGGCGATTTAGTTCAAAGTTCTAGCCCCATTGTCAGTCTAGTAGCAGGCGATCGCTTCGATATTTTCTTAGAGTTACCAGAAGCACTCAGTGGTCAAGTTAACCCTGGGATGACAATTGACCTAACAGCCCGTGCTTTACCTGATTGGAAACAACAAACCAGAATTACAGCCGTAGTTCCCTCTGCCGATCCAGCCTCCCGCCGTCAAAGAGTGCGTGTCCAAATTAACAACCCACCACCCGGATTATTACCAGGAATGGCGATCGCAGGTAATTTAAATATGCCCTCAAATCGCTCTAGTTTTGTAGTTTCCAGAGATGCCTTAACTAGAAGACAAAATCAGTGGTTAGTCTTCACCGTCGCTGATAACAAAGCCCAACAAGTGGAAGTAGAGATGGTTGCAGACATGGGTGAAAAAGTAGCCATCTATCATCCCACCTTAAGCGCAGGTCAAAACATTGTCCTCCGTGGCGGCGATGGTTTGCAAGATGGTATGCCAGTGAAGCAGGTGACAGGTGACAGGTGACAGGTGACAGGTGACAGGTGACAGGTAACAGGTGACAGGTAACAGATGACAGATGACAGGAAGTAAATTTCTCTTGTCCCATGCCCAATGCCCAATGCCTAGGCTGTTGACTCTGTACCTTTTTTGGGATTTTGTCCATGCAAAAAATGTGCGTAGTTACGATGGCTGAAACTGTGTTTTGAGAAGGCTTTGAGGCACAAATTAAACATCGCGTACAAAATTACTAAAAACCGCCCAAATTTCAACAAAGTCAACAGCCTACCCAATGCCCCATGCCCCATTCCCCAATTAAATTATGAAATTCATTGAAACTGCTGTACGCTGGCGACACGGTACTTTTGTCCTATTCTGCTTATTGGCACTGTTGGGTGTATTCTCCCTACTCAGGTTGCCTTTGGAATTGCAACCGGGAGGCGATCGCCCGGAAATTACTATTACTACATCCTACCCAGGGGCAGGGCCTTCAGAGGTGGAGGATTTAATCACCCGCCCCATTGAGGAACAAATGGAGGAGGTGTTGGGAGTACAGGAAATTACCAGTAACTCCCGTGCGGGACGTAGTAGTATTAGTCTGGAATTTGCTCCCAATGCTGATGTACAGGAACGGATGATTGATGTGATCAACCGTTTACAGCAGGTAAATAATTTACCCCCAGAAGCTCAAGAATCGAGTGTGGAAATGGTGGGTGCGAATAGTTCGCCGATGATTTGGCTACCGTTTGACACCAAGGAAGGATTTGAGCCGGATGCTAACCGCTATCGTGATTTAGCAGAAGAAGTGGTAATTCCCAGATTGCGGCGAGTGCAGGGAACTGGGCAATTTTTATTAGTAGGTGGACAAGAACGGGAAGTAGAGGTAAAAGTTGATCCCAAAGCGTTAAGCGATCGCAATTTAACTATCGGTGATGTTGTCCAGGTACTCCGCGACAATAACCGTGATATCCGGGGCGGCCCCTTAATTTTAGGTCGCAGAGAATACCGCGTCCGTACTGTCAGCCGATCGCAAGATTTAACGCAAATTGAGGGTTTTGTTTTACGTCGTGACCAATCAGGTACAGTTTACCTGCGGGATGTGGCACAAGTACAGATGGGACGCAAACCCCAAGATAGTGCTTTGATTTTCAATGGAAATCCAGGGGTAGCCATTGGGGTAATTCGCCAAATTGGGGCGAATGTGCCAGAGGTAGCTAAAGGCGTTAGGCAAGAGATTGCCGCACTACAAGCGGAGTTTGACCAACAAAATCAAGGTATTCAGTTTGTTTTCAACTACGACGAAAGCCAATACATTAATCAGTCGGTGGCGTTTGTGCAAGGGAACTTGGCAACGGGGGCATTACTCGCTACCGTCGTCTTGATTTTGTTCCTCGGTTCAATGCGTACCGTGGCGGTAGTAGCGATTACCATTCCGACAACCTTGGTGATGGTGTTTATTGTTATGTCTGCCTTGGGACGAAGCCTGAATATTATCAGTTTAGCTGGGCTGGCCTTTGCTGTGGGTATGGTTGTTGATAATGCAATCGTGGTGATTGAGAATATCTTCACCCATATGCAGCACGGTAAAAGTCCCATGCGGGCAGCGATTGAGGGAACGCAGGAAGTTTGGGGGGCAATGCTGGGTTCTACCTTAACTAACGTTGTAGTGTTTGCACCATTGATTATGGTGACTGGTGAAGCCGGAAGACTATATGCAGATATGGCGATCGCTCTTTCTGCTTCTTCCCTATTTTCCCTGTTTGCGGCGTTAACCCTAGTCCCCATGCTGTCGGGATTGTTCCTCAAGCAATCCGAAGCAACCCAAATGATGGCAGGGGGAGAATATCGAGGCGGGAATTGGTTAGAACGGGCTGTGGCGCAAACTTCTGCGGTGTTTCGGAATTTTCAAGGTAAATTAGAAAACTTCCTGGCTGCTAGTGTTAGTTGGTCATTGGGACGCAAGCGCGTTGGTAGACGGTTGTTGGTGCTGTCTATTCCCGTAGTTTTACTAGTATTTAGTGTGCTGTTTTTACCGCCTGCTGATTACCTACCGGAAGGGAATCGTAACTTAGTGGTGATACGGGCTGAACCCTTACCAGGAACAAGCATCCCCGAAGCCATTCGCCAATCTGAACCGATACGGGAATTTTTGCGATCGCAACCCGAAGTAGATCGCATTTTATACGTTGATCGTCCAGGGGCATTACGGGGAATTGCCACCGTCTTAAAATCGGAATTTGCCACCACTACAGGTTTAGCGGCAATGGTGGATAGATTACGCGCCGTAAGCGGTAACTTCGCAGGCTACCGTTTTATTGTCCCTACACGGATACCCACTTTCCGCGATCCTGGTAAAGAATTTGAAGTGGATATTGTGGGGGCTGATTTAAATCAGTTGGGTGATTTAGAAAAGCAAATCACCGGCAAATTACGCCAACTTTCAGGGGTGCGGAATGTCCGTTCTAACTTCGTAGCCGGTGCAGCCGAACTACAAGTGATTCCCAACCGCGAACGTTTAGCAGAAGTCGGACTTTCAGAAGCCGAAATTGGTTCAATGGTAGAAGCTGCTTTAGGGGGACGCATCGCCTCTAATTATATTGATGGCAAAGAAGAACTCGACGTGTCAGTAGAACTGCAAAATACAGCCGTCGAAACTCCAGAACAACTGCGACAATTACCACTATATGCCCAAGGGCGACAGGTGCAACTCGGTGACGTGGCAGAAGTTAACGAAACCACAGGGGCAGATGTGATTAATCACGTTAATTTAGAACGTTCCATTAGCTTAACTGTTTCCGTTGCACCCGATGCACCTCTAGGTACATTGGTAGAACGTACCGAAGCGGAAGTTTTAGCACCTTTACGTGCCAGTCTTGCCCCAGGTTACAGTTTAGAATTGGCAGGTTCAGCCGATCAATTGGCGACAACTGTCAATGAATTAGCCTCGGCTTTTGTATTTTCGATTTTCATTACTTATTTATTGCTGGTGGCGTTGTATCGTTCGTTTTTGTACCCAGTCGTAATTATGGCGACTGTACCAATGGGGATGAGTGGCGCACTGTTGAGTTTAGTAATTGCTAACAACATTCTGGGAATGAATGTGGCGTTGGATATGATTACGGCGTTAGGGTTTGTGATTCTTACGGGTATTGTAGTTAACAACGCCATTTTGTTAGTCGATAGAGCCTTACAACTACAGCAAGCAGGGGAGGATTATGATACATCCTTATATAATGCGACAAGCGATCGCCTGC
This sequence comes from Aliinostoc maniaoense, assembly GCF_058172895.1. NCBI lineage: Bacteria > Bacillati > Cyanobacteriota > Cyanophyceae > Nostocales > Nodulariaceae > Aliinostoc > Aliinostoc maniaoense. Next base: position 5,154,501 of record NZ_CP187952.1, on the reverse strand, counting down.
GAGCAATTTTTATGTCGGCGGGTACGAGTGTATTAGGGATGTTACCTTTGGCGGTGTTACCGGGACAAGGTTCGGAACTCTATCAAGGTTTAGGTATTGTTCTCACTGGTGGTTTAGCATTTTCTACAATTTTGACTCCTACAGTCGTCCCCGCACTGATGGGTTTACTACAGGATATTTCTGGACGTAAATCACAGAAATTGCAACCCAATATGACAACAGAGAGTAATAACGGTAAGGTGCGAGTTTAGAAAAATAAAGGTTTGTAGTGAGAACTTTAGTTCTCAAATAAGGACTAAAGTCCTTACTACAAACTCAATCTTATTCTTGATAAAACTTCTACTTCGTCTCCTGGTGAAATTAATGTTTGACCTATAGGCAACACAGCTAAAGCATTTGTGTGCGCTAAATTAATTAAATTCCCAGAACTATGACTACCTTGTGCTTTGTGAAATTCATAAACTCCATCAATTAAATGCAAACGCCCCCAAATATAAGTTTCGCGCTTCCCATTTGATTGGAGATGATCATGCGATCGCACTTTGATCAATTCTACCTCCCAACCCTCAACCAGTCCTGCCAATTTCCGTATCGCTGGTTGCAGAAATCGCCAAAATGTCACCAAAACCGCCGCCGGGTTTCCTGGTAAACCAAAATATATTGGAAACTGGGGAAAGGTAGCGACGGTGAGGGGTTTGCCTGGGCGCATAGCTACGGCGCGGATATGAATTTTCGCACCCAACGAATCAAGAATTTTGTCAATGTAGTCATAATCACCCACGGAAACACCACCGGAGGAAATTACTATATCGGCGTTGGCTACAGCCGTTTGAATTGTTGCGGCTAAAGCTGTTGGGTTATCTTTAATAATCCCCATTAATATCGGTTCTGCACCACTTTGCTCTACTAAAGCAGCTAAGGCATACTGATTAGAGTCAACAATTTGTCCTGGTTGTAAGGATTGATTGACTGTAACTAATTCATCACCAGTAGAAAAAATTGCTACACGAGGACGACGGTAAACCCTGACTTGGGGACATTGGGCTGCTGCTAACACAGCAATTTCCGCAGCATTTAACTTAATTCCGGCTGGTAATAATTCTGTTCCTGCTTGGTAATAAGAGGCTTTGCGTCTGACAAATTCGCTTAATTGGGGTGTTGTGAGAATCCCAACTTCGTCATTTTCCCGGCGTGTGTTCTCTTGCATAACTATAGTATCCGCACCATTGGGGATCACTGCACCAGTAAAAATCCGCGCCGCTTCTCCTGGTTGGAGGGTAAATTGTGGTTGATAGCCTGCGGGAATTTCTGAGATAATTTTTAACTTAACCGGCTGTTCGGCGGTAGAATTTTTAACATCTTCATAACGTACCGCATAGCCATCCATCGCTGAATTATCCCAATGGGGAAAATCTAGGGAACTAGTCACAGGGGTGGCTAAAATCCGTTCATTGGCGGCGAATAAATCTATAACTTCTGTATCTTGTAAGCTTTGTAGTGGTTGAACTAGATTAAAAATAATATTTTCTGCATCCCTGACTGATAACATAGCGATCGCCTGATATTGGAAGTTTGCCAAAAATAAAGTATTTAAACTTCACTTTAATATTAAAAGCACAAGCAATAATTCTCTCCCATTCCCTATTCCCCATTCCCCATTCCCCATTCCCCATTCCCCAATATTTATGACTATCGAACGCGTTCCCCAAAAACACTATCCCAAAGCTGAGATTAGTCGGCGTGGTATGGCTTTGGGATTGGATTTTTTCGTTGTCTGGCTAGTCAGTTCTCTATTGGGAAGTAATCAAGTCGGGATTCAACTCATCCCGATTTTAGTTTTTATCTGTGGTTGGTTAATTTTGCGGGTACTGGTGGTATTTAACAATCAAGGGCAAAGTCTTGGGCGATGGGCGTTTGACTTGAAAGTGCTAGAAGTGGAAGACGGGCAAGTTATCGGCAGGATTCCCCAATTGCTAGCACTCTTTAAAAGAGAAGCTATAATTGGCTTTGGTGCAATTTTGGTGTCTATTGCCTTGGGCAATATTCGCGCCAATCCCACTGCTATACTGCTAGTAATTCCCCTAGCTATCGACTGTGGGGCAGCGTTATCTGATACCCAGATGCGCCAAGCTCTACACGACCGTTATGCAGGTACTTTCATTGTTTCGTCGCGTCGCGGCTACTCGTTAGATTTAAAAATTAAACGATTAGTTGAAACTTTGCGCCGAAATGTGAGAAGATAGTTATTTGTGTTAATTCTCTTCAGGCTTTAGTGTTTGTAAGATTATGGCTAAAAGTAAAGGTGTCCGCATCATAGTGACACTAGAATGCACTGAGTGTCGGACAAATCCAGACAAGCGATCGCCGGGTGTTTCACGGTATACATCAACCAAGAACCGTCGTAACACCACCAACAGGTTAGAACTCAAAAAGTTCTGTACCCACTGTAATAAACATACCGTTCACAAGGAAATCAAGTAAAGATGAGCTATTATCGTCGGCGTTTGTCTCCGATTAAGCCTGGAGAACCAATTGATTATAAAGATGTTGACTTACTGCGGAAGTTTATTACCGAGCGGGGTAAGATATTGCCACGCCGGATTACCGGGCTGACTTGTCAACAGCAACGAGAACTAACATTAGCTATTAAAAGAGCGCGGATTGTGGCTTTATTGCCATTTATCAATGCAGAAGGCTAATTATTTGACTCAGTGGCGAGAATTTTAGATTTGGGATGAACGGGAAAAGCTACATAAATAGTGATATGTAGCTTTCAGTTGTCTGAGTCCTCAATCTAAAATCTCAGTCAGTTAAAATCAACAGATTTTGGATTTAGTAGCAATTATTCAACTCCAAAATCTAAAATTTATTTGTTAACCATTAATAATTGCGAGAGTTGTGGAGAAGGGGACGCTAGTTGAATTTCGGGTTCAAGGCGATCGCCGTTTGGGCGTAATAGATCGTCCAGACGGAAAGACCCGTTGGTTTGTGGTAGATGAACGTGGTCAATCCCACAGCCTCGCGCCTAGACAAATAACCTATAAAGTTAACGGTAAAACATATAACTCATCTGAAATTCCCAGCTTTTTAGAAGAGGTCAAGCCGTATTTAGACCCCTCTAGCTTGGAAGTAGCTTGGGAATTGCTAGTAGAAGAAGGGGAGACAGTCACGCCATCCCAAATGGCTAACCTACTGTTTTCTGAATCAACATCAGCCCCTTGTTACGCTGCCCATTGCCTATTATCAGATGACAAACTCTATTTCAAGCAAAAAGGTGACGCTTACGAGCCGAGAACAACAACACAAGTAGCAGAGCGCAAACACCAAATAGAAGTAGAAGCCCTCAAAGCTAGGGGACAGCAGGAATTTTTAGTCAGGATAGAAAAAGCACTCCAAGGGGAAGTGGTAGAATGGCAGCGTCATGACCGCCAGCGTATAGAAGGTTTGGAAAAATACGCCACACTACTAGCAGATATTGCCTTGGAGAAAATCAACTATGAATCTTTAGTCCGTGGCAATCCTGCCCCAACTACAGTCCTCGAAACAATGAATATGTTGGGGCGACAAGCGACACCCCAAGCAGCCTTTCAATTATTAGTAGACTTGGGCTGGTGGGGTCTTCATGAAAACTTATTCATCCGTCGTCTTTCAATTCCTATCCAGTTTCCTAGCAAGGTATTAGAAGTGGCTCAACAGCGTTTGGATCATCCACCAACAGACTCAGACACAAATCGTCTAGATTTGACTCACCTGAAGGTGTATACAATTGACGATGAAAGTACCACTGAGATAGACGACGGTTTAAGTTGGGAAACCCTCTCAGATAATCGGGAAAGACTTTGGGTACACATCGCCGATCCCACACGTTGGTTAGCACCAGAAGATGACTTAGACCTAGAAGCTAGAAAGCGGGGTAGTACAGTATATTTACCAACAGGGATGATTCCCATGTTTCCAGAAGTACTGGCAACTGGGCCAATGAGTTTGGTACAGGGCAGAGTTTGTTGTGCTTTGAGCTTCGGGGTGATTTTAGATGAAAATGGCGCAGTAGAAGATTATACAATTCACCCAACTTTAATTAAACCTACCTACCGCCTCACCTACGAAGATGTAGATGAGATGTTGGAATTAGGAGTACAAGCCGAACCAGAAATTGCCGCGATCGCAGCTTGGGCAACTAAACGCAAAGCTTGGCGTTACAATCAAGGTGCGATTAGCATCAATATGCCAGAGGCAATGATTAAAGTCAAAAATGACGACATTAGCATCGACATTTTAGATGATTCGAGATCGCGGCAACTAGTAGCTGAAATGATGATTTTAGCTGGGGAAGTCGCCGCCCGTTACGGTCAAGAACACAACATCCCCTTACCTTTTCGCGGTCAACCCCAACCAGAATTACCCCCAGAAGAAGAATTAGTCCGATTACCAGCCGGATTTGTCCGCGCCTGTGCCATGCGGCGTTGTATGCCCAAGAGTGAAATGAGCATCACTCCCGTGCGTCACGCTGGTTTAGGGTTGGACACTTACACCCAAGCCACATCACCCATTCGTCGTTACAGTGACTTGCTAACTCACTTCCAACTCAAAGCCCATCTACGGGGAGAAGTTCCACCCTTTAGTGCCGAACAACTCAAAGAAGTGATGATGACCGTCACCAGTACCACCCAAGAAGTCACAATAGTAGAACGGCAAACTAATAGATACTGGGCATTAGAATATTTACGTCGTCATCCTGAGCAAGTTTGGGAAGCCACAATATTAATGTGGCTCAGAGAAGATAGCAACTTAGCACTGATATTATTAGAAGACTTAGGCTTACAATTACCAATGGTATTTCGGCGGACAGTCAGATTAGGTGAACAGGTATCAGTGAAAGTTAGTATCTCTGATCCCCAAAAAGATGTGATTCAGTTCCAAGAAATTATTTACCAAGAAGCCCAGACAGCAGCCAATTGATATATAGGGCTTGCTGAAAAAGTAGATATGTAGGGGAGGCAAAAAGCGGTGTGGATTTTCCTCTCCACCGAACTTCAGAGCGGCGGCTTCCCCATCTCTGAGTTTTCGCTTTATATTCAGGTTTCTAGTGAGGACGGATGTACGCGAAGCGTTGCCGTTCGCGTTAGCGTCTCCGTTCGCGTAGCGTCCCATAGGGAAGGAGAAGGCTAGCAAGAATCTTCAGCATAACGGCTAATGATTTGCTAGTTAGAGACATTAGACTGTTGATTAAACTCTAGAACCAAACAAAAATACCCCCCATTTCTGGAGGGTATTTTTTATTTAACTAAGTTTATTAAACTCAGTTGAAGAATTAACCGTTGATAGCAGGTGCGCTGATAGCAACAGGAGCAACTTCACCAGCAGCTAAGTCTAAGGGGAAGTTGTGAGCGTTACGCTCGTGCATTACTTCCATACCCAAGTTAGCGCGGTTGATCACATCAGCCCAAGTACCGATGACGCGACCTTGAGAATCAATGATGGATTGGTTGAAGTTGAAACCGTTCAAGTTGAACGCCATTGTGCTTACGCCCAATGCGGTGAACCAGATACCGATTACAGGCCATGCAGCTAAGAAGAAGTGCAAGGAGCGGCTGTTGTTAAAGGACGCGTATTGGAAGATTAAGCGACCGAAGTAACCGTGTGCAGCTACGATGTTGTAGGTTTCTTCTTCTTGACCGAACTTGTAACCGTAGTTTTGAGATTCGTTTTCGGTGGTTTCACGCACCAAGGAAGAAGTTACCAATGAACCGTGCATTGCAGAGAACAAGCTACCACCGAATACACCAGCTACACCTAACATATGGAAGGGGTGCATCAGGATGTTGTGTTCTGCTTGGAACACGATCATGAAGTTGAATGTACCGGAGATACCCAAGGGCATACCATCAGAGAATGAACCTTGTCCGATGGGGTATACCAAGAATACTGCGGTTGCTGCTGCTACAGGTGCAGAGAATGCTAGACAAATCCAAGGACGCATTCCTAAGCGGTAGGACAATTCCCACTCACGACCGAGGTAGCAGAATACGCCGATGAGGAAGTGGAAAATTACCAATTGGTAAGGGCCACCGTTATACAACCACTCATCTAAGGATGCTGCTTCCCAGATGGGATAGAAGTGTAAACCGATCGCGTTAGAGGAAGGAACAACTGCACCGGAGATGATGTTGTTGCCGTAGATTAGTGAACCTGCAACGGGTTCGCGGATACCGTCGATGTCTACTGGAGGTGCTGCGATGAAGGCGATGATGAAGCAGGTGGTTGCAGCTAGCAGGGTGGGGATCATCAATACACCGAACCAACCTACATATAGGCGGTTGTTGGTGCTGGTAATCCAGTTGCAGAACTGCTCCCATACGTTCGCGCTTTGACGCTGTTGTAAGGTTGTGGTCATGTTTCTATGATTACGGTTGACTTTATGTATGTATCAGGCGTTTTTGTTTTCGCCTGTTGTTACATATCTTAATCAAAGATGTTGCGATTTGTAAAGTATTTTGAGAAAAAATTTTTTACATAGACCTGTATAAACCTCTGTTACTTATGTGCCATCTGTGTTTCAGCCTACAGATTCCATAATTTTTCTTGACTGTAAATTATTTACAATTGTTCAAACGGTTCTATATATCAGGACTTACGCACAGAGGGTATCTGTTAAGAAGGGGTGTAAGGGTATAAGGGTGTAGGGGTGTAAGGGTTTTGAACACCTACACCCTCACTCAAACTCTTGATTCTTCGTATCACTGCGTAAGTTCTATATATATGCAAGTTCTCAATTCTGCTCTAGTCACCTATAGTCCTGCTTACACCATTGTTCCGACTTATGAATGTTTCAATCGCTGTACTTACTGCAACTTTCGCACCGACCCTGGTAAAAGCACTTGGCTGAGTTTATCAGTAGCAGAGGAAATTTTAAAACGACTACAAAATCAGCAAGTTTGTGAAATTCTCATCCTTAGCGGTGAGGTGAGTCCTCACTCACATAAACGTAAAGAATGGTTTCATAGGATTTATGATTTGTGTGAATTAGCATTATCGATGGGTTTTTTACCACATACGAATGCAGGCCCTTTGAGTTTTGCAGAAATGCAACAACTCAAGAATGTAAATGTCTCAATGGGTTTAATGTTGGAACAATTAACCCCAGCACTATTAAAGACAGTTCATCGTTATGCACCGAGTAAGTTACCAGAACTGAGGCTGCAACAATTAGAATGGGCGGGAGAATTACAAATTCCCTTTACCACCGGTTTACTTTTGGGAATTGGGGAAACTGCTGATGATTCCTGGGAAACCTTAGCAGCCATTTCCCAAATTCATCAACGTTATCATCACATTCAAGAAGTCATCTTACAACCCCACAGTCCAGGAAATCAACAAACCTTTGATGCACCACCTTTTAACCCTCATCAATTACCAACGGTAATTGCAAAAGCACGGGAGATTTTACCATCAGATGTGACAATTCAAATTCCGCCGAATTTAGTTAAAGATCCGCAATGGTTGTTAGCTTGTATCGCTGCTGGTGCTAGAGATTTAGGGGGAATTAGTCCCAAAGATGAAGTAAATCCCGATTATCCTCATCTACAGGAACAAGAATTAAGAGAAATTTTACAGCCTGGGGGGTGGGAATTAGTCCCACGTTTACCTGTATATCCGCAGTTTGATAGGTGGTTATCTGGGAAACTTGCAACCACCGTCAAGGAATGGCGAACTACTTTAACGCCATTCCTGTGCTGAGATTTTCGTTATCAGCTCAAAAGTTAGCTCGCATCTGGACACCATAAGTCACAGGATCACCAAATCCTGCGGTGACGTTTGGTGCTGGAAACAGAAAGCCGGAGGTAATATAATGGGTATCAAATAGATTGTTAGCATATAAGTAAATGCCGTATTTTTCACCTTCATAACCAATGCGGGTATTGACTAAAGCATAGGGGTCTTGTTTGACTTGGTTGGCATCATCGAAATAAGTTATACCATAACCCCGTAGTTCTGCACGGGCAAAAATTCCGTTTCTACTGCGATACTGTACCGCTAAATTATAGGTAAGTTCTGGTGCAAAGGGGACGCGGTTTTCACTAAAGTCTCCCCCTGTAAAGGGATTTCTGTAATTTTTAAATCTGCTGTCTACGTAGCCAATACCAGCAATTATATTTAATCCTTGTACTGGCTTGGCTGTAAGTTCAAATTCTAAGCCTGTTACTTTTACATTGGCATTAGTGACATTTCTAAAAAAGCCAAAATCGTCAGTTAGCAAAACTTGATAATTATCCACATCAGTTTGGAAAACCGAGAGATTAGCTGTGAGACGATCATCTAACCAAGAAGATTTTAAGCCTGCTTCGTAACTCCAGGAGGTTTCTTCTTGAAATCGTCGTGTATCTTCTGTATCTGCACGGTAGTTGAATCCACTTGGTCTATAGCCTTTCGCTATGGTGGCGTATGCCATCATATTTTCGCTAAAGCGATATTGTAAGCCAAACCTGGGGATAAATTCTTGACTATTGAGGGTTGCACCCCGTACTTCTGCTGTAGGGGGATTAATACTGCCGTCTGTATTTTCAAACACACGACGACGGTCGAGGTCAGTATCAGCTGTTTCATAGCGTAGACCAGCAAATACAGTTAGGGATGTAACTGGTTTGTAATCAACTTGTCCAAAGATGGCGTAGGTGTGGCGGTATTGTTCTGCGGATACGCGATCGCTTCCCGGTGCTGGTAGACTAAAAGCAGCTGCACCAGCCTGAGTATATTTAAAAGTATCATCAATTACTTTAAAATCTCGTAACTCGTAATATCCACCCAACAGCCAGCGAAACTTTTCCGCATCTTCAGGAGATTGCAGGCGAAACTCCTGCGACCACAAGGTAGAATTAATACCAATAATTTGCTGCAACAAGTCACCAGGAAAATTATCACCCACTAAAGTATTTTGATTGCTAAATCGGCGTGTGGTGATGGATGTAGCCCGAAAGCTGTTACCGTTATAGCTCACTTTCAACGCCTGGGTGTTAGTGCTGAGGCGATTAAAACCATCGACTTCTTGAGAAACGGTAAAAGGTTCAGGTGCATTTTGACGGGAAAAAGTTGGGCTGCCATGATCGTTATCACTGGCATAGGCATTAAATGATATATTCCATTCTGGGGTAGGTGTCCAGAGAATTTGAGCGCGTCCTGTGACTTGCGATCGCTCTCCTACCGCCTTGTCAAGAAAGATATTGTCAAATATACCATCTCGTGCATTGTATGCCCCCGCCAGTCGAAAGGAAAGTTGATCAGGGATAATCGCATCACTGAGCGATAATTGTAATTCCCGACTGTTGTAACTGCCGTAACCTGCCGTAATACCGATTTCTGGGCGATTGCTAGGGGGACGAGAAATTATGTTCACCACCCCAGCCGGACTAGTTCTACCATAGAGGGTACTTTGGGGGCCGCGTAACACCTCTACCCGTTCTAAATCAATCAAAGCAACATCGAGAAAACCGCCGTAATCAAAAGGAACATCATCAATATAAAAGCCTACAGTATCTTGACTAGCTAAAAAGTTAAAATTATTCAGTCCCCGCAGACTGTAGTAGCTAAAATCAGCACTTCCTCCTGTAGTGGGGAGAAAAGTAAAATTGGGTGTATTATTAGCGATCGCTGATAAAGAATTGATTTGTCCGTCTGTGATTTCCCGGCGAGGAATTACCGTCAGACTCACAGGAACATCCTGTGATGCTTCTGGGCGTTTTTGGGCGGTGACTACCAACTCAATCGGTTCATTTGCGTCGGATGATGGTTGTGTGGGTGGTGTTTCACTACTAGGTTGAGATGTATCCGGTGTTTGTGGTGTTGGAGATGTTGCTGGGGTGATGATAAAAATTAAACCTTCATCGCTGTCATCTAACTCGACTTTGGGAACATCTACATCACCTGTAACCATCACTCGGATAGTATTTGCATCCTGATTTATGACGACTACTTCTGCAATACCTATAAATGGTTTTTCTTGACGAAATGAATTACCACTTGATAAACGCAATTGAGCGTTGGGAATATCTGCGATAAATTGATTTCCCTCACTTTTGTTAGCAATCTGCAACTGATCAGATGTAGGGGTTTCTAATATGATTTCTAAACTGCTAGCAGTTTCATTGAGACGTACACCTGTCACTTGAATAGCTTGACTTGGTTGCTGTGCAAATAATTCTTTAACATTGGTATAAGGAAACTGTATTTCGCTCAATTGAGGAATATCTTTGCTAGCTATTTCATCTGAATATGCAGGGAAGGCAGCAAAAATTGATATGGTAGATGTTAACCATAGATAAGCAGATAAACTATATTGTTTCACCTAGTCCCTCACACTCACACTTATACTCAAAAGTAAGTGATTTGCTGTTTTTAAAATTGTTTAAATCATTATTTGTGACAGTAAATCAAACTACTGTTGATGTCAAAAGACAGAGTGTCAAACTTAACTTGAGATTACTTGAATGATGGTGAAAAGTTAAAAATGTTATCTATTTTTTTATGAAAACTTGCAGTCATACCAATTCATGAAAAGAATGAAACAGATGCGTAGGTTGGGTTGTAGCTTGCTTCCACGGAGTGGTACGAAGTGAAACCCAACAATTACAAGACTTTGAGGTGTTGGGTTTCGTTCCTCAACCCAACCTACATTTGCATCATATTTTTTGTGAAATGGTATCAGGCTTTGGTGATGTTGTTGTCACTTCTCAATACCATTCTAGATGAGAGCAATTTCTAACTGCGATGAGAGTTGTTGTTGTAAATTTTTGAGTAAGTTTAAGGTTTTCTCATAGCTTGTAGTTGCTCCCTCTTGGGCAAAGTATTCTACAGCCCTTTGTAAATCTGCGATTGCCGCCGCTTCATGACCAATTTGATGGTAAGCTATCCCTCGGTTGAGATAAGCTTGGGCGTTGTCAGCATTCATCTGAATTGATTTTGTAAAATCCCCAATAGCACAGGCATAATCACTCCTTCTACCACAAACACACCCCCGATTATAGTAAGCTCTATAGTCACCAGGATTGAGAGCAATTGCCTGGGAAAAATCCCTGATAGCCTCGGACAAATCCGATAACTCAAACCAAGCCAGTCCCCGATCATTGTAGATATCAGCTGCACCTAAAGGAGAACTTGAGGAGATATTTTGCAACGCCAAATCATAATCTGAGATAGCTTTTTGATAATTGCCCAACATCGCACGAGCTATACCCCGATTGTAATAAGCTCTAGAATCATCAGGTTTGAGAGCGATGACACGATTATCATCCGCGATCGCTTGCTGATATTTCCCTAATCTGTAGTATGCTAGACCCCGATTTAGATATGCTTCCAGATTGTCGGGGGTAAAACGAACAGCTTGATTACAATCAGCGATCGCATTTTTGTAATCCGCTAATTCTAGATAAGCTAAACAGCGATCGCTATAAGCTGCCGCAAAATTCTTTTTTAAGCCTATAGCCGCCGTAAAATCAGGAATTGCTTCCTGATAACTTCCCTGCAACAGTTTCTCTATCCCTGACTGGAGAAATACCCCTGCCGTAGCTTCTTCTTTAACCGTAGATAATGCCTGTGCAGGCGAAGTAAACAAGAGCAAAACAATACTAAAAACCCAGATGAATCGATAAAAGCGACTCATGAGATCATCTTAATTGTGTGAGGAGAACAAAAACCGACATTAAGCAATTCGTAATTCGCAATTGACTAATGTCCCGCTACGCTCTAAGCACAGCTATGCCGCAGGCTTTACGCAATGGGCTAAACGCCCCGCTTCCGCTAACGCAATTACTAATCACCACTCTTTATTCTGCTGTTCATTCCTCATGTCGTCAAAAGACAACCCGTCAGACTTCAACCCATGCCCAATGCCCAATGCCCCATGCCCCATGCCCCATTCCCACCCTATCAACTTTGACAGCCAGTCATTTGACAGCAACTCATCCATATACTGAAAATTGGGAGAAATCTTAATTAATGCACAGGTAAAGTGATGCAGTTGCCAGCAAAATTAGTGGCGTTCATAGCGGTAACAATTCCCTGCGCCGCAGTTCTGGGAAATTATACCCTCAGTTCAGCTTCTACTACTGAAACTCAAGCAGTCACAATTAAATTTAATAGTAAAGTTGGTAAGCAGCCTTTTGAATGTGGTAAAACTTACACTTTAGGAAAGCCAGCTAAAAAAGTTACTATATCTGACTTTCGCTTTTATGTATATGATGTAGCGTTAATCGATAGTAATGGCAAAACTGTACCCCTCACCTTAACCCAAGATGGTAAATGGCAATACCAAAACTTAGCCTTGCTAGACTTTGAAAACAAATCCGGTGCTTGTAGTAACGGCACAGTAGAAACACGTAATCAAGTGATTGGTACAGTACCTAAAGGACAGTATCAAGGACTGCAATTTACCTTGGGTGTCCCCTTCAATCTCAATCATGAAGATGCAGTTATTGCCCCATCACCGTTAAATTTAACATCCCTCTGGTGGAATTGGCGGTTTGGTTACAAATTTGCGCGGATTGATCTAGAGAACCATAGACACACTTCCAGCGCAGGTGCGAAACACGGTGAACCCAATCATCAAGCGCAAGGTTTCCCCATCCACTTGGGTAGCACAGGTTGCGAAGCTAGCGGAGATACTCAGAAACCCTCATCTTGTAAAAATCCCAATACTGTCAAGGTTGTCCTGACTAAATTTGACCCCAACAAAAATACAGTTGTTGCAGACTTAGCCGCATTAGTAGCTAATACTAATTTAACAGTCAACCAACCAAATACCCCCCAAGGTTGTATGTCATCCCCCAATGACCCTGACTGCAATGGTATTATGACTAACTTAGGTATACCCTTTGGTAATAAACCAACTTCACAACAGAAATTTTTCAAAGTTGAGTAATAGTAAAGTAGGGCATTGGGAATGGGAAATTATATCTTTCCCAGTTCATTCTTTCTTTTACCTTTTTAAGTAGTCGGCATGAACTGCCTACACCAGAACGCATGAAAACTATGTTAAGTAATGTAAAAATAATAGCATTCAGTTCGTAGTAAGGACTTTAGTCCTTTTTTGTTCCCTGCGGGACGCTGCGCGAACGCGGAGCATCTGTCTACGAAACGCTATGCGTTGGGGTAGCCTCTGTCTACGACACGCTCCGCGAACGGAGAGAACGGAGAGAGAACTAAAGTTCTCACTACAAACCTTTAATTATTTACCCTGTTATACTTACTTTTGCCTTTGATGAGATTAACTCGTTGGTTTACCTTGGCTATAATTTGTCTGTTGTCGCTTTGTCTCTCAATGGGATTGAGTGCAGCTTTTGGCGCATCCTCAACTTCAGAATATGATTGGAATCTCCCTACTTGGATGCCCAAGCCAGTTGTCCCAGCAGATAACCCAATGAGTTCTCACAAGGTAGAGTTAGGACGGCATTTATTCTACGAAAAGCGTTTATCAATTACAGGTGATTTTTCTTGTGCGTCTTGCCATATCCAGTCTTTAGCTTTTACCGATGGTAAACCAGTAGGGATAGGTGCAACTGGCGAAAAACACCCACGTAATTCGATGAGTCTGGCTAATATCGGCTACAACTCGGTACTGACTTGGGCTAATCCTTTCATGACCAAGCTGGAAAGTCAAGCTTTAGTACCAATGTTTGGGGAACATCCCGTAGAAATGGGTATGGTAGGACGGGAACAACAAATATTAACAATGCTGCGGGATGATCAGAAATATCGCCGGATGTTTGCAGCCGCTTTTGGCGATAATCAAGATGCAATTAGCTTAAGTAATCTCACGAAAGCTATAGCAGCTTTTGAACGGACTTTAATTTCCGTCAATTCTCCCTATGACCGTTATCGTTTCGGCGGTGATGCTAATGCTATTTCCCCAGCCGCTAAACGAGGGGAGCAATTATTTAACAGTGAAAATCTGGAATGTTTTCATTGTCATGGTGGGATTAATTTTAGTGATTCCGTAATGCACGATCGCCTGGCTTTTGTAGAAATCGCTTTTCACAACACTGGGCTTTACAATATTGATGGTCAAGGAGCTTACCCACCAAATAATACTGGGGTTTATGAAATTACTACCAAACCCTCTGATATGGGACGTTTTAAAGCTCCCACTCTCCGAAATATTGCTCTAACTGCTCCCTATATGCACGATGGTACTATCCCCACTCTGGAAGCAGTGATTGACCACTACCAAGCAGGCGGTAGAACTATTCATACAGGTGAGTTGGCTGGAGTAGGGAGCAAAAACCCTTGGAAAAGTGAATTTATCAATGGTTTTCAGTTAACTGAAGCCCAAAAAAGCGACCTCATAGCTTTCTTGAGAAGTTTAACAGATGAGACATTTATTCATAATCCTCAGTTTAGCGATCCCAATCAATAATTCGTAATTCGTAATTCGTAATTCGTAATTAATTATATTAGGACTTACCCAAATGGAATATTTTTTATGTAGTCACGCATCAACGATTAATTGTGATTTGAGCTATGAGTCAAGAAATTTGATAGCTGGCAATAATTCACTAGGTTGATGAATTAAAAAATCCGGGTTTTGTTGAGATAAAATTTCGGCGGAATTAAAACCCCAGGTGACGGCAATTACTTTAATATTAGCTTTTTTCGATGCTTCAATATCTCTGGTTTCATCACCTACATAAATCACTGTTTGAGGTTTGAGTTGTTTCTGTTTGAGGACATTGTTAATAATTGTCGTTTTACCGAAAATTGTTACTCCTGAATAGATGAACTCAAATAAATTATCTAATTCATTAACCTTGAGAAAAGCTGTAACGTTATCTTTGGAGTTAGATGTAATAATTCCTAGCTGATAGCCATGATTTTTTAGTTCTAATAAACATTCTCTCATGCCAGAAATAGGTTTCAATTCCTGGATTTTATTTTTCAATTCTGCTTTTACCTTTTTCACCAGAAAAGGTATTTTTAACAAAGAAACTCCTGAATATTTAATAATTTCTCTTGATGATAAATTTTTGAGGAGGGTTAGTTGTTCTGGAGTAATTTGGATATAACCGAACTCTATAGCTAACCGATTGGCAATAGTTACAAGTGCATCTACAGTATCTGCTATCGTACCATCGAAATCAAAGATAATCACTTTCTGTGTCATGACATTGCCTGGATGCGTCAAGATTAGCACGGGCATTCCGTCTTAACATTTCTGGCTTAATCCGCCGCAACGCTGATGCCGGAAATCTTCTCTCCCACTCCTCTTTTGAGATTTGCGCTAATTCTATCAGTTTCGGCGCAATATTTGCAGGATAAGGTTGAAATTCTACCACATCTGTGGTTTGAGCAAAACGCTGATTCCAAGGACAAACATCTTGGCAGATATCACAACCGGCTACCCAACCTTGCATATGAGATGCGATCGCCTCTGGTAATTTTTCAGCGCGGTTCTCAATGGTATGATAAGCTATGCAGCGATTAGCATCTACTACAAAAGGCTGGGTAATTGCCCCAGTAGGACAAGCCTCTAGACAACGTGTGCAGCTACCACAATGTTCTGTATGGGGGCGATCGCTTTCTAGTTCAATATTTGTCAACACTTCACCCAAAAATACCCAAGAGCCATACTCTCTAGTAATCACATTGCCATTTTTGGCAATCCAACCAATCCCCGCACGTTGCGCCCATACTTTATCTTGAATCGGGCCTGTATCAGCATAGTAACGAGCTTGAATGCCTGGATCTAGGGATTGTAACCAAGTAGTTAAAGCTTTGAGTTGCTTGTGCATTACCTTGTGATAATCTCTCCCCCACCCATAACGGGAGATTTTGGCGTATTCTTCCCCTTCAGGATGTTGATGTGGGGTGTAGTAATTGAGTGCCACACAAACAAGTGATCGCGCCTCTGGCATGACTAAAGTTACATCTTGACGCTTGGGGTTATTCATCCACTCCATATCAGCGTGATAACCCATTGTCAGCCATGCTTGCAGCCTCTCGGCTTCTGTATTTTTTCCCCTATCTACAGCAGCAATCCCAACTGTGTGAAAACCCAACTCTTTGGCTTTTTCCTTTACCACACTGCTGCTAACTACGGAATAGTAGTCCATTCGTATAACCAAATTTTGCCAACATGGGCGTTTGTCGATTATACCTAACTCTATCAAGGCTTGGGTTCAATATTTCTTACCGCCATCATTTGTAAATTTTATTGGCGATTTGTAAATAAATAATGCAAAATGTAAACCAGGAGGTAAAACTACCAGAGTGATGCCAACCTCCAACTGATTCGCAGTCTACTTCAACCAATCAATTGTTACGCAACACGTCAACTTTCCATCTCTTCTCAACCTCAATGTCACACCCGTTTTAGTTCCCAAGCTCTAGTTTGGGAACAAATTCTTTCTTAGGTGAGATTTATGGATGAGGTAATACGCTCCAATAGCAGTTTTCTGATCTCTGTTTTTTGATTTTAATTAATGTTCAGCGATGATCATTCTAGGTACTTTTTATGAAAACGGCTGAATATTTATCTGGTGCGAAAACAACTGCTCTTGAGATTCCAGGAATTACAGAGTCTACAATCATAGACTATTTTACAACTTTAAACGCTGGCAACTTTACAGCAACAGCTGCTTTATTTGCCCCTGATGGTGTGATGTATCCACCCTTTGAATCTGGTATTGTGGGAGTAGATGCGATCGCTCGTTATCTACAAAAAGAAGCCCAAGACATTAAAGCCGAGCCTCATCAGGGTATAGCTGAAACCTCAGAAGATGGCTATATTCAAATACAAGTTCGGGGTAAAGCACAGACTTCTTGGTGTAGCATCAATGTCTTGTGGGTGTTTGTTCTCAACCAAAACCAAAAAATTCTTAACGCTACAATTAAACTCCTAGCATCACCTCAAGAGTTAGTGGCTTTACGCCCTGAAAAATAACTTGGCTAATTAAGATTTCTCAATAAAAAATCAGATAGGTACAATGTCTTAATTGTACCTATCAAGGGTTCTGGGCAACGCATAATCAAATTCGGTCAATGTCTAAGGGTTAAGAATCAAGCTGTGTAGACTAATGACTATTAGCGAGTTCCGGGATAGTCGCTTCTAATTTTAGACAGTTAGCCCCATCAACCTTTAACTGATATTCCACTTTATCCATCAAACGATTCATAATCAGCCACCCATAGCCACCTTCTTGCTTATCGACAGGATTAGGTGGAAAATAAGTAGACAAATCAAAGCCCGAACCATAGTCCCAAACCTCTAGAGAAATATCTCGCTCCTTAAGTTCCAAACGCAGCAAAATAGGTATACTAGATTGCTCCTTGTGAGCATGACGAACCACATTGGAGTAGGCTTCGACCAAAGCTAGACGCAAACGACTAGACTGTCTTGACCAATCAACAGATTCACCCAATTGGATTTTTAAGCATCCCAGTAACCAGTTTTCGACGATATTTAAATAATTTAAGTCACTTGGTACGTGCAGCTCACTTTTCATTACTTATAAAACCTCCAGAGATAGTATAGTTTGATCATCTTCTTGCACGGGGTTATCTGCCTGGATGCGAGCTAGTAAATGGTTCAAAGACAGTGGTTGTACTTCGTCTTGTAATATTTGCCACAGACCATCCTGTTTCAGCATAGAACGACTTGCTGGCAGAACGCCATCATCGGTTTTTACTGAAGATAACACATTGTTTGATACCATTGCTTCCGTAATTCCATCACTAGCAAGCAGTAATATGTCCCCAGAGTTGAGAACTAAGCGGCCTGACTGAGCTTGCCATTGAGGTAATATTCCTAAAGGAATGCCTCGGACTTTGAGGTAGTTTGGTTCTTGTGCTTGTTTAGCTTGCTGTGACCAAACCATTGGATAAATGTGTCCCGCATTGGCATAGACTAAATCTCTAGTAGCCGGAGTAAAACAAGCTAACACAAGAGTAATAAAGCAATTGTTACTAATTAAGTCATTACATAAAGCATGATTAAGATTATGTATAACTACATTCGGATCAGCAGGTGTTTCCTGAGATAATTCCCGACGCAACACAGAAATAGCACTAGCCATAAATAAAGCAGCTGGTACACCCTTTCCAGAAACATCTCCCACCGCTAACCATAAGTCTCCTTTGGGGTGGACAAAAACTTCAAAAAAATCACCGCCAACTTCTCGCGCAGGGTAGCAGCAAGCTTGTAACTTCGCGCCTTTCATCTCAGGGAGAGTTTGGCGGAGTAGATTGTTTTGAATTTGGCGAGCAACTTCTAACTCCGCTTTAATTTGCTCTTGTTTTTCGTGAAGACGTTGGTAAAGTTTGGCTTGGGAAAGAGCTAAAGCCGCTTGTTCCGCTACACCTGTAATGAGTTGAATTTCTTCCTCATGCCAAGGGTCATCGTGATCCCATTGGTATAAAGCCAGAACTGCCAACAAGTCTTGCTGGTAGGATAGGGGGACAACTAAGTAGTTACACGGTTTATCCTCATATACCTGTTGAGAAATTTGACATTGATGGGTCGCTAGAACCTTTTGAATTAAAACACTGGGGTCAAAAGCATCATCAGGGCTATGGAATGCGGGATTTTGATAAGAAAATCGGTTTGGTAATAGGAGATCCGCTTCTACTGGTTGCAGCAGACAACAAGTAGCATCAAAAGTTTGTCCAATCGTGGCGACAATCTTTTGTAGCATACTCTCATAGTCTAATGACTCTCGAATTGCCGTGGTCACAGCATTAAATAAAGATTCTCGTCGTAAAGCTCGACTTAACTCTCGAGTACGCTTTTTCAGTAGGCGATATGTATCACTAGCCTGCTCAACTAGAGCCTTTAACCGTTCTGGATTCCAAGGTTTGGTAATGTACTTAAATACCTGACCAGAGTTAATGGCATCTACCAAATCTTCCACATCTGTAAAACCAGTCAGTAAAATCCGAATGGTGTCAGGAAATCGCTCTACTGTGTGACTGAGAAATTCCGTACCGTTCATTTCTGGCATTCGTTGATCGGAGATAATGACGGCCATTTCTCCTTCTTGTTCCAGAATCCCTAATGCTTTACGAGCATTATTGGCCTTGTATACTTGAAAATCTCGTCTGAAAGTGCGGTAGAGTAAATCTAAGTTATCTGGCTCATCGTCTACGACCATGAGCTTAAGTCTTTCTCCCTCGATTTGGGTCATATTTGACTTTTATTTACGGGTCAATCTGTGGCAAGAGCATAAAATATTCATCCCACCACCTAAAAACTCCCTGAAAAAATTTTTTCAGGAAAAGAATTTATTTATACGAGTATAACTTTACTCTTTATATTGTGTACCCTAGGATGGAATTTGTCGGTGGTGAAATTTGCGAAAATTCAGCAGATCACTTCAACCGACTAATCCAGAACGTAAAGCACGGACAGCAGCTTGGGTACGGTCATCAGCGCAGAGTTTATTTAAAATATTGCGGACGTGAGTTTTCACAGTCCCGACTGTAATGTAAAGACGTTCGGCGATGACTGCATTGCTACAACCCTCGACGATTAATTGTAAGACTTCTAATTCTCGTTCTGTGAGGGTGTATGAATCAAGATTTTCCTGTTGCTCTGGGGAGTCTGGGTTTGAGAGTAGATATTTACGATCTGCTGGGGCATTCTCTATCTGGGAAGGATTATGTTGTGCTTGTTGTAATACAATGCGAGCGATCGCCGGATCAATCCAAGCGTTGCCATTGTAAGTTACTCTCACCGCTTCTAACAAATTATCAAACTTAATATCTTTCATACAATAGGAATCAGCCCCAGCCTAGGCTGTTGACTCTGTACCTTTTTTGGGATTTTGTCCATGCAAAAAATGTGCGTAGTTACGATGGCTGAAACTGTGTTTTGAGAAGGCTTTGAGGCACAAATTAAACATCGCGTACAAAATTACTAAAAACCGCCCAAATTTCAACAAAGTCAACAGCCTAGCCCCAGCCCCAAAAGCTGCTAACACTGCTTCTTTATTATCTTGAAGTGTTAAGATCACGATTTTCGTCTCTAGTTCTTCTCCATTACCAGTAGCTTTGAACTCCCGTGTTAGTTCAATACCATCTTTATCAGGTAGTCCAATATCTATAATGGCAATATCTGGCTGTAACATTGTTAACATCTTCAATCCGTCTACAGCATTAGCAGCCTCTCCCACAATTTCAATTTCTTCTTTTTGCAGCAAAGCTGTGCGAATACCTACACGGGTAAGCTCGTGATCTTCAATCAGGCCAATCCGAATTTTCTTCATAGTCAACTTCTATCCATGACGCTACCTTAACTGTAAAACTGAGTTTACTAAAAAGACTTAATAGATGCAGTGTAAATAATTGTGTTTACAGATAAATATAGAATTTTTACCTAATAGTCTATTTGAACGCCTGAACTATTGCGTCTTTAGTCTGTTACGATGCTAGCCTGTTGATTGGGAAAAATCAGGTGATCCTGCTAAGAATTTATCAAAAATCGATGATAAAATTCTGCTGATGAACTATAAGCTGTTTTTATCACCGAAAATAGGCTAAAAAAATCTCTAGTGCATTGGTTTACTGAGTTTGACTTTGAATCCAAATTCAGACACACCCTATTAAAAAATTTGATAAACTATCGTTCTAGATCATCTGGTGTGAGACTAATTAAGAGAAATGCTATGTTTCAAGCTCCTAAAGTGTTTTCGGTGTTGGGAATACCTGTTCATGTCATGAATGACTATCCAGGGTGGTTGCTAGAGTGCTGGCAAAACAACCAAGGAACTCATGTCATTACCCTGAATGCAGAAATGACGATGCAAGCACAGCAAAATCCTGCTTTGGCTCAAATCATTCAAAATGCAGAATTAGTGATTCCAGATGGTGCAGGAGTAGTTCTCTATTTAAGATGGCTACTGTGGCAAAAAATCAACCGTTGTCCAGGTATTGAACTAGCAGAAACTCTGTTGCGTGCCATTGGGCAACAACGGACAGACAAAACAATATTTTTCTACGGTGGCGCACCAGGAGTAGCAGCTAAGGCAGCAGAGTTTTGGCAGCAGCAAAATCCCGGTTTGCAGATAGCTGGTACTCATTCTGGCTACCATACTGCCCAAGAGGAACAACAACTACAACAAACTTTAGCTCAATTGCAACCGCAATTAATTTTGGTAGGTTTGGGTGTACCACGTCAAGAATTATGGATTGCTCAAAATCGTCATTTGTGTCCCCAAGCCATTTGGGTGGGTGTCGGTGGCAGTTTTGATATTTGGGCAGGGACAAAATCTCGTGCGCCATCCTGGCTGGGTAATAACAATTTGGAATGGTTGTATCGACTTTATCAAGAACCCTGGCGTTGGCGACGGATGTTGGCTTTACCCAAGTTCGCGGTAAAAGCCTTTATTTATCGCTTCACAGCCAAAAATGCGACTTGAAACTTGAACATTCAACTTGGCTAAAGTTCCAGGGTGCAAAAAATTACAAATTTTCACTGTCAGACTTGTGATTCCTAGGTATTTCCTGGGAATCATTGTTTTTAGTCAACAATACACATTGGACAGTCCTGATAACTGTTCACTGATAACTGATAACTGATTTCACTTCTCAACTTCCCACTTCCTATTTTCTATTTAGCAATGCCCGTATTAACGCAACCAGTTACAACTACACAAGATAACAATCAGCAACAGCAAAAGCAGGATAGCATTATTGATAACATGGTGCAGCTACGTGCTGTGACTAAAACTTACAGTAATGGTTGTCATGCTTTATTAGATGTCAACCTAGAGGTGAAAAAGAAAGAATTTCTGTTTATTACAGGGCCTAGTGGTTCTGGGAAGTCAACACTTTTAAAGCTGCTGTATGGTGAAGAATTACCGACACAGGGAGAAGTAATTGTTGGTGAATGTAATATTTCTGGGTTACGGGGCGATCGCTTATCATTATTACGGCGACGCATTGGCATCGTATTTCAAGACTATAAACTCATTCCCCAGCGCACAGTAGCAGAAAATGTGACTTTCGTCTTACAAGCCCAAGGCTACACCCGCAAAGAAATTCAAAGACGTTTAGAACCTACATTAAAACTAGTGGGTTTACTTTCTAAAGCTGATTGTTTTCCTCATCAACTTTCAGGGGGAGAACAACAACGAGTTAGTATTGCACGGGCAATTGTAGGTACACCTCCTTTACTTTTAGCTGATGAACCCACAGGTAATCTTGATCCTGATAACTCCTGGCAGGTGATGCAAATTCTGCAAAAATTAAATTCCTTTGGGGCGACAGTCATCGTCACTACCCATGATGAACAACTAGTACGTCGGTGCAATAAGGCAGTGATACAAGTACGTAACGGTAGACTTTATCAGGGGTGAATTATCGGGCATTGGGCATATCAATTCAAAATTCAAAATTCAAAATACCCTGCGGGAAGGCTTGCGCCTACAAAATTCAGGAGTTCTACTCCCCCTGCCCCCTGTCTCCCTTGTCTCCCTTGTCTCCCTCTGCCCCCTGCCCCCTGCCCCCTGCCCCCTAAATAGAAGCGCGTTCCTTGAATTTAGCAGCTAAAGGCATAAGATTTGGTAAAGGAGTGGATGCTAACTGCGATCGCTCCAAAGCTTGTAAACTTTCAAAAGCTGCTTCTTGAATTGCGGCTTCTTCCTCCCGACTCAACAAAAGATGTAAACATCGCACTACATCTTGCTCTAATGTAGGGTCAATTTGTTGACGCTGGACTATTTTAGTTAACCGACGCACAGCAATTAAACGCTTAATTGGGTCTTGTTCAGTTAGATCAAGTAATAACTTCTCAAAGCTATCTTGTTCGTGATGGCTGTAAAAGTTGACTATTTGCCAAACTAATAAAATTAAAGTTAATAACGTCCCTAACCCCTGGACAATAGCCCCAGTCGCTATCCAGGGGCTAGTTGAGTCCGCCCAAATTGCTGCGGCCATATATGTACTGAGAGTAGCAATACCACCACTGCTAACTGCTAAGACTAGTTGACGGTTGGGACTGTGGAAAAACTTTTTAATTTCTCCCCAATGCGCTTGCCAATTCCACTTTCGCATGGAGTAGACAACTAACATCACAGTAATGCCAACTACCAGTGCCAATAATAATTTCCAGTTCCACAACAGCATACCCACAAGTAACGTTAGCAAGCCTAGAATTGCTCCTGGCTCTGAGAAACGCTGAATAATTCGTTGCTTGGTGGCTTTGGTTTTAAACTCTGGAAGCAGCCAGTCGGGTATCTGGTTGATCAATTGCTGCCAAGAAGATACAGCCTTTGCCACAGTGTTTACCTACCTACTTACACAAAATATCTACACTATATACATATATTCCACTAAGTATGGAAAAGTGAAAATTTTAGTCAAAGGTGAAATTTCCAGTATTTTTCACCCTTGCCACTTTTCTCTTACTCAGTCAGATAAATCGAATATCAATATTACTCTACAAGCATATCCAGACTGAAGTAGCACACTTAGGTTTTATTACTGATTTTTTCAAGTTTCAGGTAAGTAGCCCTTAATTATGTTGATAATTAAATACAAAAACGAAATTCATCAATGGTAAATTGACCATCAAACGCACAGAAGGTAATGTGGCGAATGTTTTTAGCAGCTACGGATAATAAAAGATTAGGAGATAAGGATGAATCAGAATTAGCTAGATTCGGGCCTGGTAGAATATTTTGAGATAATAGTTGGCGATCGCCATTGTAGGCAGACAACACTAGTCGCTGTGAACTTGTGACACAGGCACTTACCCAATTCACCGGATGTAAAAAGCTGGCTTCTAAAAATCCATTCTTCGGTGAACCCATTAATACAGTCATCCCTGATTTGGTGGGAAAGGCTGGATTTGATGGTTGTATGGCTAGGCAATTGTGAAAACTCACACCCCATTGCTCATACTGATGCTCTACTACTTCAAAACATTTCAACTCTTCCAAACTCAGAGATATACACGTAGGTACATCAAGATCAATGCTTTGAGGAGCTTCTTCTAGTTGGCCACGCCTAACTGAAGCTATGATTTGATTCTCCACACCCAATTTATCAAGTGCAAATGTAGGATTTTCAAATCTCGGTACTTGATCTGATTGAAGAGTCGCCTGCTTGCCCACAATACCCCGCCTTATCATTAACCAGAGAACCACCAAACAAGTAAATACACCAACAAATATTTTTCTGCATTTTCATGCTGATGATTTACAGCCCCCTCGGAGAATATTTGGACTATCTAACAGGTAAGAAGCACAAAAATCTCCGTAAGTTTTCTGTAGACTATCACAAAAAACTTAGCCCGAAGTATGATCTAAGTGATACTCGCTACTAAAATAAAATCTAAGGAAACCTGACGATATAGTAATTACAGCCAAAATCTAGTTTTATACAGAAAAAAAAAATTACTGAATCTTTACAAGTAACATAGTGATTTCACATCTACTTAATCTGACGCTGGCCAGAGGTTTCTAGATGATGACTTCACTGATAATAGTTGGGAATAGGTCATCACTCATCAAGTAATTATTGACTATTAACTAACGAAAACTATGTTGAAACCACAGGGATTTGAGCAACGCTCTATAATTACGTCGCTGGGTAAAATGGTCTACTACACAGCTACTGGTTCACTTTGGCAAGATAATACAACCCCAGCATCAGAACAAGAAACCTTAGTGTTTCTGCATGGCTTTGGTGGGGGATCTTCTGCCTATGAATGGTCAAAAGTTTATCCAGCTTTTGCGGCGGAATATCGGATTCTCGCTCCTGATTTAATCGGGTGGGGTGAATCTGAGCATCCGGCTAGAAATTACAAGATTGATGATTATTTAAAGACTATTCGGGAGTTTTTGGAGCAGACTTGTACAACTCCAGTTACAGCGATCGCTTCTTCCCTCACGGCAGCGTTTACAATTCGAGTGGCAATTACTCATCCCCATTTATTTAAATCTTTAATTCTGGTCACACCTGCGGGACTTTCTGATTTTGGCGAAGATTATTCTCGCAGTTTATTTGCTCAAATTGTCAGTGTTCCGATTGTTGATCGTTTGTTATACAGTACGGGGATCGCTACTGGCGGAGGTATTCGCAGTTTCCTAGAACAGCGACAATTTGCCCAACCTAACCGCATTTATGAAGAGATTGTAGAAGCCTATCTCAAATCAGCCCAGCAACAAAATGCTGAGTATGCAGCCTTATCTTTTGTCAGGGGTGATTTGTGTTTTGATTTATCACTATATATTCAACAATTGCTCACTCCTACCGCCATTATGTGGGGTCAAAAGTCCCAATTTACCGGGCCAGATATAGGCCGTCGCCTAGCAGAGAAAAATCCCCAAGCCATCCGCGTTTTTCAACCTCTAGAAGACGTAGGTTTAACACCACAATTAGAATTACCTGCCGTCACTATCGGGCTGATTCGTCGATTTTTAGGATTGTTGAATGAATAGGGAATGGGGCATTGGGCATTGGGCATTGGGCATTGGGCATTGGGCATTGGGCATTGGCGTAAATATTTCTACCTTGTCCCCCTTGTCTACCTTGTCCCCCTTGTCTACCTTGTCCCCCTTGTCTACCTTGTCCCCCTTGTCTCCCCATTCCCCATTCCCCATTCCCCATTCCCCATTCCCCATTCCCTATTCCCAATTCCCTAATTCCTGTAATTTTTTAGCAACTGCGCCAGTGGTTAATAATTCTTTGGCTTTGGCTATACCTGCTGACATATCGCTACAAATTCCACTGCGCCAGAGGTAAAATCCTCCATTCCATAGGGCTGTTTGCATGAGTTCGCTGGGTTTTCCGGCTAATACTTCCTGCATCTGGGCTAGCAATTCTTCCGTACTGTTTAGAGGTACATTTTTAGTAGTAAAACCGTAATCATGGGGAGATAAAAGCAATCTTTCTATGGTTTGGGGTGCTTGAGATAAGGCGATAATGGCAGTGCGATCGCGTGGTAAATCACAACTCCCTTCTAGTCCCTTAATTAAGGTAAAATTTGTCACTCCTCGTAATTCCAAGGCTGTCTGAAACATCCCCTCTGTGGGTGGATGAACAAACCCCGCTATAACGTGAGCATCGCCAGCATAGGGACACCAAATTAATTCCATTGTGGCAAATGGTGGGCGTTTACCTAATTGATCACGGTATTCCCAAAGACTATTAGTTAAGGGAAAATGCTGTGGGGTGTAAACAAAGCCGATGCCAGTTTTTTCTAAGACAGTTTGGGTATTTGCTAGTGATAAACCAGTCCAATCTACTCCTAAACCCTGCCAAATCTCTATTAATGGTAAACCGTATTTAGTCGGCAGGCGATCGCCACCGTGCATAATGACTGGTTGACCTACTGTAGCAAGTATCAGGGCTGTAATCGGACTAATGGGTGCTGTTCTGGTTCTGCCATCATAAGGTTGACCCAATACTATAACCGGACGTGTAGAGGTAATTACCGACAGTTTCGGCCCCAATTCCTCATAAGCATCTAACATCCCCGCTAATTCTTCTCCTGTGGGACGTTTAATGCGGTGGGCAATCAAAAACGCACCAATTTGGGCTGGTGTAGCTTCGCCCAATAACATCATTTTAGTGGCGGTGGCTGCTTCTGCACGAGTTAAACTCTCGCTTGTATGATTGCCACTGCCTACCTTTTTCAGCAGATCCCTGAATACAATACTCATAAAAGTAGATAGTCAACAGTCAGTAGTCAACAGTCAATAGTCAAGTTTGAAACTGAGGCTTTTGACGGTGGACATTTGACTAATCATAGCTTTAAGCAGGCGATCGCTGTTGCTACAACATAGATGAGATAGGATCTCATCCATGTATTGTTAAAAAGTGAAAGTTGTACGCAATACCCCTACAGTAGTAGTGTCATTATTGCTGTTGCCTTCTGGGTTAAATAAAACAAACGCCCCTGGGGTAATACTGACATTATCGCTAACTTTCAGGCGGTAATAGGCTTCTAAATGGTAAGGAGTAGCCCGATTTTCACCTTCTGGGGTGAGTGAAGCTCCACCACTAGCATCAACACGGTGGAGTGGTTGACCAAAAAGAATCCCCGCCGCATTCCCTTCTTGAAATAAATCGTTAAAATGAACCCCTACCATCCAACTAGTAAAGTTAGTGGAAGCGTTTACACTATTTGAGGAATCATCCACAAATAACGCTGCACCATAACCAGATAAGGCTATTTGGGGAGAAAATCGCCATGTCACCGTCCCCCCAACAGAATTAAGTTGGACTGGTGTTCCCAATGGCACACCCGCTAAAGCACCGATATCATTTCTAATTAAGCCTGTACCTAAGATATTGATTTCGTGATAGCTATGAGCGTAATTTAAACCAATATCTAAATCACGACTAGGTTTGAAGGTTAACTGAGCAGCAATCACACTACTACCACTAAATAATCCTCCACCTAATGGTGTAGTAGAAACGCCTGGAGCTACTTCATTAGGAGATTTTTCTGGGAGATTGGCATTGACGCTACCATATAAAGCTCTAAAATCGAGATTCGGGGCAATACTGTAAATAAATCCTGCCGCCGATGCTAAACCAGAACCAGAAGTTCCCCCAGAGACGCGTAACACAGGATTTAACCCGCCAAAACGAGAAATAGATTCTTGTCCTTCACCATAAAAAGGTGTAATTGCTGGAAAAGCATCGGATGTTTCGGCCGCAGTCCCCGCAAACAAAGTTAATTTCTTGCTAACGGGGAAGATATAGAGCAATTTATAAATTTCAAGATTATTTGCCCCAACACTTGACAAATCCTTGACGTTAATTCCTGGAAACTGTGGCTCAAAACTAGTACGCGCACTACTAGCACTGAGTAAATCAGAAGATAATCCTAAACTATTTTGTAAGCTACCTTCACCAGTTGCTCCACCCAAAAAATTGTGGGCTTGTAAACCGGTAATCAATAAATCTTTCCCTGTGAAGCTAGTAGTCAGATTTAACCGCACTCGATTTACTAAGATGGGGCTGGGGTCACTTCTCCCAGACGCGCCACCAGTAGCAGCAAGAGCAGCAATAATTACTTCTCCATTAAGTTTAGTAGTAGTAGAAAACTGATTGGCTTCTAGTTGTGTAGTTCGGCCTTCTAGGGCATCTACTCGACCTCTTAATGTTGCCAATTCCTCGGCAAATTGTTCTTGCAGTTTTTGCAAGGTTGCTAAATCTTCTTTGTTAACTAAATCGGCAGTTGCGGTGGCTATCAATTCATTAATGCGGTCTAAACAAGCATTTAAACCAGCCGCAAATTCGTAGCGAGTCATGGCACGATTGCCACGATAGGTCAAATTTGGATAGCCTGCAATACAACCATAACGCTCAACTAGAGATTGCAAGGCTTGAAACGCCCAGTCAGTGGGTTGTACGTCAGATAATTGAGATACAGATGTAACTTGTGCAAATGCGTCTGATGTTTGCTTAGGTTGTGCAGCATTAATTGCAGAGTCTAATTTTGTATCTGCATTGTTTTGTTGTGGTTGTGCTGAGGATAAGTCTTGCTGATAGGTGTTATCTGTTAGTAGTAATTCATCAGCAAGAATTGTCTCTGAATTAGTTTTATTTATATTATCTTTATTGTTAGCTAATTTTTGGTCGTTAAGCTCTGAATTAGTGATGGCTTTAACGGGTAAAATCCCAGAAAATAAGCATAAGAAAATTACTCCCCCAGAAGAAGCAAGCAGATGTTTGTTCATGAGTGATTCCAAGATGTATGCAATCAAAAGCCTTATTTAATGTTATCGATAAGTAAATCTAAAGTCAGTTGATCAAGTTAATCTAGTTAAGCTTTAACTTGATTATTTCTGCATGATGCTGGCTAAATTTACTTATCAAGGCATTATTAACTAATGCAAGTATCAAATTATAGTAAATCCTATTTTGAGAAATAATTAACAACCGAAACTATTGATAGTTCTTATAATATCTATTATTGAAATAATAAGTAAATGAATATATTTTTGTGGTATGGGATTCCTACTTGAATTTTGAACAGATACGTAAATACGTAGGGTGTGTTAGCAGCGAGAGTACAACACCTACCACCCAGGATTTTGGTGCGTTACGGCTTACGCCTAACACAACGGCAATATTGCAGGAGGAAAATCCACATTGCAATTTACCTCCCCTACATATACTTAGAATTTTTCAGAAATCAAATCGGATTCCTATATGTGCGGGAAATGTGGCTGTGGCTGGTTCAACTCAAATTTTTGGTTGCAAGTAAAACGGCTGGGAAAAAACAACTTATGTTAAGTAATGTATCCTGAGTTCGGGATAAGCTCAAACCATGATTCTATCGTTGCCTGAAACTCCTATTCTTTCGTGTAACTAACAGCGAAATCGTCTTAACTCGAACTGAGTTTAAATAATATGCCAGTTGCGTAAGTCCTATATATTTCAGTATAAAGTAATCTCTATAATTAGGGACTTGCAGACAATCAGGACTTACGCAATTGTGACAATTGATCTTTGATGCGTGAAGCTATAAGTCTCATGACTACGTTCACATACTTTCGCAGCGTCACACATCCTACATCAAAAATATGCCAGTTGCGTAAGTCCTAACAATAAATTATCCAATAATCAAAAAAGAAGATGATGAGCAGATTTTTTTCCGCTCTGCTTCCTCTGCTCCGAGTTCCCAACTTAACTAGCTTATACCTACCTAAACTTGAGAGGTTAAAAAATCAATGACTAAGAGAATAATTCCGTTTGTAGACTTGAAATTACAACATGATTTAATTCAAACTCAAATCCAGCAGGCAATAGAGAGTGTATTAGAGCGGGGGGATTTTATTTTAGGAAAAGCATTAGCAGAATTTGAAATAGCTTTTGCTCAAGCGTCAGGAGTAGAATATGGAGTAGGTGTAGCATCGGGAACGGATGCGATCGCATTAGGTTTGCAAGCCTGTAACATCGGGGCTGGAGATGAGGTAATTTTACCAGTCAATACTTTTGTTGCTACCCTCATTGGAGTTTTACAAGCGGGAGCAAAACCCATCTTTGTAGATTGTGATCCGCAAACAGCTTTAATTGACTTAGAAGCGGCAGCCAAAGCCATTACACCCCAAACTAAAGCCATTATTCCAGTGCATTTGTATGGTCAAATGGTATCACCAAAGGAACTATTAGATTTTGCTGATACTTACAAAGTGTTAATCTTTGAAGATGCAGCCCAAGCCCATCTAGCACACAGAGAAGGATACCAAGCTGGTGGTGTCGGTACAGCCGCAGCTTTTAGTTTTTATCCCAGTAAGAATTTAGGAGCATTGGGAGATGGGGGAATGCTACTCACCCGCGATGCAGAAATAGCGCAAAAAGCTAGGCGGTTACGAAATTACGGCTCATCCCAAAAGTATGTTCACATCGAAATGGGTACGAATAGCCGTTTGGATACATTACAGGCAGCTATTTTATTAGAAAAATTACCATATTTATCGGAGTGGAATAGCGATCGCCTCACCATAGCCCAACAATATGATTTAGAACTAGCACCCTTAGCCTCTGCTGGTATTATCCCCATACAAAACCACAGTGGTGACGGTCATGTTTATCATCTTTATGTAATTAAAGTTGATCATACTTGCCCTATAGACCGTGAGCAACTCCAAGCAGAACTAACTTCAGCAGGTATTCAAACTGGTATTCACTACCCAATTCCTTGTCATCTCCAACCAGCATTTACTAACCTCGGTTATCAAAATGGAGACTTCCCCCACGCCGAAAAACTAGCCCAGCAAATATTATCCTTACCAATGTACCCTGGCTTGAGCCATAGTCAAGCTAGAGAGGTTGTAGCTACTATCACCAGTGTTATTAGTGGACTAGCAGCAAAATCTACATCCACTACTGAAGTAGTGTAATATATTAAAAGTTACAATATTTCTTCTTTATCTCAGTGTCTTTGTGGTTAAAAAATGCCTACTGCACCATAGGGACACTGAGAAATTATTAACTCACTTGTTGAAAATTATGGCACTTCAACAACAAATAAAAAACCCAGACACAACCCAATTACTAGGTATAGGAATTTTTAGTCTGTTAGTCTTGCTGTATGCCCCTGTCTTACTTCATTGGGTAGACGGTTGGCTACACAAAACTATTAGTATCGAACATGAATATTTCAGTCATGGTTTAATTGGTTTGCCATTTGCAGGTTATCTGAGTTGGAAACATCGAAAACAGTGGCAAAGGCTACCCAACAAAAACCATCCTTTAGGTATAGCTTTATTAGTAATTGGAGGAGTGTTTTATTTAAGTGGTGTAACAGAGTGGGTAAATCTTTCCTTCCCCATAATACTAGCAGCATTATGCCTGTGGTTTAAGGGTTTGCCAGGGTTACGACTACAAGGATTTCCCCTCATCTTAGTATTTCTTGCCACTCCCACCGCACTACCTTACCTGATAGCCCCTTATACATTTCCTCTGCAAAGCTTCATTGCTGCGACAGCAGGTTTTATCCTCAATCAATCTGGCATGGAAGTAGTTGTCGATGGCATCAACATTTATGTTGGGGGCAAAATCGTCGAAGTAGCACCCTATTGTGCAGGGTTAAAAATGCTCTTTACCACTATTTACGTCAGTTTGATGTTGCTCTATTGGACAGGAGCTTTATCTTCTCGTCGGGTAACAATTTGGTTTTTATCACTGGCGATGATCATTAGTGTAATCGCTAATATCATTCGTAACACGTTACTCAGCTTTTTTCATGGTACTGGTCAGAACGCTGCTTTTACATGGTTACACGATAGTTGGGGCGGCGATCTTTATTCCGCTCTGATGTTACTCTCCTTAGTGCCTCTATTGAATTGGCTAGATCAACATCTTTCAGCACCCCCAGAAATTGAACCAGAAATAGAAGCTTGACACTCCCACGGCTATCAAAACTAGGCATTAGCTCGTTTTGATTTAAAGCCGTGGGATTCTTGACTCATTGGGATTCCACTGAATTTACCCTCATCAAGCATCTTGACCGTATGCCCTACGGCTGCACACCCTCTAAGGAGGACGACTTGAGCGGATGCAACATCTCTATCGGTTGTATATCCGCAAGTTTCACAAACATGAACACGCTCTGACAAATCTTTCTTTCCTGTTTCTGTTCGACAGTTAGGACAAATTTGACTTGTTTTTCTACTATCGACTTTTTGAAAGTAGATACCACGCTGAAAACAACACTGTTCAAGAATTTGAAAGAATTGACCCCATCCAGCGTCTAGACAATGCTTACCCAGCATCCCCCTAGACAACCCAACCAAATTTAAATCTTCAACAAATATTGTTTTGGCTTGGTCACAGAGTTGATGTGCTACTTTCCAGTGAAAATCTTTTCTTGTGTTAGTGATATGTTCATACAGTTTTGCCACTTTCATTTGAGCTTTGCGCCAATTGTTTGAACCTAATTTCTTGCGACTTACTCGTTGTTGCAGCAATTTAAGCTTGCGCTGAAGGTCAACAAAAAACTTAGGGCGTTTGACACAAAGACCATTAGAGGCAGCGATAAAACTCATTAATCCCACATCAATACCTAACGCATCATGTTGAGGCGTAGGCTGAGGTACAGACACATCCCATTGCAACGTCAATAGCACATACCAACCAGATGACCGTTTGACAATTCGAGCTTGTTTAATAGCTGCATCAGTTGGAATATCTCGTGATTGACGAAACTTAACCCAGCCAATTACAGGAAGCTTAACAGCCTTAGATTTCAAAAACTCTTTCCCAAGTTGCGGGAAAACGAAAGAGCGTAGTTGTCCTACCTTCTTAAAGCGTGGGAAACCAAAATTACGTTCCCACATTGATGTGAAAGCACTTTCAACCCGCTTTAGAGTTTGTTGCAATACTTGTGACTGAACCCGTTTCAACTCTGGGTATAACTTTTTTGCAGCAGTTAGTGACTTGCACTGACTAGCATATGTTGGACGAGGTGCGTCTACTGGGATTATGTACTCAGAATGCAATGAACAAGCGTTTATTTGACATGAACGCGATTTATACCAATGTTTGCGTTCAGCAAGAGCATGATTATAGACTTTACGATTAATTTCTAGCCAGTCTTGAAAAATCTCTATTTGTTGCTTAGTTGGTTGTAGTCGAAATTCATAAGTCAAAGAAAACACTTATTCATCACCTCCTTTTATTGCATCTTAGCTTTACCATACGGTTAAGGTAAAAGTAAAGTAGACAGTTTGAATAAGTGGTACAGCGACTGCACCTAAAGGTGCATCGCATTCATCCCAGAACTAAAGCCACTGGGCTTTCTGCTCCTGATACTGTAAACAAGTGATTGGAGACTGGGGACTAGGAAAAAAATATAATTGTCTCCCCGTCTTCCTTGTCTCCCTTGTCTCCCCGTCTTCCTTGTCTTCCTTGTCTTCCTTGTCCCCCTTGTCTAGGCTGTTGACTTTGTCGGTTTTAAGGCAGAATTAGTTCATACAATAATTGTGTCGGAAAAATCCAGCAAAGTCAAAGTCTATGCAAGAGTTTAAAAGCCCAGTGAGTAGATTAGCGAGATTGTTCAAGAAAGGTAGAGAAAACTGGAAAGAGAAGGCGGTCGTAAAACAGAAGCAAATCAGAGCTTTAGAAATAAAAGTGAGAGACTTAACGGATTCGAGAGAGAAGTGGAAAAAGCGTGCGATGGCGGCAGAAGCAAGGTTAAAAAAACTGAAGTTGGAGGAGGAGAGCGAAAAAAAGCAGAAATCGAAAACCAATCAGCCGACATAGAATCGGAGATGGGTGAAACAGACTTAAAGATTAAGGGTCACTATTATGATGTAAAAACAATTCAGCAAGCGATACATTTGTTAATCAACAGTGGGATTAGTTTTAGAGGTGTAGAGAAAGTTTTTGAATTATTTAATGATTGTGAATCACAGGCAACTCCTAGCTTTAGCTGTATTAGAAAATGGTTAGGAAGAATAGCAATATATGAGTTAAAAAGAGAAAAAGAGTATCGCAGGGATTGGATTTACATTGTGGATTTTACTTTAGCATTGGGAAAACATAAAGCTTTAGTTGTGCTAGGGGTGTCACAGGAATACTTATTATCAAATGTAATTGAGGAAAAGAGGGGATTATCACATAAAGACGTAGAAATACTAGCAATAGAAATAATGGAGTCTACCAAAGGAGAAATCATAGAAAAGCAATTAGATAAAATTAGCCAAAGGGTGGGAGTACCAAGACAAATCGTTGCAGATAATAGTAGTGACCTAGCGCGTGGAATCAAGCTATATCAAGAAAATAATCCAGAGGTAATTTATACGCATGATGTGACTCACGCAATGGCATTACTATTAAAATATCAATTAGAATCAGATAAGAGATATCAATCATTTATCCAAAAGTGTAGCATATGTAGGCAGCAATTACAGCAAACAGAATTATCTTTTTTAGCTCCGCCATCACAGCGTTCTCAATGTCGTTATTTTAATATTGAAAGGCTAACTAATTGGGGAATTAAGTTATTAAACTCATCAGTGGAAACTCTAATTAGCCTGATTCCAGATATTGCCCCCACAGTGATTTATCAAAAAGTCAGAGATAAGTTGGGGTGGTTAAATGATTATCAATCAGATTTAATTAAATGGAATCAAATGGTATTGCTAACACGCCGTATCGAAACTGAGCTTAAACAATCAGGAATCAATCATGATTCTCTTGTGCATTTCGCAAATAATCAAGATAATTATGATGATAATTGTCTCCAGAAGCTTCAGCAAGATATTTTGGGTTATCTAGCTGTTCAATGTAACAAAATCAAGCATGAAGGTACTTTTTTGGCTACTTCTGATGTTATTGAATCACTCTTTGGAAAATACAAGCAATTTTCTGCTCGCTGTCCATTTAAAGAAATCAGTCAAATGCTACTAACCATATGTCTATCGACTATGGATTTAACAACTACTGTTGTTAAAAATGCACTTTTAAATATTAGCTTTGCTGATGTTGAAGCATGGTTTCTTCAGGTTTTTGGTCAGTCTTCGCTCTCGAAACGAAAAATATTATTTTCTCCTGATTACGAAGACACAGAAACTGCATGAACTTTTACCCCTAAAAAAAGTACAGAGTCAACAGCCTACCCCTTGTCTCCCTTGTCTCCCCCGCTCCCTGCCCAGGTTCTCTAATTTTGAATTTTGAATTTTGAATTTTGAATTAATTAGCCCCCCGCTCCCTGCTTTTTCCAATTAAGCCTTACTTTTACTGAACCTAGAGTGTCATTTTTTCATGTAAAATTTTGCGTAAATATAGCAAATTTTACCAATGACTTCCTTATCTAAATTTTTTAAATACAAGTATTTTACTTATTTCAGCGTTCTGTTACTTTTATTACTGCTACTAGTAACAGGGGCAGTTCCCGGATACTTAACAGGAAAATGGCAATGGAAACAACCACCACCTGTCACTAATCTCAAGTTATTGAAAGAAATCCGTAGCAAGGGTTTAAATATATCTGGTTGGAAAATTGTAGAACAAGTAGAACAAGAAATTGGCACAAATAAATGGTCTTTGCAACTGATTGAACAAGAAAACTCACAAAAAAAAGCTATATTGCTGTTATTACCCCAAAATGGCCCAATGGATCAACCGGAAATTGAATGGACAGATATTAGCGGTTGGGGAAAGTCTCGTTGGGGAAAATGGGATATAGCTCAAGAGCGTTCAGCTGAGTTGATTGTTAAACAATCAGCTAATCAAAGCAATAGCCAAACTAAAGTAGAAGCCCAATTCTTTCGCGTTGCTACCAGACAAGACACCTTTGCGGTCTTACAATGGTATGCTTTACCAAATAGTGGATATTCATCTCCGTTTCGTTGGTTTTTAGCTGATCAACTGGCACAATGGCAGAAACATCGTGCGCCTTGGGTTGCTGTGAGTATTCTTGTGCCGATGGAACCTTTAGGTAATGTGGAAACTACTTGGCCTTTAGTACAGTCTATTGGTGAAACAGTACAATCCACATTAATGACAGAAGTTTTTCGGACTACTCAATGAGTTTGATCACTTCTTTCCATATATTGTTAAGTCAGCAATGTTAATATTTACCAGTTCTTCTATGCGTGCATTGAGTCTCCTGTGTTGTGTAAGTTTTCAATTAGGGCTTGTTTTACAAACTTTGCAACCTGTTTTTGCTCAAAATTTACCACCTCAAGGGGAATTACCACTAAGGTTTCCTGCTCCTCCGCCAGAGAATGAAGTTACCCCACCCAGCACGAATAGCGAAATTTCGCCCCAATTCATCCGTTACTTGTTAGGGCCGGGAGATGTGATTAATGTGACTTTTCAGCGTCCTCCTGGCCCTTATCGGTTAGGTACAGGAGACGCAATTAGTGTGGTTGTGCAACGCTTTCCAGATTTGAGCTTTCAAGCGGCAATTAACCCAGAAGGTAATATCATTGTTCCACTGCTAGAAACAGTACCATTGCAAGGTTTAACATTACTGGAAGCCCAAGAAAAAATTCGTTCTTTGCTGAATAAATATGTGATTGATCCTGTGGTTGTTTTATCTTTAACATCACAGCGTCAAGATTTAAGTTTTCAAGCTCAAGTTAGTCCAGAAGGTAATATTGTTGTGCCGCAAGTTGGTACAGTGTCTGTGCAAGGTCTGAGTTTGGAAGAAGCCCAAGAGAAAATTCGTTTGAGTTTAAGTAGTATTACTGTCAACCCCTTGTTAGTCGTGTCTCTGGCGAGTCCCCGTCCTGTACAGGTAACTATTAGTGGGGAAGTGTTTCGACCGGGTATTTATAATATTTCCGCCGCTTTACCACGGGTAGCTGATGCTTTGCTGTTAGCTGGGGGTTCTAGCATTGGTGCTGACTTGAGACAAGTAAAAGTACGTCGTCGGTTGATGGATGGTTCTACCATTGCACAAAATATTGACCTGTATGGAACACTCCAAAATGACGGCGCACTACCTAGCTTACGGTTGCAAGATGGGGATGCAATTATTGTGCCACGGCGTGAAATTGGTACAGATGATGGCTATGACCGCACCTTAGTATCTCGTTCCTCTTTGGCTATACCTCAGATTAGAGTCAGGATCTTAAATTATGCGGCTGGGGGAATTGTCACCCAAGCATTACCCAATGGCAGCACTTTTGTAGATGCCTTGGGTGGGATTAATCTTGATACTGCGAATCTGCGGGACATTGCTTTAGTGCGCTTTGACCCAGAGAAAGGTAAAGCTGTCACTCAATCCTTGGATGCCAAAAAAGCTATGAGTGGTGATGTAGCGCAAAATGTACCACTGCAAGATAATGATGTAATTGTAGTTGGTCGCAATTTGATTGGCAGAATTACCAACTTTCTTAGTACAATCACCCAGCCATTTTTCAATGTGCGTTCCTTCCTGAATTTCTTTGAAAACTTTGGCGGAAGAAATTAAGATATTTTTGTGACAATATTGAACTGATAAAGACTAAATCAAGAATGTAGCAAAATAAAATAACGGGGGTGACTAATGAATCGTCCATCATGAATAATAACAGTAACTATAATGACAAGTAGCGATCGCCGATTCTATTCACCCTTGTTTGTTTATCTCTGCCTGTGTTATGACCCCACCAATTGTTAAGCGTTACGTTATTGCTTTTGAAAAATACAAATGGGTTGGACTAGCCAGCTTTGCTTTAATTGTGGCGGGGTCAACAGTGGTGGCTATCCAACCCGATCCCCCACCTACCTATGTAGCCGACAGTGCATTAACTTATTCCCGTCCACCAGTTTCTTTCTCGGCTACTGGTAGCGAAATTCAACAACAAGGTCAAGAACTCAACGAAGAAGTTCTGCTCTCAGACCAATTGGTGGAAAATGTCGCCACAAAAATGAATATTAAACCCCAAACTCTGGGAGCAAGCGTCAACCTGAAACTACCAAGGCGCAACGCTCGGACTGGGCAATTAGAATCCAATATTATTGAACTAAGATATCGGGACACCGATCCCAAACGCGCCCAAGAAGTATTAGTGGCATTGATGCAAGCAATGGTGAAGTTGAGTAGCGACATCAATACAGGGCGTTTAAGAGCAATTATTGAAAAAATTAATGAGCGGATACCCCAAGCAAGATCAGAACTACAAGCTGCCGAACAGAAACTAGAAATTTACGATCGCCGCGAACGTCCAGCTATATTAGCAGCAGAAAACGGTAGTCTATTGAGTGCTGTCACCAATAGCCAAAACCAACAGCGTCTAATTCAACAAACAATTACGGGAATTGATGCCCAAATTCGGAGTTTACAAGACAAATTAGGTTTAAATGTAGGTCAAGCTTATGTTTCCTCAGCCTTAAGCGCAGACCCAATTATTGCCAACTTACGCACACAACTTTATCAAACTGAATCACAGATGACCTTGCTGCAAAAGGATCTGCGGCCAGAACACCCTACAATGATTCAGTTACAACGTCAAAAACAATCCACAGAGGAATTACTGCAACAACGAGCAGCAGAGGTGATGGGTGGTGATGGGACGGCTGCACCTCTGGCGGGAAGTATAGTCGGGATTCGCGCCCAAAGCAACCTCGACCCAGCTAGACAGCAACTAGCCAACCAAATGGTAGCGTTGCAAACCCAACGGGAAACCCTAGAACAACAGTTATTGCAGCAAAGGCGCGAAGAACTACAACTGCGCCAGGAATATTCCCAAATACCCAACAAACAACTAGAGCGATCGCGTCTAGAACAGGAAGTAGGACTTAAAAAAGCTGTTTTTGACCAAATGCAAGCCAAACTAACTGATGCGCGCACTGCGGAAGCAGAAACAGTCAGTAGTTTTAGTGTTGCTAGACTGCCTTCCATAACAGCTGATGCCAAAAAACCCAAGAGTATACCTTTAACCTTGGGTGTAGGTGGTTTCTTAGGATTTTTAGTTGGTGGTGGCGTAATCTTCTTATTAGGTTCTCTAGAAGGCACTTTCAGAACCAGAGAAGATATCCGCGACAGTCTCAAACAGCGCGAAGTAGCCTTACTAGGGGAATTACCTTTAATGCCTGTGGATGATTTACCACCAGAAGGCATACCAGTAGTTTTATCTCCCGATTCCCTGTATTTAGAGTTTTATGAGAAGTTTCGCAGTAATTTACGGCGGATTGGTGGCAAAAATGCCAAGGTAATTTTAATTACAAGTACAAGCAACCAGGAAGGTAAAACCACCAGTGCTTACAACTTGGGTGTAGCAGCAGCCCGCGCAGGCAAACGAACTTTAATCATTGAAACAGATTTGCGATCGCCTTCACGCTGTTTATCTTTAAAAGTCAACCCAGACCCTGACGCAACCCTAGAACCCCTGCGTTATTACGGCAGTCTGAGCGAATGTATCCGCTTAGTCCCTGAAGTTGAAAACCTCTATATTATTCCTAGCCCCGGGCCAGTGCGTCAATCTGCGGCTGTTCTAGAATCCAGCGAAATGCGGCGACTCATGGAAGATGTCCGGCAACGTTACGATCTAGTCATTTTAGATACTAATCCCCTCAGTTTATCTAACGATCCTCTCTTAATTCAACCCTACAGTGATGGCATTGTATTGGTAGCAAGACCAAACTTCACCCAAGAAAATATGCTCGGTGAAGCTATTGATCAATTATTAGAAGATGAATTGGGTTTGTTAGGAGTTATTATCAACGGTGCTGATATTAACATCACTTTACCGCCATCCGATGAATCTTTATTAGGAGAAGACCCAGAAATCAGAGACGAAGCCGCAGAGATTTCTGTGGGTGCTAATAACAATTAGTCAAGTCGCTACGCTCCAATTCAAAATTCAAAATTCAAAATTAAATACCCCACGTATAAATCAGGGGGCTTGAATTAATGCTGTTTCACTTTTTTTTCTTCTCCATAAATAAATATAGAGGCTTGTATCCTTTTTTCTTTCGTGATTCGTTTCTGATTTTAAACTTTAGCCAGTGTGACAATTTCTAACTGATCCTGATATTTACCCTGTCTTGCTTCGTAACTGATAGCACAGGGTTCACCTTCTAGGAATAGTAATTGCACCACGCCTTCATTAGCGTAGATGCGACAATCAGCACTAGAAGAGTTAGAAAATTCTAGAGTTAAATGACCCCGCCAAGCAGCTTCAGCAGGCGTAAGGTTGGCTATGATGCCACAATTATGGACAAAAACCCCTGCTGCTAAAGCAAAGTTACCCGTTTCAGGTACTGTTAAACAATAGACATCATGGATACCGGGTACATCTTTGATGGAGATCACTTTGTGATTTTTTAAAGATTTACTGGGGGATGGAGAAAAATGCTCGTGAACCGGTTGGTAGACGATTTCATAACCATGAGCAACTTGACGGTAAAGAGGCATTAAAGCATCTTGAGGTCTGAGAGTATGAGCCTCAACCATTCGACCATCTCTAGTCATAAACAGATGATCTGGTGTACAAAATATAGATTGCTTGTTGTCTAAAATTACTTCTAACAAAGAATCTCGACCAATATATCTGGGATTTTCCAAGAGAGTGACTATGATTGTTCCATCTTGAGCAATACCGTAGCCCAAAAATTTTTCACCATTTTCAGCGCGCTTGGCCATTTCCTCTAATGTTGGAGATGTCCCATCAACCAGAGCTACACGGGTATCTCCTCTAAAACATCTTGCATAAGTAGATTTACCGATGCAAATCACTGTAATATTATTAGGAACTTCCAACCTTTCTAAAGCTACACCCAAGCCGTAAGAATGAGCAGGCAAGATAAAGTAACTACCATTGTGATCTGTATGCAATGGTGTCGGTTCTAGATTCTGGGGATTAAAATTTTTGGGATCAACTACAGTTCCGGGAATGTGGCGAAAAATACGGAACTCAGCCGATGAAAGTCTGATGTCATAACCATAGGAAGATAAACCATAGCTAATCACAGGTTGAGGCTGACCAGATGCTTCTTTCTGCACTTTGCGGATTAAACTGGGTTCAAAAGGAGAAATCATTCCTTTTTGAGCCATTTCAGTAATCCAGATGTCATTCTTAATCACAAGTTCACAAGTTAATACAAACAGAAATACTAGAATATCGTGAACTGTGTCTTTTGTTTAGAGCCTATTTATAAAGTAAATATTAAGTAGGGTGTGTGACGCTGCCAAAGTATTTGAACGTAGTTATGAGACTGATAGCGTCACGCACCAACCATCAGTTGTGAAACTTGCGTAAGTCCTGATTACTTAAAATCTTCTAAATCCCTAACTACATATTTGTAGGAGTGGGTTCACCAAAATCTTTAATGATGTTTGTTAACCCGCACCTACCGAGTTTCAAGACTTAACAGCGTATTAAGGGCGATGACTGCGACGAATCTCTGTAATTTGGTCGGCTACATCTAAAAGAGACTGGGGCATTTCCGTGCCTGTGAAAATAATATCTATATGGGAAGGGCGTTTTGAGAGAAAAGCCAAAACCTCGGTTTCAGGAATCAAACCAAAGTGAATGGCCAAACTTAACTCATCTAAGACAACTAAAGAATACTTACCCTGCTCTACCACTTGCTGTGTGTGCTGCCACAATTTTTGTAAAGCTTCCTGTTCAGCTTCATCTAACTGTGGTGTGTCAATGCAGCGAGGTAAATCACAGCGTAGCCAATCTAAATTTTGCCCTAACTGAATCGGACGATCTTGTCCTTGATTGATACCACCTTTGAGAAATTGTACTATTAGTACTGGCGTACCTTGACCAGCAATTCTGAGTGCTTCCCCCATCACGCTGGTGAAAAAGTTCCGGTGTGTGCTAGTAAAAACTTGCACTAAGCCTGCAATTGGATACGGTAGGTGAAAAGTTGAATTGGGAGTGGGTGTTTCTAACTGGGCAACCATAGGATGAGAAATTTCAAAAAATTACAATAAATTCACTAGATTTGGCAGAGATTCCTTTTAGAAAATCACCTGTATAATCAATTTGTTTTTGCTCAATTTAATGGATGTAGCAATCTGCTCTATAAGTCAAACACTAGGTTTGTGCTGAAGTCAAGAGTTGAGTTAGGAAGTGGGGACTGGGGACTGGGAAATTTCTTACTCTTTGCCTAGATGTTAGATTTTCTCTGAGGTTGGGCAAAACAAACTTATTATGTGGTCAATGTTACTGGTTGAGGAGTGAATAGTCGTGAAATTAGTGATTCTAGGAGGTTCAGGATCGGGGAAAAGCACGCAAGCACAAAGGTTAGCTAGATACTTGGAAATACCTGAAATTTCTACGGGTGATATTTTGCGGGAAGCAATCTCTGGCAATAAGACATTAGAAAGCGTCTATGCTAATCTGGGTGAACTTGGTCGCTATGCACAGCCTTATGTTTCTAAGGGGGAACTAGTTCCTGATGAAATGATTATCGAACTAATTCGCTTGCGGTTAAATAAGAGTGATGTCAGTGCTGGTTGGATTTTAGAAGGGTATCCCCGGACGGCTTTTCAAGCTGAAGAGTTAGATTTTTTGTTAGATGAGTTGGGGCAGAAATTAGATTGGGCAATTTATTTACAAGTACCAGAAGCAGTGATGGTAAGTCGTTCTTTGGGGCGTTCTTTACCAGATGATCAACCGGAAATTGTCCAACGTCGAGTGGAAATTTTCTATGACCGCACTATTCCCATTTTAGAGTATTATGATCGTCGCCGTCGCCTGCTAACGATTAATGGCGACCAGTCACCGGAATTAGTACTGCAAAATATTCTGACCTTGTTGGAAGTCCCTTAAAAAAATCTTTAGTTATTCTAAAATTTCTTTGTTCTGGCTAGTGTATATTTCACCATAAATCCTATACTCTAACTTCAGTCTTCTTACTTTGTCTTGAGATGGAGATGCTAACCCTCAGATACAGAACCAGCATGAGTTGCAAGACTATAGTAACTTTAAGGCATGGTTTCACAATAAAAATTTTGAGGCAGCTTTAATGGTTTGGCAGCGTCCCGATGGTCGAAAACCTTACGAACTACGTCCTGTAACGTTTCAATCTCAATTTACTCGCTTTGCGCCTGGTTCTGTGCTGACAGTATGTGGTGATACTAAGGTATTGTGTACTGTCAGCGTAGCGGCAGGAGTTCCCAAGTTTTTACTAGGAAGTGGTAAGGGTTGGTTAACTGCTGAGTACCGGATGTTACCATCTGCTACACAACAACGCCAGGAGCGAGAATTATTGAAGTTGTCTGGAAGAACCCAAGAAATTCAACGCTTAATTGGGCGGAGCTTAAGGGCTGCTATAGATTTTGAGGTTTTGGGAGAACGGACTTTAACAGTAGATGCAGATGTGTTGCAAGCAGATGCAGGCACAAGAACAGCAGCAATTACCGGTGGGTTTGTGGCTTTAGCCCATGCTATTGCTCAATTATTGCAGCAAGGAGTATTAGAGCGATCGCCCCTCTGCGGACAAATAGCAGCTGTCTCCGTCGGTTTATTAGAACAAGAACCATATTTAGATTTGAACTATATAGAAGATGTCGCCGCAACAGTAGACTTCAATGTAGTAATGAATCAAAATTTTGGCATCATCGAAGCCCAAGGTACAGCCGAAGAAGGCAGTTTTAGCCGCACCCAACTAAATCACCTATTAGATTACGCCGAAAAAGGCATTCAGCAATTATTCATTGCTCAACGAGAGGCCATTAGTGATTGGGAAAATTTATTTGAGGGTTAACTGGGCATATCAATTCAAAATTCAAAATTCAAAATTCAAAATTAAAGAATTTTGGGCATCGGGCATTGGGCATCGGGCATTGGGCATCGGGCATCGGGGTAAATATTTCTCCCTTGTCTACCTTGTCTCCGTTGTCTATCCCTGCCCCCTGCCCCCTTGCTCCCTCCTACCCTGCCCCCAATCCCCCTTTCCGTACCCATGACTACTGACAACTGACTAGAGAAAGTGATAAGGATGAAGTGTGTTGACTTATGCCTACTAACATCCTGATGTTAAAAGTTTCAAAAGTTAAAAAGGTGAGTTGTCATAAGTTAGGTATTGTATTGCTGGAAGACGGCAATGTGATGATGAAGCCATGAACAAAAAGATTGAAGTATTACCGGATCAATCAGCGTTAATCGCCCGCGCGTTAGATTTGATCTTGACTAAGTTAGATACTGCGATCAAAGAGCGAGGACAATTTACAATTGCCTTGTCTGGTGGCAGCACACCTAAGCCGTTGTATGAA
The DNA here is from genome assembly GCF_058172895.1 of Aliinostoc maniaoense. Classification (NCBI taxonomy): domain Bacteria; kingdom Bacillati; phylum Cyanobacteriota; class Cyanophyceae; order Nostocales; family Nodulariaceae; genus Aliinostoc; species Aliinostoc maniaoense. The sequence goes on along the minus strand of NZ_CP187952.1, from coordinate 5,110,388 downwards.
GCGATCGCACAGCAAAATTTACCTTGGGATAAAATTCATGTGTTTTGGGGAGATGAGCGTTATGTCTCCCCAGATCATCCCGATAGTAATGAATTAATGGCGCGTCGTGCTTGGTTAGATCGAGTTGATATCCCCCCAGCCAATATTCATGCTACACCCACCTTGGATAACGATCCAGGGCTATCTGCTGCGAAGTACGAACAACACCTGCAATCATTCTTTGGCTCGAAACCTGGACAATTTCCGGCTTTGGATGTGGTACTGCTTGGTATGGGTGATGATGCTCATACAGCATCGTTGTTTCCCCATACAGAGGCTTTAAAAGTCCGCGATCGCTTAATTACCGTAGGCTACAAAGACGGCAACCCCCGCATTACCTTTACATACCCTTTCATTAATGCGGCTCGTAGTGTCATCTTTGTAGTTGCTGGCGCGAACAAAAGACCGGCTCTAGCTCAAGTCTTTGCCCCACAAGCAGATAACTCTACCTACCCATCCCGCCTGATTCAACCCCAAGGTGAACTTGTGTGGTTACTTGATGCTGCCGCAGGTGCGGAACTCTCAGCTTGATTGTTGTATCACAAGTAGTTGTTAAAATCAAAAGCTAGAGTTGCTTGCCAGAAACAGGGGTGTTGACTGCTAACTGTTGACTGTTGACTGTGAGGCAGTCTGAGTCTTGTCGGTTTCCGTCAAGTCCGAACTACCTAACCCGAAGGGTTAACTGGCGGGGGTTGGGTTGTGAGATGAAATCTCCTGTACTTCCCCGTCGCCAGTCGCCAGTCGCCAATCCCTAGTCCCCAATCCCCAATCCCCAAATTCTAGTTAATTACCAGCACTATATTTTAGGATGCTCTTGAACAAAGGCTTAAATCAATGATAGTTTGCCCTAATTGCAATCACTCAAATCCAGACGGCGCGGTTCAATGTGAAGCTTGCTACACACCTTTACCCGCTACTAGCAACTGTCCCAATTGTGGTGCAACTGTACAGTCTGATGCAGCTTTTTGCGGTCAATGTGGCTTTAACCTACATTCAACTGCTGCACCCGCTCCCGCTACTGTTGTTGCTACTGTTGCTCCTGATGTTCCTGTGGAAGTTCCGCCATTGGTCACTCCCGATCCAATGTTAGAATTACTACAACCTAATGCTTTAGGTATTGATCCAGGGGCTGCACCCTTACCACCCACAGAAATGGCAGCACCTGCTCCAGCACCTGCACCTGCACCTGCACCTGCACCTGCACCTGCACCTGCTCCAGTACCAGCACCAATTTTAGAACAAGAAGAACCTGTTCCCACTGCACCCCCTGAAGCGGCAGCCCCTCAAGCTGAGGAAGCACCACCAGCACCAGCACCAGCACCAGCACCTGCACCAGCACCAGCACCAACACCAGCACCAGCACCCCCTTCTCCATCCGTAACTCAATTACAGCAAATTACAGCTTTATTGGTTCACGTCCAAAGCGATAGGGAAATTGAGTTACCCCCCAGTTTGTCTGTAATTCACATTGGTAAGCCTAATGACCGCATTCCCCCAGATATAGATGTTTCAGGATTTTCTAACTCAGAAATTGTTTCCCGCATCCATGCTGATATTCGTGTCGAGGGAGATGCTCATTATATAGAAGATGTGGGCAGTTCTAACGGCACTTACATTAACAATTTGCCCTTATTACCAGGGAACAGACACCGACTCAGACCAGGCGATCGCATCAGCCTTGGTAAAGGTGATTTGGTAACTTTCCTCTTTAAACTCGTCTAATTATCGATGTAGGGGTGTAAATCAGTGAACAGTTAACAGTGAACAGTGAATCAAGGCTAATAGTGGTTGATTTAACTGATAACTGTTAAAATCCTGAAACCCCTATCATCTAAAATCCGTCCAAAATAGTAATAATCTTCATAATTACGAATTACTTAGGTGCAAGCCTAACAGTAGGGAATTAAAAATTACGAATTACGAATTACCAATTACGAATTACCATGAGCCAACCAGGGAAAGATTTTCAGAACTTATTTAGTGATGAAGCTCCGCCAGTTGTGGAACGTATGGGGTTGACTTGGCTAGTAGGAGCAGCGATCGCTACAGTCGTCCTCTGGCAATTACCAATTGGCAATTATATTTTATACCCATTCAGTATTTTAGCTACGTGGTTTCACGAGATGGGTCATGGGTTAATGGCCTTACTACTGGGAGGACAATTCCAGAAACTCCAAATTTTTAATAATGGTTCTGGAGTAGCAACTTATGCTCTGAGGTCATCATTAGCACCGATTGGGCCGTTCTTAGTTGCCGCAGCCGGGCCAATGGGGCCACCACTAGCTGGTGCAGGTTTGATTTTAGCCTCTCGTAATTTTAAAACTGCCTCCTTGAGTCTGAAAATTCTCGGAGGTTTTTTACTAGTTTCGACATTAATTTGGGTACGTTCCCCGTTTGGATTTGTGGCAATTCCCCTATTGGGTTTCATCATTCTAGGTATTGGGTTGAAAGCTCCGCAATGGGCGCAAGGATTTGCTATCCAATTTTTAGGGGTGCAAGCCTGTGTGAGTACCTACCACCAACTAGATTATTTATTTAGCAGTACGGCTGGCTCTTTGGGACTTTCTGATACAGCCCAAATGCAAAAATACTTGTTGCTACCTTATTGGTTTTGGGGTGGATTAATGGCGATCGCATCTTTAATCATTCTCGTACAAAGTCTCCGCATTACCTACCGTTCTGTATAGTTAAATACAGCTTACTCCAGCAAGAAGATAAAAAAATGACATAAAAAATGCTGATTTCTACACAGGAAGCTAACTAAAACCCATTGCATAATTATGAGGGAAGTGGCAACCTCCAACTGTGGGAAATAGTCTTATCTTCAGTTATGGACAATGATGTGCATAACTACCAACAGATACTTGTGATCAGATAATCAGCATGAAATTTCAACTTTTATTCGGCTCTTTATTATCCCAGCTTAAAATACGTCATTGGTGGTTAGGTGCTTTATTGTGGATAGCTTTGGTTGCTCCGGCGCAAGCTTCTGTGATCTTGCGTGTGGCGATTGAGAGGGGAGTCAATCAAACCAAGGTGGGTAGTTCTACAGCTGCAATTGTCAAGGACAGTACCGGGCGGACTCTAGGACAATTACCAGCCATGAGTGCATTTTACGCTCAAGCTGTACCAGGGGGTGTAGCTTTAGATAAATGGCAATCAGGGTTATTTTGGATTGAACCCTCAGGTAAAGGATTCGTGTATATTGGCGATCGCTGGTATCGCGGTAGAACTTTAGTTGTTCCCTCAGACAAAGGTATAGATGTCGTTAACTGGGTAGATTTAGAAGAATATCTCTACAGCGTCATCGGGGCAGAAATGAGTTCTAGCTGGCCACAAGAAGCCCTGAAAGCTCAAGCGATCGCTGCCCGTACCTATGCTCTCTACAAGCGAGAACAACAGCGCAAAAACCCCGTCTATGACTTGGGTGATACCCCCGATCGCTGGCAAATTTATAAAGGTGTCAGCAGCGAATCTCCCGCAACTTACAGCGCAGTTGATACTACAGCCGGGCAAGTATTAACTTATCAAAATAATCTGATTCTCTCCGTCTTTCATGCTTGTTCCGGTGGACACACCGAAAACGTAGAAGACGTTTGGGGAAATCCCCTCCCTTACCTGCGTGCCGTGGAAGACTACGATCAAAATATCAAAGAATGTAATTGGCAACGCACCTTCTCACCCACAGAAATTAGTAGCCGAATTGCCGGAATTGGTAATGTCCAAAATATAGTTCCAGAAGACTTCTCCCCCTTTAAGAGCGTAAAATCCTTAAGAATCGTTGGGGATAAAGGTACAAAGGTACTACGTGGCGAAGAAGTCCGTACAGCCCTCAAACTCAGAAGCACTCGGTTTAACGTCACCAAAGCCCCCGATGGTAATTTTGTCCTTCAAGGACTAGGTTTTGGTCATGGTTTAGGCATGAGCCAATGGGGAGCTTATAATTTAGCCTTACGTGGTGCTAACCATCTACAAATCCTCGGACATTATTATCGTGGTGTCGCCCTCACACCGATTAAAGCGAAGTAATCGGGGAATTGGGCATTGGGCATTGGGAATTGGGCATTGGGCATGGGGCATTGGGCATTGGGCATTGGGCATTGGGCATTGGGCATTGGCGTAAATATTTCTCCGTTGTCTCCCTTGTCTACCTTGTCCCCCTTGTCTACCCCTGCTCCCTACCCCCTGCTCCCTGCCCCCTGCCCCCTGCTCCCTGCCCCCTACTCCCTGCCCCAAAACCTACTCCCCACTCCCTCGCTCCAATCGCCTTTGCCATTCTGCTTCAATTTGGGCAGAACGCTCTACTTCTTGATCTAGTAAGTCGGTTTCAGTGCTGTAGACTAAATTTTCATTAGTAATCACGGTTTCATTGCCAAACTGACGCGCGTAATCAATTTTTTGTTGTAAGGCTGGATTGGGATCGGCTAGTAGTCTGGCTCTAGAAATGCGATCGCGGTTACGAGTTAAAATTTTACGATTACGTCCCTGTATCCAAAAATAACGGATTAAAGGTATCCCTAAAAATCCTATACCGTAAGCCAATAGTAGCCAGTAAATTCCTTGCACAAAGGCTACTAGTCCACCTAACTGAGCCGCAACTGTACCATCTGCTAATAAACTTCCCAATACTAAAGCACCTACAAGATTAGCTACACCTAATCCGGCACTGAGGATAATTTGCCCAGAACCAGCCGCACTAAATCGCCAAGGTAATTCTTCTAGATACGATGACACAGATTCTTGCCGTTTCTGGCTGGCTCTCACCTGCAATTCTGGGAAATAATAGACAATTTGTCCTTCGGAATTAACTTTTGGTTGTCCGTTAAATCGCAACAGCACAGGCAACATATAATCTTCATATTCCTGTTGATATGTTGCACCTAAATCGTCAAGATAAGGAGCAATTTGCTCTGCTGCTACTGCACCCCGGTTACTCCGAATCACTGCGGCTATTTCTTGCCAACGGCGTTCTTCTAGACGGGCGTTAGGATTACCATCACCAAACAAGAAGGAAAAGACTGCCTCAAAAAAATTCATTTGGCTGTCTTCTTCCCTAGTCCGCCGCCGTTGTTCGGGATAATGTTGATGATTGGGGTTAAAATACCAAAATAAATCAGGAATATAGAAAAATCCCCAACCACCGCCAGAATTACTGCTGCGGTTGTCATTGTCATTACTGGAGTTGAGTGCAGTAATGATCACAATGATGGTGATAGTAATTAAAGCAATGGAAGCAATCAGAAAAACCCCAAAGGAAATCCGAATCAAGTAAAACAGAACGCCCCATACTTTCTGCCACCATTCCTGCAATTTCAGTTTAAAGTATTTATTTCTTAAAATATCTCGAAAATTACGAGGAAATAGGTAAACAACGTCACCGCTTTCTGCTACCTGCAAATGTCCACCAGCATCACTAGCTAACGCTAATAGTCCTTGGTTGGCTTGTGCTAAGTTCAATCCAGCCTGAGTTGCTACATCACCAACAGTGACGCGGTAGCCCAGTTTTTCCACAGCTTGCATAACATGGGGATTGGGAGTCATTGCTCTCCTCTCCTATTGAAATTTATTCGCCTTTATTTTCAGTATAAAGTTTGATTTTGGGTTACTTGTGTATCTGTCTCGAAAAGTGTGGTGATAGTTGATGATTGACGGTTGAGTGTTGAGTGTGAACGATGGGAAACTTTTTGATGTTAAAGTAGCGCGTCTAGCTTTAATATATTAGATAGGTGATTCCCTGTACGTAAGGAACTTCCAGAGAAGAAATTAAGTAATTTCTTTCCAAAATCTTCTTATTTTGTCCCCTGCCCCCCTGCTCCCTGCTCCCTACCCCCTGCTCCCTGCCTCCCTGCTCCCTGCTCCCTGCTCCCTGCTCCCTGCCCCTGCCCCCTGCTCCCTGCCCCCTGCCTACAGAGCAGAGCGATTGATTAAATTGTTAATTGCAAGTCCCTAATATGGTTCAGTACACTCTCGCTCAAAGCCCAGAAATTATCCTGACTGTTGCTGGCAAAGATTCAGCTAAAGCCCGTGATAAAGCAATGGATCAGCTCTTAGAGCTAATGAACGCTGGCAAGTTGCCAACAGAATTAGAAGAAGGATTTGGGCCTCAACAATTAATAGAAGTCAAAGAGCCAGCAAATGACTCTGGTAGTGGTGAAGATGCAATTACCCAGGCAGTACAGGTTCTTAGTAATCTCGCTACGTTGAAGTTAAAAGTACAGGAATCCCGTAGTGAAGCATTAGAGATTCGTCAAGCTCTCGATGTGCTGTTTTCAGATGAATCAGTAGCAGAGGAGGAAATTACTCGCCTCAAGGACGGTTTTAAGGTTCTCAAGAATTTTGCTCAAGCTAATTTGCGTTATCAAGAAGCACGCACCAAGGCAGAACACGCCCGCCAAGTTTTAGATCAGGCTTTGAAGTCAGAGGATAAGTAGGTTTTTGTTTTAGACTGCTTAACGATAAAACAGAGTTATACTATAGATATCTAACTCTTGACAGTCTAGATATTAACTTTTTGATTTCGATTAATTAAAACTGGGACGCTAGGATTCGAACCTAGGGATGGCGGGACCAAAACCCGCTGCCTTACCGCTTGGCGACGTCCCAACGCAGGCACTATATTAATATAGCAGGTTCTACCTAGGTAATGTCAAGGGCTTTGAAAAGAAATTTTTCTAGAAAATTATGGCAGGTGATTTTAAGGATCAACTAGTCCACAAATGACGGAAAATAATTAGATTTTATTATTAATAATATAACTAATTATTATGATAGTTGGAATTGCGGTTAGCAATGGGATAAATATGATAGCGATCGCCAAAAATATCCGCTAATCTAGAGACAGGAAAGATATACCTCTAAAGTTAATTCTGCAATATTTTTCCAGTTGTATTTTGCGGCTAATTGCTGATTATGCTCTCCCATTGTCAAGATTTGCGGTTGTTTGTGTAATGCCGCATTCATAGCTTGCATTAAGCCATTTTCATCAGCTAAATTGTATAAAAATGCTCCTTGGTTATCTAGCACTTCTCCTAAACAACCTTTCCGGGGAGCAATACAAGCCTTTCCAAAAGACATAGCTAACATGACTGCGCCTGATGTCAAAATATCTCGGTAGGGAAAGACAACGACATCACAAGCATTCATATACACTTGGATTTTTTCTGGTGCAATGTAACCAGGAATAAAACTAATTCGTTTATCCTCAGCAATTTTCTGGTTAATTAAATCTGTTAAGGCTGCATCTTGGCTATTAATCTTACCAGCAATTACTAATCGAATATCTTCGTTATCTAAACGTTGAAATGTGTCAATCAGTTCTGGTACTCCCTTGTAGGGACGAATTAAACCAAAAAATAAAAATACAGTCTCCGAAGTTGTTACTTTTAATTGTGTCCGTGCTACTTCTCTAGTAATTTTATTTTCGTACCATTCTACATAATTACCATGTGGAACTACAAAAATTTTATCTTTATTTTTGATAGAGAAAGTTTTAATTAATTCTGTTTGTGCAGCTTCACAGTGAGTAATGATGGCATCAGCGAATCTAATTACTGTTTTAGTACATATATTATTTAATACTAAATTTAAATTATCATGATTTTTGAGATTATGTACAGTCCATACGAGCTTAACACCAATTATTTTGAGGATGGCTAACTGAATTAAAAATGCGCTTGATTTCAATAGTGATAAAAACCAATTGGCAGAAATACATGAAGGCTCTAGCCAATGTAAATGGAGAATATCCGGTTTCCAATGGGAAATAACAATGGGAAAGAAGAAAGTGGAAGAAGCTGAGGGTTTTTGGATCTCTACTTGCACTCCTATCTTTTTCAAATTATCAATCAATTGTTTTTGATATGGGTTTTCTTCCGGTGCGCGGGGTAAAAAAATTGATGTGATTTTTTCCATTTTAAATTTTAGCCAACACTGTTAAATAAATGGAATAAACATAAAATATAGACGTTGCTGATGATGATATTTCCGAATATCAGCAACGCCAAATATTCTATTGTTTGAGAATAGCTGAAATCATGTCAAAATTATCAGCAGCAGCCTGTTTTGCTGAAGGTAATACTTGATGGAGATGGTTGGCTACTTCATAGCGTTTTTGCCAAGAATTAGAGACAGCTTCACAAGCAAGATTAATATCGAGAAATTTTTGAATTGATACTAATAAACCATCATGAAGTGCTGCCGCACCTAAAAGATCAGTCATGATACCTTCAGCCTTGACAGAATAACCAACTGGCATGGTACAGATGCCACTAGAAAGACCTGCGATCGCAGGGTGCATTCTCTCAGCTACAATCATGTCACAAGCTCCAATTAAACCCTTAAATTCAGCCGCAGAATGATCTGCACCAGCTAAATGCACCTGAGAATTGTAGTCTAATGCTTGGAGTAATTGAGTAGCAAAGATGCGATCATCATTCTTAGCCAGAGTTTCTTGGACATGAGGAATAATCAACACCTCAGCTTGTAATTCATTTACCATTAGTTTAACTACTTCAGACCAGACTTGGAGGTGTTTTTCATAGTCTTGAGCAGCATAACGACAGATGGCTTGACTAGGTGCGATCGCAATTTTTGGTTTATCTGAATCAATACCATAATTACTCAGCATTTTAACCACAAATTCGGCAGATGGCGGTTGTAATAAAAAGGCTGGGTCAGCAGTATGCTTAACTAATGCAGGATCTAAACCTAAATCTTTAGTAACATACTTATAAGACAGTTGTTCTCTGACTGAAACAAACTGGCATTGACTCGCCACTTCTAACCATTTGTCAGCCTCTTTTTGAGTTTTGAATGGGCCAATTGATTGCGCTAAAAAAACAACTGGTACACCAGCATCTAAAGCTAATTTTAAGGGATACAAATGTTTATCTAAAGCACTATAATCTGAACTAAAAACATCTCCTCCCGATGCAATCACAATTGATGCTGTAGAAATATCCTGTAAATTTGATTGATAACCTTGTGACAAAGGCTGATAAAACTTTAAAACAGGAGCTAATGTTTTCAGCCATTGTTTATTACTAAATCTTCGTAAGTAATCTTTAATTGGCTTTGCACCAAGAGACTGCAAACGCAATTCATCATAATCAGGAGAATCAGTTAATACACTAATAGCCAAATCAGGCTGACGTTTTCGCAACTGTTCAACTGTAGGTATAACTAAGGCTTCAACACCTCGATTGCGTAGTCCAGTGATGCCAGTAATGATTGCTTTCATGATAGTTTAACCTTTATTAAAAGTACCGATAAAAGTTACCAAGACGCGTTTAATTCGTCTGGCAACTCTTTGACCTAAAGACCCTTGATATAGCTGTTTGTATTTCTTTACTAAGGGGTCTAATTGTTGTTTAAAGACAAAAAATTGACCAATATCCACAGCATTTCTAAAAGCAATATGGCTTTGTGCAGCTAAAGCCACTCTCATCATTTGCCGTGCTTGCAAGTTTTTATTGAGATGATTAGCACTTGGTTGTACCCGCTTTTGGGGATACCACTCACCGCTTTGTTGAGTTAAATACAAACGATAAGCTAAACCTTCTCGTCGATGCTGAAAGCCTGATTTTTGAGATTTAGCAACTTCATCCGCACTTATTCTATCCATCTGCAACTTTCCCGCAGTCATTGCACTCTCAATCATGTGGCGAATGACTGGATGACGTACAATCACTACATTCGTACCTTGACTATCCTTGAGATACTGGGGTAGCCAAGCATCACCGACGGTGATATCTGCGGTTTCTGCAACTACATCGTCACAATAATCGCAGGCTTTATACTTGAAAAAACCCAAACCCCAATCTGTACCGTAGAGGTCATGAACAGGACTAATACGAGTAACTATCTCACCTCCTTGCATTCCTGTCACTTCCACACCGTAGCGGTTAGCGTTTGCGCCGGGTAATTTTTTACGGAAGTCAATGGCTAAGAGATTATCTGGTTCAATACCGCATTGCCATGCAAACATTTGTGCAAAGCGCATACTCTTAAGATGACCACAAATTAGACCGACACAAAAGGCAATGCGTTCAGCTAATACCTCGTCTTGGCGCATCAATAAACGCACAGCTTTAATAAAACAGGGAATCCCTACAATGGCATAACGTCCCGGTTGCTGGCGAATTAGCTGCATTACTTCCGACATTTCCACAGGGTAATAACGGGATTTTGCACCGTTGCGTACCTGTTCTATGGTTGTGGAAAGTTGGTAGTGAAATAATCGGGGGTCGGTGGGAGAGGGTTGGCGTTGATGAATGTGGATAACACCATCTACTAAACCTTGACTCAGCAGATTAGTAACAATCCAAGTACCCATTCCTCCTGAACTACCGCGATCGCGGTAATTATCTTCTACAACATAACCTGCGTAAGTATCTAAATAATAACCGATTTGTTCGTGATATTTACCATCATCACTGAATAATTCTTGACTAATTTGATCTTCGTTTAAACTGTGACTAGAAAAAGGACAAACAGATAATATTGACTGATTAGATAATGTTGGTGTAGCAGATTTATTGATAGTTGCTTGTAACTTTTGATCTGCATCTAATTTTATCTGAAACGGTGAGTCACTGATGGCAGCACAAGCACCACAACCAACACAATAACCACCCTCTATTACTGTTTCTAATAAGTGATTGACTTGAGAATTTTGGATTTTTGCGGTAATTTGTTCAGTCATGTTTACAAGTCCTATTTCTGCTGATTTAACGAGCAATATTAACCACTTGCCAAAAAAGTTTCGGTGCAATTAAGAATATTGACAAAACATACACTAATGCACCAACTAATATAGAAATTGCTAATAGACCTTGAAGATTTATCAAATTACTCAGAAAATATTTGATTGTAAATATAGCCCCTAACATGGTAACTGTTGCCGCTAAAGGTGCAGCACCTTGGCGTAAATAAGTTATGACATTAATGCGGACTAATTTCCAAACTACCCAAATAGTTAAAGGAGACATGAGATATCCTCTAATCACATAAGCAGCCGCAACAGCGACAATTCCCCATTGCACAGCTATAGCAAAAGCTAAAATATTAGTAACAGCCTGTACACCATCTAATGCTAACTTCCATGCAGGTTTTCCCATTGCCATAATCACAGCAGAATTAAAGTAGAAATAAGCATAAAGAATCCCAATTAAGTTTAAAACCTGCATAACTGGAATACTTGGCAGCCATTGCTCTCCAAATATCACTCTTACTATTTCGGGTGCTAATATTACCATGCCAAAGAAACCAGGAAAAGTAATTAAACTAGTAAGTTTTATGGCTTGATATAAGGCATTACGTAAGCGTTCTGGTTCTTCCTGTAATTTTGCGAATGTTGGCAAAGAAACTTTAGCAATTACACTAGTTAATAGTTCGGTCAATACTAATAACAACTTATAAGCTACAGTATAATATCCTAATGCGACTGAACCTAAAAAATAACCAATTAAAAAATCGTCAGAACGACGATTAAAAAAATTAAATATATTCATGCCTAAGACATTAATGCCAAAGGAAAATAGCTCTTGAAAATGCCGTTGAGAAAAGCGTAATCCTGGCCGCCAATCACTTACCCGCCAAAGTACAAAAACTTGTACCAAGCTAGTTGTAATTTGTTGAGCCACAAGACTCCACACACCAAAACCACTCAACGCCATAGTTACCCCTACTACACCACCAATCAACACTCCAATTAGTGTCCGTTTAGCAAGAGATTTAAAGGCTAATTGTCGCTGAAGAATAGCATTTTGAACACTACTAAATGCTATTAATAAAAAAGTTACAGATAAACAGCGTATAATTGGTATAATTGCTGGTTCTTTAAAAAAAACTGCAATTAAATTAGCACTAGCAATAGTGATTGTTGTTAGAAAAATACCCATCCCTAAATTAGTCCAAAAAGCAGTATCTAAATGCTCTGGCTCTAAATCTTTCCTTTGAATAATGGCCTGTGAAAACCCTTGGTCAACAAATACTTGCAAAAAATTTAAGAAGACACTAGATAAAGCAACTAACCCAAATGTTTCCGGCCCTAGTAATCTTGCTAAGAGAAAGAAAACCCCAAAAGAAATTAATTGGCGACCCCAGCTTTCAATTGCCGACCAAAATACACCTACAAGAGCTTTTCGACGTAAATTCAATGATGGTTTTGGAGATTCCATTACAAGCTTTACTAATGATATAGATTAACAGTTTGATTTCTTACTGATATGAAAAACTGTCAATGTAGGATTATGCTAACCCTCAATTTTAGTCAGCATAATTTAATCTACATATATGTCAAAAACGAAATATGAGTATAAGTCGGCGCAAGTATTTGAAGGTAGTCATTAGACTTATAGCGTCACGCACCAATCATCGATTGTGACACTTGCGTAAATCCTGATTTATTGGTGTGGATAATTGGTATCTCAGACGCAATAAATCGGCTTTATACATGAGTTTTGGAATTGTCTAAACTTTATTGTGCTATATCTCATAGATATGCAAAATATTGCCGCAACAAAGCCGCATTTACATACACTGATTCTCTATAACAGTAGTGTTAAAATATCCTAACAGCGAAACATAAAACTAAGCTTAATAAAGCTAGCTTATATGTGCATTGCTACCAAATATTAATCACAACACCGAGAGAATTATTATTGGATATAGAGTAAAAAAATTTATTTTGGAAAACTACAACTAACTAATACACACCATAGATAGTTGAAACTGATCAAAACAGCAGTTAATGCTGAGAGAATTGAAGAATTTTGATACTGACATAGCCATTAGGGAAACACACTGATGAAACATTGGTTTAGCTGAGATTTTTAGTTACTAAATATTATTAGTAATAATGACTCGCAACCGCATACTAGCTTACTAGCTCATTAACGATTGTTACAACCTTCACAATAAACTTTACAGTTACTTTATATTTTTCTGTGGTTTTTTCTAGCCAAGTTCATACAAGCATTACAATTTCATCAATATTTCATCATCAATACTTACGTGTGGTGATAAGAAATATCCTCTGTGAATGCGATCGCTAATCAACAGTCAATAATGTTTCTCCCCCTGCTCCCTGCTTCCTGCCCCCTGCCCCCATACCTCCCACCCCTCCCCAACATCCCCCAGGGATATTACCGTGTAAGTATCGCTATTCAAGCAGTTAACGTGCAGAATATTTACAGTATTCCCCAAGATTTATGGATAACTTGCCAGTGGTTGCTCAAGCAGATACCTCTCCAGCAAATAACACTCAGGAGAATGAATTTTTAGTGCGATCGTCAAATGATTCTCATTCACAAATATCACAACCTGTAGGTAGTGAGTTTGATCGGGCGATGATGCGACGCTGTTTAGAACTTGCCCGCCGTGCTTTGGGGCGCACTTCACCTAATCCATTAGTAGGGGCAGTAATTGTTAAAAATGGGGAAATTGTCGGAGAAGGCTTTCACCCCCGTGCAGGCGAACCTCATGCAGAAGTTTTTGCCCTGAGAGCCGCCGGCGAACTAGCCCGTGGTGCTACCGTCTATGTTAGTCTTGAACCTTGTAACCACTACGGCCGTACTCCCCCATGTTCTCAAGCTTTAGTAGCGGCTGGTGTCGCTAAGGTAGTCGTAGGCATGGTTGATCCTAACCCCTTAGTAGCTGGTGGTGGAATTAATACCTTACGTGCGGCGGGAATTGAGGTATTAGTAGGTGTAGAAACCGAAGCTTGTCAAAAACTCAATGAAGGTTTTGTACATCGCATTCTACACAAACGACCCCTAGGCATTTTAAAATACGCTATGACTTTAGATGGCAAAATTGCCACCAATTCCGGTCATAGTGCTTGGGTAACAAACCAAGCCGCCCGTAGCGAAGTTCATCAACTCCGTGCTGGTTGTGATGCGGTAATTGTCGGTGGTAATACTGTACGGCAAGATAATCCTTATCTGACTAGCCATCAACCAGAGGCGCATAATCCCCTGCGGGTGGTTATGAGTCGCTCACTCAATTTACCTACTGATGCCCGCCTCTGGCAAACAGCAGACGCACCGACGTTAGTATTAACAGAAGTTGGTGCTAACCCAGACTTCCAAAAATTCTTGCAAGAAAAAGGGGTAGAAGTATTAGAATTACCCTCTCTTACACCACAAGCAGCAATAGATCATTTATATACCAGGGGTTTTTGTAGTGTGTTGTGGGAATGTGGCGGGACTTTAGCAGCCAAAGCCATATCTGAAGGTGCAGTGCAGAAAATATTAGCCTTTATAGCCCCCAAAATTATCGGTGGTAATCATGCACCCACACCTGTAGGTGACTTAGGTTTAAATACTATGACAGAGGCTTTGCTTTTAGAACGTGTTAGTTGGCGTGTTGTGGATGGCGATTGTCTGGTAGAGGGTTATTTACTACAAAAAAATTAATTAGATATAGTTCATGGTCAATAATGACAATAACTATTGGCTATGGACTATTAAGTAGGTAGGCAGAATAAAACCAAACTGTGTAAGAAAAAAGTAAACAAGGCTAAAACCCTTTTTCCCCCTGCTACCTGCTCCCTGCCTTATCCCAACAACAATTTTTAACACCAACCTACTTAATTTGTGCATACCACTATCAACACTGTCTCTCATAAGCGATATCACGTATTAAAGATAGCCGAGATTGGATGTACTCACTCAGGAAATCAGTTTCACCAGGCTCTAGAAATGCTTGTGTTTTTGTTTGGTGTGTTAACCATTGTACCAAGGTAGCATCATCCATCTGCAAGAGCATTTTGGTTTGGGAGTTTTCAACCACAGCCCAGAGTTGACGCAGAATTTTAGGAGTCATCAGACCTCAATTGAATTATTTCGCTTAGTTGTTTTCACATTACACAATTACAGCAGCAGATCACGACATTAACGTACAAGCTGAGACAAGTATTATTAAAAACTTAATATACGGTTTTAAAACTTGATTAAGTTTAAGAATGTCAGCACTACATTAAATGATTCACAAAAATTCAAATACACTAAATTGCTGAGTTCGTAATTTGATGGAAAAGTCAATAAAATTTAAAACATTAACACCATAAAGCACATTTCATCCAAATGTACTCAGAATAAATACTGGTTAGACAATAATTAAATAACTGATTGATTTAAGGAAATTATAGCATTTTTGTTCAAAAATTAGATAATTAGCATTATTTTGCAAATAAGCTGTGGAGACAGAAAAATTCAAAACTTAAAAATCAAGAAATTATTTCTTGTCTACCTTGTCTACCTTGTCCACCTTGTCTATCTCCCACTCCCCACCCCAGATTTAAGTGCGAATCAGCACATACATTTACTCCTCGTACTCTACCCAACTATTAGCTGTTTCAGAAACATGAACTTTTAGCTGTGTTTCTGGCGGTAATTTCTTCTTAGTTTCGTCGTAGATATACTTAGCAATCATTTCCGCAGTTGTTTCGTATTCAGGAGGCATAATTTCATTAAGAACACCATGATCAAGCCCTCCTTTTGTAGAATCTTGCTTTGCCCAGCGTAAAGTTCTAAAATCGGCTACCATTACCGGATGTGGACAGTATTGTGAAGCGTGCAGTTTTGTAGATGTAACTTCAATGCGGACTTGATAATTATGTCCGTGCATCCGACCACAAGGGCCATTGTAATCTTTAATGTAGTGAGCAGCATTAAATGTAAATTCTGTTACAACTTTCCATTTAGGCATTTTAATATAACCTCTTAGTTGATGATTAAATTAATTTCATATCTATCTATATTATGAGAGTGAACAATAATGTCTTTACACCTATTGATTAATACTTGATTAAATCCTCTAGATGATGAGTGTGTTTGTAAAGATTGCACAATATTCAGCAAGGTAAATATACGTGAGTTCGACAAGTCTTTTCTGACCTCTCCCCCAACCCCTCTCCGATGCGGAGAGGGGAGTAAAAAGCATAATATATCAAGAAAAAATCAAGGTTTTAAAGCCTCTCTCCTTGCAGGGGAGCCAGTGCGTTGGGCGGCTTTGCCGACTTGAAGCAACTGGCGTGAGAGGTTTGGAGAGGGGTTTTCCAGTCGTCGAACTCACGTTAAATATATATAAGATGCTTACTTGATTTTTGAACAGATAGGTATTCACGCCAGTAGGGTGTGTTAGCAGCGATAGTACAGCACTTAGCACCAAGGCCTGTGGTGCGTTACGGTTTACGCCTAACACACCCTACTTCCTCACAGTAGACTTAAAAGGCATAGGTGAGACTAAAGTAAAAACCATCATCTTGGGCATTTGTTCCCCGGTCATTTAAGTTGACTAGGGGAAGACCGTAATCTAGTCTGAGATTGAGGCTGGGGATTGGTTGGTATAAAATACCCATGCCTAAACCTGCTAAAAACTTCTGTCTTTGTAGGCTGTTGGGGTTGTCGTCAACGTTCCAGACGTATGCTAAATCAACAAATGGGGCAATTTGTAAACTGGGATTCCCGGCGGCATCACGTTGAGTAGTAATACGGTTTTCTAAGCTGAATTTGATACCATTATCAGCAGCGCGGATGTTTTGCCGATAACCACGGACTGACTGACCACCACCGACTACAAACTGTTGAGAAGGTAACAAAGCGTTGGGTGTGAGTTGGACTTCAGCTTGGGCAATTAATAAGTTGTTTTGATTTAAGCGTTGGACGCGCTGGAATTGTGCTAACCAACTAAAAAAGCGGCCATCGGGAATGGGGTCTGAGTTGATGGTAGCATCAAATGCACCGATACCGAAACTAAAGAGCGATCGCACTGCCCAAGCACCCTGCACATCTCTGCTAATATAATCTTGACCGAATTTAATCACACGGGTACGGCTGTTACCTTCGCTATCAGGGCCAAATCCGAAGGGTGTAGCTCCGGCAAAGGTGAAGGTTTGCCCATCTTGGAAGGTAAAACCTAATGATAAAGCCAATTCCTCACGGGGCGATCGCACTAATGGTTGTCTGTAACTAATTTCGTATAGTTGCGATTCTCCACTAATCTCGAAGGTTTTGAAGGGTTCTTGAATCACTTCGTTACGATTAATGACGGTTCTTAGTTGTAAAGTGCCATTCATGGCATTTAACGGTAGTTGATAACTCAAATCATAAATATTCGCTCCTCCCTGGGTAGTGCGATAATAGGAGGCGGCAATTTCATCACCTCTACCTGTGAGGTTGCGATAAGTCAGGTTAACACCCAACCTTTCTGAACCAACACTAGGGGGAGAATAGTTATCAATACTCAATCTCCCCTGGAAAGGGTTAGCTTCAGTCACACGGACGATTAAAATACTTTGCCCAAGTCCGCTACCAGGACGTAGACTAGCTTCTATATTGGTAAATAGGGGGTCATTGCGGAGTAATCTTAATTGGTCTTCTAAATTAGCTGAAGATAGGGGTTTACTTGCACCTAAATTAATCCGCGATCGCACATAATTAGGGTTTAAACGTTTTGTCCCTTCAATGATAATCTTTTCTAGACTACCTTCAATTACCCGAATTTCAACCACACCATTAGTAATTTTTTGGTCTACTAAAACGGCTCTAGTTGTGATATATCCTCTATTTAAATATAATTGGGTAATGCTATCTGCTAGGTTAGTTAATTCTTCTAAATTGACAACACGCCCTATTAATGGTTGAGTCAAAGGTGTGAATGTTTGCTCATCAAAAATACTGCTGCCTGTAACTTCAATTCTTTCTACTTGAATCTTCCCCGATGCCGGGTTAGGTGAAGTTTCTGGGCTAGGAGTTGTTTCTAAAGTTGGTGAGGTGGGAGATAAAGGTGTTGGTGTTGATTGAGGTTGGGGAAAGCGTTCTTGATTAGTATTTCCTGATGGGTTTGGTGCTTGGGCAAAGGCAGGGGGGCAGGGGGGCAGGAGGGCAGGGGAGCAGAGGAGTAGGGGAGCAGAAAGAAATACGGCTTTGAATCTTATTTTCCTAAATAGTAAAAAGTCAAAAGTAAAAAGAATAGTTTTAGTGTAATTTTGAGATTGTGGCATTTTTAATAGTGAATTTAAAATACTATGTGTAACTATTATTTCTTGCTTTCACCTTTTACCTTTTACTGTTTTCTTTTTTTTAACAGTGTTCATTGAAAGGGGCGAGTTCACCTATATCGTTGCTTTTGGATGAAGATCCTAATAAACCTTCTCCTACTACTAATGCAGTTTTCCCTACACCCTACCCCCGACACCCTACACCCTACTTTTGACTTAACGGGCTTCACCAATTAATGTAAACCCTGCCCAATTTTGAGGATTTGGGTGTTGTTTCATCGTGGTTAACATGGCATTGCGTAAGGCTTGGGCTTTATTGGGATTCTGTTTTAACTGAGTATAAAATTGTGTAGTTAAAACATGGCTTGGTGTATCAGGTAATGCCCATTGGGAGATAATCACACTGGGAACACCAGCATGAATTAGTGCTTGGGATAAACCAATCACACCGTTACCAATGCTACCATTATCTGTTGCCCCTGCACTCAAAAATACTAGCCTGGCTCGTAAACGCTGGCCTTTGGGTTGGGTATAAAGATTGAGGATTTCACTGGCTGTTAGTAACCCGTTATTGTCGCCCACACTAGCTAGTGCGATCGCGCCCGGTATGCCCTGTCTTTTGGTATCATCTACAACAGCATAAGTTGCGAGATGAATGATCTTAGCTTTGGGTAATAAAGGTAGAATATCTGCTTTGGTGGCTTTGTTACCAACTAAAGCAGTTGTTTGGAAAAAATCTGCGATTTCTAAGGCTTCTTGTTCAGCGTTAATCAGTTGTGGTAAAGATTTTTGGCTAAGTTTGGGCATGGTAGGATTACCCACAACCACAACTTGACTACCTCCTGTATTATTACGTTTTTCTCTGGTTAATTTGAGTAGCTGAATTGCTGGTATACTGGTAATAGTATGTTTTTCAATTAAGTATTTGCCGTAAATATCCACTAACGCCGGAAATGGCACAAACCATAATTCATTTTCTGGGACAAAAATTACCTGCGCTTCTGGGTTTTCTGGTAATAAATCTGCAATGGGTTTAATCAGAATTTGATTGAGTTGTAATAATAAGTTTTTATAGTTAATATTGAGGTTTTTATTATCTTTACCTGCCAAGGCGGTACGAGTTTGATTAATGAGTTCCCCTAAAGAATTAAAAGGAATAATTGGTTTTTCTGATTTTAAGTCTATTTGGCGAAATGTTACTTTCCCTGTTGGCGGCATTACCCAAACATAAATTTTATCATCTTCTACTAATGAATATCTGACAATGGTAGCTTGTTGTTGTTGGGCAACTGTTTGAATTTCGGTGATTTTAGGTAAGATAATTTCTTTAGGTGCAGCTTTTAAACCACTGCCGGGTGATTCTGTTGCCAAGCGCATTCCGAGTAAATTTAAAATAGCCATAATGCTGCTGTTTTCAGCAACTTCTAAGGCTGCTTCTGGCTTTTTCTGACTAACTAAGACTTGTTGTAATAAAGTATATGTATTCTTTTGTTCAATAGAGTAATCAATCGTATTGCCTAGGTTTGAGCGCAGAGATTCCCAAGTTTTAAGACTAGCTTGTAGGGTAGTTTCAGCATCATTAATTTTACCAGATTTTAGCAGCACAAAGGCTAAATTATTCAGGGCTACCCCTTGGGTGTAAATATCTTTGTTAGTTTTGGCTGTGTCTAATTGTTGCTGATATAATTTTAAGGCTGGTTCGTATTGTTGGGCAGATGTATAAACTCGTCCTAATTGTTTAATTAATTCAGCTTGTTGAGTTGGATTTTTTGATGTTTCTAGTTGTTGTTTATAAAGTGCGATCGCTTCCTGTAAATTGCCTTGATTTGTGTAGGTTTGGGCAATTTGTTTTAAGGTAAGATTAGTTAAAGTTGTATCATTAGATTGGGTGGCAATTTTTAATACTTGTTGATAGAAATTAATCGCTTGGGGATATTGTTCTAATTCCCGATTTACTGCCGCCAAGTTTTGCAGAGAATATATTTCTAAGTTGCGGTTTTTGGTTGTTTGGGCAATTGTGAGTTGTTGATTATGAAAAGCAATTGCTTGTTGATATTCTTGGCGTTTTTCATGTTCTATGCCGACGTTACCTAAAAATGATCCTGTTCTGGGAGGATTCCCGATTTCTTTTCTTAAGGCGGCGGCTTGTTCTCGGAGTTCTTGCGCTCGTTTTTCGTCACCATTATGAATGTAGGCGTTGCTGAGAAGTTCTAAGGTTTTGACAGTACCGGGTTTATCCTGTATCAAGTTTAAACTTTGTTGATATAAGTTGATGGCTGTTTGATATTTGCCGAGGGTAAAATAAATTTCTCCTAAGCTTAAAAGGGTATTGGCTTGACCTGTGCGATCGCCTAATTGTTGGTATAGTTGGAGTGATTCTTTTAAGGTTGTTAAGGCGGTAGTTAATTGTCCGTTTTGAAGTTGTCTATTTCCTAGTCTGAGTAGCAAGTCGGCGCGGTATTGGCTGGCTTGTGCTGGGGTGGCTATCAGGAGGATGGCAAGGAGGATTTTGGGAAGTGTTTTAAGCATATTTTTTGTTTCGCGCAAAGGCGCAAAGACGCAAAGGAAGAAAGGGAAGATACAGCAGTTTTGAAGTAAGTGAGGGACATAATAAGTAATGAGTAATGAGTAATGAGTAATAAGTAATAAGTAATAAGTAATAAGTAATAAGTAATAAGTAATGAGTAATGAGTAATATAGAATTTCCTAGTCTGCTGACGTATAAATCTCTGCGTACCTCTGCGCTTTACTTCTCTGCGAGACGCTGCGCGAACGCGCACCTCTGCGTTTCAAAATATTATCTGTACCTCACTTAAATGGGAATCGCTATAAGTAAATTTCTTACTCATTACTCATTACTCATTACTCATTACTCATTACTCATTACTCATTACTCATTACTTTTTTCAATCAGTTGCTGTACTTCATAAACATCGAATCTGCTGTCAGTCAGATGAGAAACTTTATTTTCTTTTGCCTTTTAATCAAATCCTGGGGGGAGTTCTAAGGGTGAGAGTTTCCCTGGTTGGGATGGGGTGGGTGCTGTGGGTAGGGGTGTAGGTGATGGTGAGGTAGAATTTGCAGCACCTCCGGGGGTTGTTGAGGGAGTTTGTTGGGTGGTGGTTGGTGGTGGGGGAATGACTGGGGGTGTGGGTGTGAGTTGTGGAAGTGTAGGTGTGGGTGTGGGTGTGGGTGGTGAAAAGGTTTCGATGGTGACTGAGCGACTGATTTTTTCACCTGTGGGACTGGTAGCTTGTAAGGTGATGGTTTCGCTGCTAGGTTGATTATTGATGGGGTAAAGTATTGTTCCACTGCGGGGAATGTTACCTGGTGCGGGTAGTAATTCTACTTTCATTTCACTGCTACCTTCTACTTGCCAACTGAGGTTAATTGGTTCTGTAGATGGGTTTTGTGGGTTGATCAGAATTTGATATTTTGCTGGGGCTTCACTACCATTAATTTTAAAATCGACAATTTGGCTGGGTAATGGTTGGACTTTAATTACATCTGTTTTTTGGGATGTGCTGGGTTTATCTGTGTCGGTTTTGGCAAATACTTGTAATTCAAAAATGTAGTCGCCTATGGTAAGGTTGTTGGCTGGGAAACTACGACAAGTTAGTTGATTTTCTGCGTTGTTACAAAATGGTTTTAATTCATCGGGGATTTTTCCTTGATTGAATTGATAAGTTTGTGCTTTACTATTGACTACACCTTCAGGCGATCGCCCAATTATTTGTAGTTGATTAATTTGGTCTAAATCGCTAATTTTCCAGTTTAACCGAATCCTATCTGAGCTAATTTGATTAGTGGTTTTTACTTTAATTGGTGTTTCTTGATAAATCGGTTGTGTGGATGCAAATTGTATAATTTTGGCTGGCGGTATCGGCAGGATTTTAATAGTATTGGTTTTAATGGTGTCGGCGGCTTCTTCAGGATTTTTGCTGCTAAATGCTTGCAGTTGAAAAGTGTAATCTCCCGGTTTGCGTGCATCGGTGGGGATGTTATTGCAAGTTAATGTAGTCTGTAACTGACAAAATGGCTGAAGTTCTGCGGGAATTTGACCGTTGAATTGATAAACTATGGGTTGTACTGCTGCCGTGCCGTCTGCAAATACTCCGGTGAGGGTTAGGGTTTGCAGGGTTTTGGGGTTGCGGATTTGCCAATTTAAATGAATTGAAGCATTATTAGCTTGTTGATAGACAGCATCGCTAGACTGAAAACGGGTAATTTTCGGTGGTGCGGGTGGTTTTAATAGCCACCATAACAGAAATGCGATCGCTACTATACTTCCTAAAACTGTGAGTAAGAGTAGCAAAAACTGCCACCAAGGGCGCGCTTCCCAAATTACAGTTCCCGGTAAGGAGGCGTTAGGTAGGGGAAATTGCTGTTGATCTTCTAATTCTACCCGGAAGTTAAGTAATCTTCCTGCACCAAATATCGGACGTAACCACCATTTTACCGGGGTGATTGTCACCTGGGAAATGGTTTTTTCTCCCGGTAAGACGCGCACTATAGGGGGAGTGGTGACATAGGTACAGATTTTATCTTCATCGGCGGGAATAGGTGTACAGACAATTTCTCTAACGGTGTTACCTGCGTTGGTTAACCTAATTTCAAAAATTCCAGCTTTCTTGCGTACTCTACCCGCTACCGTCAATAATTCGGCATTGAGTAAATAAGAAGGCAAAATTTCTACATACACCACATCCAACAATACTAAATCAGGATTGTTAGCAGAGTATAAACGCAGAGTGGGATAGTAAACTCCAGCCGTTACACCTAATGGCGGGTGAAATTGTAGTAAGATTTGTCCTATTTCTCCAGGGTTGAGGTTCAAACCCATATTGGGAATGATTAACCCCACTGTTTCTAAGCCTTCAGGATAGCGGATAGTATACCAACTTTCTGGGCAGTCGGCACAAGTCAGCCGAAACCTGTCTACTCTCTCAGAACGGTTATGGACATTGACACTTAGCTGTAGTATACCACCGGGAGGAATTTGTGCAGGCGATCGGGAACTACTCCCAGGAATAACATTAAAGGTAGGATCACTAACTCTAACAACAGTTTCAATTGCTGGTAATACCTGAAGTTTCGCCCTGTGACGAATTGGCGTATCCTCTGGATAGTGCATCGGTGCATCTACAACTATCACATAGTTATAGGTGCTAGGAATTGCATTCACCGGCACATTAAATTCAAATAGTACCTCACCCATCGAGTTAGGGCTTAACGCTAACCTTTGATGAGGTGCATTACACCATTGAATTAACTGTGGTGATAAATCATCAATAAAAACATCTATTAATGCGCTTTCTGTACCTTTATTAGTAACAGTAATATTAATTTCAAACTGAGAACCAGCTTGTACAGCACAATCTCCAGAAGGATTATAAATTACTGCTAAAGGACTACCAGGCGATAAAGTTTGTTGCAGATGTTGCTGTTGAATACCCAGTTTAGGCGCAAGATAAACTCGATATTTAAGATCATCATCACGAGTCAAAATTGTCTGGACAAAATTTTGCTCCAGCAATTCATCTAATAAAGCTAAGGTATCTTGTTGATTTAAATCCAGATGATATGCAGCTTCCGATAAAGTCACACCATCAGGTTTATTTTTCAGCATCCACTGCACAAGCCTACGCTGCGGTTCTGACAGATTGATCATATCTGCCATCGTCAAACCAACTTGAGATTTTTTATTACGAGAATTTGTTAAAGTCATAATTTATTAGATATTATAGGAATCCGACTTGATTATTGAAAATACTTATTTAAATAGGGAACGGGGTTGGGGGAACGGGGTTAGAAGCAATAAAAGTGTACTGAGTTTTTTCAGAAATCAAATATAATTTTCATAGATATTAATTATTTAGATAAGTAGAACGGTGTAAATAATTAAAGGTTTGTAGTGAGGACTTTAGTCCTTAAGAGAGGACTAAAGTCCTTACTACGAACTAAATTCAAGTTTTTTACATTACTTTACATAGTTTGGTTTTTTCAAGTCGTTCTACTTATTAGTTCTTAGCCCATTTCCCTTGTCTCCCTTGTCTCCCTTGTCTCTCCTGTCTCCCCCTACTCCCTCCCCCCTGCCCCTTCCCTACTCCTGACAATCACTATTCTCCTGATAATCCTTAGTAGGAATCACATTCAACCTCACGCGATTATCATCATTACCACTAATAATTAAAATTTGATTTCTCACAACTTTAATATCAACACTATTAAATTTTTGGGAATTAGAGCGTACTTGTTTACCATTAACTAAAGCCCGTCTGCCATCTTTTGTTAAAGGCCACAACATCACACGACTATCATCACCACCACTCACTAAATAACAGCCGTTTCTACTAAGTGCTACTGAGCGTACAGGTTTACCCCCATGTCCATCAGGCCATTGTTCAATAACTTCACATTTTTGATTATTTTGACTAATACATTGCTTCATATCCCATAAAGTAATTTGTCCCATAGTATCAGCCGTTGCCAAGAGATTTGGTTTGTGAGCGGCAGTAGCTAAACTCACAATATAATCATTTTGACTACCTGGGAAATTATGCTTAATTTCCCACAATTTATCTTGCTCAAAATTCCAAATTGCTAACTTATTATATCTGCCACCAATGGCTAGTTTGCGTTTATCATCTCCTACAAGTGCTAAACCATAAGCTGAAAATTTTACATCCTGTATTTTTACAGGTTTCTTCAAACTATCAAGATTACCTAAAAAAGCATTGTAAACATCCCACTGTAACAATAAACCGCTACCATGTGCAGTAAATAAAAATCTGGAGTCTTCACTAAATGCTAAATTTAAAACGCGATCAGCTTGATTAAAGGAGAAAGTTGCTTTAGGCTTACCAGTACGACCTAAGACATCCCAAATTTGAATTTCCCCATTTTCTAAACCTGCTGCTACCACATCATTTTCTACAGGTTTATAGCGCACAACTCGCACAGACTTACTTGTATTTTTCGAGATTCTGCCATCATGTGGATTAATCAAAAGATTCCTAAAACCAGCTACGTTCCAGCGAATAATACTTTGGTCTTGAGAACCACTAACAGCTTTATCACCCACACCGTTAAACTGCACAAAACTCACCGGCAGAGTATGACCAAATAAAGGGTTATCAGGATTTAGCCAAGATATTGCCCAGAGTAAATATAACAGTAATATTGCTAAAACTAACTGTAACCAGGGATGAAGTACAGGATGAATAGTTAGTTGTAAAAATTGCTTTTCGTTAGTAACATTAACTCGTTGATCTGATATAATTGCTTTAGCGATAAATAATAATTTTTTCGATAACCCAAACCAATGTCTGCGCTTCCTTACTAACAGTTGTAATTGCTGAGTTTCTCCAGGGATTAATTCAACATTTTCTGGTTGAACTTCAAGAAAACATTGCGGTTGTTTTTCCTGACCTGGTTGAATATCAATATGTGCTGTTTGAGTTAAATTGCTGGCATTATAACATTCGAGTTGGTATGTTGTAGAATGATTTTTCCATTGCGGAATCCAAATTCGATCAGCCGGAATTTGTTGCTTTTCTGGTATACAGCGAAAATCTACAAATCCCCCTGGTGTAACTTTAATTATCCCTTCAGGACTGCGGGAAGGTAAAGCATTAAGGTGGGTAGCTTCTATCTTAAAAGGGTATGCTTGACTAGGGACTTCTGTGGGAACAGGTAATTGACAAGCAAAAGCAGTTTCTGCTTCATCCCCACCCTTAACTGTTAATAATCTTTCCTGATTACCTGAGAGCCATTTTGATTCTATTCCGATGATTCTCAGGGTGACAGTAGTAGGTGATTGACTAGGATTTCGGACACGCACCCGAATGTCAATTGCTCCTTGGGGTTGAGCGGACAACTCTCTTTGGGGTAAATCAAGTTGTACAGGAATAGCATTAGTTCCAGCTTCGACATTTAAACGTAAAACTTGTCTATCTTCCTCGCGCAATTCTACAGAAAAGACGCGGACTATTAAATTCATTTTGCCGATAAAACCAGGCAGAGGAGTATCAGTAATAGTCACGCAAAAAGTTACGCTATCACCTGGTGGATTTTTGGCACTAAAAGCAGGTGTGATACTGTACCAGTTATTACTTAAAGTTGAGCTACCACCAGCTGCCACAATTTCTAATTGAAAAGAAGCAAACTGATTACTGTCATTAACAACAGTAACCTCAAAGGATGCTGGCGCACCACCGGGTTTAAAAGTAATTACTTGAGTAGAAATCTTGGCGTTGACTAGTTTAATAGGCATAATAAAAAATAAGGGTTTATAGTAAGCACTTTCGTGCTTGGGGAATCAGGACTAAAGTCCTGAATACGAACTGAAAATTTTATTTTTTATTCCCCAAGTTTTTTGAATACACTTTGCAATGGATCGGGTTTAGATGATAGAGATTGTGTAGTTGGCGTTGGTAAAATTGGTTGTTTTTGTAATTGTGTCATTTGTTTTTTAGACCAAGCAAAATGTAAAATATTGATGCCTAATTCTTGGGCAGTGCGAATTGTTTCACGGGGTAATGTGAGTTTTTCATCTAATCCCCAAGCCGATGATAAATCCCCAATTACTAAAACAATGCCCCCTGCAATTAAGATTTGAATAGGCTTGTGATTAATCACAGGTAAAGCTGCAAATAAAAATGGGTGTGTCCGCATGGGGTGATTGCGGTCTAGTTTGCGTAAATCTTCTAAAGATGTGTTAAATTTATCGGCAATATCAACAATGCTTTCTAATCTGTCTAGAGCATCAGTAGGCGATTCAACTAATAACACGCCACCAGCATCTAAATAGTTTTTCAAATTAGTTAATTCTTGTGTACTTAAAGATAATGGTTGTTCGCCTGTGGTAAATAACAAGTCATAAATATTTGCCTGATTAATATTTTGTATGCGATCCACAGTCTCAAACCCTTGCATAGTCTGGCTGAGATGTTCAGCAGATTTGAGTAAATAACCGAGATTTTCAAAACTATTAATAACTTCCGGTGCAGTCGTTTCTAGATAAGCTACCCGGACAACTGCACTATGACGCGATCGCGCTATGGGACGATAACGATAGTCTAAGTTATTCAACTCAGGCTGAAACACATCTTGGGGATTTTGTAAAGGCATTAATCCCGGTTGTAATAAAATGCGACACAATTCCACCTCATAAATATCTGGTGGCGTGGTTTTTTCTTCTAGACGAAAGGTTTCCTGTTCAAATTCCCCAGATGTTTGACGTTGCAACTCATCAGGATCTACATAACTGATGACTAGATAAATCAACCGTGGTTGATCTTCGGCAATATCAGCCGCTATATGAAACTCAATAGCTTCGGGAACAATAATCGGATTGCCATGAGTATCAATGGCTAATCCTGGCTGAATTTGTAACCATCGTTTATCGTCATATTGTGAAGACACCCCTTGGGGTGCAGGAATTAAACACACACCCAAACCATAAACAATCCCTGGCTGATTGAGGGACTGATAATGTATATTTTGCCTCTGACGGTGATAATTATGCGATCGCTGCCATTTTTCAGCATTAATCAACAAACCGTCTTGTACTTTTAATCGTTCTAGGGGTTGGATTTCGTGCATAACTGGGGATTGGGGGGCAGGGGGCAGGGAGCAGGGGGCAGGGGGCAGGGAGCAGGGGGAAAACTAATGACTATTCCTTATTACTGGTAACTTTCATTCTCTATGTACAATTCGTAGGTGCAGAAGGCTGGTTTTTCTTGTTCGATAATTTGACGGACTAAATATTGATCTATTTGCTGGGGATGTTGGGGACGTAGACGGACAATAAAGTGATAGGGAAAACCACCGCCAATCATGGCATCTTCTCCTAGGTGAGTGTTACCTAATACAAAACCTTCACCGCGAATTTCCTCAATACAAATATGTTTATCAGTTTCTTGAGGAATATGATCATCTAAAGGCAAATCTGTATAAAGATGTAAATAAAGTCTTAAACCCCGTCTTGTTCCCCGCCAACGATAGAGTTCTACAGCCGAACGAATTAAAAACCGTTGTCTAGCTAAAGTCCAACGTTGATCAAGTGGCCAGCCTACCCAATGGGCGAGAAAAGGTAACAAAGCCGAGGGTGCAGTCATGGGATCTAGATATGCCCAAAGCACATCTAATGTTTGCACCGCAGGTTCAAAAGCCTGTTCAAAAATTTTGAGGAAGCGACCAATAAAATCTACTTCCCGATATAAACTAGGTATAAAATTAAGATATAAACTCCGGGGACGTACATATAAATTCAAAGCCCCAGTTTCTACAAATTGCTTACCTGTGCCTTGCTCTTGGTAATAAACATGAATCCGGCTGTGAAAATCCAACATCAAAGGATGATGATGTGTGACAGCCATTTCTTGTTCAAAAAAGTCTTCAGGAATGTGAAAGCACAGTACCACATTCATCTGGGCGCGGGGATCAAAAGCATAAGGCCCTTGTCTATCCGGTTCTTTATGAATAGAACACCACTCTAAGGGAAAATTACCTTCAATTTGCACCTTTAAATCTAAGCTGCGATCGCCTAAATTTTCTAACTGCAATAATATTTCACTGGGTTCTCTGGGATAAATAACTACATCACACCCGGAAAGTTTAGTATTCGTCGCCAAATTAAACGGCACTAAACTCGTATTTTGAGATGCGCTTGCTGTCGATGGTTGCAAGCCATCTGACTGTTGCATCGGAGTTAATTGTAAACTTAAGCCAGGCATAATAAATAATTCGTAATTCGTAATTCGTAATTCGTAATTGGGCGGGTTGAGTTTTTTTGATTTGGGGAATCTATTGTATTAAGTTAACAACGTGGCTGGAACGTAATTGAGTATTTTGCCAGGAGCAAATTAAGCCTAAGTTGCCTGGATCAATTACGGGGTTTTGGGGAAGCGATCGCTCCCAATGATCTCTGATGTAACGTAGTTCAAATAGTTGTACAACTCCTAAATAACGCACAGCCGGGAATTGTTGGAATAGAGTCACAATATCAGAAGGATATACAGGACGACCAAACGGCCAGCCTTTGCCGTCATGTCCGCCCGTGATAGGATTCAAGAAACGGTAAAGAGCAACTCGCAATTTTCCTAAAATTTCTTGTTGGGCGGCGGGATGATTGTATTCTGGTTCTAGGGCGACTTCGGTTTGTACTGCTACACCTACATATTCTGGTGCTTGTAGTTTCACTTGCACCCCCAATAACCGCCGTTCATCTAAATAAGCTAATATCTGGGTGCAAAGTTGGGGAGTCAGTCTTAATAATTCGGGATCGATACCTTCACCACGATTAATCACATTGGTGTTAGCAGATGGTACAACTAATAACCTGACTGTCCCAGCTTCTTTAGTGGAATTAGGGGGTAAACAACGCACCCGCGCCACCGCACCAGCACCAGCTTGCAGCGTTAAGACTTCAAAATCTTCGGGAGTAACGGCGCGATCGCGTGTACGCAGCATCGCCGGAACTCGGATCACCGCATCTTCCAAAGATTCCGCATCTGCGCCATTGCGAGCCGGTACATGATTAATCACACGGGAAACATAAGGTACAGCCGTTTTTGCTACAGTAATCGTTCCCTTCTGCACATTTCCTTTCCGTCCTCCCCCTGTGCGATAAGCTACCATCCGAATCACTGCCCCACGGGGAGGTACAGCCCCATATTGACGCTCTAATTCCTCAGCATTAGGGATGAGTGACTGGGAACTAGAGATTTGGGGAAGATTCTCAGCCCCTAATATCTTCCTCCACTCCGTCTGTTGTTGGATTTGGGCAGGTTCACGAATTAAGGGGCCAAACTGAACTAAACCTGTTCGGGAGTCAATCGTGTAGTGACGATCTAAAGGGCCAGAATTAGCAAAATCGCTGACTTCATACCATCTCTGCGAAGATAAACTTCCTGGAGGTAATACTTCTATATGTTCATTTTCCTGACGATTTAACACAGGGAATTGTTGTAACTGAAAAGTCTGCCCCGGTGTACCCTCACTTTCACCTAAAATTTCATCATGAATTAACTCACTTTGACTAGCTACCACTGTCCCACCAATGGCACGCACCGATAAACCGACAATCCGGGGAGAACAGCTAAACCCCGGCTGATTAAGTTGGGGGGTAGTGTAAATGCACCTTAACCAACGCCCTTGGAAAGCAGTAAAAGTTTCCACAGGCCAAGATGAGGGTAAATGCAGGACGACATCTGCACCTTGGAGGGGATTAGCACCTTGAGCCGCCAACTCACTAAAACTAAATCCCTTCGTACTATCATCAGATTCTTGCAGTAAAACTGATACCCATTCCATACCATTCCAAGCTTCCCACCGTCGGGGAGGGGCATCAGGGTTAATCCCTGTACTGGTGGCAGCTTCTCCTTTAAATTGCAGTGCTAAAACATTGCCTGCACACTGACAATTACCATCAATAACTATATAAAAACTATTACCTGGTTCTGGTTGCTCATCAAAAAAACTTAATTCCCTACCGTACCACTGCTCATCAGGATTCACAGCCCAAAAATTAGTCCAGCGATCGCGTAAAATTGTTGGTTTAGTTTCCGTGGTTTGGGCAGAGAGAAAATGACGAATCAGGGGTTTATCAATAATTAAATCTTTATCTGTAGTAAATGCGATCGCTGCTTCGGTTTCTGTGCGTACCGTCGCCACCTGCACACCAGCAGGAATTGTATAAGTTTCTGGTAAAGCCGCACTTAAATAAAAAGTAATATCTGCTAAAGCTGGTGCAGGTGCTTGCAATCGCACCCCTAATAATTCTAAAAAAGTAATATAATTCCGCTTTGGTACTTGGTTGAACCGTAGTAACATTTGGTCAGTCAACCAAGCAAATAATTCAATCAGCGTAATCCCAGGATCACTGGGGTTGTAGTTTGTCCATTCAGGACAATAACGAGGAATCCGCAGCACACATTCATCGACCAAATCTTTAAATGTGCGATCGTCAAGATTTGACTTTGGTAGCTTCGGTAAAAAATCAAATTCCACAATAGATAACCAGGGTAGGGGTTTAATTAATTCAAAATTCAAAATTCAAAATTAGAGAACTTTGGGCAGGGGTAATGACTGTTAACTGTTAATATTTGCCCCGTTGAGATAAAATGGGAAAACTAAACTACGAGAATCATGGGTATCTTTTGGATGATACTGAATATGAATATCTACCCGACCTCGTAACGGATCAGCTTCTGTAAATATTGCATCTAAAACAATCCGAGGCTCCCACATCTCCAAAGCTTCTTGAACGTGTAGGCGCAACAGTAATAAAGTTTGGGTGTTCATCGGTGCAAACGTCAACTCAGACAACCGTGAACCAAAATTAGGCCGATACACTCTCTCACCCAAGTCAGTACGCAAAATGAGCATAATCGACTCCTCAATGTTGCGTTCCTTGGTACTGAGTTGTAAACCTCCCTGGACATTTACCCTGAGTGGAAAAGACCAGCCCGTGCCTAAATGACTACGATGCTGATTTTGATTGAGTTCTGGCATGGTAAGTCAATGCTGACAAGCGTGTTTACGGTAATTTACGCTCATCTGTCACACTAAAACTATTCGCCAAAAGTCGAGCTTTATAGTAATTCGTAATTCGTAATTCGTAATTCGTAATTCTTAAGAGGGAACAGGCAATAGGGAAAACCCCATTCTTAAAAGAAGGGGCTTGTACTTTCAACTTTGGGCTGTTGATGAACCCTACCTACTTAGTATTAGAGCTACTTCTTTAGCAAAGTAGGTCAAAATTAAATCAGCCCCTGCTCGTTTCATGCTGGTTAAAGTTTCTAAAATAATCTTTTTCTCATCGATCCAACCCATCTGGGCAGCAGCTTTAATCATGGCATATTCACCACTGACGTTATATGCCGCGATCGGTAGTTGTGTATGATTACGGATGAGATGAATAATATCAAGATAAGCTAGGGCAGGTTTTACCATAACAATATCTGCACCTTCAGCAATATCTAAATTTACTTCTTTTAAAGCTTCTCTGGCGTTAGCTGCATCCATTTGATAGGTTTTTTTATCGCCGAACTTTGGGGCTGAATCTAAAGCATCTCGGAAAGGCCCGTAATAAGCGGAGGCGTATTTTGCCGAATAAGCCAAAATCCCTACATGAATATAACCTGCTGCATCTAAGGCTCGACGAATAGCCCCGACTCTACCATCCATCATATCTGAAGGTGCAACAAAATCAGCCCCAGCCTCAGCTTGTGTTAAGGCCATTTTGACTAAGATTTCGACGGTAGGATCATTGAGAATAGTCCCTTGCTCATCAACTAAACCGTCATGTCCGTGGGTAGTAAAAGGATCAAGAGCTATATCGGTAATTACTACAATTTCTGGAACTGCTTGTTTAATAGCTTTGACACTACGCTGTACTAAACCATCTGGGTTATAGCTTTCTGTGCCTGTGTCGTCTTTGAGTGATTCTGATATGACTGGAAAAAGTGCGATCGCATTAATCCCTAAATCAAATGCCTGCTTAATTTCTTCTAGTAACAAATCTAACGTATAGCGATAACATCCTGGCATTGACGAGATTTCCACTTTCTGCCCTTCTCCCTCCATCACGAAAACTGGATAAATCAAGTCGTTAACACTCAGTGTTGTCTCTTGCACCATCCGCCTTAAAGCAGCTGTACGACGCAGACGACGAGGGCGATGTACTAGGTTGTCAGTTTTGACTAGGGATTCTTGCACTGTCATAATCAAAATAAGGATGATATTGATAACGATTATCATCTCATAAAAACAACTCCAGCAGGCACAGGCAAATTACAGGTAGTGTCTACGAATACTTAGGCACGGTTGACACCATTGACCTGTCCAACACTGACTACTAGTAGTGTACCAAGAAAATTATGACAGGTTTAAAGTAGGATACAATCGTTGAAATTTAACTCTGGCATCTGAAGCAACAAAACGCCAATCAATTTTTACTTTTCGGTGATTACGCTCTTGTTCCCAAGCTTTGATTTCTTGGCGTAAAGTCTCAATATCTCTAAGGCGACGGTCTAGGCATTGACGTGAGAGAACAGAGATTTCAATTTCTACTTGATTAAGCCAACTACCATGCTTGGAAGTATCTACCAAATCTCTCATTTGGTGGGCGAAATCTTTTTTGGTTCTTGATGAAGTGACCTCTACGTGTCGCCAATCATAATGCGGAGCATAAAATACGAATAAGTTACAAGTTCCTTCACGAGATTATTGATAATCTATGCGTGGTGGTTGGTCTGGTTGACAAGGTAATGGTTCTACAATATCAGCCAATAATTGGTAGGGTCTTTCATCAAAACAAACAATCGGATTAAACGGCGTAAAATACTCAGCATATAAGTATAGTAAGTTTTCCATTCTATATATATATTCAGCATTTATTTCGCCAATACACCATTCCTGTTTCAGCCAAGGTTTTATCTTGTTTTTTTAAGTGTTGTACGTACTGTTTCGTCCGAAATGCTGTCAATTATTTCCAAGCTAACCAGCTTGTCAGCTAATAGTTGCATTGTCCAACTCTCACGTCCAGATGGTGGGTCACTACAGGCTGTTGCAATCAAAAAAACTTCAGCTTCTGGAGTTAATTTTTTCTCTCTCCCCTTACGCGGCCGTTCGCTTAAGGCTAACTCGATTCCTTCTTCTACATATCTTTGACGTGTACGGTGAACTGTTGATTCTCCTACCATTAGCATTGAAGCTATCGCCTCGTCTTGATAACCTTGATCTGCCAACAGTAGAATCTGCGCTCGTTTTAAAACACGAGCTGAATTTTTTCCTTTCTTGGTTAAATCAACCAACTGTTTATGTTCTTCTTGAGTCAGGTTAACAGTATATTTAACTGGCATAGTGTCTTAAGTGTTTTTAGACTATGTTCTCACTTAGAATACTACCTGTCAAAATTACTCTGGTGGACTACTACTATGTAATTAATGTTGATAGCAACAACTTTAAGCTTGCTTCTAGTATTGGTGGTACGGAAATTTCTCTAACTGCTGCTGCTGGCACACGTTTACTGACAGTCATTGGTAATGAATTAGAAGAAGGTGTAACTTATTACGTTATCAATAGGACATACACCAGTTTCCAATTGTCAAAAACCAAGGGTGGTGCAGCGATGGCTCTCGATACGTCAGGATTAACCGGTACAGGTGCAAATCATATCTTTGTCAAACAATCGGTAATCGATTTAACTAGCACCAGTACGGGAGCGCACAATTTACATATCGATTTGGAAAACGGAACGGCTACGGGAAGTAAACACCTGTTATCATCAGGAGCATCCATAGTTTTACCCAGCCAAGGTGACAATGTATTCTCTGCATATTCTCAAGCTTCAGCCGGGGCGTTAGTCGGAGGTACGGGTACAAAAACCAACATCAATATTATTCCTACCTTTAATACCTATATAGGTAATAATGCGTCTGTAACCGCCACAGAAAATGTCACGGTAAACTCCACATCTAACATTGAGGTATCAGGGGGAACTACTTCTGAAACAGGTGGCGCGATCGCTGTGGGAGCATCCAAAATCAATCTGACGGTGACAAATAACAACAATACCTATGTCGGTAATTCTGCGAGCATCAAAGCTGAAGGTAATGTTACTATTGACTCTCACTCAGATAATGATATTAAGATTTCCGCTTCCGGTGGGGCTGGCTCTTTGATCACTTTCGCGGATGCAGATGTAGTAGTACGTCTCACCCAAAACACCATCACCTCTATTAACGACAATGCTAGTATCATCGCTAACGATGACCTTGCAGTTCGCTCTTCTAGTAATACCAAGGGTAAGGTCAAAGTGAAAGCTAGTGGTGTAGGACTTTATGCTGATGCGGATGCTAATGGCGAATTTTACATCGATAGCACTAATCGGACGGATGTTAAGAGTAATACACGCTTAGAAGCAAGAACGCTGACGGTGGCAGCAATTGTTGACAATCTCGATGTTGAAGCTCGTTCTGAAGCTCAAGGTGCTGGACTAATTGGTAATATTGACGCTCACTCCACAGTGGATTTAGCTGGAACAGATGCTTAAACGTGAATTATTTTGAAATTCCTGTGGTTAATCTAACTCCCGTCGCCCTTCTAAGGCTCTTGCTAATGTAACTTCATCGGCGTATTCCAAATCCCCACCCACAGGCAAACCAAAGGCAATGCGCGTCACTTTAGTAAAGGGTTTGAGTAGTTGCCCTAGATACAGAGTTGTAGTTTCTCCCTCTACACTAGGACTAATTGCCATAATTACTTCTTGGGGTTTTTGTTGACTTACCCGCCTTACCAAAGCTTGCACATTTAACTGTTCTGGGCCAATACCATCTATAGGAGAAATAACTCCCCCTAAAACGTGATACTTACCTCTATATTCACGGGTTTTTTCTAGTGCAATCACATCACGAGAATCAGCTACTACACAGATAGTCTGATTATCCCGGTTGGGATTACGACAAATTTCACAAACAGGTTCAGCCGACAGATGAAAACAAACAGAACATAAACCTACCTGTTTTTTCGCATCAATCAAAGCTTGTGCTAAAGCCTCTACTTCAGATTCTGGACGCTTCAAAATGTGCAAAGCCAGTCTTTGAGCAGATTTAGGGCCGACTCCGGGCAGGCGTTGCAACTGTTCAATTAATCTTGCTAAAGGACGTGCGTAAACCGTAGCTTTATCTCCTGTATATTCTCACCTTAACTATGATGCCATTTTTAGCCGAGTTTGTAGTCAGGACTTTAGTCCTCATGCTTTTCAGGACTAAAGTCCTGACTACGAACTTAGTCAAAAGCAAAAAGCGTCCCTCGCAAGGAGGAACGCTTTTTAGTTAGCTAGAAGCTAGAAGATTAACCGTTGATAGCAGGTGCGCTGATAGCAACAGGAGCAACTTCACCAGCAGCTAAGTCTAAGGGGAAGTTGTGAGCGTTACGCTCGTGCATTACTTCCATACCTAAGTTAGCGCGGTTGATTACGTCAGCCCAGGTAGCAATAACGCGACCTTGAGAATCAATGATGGATTGGTTGAAGTTGAAACCGTTGAGGTTGAACGCCATTGTGCTGATGCCCAATGCGGTGAACCAGATACCAACTACAGGCCATGCTGCCAAGAAGAAGTGCAAGGAGCGGCTGTTGTTGAAGGACGCGTATTGGAAGATTAAGCGACCGAAGTAACCGTGTGCTGCAACGATGTTGTAGGTTTCTTCTTCTTGTCCGAATTTGTAACCGTAGTTTTGAGATTCGGTTTCGGTGGTTTCACGCACCAAGGAGGAAGTTACCAATGAACCGTGCATTGCAGAGAACAAGCTACCACCGAATACACCAGCCACACCTAACATATGGAAGGGGTGCATCAGGATGTTGTGTTCTGCTTGGAACACGATCATGAAGTTGAATGTACCGGAGATACCCAAGGGCATACCGTCAGAGAATGAACCTTGTCCGATGGGGTAGATCAAGAATACTGCGGTTGCAGATGCCAAAGGCGCAGAGTATGCTACGCAGATCCAAGGACGCATTCCCAAGCGGTAGGATAATTCCCACTGACGACCTAGGTAGCAAGCGCATCCGATCAAGAAGTGGAAAATTACCAATTGGTAAGGGCCACCGTTGTACAACCACTCATCTAAGGAAGCTGCTTCCCAGATGGGGTAGAAGTGTAAACCGATCGCGTTGGAAGAAGGAACAACTGCACCAGAGATGATGTTGTTTCCGTAGATTAATGAACCTGCTACGGGTTCGCGGATACCATCGATGTCTACTGGAGGTGCAGCGATGAAAGCGATGATGAAGCAGGTGGTTGCGGCTAGCAAGGTGGGGATCATTAATACGCCGAACCAACCGACATAAATCCGGTTTTCGGTGCTGGTGATCCACTCACAGAACCGCTCCCATACGTTCGCGTTTTGACGCTGTTGTAAGGTTGTGGTCATTTTTTTATGATTGCTTTGATTTTTGAATTAAGGAGGCGTGTAAAATTTACGCCTGCTCATAAACTTTACATGAATTTACGCGATTTTTTCGATTAAATTTCTTATGTATAAATCTTAAATAATAAGATTTAATTATAATTAAAAATCAAAGTAGATGTAAGGAAGGCTACCTTCAGGAGCAAGCAACCAAACAGCATAGAAAAAGAGTGGTACAAAGACTAGCTTGAGAGGCCAACTGAGATCGAGTTTGAGCTTACCTTTAAAGGCATAAGTAATGCTCATCAAAGCGGCTAAAAAACCCATCATCCAGGCAATTTGGGAAGGGCTGGTGTTGAGGGCTTCGATATAAACTTTTTGATAAAATTGGCTATCAGCAGGATGACCCCATAGGTGTTGAAATACCCAAGCCGAGTCTTGCAGATTAGGCAGACGAAACCAAATCCAAGAGGTGAAAACCATCAGTTGGGTAAAAAACCAAGCGATGAGTACACCTAGAGGATTTTGCCAGAATTGTGCTAGTTTTTCATAGCGATCGCTCATATCATCTGTGAGTCGATGCACTACTAAGGCTAAACCGTGATAAATACCCCAGATAATAAAGCCCCACAGAGAACCGTGCCAGATTCCAGCAATTAACATCACAATAAACAAATTCCAGCAGGTGCGAGTTAAACCTTGACGAGAACCACCCAACGGAAAATAAACATAGTTACGTAACCAGTCACCTAGAGTCATGTGCCAACGTCGCCAAAATTCAGCAATACTAGTGCTGAAATAGGGAAAATCAAAGTTTTCTGGGAGTATTAACCCAAATAACAACGCACTACCACGGGCAATATCTACATAACCACTGAAATCTAAATATAACTGCAAGCCATAGGCGAAGGTAGCCAACCATAAATCATGACTACCAGCCCGTTGCAGATTACCAAAACATAAATCTACAAAAATGCCCAGATGATCTGCTAATATACCTTTTTTTACAGCACCTCTAGCAATTAGCCATAGAGCTTCCACCACTTTATCAGCACCAGGAAATTCCAGAGACTTAAACTGATTTGC
This sequence comes from Aliinostoc maniaoense, assembly GCF_058172895.1. Lineage (NCBI taxonomy): Bacteria > Bacillati > Cyanobacteriota > Cyanophyceae > Nostocales > Nodulariaceae > Aliinostoc > Aliinostoc maniaoense. The sequence continues at coordinate 5,072,338 of NZ_CP187952.1, read as the reverse complement.
TAAATTGTGATAGCGGGTAATTGGCCCAGAAATTAACTTAGGAAAGAATAATTTATAAGTAGCAAACTTGAGAAATTGATTAGTAGCAGGCGCACCACGATACACATCTACTAAATAAGCAATACACTCAAAGGTGAAAAACGATATGCCTAACGGGGTGATAATTTTAAAAGGACTTTCTGAAACAGTCGCTGGTAAATCAAAAAATATCTTTACTAAACCATTAACATACTTAAATCCTAATAAAATTACCACATTTAATCCTATGCCTACCCATAATAATTTGAGGCGGCGACGATTCCAATCGACGTGAGCAAATTGCCATTCTTCGTTAGAAATCTGCCAGTCTAAATTATGTTGTCCAGGAGAAGTATTTTTACCAATTTCCCGCCCTAATTGAAAGTTAATAAAAGTAAGTGCTAATAAAAGGGGGACATATTGAATACTCAAAGATGCGTAAAAAATCAGGCTGGCAATTACTAAAATCCATAGGCGAAACTTAGAGACTTTCAAAGACCAGTAAATTACCAAGACACTCAGCAAAAACAGTCCATAAAGAATAGATATAAAGTTCATATTGTATTATTGCAATCATCAATATTTAATTAGGTGTTGAATATTCTCACCCTGCATTTAGAGTCCCGAATCTACTTGACTGGCCAAGGAATCATCGGATCATTGGCTAGTTTTTGCGAGACTTCGTAAGCACCAAAACGATTGAGGTGGCTGGGGTCAGAAAAATGTTCATTGGCTTTTGGAAAAAGTTGACTTAAATCTCTATAAATAAAGTTGGGATTAGTCGCCAATCGCAACATATATGTTTGAAATTCTTGTTCATGTTGGCGGCGAAATTGATCAAGGTATTCGGCGGTGAGTGGAAGATTAACAAACACTAAAGGAATATTTCGAGATTGAGTAAATTGCAAAACATCTTGAAATGCAGCATCTTGTTCTGCTCCGAGTTGAAAGTCTTTATAATCGTTGTCGTAATTGCCAGTTACTTTGGGATGTTTTTGATAGTATCTAGCAGGATTGAAACGTACAGATAAAGGTAAAAAGCCATCAAAATCAACAGCTTGTGTCAATGTACTGTCATCTTCAGCATGATCTGTATTTGATTGAGTGGTTAGGGAAGGTTTTTCAGGTTCTTTGAATATGGGTATAGATGCTAGTTGTTTGTGGAATAAAGTTTGAATTTCCTCCCGGTGTTGGTAACTAGTGGAGACACCAGCAACCATTTGATTTAACCATTGATTAATTACTTGATAGTTATTTATCTCCGATTGGGGTGTGGTTTGAGGATCTTGAGAGGAATTAGCTGGATTTGTTGAGGATTCCTCGGTGTCACCAGATGTTTTTGCTTGTTTTAACACATATTCATAACCTAGAGAAGAAGCGATCGCTTTAAATGTTAAGTCATCACGACCACTATTAAAAGCACGAGAACCATCCGCCCACAGAATTAACTTTGGTAGTTCCGATGGCTGCAACACCTGGCGAATCACAAAATCTACAACTTGGGAGGTTGCGCCGTTAATGCCAAAATTAAAGATGTCAACATTGGGATAACCTTGGCGAGCTAAGGCTTTTGATAAAGCCACAGGATCAACACCCCGCAAAGCACGAGATGAACCAATAATTAAAACATCGACAGGTTTGCCATTTTTAGCGATGCGCTGTCTGTATAAAGCTAATTGTTCATCTAACTGTCTGACATTAAAACTGGGCATAGGCGATCGCGCCGCCAGTAAAATAGCTGTAGCATTGGCTTTATCTTTGAGGGGTGCAGCTCTTAAATCTTTGGGTTTATCGTCTTGTTGTGTAAAACCAGAGCCATTAAAGGCGGCATTTGGTGGCTGAGAATTAGTAGTAAAAAATGCTGTTCTTTGGTTTTGCTGATCTTGGGTAGTTGCAGGTGATGGTGTCTCAGCAATGTTAACCTCTGGTGAACTCGGTATAGTACGAGTTACCATGTAAGCCAAGATCCAATCGGTTTGCAGGGTAAGTAATAAACCTAAAGTCCCCCAGACTAAGGCAACTTTCACACCTTGAGCATCAGGAATTTGGTTAGTTGGCTGATCACTTTCTGTAAATAACTGGGTATTCAACAGCCATTTTTTGACGGTGGTAGTTGTAGTTTCTAGCCAATCCCGTGCCACTTCCGTAACGAAACTTTGCACTTCTGCTGTAGTTAAGTCAGGGCGCAAAATTTCTTCGTCGTCTTGGGCAATTAAGTCATTTACAAAATCAGCAGTAGCGGCAAATTCTGGAGTAGCTTCAGGAACTAAGCGTTGACGCTGGGCTAAATCTACACCATGATGCCAAAAAGGTTCTTTATGCCCGGCACGTCTACCATAAACCCGCACCCCAGCAATTCCCGGAACTTTTAATTGGCGAATAAACTGGGTAACTCTGGGGGCTACTTGTTTGCGGCTGGGGCAAATAGGTGCATCACACATGATGTGAAATAAATCATCTTTCTGCAACAGCAGCACCCGCAACCCCCCTGTTTTTAACTTGCGATCCAAATTAGGATTAAGTAACCTTTCCAGCAGGAAAATAATTGCAGGTTCATCACCTTCCGTCGCCAATTCTAAAGCTGGGGTAGCCAAAGCCGGATATTCTTTAGCTGGTAAAGTTAGCCAATCAATCCATTCTGGCTGTGTATCGTCATTGGTTTTTTGTCCGTAAACTGTGGCGGCAAGGATACCTTGAGGAGCGATCGCCTCTAATTGTTGTGATATCTTTTCTATACAAACTGCTTTCTCTGGTGCAGAGGAGTCAGTAGCAGGTAAACAAAATATATGTAATGTAGATTCTTGTAAAGAAACTTGGACAGTAATTTGTAAATCTAATAATACTGCGGTTAACAGCCGAGCGATCGCTTGGACATCACCCCACCGCGCCCATTCTTTGAGCATTACCTCTGGGGGTGTTAAATCAATTCGCAACCGCCAATCATGCTTTGTCTCGCCACTGACTTGGGAAACAATCACCGCATCTTTATAACCGGCTAGTTTCAATAGTCTTAATTTGTGGGCTACCGGTTCGGCAAGTAGAGAAGGATCGGGATGATAGCTAGACTGGCAAAATATCCACAGGCGACTAGAAACAACTTGACTCTCATCAGTGGCTTCTATCTGCTTCACTTTCACCTGTACCGCCACTCCCATAGCACTGAGAGTTTCACTCAGATAACGGGCTATGGCGTTGGGATCTCCCCGGCGTGCCAAACTTTCATTAGAAATAATCAACGCCCCCCCAGGGGCTTTAGTGGCATCTTCCAACAGGGCTTTTTCTACCTGTTCTAGATGGCGTTCTAGCTGATTTAAGTAAACTTTATGACACCACTGGGGACGATATTCCCCCTTCTTTCGTCCGTAGACAAATACTTGGTATATTGAGGGTTGTTCGTAATTGGTGAGGGCATCTAAATCTGTTTGCTGGAGTGCGTGCAGCAAATCAGATAAAGTTCGCCAACGTTGAGGACATTCTGAGCCTTCACACAAAATATGAAGGTCATTTCCCCTTAATCGGACTTTCACCCCTAAAGTGTTAATCCCTGTTGCTTGGCTTACCCATTGCAATAAGGATTGCTGGCTATCTGAGATTAATGTTTTCATGGGCAGTTAACTCTAAAGGAACACAGGGAGAAAAAAGCAGGGGAGGGAGAACTCAGGTTAATGAGTAAATGACTCCTCTTGTAAACTAAAACCATAGGTCTATCACATTTTGGAGTTTTTTGTTAACACATTTGTTACCTTTTTGGCTTGCTAACTGAGACAAAATAGTTTTATAAGGTTGCCAGTCATACAGATTTTGAGTTTTGCGTTTTATTCTACTCGTTGACCAATTATTAACAATAAACAATGCCTCCTACTACCCAACAGTCCATAACTGACTCAGGATTGAATTTGGTTCTGTTTAGCATTCCCCAATCTCTCCTCTTACAAATAGGTTCAGCGTCTATACTAATGCTGCTTACCACTGGGCAAGTTTCAGTAAAAGCCCTAGAATCTATAGGACAAGCCAGTGAAGAATTATTTCGAGGCGATCGCTTGCCGATTCTTCCCTTTCCTAATGAGACAGAATTAGAGAGGTGAGGGGGCAGGGGGCAGGGGGCAGGGGGCAGGGAGCAGAGGAAGAATAACTTGAGTCTTAAAGCCTCTTTACCGCTACCCAGCACCCAGCAATCAAAAGTTAAAAAATATACTTATCAAAAACTGCTCAACGCGGTGTCAACAGAATCATGATTCAAAACGACCAAAAACCTTCCTAGATAAGACTTTTGAATTTTGAATTGTGGCTTACGCATAGCAGTACACAGTTGGACAGCGATCAGCCTTACAAGAGAAGCAAATATGAGTTCTGTTTTATACTCTTTATCTGAATCTGCAAATTCGTACCCCGCCTCAGAATTATTTTTGCGCCACCGTCTGCAAATTGTAGAAGAATTGTGGGAGTCCGTACTCCGGGAAGAATGTGGGCAAAATATGGTGCATCTGTTGCGGCAGTTACGTGATTTGTGTTCACCAGAAGGACAAGCCACAAAAGACCAAGCTGTTTCTGCTGTCAAGTTGATTGAACAGTTAAATATTAACGAAGCAATTCGCGCAGCACGAGGTTTTGCTTTGTATTTTCAGCTGATCAACATCATAGAGCAGGAATACGAACAACGGCAGCAATTAACTCGCTATTCGGAACTCGAACCAGAACCAGCCCATCAAGACAATTCTCACAATATTATTTATTCTTCTAACCACAATGAAGGGGATATGACCTTCAATGGTAAAGGAGGAATGGATTGGTTAACTAAAAATGGTTCTTCTAGAGAACAAAACAGACAAAAAGGAACATTCGCCGCCCTGTTTCCTCTGTTGCAAAAGTTGAATATGCCACCCCAACAAATTCAACGGTTAATTGCCCAGTTAGATGTGCGGTTGGTGTTTACAGCTCACCCCACAGAAATTGTCCGCCACACCATCCGCGATAAACAACGGCAAGTTGTGAAATTATTGCAACAATTGGATGCAGTAGAAACACGTAAGAATAATGGCGGCGGCTATCCTTGGGAATCTCAAGAAGTCCGGGAAAAACTCCTAGAAGAAATTCGCCTGTGGTGGCGCACTGATGAACTGCATCAGTTTAAGCCTACGGTGTTAGATGAAGTAGATTATGCCCTGCACTACTTCCAAGAAGTTTTATTTGATGGTATTCCCCAACTATATAAACGCTTCAAGTATGCTTTGGGGAAAACATTTCCTTGGCTAGAACCACCCAGCACAGATTTTTGTTCTTTTGGTTCTTGGGTGGGTTCAGATAGAGATGGAAATCCCTCGGTGACACCGGAAGTTACCTGGCAAACAGCTTGCTATCAGCGCAAAATGGTGCTGGAGAGATATATCAAGTCAGTCAAGCAATTGATTGAACTGATGAGTATTTCCATGCACTGGAGTGATGTGTTACCAGACTTGCTGGAATCTTTAGAGTTAGATCAATCCCAGTTAAGTGAAGTTTACGACGCATTGGCTTTAAGATATCGCCAAGAACCTTATCGTCTCAAACTATCTTACGTGTTGAAGCGGTTAGAAAATACCCGCGATCGCAATTTAGCTTTATACAAGGGCGAAACTCCCACCAACGAAGATAGCCCCATGTATCGTTCTGGCGCAGAGTTTTTGACAGAATTGCGCTTGATTCAGCATAATTTGACGGAAACCGGGTTAAGTTGCCGAGAATTAGATCATCTCATCTGTCAAGTTGAAATTTTTGACTTTAACCTCACCCAATTAGACATCCGCCAAGAATCTTCCCGACACTCAGACGCGTTAAATGAGATTCTGGAATATCTGCAAATTCTCCCCCAAGCTTACAATGACCTCACGGAAGAACAGCGCGTTGAGTGGTTAACCAGTGAACTGCAAACCCGTCGCCCCTTAATTTCGTCAGAATTACCATTTTCTGACAAGACTAATGATGTCATTAAAACCTTCCGAGTAGTGCGATCGCTACAGCAAGAATTTGGGGTAAACATCTGCAAAACCTACATTATCAGTATGTGCCGCCAAGTCAGCGACGTACTAGAAGTTTTGCTCTTAGCCAAGGAAGCCAGATTATTTGACCCCGCGATCGCAGTCGGGACAATTCAAGTTGTACCATTATTTGAAACAGTCGAAGACTTACAACGCTCCCGCAGCGTTATGCGGCAATTGTTTGAACTTCCCTTATATCGTGCCTTATTAGCCGGCGGCTATGATATTGCTGAATCTAGCCCACAGTTCAGACTCACCCCCAACTTACAAGAAGTGATGCTGGGGTATTCTGACAGTAACAAAGATTCTGGCTTTTTAAGTAGTAACTGGGAAATTCACAAAGCCCAAAAATCCTTGCAGAAAATTGCTGAAACATACGGCGTAAACCTGCGAATTTTCCACGGGCGCGGCGGTTCTGTAGGAAGAGGTGGCGGCCCCGCTCACGAAGCGATTTTGGCACAACCAGGCCATAGTATCAACGGACGGATCAAAATTACCGAACAAGGAGAAGTTCTCGCTTCCAAATACTCCTTACTGGACTTAGCTTTATACAACCTAGAAACCATTACTACAGCAGTAATTCAAGCCAGCTTACTACGCACAGGGTTTGATGACATCGAACCCTGGAACGAAATCATGGAAGAATTAGCAGCGCGATCGCGGCAGCATTATCGTGCTTTAATTTATGAACAGCCCGATTTCATCGACTTCTTCCACCAAGTCACCCCCATCGAAGAAATCAGCCAACTCCAAATTAGTTCCCGTCCCGCCCGTCGTCCCTCTGGTAAAAAAGACTTAAGTAGTTTGCGCGCCATCCCTTGGGTATTTAGCTGGACACAAACCCGCTTTTTGCTGCCTTCTTGGTACGGTGTCGGTACTGCCTTACAAGAATTTTTGAGTGCTGAACCAGAAGAACACCTCAAATTACTGCAATACTTTTATGTCAAGTGGCCATTCTTTAAAATGGTAGTTTCCAAAGTAGAAATGACCTTGGCAAAAGTAGATATGCAAATGGCACGTCACTATGTCCAGGAATTATCTAACCCAGAAGACAAACCTCGATTTGAGATAGTATTTGAACAAATCGCCAGTGAATTTTATCTCACTAGGGATTTAATTCTCAAAATTACTGCTCATAATCGCCTCTTAGACGGCGATCCAATCCTACAACGTTCTGTACAATTACGTAACGGTACGATTGTTCCCCTAGGTTTTATTCAAGTTTCTCTCCTCAAGCGTCTGCGCCAGTCAAAAAATATTGCTACCCCTGGCGTAATTCATTCGCGTTACAGCAAAGGTGAATTACTCAGAGGCGCACTCTTAACCATTAATGGCATTGCAGCAGGAATGAGAAATACAGGTTGATAAAAGGAATGGGGCATTGGGCATTGGGCATTGGGCATTGGGCATTGGGCATTGGGCATTGGGCATTGGGCATTGGCGTAAATATTTCTCCCTTGTCTCCCTTGTCTCCCCTGCTCCCCTGCTCCCTTGTCTCCCTTGTCTCCCTTGTCTCCCTTGTTCCCCTGCTCCCCTGCTCCCCTGCTCCCTGCCCCCCTGCTCCCCTGCCCCCCTGCTGTTTCATAAATAGCTATGACTAAAAATCCTATTTTACTTTGTACATCTGTAGCACTAGCATCAGGATTTTTTGGCGGTTACATGGGTGGACAAATGACTGTAACCCTCCATAGCCAAAAGTGTCAAAATCAATCTTGGGCATTACAACAAATGTGCCAAGCTTGGATAACACCCGGTGCAATATGGCAAGGGACTACAACAGGTATTTGGACAGGAACAATATTAGGTGCTTTTGCTGGTGGTTTGATAATCCGTAAACAGCGTTATTACTGAATAGTCATTACTAATGAGTTAAAACTTATGTGGCAGAATTATAAATTACTAATTATAAATTGCAAATTGCAATCTAAGTAAGTCGGTGCAATAAAACCAAACTATGTGAAGAAAAGTAAATAAGGCTCAAACTCTTTCTACCCCTGCTCCTCCGCAATTGCTCCACTTGGGCAAAGCCCAAGATCGCATTGCTCTCTGCCCCCTGCCCCCTGCCTTATTCCAACAATAATTATTTACGCCGACCTACTTATTCCTCATGGCATATAGTGATTTTATCCTAGCTACAATCAAAGAAAAATTTACACTGATTATTGATCAAAAACACAATCTTTTTAGAGAAGTAGTACCTATACAACCGTCAGCCACCTTAACAAAACTTTTAAAAGAATATATCCACTTAGCAACTGCCATCAATACAGAGAAAGCCCGTTGTGAATTATTAATTATGCAAGTTCTGGGAGAAGTTAGACGGCAATTAGGCTATCAAATTGCTCTATTTTCAGGAACAGACTTCGATGTAGATTACAGTAATGGATTACATGGAATTTGTGATTTTATTCTCTGTGATTCAGAAGAACAGTTTTACATTAAAGCACCTGTGATCACAATTGTTGTAGCAAGAAATGAAAACTTGAATAGTGGTTTAGGAGAATGTATTGCTACAATGCTAGGAGCGCAATCTTTTAATCAAAATAATCAAGAACAAGTCATCAAAATATATGGTGTTGTCACTACTGGGACTAATTGGCGATTTTTACTATTAGAAAACAATCAATTATACATTGATACTGTTGAATATTACATTAATGAAATTGAAAAAATTATAGGGATTTTGTTACAACCTTTCCAATCTAATTTATTAGAAAATAATCAATAGATATTATCAATTTTACTATACTTTTTATAGACACATATAATTTTCTGCCTCAGCAAACCCGTATTGTACTATGGGCTGTCTATTCTTTTAATACTTTGTGTTTAAGATTAGCTTGACTGGTAAAATATACTGAGAAATTTAACAGAAAATTACGATAATGGCTGAGACTAACCAAGTAGAATCCACAACAAAGGGTGCTGATGCTATTGATGAAGCGATCGCTAAAGGCATCGATTTTGATGGTACACCCATTCCCCCTGCCAAGCTAGAACTGTACACCAAAGTCATGGCATTAGAAGCAAACAGACAACGTAGTGGTGTATCTAATACTATGCGATCGCGCATCATCCGTATTGGTGCAAAACATATTCCTCAAGCAGAACTTGATCAATTGCTGATAGAAGCAGGCTTTGCACCCCTAAAAGAAAAAGATATCGCCTTTTTCTACGGCGGTAAGTAAATTCGTGCGTAGGCTAGGCCTACGCACCACTTCTACATACCACGATCATCGCTTATCGGTTTGAGCAACTAAGTCGAAGGGAGGTGGAGTCAATGTTAGACATCACATTGAAACAAACACGAGTTTATCGAGAAATTAAGGAAGAAGGACTAGAGGAAGGACGAGAAGCAATGGCTAACATGATTAGCCGACAGTTAACAAAGCGATTGGGGGAAATTCCCCAAGATGTGCTTTCTGTGGTAGTGGGTTTACAATTACCAATGCTGGAAGAGTTGGGAGAGGCGTTGCTGGATTTTAGTAATGTAGCTGATTTGCAGGCTTGGTTGCAGACGCGAATTAATTAAATTAAACCCAGACATCTCCTGCAATGATGAGAATAGGCGTAGGCGCAGCCAGCCGTAGGCATCGCTTGTCAGATTTTACCAGCGAGGGGCGATCGCCTGTAATGATCAGAGTAGGCGTAGGCGCAGCCAGCCGTAGGCATCGCTACAAAGTTCTCACTGTTAAAACCTGTGGTGGAGTAGAATCTGGGGGATAAATCACATCTATCTGCACATTGCGTCTAGTTGCAGGTGGCATAACAAACTGTACCAAAGGTTCTAAAACTTGACCAGTTCTGTGCCAAAGATGAACATAACGGGTTTGTTGTTTGCCTTGGTCATCAAAATAACTCAGCTTCACTGTACCTCTAAAAAAGGGAAAATCTTGGGATGGTTTGCGAAAACGCACGCCACCTTGAGATAATTTATCTTCTTTTAAAGGTGTTTCTAAAGTGACAGTTACCTTTTGAGTTTGATTAGTATGATTTTTCAAGGGCAAACTGAGATTATATTCCACGCCATAATTACCATGCGCTTCATAGGCTGTATCAGGATAACGCACCAACAGTTTGGCGGTTTGGTTTTGTTCAGTACCTAAACGTCCACCCCGCAAAGTAACTAAGGGATAAGAAATTCCTTTCCCAGCTTGAGGAATGGTGAGTGTTGTCGCTTGGGGGTTATCTACTAAGTTGGCTTGCCATTTTGAACCTTGGGAAACACCAGCCACCCGTCCATAAATTAACGCCCCGCTAGTAACATTAGGAGGAGTGGGAGTTTTATCCCTTGGCCTGGCGAAGTTACCGTTATTGAGTAAAGCTTGCCATTCCGCCTGAGTTGGCGCACGGTCAGAACCATCAGCGTTTTTCTTGGCAAACATGGCTAAACTCGCCGCATACACTTTGCCATTACTCCGCAGGCGCATAAAGGTAGACCGACCGTTGACAGGTCTTTCCAAGTTCCGCACGGGAATAGGGTGATTTAGTAACATCCGGCTTTGTCCTGGGGGAATGACTAACTTACTAGGAAAGTCAGCTTGGCGCATACCCCGCAGCACATCAGCCACAGCCCTAGCCCCTGGCCCGGAGTAGACTTTGCCATCATTGTTTTCTCGGTAAGGGGATAAGGTGACAAAGGGTGCATCCTGCATTAAATAACTGGCTGCTTGTAGGGTATCAACTGTTACAGGTTTTTTACCAGGATTCTGAATAATAATGCCTATATATAAAGTTTGTAAATCTTTGGGGGTGTGAGTATAGTGGTGAGCAAATAAATCAAACCTTCCCTGAAAGGGGAAATTGAGGTGCGCGCCTGGGGTTTTCTTGTTACTGGTAGGGAAAGTAGACAGTAAAATCCCCTCGGTTTTAATCCATTCTGGGCTATTGCTATTAAATACAGGGATATTATCTAACTTGCCCGGTAAAGGTCGTATTTCTCCAGGTTGAACGATGATTTGCGGTTCTGGTTTGGGTGAATTTTGAGCAACGGCTGAATTATTTTTTGGATTAGCACATCCAGCAGTAGTAGTCAAAGTTAGCCCTAATAGAATGATAAATAAAGATGATGTTAATTTATTGGACATAAGAAATTGAGTGGTAGAAATAACCTATGCTAAATACAACTGTAGTTAAACTGATTTCTGAAGGCGATCGCCACCTATAATTTACCTACAAAACTCAACTATAATGGCAAATCTATAAATATCATTGATGTTCTCAATGAATATACCTGAAAGACTTCAAAGACTGCTATTTATAAGTTAAATTTGAGATTAGGTCAAGATTTCAGTTTTGGAATCAGTTAAATGGAAATACTTATCGAGTCAACCAAGGATTTTGAACAAGATTTAGAGAGATTTAAAAATAAAGAAAAATTTAAAATTGTTAAAAAATTAAACCGCTACGTTGAACTACTCTCAAAAAACAAAACATTTTTAGATAAGCAAGCTTTTAAACTCAAGGAAATTAAGCTGAGTGATGATTATGATTCTTCACTTTATGCCTTAATAATTGATAAAGACATCAGATTAATTGTGACTATTGATGATGATCCAATTTTTGACACTACAGTAATTACATTATTCAGGGTTGTCAACACTGAAGATGCTTCCAAAGCATATAATTCAGTTGCCGAGTCTCTCTACCAAGACTTTAGCATCAAACACCAAGAAATTGAGGTTAGTTCCAGCTAATGTCACGGATTAAACCCCTCTTAGATGAGCATGGTGTGATTCATGAAGCGATGGAGATTTTACCGGATAATCTCAAAATAGATTTTCTCGAAGCTTTGGCAGAATTAGAAGATAATGAATGTCATAGAACTAGAACTTTTCCCAAAACCAGACTACGGAAAGTTAAGGGAATTAAACAAGCAATTTACCGTGCCGATATAGATAAATTATCTGGATGGCGTATTCATTTGCAATATATTGAAGGTAAAATTCATTTAAATGACATCATTGAAGGTCAGCGTCATGATGATGTTATTGAAGTGATTAAATCAAGAAAGTATAGGTATGAATAGGGCATGGGGCATTGGGCATTGAAGAAATTTAGCCATTCGCAATTAAGTAGAACGGTGTAAATAATTAAAGGTTTGTAGTAAGGACTTTAGTCCTTATGAGAGGACTAAAGTCCTTACTACGAACTAAATGCAATTTTTTACATTACTTTACATAGTTTGGTTTTTTCAAGTCGTTCTACTTAGATATATTTTCTATACAATCTAAGCGTCACTCACCAACAATCGACTGTGACACTTGCGTAGTAAGTCCTGACTTAATTCTCAATAAATCAAAATGCACGGCTGCCGTAGTCTTAGCGGACTTTACAAATAATTAAAAGACTGCTCTGGTACTAATATAAGTTCACCAGATTTAAAACGGGCAATATCTATCCACAATGCTGTATGTTGATGATGCTCACCTTCAGAAAATACTAGGCTTTCTAATTGATAGAATTTTGTATCAGCAAAATCGCACTTATATAATTGAATGATTTCATGTCCTGATTGACCGTTGTATATAAATATATTTTCTATACAACCTAAGTAGCGAATATTAGTTAAATCAGCTTGAATTTCTTCTTGAAATTCTCGTTTTAAAGCTTCTAAACTAGTTTCACCAAAGTCAACACCACCACCCAAGGCGCGGTAAAATGTTGATTGTTTTACAGGGTCATAACCTTCGGAGACAAAAATTCTTTGATCATCCTGAATTAGTCCTAAAGCTATTACCCTAATATCACGTTTTTTACCCATTTTTGTAATTAATTATCATAAATAGAGTAAGCGCGACTTTCACTATCTTCGACTGGCCAATCTTCATTTTCGCCGCCAATATATAAGGATTCAATAGTGACGTATTCTTCACTGAGTTGAGTGAGGGCATTAATTAAAATATCTAAGGCGATCGCATCACTCGTTCCCAAGTCAAACCAACAACGCGCCCATTGTCCTTCATACTCAAATTCTCCCATGTTGTGCATGAGAGCGAGTAGGCTTTTATCATAACCTTGGGAGTCATAATCCATATAGCTGATATCTAATCCAGTTTCTTGAACTTGCAGATTTTCAGCATTAAACCCGCCTAATTTTCCCAAGTAAAACCAGGAGTTAAATACTTCTTCTATATACTGTTTTTCGCGCTCAGAAGGAACTGTACTAAATTTCAGCCAGATCCAAACATCAAAAGGGTTAAATTCACGAAATTGAATGTACATATTATTTAATGGGAATGGGGAATAGGGAATGGGGAATGGGGCATTGGGCATGGGGCATTGGGCATTGGGCATTGGGCATTGGGCATTGGGCATTAGGGTAAATATTTCTACCTTGTCTACCTTGTCTACCTTGTCTTACTTCTCTCCCCCTGCCCCCTGCTCCCTGCTCCCCTGCCCTCTTTACCTGCTTGCATTATTTAAACTATTTACAGCACTATTGCGTTCGCGTTCAATTTGTCTGGCTAAATCTCTGGGGAGTTGAGATTTTTTGGTTAAGGCTTTGTCGAAATTGGCGATCGCTTCTTGAATTAGTTGCTGATTGTTGTCGTTTGTACCCTGTCCTTTGAGAATTTGGGCTTTTAGATAATACAACTCTGGGTTGTCGGCTGCAACTTTTATGGCACGGTTAACGTAATCTAAGGCTTGGGAGTATTGTTTTAAGTCACGATAGGCGATCGCAATTCCCCGATTGGTTAAGTATTCGGGTGCGGCATTTTTTTCTAGGCGTTCAATGGCTTCATCGGGGTTAGCAAAGGGTAAACTCACGGATAGCATCAAATCCATGTAACCCTTGATTAAATTCAATTCTGGATCTTGGGCGGAAATTGCTTCGGCTTGATTCAGGTGTTGATAAACTTGTCTCAGGCGAGTTAAAGCTTTGGGCGCGCCTTTGATTGTCCCTTCACGGGTGATAATCACTGCGCCTTCTAAAAAATGCCCAACAGCAGTGTAAATATTTCCGCGTAATTCGTCTTTAGACAGTAATTTTCGCCCAGTTTCTAAAGTTTTGCGGCTGTAATTGTCTAATCCCATTAAATCACCATTAATGTAGGCTAAAGATGCCTTCATTGCATACACTAGAGGCTCATCGGCTTCGCTAGAGGCTGCTTGTTTGAGATAACGCTCTGCTGATGGATAATCGCCTTTGTAAAATGCGGCTTTAAAAGCGGCTTCTGTGTTGTCGCCAATTTTACGAGGTTCATTAGTACGGAAGGGATCACCAGCTAAAGTGGGATTAACCCAAAGATTGAGCGCGATCGCCACACCAAATGTTATCTGTGCTAGTTTATTGAATCGGGAAAATCTCAGCATTGGGGGAAACAGGAAAATTTTAGTCATTACGAGCCTCAGAAAAATTGCGGTTTAAATAGTTTGATATGTTACTTAATATATAGAAAACAAGTAACTAGAAATCGCATCTTTTATGGCTAAAATACTCTATCCAAGAAGACTGTAGTAATTTTTTCAAGTTCCCATATTTGTTGTAGCTATTACTCATGGATAAAATTGCCACAATAGGAAAAAAGCGGATTTTAACTGTTAAATTTGAATTTATTTATAATACTTGGATTTATCTATAAATTTACCCCCAGTCCCCAGTCCCCAATCCCCAATCCCCACTCATCACCAAATTTTTGGTAATCTTAACAAATGCTCTATCTTAGAAACCTAACTTATCATCCCACAGCTTGCCCAACAGCAATTCTCAAATCCGTTAACTTGGAATTACCACCCCAACAGTTAGGCTTGATTATCGGCCCCAGTGGTTCAGGTAAAAGTACCTTACTAGAGATTTTGTCTGGACTAGCTGAACCGACATCAGGCGCGGTGTTTTGGCGAGAACAAGAACTGATATCAGAACAGCTACAACAGTTAGCTGGCTTAGTATTTCAGTTTCCAGAACGGCACTTTTGCGGCGGTACGATTTTAGAAGAATTGCGTTTAGGACATCCCGAACTAGGAACAGAACGAGTTAGACACGCCTTAAGCGAGGTAGGGTTAGAACATTTATCCCTCTCTGCTGCGCCTCATGCTTTAAGTGGAGGACAACAACGCCGTTTAGCCTTAGCAGTGCAACTAATTCGCCAGCCTAATTTATTATTATTAGACGAACCGACAGCAGGCTTAGATTGGTCAATGCGTCGGCAATTAGTGAGTTTATTAGCAAAACTCAAACAAGACTGGACATTGTTAGTAGTAACACATGATGCAGGTGATATGCTAGCGATCGCAGACTGTTGCTGGACACTCAATCATGGTGAACTAGAGTCTGTAGATCCTGCTGTACTGGAAGCTAAAGTCAAAGAACCTCAAGCAGCAGTCTGAGATAAATTCAAAATTCAAAATTCAAAATTCAAAATTAAAGAAGGACTGGGGACTGGGTAGACAAGGTAGACAAGGTAGATTTTACCCCAATGCCCAATGCCCCATGCCCCATGCCCCATGCCCAAGATTAATGACTATTAACTAATGACTAACTTATTGCCAGAAATGGTAGAAATTTGGCAGCAAACCTTAAATTGGCAACCTACTGATGAACAGCAAGCGCGGTTTCAGCAGTTGTATGAATTAATTTTAGAAGGGAATCGTCAGTTAAATTTAACTCGCATTACTGAACCTCAAGAGTTTTGGGAAAAACATCTTTGGGATTCTTTGCGGGGAATTGCACCACAGGAAAAATTTATCTCGTCTCTGGAAACAGGTGCATCTGTAATTGATATTGGTACAGGTGCGGGTTTTCCTGGTGTTCCCATCGCTATTATTGCACCTAATTCTTACATTACACTTGTAGATTCCACCCGCAAAAAGATTACTTTTATTGATAAAATCTTGAGTGAATTAGCAATTAATCATGCTAAAACTCTTGTGAGTAGAGCCGAGGAAATTGGACAGCAACCACAGCACCGAGAAAAGTATGATCTAGCCTTAATTCGTGCTGTTGGTAATGCCTCAGTTTGTGCTGAATATACTTTGCCTTTACTCAAACAAAACGGTTTAGCTGTAATTTATCGCGGTACTTGGACAGAAGAAGAAAATACAGCTTTGCAAAATGCGGTTAATGAACTAGGTGGTGAGATTGAATCAATAGAACAGTTTTTTACACCTCTGAGTAATAGCATTCGCCACTGTTTATATTTGCGAAAAATAGCAACCACACCTGCTAAGTTTCCCCGTGCTGTCGGTGTACCAACTCAAAAGCCACTTTAACTGATAACTGATAACTCATACCAATTCTCTATGAAGTTGCGCTGCGCCAAATAAATACTGTAGAGACGTTGCATGCAACGTCTCTACAGTATTTCATCAAGAAACGGTATCAGAAGATGTTGGGTTTCCTTGCGTTAACCCAACCTACGCCTGATTTAAGATGCTGGAATTTCAATTACAAATTCTGTACCTTCACCCAAAATAGAATTGCAACTCAACTTGCCATGATGAGTTTCTTCAACAATTTGCTTGGCTATAGCTAGTCCTAAACCTGTGCCTTTACCTACTCCCTTTGTAGTAAATAAATGCTCAAAAATCTTGTTTCTGATTTCTTCGCTCATCCCTTTACCGTTATCAGCAATCTGAATTTTGGCTTGGGAATTTACAATTGATGTTGTAATTGTAATCCAGTTGGGATTGGCTTCAATGTCTCTAAAACTCCGCCCAATATTTGATTCTTCTAAAGCATCAATGGCATTGGCTAAAATATTCATAAATACCTGATTTAATTGCCCAGGGAAGCATTCTATTACGTCTAAATCACCATAATTTGTGATGACTTCAATAGCTGGACGCTGTTCGTTAGCTTTCAGTCTGTGCTTGAGAATTAAAATTGTGCTATCAATACCTTCATGAATGTTAAAAGGTACTTTGTAATCTTTATCAATTCGGGAAAAAGTGCGTAAACTATTGCTAATATTGCAAATGCGATCGCAAGCCATTTTCATGGATTCAATCATCTTGGGTAAGTCTTCTAAGCTATAATCTAAGTCAACATCTGCGGCATGATTGAGAATTTCTTTACCTGGTTCGGGAAAGTTTTCTTGATATAGCTTTAAATGTTCCACAATATCATTTAAACTAGGACGAGCTTGTTGCAAGGTAGCAGCAATAAAGCCCAAGGGATTATTCATTTCATGGGCTACCCCAGCAACTAAGTTACCCAATGCAGACATTTTCTCACTTTGCACAATTTGTAATTGTGCTGTTTGTAAATCTTGCAAAGCTTGTTGTGCTTGTTGGTAAAGTTGAGAATTTTCTAGAGATATGGCAGCTTGAGAAGAAAGTAGATTAATTAGTTGTAGTCTTTCGTTAGTAAATACCCCACTGGTTAACTTGTTTTCTAAATAGATAATCCCTAACAAATGCCCTTGGTTAAGAATGGGTGTACATAATACACTTTGGGGTTGATGTTTCAGCATATAATCTGCAATCACACCAGGAATATTTGTTTGGCAATTGTTGATAATGACAGTTTCTTTTGTATTCCTGACATAATTGATGAGTTTTTTAGGGACATCTTCACAAGTATCTAGTGGTTGTGCTTCTAGAATGGTTTTTACATGATTCCGAGATTTTGGTTTGTGATCAATAAAGGTAATGGCGCGGACTTGCCATTGATTATTTTTGGGAAGAATAACTACAGATTTTTTTGCACCAGAATTTTCTAAAATGATGCGAGTCAATTGGGCAATTAATTCGTCTAATTCTAGAGAACTGGAAATAGCTTGAGCAGCTTTGAGGACTGACGTAAAATCTAGGACATCAGAAAGACCATTTTTGAAAGCACAAGTAGATGCAGAAGTTGACGTAGTAATAATAGTAGGTATGGTTTCAAAAGCATTGAAACTGATTGCTTGTTGTTGCAGGATGGGTTGCAATAGTTGCGGATAACGTTTTTCTAAATCGTCGGTTTTGGTTTTTGCACCCCAATGAGCATAGCAGTAGTAAGCTTCTTGCATATAACCTGCGGCAACTTTTTCTTTGCCCCATTCTAAATAGAATTTAGCCGCTAGTTCGTTGGCTAAGGCTTCTTCGTAACCATATTGATTGACTTTCGCTTGGGTAATTGCTTGCTCATAAAGTTCAATTGCGTCGGTTTTTTCTTTGTTTAACCGCGCTTTTTCTGCTTGGATGAGTAGACATTTGTGCAGGATATTTTCAGGACAAGCTTTTGCCCAACGGTTTAAACGTTCTTCTAGGGGAATCAGTGCTTGCCAATGGTGTTGACGCTGAGAATCTTCAATGACAGTTTCAGCTAGAGTAAGGTGCATTAATGCCACATAAAAAACACTGGAAGGGACTTTGGCATGACTGGAAATCGTGTTTTCAATGATGCTTAAGTACGGAATTAAGTCAGGGTATGCGGCTGGATTTTCTAATAAATAAGCGTGGCGAATTTTGACGGAATAAAACCAAGATAAGTGATAGGGAGCATTAATATATTTTTGCAAATAATGTGCTTCACTAAAGTTGTCATCATCAAAGGTAAACGGCGTTTTGGTTAAACCCAAAAGTTGGCGTATTGGTTGAATTACCCCGACTCGTAAAGCATCCAGGTTATCTAAACTTTTGATTTGTTCTAGAAAAGCAGCGTGATTTTGAGCGATCGCATACAAATCTTCTAAGTTTTTACCATAAGTCAGGCGATCAGAGCCACTCTGCATCATCATAAATCCTACTGTCAGCCAGTCTCCGGCTTCCATCCCATATTTGTAGGCGTTGTTATAGTATGTGTCCGCCTCCCGTATTGGACGACTCCAGCTATGCACATCAGCCGCAAACAGGAAATTCGTCATTCCGCGCACGTCAGCATTATCAAATTGTTCACAAAGCTGCACCGCCATTTCCCCAAACTGACAAGCAGTAGCCGCATCCTTGAGTACACCATTAGCAATTAAGCCATAGCCGACATAGCCAAAGGGAGACATATCGCTGTTACCATGCTTTAATGACAGTGTGGTCATTTTAGCGATCGCTAGTAATGCTAAAGTCGTTTGACCATCAAGCCACGCCGCATAGAACAGAATTTGTAAAATTCGCAGTATTTCTGCAATGCTGGAATCAGTCATTTTGGGAGCAGCGAGAATGGATGCAATGGTATGCTGCTCTACAAATTGCTGCACCGTGACGATTTCTGCATCGAGGCTAGCTTGGATGATCTCTGGTTCTGTGGGCATTGTCCACCCCAGCAATTGTAAACTTTGTCGTTGAATTGCGATCGCTTCAGCATTGCGTCCCTGAAGCTGGTACTGAGTCATCTGCACGCGATAAATTACCGCTTTATCCAGGGGAGTTTGCGCGTAGCTAAGTGTCTTGGCATACAGAGATTCAGCTTGGTCAAAGTGACTACACAGATAAGCTGCTTCAGAAGCATCCCGATGTAAACTGTACATAAGTGTATAGTTTGTCTGCCAAGCCTCTGGGGATAATAGAGTCATACCGATAGTGCAGTAATCCTCAGCCGCTTGATAAGCTGCCGAAAGTTTGGCTTTTTGTCCAGCTTTTAAGTTGAGATGCGCCAGTGCTTGTTTTTGCTCATCCGTAGGAATAACAGCTTGTCCCATATTCCATTGGTTGACGATATCAAAAATCCGCTCCTCCTGTTCCGCCTGAGATAACCCTTGCAACAACAATTCCCCAATGCGAAAATGTGTATACTGCTTTTGCTCTGCTGGAATCAATGAGTATGCAGCTTGCTGAACGCGATCGTGCAGAAATTTATAGGTGACAATTTCTGAACCTTTTACCCCATCCTCGCTTTCCCTCCCGACATAAAATTTGTAAACTTCACTCCGGGGTAATATCAGTCCTTCTTGTAACGCTTTCCAGAGGAATGTAGCGGTTTCAGTTTCCGATTTTTCACAGATAATTGCCAATGTCACCAAGTCGAATTGATTTCCAATACAGGCAGCAAATTTTAAAATTTCCTGGGTTGTTTCTGGCAATTTCTGTAATTGTAATGCCATGAATTGTACAACATCATCGGAAAGCGATAACTCTTTAATAGCAACAATATTACATTGCCAGTTTCTCTCATCCCCATCAAATTTAATCAGTCCATCTTCATAGAGTGCTTTGAGAAACTGCGTACTAAAAAATGGATTGCCTTTGGTTTTTTGATAAACTAATTCTGTTAATGGTTGAGCAATGCCTGTAGAACAACTCAGGGTATCAGCTACTAGTTGATTTAAACTAGAATGACTGAGGGGAATCAAGTTAATAGTATTGATAGTAGCTTGGGCTTTTTTAATTTCTGCTAAAGTGAACATCAAAGGATGGGCGGCTGAAACTTCATTATCCCGATAAGCTCCAATTAATAATAAATATCCCCCAGATGATTCACTGATCAGTAACTCGATTAACTTCAAAGATGCCGAATCAGCCCACTGTAAATCATCTAGAAACATTACTAGAGGATGTTCTTTGGTAGTGAACACCTCTACAAACTTGTGAAACAATAAATTAAAGCGATTTTGGGCAGCCGTTCCTGATAATTTAATTACTGGTGGTTGTTGACCAATAATTCTTTCTAATTCGGGAATAACTTCAATAATTACCTGACCATTTTCACCAACAGCCCCTAAAATCTTATTTTTCCATACTTGGATTTGAGCATCACTTTCTGTTAACAATTGCCCCATTAAATCCCGAAAGGCTTGCACAAACGCCGAAAAGGGAATATTGCGATTAAATTGGTCATATTTACCTTTAATAAAATAACCGCGTTGTCTGACAATGGGTTTGTGAACTTCGTTAACAACCGCAGTTTTCCCAATTCCAGAAAACCCAGCCACCAGCATCATTTCTGTTGTCCCTAAACTGACACGCTCAAATGCTTGCAGTAGGGTTTCTACTTCGGTTTCTCTACCATATAGTTTATCAGGAATAATGAAGCGATCGCACACATCCCTTTGGGCAATAGGAAAGTCTACAATTTCGCCAGTTTCCTTCAGTTGAAGTAGGCAATTTTCTAAATCATACTTCAGACCCAATGCACTTTGATAGCGGTCTTCAGCATTTTTCGCCATCAATTTTTTGACAATTTCTGATAATACAGATGGAATTTTAGGATTAATTTCATGTATTACAGGTGCTGCTTTCGCAATCTGACAATGTACCAATTCCATTGCATCTTCTGACTTAAATGGTAATTCTCCCGTCAGTAATTCATAAAAAGTCACACCCAAAGAATAGAAATCCGTGCGGTATTCCACACACCGATTCATCCTACCCGTTTGTTCTGGTGAAATATAAGCTAGTGTCCCTTCCAAGACATTGGGACTAATTAAACCTTGAGTTTCCCGTGGGAGCAGAGATGCAATACTAAAGTCAATTAATTTAACTTGTTTAGTTTCAGGATGAATTAAAATATTGCTGGGTTTGATATCTTTATGAATAATCCGAGAACGATAGAGAATATCTAAAATACTGCACAAAGATATCCCTAATTGTAAAAAATCGCTCAGAGATAGATTTTTCTCGTAATTTTCTATCCATTCCTGGAGAGATATTCCCCCAAAGTCTTCCATTACTAAAGCATAAGTATTTTTGTATATTTCTAAGCTGTAAGTCTTAATAATTTCTGGTTGCTGAAGATTTTTGGCAATAGTATATTGATTCCGAAACTGCAACAACTCACTGAAGCTGGGATAAGGATTCCTCAGCAGTTTAATCACCACAGGTAAGGAGTCACTTTCTCGAACTCCTCGATAAACCAGAGTTCTAGAACCTTGATATAGTTCTTCGCTAACTTTGTATCCGGGAATATTGATTTGATTGGTAGCCATATTACTACATACTTAAAGCTTAAGTCTTATTATTCCCAGGTGATGTATTAATTATTTTAGAAATTATATTAAATTTATATAAAATCTCAACTTACGAAATATAGACTAAATCATGAAAATTGGATTATTTAATAATAATACTCATCATCACAAAGTATCCAAAATTTATGAATTATCAGTAAAAATATTTAAGATCAAAAAGTGAACATTTAACATTGTTCCGTATATGTAGGGTGTGTTACGGCTTACGCCTAACACACCCTACACATACTTAGATTTTTTCAGAAATCAAATCGGATTCCTATATATCTAATTATCATTGATCAGTAGAAATATATTGACTTAAAGGGATCGAGATCACAAACTCAGTTTTCTCTCCTGGGGTTGAGTAACATTGCAGTGAGCCGCTATGTGTGGCTGTAATAATTTGGTAGCTAATTGCTAACCCTAAACCTGTACCTTTGCCTATAGGTTTAGTAGTAAAAAAAGGGTCAAATATTTGCTGTTTTAATGCCTCTGATATTCCTAATCCATTATCTGTAATGCTAATTTGGACTTGATTTGAGTCTATTAGCTGGGTGCGAATATGAATTTGTGGTGGAGTCAAAATTTTATTTTCGAGATTCTTTTTGATGATTGACTCTTCCAAAGCATCAATAGCATTGATGAGAATATTCATAAACACTTGGTTTAACTGCCCAGGATAACACTCAACTAGAGGAATTTCACCATATTCTTTAATGACCTCAATTTCGGGACTATTACCCTGGAGGCGACTTTGTAGAATCATCAAAGTGCTATTAATACCATCATGGATATTTACAGGTTTGATTTCGGCCTCATCTAAACGGGAGAAACTTCGCAAAGACAAGACAATGTCTCGGATGCGTTCTGCTCCATATTTGACAGATTGAAGTAGTCGCGGTAAGTCTGAATACAAAAAATCTAGTTCAATAAAATCGGCAAAATCCTCAATTTCTTTAACAGGGGAGGGATAATTTTTTTGGTAGAGTTCTAGTAGTAAAATGAGTTCTTGTGTGTAATCAGTAATATACGTGAGATTGCCATAAATAAAGTTGGCAGGGTTGTTAAGTTCATGGGCTACCCCAGCCACTAATTGACCCAAACTAGACATTTTTTCACTTTGAATTAACTGAGTTTGGGTATCTTGCAATTTTTTGAGTGCTTGTTTAAGTTCTCGCGCTTGTCGGCGTAATTGGGTTTCTGAGTCACGCAGGGCTAGTTCTGCTTGTTTGCGTTCAGTTATATCGCGGAAAGACCAAATTCTGCCGTAATACTCCCCTCCAGGAGAACAGACAGGTGCTGAATATCGCTCAAAAATCCTGCCAGACTTCAGCTTGATTTCATCATGGCTGCGTTCTTGTGGATGTTCATAGAGATACTCTACCTTGGCTAAAAATTCTTCTGGGTTTTGCAGTTGGTTGAGTAGCCATCCTAAAAGTTGGCGATCGCTACCTCGTTGCATTAATTCCTCTGGAATCTGCCATAATTGACAAAAGCACTGATTGTATGCAGCAATTTGGCGGTTTTCGTCTATCACCAAAATACTATCAATCGCCGCTTCTTGTTGGGCTTGCAGTAGAGCATTAGTCCGCCGCAGGGTTGCTTGGGCTTGCTTCATTTGAGTAATGTTAGTAGCTGTCCCAGTGATACCTATAATTTTGCCATCTTCATCTTTTAAGGCGATCGCATTACATAATAAATGCCGCCGAGTCCCATCTTTTGCCAATACCACAGTTTCAAAATGAGATAATGACTCTTGTGCTAGTAAGCGAGGAAAAATCTCTAGGTCTTGGTCAACTTGTTCTGGTGCAGCAAACTCGGTATAATGATGACCCATCATTTCCTCCGCCTCATAACCATAGATATTTTTCCCGGCTGCATTCACAAATGTCCAGTATCCTTGAGCATCTAGTGACCAAATTACATCTTGGGAAGTTTCTACTAAGTTACGATACTTACTCTCACTGGCTTCTAGAGCTTGTTTAGTTTGTATGCGCTTGATACCCAAAGCCACTTCATTAGCAGCTAAATTTAATGCTTCTAGAACTGATTCTGGCAAAGCTTGACGAGAAAACATTGCCATTACACCAATTAAATTACCATCCAAAATCAGGGGATAGCCAGCAAAAGCAACCATACCTTGCTCTTTTGCCCAGGCTTTATCACCGACACGGGGATCTGTTAAAACTTCATTAGTGAGGTGAGGCTGACACTCTTGGGCAATTAATCCGATTTTGAACATACCCACAGGCACACGACTGTGCGCGCCATCAATATGAGTATATATTCCTGAACTAGCTTGCAGTTCCAAGACGTTTTCTGCTTCGTTCAGTGTCCAAATACGGGCAAAGGCAGCATTTAAATGCTTCACCATTGCATCAGTACAGTATTTGAGAGTTGTTTGTAGGCTCTGACTTTGGGTAATTGCATGATTTATCTCTACCCGAAAAGCTGCTAAAGATGCTTTTTCTGTTAATGCTGCCTCTACTTGTTTACGAGTAGTAATATCTTGGAATGTTCCTAAAATTCCTACCACATTACCTTCAGTATCTTGGAGGGGAACTTTATTGGTTTCCAAGCATAATAATCTTTTATCTACAGGGTTTTGATACTCAAAAATTTCCGATTTTGAAGTATTAGAATACATCAATTGCTGCAAGTCTTGCCCACAAGCTCCCCGTATCGACTGCTGATACCAATCACAGCTTTCATTAATCCAAGGTAGTTCATAGTCACTTTTATTGATAATCTCATCAGGGGAATTTATGCCCACTACCTCTGCAAATTTTTGATTACAACCTGAATAGCCAGAATCACGGTTTTTCCAAAAAATTCCTTGGGGAATAGCATCTATGACTGTTTGTAATAGCTGTTTGGAAGTGTGGAGTTCATCTACTATTTGCTTGTACTTAGTGATGTCATTAATTGTACAAACTAGAAATTTATTGTTGGCTTGGTCTACAAATAAACGTTTTTTGGTAACAATCCAATGGGCTATACCATATGTATCGATCAGTTTTTCTTCATACTCTAAATTAATATCTTGATTAAAAACTAATTCATCCTGTTCCCATAAGATATCAGCTAGTGAGGATGGCATAAAATCATTATAAGATTTGCCAATTAATTGTTCGCTAGTATATCCCATTAATTGACAATAGGCATCATTCACCAATATCAATCTATGTTGGCGATTTTTGACAAAAATTGGGTCAGATATAGCATTAAACATCGAGATTTTAGACTCTCTAGATATATAATATTGCTGTTGGTTTTGGTTATACTGCCGTTGTTTAAATGTATAATTAGCTACCATATTTTAACAATTTGAAAAATTTACTGAAGTAAAATTTGTAGTACAGATATATTAATTGCAGTATTAACCAGTAGATCAACTAATTTAAAACTGAAAAATGAGGAAAATCTGAGCATATAGTCAAACTTATGAATAACTTTAAAATTACCCATCATGGTGTACTTGACAAAAGTGCTTCAACCGCAATTGACCAGGGGCTTTGAGCTAAAACCGAAAAACCCCACTCAAACCTAGAAAAACCGGAAAATTTCAGCAAAATAGCGTAAAAAGTTTTATTCTGGTAATCTAAGGATATTCACGGCTGTAAAGTCAGCTAGATTACCAGACTTATGGCAATAGATTTACGA
This sequence comes from Aliinostoc maniaoense, assembly GCF_058172895.1. Lineage (NCBI taxonomy): Bacteria > Bacillati > Cyanobacteriota > Cyanophyceae > Nostocales > Nodulariaceae > Aliinostoc > Aliinostoc maniaoense. Next base: position 5,046,837 of record NZ_CP187952.1, on the reverse strand, counting down.
GGATTCTTTAAGGCAACAGATCCTAGCCGCACTCTGTTTATTCAAAATAGTTTAGATCGTAAGTTTTATATTGACTTTTCATCGGTGCGCGGTGGGGATATTATTCAAACCCTCAAGAAAAGGATTACCTTTTTTCAGCCAGATGAGCCTACCTGCACTTTATTTACTGGACATATTGGCTGTGGGAAATCGACGGAACTGATTAGACTCCAGGCAGAATTGGAGAGTTTAGGCTTTCATGTGGTGTATTTTGAATCTACCGATGACTTAGAAATTACTGATGTCGGTATTAGTGACGTATTGTTGGCGATCGCACGCCGCATTAGTCAAAGTCTCGATAAAATTATCCTGGAAGATACCAACAAATTTAATGCTCTGTTGCAAGGTGCGTTGAACTTGCTTAACGCTGAGGTGACGGGAGTTAAAGCGAAAGTTCCCGTAGTTGGGGATGTGGGTTTTAGCGCAGAGAAAGAAAAACTCTCCCTATCCGTGGGTATTGGGGAAATCACCACCAAGATTAAAAGCGATCCTAAACTGCGGGAGAAAATCAATCAATATCTTGCACCCCAGAAAATTCAGCTATTAGACGCTATTAATCAAGAATTATTGCAGCCGGCTATTAATAAACTCAAGCAGCAAGGTAAACAAGGACTAGTCGTCATTGTCGATAACCTTGACCGCATAGATAATAGTCCCAAACCTTGGGGAAGACCACAACAGGAATATTTATTTGTAGACCAAGGTGAATATCTCACCAAGCTCAACTGTCATGTAGTCTACACTATGCCATTGTCCCTGAAGTTTTCCAATGATTACGGCACATTAACCCAGCGATTTCACGACGACCCCAAAGTCTTACCAATGGTGTCTCTAGTGTATCCTGATGGCAGTATCCATCAAGAGGGGATGGGGTTAATGCAGCAGATGGTATTAGCCAGAGCCTTTCCCGACTTAGAACCAGCAGCACGGTTAGAAAAGATTACCGAAATTTTTGACAGTGTTAGCACCCTAGAGCGTTTATGTATTATGAGTGGTGGTCATGTGCGGGACTTGCTCAGGCTGTTGAATAGCTGGATTATGGAGGAAATGTCACTTCCCCTGAGCCGCCAAACTTTAGAAAAAGTCATACGTTCTCGCCGCAATGAAATGATGTTGCCAATTTCCGAGTCAGAATGGCAATTATTAAGGGATGTCAAGCGGAATAAAAGAGTCAGCGACGACGACGGATATCAAAAATTAATTCGTAGCCGCTTTGTGTTTGAATATCGAGATAGTGGCGAGTCGTGGTTTGATGTTAACCCCATTTTGGCTGAGGCGAGGGAGTTGAATGGTTAGGGGTGTAGGGGTGTAGGGGTGTGGGGGTGTGGGGGGACAAGGAAGACAAGGGAGACAGGGGAAGAAAAACTAATGAGTAATGAGTAATGAGTAATGAGTAATGAGTAATGACTATTGACTAATGACTATTGACTCATGACTAATAACCAAGAAAATAGCGATCGCTCTCTTGTACAATTGGCTTGGGCGATTGAAAATAGCGTCGGACAGTTCAAGCTGATTTTGGCACGGTGTAATTATAGTAAATTGCGCGATCGCTTGATTGCTAGATTACGGGAAGTCTGCCAAGTAGATATTCAAGTTCTGATAGTTCAGCAGTCTCACAGAACTCTGTTCACCGCCATTCAAGAAACCTTTGGCGAAAACATCTCTGGCTGTGTCACAGTTGTCGGCTTAGAGACTGTGCAGAACTTATCCCAGATGTTAACTGCTGCTAATCAAGTTAGAGAAGAATTTCGGCAGCATTTTAACTTTCCCTTGGTGGTGTGGATTGATGATGCCATTTATCAACAATTCATGCAAATTGCACCAGATTTAGAAAGTTGGGCAATTACTAAAAGCTTTGAAATTAACAGCCAAGAATTAATAGATTTTATTATCAAAACTGCTCATCAATGGTTTAATAATCAACTCAATTTGAATTTCTATGAATACCAGAAGTTAGAAACTGAATTAACAGCCGCACAAAAAGAACTAATAGATGAAGAAAACCCCTCTCCAAACCTCTCCCCTACAAGGAGAGAGGCTTTTCCTGTTCCCCCTTCCCTTGTAGGGAAGGGGGTTAGGGGGTTAGGTCAATCCTCAGAACTTAATGCTTATATAGAATCATTATTAGGTTTAACCAAGCAAATCAACAATAAAAAAGATGCCGCCATTCAGCATTATCACACAGCTTTAACCCTGTGGCAGCAAAACAATAACCTAGAATGGCAAGTAAAAATCCTAGGAGAAAAAACCTTTTGTGCTTATCTCGAAGCAATTAAACAACAAGACAAAAAACATCCAACTTGGCAGGCAACACAGCAATATATTGACGAATATATTCAACTAAGCACTCAAATTAACCGCCCAGGTATCATTGCTAATTCTCTAGAAAAAATCGGTGATGTTCTCCAAGAATTAAACCTTTGGCAACAATTAAAAACCTTTGCCGAGCAAGCTTTATCTATTCATAAAAATAACAACCAGCAACGGGAATTAGCTAGAGATTATGGATTTTTAGCGGAAGTGGCTTTAGCTGCATCACACTGGCAAGAAGCAATAGACTTAGTTAAACAAGCATTAGCAATCATCCCCACAATTCCCCAGACTTCTTTAGATAATAGATTAGTCAAATCTGTACAAACTTACGACTTAAACTTATATAAATTTATCTTGAGTCGCGCTCAATATTATTTGGGTAACACTCAAGAAGCAATTAGTACATTAGAAATAGCCAAAGACGGGGCAAATCCCCAAGAAGATGTCAGACTTTATATTAAGATTTTCAATCAATTACACAAATTTTATTTTGAACAAAAAGCATATCTCAAAGCTTACAAAATTAAACAGCAACGACGCTCGATAGAACAACAATTTGGCTTAAGGGCTTTTGTTGGCGCAGGGAGATTAGAAGCTAGACGACAAACATTGCTAGAGACGTTACATACAACATCAAATATATCCCCAGAAATTTCCGCCTCCGGTCGTCAATTAGATGTAGAAAGATTAATCGAACGCCTCAATGATGATGAATATAAATTAATAGTTGTTCATGGTCAGTCTGGAGTTGGTAAAAGTTCCCTTGTCAACGCCGGTTTAGTTCCAGCCTTGCAACAACAATCAATTCGCGGCAAAGATAACTTAGTCATCGTTATGCGGGTTTACACCAACTGGGTAGAGGAGTTGGGGCGGTTATTGGGAATGGGGCATGGGGAATGGGGCATGGGGCATGGGAATGTTGACGTTTCCAGTTTAGAGGTTGACAGTTCAGCCTCAGAGGCTCACATTTCGAGTTCAGAGGTTGACAGTTCAGCCTCAGAACCTGAAGATTCTCGTTTTGAACCTCAAACTCCGAGTTCTGAACTCGAACATTCTCCCTTAGAACTCGAACATTCTCCCTTAGAACTCAAACATTCTCACTTAGAACCCGAACGTTCTCACTTAGAACCGAAACATTCTCACTCAAACCTTAATTCTTCCCCTACACCCCTACACCCCCACACCCCTACACCCCTACTTCCCTCTTCTCTCCTCGACTCATTGCGCGAAAAAGAACAACACAACCTCCGCACGGTGCTAGTTTTCGATCAATTTGAGGAATTTTTCTTTGTTTACACTGAGCCAACACAACGTAAGCGGTTCTTTGAGTTTCTGGGGTCATGTTTAGAGATTCTATCAGCGAAGGTTATCTTATCCTTGCGGGTTGATTACATCTCTTACTTGCTGGAATGTAATGATTTACCTAGCTTTCAGATTATTGGTAATGATATTCTCAGTCAGCGTATGCTTTATAAGTTGGGTAACTTCTCCCCCCAGGATGCAAAATCAATTATTCAGCGTTTAACTGCAAATACTAGCTTTCAATTAGAGCCTGATTTAGTTGATGCACTCGTAGAGGACTTAGCCGGAGAGTTGGGTGAAGTGCGTCCCATTGAGTTGCAAGTGATGGGGGCGCAGTTGCAAGCTGAGAATATTACTAATTTAGAAAAATATCGGCAGTTCGGCACTAAACAAGACTTGGTGCAGCATTATTTAAATGAAGTTATTCATGACTGCGGGGAAGAACATCAGCAGTTAGCGGAATTTGTGCTGTTTTTGCTGACTGATGACAAAGGGACACGTCCTTTAAAGACTCGCGTGGAGTTAGAACGGGATTTGCAGAGTTTGGGTGTAGAAATATCAAATGTAGAGACATCAAAAAACAGTAGGTTGGGTAGAGCGCAAGCGAAACCCAACAAAGGGGCGAAAGTGTTGGGTGTCGTTCCTCAACCCAACCTACAAAACACAACGTCTTTAGATTTAGTATTAGAGATTGTTGTCAAATCAGGCTTAGTGGTGTTGTTACCAGAAACCCCAGCCGACCGTTATCAACTGGTACATGACTATTTAGCCAACTTTATCCGCCAGCAACAAGAACCGAAGTTAAAACAGGTAATGGCGGAACTGGAAAAAGAGCGAGAACAACGAAAGATTAGTGAAGCTAAACTGAATAAATTTCTCAAACGCGCCTTGTTTGGCTCGGTAGCCGCAGGTATGGGGCTGGCCATTGTGACTACTTTAGCAGTGCGATCGGCTTATGAGGCAGAAAGACAAAAACAAAAGGCTGAAGCCAATGAACTTAATGCCTTAAATAATTCTTCAGACGCATTTCTTGCCTCTAACCAGCACCCAGATGCTTTGCTAGAAGCATTAAGAGCAGGTGACAACCTAAAACGCGCAGCTTGGAAGGAAGAAAAAAGCTATGCCAAAATGCGAACGATAGCAACCTTGCAGCAAGCAGTTTATTTAAAACCAAACGAGAAAAAAGAAAATCGTAGCGTTGAAGTTAATACCTTAGAAGGTCATAGCGATTCGGTCAATAGTGTCGCCTACAGTCCCGATGGCAAATACTTAGCTTCCGCCAGTAGTGACAAGACCATCAAAATTTGGGATATCAGCACAGGTAAAGCTCTCAATACTCTCAAGGATCATAGCAGTGAGGTCAATAGTGTTGCCTACAGTCCCGATAGCAGATACTTAGCTTACACCAGTTGGGACAAGACCATCAAAATCTGGGATATCAGCACAGGTAAAGCTCTCAATACTCTCAAGGGTCATAGCGATTCGGTTAATAGTGTTGCCTACAGTCCCGATGGCAAACACTTAGCTTCCGCAAGTTGGGACAAGACCATCAAAATTTGGGACATCAGCACAGGTAAAGTTCTCAATACTCTCAAGGGTCATAGCGATGCAGTCAATAGCCTCGCCTACAGCCATGATGGCAAATACTTAGCTTCCGCAAGTAGGGACAAGACCATCAAAATTTGGAATATCAGCACAGGTAAAGTTCTCAATACTCTCAAGAGTCATAGCGATGCAGTCAATAGCCTCGCCTACAGCCCCGATGGCAAACACTTAGCTTCTGCTAGTTGGGACAACACCATCAAAATCTGGGATATCAGCACAGGTAAAGCTGTTCAAACTCTCCAGATTCATAGCCGTGAGGTCATGAGTGTTGCCTACAGTCCCGATGGCAAACACTTAGCTTCCGCAAGTAGAGATAACACCATCAAAATTTGGGATATCAGCACCAAAAAAGTCAGCAAAACTCTCTCTGGTCATAGCCGTGGGGTCAATAGCGTCGCATACAGTCCCGATGGCAAACACTTAGCTTCCGTCAGTAATGACAAGACCATCAAAATTTGGGATATTAGCACAGGTAAAGCTCTCAATACTCTCAAGCGTCATAGCAGTGAGATATGGAGTGTCGCATACAGTCCAGATAGCAAACATTTAGCTTCTGCAAGTAGTGACAAGACCATCAAAATCTGGGATATCAGCACAGGTAAAGCTCTTAAAACTCTCAAGGCTCATAGCAGTGAGGTCATTAGCGTCGCCTACAGTTCTGATGGCAAATACTTAGCTTCCGCCAGTCGGAACAACACCATCAAAATTTGGGATATCAGCACAGGTAAGGTTGTTCAAACTCTCCAGGGTCATAACGGTGGTGTCTATAGTGTTGCCTACAGTCCCGATGGCAAATACTTAGCTTCCGCCAGTTGGGACAACACGATCAAAATTTGGGATATCAGCACAGGTAAAGCTGTTCAAACTCTCCAGGGTCATAGCGATTCAGTCAATAGTGTTGCCTACAGTCCCGATAGCAAATACTTAGCTTCCGCCAGTCGGGACAACACAATCATAATTTGGGATATCAGCACAGGTAAAGCTCTCAATACTCTCAAGCGTCATAGCGGTTGGGTTATGAGCGTCGCCTATAGTCCCAATGGCACATACTTAGCTTCCGCAAGTTTTGACAACACAATCATGATCTGGGGTATCAGAACAGATAAAGGTGTTCAAACTCTCAAGGGTCATAGCCGTGAGGTCATGAGTGTTGCCTACAGTCCCGATGGCAAATACTTAGCTTCTGCAAGTAGAGACAACACAATCATTATCTGGGATATCAGCACAGGTAAAGCTGTCAATACTCTCAAGGGTCATAGTCGTGAGGTCTATAGTGTTGCTTACAGTCCCGATGGCAAATACTTAGCTTCCGCTAGTTGGGACAACACCATCATAATTTGGGATTTAGATTTCGATAATTTATTACGCAGTGGTTGCGACTTGCTCAACAATTACCTCATCGCCCATCCAGAGGTGTTACACGAGTTATCATCATGCCAAACACCTGCGCGGTTAGTTGCAGCCGCAACGGTGTTAGTCATCCAAGGTGAGAAGTTGGCGCGAGATGGTGATATTTCCGGCGCAGTTGCTAAGTTCCGTCAGGCGCAGCAGTGGGATAAGAGTTTGCAATTTGACCCAGAGGCAAAGGCGCGGGAGTAAGAGGCAGGGGGCAGGGGGCAGGGGGCAGGGGGCAGGGAGAGCTTTATTAGAGGATGCTTGAATCTACTTCAACGTGAGTTCGACAAGTCTTTTCTGACCTCTCCCCCAACCCCTCTCCGACGCGGAGAGGGGAGTAAAAAGCATGATATATCAAGGAAAAATCAAGGTTTTAAAGCCTCTCTCCTTCCCAGCTAAAATCAAGTAATGACAAAAGAACTTCAAAGAGCCGATAATGATTCACCGTGGAAAGAAATTTTAGAAGCATACTTTCCTCAAGCAATGCACTTTTTCTTTCCCCAAACAGCCGCCCTAATTAATTGGGAACGCCCACACCAATTTCTCGACAAAGAATTTCAACAAATAGCACGAGAAGCAGAACTAGGAAGAAGATACGCCGATAAATTGGTTAAAGTTTGGCTGCTGCAAGGAGAAGAAATTTGGCTATTAATTCACGTCGAAATTCAAGCCAAACCAGAAGATAACTTTGCCGAAAGAATGTTTTGTTACAACCTGCGAATCTTTGACAAATTTGGTCAACCCGCCATCAGTCTAGCAATTTTGTGTGACACCGACTCAAATTGGCGACCCAATCAATACAGTTATAATTATCCTGACTGTAGTTTGGACTTTAAATTTGGCACAGTCAAACTACTTGACTATCAAAATCGCTGGGCAGAATTAGCAGCCAGTAATAACCCCTTTGCAACAGTGGTAATGGCGCATCTCAAGACACAGCAAACCACTAAACAGCTAGGAGAACGCAAAACTTGGAAATTTAGCTTAATTCGGCGATTATATGAACAAGGTTTGCAAGAAAGAGATATTCGTAATCTCTACCGTTTTATCGATTGGGTTATGATTTTACCAAAAGACTTGGAAACAGAATTTTGGCAAGAGTTTAAACAATTTGAGCAGGAGCGTAGCATGAGTTACATTACAACAGGTGAGCGCATTGGCTACGAACGTGGTAAACAGGAAGGTGAGCAAACACTTATCCTACGACAAATACAAAAACGAGTAGGAGAGTTACCCCCAGAAGTTCAAGCACGCATTCAAACTCTGACGCTAGAACAACTCGAAGCACTAGGGGAAGCTTTATTAGATTTTAGTGCGATCGCTGATTTATTTGCTTGGCTAGACGCAAATCAACCAACTTAGCGCGATGGTTGGTGCGTGACGCTATCAGTTTTATGACTACGTTTAAATACTTTCACAGCGTCACACAACCTACATCTACATCAAACATATGACAGTTGGTAAGTCTATTTATTATTCAAAAATTATTAAAAATATAAAATTTGCGGTTGACGAACATCATTGATTCATGATTGGCATAATGATAGAAGATGCTACATGAGTAATTCTCAAGCTTTAGTGCTAGCAAATGGTCATTGATGAAGATCACCGAAAAAAACTGTATAAGCTGCTGCTAAATTAGAGGGCGATATCGCTGCAAAATTCTGCCATTCATCTTAATTTACAGTTACTTCCTAGTTCCTTTGCGCGTAGGTATTTATGAATTTCATCGACATCAGTAAACTTCATCTTTGGGTACAAGATAGAGATACAGTCTTGGAATATAGCAACGATGTAGAATGGCGTTATGGTGAAAAGCCAGACTATACCCGTTCTAATGAAAAACTAGCCGCAGAAAGTATCCAAAATCATCCTGAAAATTCCCTAGAAAGATTAGTTCAAAATTTAGTACGCGCCTTTGATATTGAGGCAAATTTTAAGACTAATCCGGCGCAGTGGCTAACTGTTGTACAAGATCAATTTCGCATGAGTACCAATGGCAGTTATGGTTACACCATCACTGATTTGATTAATTCGGGTACTTATAAACTCCTAATTGGTGATAACAAACATTACAAAGCCAGCGAAGAAAATTTTGAAACTTCAACTAATCTCTTTCATTCAGCATTCCCTGATGGTTTTTTATGGGAAGTCATAGCAGTTTATTCCACACCACCAAATATTGTTTTTAAATGGCGACACTGGGGTACTTTTACAGGTGCATATAAAGATTATGCACCCACAGGAGAAACTATTGAAATTATTGGTACTAGTGTAGTTCGCCTTAGAGAAGACATGAAAATTCTCTCTTTAGAACACTACTACGACAACAACCAATTTCTAGAAAAACTCACATCTGGCGGTAAATTACCTGACAATATTCAAACCCAGTCACCGACAAAAACTAAAGTTTCTTTCTGGCAAAAAATATGGAATATCATCAAGAAACATTGGCCGTGGAGAAAAAAAGAAAACCATTGAAATTGTAATTACGAATTACAATATTTATGCCTAGTGGCGTGGCAAGCCTTAAATGTTGCAATACAAAATACCAAAAAACTGTAGGTTGGGAAGCCACCGCCTTGGACGGGTCTGCCGGCTTGGGGCGAGTAGCGTTTGACGTAAGGAAACCCAACCTTTAAGTAGAACGGCGTGAATAATTCAAGGTTTGTAGTAGGGACTTTAGTCCTCTCTTAAGGGCTAAAGCCCTTACTACAAGCTAATTTAATTAAATTTTACATTACTTAATGTAGTTTGTTTTTTTCTCGCCGACTTACTTATATCTAATTAGCTAACATTTCTAACAATTGTGCCTCTGTTAACTGTACAATTCCCAAGGATTGTGCTTTAGCTAACTTAGAGCCTGCATCTTCACCCACGACTAAATAATCGGTTTTTTTACTCACGGAATCTGTTACTTTGCCGCCGGCTTGTTGAATTAATGCTTTAGCTTCATCACGTTTTAAAGTCGGTAAAGTTCCTGTGACTACAAAAATTTTACCTGTTATCTTTTGATTAATATTATTAGGTGTTGATGCTGTTTGTGTGCTGGCAAATTGTAACTCTGCTGCTTTTAAACGCTCTATTAATGTTTGATTGGCATCTATGCGAAACCATTGATAAACAGACTGAGCAATTTCTGCACCTATGCCGTAAATGCCTTCAATATCTGATTGCTTGGCTGTAGCTAACTGTTCTACTGTGCGATAATTTTCAGTCAATAGTTGAGCGTTGACGCTGCCAATATGACGGATGCCTAAACCGTATAATACTCTAGACCAAGGCTGATTTTTAGATTGGGCGATCGCTTCTATTAATTTCTGGGCTGATTTCTGTCCCATGCGTTCTAGACTACATAATTGCTCTGCTGTCAATTCATATAAATCTGCAACGGAATGCACTAACCCTTTATCCACAAGTTGATGGACTAATTTTTCCCCCACACCTTTAATATCTAAAGCATCCCGACTTACCCAATGTTCAATTGAGCCTTTTAATATTGCCGCACAGGAAGCATTGACACAGCGAGTTACAGCTTCCCCAGTTTCCCTAACCACAGACTGTCCGCACACTGGACAATGGCTAGGCATAATAAAGGGTTGAGTATCAGGGGGACGTAGTTCTTTGAGTACCCGTACTACTTCCGGGATGATTTCTCCAGCCTTGCGGACAATAACGGTGTCACCGATGCGGATATCTAATTGGGAAATGCGATCGCTATTATGTAAAGTAGCTCTTGATACAGTAGTTCCCGCCAATTCCACGGGACGCATCTCTGCTAAAGGCGTTAAAGCTCCGGTTCTGCCCACATTCACTGCAATATTTTCTACACGGGTGGGTGCTTCCTCCGCCGGATACTTTAAAGCCACAGCCCACCGGGGAAATTTCTGGGTAAAACCTAACTGTTCTTGCAACTTATAAGAATTTAATTTGACGACCACCCCATCAGTCAGGTAGGGTAAGTTGAGTCTTTCTGTGTCCCAGTATTTGTAATAGTCTGCCACTTCCCCCAGAGAACGACAAAGGCGATGCTGAGAGTTCACCCGAAAACCCAACCTTTGCAATAATTCCAAAGCTTCCCATTGAGTATTGGCAATACTAGCGTCATCCATCCCAGGAATGTGCAGAGTATAAGCGAAAAAATCTAACCGTCGCCGTGCCACAATGCGAGAATCTAATTGTCTGAGTGTTCCGGCTGCGGCGTTGCGAGGATTGGCAAATAACTGTTCTCCCGCTTTTTGTCGGCGTTCATTGATATATTGAAACACTTCCAGAGGTAAGAAAGCTTCACCCCGTACCTCTATTTTGGCAATATTTTCTAAGCCATCAAAATTTAACTTTAAGGGAATAGAGCGAATAGTCCGCACATTTTGGGTGATATCTTCCCCCATTTCCCCATCACCCCTAGTTGCACCCCTCACCAGAATGCCATTTTCATATGTCAAAGCCAAAGCCGAACCATCAATTTTCAGTTCCGTCACATATTCAGCTGAGTCTGTTGGCGGTACTTGTCTACGCCAACGCTGCTCCCATGTTTGCAACTCATCTATATTAAAAGCGTTCTCTAGACTATATAACGGTATATTATGACGTACAGAAGTAAAATGTGTAGCCGGCTTTTCCCCCACGCGCTGAGTCGGACTATCCGGTGATACTAACTGTGGATATTGAATTTCTAATTGTTGCAGTTCTCGATACAGCTGGTCATAGACAGCATCTTCCATGATTGGTGCATCCAAGACATAATAAGCATAGCTAGCTTGTTGCAACAACTGGCGCAGTTCTTGAGCGCGTTCGACTTCAGACTGAATTTGAACCATAACATTTACTATAACTAGATCGGCGTAAGTCTTAGATGTAGGTTGGCTTAAGCATAGCGCAACCGAACATGAATCTCAAAAACTCAACCATTTTGGATTCATACAGTTTTGGTGTCATCTCATGAGTAATGAGTAAATAACCATAACTTACGCCTGATGTGAATTAGGAAAGCCACCTATCCAATCAATAGTAGGGGCGGGTTAACAAACATCATTCATGATTAACTTTTGATCTTGGTGAACCCGCCCCTACAAATATCTATGTATTCGCAAGATTTTAATCCACACCTGAGGAGCTTCTGATATAGGATTTGTAGATACGTAGATAGGTAGTTGCGTGACAAGGCTTAAATGTTGCATTACCTGAGTGATGCGTAAAGCCCCCAAGTATGAGGTACAAAACCAATAAGTTTTGTACCTCATACGTCTTTTAAGTGGGGGATATAAGCGAAGGTGCGGGTTTTAACCCGCCCGTAGCATCATACATTGCTATATTGTAGAATTGTGATATTGCTGTAAAGTTGACATACAGAAAATATGCGCGTAGTAACAATTAGAGATAATTGCATAATATGTACGGTTGCCAGCAAGTTTTAATGAAGCCAAGTAATGAACTTGCTGCAATCCTTGAGTTTATTTGTAGTGAGGCAAATAAACTCACTAATTGCGGCATATATTTGGCAAGACAAGTATTTCTAAAAACTGGTAAAATCATCACTAAATTTGACTTGCACAAAGAATACAAGCAAAATAAACACTTTCAGGCGTTGTATTCACAAGCAGCACAGCAAGTATTAACCACAGTAGGGGAATCATTTCAATCATTCAAACAACTCAAGAAAGCTCACTTTGAAGGTAAGCTAGAGCAAAGACCTAGATTACCTAACTATAGAAAAAAAGGTGGCTTAACTCTAGTCGCTTACCCCAAACAACACTTAAAACTGATTAACGGGCAAATTCGCATACCCTTGGGCAATCTAGTAAAAACTTGGTTTGGTATTGATTCATTCACCATACCAATGCCCAGTAATTTAGATTATCTAAAAATCAAAGAATTACGGATATTGCCCCGTAACGGTTGTTTTTATGCTGAGTTTGTCTACAAGCTAGAACCATCAAAACCCGATTTAGACTACACGTTAGCATTGGGGATAGATCATGGGATAGATAATTGGCTAACTTGTATTTCTAATGCAGGAACTAGCTTGATTGTAGATGGGCGCAAAGTTAAAAGCTTAAACCAATGGTACAACAAAGAAGTAGCCAGATTAAAAACAAATCAACCTCAAGGTTTTTGGAGCAAAAAACTTGCACACATCACAGAAAAACGTAACCGTCAAATCCGAGATGCAGTAAATAAAGCAGCCAGAATCGTCATCAATCACTGTTTAGAAAACAAGATTGGTAATGTAGTTTTTGGCTGGAATCAACGCCATAAAGACAGTATTGAATTAGGTAAAAGAAATAATCAAACTATCGTACAGATACCAACTGCAAGACTAAAAGAGAGGATTAAACAACTATGTCAACTGTACAGGATCAAATTTCATGAGGTTGAGGAGAGCTATACAAGCCTTGCTTCGTTTTTAGATGGTGATACAATACCTAAATTCTGTGAGAAACCGGAAGGGGAGCCAGCGCGTTGTGGGGGTTCCCCCCATTGTAGCGACTGGCGTTGGGTATCTTCAGGAAAACGAGTAAAACGTGGTTTGTTTGTCACTGCAACTGGTAAAAAAGTATCAGCCGATCTTAATGCCAGTGCGAATATGCTCATTAAAGCATCGACACAGCTAAAACTAAAATTAGATTTAGCCAAGGTTGTTAGGGGGCTTTTGACTGTCCCGCCAAGGATCTTTCTTTGGGAAAAAAACTGTAAAACGCAAAAAGCGACGGTTTTAACCTCGCTTTTTGTCACAGTTTAGAATCCCCGTGCTTCAGCATGGGGAGTAGTCAAATTTGGATATAATTAAACGCAGATGTAGCTTGCTACTCTACGAGTTCTCCGTTCGCGGTAGCGTTGCGTAGCAAAGGAGTATCCGCAGGGTACGCAGATAAACGCGGATAGAACTTCTCTTATTGCACTACTTTAGTCTTGCCACCTACTACTTAATATTTACTTTATAAATGGCTCTAACTAAAATTTGAATACTGGAAGCAAAGAATAAGGCTTAAACACTGTTAAAAATAGTACCATAATCAAGGTTTTAGCTGATCCTGAACTCAGGTTAATTCAAAATTATTATGACCGAAGCAACTCTTCCAGCCTTAATTCAACAAATGTTACAGCCGGGATTCTATCCCCATCCTGTACAAGAACCGATTCAACTCATTCAAACTCATGTTTCTTACGTCTTACTGACTGGGGAGTATGTGTATAAATTGAAAAAACCAGTTAATTTTGGTTTTTTGGATTTCTCCACCCTAGAAAAACGCCAACATTTTTGTCAGGAAGAACTACGGTTAAACCAACGAGGCGCAGCCGAATTGTATTTAGAAGTCTTACCTATCACTTTGCAGGATGAGCAATACATTCTGGCAGGAACGGGTGAGGCTGTGGAATATGCAATTAAAATGTGTCAGTTTCCTCAAGATACTCTACTTAGTTCACTATTTGCTGAGGGTAAGTTAAACGAAACTGATTTAGAAGAATTAGGACGGGTAGTAGCTCAATACCACGCCAAAACAGAAACCAATGATTACATCCGCAGTTTTGGGGAAGTAGCTCAAGTTAGAGCCGCCTTTGATGAAAATTATCAACAAACAGAAAAATACATCGGTGGCCCGCAAACTCAGGCGCAATTTGACGAAACTAAAGCTTATACTGACCGTTTCTTTGCTGAAAGACAAGATTTATTTCAACGCCGCATTGCAAATAACTATATTCGGGAGTGTCACGGCGACTTACACCTGAGAAATATTTGTCTGTGGCACGATAAAATTTTGCTGTTCGATTGTATTGAGTTTAACGAACCATTTCGCTTTGTCGATGTGATGTTTGATGTTGCTTATGCGGTGATGGATTTGGAAGCACAGCAACGTCCTGATTTGAGTAATGCTTATCTTAATACTTATTTAGAACAGACTGGCGATTGGGAAGGATTAGAGGTATTACCAATATATTTAAATCGTCAATCCTATGTCCGCGCAAAGGTGACATCATTTTTGTTAGATGATCCTAGTGTGCCTACCGCAGTCAAGGAAGAAGCCAGCAAAACAGCAGCACAATACTACAAACTCGCCTGGGAATACACCAAACCCAAACAGGGAAAACTGATTTTAATGTCGGGTTTGTCTGGTTCAGGCAAGAGTACGACAGCTAAATACATAGCACGACAAGCCGGAGCTATTCACATTCGCTCGGATGCAGTTAGAAAACATCTAGGGGGAATTTCCCTGTATGAGCGGGGAGGCAATGATTTATATACCCCAGAAATGACACAAAAAACTTATGCGCGGTTATTGGATTTGGGGATTATACTAGCTAATCAAGGTAACACCGTGATTTTAGATGCTAAGTATGATAAACAAGAACTGAGACAAGAAGCGATCGCTCAAGCCGAAAAACACCAACTACCCCTGCAAATTATTTACTGCACAGCACCTTTAGAAGTCATACAAGAACGTCTGACTAACCGCACTGGTGATATTGCTGATGCGACAGTTGATTTATTAGCCTCCCAACTCAAGCAAACAGAAGCTTTTACTGATAGGGAAAAACCCTACTTACACATTTGGGACACAACTCAACCACTACAAACACAATTGTTAACAATTAACTCATAGCCTATTGATTCAGAAAAGGGTGTAAAGGCAACTTCCCCCTACACCCCTACACCCCTACACCCTTACACCCCTATTTCTCTCATGGCAGCAAACAAAAACAACTTATTCAATTTCTCTCCTGATTCCTTATCTCAAATTATATTTGGGGCATTTATAGTATTTATCTTGAACACAACAGGAACACCTATATCTCTAAGTATTTTCTTCGGTATTCTCGGTTGGTTCATTTTGGGTTGGTTTACCAATGCCAATAAAAATAGCCCTCAACCTCCCACTGTCCCCTCCTCTGATGGCATTGATGCCGGATTAAAATACTGGTTATTTTTCTTGCTCGGTTTGGGCTTTTTGGGATATCCAGCACTGATGAGCATCTTACTTGGTGGTTTAGGTGCTGTCGGTGGAGGTTGGATTATTGCTTGGTGGAGAAGTAAGGAAGAAACTAGAACTCAATTACCAGTTGCAACTCTAGAAGATGAAGAAGGTCAACAGTCTACTAGTCGAATTACCAGACAGCAAAAAAGAAGACCTAGCCGTCGGTATCGTCGGACACCGGGTAGTTTCAGTTTTAGGTTTTGGGATAAGTGAAAATGGGGCAATAAAAATTCAAAATTCAAAATTCAAAATTCAAAATTAAAGAATTTTGGGCATGGGGAATTGGGCATTGGGCATTGGGCATGGGGCATTGGGCATTGGGGTAAAATCTCATCTGTCACCTGTCACCTTCCCCTAATATGTTTTTATATCTTTCTAAGTTACTACCTTTATTTTTTTACCCTTTGGGGTTGGCTTGTGTCAGTTTAGTAGTTGCTTTATTCACTTTGTGGAAACGACCTCGTATAGCTACGATCGCTATTTCTTGGTCGCTGATTTTATTATTATTATCTGGTAATGCTTGGGTTGCTAAGTCTCTGGTGCGATCGCTAGAATGGCAAAATATTCCACCTCCGCAGTTACCTAATGCTGAGGCGATTGTGGTATTGGGTGGAGCAACCAAATCAGCATTTCCACCTAGACCGACAGTGGATTTGAGTGAAGCAGGCGATCGCGTGATTTATGCGGCGCAACTCTATCGCCAAAAAAAAGCTCCTATAATCATACTTAGTGGCGGCAGAATTGATTGGCGTGGTAGTGGTTCACCGGAATCAGCAGATATGGTGGATATTCTCACATCTATTGGTATTCCATCTACAGCACTGATTCAAGAACCAGATTCCCTCAATACTTATCAAAATGCCGTCAATGTGAAAAAAATTCTAGAATCTCGCGGGATTCGCCAAATACTTTTAGTAACTTCAGCATTACATATGCCGCGATCGCTGAAAATTTTTCAACGTCAAGGTATTAATGCCATCCCCGCACCCACAGACTTTATAGTTAGTGAAGGTGAACTCCAAGAACTTACTAGCACCCCCAAAGCCGCCATTTTAAATTTATTACCCGACACTGACAATTTACACCAATTCACTAACGCTCTCAAAGAATATATTGGCAGCTTTGTTTATTGGGTAAGAGGTTGGTTGTGAATCAATTCCAAATTCTGGCATTAAATACAACCACCCACTTTTTTGTGGAGTTTCTACTTACCTTCTCTAAGAGGATGTTTGGAAAGTATGAAACTAATCAATCAAGCAAGTCTTCTCAGCATTAACCGAATCATTGCGACTTGTACAAATGTTTCATGGGTCTGCGGTAAAATTTCGTAGTCTTTACTTAACCGGCGACACCAATTAAACCAACCAAAACTGCGCTCAACAACCCAACGTCTTGGCAGTAGAACAAAGCCTTTGGTATCAGTTGGACGACGTACAACCGCTAAAATCCAATGGTAAGTGTCCATCACCCATTTCATAAATCCCTCACCTTGGTATCCAGCATCAACCCAAATACAAACTAACCGTGTCAAGTCGCTTCGCTCCAATTCAAAATTAAAAATTCAAAATTCAAAATTAAAGACAATTAGTGGGGGCTTGAACCCGCCACTAATTGTACTCCTGCGGAGAACCCGAAGGGTAGACCGCTAAATTTTCAATTTAGCGGGGGCTTGAACGAGCGAATTAATTAATTCAAAATAATTTGTTTTCTTCATTTTGAATTTTGAATTTTGCATTTTGAATTTAAAAAAGGTCACTACAACCATTAAGACCAATCCCAGGGTGTCAACCAGCAAATGGCGTTTACGTCCTTTTACTAACTTACCTGAATCAAAACCAACATCCTTTGACACCATTGTTCCATTCTCCACAGATTGGCAATCGACTATTGCCGCACTGGGATTAGCTTCTCGGTTTTCCACAACCCGCACCCATTGTTGTAGCTTATGATTCATACCTTCCCATGTACCATCCATTCGCCATTTGCGGAAATAGTAGTAGACCGTTTGCCACTTCGGAAAGTCATGCGGCAACATTCGCCATGCACAACCCGCACAAAGAATATAAAAGATAGCACTAACCACCCCACGTAGATCAACACAACGAGGACGACACCCTAGATTTTCAGGCGGTATCAGATTTGATAACAATTCCCATTGTTCATCTGTCAGGTCTGTTGGATATGATGTAGACATTGCTCTAGTAACCCTGTCGCTTTTTTATCTACTGACAGAATACAGTTACTGGAGTTTTTTTAGACTTTCCAAACATCCTCTAAGTTAGCGGAGCGTGTCGTAGACAGAGGCTGCGCCAAGAGAAATAAGGATTTTTTCACACTTTCTTAATTACAAATTACGAATTACGAATTACGAATTACGAATTACGAATTACGAATTACAAATCATGTCCCAACACCTCCCCCACATCTTACCTGCCCCACCACCCCAAGTAGAAGAAGGTTTTGGAGTATACCAAACAACTAAGCAATTTTATCATGAAGTGCAAAGCCGCTTAGAGTTTGAGCGTTATTGTGAATGGTACGCGGTCACTGCGGAACAAAATCGCCAAGACTTGCAAAAAATGCGCGGCGAAGTCAATATTTTGAGGTGGTTTCGCCGCTCATCATCTTAAATTAGTTCTATTTCACTTTCGCGTAAGTGGACTTTAAATTTTTTATTTACTTGGACTAAAAACGGGAAATTAGCACTTACAGGTCTACCTTGCCACTGGGTGACAATATCCACAATTTCGCCTTCTGTGCCTTTGATGTCAAAAGCTTTACCGCGATGCTCAGGATGATGGTACACTACCACTGACTCTTTTACACGAATGCGATCGCCTACTTTCATATCAACCTTTACACCTTGCTTTTGCTGTTCCACAAGTGTCTCCACGAACAACCCTCTCTGAATTACAATAACTCCTCTGGCGCGAATCTCTAAAGATGCTTTATTTCACGTTTTTTACCTGTTATATAAACAAAGCCTGCCTATGCAGGCTTTAGGGTGATTAGTCAGAAACATCAGAATTTCTGATTAGACTTATAATGTTCTTCACAGGTATACGTAGAAAAACCCTGTATTTCCTAGTCTCTGATCACAACTAGCCCCAAACTACATCAAAGCTTTTGCGGCTACTTGTAGGTTAGCTAGTTGTTGCCAAGCAGCAGTTCTATACTACTTTTTTCTCCTCAATGCAGTTATTGACTTCTAAGGTTTCTTAGAAGCACATTTTTGAGGAGAGAAGGGCAAACAGTCCAGGAAAAACCGACTTTACTCTTGATTTGCGCTTTTAATGATAGATTCAATTCTACAACAATCAGAACTCAAAACTCAAAACTCAGTATTGGGCATATCAATTCAAAATTCAAAATTCAAAATTCAAAATTAAATAGTTTTACTCCCCCTGCTCCCTTGTCTCCCCTGCTCCCCTGCTCCCTTGTCTCCCCTGCTCCCCTGCTCCCCTGCTCCCCTGCTCCCCTGCACCCCTGCACCCTGCACCCTGCACCCTGCCCCCTGCCCCTCTCCTGATTCAGAAAGAGGAAAGCTCAACAAATTACTGTTGTCGTGGACATAACTGCTGTAAACTCTGGGGTAACTTTTGACACGCTTGTTGAAAAGGTTGTGGGTATATTTGCGACAAAGCTAATAATGCTAACCCAGTACTACCCACTAACATAACTATTACAACACCTAGCATTAATAAAGGTTGACGCTGGCGTTTGGGTGGTGGGGTGGGGGCTGGGCTGGGTTCTTGTGTGAGTTCTAAATCTAACAGAGCTTGAGAACTTTCGGCTAAAGTTGATGGGGGTTCTATTTCTGCCAAACTTGATTCGGTTTCGATTGCTGCTAAGGCGTATTCTTCTGGTGGTGATGTTTCTGGAGGGATTTCTGGGATTTCGGATTCTTGGGGAATCTCTGCTAGAGGTTGTGGTTTAGGAATCGGGACTAAATAATCTTTGCTGAGACGGCAGAGAGTTAATACCACGGAGATATTATCATGACCATTTTCTTGGTTGGCTAACTCAATCCATTGCCGAACCGCATCTTCTAAGGATAGTTCACCTGTTAATATTGGTAGTGCGTAATCTTGCCAAGATTTTTCTACTAAATTGCGATCGCTCAAACCATCAGAACAGAGTAATAATATGCCATCTTCTTCTAAAATCAAGCGTTGAATCACAAAACGCAAAGAGTCAGCATCTCGACTGCCCAAGGCTTGAGTTAAGGCGTGAGCATCTGGCCTTTGCAGTGCTTGATGATACAAACTCCTGCCAAACCGGACTTCCCTAGTAGTAACATCATCATCTACTGTTAGCTGTTGGCAATAGTCACGAGTTATCCAGTAAGCACGGCTATCACCCACACTTACTAAATACAATTCATGAGCATTTTCAGACTGCCCACCAGATAATTTCAATACTCGTTGGGGGATTTGTAACGCCATGACGAGAGTTGTCGCCATCCTTTCTCTACCTTGGCGTTTTTGTTCGTCATTACGGGAGCTAATTACGTTATTCACTACCCGCAAGCAAGTCTCTAGTTGTTCTTGTAACAATTTGGGTGGTACTATTGCTGATTCTTGGGCTACCTCTGTTAACAAAGCCCGAATTTGCAATTTTAAAGACTGCACTGCTAATTGACTAGCAACCTCGCCACCTTGATGTCCCCCGATACCATCGCAAACAATTGCTAACTTTGGTAACAAGGAATCATTCACATCATCCAGACTCTGAGGAAAGCAAGTATCCTCATTTTGTGTAGGCTGCATTCCCGTATCAGTTGCGCCCACTACCTGGAGAGTTAAGGGTAATTCTGCGGCGGTTGAGAGTAATAAGGCATTGAGTTGATTGGCAATGGTATCTAACTCTACTTGAGAGTTATTCATTTGCTGGATAATGTTGTTTAATGCTGGGGCGATTAACTTATTGGCGGATGTGATGAGAGGCTGCCAACTATGAGCTAAATCTTGCAAACTAGGCGGGGTTGTATCTTTGGTGGTGTGGAGTTCCAACAGTCGCACACACCAACCTTGAACTCGCAAATTCTCTGGGATGAGTAAACTTTGACTCACTCCCAATTCTGATAAAGGTGTCCACAGTTGTAGAATTTGCCAGAGCCAATAAACTTGTCTGACTGGTTTAGCTTCATCCCAAGCTGTACTCAGAGCAGGATAAAGATTTCCCTGTTCATCAATGGGGACATTCTCTAGTAACAGAATATCCTCTTGATAAGAGGCAGGGGGCAGGGGGTGAGACAGCGCGGTCTTGGGGGTTTCCCCCATGAGCGACTGCGAACCCGTTGGCGTAGCCTCTCGTAGAGAAGGGCAGGGGGCATGGGGAACTAAAGGCGAACTACGTTCCCCTTCTCTAACACCCTGTGTGAGTGATTTTTCTCCCTGCTCCCTTGCTCCCTGCTCCCCTACTTTTTCATCCTCTCCAGAGGCAACAAATCCATAGGCTTGGGGGAGATGTAAACGCTGTGGATATAAGCGAAGATAAGGAATTACTACGGGTGGTAGTTTTTCTGGTATATCTGGGGATAGTCTTGGCTGAGTGTCTAGCCAGACTTGAGGTGCTATCACTTCATATCTATCTGCAATTTTTATACCAGACTGAAATTGATTCGCTAATGAGCCAGTAGCCCAGAGATAACGGTAAACTAAGGGTGTTTGGCAACTGGCACAGATAACATCGCCTACAGGATTTATCGGATTATTGCAGTTACTATTTATACAATAAATTATTTTTTCAGTAGAAATCATAAAAGTATTTATTTAAAAATAAATCGACTCGTGAATTTCGATTAAATTTAGCAGTCAAACACTTGAGGGTTAATCAACAGTAGCCAAAAAGCTAACAATCACTCACGGTTGCTCACTTTCCTTAACAACCCACGAATTATGCCTCTGTTGAGTCCAATTTTTTCTCTAAAATCCTGAGAGTCAGCTATCATTCATATTTCAATATCTAGTGATATGCCATATCATATGCGAATGTTACTAGGATTTAAAACACAACTCAAACTCAACAATCAGCAACGCACAGACTTGCTAAAACACTGTGGCGTAGCGCGTCACGCGTGGAATTGGGGATTAGCATTAACCAAGCAAATACTTAATCACAACAAAACTCAGCCAGAGGAGAAAATTAAATTCCCTACCGCAATTGACTTACATAAATGGTTAGTAGCACTAGTAAAGCCTGAACATCCTTGGTATTTTGAAGTGTCAAAGTGCGCCCCGCAGTATGCTTTACGTGACTTGCGGACAGCGTGGGATAGATGCTTCAAGAAAGTTGCGAGTGTTCCCAGATTTAAGAAAAAAGGCAAGAGTGACTCATTCGAGTTAGACGGAACTATTAAAATCTGCGGGACACGCAAAATACAACTTCCCAGGCTAGGGGTACTGAAAACCTATGAAGACTTGCCGCAAGTCCAACCAAAGTCAGTCACCATTAGCCGCAGTGCTAAGAGTTGGTATATCTCATTTTGCATGGAAGTAGAACCAAATAATACACCTAAAACAATTGATGTTGTAGGTGTTGACCTAGGCATTAAATCACTGGCTACCCTTTCCACTGGGGAGGTATTTGAGGGGGCAAAATCCTACCGTAGACTAAAGGTGAAACTATCCAGACTCCAGTGGCTCAATCGTCATAAACAATATGGTTCAGCTAACTGGAACAAAGCACAAATCAAAATTGCTAAGTTACATCAACGCATAGCCAATATTCGCAAAGACACATTGCACAAACTCACTACGTATTTAGCCAAGAACCACGGCGTGATAGTAGTTGAGGATTTAAATGTATCTGGAATGTTAGCAAATCGGAAGCTAGCCGCATCTATAGCTGACATGGGCTTTTATGAGTTGCGTCGTCAGTTGGAGTACAAAACTCAACTCTACGGGAGTCAGTTAGTAGTTGTAGACAGGTTTTATCCCAGCAGTAAAACCTGTTCCCACTGTGGAACAAAAAAAGAGTCTCTGTCACTTCAAGAGCGTGTTTTCAGGTGTGAACACTGTGGTTTTGAGTGTGATAGAGATTTGAATGCGGCAATTAATTTGAGCCACTGCGTTGCCGGGGTTTCCCTGGTTGTAGCAAGTGGCGTGAAGATGGCGGTCAGTTCGACCGTGACAGCTTGTGGACTAGATAGTGCCGACACTTCTAGGGTGAAGCAAGAAGTATTTGTTAGCAAATGTTAGTAAATATAGAGCGGCTAGAATAGACTGGACTTGTATACATTTGACTAGAGATTGTTACTGAATTTAATCACAATTATTTCCTAAAAACAGTCAATTTTTCTGTAAACCGCTAGTGTCGGTATGTATCCACTCTGAGATATTTAGAAACGTATGTTGTAAATGTAGTGTCTAGGATGGCGATATGCCAATTTCTACCTTAATCTGGCTACTTGCAGGAGCAGCTTTGTGTTTAACAGAACTGTTTTTACCATCGGCTTTTGTCGCCTTCATGATGGGGATTAGTGCCTTAATTGTGGCGATACTCTCCCAATTCGGCTTGGCTTTATGGATGCAGGTTGTAGCTTGGCTGTTGCTTTCTACCTTATTGATTGTCATGTCTCGGCGGTTTTTGCAACCACGACGACGCAAGTCAAAAATTCAAGATGCAATTATAGCGGAGACTTTAACGGAAATTCCTGCCGGGAAAACTGGGCGTGTATTATACGAGGGCAATTCTTGGCGGGCGTTGTGCGATGATGAACACCTGGCGATCGCATCTCATGAAAGAGTGTATGTTGTCAGAAGGGAAGGAACTACATTGATTGTGATGCCAGAAAATTTGTTGCGGAGTCAATAAGAGTTAAATATTCAGGAGCATCAATAAAATGGAACAATTTTTTTTATTAGTATTTTTGGCATTAGGCGGTTCTGCTGTGGCTGGCTCTGTGAAAGTAGTCAACCAAGGTAATGAAGCTTTAGTAGAAAGACTGGGAAGTTACAACAAAAAACTCGAACCAGGGCTAAATTTTGTCGTTCCTTTCTTAGATAAAATTGTCTACAGACAAACTATTCGGGAAAAAGTTTTAGATATTCCCCCACAAAAATGTATTACCCGTGACAACGTGGGTATTGAAGTAGATGCGGTGATTTATTGGCGGATTGTTGATATGGAAAAAGCCTGGTATAAGGTAGAAAATCTACAATCAGCAATGACCAATTTAGTTCTAACTCAAATTCGCTCAGAAATGGGACAATTAGAATTAGATGAAACCTTCACCGCTCGCGCTCAAATTAATGAAATTTTATTAAGAGATTTGGATATTGCTACTGATCCTTGGGGTGTGAAGGTAACACGGGTAGAACTGCGAGACATTATTCCTTCTCAGGCGGTGCGGGAATCAATGGAATTACAAATGTCAGCAGAACGCCGCAGAAGGGCAGCAATTTTAAATTCTGAAGGTGAGAGAGAAGCGGCTGTTAATAGTGCTAGAGGTAAAGCCGAAGCGCAAATTTTAGATGCAGAAGCTCGACAAAAATCGGTAATTTTACAAGCAGAAGCCGAACAAAAAGCCATAGTTTTGAAAGCACAGGCGGAACGTCAGCAGCAAGTTCTCAAAGCACAAGCGATCGCAGAATCAGCAGAAATTATTGCCCAAAAAATCAACACCAATTCTACCGCTCGCCCAGCCTTAGAGGTATTGTTAGCTTTGGGTTATCTTGATATGGGTTCTACCATCGGTAAGAGCGATAGTAGCAAGGTAATGTTTATCGATCCTCGCACTATCCCCGCTACTTTAGAAGGTATACGCTCGATAGTTTCCGATAATCCCACTGATTCCATAGTTAATGGTAGGTAGTCAGTCAAAAATCATTAGTATATGTAGGGTGCGTTAGGTGTAAGCCGTAACGCACCAAACGTTTTGGTGAAGGTGCTGTACTTTCGCTGTTAACTTAATGACCATGATTCATCTGACACTTACCACACAAACCGAAAAACTCTAAAGTGTGGTAGAAAATTTTAAACTTATGGGTAGTTTGTAGCTGATCTTCTAAATCATGGACAGGACATTGATGAATGGGAATCGAAGCACCACACTGCAAGCAAGTTAGATGGTGTTTATCTTGATGTACCAAACTATACAAAGCTTCCCCATTAGCTAAAGTCCGTACTTGTACCAGCCCTTCTAATTTTAGAGCTTCCAGAGAGCGATAAACCGTAGCCAAACCCATGCTCTGATTACGATTTCGGAGTTCTACATATATATCTTGGGCGGAAATACCTTGCTTGATAGTTTGTAGCAGGGTTAAAATTCGTTCTTGGCTGCGGGTGCGGATGGCTCTCATAGACATTTGTTTAATAGTACAAGCTTGTTAGACACATCAATTAATAAATCAACTTTAACGGCTTTATAATCTTATTCTTACTTAGTTGGAACAGAAAGTTATAGTATAGCGATCGCAGCATTCAGCAAAAGCCCGTGCAAACCAAGTATCTAGCCAAAATTTTCGTTACCCTTCGTCCTTCAGTTTTAGATCCTGCTGGTGTGGCTGTCCAATCTGGCCTCCAGCAAATGGGATACGATAATGTAGAAAATGTCCGCATTGGTAAGTATATTGAATTAACCATTACTTCCAATGAAGAAGCTAAGGCATACCAAGACATGGATCGCATCTGTGACCAAATGTTAGCAAATCCTGTCATTGAAAATTACCGTTTTGAGCTAATTGAAGTAGAAACCCAAACGGGGGTGTTTTAGAGATTGGGGAGTGGGGAGTGGGGGGCAGGGAGCAGGGGGCAGGGGCAGGGAGACAAGGGAGAGGGGAGTGTGGGGAGAGAGGGGAGTGTGGGGGGAAAGATTTGTTCTCCACCATCCCACACCTCCCACACCTCCCACACCTCCCACACCTCCCACACCTCCCACACCCTGAGCCATTCCCAATGCCCAATGCCCCATGCCCAAAATTCTTTAATTTTGAATTTTGAATTTTGAATTTTGAATTGATTAGCCCCATGCCCATTGACTATTAACTAATTATGAAATTTGGTGTTGTAGTTTTTCCTGGTTCTAATTGTGACCG
Source organism: Aliinostoc maniaoense (assembly GCF_058172895.1). Taxonomy (NCBI): domain Bacteria; kingdom Bacillati; phylum Cyanobacteriota; class Cyanophyceae; order Nostocales; family Nodulariaceae; genus Aliinostoc; species Aliinostoc maniaoense. The sequence continues at coordinate 5,021,165 of NZ_CP187952.1, read as the reverse complement.
CGATGTTGCTTATGTCACTAGAGATTTGCTAGGACAGCCAACTCGTATGGTATGGCATCAAGAGACGGATATTGATGATTTGGATGCCATTGTCATCCCTGGGGGGTTTAGCTACGGTGATTATTTGCGCTGTGGTGCGATCGCTCGATTTTCGCCTGTGATGCAGCAAGTAGTCAACCATGCCCAAAAGGGTAAGTTAGTCTTGGGGATTTGTAATGGTTTTCAGGTGTTGACGGAAGCTGGACTTTTACCGGGAATACTCACTAGGAATCGGGATTTGCATTTTATTTGCGATCGCGTCCCTTTGATAGTGGAAAATCACAATAGTCCCTGGATGCGCGCTTACAATAGTGGTGAACTGATTACTTTACCTATTGCCCACGGTGAAGGCAGATTTTATGCTGATCAGGCAACGTTATCTCAGATTGAAGATCATGGGCAGGTAGTGTTACGTTATGCAGGTGCAAACCCCAACGGTTCACTTAATCGTATTGCTGGGATTTGCAATCGTCAGGGTAATGTTGTTGGTATGATGCCACACCCAGAAAGGGCACCTGATCCTATGCTGGGTGGTGATGACGGCTTGAGATTGTTTCAAGGTTTACTAGAAAAGGTAGTAGCTTTGACATAAATTTGACTTGCATGGTCATGATATTTCCACAATTATCGAGGCACAGTTTAACTGTGCCTTTATATATATCTTTACTTTTCCATGCCCGATGACGGCAGTTGCTACAACTTTGGAAACCAAAGCAACGCACTGCCTCCCCAATGCCCGATGACGGCAGTTGCTACAACGGAGGAAACCTCCGCAACGCACTGCCTCCCCAATGCCCCATGCCCAATGCCCCATGCCCAAAATTCAAATTAATTTCATTTTTTTGCTGAGGAAGGTTAACTCCAGGCGACATAGATAAATTGAGTCTGTATAGTTAATTTTATTAGAGCTTTATTCCCTTGGATGATCAAATGTTACCTGCTGATGCGGAAAAGAGATTTATAACATGGATACAATCTTTTGATTATCGGGTTTTACGCAACCAGGATGATGTTGAGACTGAGTTTACTACACCAATGTTTCAGCATCTTTGTTATCCAGATAAATGTTGTTCTCAAAAATCTAGTTTAAATTCTCAAAAAAATAGTAACCAGACAAATCAATTAGAAAATGTCCAAATATATTTTTCTACTGATGATGTTGTGCAGCAAAATGCTGACACGGCATTAATAATTGTGATTAATTTACCGCCAAACTCGAATAATTTTCAAGATGCGATCGCTCAAGCTAGATTCTACAGTATTTATTTAAAGCCTTTATTTTTTATTATTACTAATGGTTATCAAATAAAATTATTTAAATATTTAAGTTACCACCGAGAAGAGTGTGTTATTGACAAAAATATTTACTCCCTCAAGGGTAATAACATAGCTTTAGATTTTTATAGAAAATTTAATTATTTTATTCTAAAAGATATTAATAAAAATGCAATTAATACCTTAAAATATAGTCAATATAACTTACTTGAAAAATCTCTCAGACGGCATAATTTACAAGAAATTATCGCCCAAACTGATTTTATCCCAGCAATTTTGCGAACAGGCGATCGCCTAATTGTAGTTAAACCTAAAGTTGTCATAGAATGCAACTTACCCAAGGCATTTAGAGAGGGAGATTGCCAAATTCAATTTAGTGGTGTGATTTTAAGAGGATGTAAAATTAAACTCAACCATCAGGACATTTTAGCTCAATTAATGACCGGGTTAAACACACGCCCTGAATGGGGATGTCGCAGATTTATCAAACATATTGATGAAAATGCTTTTGAAATTACTTTAGGTCAAACAACAATTATTTTATCTGATTTAGAAACGGCAGATTTATGTTTGTGTATTGATAGAATTTGCCAAGAATATAAACAGTCTATTATTGAATGCGAAAATCTTTTACAAACTTGGGATTTTGAATTTGTTGAATTTTTAGGTAGTCGTGGTGTAAATCTATTGTCTGTAGATGCTAAATTATGGCAATTGATGTACGATTTTGCCCATGAATTTAATTATGTAAAGGGTAAGACAGAATGGCACTTATTTCAGCAAGAGGAAACCTCTATTCGTATCAGTAGAGGCATCCGTGATCATGCGTTTATTTTACCTAAACCTGTCAATCATTTATCTTTATTACCCAGAGGCATAATTAATATAGTTTATCAAATTAATCATATTCACCTCCAGTCTTTAGAAACCGGAGAAATTAATTCATGGAAACAAGATATTGGCCCGCGAGGTACTTGGACAGCTACATACACAAAACAATGGTTATTAGAAAAATTTATTCCTAAAGTTATTGATTACTACGCAGAAAAACACAATTTATCAGCGTCACAGTTAAAGAGAAATATTACTGATGATGCTAGCAATTATACTGCAATTACAGCAATTCACGATCTTAGAGAATTAGTCCCGTATCTGCAAGATATACAATCTTGGTTACATAATTATTTAGCAAATATTCCGGCGGTGATTTTGAGAGCATATTATCAAACATTCACGAATTTATTACGGAATACTGACTCATCAATAGCAGGAATGGACTATCTCATCCGTAACTTAACTTTAATGGAAGCAGGTAATACTAAAGATAGAATGAGAAGTAATTTTACTCAATGGAATTTTAAAGATATTCTGTATTATTTAGATGCTCAAGTAGGTAGGATAAGTAATTATCAATATGAACAAAGCTGGCAAGCAGATTTAATGACAAGAACCTTTATTTGGATTATAGAACATGGCAGAACTAGCTACTCCCAAGCTCAATTAAATGCTGCTAAACAAGCTTTGTTACCACTTTGGGAACAGAGCCGCTTTGAAATACGTTATATAAATCCTTATCGGCAGTGATAAATTAACAGCTAACTGATAAAATGATATTATATTAAAGATAGTGCTTTTAATAGTATTGGTACATGAATAAAGTATTAGATCAAGAACTTTCCATCAAAACTGCCGAAAGTATCAAAAGCAAACCTAAAAAGCCATTTGATAATGCTTATAAAGCAGCCTTAGCTACAGAGGGTGCTAAATATGTGCAAGGATTTTTAGTAGCGGGAAGTAAACCATACAAACCACTAGAACACAGTTGGATTGAAGTAGAAGATAAAATTATTGACCCTAACTTACCCCACATCAAGAAAAACCACCAAGAAATGTGGTATTTTGCGGCTCAAAGTTTAACTGTGAAAAAATTAAAAGCCATCATAGAAGAATCAAAAGAAGATTACCCAGAAGATGATCCCTTACCTATTTATGGGGATGCACCTTATGAATATTATGGTGATGTGATGTTGGGAGGCAAGGAATATTTAGCAGCCTATCAAGCAGCCACAAGTAAGTGCAAAGAAATCCAAACAATAAAAGCCGAAAATAATTAACATCAGTGAATCAGTATCAATATTTCTAGGACATGAAATCAAAATTTTCAGGGAACACCAGAAAATCAATCAAAGCTAACTATATCGAGAATTATTCATACTGATGCAGCCTAAATTTTGCTAATATCTTCAATAAGACTTACCATCACTACCAAAGTATTCTCGATAGCCACAAATTTTATCTCCTCGTACATCAAAGGAAACAGCTATCCGGTTTTTGTAAGGTTCTCCCAATAAAAGTCCTTCATCTCGAAATTCAAAGACTACAGTTGTCTCATTACTAGTAATGTGATCTAAAGATACTAGTTTAATTCCCGGCTGAAAAGATGCAGACACATATTCAAAAAACTCTTTGGCGCGTGCTTTACCTTGATTTAAACCGTGGAACTTGCCTACCGGAAACCAAAAACTAAAATCATCTGTGAGCATATCTAGAAAAGCTTGCCATTCACCCGTAGCTAAAGCTTGGGTAAAATGCTCGAATGCTTGGTGAGCTACTTTTAAAGTATTTTCTGCATTTTGTGTCATGTGTTTAAAATACTAAAACTTGACAACTACTTTGCCACAATTACGACCACTAAGCAGATATTCTACCGCCGAGGGAATAGATTCTAAACCCTGAAACTGAGTTGAGTCTACACATACTTTCAGTTTACCTGCGTAGAAAAGATTTAATAAGCGATCGCGCGCCTCTGGGATATATTCTTGATAATGTGGCATTAAAAAACCCCGCACAGAAGCAGCCTTCCAAAATAATTGGTGATAAATACGCGGTTGCATCACCTGTTCCACATCTTTGGCATACTCAGAAATATAGCCAATACTAACCAACCGTCCCCGAATAGCTAAATTATCAACGCAGGTATCAAACACCTGTTTACCCACACACTCAAAAACTAAATTAATTCCCTGGGGGTACTCATCCTTGAGGACTTGAGCGAGATTTTCTGTATGATAATTGATAATGCGATCGCAACCTAATTCCCGTAATAACTTTTCCTTCGTCCCAGAACTGCAAGTACCAATAACATGATTTCCGGCTAACTTCGCCAACTGTACAGCAATATGGCCAGTACCACCAGCCGCAGCCGTCACCAACACCACCTCACCGCCTTGCATTTCCCCCACCTGTTCCAAAGCCACCAAAGCGGAAACACCAGTAGGAACAAGGTTGAGAACCTCCGGCGTAGCTTCCCGCACCTTCACAGCCAGACTAGCATCTATCACCTGATATTCTCGATAACCCCCACCCCGTAAAGTAGTGATAACAGCATCACCCACCTGAAAATCAGAGACATTTGCACCCACCGCCACCACTTCCCCCACCACCTCCACACCCAAATCAAAAGGCGGTGTCAAATTCACATATGGAACTTCCCCCCGACAGAGTAAAGTATCAAACCCCGCATTTATCCCCGCAAACTTATTACAAATCAACACCTCCCCTTTCCCAACTTCAGGAATAGAAACTTCTACAATTTCAACAGCAGATTTAAAATCTTGAGCCAGCCGTTTAGCAACCAACTTCCTATAACCTTGCATCTTCAAAACACCTCAAAAAAACCTCCGCGTTCCTCCGCGTTAACCTCCGCGCCACTCTGCGTTAAAAAAACTCATAAAGACTTATCCCACTCCAACTGATGCGCCAAACCATACTTAATAAAATCCTCCTCCTTCGCCTGATCACTTTTCCCAAAAACCCCTAAACTATAAGGATTATCCCGCATACGTTCCGCAACCTGCGCCTGTTCAAAACCCATCACTGCCTCCCTTGACTGATCAATTTTAAAAAAGTCAACAACTAAAACAGTGCGATCGCAATCAGTATAATTATGAGGACAGTGGGGATAACTATGATCTAAAACCATAAATTCCCCTTCATACCAATAAAGCTGTTCATGACATATTTTCATAGCCACATCACCCTGTGGCACAATTAACCCCAAATAACCCCGATTCATGTGCGGGTTATAGTTAACATGAAGCTTAATATCTAAACCCGGATGAAATGTTCCAAAATAAACATTTCTAATTACCCCATCATCAATTAAATTCACCTGTTGAATAACTTCAGCCAAATTAGGGAAATATTTCTTTCTTAAAGCCAATGCTTTAGCTGCCGCCTCATCTGTTCCATAATCTGGATATTGAATGTGATGTACTTGAATATATTCCTCAATTAATAAACCTTGGAATAAAATCCCAAAAGCACTATATTTAGAATTGCCTTTAGTTTTAATCGTTTTACTTTTAGGCCCTAAAACATCGTAAGTAAACCTTAACTCCTCCGGCGTTGCCTGATTCAGAAATCCCCTAAACTCATCTCGAATTACTTGCCATTTAGCTTGAAATGGCTTGAGAAATGGAAATGTTTCAGGATTAAGATGATACTCATTAAAAGTTGACATTGACTTAGATCCTAAAAATAATTCGATAAACAACTGTTACATAGTCATATATTTTAGCTAGCCTTCCTGTAGGATGTTGAAAATACTGACTAGCTTAAAAGTGCTGAGTGAGGAGTGCTGAGTGCTGAGTGGGGAGAGTTATTAGTTTTTCTCCTCGGCTTCCTCTGCTCCCCACACTCCCCACACTCCCCTGCTTTTTCACTGCGAGGTCTACTATGTCTGAACCTCCTATATTAGATAAAATTATCAAAAATGTGCGGGTAGTTCGTCCCCATAACGATGGTGTCGAACTCCTTGATTTGGGAATCAAGGATGGGAAATTTTCCCAGATTGCCCCTAATATTAACCCAGACACAGCTAAACAAGTATTTGATGCCAAAAACCTCTTAGGCTTTCCTGGGGTCGTAGATGCTCATATGCACATCGGTATTTACCAACCCCTCGACCAAGATGCAGTCACAGAAAGCAAAGCCGCCGCAATGGGGGGAGTAACAACTAGCCTCAATTACATCCGTACAGGAAAGTATTATCTCAACAAAGGCGGTTCATACCAAGAATTTTTCCCGGAAGTATTAGCATTATCTCAAGGCAATTTTTTTGTTGATTACAGTTATCATATCGCCCCCATTAGCAGCCAGCATATTGATGAAATGCCAATGCTGTTTGAAACACACGGCATTACCTCATTTAAAATTTTTATGTTTTATGGTGGCTATGGTTTACATGGTCTTTCTGACCAACAAAACTTATTTTTAATGATTAATAAATCAGAAAGATATGATTTTGCTCATTTTGAATTTATTATGCGGGGGTTGGCAAAGTTAAGAGAGAAATACCCACAAGCACAAGACACTATTAGCTTAAGTTTACATTGCGAAGTTGCCGAAATTCTTAACGCCTACACCAAGATAGTTGAAAATGATGCTAGCCTGAGTGGACTACACGCTTATAGTGCAGCACGTCCTCCCCATTCTGAAGGGTTAGCAATTTGTATTGCATCTTATTTGGCACATGAAACTAACTGTGCAAATATCAATTTATTGCATCTGAGTTCCCAAAAAGCAATGGCAGCAGCTTTGACGATGCAAACTGCTTTTCCTCATATTAATTTCCGGCGAGAAGTTACCGTTGGTCATTTATTATTAGATGTTGATACTCCTAACGGAATTTTGGCGAAAGTTAACCCCCCAATTCGTCCCCGTGCTGATGTGGAATACTTATGGCAAGCGGTACTCAACCATCAAGTAGATTGGATAGTTAGTGATCATGCTTGTTGTGCGGCGGAACAAAAAATTAATGCAAAAAACCCCAATAATATTTGGTTAGCTAAGTCTGGTTTTGGTGGCACAGAATATTTACTTTCTGGTGTATTTAGTGAAGGTAGTAAGCGGGGAATGTCTTACAACCACATGGCTCAATTGCTCTCGTGGAATCCATCACGGAGATTTGGATTATTAACAAAAGGAGATATTGCTATTGGTTATGATGCAGATTTAGTATTACTAAATCCCCATGAAAGTTTTGTAGTTAACGCTAGTAATTCAGAATCACAGCAAGGTTACACACCCTTTGCAGGGATGGAGTTAACAGGAAAAGTCAAAAGTACCTTTTTACGGGGAAATTTGATTTATGATAATGGAGAAGTTTTAGGTTCGCCTACTGGCATTTATTTAAGAAGAAGTAAGCTTAATTCCTGAGCAAAATCTGCCTAAATGACTAGCCGAAATTGACAGGAAAATGTTTAACTTTCTATAGGGACAAAGTAGGGCAAAGGCAGCAGCAAACACAAATATAAAATTACCTAATATATAGGCATAAAACTATGAACGGGGAACTACCACTGATTATAGAGTGTCGCAGTAACGATTCTGATTTCCGCAAAGATAACCCTCATTGCCCACATACTCCAGAGGAGATAATTCAAGAAGCTGTGCGCGCTTGGGAAGCGGGAGCATCTATCTTTCATTGGCATGGACGAGATCGAGTTACTGGTGAGTGGATTAATGATGTAGAAGTTTATCTAGAAGCTATTCAAGGCATCCGTGAAAACACGGATTTAATTATCAATCCTACACTGAATTACGTTACTAAAGAAAGCCTAGTTAGCGATCGCGTTAAACACATACTAGCGGCAAACAATGATCCTGCCCTGGGCGTTGATATGGTTCCTTTAGAATTTGGCTCACTCAATATAGACTTTTGGAATCCCCAGGCTAAACAATTTTACACCTATGACCAAGTACACATTAGTTCTCGCGCTTACATCCAGGAAGTATTAAAAATACTCCGAGAAAACGACATCTTTGTCAGTACAGTCTGTTGGGATATGGGACAAATTCGCACAGCCCGATGTTTCCAAGAAATGGGGCTACTCTCACACAATACTTTTTGGGAGTTCGTCTTCACAGGGGAAACTATGCCCACCGGCTTTTTACCAACACTCCCCAACTTACAAGCAGCAGTAGATTCTATTCCCGCAGGTGAGCAATGGTTAGTGATGTGTTGGAATGGCGACGTGATGGCTTTGGCAGCTTGGGCTATTACGATGGGAGGTCATGTTGGCATTGGACTGGGTGATGATCCCTATGTCCGTTTTGGACAGCCCCACAACGGCAATTTAGTAGAAAAAGTTGTGAATATGGCGCATACCCTGGGGCGAGAAGTTGCCACCCCGGCACAGGCGAGGGAGATTCTGAAGATGTCGCCAAGAGTTTCTGGGAAGAAAGAACTGGCGGTAATTCGTAATTCGTAATTCGTAATTCGTAGTTGTGAGCATGAAACAAAAGATTAAACGTGCTTTTTTAGACACTGATGATGGCCAGATTCTTTATCGCATCGGTGGCGAGGGTGAATCTCTGTTGTTGCTGCACATGAACCCCCGCAGTAGTGATGAATATCGGGAACTGATGCCTATTTTGGCTGAACACAGGCGAGTCATTGCAATGGATTTTATGGGGTTTGGTGATTCTGATAAACCACCGAGAATGTATACTATTGCTGACTACGCAAAAACAGCGATCGCACTTTTAGATGAACTAGGTATAGAAAAAACTAGTATTCTCGGTAATCATACAGGTGCTTTCGTGGCGGGAGAAATAGCCGCAAGTTATAGCGATCGCGTTGATAAACTGATTTTAGGTAACGTCGCTGGTTTCGGTGAAGGAGGACAAGCCGAGCTATTTAAAAGATTTGAGGAAGGTTTTCAAATCCAAGCAGATGGCAGACATCTCATGGAAAGATGGTTAGCCCGTTCTCGATATGTCGGCTCTCCTGAATTAAATCACCGTTGGGTTTTAGATGACTTAAAATGCTTTGGTCATCCTTTATACGCAGTTTGGGCTGTAGGCCATTACTGTCTAGATGCACCAGAAAGATTTCGTGCTATTAAGTGTCCAACTTTAATTATTTGGGGACTGGATGATATGCAAGAATTTGAAAGATTAAGTTTAGCAAAATTTAGCGATCGCTATTTTCTTTCACAAGCAATTCCTCATGCTCAAGTAGTTGAATTTGAACAGGGAACAATTTGTATGATGAATCAAATACCTGAACAAGTATCTCAGGTAGTAATTGATTTTCTCAAAAATTGAATTAGAGGCTATTTATAAAGTAGTAGTAGGGTGCGTTCAAGCAACGCGTAACGCACCGTATAATAGCGGTGCGTTACGGCTAAATATCAATATCTGACACTTTCAAATCCTGACACAGCCGTAACACACCCTACTGAATTACTGAATTACGTAGCTTGCTTCTCCCTTTGCGAGTATTACGAATTACGAATTACGAATTAAGTAGAACGGTGTAAATAATTAAAGGTTTGTAGTGAGGACTTTAGTCCTCTCTTAAGGACTAAAGTCCTTACTACGAACTAAATTCAATTTTTTTACATTACTTTACATAGTTTGGTTTTTTCAAGTCGTTCTACTTACGAATTAAATAATGAAACTTCTGCTTCTAACTGGCTGCAACACTCCCGCACTAAACGCAAGCCTTCATCCCGTGATAATTCCGCAGTTGCTGGGGTAAATTTTTGCAAAATCTCTGTTTCTATACTTTGATAATTATCTAAGTCTGCTCTCAATTTGGCTAAATATTGCGTATTTTCCCCCCCATCTGTAATGGCAAACTCTAATACAGAATCAACGTAAGCTTTAACTTGCGGATTTTTTACTCCTTCTGTTGCCGCAGCATACAATAATTCACCATTTAAATATTCAAAATCGGGAACATAAAGGTAATTTTCACTCAGTTCTAATGTATGCACAGCTTTTGTAGGTTTAACTTGTAGTTGTTCATTTCTGACTCGATGGGCAGCTTGTTCTAAGAGAACAATCATAGCTATAATCACCGAGGGAAAGTTACTATCAATACATCTTACTTCCACAGTACCCAGCTTGTTGAGTCTAACGGGATTCCATGCTGATTTGAGTAAACTACCGCCAGCTTCTAAAAACCGGTGACGCTCAATGCCGGCTTGATCTAATGCCTCTAACCAAGCATAATAACGGGCAAATTGCTGCTCTACTAAAGCCTCCACACTCTCAGCATAGGGCATCAGTCCGCCCACGGGTTGCAAATGGGTATAGACTCCCTCCCAACCAAAGGTTTCACTGCCTCGATAACGAATCGTGTGGGCAGCTAGTCCGATGGCTTCTCCTTCATAAAAGGGACACGCCCGTGCTAGGGAAATTAAGGCTGAGTCTAAAGCTGTTGCCAAATTATAGATATTGAGTAATTCTTCTCGCTCTGTTGGTGTTGAGTTATAGGAGACTGCTACACGAGGATCAATTACTCCTGGCGGTACTTCTAAATGTATGTGTGTCCCTGTACATTTGCCAGCGTGTAGAAACCTGTCATAGCCTACAGTCCGAGCTTGGATATGATAATTTGGCTTGTCACGCATGACGGGCATAATATGCAGTGGGTAGCTTGACAAAGGATACAGACGCAAACCCATTTTTTGACCGGCAGCGATCGCTAATTTCACATTTTTAATATATAGTTGTGCTAATTCTGTACCTGTATAAGCTGGCGGTGTGTTAATCTCCACCATACACTTGACGAACTCAGGCACAAAGTAATTAGGGTTAATGTTTTCGGTGGCGGCTAGGTGGTGACAAGTCTCTAAAAACTCATCTGCACGGGAACTAATTTCACCGGCTTCATCTACTAAAAAAAACTCTTGTTCTAAACCTAAGCGACGTTTTAAGACAACCATTTTTTTTAATTCGTAATTCGTAAGTTTTTCAGGAAGTAATCAGTGAGAACTTTCAAGCACATGAAATAATCAGACTTTCAACCATTCCTGCACCTCCATACCCTAAAACCACTATTTTTGGGTCTAAGTGTCAAAAACCTGCCCTCGAAAGCCTACCCCTACACTCCAACCTGAAAAAATTTTCCAGCCCAATTGGCCAAATTGGCAACTCTTATGAAAAGATTCAGCTAAACTAGAAGCAAATCTAGCAACTACGCAGCAATATAGTGTACGCTTTACGACAAGAACAGGGAAAAGCTCAATTTACTACAGCCCCCAGAAGCCAGTCTCCTTTGATTGATCCTGCCGTAATCAGAGCTGCGGGGCAAATTTACTATACCCATTGTGAAGTACATCCTGAAATAGCTGGCCAGCCTTCAGGAGTGGCTATCAATCGGGTAACTCATCGCGGTAAAGTCATATTTACTAATCAACCAGTTCTTTTACCTCAAGAATGTTTTGTACCCTTGAGCCAAATTGAATCTCATATGTATTAGTTATACCAATTTTGGATTTTGGATTTTGGATTAAAAGCCTAGATTCTGAGCCTATTCCAGAATCTCAAAACAATACTACCTATCCCAATTCGGTATTTTTTGTCAAAAGTCAATAGTCAATAGTCAAAATTAACTTACTCTCGACAAAAAGGGAAAGATAAACGACAACTGACTCAAGACTCGTGACAAATAACTATATGGATACTTTGATGGTAGCCCTGGCGAGTGTGATTGTTTTCGCCTTGGGTGCATCTATTGGCAGCTTTATCAATGTTGTAGTTTATCGATTACCTGCGGGATTATCAATTCTTTGGCCGCCTTCCCGTTGTCCCCATTGCTTAAACCAGCTAAAAGCTTATGATAATGTGCCTGTGCTGGGTTGGCTGTGGTTAAAAGGTCGATGTCGTTATTGTAAAAGCCAGATTTCTCTCCGTTACCCAGTGGTAGAAGCGGTAACAGGGCTAATATTTCTCCTCATATTTTTTATATTTAATGTCTCAATCCAAACAATCGGATACTGGGTTTTTTGTAGTTGGTTATTAGCCTTATCCCTGATTGATTTAGATACGATGACGTTACCGAACCCCCTCACTAAGTCCGGGTTAGTGTTGGGCATTATTTTTCAGGTGGTAGTGGGATATATAACTGAACCCAGTATTGCCGGGGTAGTCAAACATTTAATGATGGGGATAGTGGGGGCTGTATTAGGGTTATGGTTATTTGATGCGATCGCCATTCTCGGTATTTTCCTACAAAAAGAAGCAATGGGGGCAGGAGATGCCAAACTAGCCGCCATGATGGGAGCGTGGTTAGGTTGGAAGTATTTACTGTTAGCAGGATTTATCGCTTGCAGTCTAGGCGCAATTGTAGGAATCAGTGCAATTCTGCTCTCAAAACGCAAATGGGGACAAAAAATCCCCTTCGGCCCCTTCCTAGCCTCCGGCGCATTCCTCACCCTCTTCGGCGGCGAAGCTGTCTTATCCGCTTACCTGAAATTGTTCTTCTAGTGCTGAGTGCCGAACCATTAGTTTTTCTCCCCTGCCTTCCTTGTCCCCCTTCCCTTGTCTCCCTTGTCCCCCTGCCCCCCTGCCCCCCTGCTCCCTGCCCCATTCCCAATACCAATACCAACTAAATTTTCCCCGACTGTAGCCTTGATTACCCCATTTACCCTTGACATTTTGGTAATATCAGCTTGTGACTAGTATCACCCTCTAATTGAGAAGTACCTGTTGGTAAATGCTGAATGCTCATCAACTGGCAACACACATTGCAATCTTGGGGGCAATACTTCAAGCTGGGGGTTGAGGATAAGCATCCTGTTGGGGGGTTGGTATGATAGCGTCTTTAATTTTGCCGATACATTTACAACATCACATGAAACAAAGACTTGTATTGGCATCAGTATTTTCGTTAAGCTGGCAACCAAAGATGCAAATTTAGGTCTGAATTGCTTAGAAGCGTAATTTGGCGATGTAGTCAACAGTGAAAGGCTAATAATCAATAGTCCATAAAATTACTCAAGACTAATGATAATTTAATTATCTTGACTGCTTGACTTATTTTCGACCTCGTACCCACTTGAATAAGATAAAAATGGCAAACAACGAAGAATCACGCGGTTTAAAGTCTCTATTTGACTGGTTTGCAAATCGCCGTAAATCAGGAGCAACCAACCCCGAACGCCAAGAGCGTGAGATTGCTGACGGGCTATGGCATAAATGCCCTAAATGTGGTGTGTTAACCTATACCAAAGACCTTTTAGCTAATCAAATGGTCTGCGTTGAATGTGGACATCATAATCGGGTAGATACTGATGAACGCATCCGTCAATTGATAGATCAAAACACTTGGCGGCCAATCGATGAAAATCTCCGCCCGACAGATCCTTTGCAATTCCGCGATCGCAAAGCTTATAGCGATCGCCTGCGGGAAATGGAAGATAAACTAGGACTACTCGACGCAGTTAAAACCGGTTTAGGGCAAATCAACGGTTTACCCGTCGGGCTAGCCGTGATGGATTTCCGCTTCATGGGCGGTAGCATGGGTTCTGTTGTGGGTGAAAAAATTACCCGCCTCATTGAACAAGCCACCCAACGACGTTACCCAGTCGTCATTGTTTGCACCTCTGGGGGAGCGAGAATGCAAGAAGGTATGCTCTCTCTGATGCAAATGGCGAAAATTTCCGCCGCCTTAGAACGTCACCGTGATGCCAGATTACTCTATATTCCTGTATTAACCAATCCCACCACAGGCGGCGTAACAGCCAGCTTTGCCATGTTGGGAGACATTATTTTAGCAGAACCTAAAGCCACCATCGGTTTCGCCGGTCGCCGAGTGATTGAGCAAACCCTCAGAGAAAAATTACCCGATGATTTCCAAACAGCCGAAGACTTACTCAAACACGGCTTCGTTGATGAAATCGTACCTCGTACCCAATTAAAGAACACCCTAGGCAAACTCATCGCCTTACATCAACCCGTTCCCACAGCCCCCCCTATGGTGCTGTGGGAAACGATGACTCTTAGTACCACAGCTGCGGAGTGAGTGGAGGAGCAGGGGGCAGGGAGCAGGGGGCAGGGGGGCAGGGAGCAGGGAGACAGGGGAGACAAGGGAGACAAGGGAAAAATTTTTACCCCAATGCCCAATGCCCAATGCCCCATTCCCAATGCCCAATGCCCCATTCCCGATTCCCAATTGATCACTCTTTGACAAAAACTAACGGAATCAACGCTACTAGGCGCAACATCCCAGAGAGGGCAAATAGTCCCAATAAACCGCCATGTTGAGCGAATTGGGCAATGAAACTCCCAATAGTTGTGCCTAAAGCACCACTAAAGCCAGCCACAGCAGATGCGATCGCAAAATAAAGTGACTGGTTTTTTATTGGGGCAATTTCTAGCTGTATATTGTTGTTACACAAGTCAATAGCTGCCCACGTACCACCTGTTAAAATATGCAGCAGTGGCAACCACAACCACAAATCCCAGTTATTAGTATCTATCCCTAGCCATAAAAATGGTGTTACCGCTACTAAAACACCAATAAAAATCAAAATTAAACGATTGCCAATTTTGTCTGCTAACTTGCCCCACAATATCATCAGCAGCATATTCGCTCCGGCTTGCAAGCTACCATAAAGCGTCACCCAGCTAACGTTTAAATGCAGTGTATCCAGCATATACAGGTTAAAAAATGGCGCGCTCAGATGCACAGATAGCATCCATAAGGCAGAATAAAACAGAAACATCAAAAAGTTAGAGTTTTTCCAGATATTGTCTGTAGTGTCTGCGGGTGGGGATATGGTTGTCGGTACAGATTTTTCAGGTTTCAGGCGCGGAAACTGAACAATAGAATTTTGGACTTTGGGATTAATATCTAGTTTGAAATACTGACATCCTATACTAAGGATACCAAAGATAATACTGATAAATAACACCACACCATAACCTTGGAGAGTGCCGCCATACCACCGGGAAATCAACAAACCGGCTAAAGGTACACAGACTAAATTAGTCAAACTAGATGCACTATTGCGTATACCAAAATACCTGCCACGCAACTTTCGGGGAACAATCATCGCCAACCAACTCAGCCAAGACGCGCTTCCGAGTCCGCCTAACAGATGGCTAGCTAAGACAATCAACAGAGTCAGTATTTCTAATTGTAGGGAGTTCACCCATCCCCAACTAAAAGCCACAACCCCCATTAATAAAATCAGCCACAGCAGTCTACCAATCCCAAACGTCCACAGCGCATATTGAAATCTGCTGGTAGTGCGCTCTGATAAGTAAGCACCTAACGGCTGAATTAGATTTACCAGCATAGGGATTGAGGAAATCATCCCAAATATCACTGGACTAGCATCTAATTCCACCAAAAAGTTACTTAATAAAATCCCGCTAGTCGCCAGGGAAAATACAGCCGCAAACACTGCATCCGTAGTTGAGGCTCTTAAACTAGTGCGAATCCCATTCTTTTGAAATCGGGTGCTAGATGTTGAGCTAGGAGGAGGAGTGAGGGGAGTTGGAAGTTGAGAAATCTGGGGAAGTTCCAGAACCAGAGATGAAGCTGTTTCAACTTGAACCGAATCCATAGACATTATTTATGGGTAACGCACCCTAGCGTGAGTTCAGCTTCAGGCATTTAGTATGCACTCGGAAGCTTTGGTGACAATTTTCGATATTTTACCTTGCATTTCTCCATAAAAGTTCGGAATATATAAATAAAAATTTAGTTAACTTAACAATTTACTTATTGATCTGAATGTTGGCTGGTGTTGCGCTTAACAAAAGTTCAGATGAGTTAAATATTAGTTAGGGTGTGTTAGCGACAGCGTAACGCACCTAGTACTTCACCAAGCCAACTTTGCGGAGTTCGTAGTGTACCCCTCCGGGGAAGCAAGCTACGCGCAGCGTCTCGTTCGCTGTAAGCGTCTCCTAGAGAAGAGAGGGCTAAAGCCCTCAAGTTAAGGACTAAAGTCCTTACTACAAACCTTAATTTGAATTGGTATTAAGGTGGAAGATAGTTCCCTGTTACCCTTTACTTGACTGTGATGAGAAAAAACTGGTGGCGATGGTTGGGAGTAGCGATCTCCATTGCCATTACAATTATTAGTTGTCATCATCTACCCAAACCCAACCATGTCACCATCAAACTCAGTGGCTGGGGTGGTTCGCCTGTAGAGCAAAAATTATTAAAACAAGTTCTGCAAGATTTTGCAGCCCAATATCCCCAAATTCAGGTCAAATATGAAGTAATTCCTGACCAATACATGGACGTGATCAAAACTCGCTTAGTTGGGGAAGCTGCACCTGATGTTTTTTATCTGGATGCGATCGAAGCTCCTTTCTTGATGAGTCAGAATGTCTTAGAACCCTTAAATAATTACATTACCCCAGAATTTGACTTAGCAGACTTTGAACCAACTTTATTAAACAGCTTTAAATATCAAAACTCTATTTACGGGGTACCCAAAGACTATTCCACTTTGGCACTGTTCTATAACACAAAAGCCTTTGCTGCGGTTGGGTTAAACACTCCGCCAAAAAACTGGCAGGAACTACGCGCCTACTCCCAGCAATTAACCGGTAAACTCAACAGATACGGCTTTGGAGAAATGCCAGAATTAGCACGTCAGGCTTATAAAATCAAAGCTTTTGGCGGACAAATTATTGACTCCAACGGTTACGCCGCATTTGCTAGTCAGCAAGCTTTACAGGGGTTAGAGCTAGTTATCGACCAATACCGCCAAGACCGTTCCTCAGCCCAAAAATCCGATGTCGGCACAAACTCAGGTAGTGAAATGTTTGGTCAGGGTAAAGTAGCAATGGTCATTGAAGGTAATTGGGCTATTCCTTACCTGCAAGAAACCTTTCCGCAACTGGAATTTGCTACCGCAGAAGTACCCAAGATTAATGAAAAAAAAGGGACAATGGTTTTTACTGTTGCCTATGTGATGAATAAGCAATCAAAACATAAAGTCCAAGCGTGGGAATTGATTTCTTATCTCACAGGTAAAGCGGGAATGCAGAAATGGACAGGAACAGGTTTTGCTTTACCTACACGTAAGTCAGTAGCAGAGAAATTGGGATATGATCAAGATGTCTTAAGGTCGCCTTTGGTTGCTGGTGTTAATTATGCTACACCTTGGCAAATTGGCAAACATCCAGCCCCCATTGTTAACAATTTTGATAACCAGTTTATCAGTGCTTTATTAGGACAGCAATCATTAAAGCAGGCAATGGTACAGGCACAGTATGCAGCGAATCAGCAAATTCAAGCGATGGACTAAACAAAAACTAAGAAAAATAAATAGATAAAAAAATAGCCGGTTTGCCCAAATTCCATTTTCTCATAAGATGACAACAGGTAGTTAATTCATCTCAAGTCATCATGTCCAAATATGTAATGTGGGGTTCTTACTGTGAAGACGTTCTAGAAAAACGCGCACCTTACCGTGATGCACACTTAGCGGGTTTAGCTAAACAAAAGGAATCTGGTGTGCTAATTACAATTGGCCCTACCAAAGATGTCACCAAAGTCTTTGGACTTTACGAAGCCGAAGACGAGGCGACTGTGTGCCAATTAATTGAAAATGACCCCTACTGGCAAAATGGTATTTGGACTGAATACTCTGTAAAAGAGTGGATTCAAGCGTTTTAAAACCCATACCCAAATTAGACTGACACATAAAAAAAACCTTTATTCTGTACTGTAGAGACGTTGCATGCAACGTCTCTACATCATTTATTTGGCGCAACTTCATAGAGAATTGGTATAAGCCGTAACGCACCGAAACCTTTGAGCGAGTTGGTTTATGCTCTCTCTAACAGACCTTAGACATCTGTTCAAAAATCAAATATCAGTCCAATATGTGCCAGTTTTATTATTGTCCACAAATAACCTATTATTCTTTAAACAAATATTAAAAAATATAGCTGCAAGTAGATGAACTTGTTATTTTGTGAATGTCATGATGAGATATAGTGTTTTCTGTTGGCTATTGACGGTTAATAGTTAACAACCTTAATTAATGAGTGTGTAATTTCAAAGCGTAATAGCTCAGTTACAGTTAGCTAAAATCAAAACAACAACATCTACTACATCTGCAACGAAAAAATCAAATGATTTGGCTGTGAGTGTAGATGTTTTTTACAAGGTGAACCCTATGAAAGAAAATCTCAAACGCGCATTTCTACCCAGCTTTATGGCTGCAAGTATAGCTAGTGTCAGTTTGCTATCAGTACAACCTGCTGTTGCTGATAAAAAAGTTGTAGAAGATACTTTAGTTGGTGCTGGTGCTGCGGCGGTGACGGGAGTTCTGACTGGATGTAATGTATTAAGAAACGCTGCTAAGGGTGCAGTAGCAGGTGCGGCGGTTAATGGTGCTAATGGTTTACGAAATAATCCCCGTCGCCGTAATATAGGACAGGATGCTTTAGTAGCGGCTGGTGCTAGTACGTTGGCTGGAGCAGTGATTGGTGGTAGAGGTAGATGCAACAAACCACTAAATAATGCCGTCAATGGTGCAGCCGCAGGTACAGCAGTCCACATCTGGCGCAATAATAGACGTTAATAAGCTGTTCGTGAATTTGTCGATTAATTAGTAATTACGAATTACGTAGCTTGCTTCCCGTAGGGTATTACGAATTAGTAATTACATTAAAACCCCAATTTCTTGAATAAATTGGGGTTTTTTAACATGAAGTATTGTGAAACTTTTTAGCTAACCCTTCAGAGCCTTTCTGAAGTTACTACGATAGGATTTATTAGCAATAAATAAAACAGGCCATAGCAAAGATAAACTAATTCGGTTGGGTAAGGATTGACCAAAATTAGTTCTGCTAAAACCATTCCAAAATTTCCAAACACCACCTACATAAACCACAATTAAACCAAAAATAATTAACTTACTCATTGTCGTTAACTCCGCTAATTAGTGACTAAACTCAAGGCTAAGTAAAACGAACCGAAAGAACAAACTACGTTAAGTAATGTAAAAAGACCTAAGATTGAGTTCGTAGTAAGGACTTTAGTCCTGATTTGAGAACTAAAGTTCTCACTACAAACCTTTAATTATTTACCCTGTTCTGACTTTAAAAAGGGGGTGTAGGGGTGTAAGGGTATAGGGGTGTAAGGGAAAGACTTTTTCATGTGTTCTGGTGTACACAGTTCATGATGACTACTTAGACATACTAGATGTTGTTAATATTCTATCTCTAATACTGAAGGTGGTTGCAATGACATAGATGTTAGTGCAGAATGAGTATGGAGCATAGTTGATCTAAATTCCTAAAGGTTTGAATTGATTCATTGCATTATTATTGCCTGTTCTTGTCCCTTGATAAATTTAGCAAATCGCTTGGCTAAAGGAGGAACAAAAACTAAAGGGTTGCTAAAGCCAGAAAAAATATGAATACCCTCATTTCCTGGAATCGCGCCAATTACAGGCAGACTATTACTACTAAATGCTACTAAGCAATGATGCCAATTTCCTGATAAATTACCCAATTTAGGTAAAATTTTGGTAATACTTTGTCTTAACCAATTTTCGCTTGTGGTTGAATTGATATTTGCGTAAGGGTTTGTTAGTACGCGACTGATTTGTCCGAGGCGTAAACTCCCATCTTGAAACTGAATTGCACCAGCATCTAATATCGGTGGTGCTGGTTGATTATCTAGTTCATCCCACAATTGATCATCTTTTGTAGATGCAGCTTCTAATTTAAATCTTTGCAGATTAGCTGGCATGACTAAAGTTTTTAACTCGACATCAGCAGGTGGTGTTTCTATTACTTCTGCATGGGTAAAATACAGTTTGATGTCAATACCTGCTGCTTTTAATAGGTGACGGCTAAACCCACCAGCACAGACAACTACATTCTCACAGGAATAGGTTGTAGAAGTAGTTGTGACAGTACCTGATTTGACTTGTAATACTTCGGTGATGTGCATTTCACCACCATGACGTAAAAAAGCTTGAGTGTAAGCTTGTGCTGTTTTTTGGGGGTGGATGTGTCCGTGTTTGACAGTTAAAGCACCGGAAATTGCTTTTTGGTTGAGTAATGGTTCTAATTCACAAGCGGCTTCAACACTGATTAGATGGGGGGGAGTGAAACAATTGGCATAGGATGCAGCCGTTGTTTGGGGGTTGCTATCGGCATCAATAGTTAGTAGTAAGTCTAATTCTCGTAACTCAATATCAGCGTCTAACTCTTGAGCTAGATTTTGATAAATTGCGATCGCTTCTTGGCATAATTGACGAGTGAATGGCGTACTTCCTGACCAATAAGCCAACCCACCATAACTGTAACGAGTCGCATTTTGGGGGATAGTGTCTTTTTCTAATAGCAGTACACTCAAGCCTAGTTTGACTAATTCGTAGGCGAGTGTAGCACCTGTAATTCCACCGCCAACTACAATCCAGTCGTAGGTTTTCATTGAAGATATTGCTAAAACTTGTAAAAGCTATCTGATTACCAATTGTGGCACGTTTGGTAACAAAGTTGAGAAACAAAAACCTATAATTGAAAAATGGCGATCGCACCCTGTTAAATCAGCAAAAGTACTCAACCATAGAAGTTTTGATGAATCCATTCCCATGCAGCTTTTTCTGCGGCGTGGGTACTGTAATAGACTTTTCTTTCTCCAAAAACAGCACCATCCAGAGTTAAAACTCGAAACTGCCAACAGTCTTCTGTATAGAAAACCAACAACGTCAAACCCTGGATACCAGCAAGCAGGTGAATTTTGACTGGGTTATCTGTCATTATTGAGCAGCCATAGATAATTTACTGATTAGATCATTAATTATGGCAAACCCAGCCAATATTGGCGACTGTATTTTTAATTCGTAAAGTACGCTAATTTCCTTCGCTAGATGATGTTAACCCCAAATTTTCGGTAATTTCTTGTTATATACCAACTTTTTTATAAAAAAGTTGGTATAATTTTAATTAATCAAAGAATCAGGAATCTTAATTAGGCTGGTTTTGAGTAGCCCAGACCATACTCAAATATGCCAAAGTCAATAGTTGCACATTAGCTCTTGCCGAAAATCATCATGCCAATGGATTTTTCACCCTTGTGGATATCACTCAAGACTTCTTTATTTGCCACATTTATCACTTTCTTTTTAGGAATTGGGGCTGCTTATTGGATGTTGGGATATCGTGGCAAGGGCAAAGCTTTGATTGAGGGGATATTTGTTGCTCCTTTGATTTTACCTCCTACGGTTGTGGGTTTTTTGCTGCTGCTGTTTTTCGGCAAAAATGGCCCGATAGGGAAACTGATGCAGCCTTTTGATTTGAGTATAGTATTTACTTGGTATGGGGCAGCGATCGCCGCTACAGTTGTCTCTTTCCCATTAATGTATAAAACTGCCTTGGGGGCATTTGAACAGATTGATGGTAATCTGCTGCAAGTAGCTAGAACCCTGGGAGCAAAAGAGTCTACTATCTTTTGGCGTATCAGTTTACCCCTAGCCTTTCCGGGGATTTTAGCAGGTACATCTTTGTCCTTTGCCCGTGCCTTGGGTGAGTTTGGTGCAACATTGATGTTGGCTGGTAATATTCCTGGACAAACCCAGACAATTCCAATGGCGATTTATTTTGCAGTGGAAGCCGGGGCGACGGATGAAGCTTGGTTTTGGTCAGTTGTAATTATGATTGTTTCCCTATCAGGGATTATTGCTGTCAACTTTTGGCAGGAATGGAGGGGACGTAGGCGGAAGCAGGGGAGCGGGGGAGCAGGAGAGCAGAGGGGGCAGGGGAGCAGGGGAGCAGAGGTAGAGGTGCAGAGGGGGCAGGGGGAGGTAAAGCTGTTTGTTGATATTGAGAAACGATTAGCGAGTTTTAGCCTCAAGGTGAGATTTAGTAGCGATGAACAACCTTTGGGATTGTTGGGGGGTTCAGGGGCGGGTAAGAGTATGATTCTGCGCTGTATTGCGGGGATTGAGACACCTACACGGGGGCGGATAGTTTTAAACGATAGAGTATTATTTGATTCAGAAAAAGGAATTAATTTACCTAGCCGCGATCGCCAGATTGGTTTTTTAGTGCAGAATTATGCTCTATTTCCGAATATGACAGTGGCGCAAAATATTGCTTTTGGCTTGCCTCCAGGAATTGCCAATGGGAAAATGCGATCGCAAATTGAAGAGTTACTCATAGCAATGCAGTTACAAGGATTAGGAGAGCGATACCCACATCAACTTTCCGGCGGACAGCAACAGCGAGTAGCCTTAGCCAGAGCTTTAGCCAGTCAACCAGAAGCTTTACTACTAGATGAGCCTTTCTCCGCACTCGATACACATCTGCGTAGTCAACTAGAACAACAAATGACCACAACTCTAGCTAAATACCCAGGTGTAACTTTATTTGTCACCCATAATATGGAAGAAGCTTATCGTCTTTGTCCTAATTTATTGGTGATGGAACATGGTAGAATAGTTCATCATGGTTCTAAATACGATATATTTGAGCATCCCGCTACAGTAAATGTTGCCCAAATCACTGGATGCAAGAATTTTTCTGATGCAATTATTCACTCATCGCAAGAGATAGAAGCAATTAATTGGGGTTGTCGATTGCAAGTGAGAGAACAAATTTCCCCACAAATCACCCATGTTGGCATCCGCGCCCATCATCTTATACTTACCAAAGACCCAAACCAAACCAACACCTTTCCTTGCTGGTTAGTACGAACCAGTGAAACACCCCACCGCATCACACTATTTTTAAAGCTTCATGCTCCTAGCAATCATTCCCAGGAATACGATTTGCAAGCAGAATTATTCAAAGAAAAATGGCTGAGTATCAAAGATGAGCCTTTCCCCTGGTATGTACATTTAGATCCCCTCCGCTTAATTTTCATGGATGAGTAAAATTATAATTAAGACTGCAAGGGGGCAGGGGGCAGGGGAAGAATGATCTGTAGCCGGGATTTAGAGAAATGGTATAAATGCTATATTACCTATTACTCATTACTCATCACTCATTACTCATTACTCATTACTCATTACTCATTACTCATTACTCATTACTCATTACTCATCACTCATTACTCATCACTCATTACTCATCACTCATTACTCATTACTCATTACTCAATTAATAACTACAACAGGTGCGATATATTGCTCAAAAGTCGGGCTATGAGGATCTGTATCAACTGTTAACAAACTTTCCGCACCGTCTATAACCAGGCGTGCTAGATAAGTTCCTGGCGCACAGTCTTTGACTGCAAAGGTGAGTGTGTGAGAATGATTCCGACGGTTTTTGGTTTGCTCGTAGGAATATCCTGTAAATTGTGTAAGAGAGAGTTCTGTGAGGATTAAAGTTGCTGGCTGGGATTGATCAACTGTGAAATTAACTTCTACGGTGATATCAGCCGATCGCAGATCATTCCCTCTACCCTGTAAATGAGATACTGTAATTTCTGTAATAGTTGGACGTAACAGTATAGGTACAACATTGGAACTAACTCGTTGCTGGGGATGAATGACTTGTACAGCCTGCATCCCGGCGCGTAAGGATGCTATGGGGATGGAGGCGAGATTAACAGTAATTTGCTTATCTGTAACTTTTTGGGGTGTTACCGTCACATCACCGATACGCACCTGAGTGATATCTGCGCTTAATTTATCGCCTTTAATTAATAAGGTACTGGTAGCTAAAATCAACGGGGTTGCAGCTAACTGTGTTTGCCAAATTTGAGATAATTCTTCTTCAACTTTGATTTGAGCGATCGCTGGTTGGTATGGTGTAATATGACGCTGAAGATTGCGTACAGGTAAGGGTTTTTTGCGGATTGTGCCAGCATCAATTAAGACGATACTAGTTTTGTAGGCTATAGATAAAGAATATGGAGTTTGAAAAAATACTGACCAAATTTTTGATATTTCTTCGACATTTAAATCAACGGGAGTGATGGAAATTGTCTCTACTTGTTGAGTTAGATCAGAATCTGCCAAAAATGTCAATGTTGAATCTGTGACTGTCTCCCGAATCATCTCTTGGGTAATCTGGGATTGGCTATTAAAGGTGCGAATAATGCTACCCATTAACCTTTGTGGTTCTAACTCCACATCATTACCGTAGCAAGTTAGTAAGTAGTAGAGATCCAAACCAGTTTGCGATCGCTTAGTATATTTTTCATCTGAATGGCGTTGTCTTAAATCAGCACTCCGCCAAGCTGGATTCATTAAAATATCGTACAGATAAATATTTACACCAGCTTCTGGTGAACCACTACTAAGGCGATCGGGTCTAACAGTTGTTACCCTAGCACCATCTACATCTGTTTGGATACTCCCCTGCAAGGTTCTTTGCAGAGTTGCAGTGACAGTTGCAATAGCTAAATAATTACTCATCTCTCCCCATATTCCATACCATTAGCATCAGCATAACGGTGCATAAAACGCATGAATCTTTCCCAATGATCATCGCGTTCGACTTCAAATTTGCACTCTACTCCCCTGAGTTCATCACCTTCATCACCCCCAAAGATGAATCGAGTTGAAGACGGGGTAATATTAATTTCACCTTCTTCATCAGTTAAAAGTAAGGCGTTTAATGATTGTTTTGTAAAACTGTTGAATCTTTCCAATGCTTGCATTTTTTCAAACGTCATCATGACGATGCGTTTACCAGTGCGGACTTCCCGCCGTAAACTAACGTTACTCAGTTCTTCATAAATGCCAGCAAAAAATTGAATTGTGGGGGTAGTTGAGGACATATCACAAATCTAAAATCTAAAATTGGTTGACTTAATTTGTTCCTTACATCCTTACTTTACAGTTATCTGGGCGGATAATATTGTGGATTTACCACAGGGGATTGATATCCACTCGTGGGGATGGTTGGTGGGGGTGCAGAGATTATTGGCGATTGATAACCTGTTGTGGGGATGGCACTGGTGGTATTGTTAGGTGTGGGAGGTCTTTGGCTAAATTCTTGGTAGGCGGCGCGAGAGATGGTGCTAATGAGTTTTTCGGCACGAGGATCATTATTAGGGCGTTGTACCATGACGGCTGCTATATAACGCTTGCCGGTAGGTGTATCAATAATACCTGTATCTGCTAATACAGTACCGATATCGCCTGTTTTGTGATATATGCGCGCTCCTTGATCTAAACCGGAAGGTAGGAGATGATCTCGTTCTGTACGGCGCATGATATCGAGGATTTGATCACGCGATCGCATACTAACTAATTTACCCTGACTGACCATAGACAGCAAAGTCCCCAATTCTTTGGGGCTGGTGGTGTTTGTGCCTTGCAAATCTGGCAGGGGGTTGCGAATGGCTGTACTGCTAAGTCCCCAACTCTGGAAACGCTGATTAACTGCTTCTATTCCTCCGAGTCGGGCAATCAGCATATTAGTGGCGGTGTTGTCACTGATGGTAATCATTTTAGTTGCCACTTCTAAAGCCGCATACTGTGTTCCGGCTGGTTTGTATTGTAGATTTCCTGAGCCACCCACCATCATTTCTCGCTGCATGGTAAGCATTTCGTCTAGGCGAATTTTACCAGCGTCTACATCTTGGAAAAAGGCAATTAAAATTGGTACTTTAATGGTACTAGCCGCAGGCAAGCTGTTATCACCATTAAGATTTACGTATCCCCCATTGTCTAAATCTACCAAGAAGACTCCAGGGGTAAGATTGGGATTAGCTGCTGCCAACTCTTGCACAGCATTTTTCAATGTCGGAATTTCTTGAGAGAGGTACAAGCCAGTTGATGAGTTGGTAGTGGCAGGTTTTGGTTGCACTTGTCCAGTAGTATTAGATGCAGTTGGAGTTGTGGGAGCAGTATGGTTGGCAGGGTCTAAAACTGATAATACTGTACCTACAATAGCACCAATGCCAACTCCCACAATCAATAAACGAATCGCGTACAAAATAGCTCTAGCCATTGGTTTTAAACGCGTTTTTTTTGATACTCGTCTACCCATTTTTGGTGAGGGCTGTTTCTGCACTCTGATGGTTTTTACCTTGACATTTCTAGAGGGGGTTGGCTTGTACTTAGTTGCTGTAGGTATAGGTTTGACGACAGTAGGCATCATTAACCCCTGCTTGGACTTTTTCGTCCGAGGAGCAATAGGGGGAGGCAAAATAGAATTATTATCTACCCGTGTTACTACTGCTGTACCTGTGGTAACACGGGGCTGATGAGCAATTTTAACTTTTTTTGATTCAGCTTTTTGAACTTTATGCGATCGCTGGCGACGGTTTACAGGTTGTCGCCCCGAAAAAGTTCTAAGTTTTTCACCTGACTCTGACACTGCCACTCCTTGTGACTCAATCATAATTGTTGTTTAAGGCAGGAGGCAGAGAGCAGCGCAGTCTTGGGGTTTCCCCAAGTGGAGCGACTGCGGGGAGGCAGAAGGAAAATTTTACTAGCCTCTAGTCCCTATTCCCTTATCCCTGGTTTATATATTCTGGCGTACCCAGTTCCATAAATACTACTTAGTAGCATTTTTGTGTTTAGTTTATGTCATATTCAACAATTTGGGAAATAATTGTGTCAATTTTAAAATTTTTATTGGGAATGGGGAATGGGGAATGGGGAATGGGGAATGGGGAATGGGGAATGGGGAATGGGGAATGGGGCATTGGGGTAAATATTTCTACCTTGTCTCCCTTGTCTACCTTGTCTCCCTTGTCTCCCCTGCCCCCTACACTAGGCTGTTGACTTTGTTGAAATTTGGGCGGTTTTTAGTAATTTTGTACGCGATGTTTAATTTGTGCCTCAAAGCCTTCTCAAAACACAGTTTCAGCCATCGTAACTACGCACATTTTTTGCATGGACAAAATCCCAAAAAAGGTACAGAGTCAACAGCCTACCCCTACACCCCCACACCCCTACTCATCCCTTTGGTTATTAATTGCCCATTCTACCTGTCGCAGTAAACCGCGTAACATTGCTACTTCATTTGTTTGCAGATGGGCGCGATTATATAGTTGGCGGAATTTTTCCATGCGGCTGGTTGCTGTGTGGGGATATAAATAACCAATATCTAAAAGTAATGATTCTAACTGCTGATAGTATGCCTCGACTAATTCTAATGGAGCTAGTTCTGTGGTTGTGAGGGTGGGCGTTGCGTCTAATTGTGCTGCTTGTGCTAGTTCATAACAGCAAATACCTACCGCACTAGCTAAGTTTAAGGATGGATAATTGGCACTACTGGGAATGCGGAGGAATCTGTGGGCATAATTTAATTCTTCATTGCTTAATCCTCTGTCTTCTCTGCCAAAAATGAGGGCTGCGGGTTGGTTGGTTGGTGCTAATAGCCACGGTAAGGCTGTTCTAGGGTTCTCTAAGGGGACTGGAAAATCATGATCGCGTCCGGTGGTAGCTATGACACTAACGCATCCTTGCAAGGCTTCTAGTAGGGAATCTACCACTACCGCCGACTCTAAAATATTTTTGGCATGAACAGCCATTTTCATCGCTTCTGATGATAGGCGATCGCATTGGGGATTAACTAATACTAAATGCTCTAACCCGAAATTCTTCATTACACGGGCAGTTGCACCTACATTTAATGGCCCGGCTGGTTCTACCAAAACGATTCGTACCCCAGCCAATGGTATATTTTCATAAATTGGATCTTGCTCTTTCATTCAATTTTTTACTTTACAGAAGCCTTAGACATGGTTTTTGATATACCTCACCGTCTTAAAGGAGCAGTGAAGTATGTCAATAGCCTAACTACAAAGTATTACGAATTACGAATTACGAATTACGAATTACTTTAATGCTGCCATCATTGCTAAAATTTGTTGATGGTATTGTCTATTACCCTCATGATTATAAATATCAGCAGATTTCTTTAAATCTCTCATCGCGCCTTCCCTATCGCCTAAATTACGGCGAATCTCTGCTCGTAGCAGGTAAGCTGAAGCCCAATAAGGGTGATGCTCTAGGGCTTGATTTAAATCGGCTAAGGCTTCTGGATGGTTGCCGAGGTGAGCATGGCTACGGCCTCGATTATACCAGTCTTCGGCATCATGAGGATCAATGGTGATCGCTTGAGTGTAATCTGCTATGGCTTGATGATATTGATGTAGGGCATAGTAGGCATGGGCGCGCTGGCTATAGAATAGGGCAGATTGGGGATTAATTTTTAAGGCTTGGGTGTAGTCTGCGATCGCACCTTGGTAATCTTGTTGATCATAATACCAAGCACCCCGGTTATGATAAGCTTCGACTAATTGGGGGTTGATGGCTAAGGCTTGGTTGTAGTCGGTGAGTGCGCCGCGATGATCTCCCAACTGGCGACGGGCGTTACCACGATTACAATAGGAGGGAGCAAAATCAGGGGCTAATTTGATAGCTTGGGTGTTATCTGCTATTGCTCCGAGAAAGTCTTTTAAAGTTTCATGGACGATGGCGCGTCCGTAGTATGCTTCTACTAAGTTGGGATTGATTTGTAATGCTTGATTATAGTCGGCGATCGCACCTTGATAGTCTCCTAAATGACGGCGAGTGGTAGCGCGATCACAGTATGCTTCTGCAAATTGGGGAGATAGTGCTAATAATTGATTACTATCTGACAATGCGCCGGGATAATCGCCGATTTGGCGGCGTATATTACTACGGAAACCGTATACTAAAGCTAACTCAGGATTAATTTGTAATGCTTGGCTATAGTCAGCAATTGCGCCTTGATAGTCTTGTTTGGCGGCTCGAATCAAACCCCTTTCTGCATAGGCTTGCGCGTCTTCTGGGTTGAAACGAATAGCTTGGTTTAAATCTTCTAAGGCTAAATCATATTCTTTGAGGCGGGAGAGAATCACACCCCGATTGTAGTAGGTTGTGGCAAAATTTGGGTTTAATTCTAGTGTGCGGTTGTAATCGGCAATAGCGGCTGCATAATTTCCTAGAGCATAGTAGGCGTTACCGCGATTTTGATAAGCCTCTACTATAGTAGGATCAAGTTGGATAGTACGGTCATGATCAGCGATCGCCTGGCGATATTCCCCTAGATTATAGTAGACATTACCGCGACTACTGTATACTGCTGCTAAATAGGGATGCCATTGCAAAGCTTCCTGAAAATCTGATATCGCTCCTTGATTATCTCCTTGCTCACTACAAGCGACACCTCGATAGTAATAGGCGTGAGCCAAATCTATGTTAATATCACTAGCTAACTGGGGATTGACTGCTATGGTGTGCATATAGTCAGCGATCGTTTGAGTGTATTCGCCTTTAGCGAAGTAAGCTTTACCCCGATAGTAGTATGATGCTGTAATAGTAGGGTTAAGCTGTAATACTTGATCATAATCAGCGATCGCGCCTGCATAGTCACCCACACAATAACGGGCGAATCCTCGATAGTAATAGGCTTCAGCTAAATTATGATTAATTTTAATGGCACGAGTTAAATCTGCGATCGCTCCTTGATAATCTTGGAGTTCATTACACAAAATCATCCCTTGTTTGAGATAAGCTATGGCATACTCTGGTGGTTGTTTGCCCGATGCGGTATTATTAGCGATCGTTCCTTGATACTCCCTTGGCAAATCTGTATAGAGTCCCTGTTGGAAAAAAGAGTCAGCATTCATCTAATTTTCTTATCTTGTTGCAGTAAGCATGAGCTTGATGAGTCTTAAGTTGCCATTAATAGGGTAGGACACTGTATTTAGATTAAACTATAAATTTAGACATAATACCAATATATATATAGCTATATTTGGCACAATTTTTATTTCATGCCATTGAAATATGTAAAGATATGAGTAATCCAGCTATTATCACAGTTGGATGTAGTGAAAATCATCACTATCTTCAACTGGTTTATCTAGATTTCATCAGGTGGAGCGCGGAATATGTACGACAAAGAGGACATCAAAGCGATGCTTGATAGCATGAGTGTCGTGGATGTGCTAAGAATATTGTCTCAAGTTTGTTATGAAAAAGCTGAATATTTGAGAACCGACTACCAACACACTGAAACTGCAAGAGAGTGGGAGAAGGTGGGTAGAGCCGTAGGTAAGATAAAAATCAAAACAGAATTATATTAATCAAACAGTTAACATTATCTATCCTGTGGATTTACCTCCACAGGATTTTTAATAAAAAACTTTGCAGGTAGAAAATTTGTAGATAGTTTTTACCCTGAGTCAACTATCAAAAGTATGAATTATTCAACAAGCCCTAAAAAACCGGGTTTCTTGCAAATCCCTCAGCTTAAAACCTTAATCTTTCGTTCAGAAACCCGGTTTTTAACCGAGGTGCAAGATGTGTGATTACGAATTACGTAGCTTGCTTCCGCGTAGCGGTATTACGTAGGCGCAAGCCTTGCCGTAGGCTATTACGAATTACGTTAGCGGAGCGGGGCGTTAGCCCATTACGAATTACCAAACCCTCCCCCTCCCGGAGTAGCAATAACTAACACATCCCCAGGATTCATTTCTACCGTCGCCGTACTACCTAAATCCTCTTTTATAGCATTGGCACGCTCTACCCAGTTGCATCCCACCTTTCCAGGTTCACCACCATTTAAGCCAAAAGGAGGTACAACCCGATGATTAGAAAGAATATTAGCACTCATCGCCTCTAAAAAGCGCAGACGACGAATTACCCCATTACCGCCATGATATTTACCTTTACCACCACTATCAAGGCGCAGACTAAAACTTTCTAACAAAACAGGATAGCGGGTTTCTAAAACTTCTGGGTCAGTTAAGCGAGAATTAGTCATGTGAGTATGAACTGCATCAGTACCATGAAAATTAGTTCCTGCACCAGAACCGCCGCAGATAGTTTCATAATATTGATAGCGATCGCTCCCAAAGGTAAAATTATTCATTGTTCCTTGAGAAGCTGCCATCACACCCAAAGCACCATATAAAGCATCGACAACAGCTTGGGAAGTTTCCACATTACCCGCAACTACGGCGGCTGGATAGGTTGGGTTTAACATACAACCTTCAGGAATCATAATTTCTAAAGGTTTCAAACACCCCGCATTCAGAGGAATAATATCATTAACTAAAGTCCGAAACACATATAAAACTGCTGCTTGAGTCACCGCTTTAGGAGCATTAAAGTTACTCTTTAATTGAGGAGATGTGCCAGTAAAATCAATTTTAGCACTGCGATTTTCTCGATTAATTGTCACCTGCACTTGTATTTTAGCACCGCTATCCATTTCATATATAAACGAACCATCTTTTAACACATCAATAGCTTTTCTCACCGACTCTTCGGCATTGTCTTGGACAAATTTCATATAAGCTTGGACTGTTGATAGTCCATATTGAGACACCATCTTAACTAACTCCTGAACTCCCCTTTCATTAGCTGCAATTTGTGCCTGAAAATCAGCAATATTTTGGTTAGGATTACGAGCCGGATAAATATGATTTAATAGTAATTCTCTGACAGCATTTTCTCGGAATTGTCCCTGTTCTACTAAGAGAAAATTATCAAATAAAATGCCTTCTTCCTCTACAGTTTGACTATGGGGAGGCATAGAGCCAGGGGTAATTCCGCCGATATCAGCTTGATGTCCACGAGAAGCGACATAAAACAGGGGATGTTCATCACTTGCTAAAAATACAGGAGTAATAGCTGTGACATCGGGGAGGTGAGTGCCACCGTTATAGGGATTATTTGATAAATAAACATTTCCTGGTTGAATACTGTCACCTTGATCATTAATTAAACTGCGAACACTTTCACTCATTGAGCCTAAATGTACAGGAATATGAGGGGCATTAGCTACTAATAATCCAGAAGCATCGAAAATCGCACAGGAAAAATCTAAACGTTCTTTAATATTGACTGATGCAGCCGTATTTTGCAGGACAATTCCCATTTGTTCAGCGATAAACTGATAAAGATTCTTGAAAATTTCTAACCGTACAGGATCAGGTTTTGATGTAGTGAACATTTTGCTTTTTACCTCATGGAATGTGAGAAAAATTGTAAAATATAACTGCCGAATCATTAATTACCCATTGAAAATGCAAGACTCGGAAGCAAAAGAAAATCCCTATAGAGATTTATCCACACCAGAGCAGAGAAAAAAGTGGTATAGTCCAGTAGCAGATGCTTATAACAAAGCAAGACCACGCTACCCTGAAAAAATCATTACTCGTGCTGTAGAGTTAGCAAACTTACCTCCAGATGCCAAGATTTTAGAATTGGGATGTGGCCCCGGAACAGCAACCACAGCTTTTGCAGACAGGGGATTTACAATGGTATGTATTGAACCTAGTTTGGCAGCTTGTGAGCTAGCACGACATAATTGTATTGATTATCCCCGGGTTGAGATTATTAATACTACCTTTGAAGAATGGCCAATAGAAACTGAGAAATTTAACGCTGTAGTGGCAGCAACTTCTTTTCATTGGATGTCACCAGAAATTAGATGTTTTAAATCTGCTCAGGCATTAAAACAGGATGGTAATCTAATTTTATTGTGGAATATTCCATTGCAACCCCAAGAGGAAATTTGTCAGATTTTGCGAGCAGTTTATCAAAATCAAGCTGTATCTGTATCACCATACGAAAGTCGAGAAAATCACGAAAGGGACTTGATTAATATTGGTAAAACTATTATTGATTCAGGTTTATTCAATAATTTAATTTTTGAAAGTTTTGGATATGAATTAACTTACACTATTGAGGATTATCTTGCTTTATTGAGTACATTATCTGTATATATTGCTTTAGAAACACAGCAGCGTCAGGCTTTGTTTACAGCTTTGAAAACAGCATTAGATAGGGACTGGGGTAAAAGTTTTCAGATATCTTGTCTTGCAAGTCTTCACATTGCTAACAAAATAATTTAGGATATTTCGGTGATTGATAGAGAAGAAATTATCAAGTTTGTAGTAAGCACTTTAGTGCTGAGAATATATAAGGACTTCAGTCCTTACTACGAACTTAAATAGAATAGGTGATTACCTGGACTCCTCAACAGATAAAAGATTAAATCATACCTACATAGAAATTGGACGTTTTAAAATTTGCTGTACAGAACCATACATTTCACCTATTAAACCTTCCAATTCATGTTCAATATCTTCCCATCTTCCTAGTTTACTAGTCCATTTCCCGTTAGACAATTGTCTAGCGGCGTGGGTTGGTTCACCATCAGAGGTAGCATATATTGCTATCTTCTCAAAACCTAATTCCCACTCTGAGTTATCACACAATTCATACCCTAAGCTTTGGTAAGCTTGAATAAAAGCAGAGATAGTTAATTCTGCGGCTACACCTTCTACCCAGTAATAAATATTATCTGGATCTATTGGACTCCACCAACGGTCATCCTCACCCGCAGCCCAAGCAAAACAATTGTATGATACACTTTGCTTGCTGGTTACGACATACGCTGTGAGTGATAAGTTGGGAAACTTGTTTTGTTTATAGCCTTCCAACTTACCATCTGTACCCATTTGCTCTTCCCCATTCAATCCAAGCTTCAGCCATTTGCTGGAGTTTACCACGCTGTTCTGGTTTAACAGGATTTGCGCCTGTAATTGCACTTAATGCCCAAAACCAATGATCTGGTTCACTCTCAAGTTCGCGCATAATCAAAGGTACAACAGGTTGTCCCATGCCAATTATTCTTTGATATGCAGGGTGCATTGAGATTTTGGAAATAACTGAAAGCATTCCTGTTTCGCGTCGCCATTGTTCCGCTAATTCTAAGAATTGACTTTCTATTTCTGAGGTTGCAATAATTGGATAAAGATAAGGTGACATAAAGTTTATCTTCAGCTTAATTACAAAGTACTTTCATCAACAAGAATAATCTTTTTATAGCCATTTCTAGTTAAGTGAGGTACAGATAATATTTTGAAACGCAGAGGAACGCGGAGTAAAGCGCAGAGGTACGCAGAGATTTGTACCTCAGCAGACTAGGAAGGGAGCAGTAGGAGACAAGGGAGAGAAGGGAGCAGGGGAGCAGAGGGGGAGGGAGAGAAAGGAAAATATTCAGTAAGTGGGGTAATTGATTTTCTAGAAAATACCCACTGCTTTGAAGATTTGGAAGATACCTAGAAAAGTAGCAATCAAGACGACACTAAAGCCTAAAATATTAGCGATCGCATCATTACGGAAGTCGTCTAATAAATTATCTTGGTTGACAACGATGAGCAGAAATGTGGCGACAACAGGCAATAGCAAACCATTGGCAGCTTGAGCGAAAATAATAGATTCTACGGGACGTTTTCCAGTGATAGCGAATACAGTACCAATCACTAACACTAAAATCCAGACTGTCCGAAATCGGCTGCTATGGAAATCTGGCTTCCAACCCAATGCGCCGCAGATAGCGTAAGCTGTGGCTAAGGGTGCAGTAATAGTGCTAGACAAACCAGCCGCAAAAAATCCTAATGCGAAAAAATACCGCGCCGCCGCACCTAAGAGGGGTTCTAGTTGCTTGGTCATCGTTTGGATGTCATTGATGTTAATATTTTGAGTAGCAAAGGTAGCAGCAGATGTAACTGCGATCGCTAAGGTAATTAGTCCACCCAAGGAAATAGAAATGATGGTGTCAAATCGTGATTCTGCCACGGCTATTTCTGTAGGAATGATTGACGGCCATTTTTGGTGCACAGAACTAGCATGAAGAAACAAGTTATAAGGAACAATCGTAGTACCAATTAAAGCAATAACTGTTAGCAATGAATCATGAGGTAATTTCGGTACTACCATTCCTTGAAGTAATGCACCTATATCGGGACGAGCAGAAATTGCTGTTAATAAAAACACAACCCCCATCAAACTCACAGTTGCAATCAAAACTTTTTCAATCAGTTTGTAAGCACCCAATGCTAACAACAAGAAAGCCAAAATACCAATAATTCCCGCCCATATCTGAAAGGATATCCCCCCCAGTGTTTCTAAACCAATGGCTGCACCTGCAATATTCCCAGTCTCAAAAGCGGCATTACCCACAAAAATAGCGGCAATGATTAAAATAATCGCCAATAACCGCAAAATCGGGTTTTTGGTGGCTCTCAAAGCTTCACCAAGTCCCTGTCTCGTGACTACACCCAACCTGCCAGACATTTCTTGCAGAACTATAGTTGCAATGGTGGAAAATACAACTGCCCATAATAGGGCAAAACCATACTTTGAGCCGGCAATAGTCGCAGTGGTAACTGTTCCAGGGCCGATAAAGGCAGCACTAACGATTAATCCCGGCCCTAAATTCTGGAGTCTTCTTAACATATTCCTCCAAGGTTATGAATGTGTGGGATGATTTCTCAGACGCAATGTAAAATAGCAAAATAGCGATCGCTAAATTTACTCATTACTCATTACTCATTACTCATTACTCATTTATTCATAGTTGACACATCGTCGTAAAACTAAGTGATTACACTCATTTAATCTGGCTTGCCAGTTAGGTTCAACTACGATGGTGGTAATTTTTTCGACAATGATAGCCGCACCATTTATACAATCTCCTGGCTGTAAATCTTCTCTACGATAAACTGGTGTATCATGCCATTTTTCGGCACTAAACATCTTGACTATTTCTAGAGGTTGAGGGGTTGATAGTAAACTGCGAGTCCGAGTTATTAAAGGTTCTTCAGGTGTATCCATTTTCTGAATTACTTCTACAGAAATTGATTCCACAATTAAGGGTTTGTCTGGCTGAAGGAAACCATAGCGAGACATATGCTTATCTGCAAATTCTGTTTCCATGACACTTAAATCTACATCAAACTTAATACTTAAAGTAGAATCAGTTCCCTCATATTTCAGATTCAGTTTTTGAATTACTTCGGCTTCCAGACTACTTTCATTATGATTAAATTCCCTTCTGGCTTCAGTTTCTAAAGACTTTATTAACTGCATTACTTGAGGAATCAATGCTTGATTTAAAGGCTGTTCTACTCCGCCGACTCTAGTAGCTCTCACATCAGCTAATCCCATACCATAGGCGGAAAGTACCCCAGCATAAGGATGTAGAAATATCTGTTCCATCCCTAAAGTGTCAGCAATTAAACAAGCAACTTGCGCGCCTGCACCACCGAAACAACAAAGCACATATTTAGTCACATCATAACCACGTTGTAGACTAATTTTTTTAATAGCATTAGCCATATTTTCTACAGCAATTGCCATAAATCCTGCTGCGACTTCTTCCGGTGGCCGATAATTACCTGTAACAGAGGAAATCTCTTGTGCTAACTGCTGAAATTTCTCTAAAACAACATTTTTATCTAACGATAAATTGCCATCAATACCAAACACAGATGGGAAATATTGGGGGTGAATTTTACCTAACATGACATTAGCATCTGTCACCGTTAAAGGGCCACCCCGGCGATAACAAGCAGGGCCAGGATTTGAACCAGCCGACTTTGGCCCCACACGATAACTAGAACCATCAAAAAACAGAATTGAGCCACCACCAGCCGCAATAGTATTAATTGATAATACAGGAACGCGCATTCTCGCCCCAGCAATTTCGGAATCTAATTGGCGTTCATACTCGCCTTTAAAATGGGCAACATCTGTACTTGTTCCCCCCATATCAAAGGTAATAATTAAATTAAAACCTGCTCTTTTACTAGTTTGAACTGCGCCGACAATACCACCAGCCGGGCCACTCAAAATACTATCTTTACCCTGAAATTGTGCGGCATCAGTTAACCCACCATCAGATTTCATAAACATTAATCTTACTCCCGGTAACTGACTGGCTACTTGGTTAACATAGCGGCGCAAAATCGGAGTTAAATAAGCATCGACAACTGTTGTATCGCCACGACTAACCAATTTCATTAAAGGGCTAACTTGGTGAGATATCGAAATTTGTGTAAAGCCAATTTCTTGAGCAATTGCTGCTACTTGTTGCTCATGTTGGGGATAGCGATCGCTGTGCATAAATACAATTGCACAACTACGAACTCCTGTATGATAAACTGCTTGTAAATCTTGTTTTACCTGTGCAGTATTTACAGCTTTTAATTCATTACCATGAGCATCATAGCGTTCTTCTACTTCAATTACCTGCTCATACAACATCGTTGGTAAAATAATATGACGCGCAAAAATATCAGGACGATTTTGGTAGCCTATTCGTAACGCATCTTTAAAACCTTTAGTAATAATTAAAACTACTCTATCCCCTTGTCTTTCTAACAGTGCATTTGTAGCCACTGTTGTTCCCATTTTGATTACTTCTATAGCTGCCTTGGGAATAAGTTGATTATTGTTTAAACCGATAATATCTCGAATCCCTTGAATAACTGCATCTTGATATTGTTCAGGATTTTCAGACAATAGTTTATAGACTATTACCCATGATTTATTCGCTACAGGCACAATTAAAAATCGTTCCTGATGTTTTGCGAGTCTATCTATAATTTTTGGCTCATCAGTGACAGCAACAATATCTGTAAATGTACCACCTCTATCAGCAAAAACTTTTAGCATAGTTCAATTTGATCTATCAACTAAAAGTAGAGTAGCAGGTATGTTTGGTATAGTTCTACTTCAAGTGTGGTATATTTTGACAACAAGCGTAGACAAAAATATTGCTTTCTCTCACGCAGAGGCGCAGAGACACAGAGAAAAAGAGTTAGATTCTCAGCGTCACTTTGCGTTTACCTCTGCGTTCCTCTGTGTTTAAATTGTCCATTGCCATTTTTGCTGCGCCAAACTCCATTTTACAGCAACTATTTCCGTTGGAGGATTAAGGCGATCGCCTGTTTTTTCAAATTGAATATTTCCCGTAACTCCCCTCACTCCTCTTTGCTGCTGTTTGAAATATTTATCCATATCTTTGAGCAAAGCTTGGCTACTTTCACTTTTACACTGTTCTATGACTTTCAAAATAATTAAAACTGCATCAAAAGCCGTAGCACCCCGCCAATTCAGATTACCTTCACCCCATAATTGAGTACCTAACTTACAAAAAGACTGAGCAATCATATTATTACTATTACAGCCATTTTCTTGGCTATCCCAATGCCAGGGAATACAAGCGACAATTTGCGGATGATTTTGATTAATATTTTGATACTGGCTTTGCTCATGAATCCAATGCAAAACAGTTTCCTGATAAAATGTAGCCGTTCCAGCTATCAGACATTTATTCAGATTTAATCTACTTATTAATCCAGCATTATTTAAAGAATTAGGTTCAAGACCACCATCAGGAATGATAATAATTATATCAACCCCTGCTGCTTGAATTTTTTCTATATATTTTTGAAATTTATAGTAAGATTCATTGATATATCCACATTCTTCTAGAAATAGTAACTTATCTTGATATGCTTCTAGATATTTTTTAATGCTATGTTTATAAGACTGACAATAAAGACTATTTTGATTATATATAATCGCAATTTTTGATTTTTCGTGAACAGCAATTTTCTCACCTAAATAATCAACCAAGCTTTTAGCACTACTTTCATCGGGAGTAGTTAATCTATAAAACGATACAACAGATAAATCAGCTAATTCATTAGATGTGCTACTAGCATTAACTAAGACTAAACCTCTCTGTGCATAAAATTGAAAAGCATTTTTAGTCATTTCACTAGAATAATGACCGATGATAGCCATTAAGTTTAAATTTGGTGCTAGTTCCGCCAACTTCTCTGCTGTTTGATTATAAGGAGTATATAAATTATTGGGGTCATTAACAATTAACACTTGTAATAATATTTGACTAGAAATGAGAGTAGAAACTATATGCGGTTGAATACTACTTAAATCTATTTCTTTACCTATACCAAGGCTTTTAAAACTTCCCCAATTCACCTGCAATTGTATTTGGGCTACTCCTCTTAATATTTCGGCTGCTACGTTACCTTGGTTATGATAAAATGGGCAAACTACTGCTACGGTGTAGATTTTAATATTTTTGTTCTCTAAAATATTTCTTTTATCTTCAATCAGAGAATTATTGATATAAATTAACAGTTCTGGATTCCCATTACCATAAAGCTCTATTTCTTTACGCCACGCCATCAAAAAATATTGCAATGCTTGATAGTAAAGCCCTAGTTGGTAAAACTTTGTTGCTTCTGTTTGGAGTTTAACAATTTCTTGATTAGGTGGATAAAGGAAAGATTGCCTACCAAAGCTAGCTTGAAAATTATCGCTGTTGAGTTGTGGATTGGGATGCAGTTTATAAACTTGATGAGGGTCAAGTAAAAAATTGATAATCTTTACCCAATTTCCAGCTATTTCTGTTTGCTCAACACCCATTAACTCAGCTAGTTTTGGATAAATATAATGAGTCAGTTTGTCTTTAATTTGTTGTTCAGATAAATTTAACTGTTGAGCTATTTGTGGACGAGAATAGGCTAATAAAGCATAACAAATAATCTGTCTTTCTAAGTTATCGAGACTTCTAATATTAGCTAAAGGATCTAAGTTTTGTAATAAAAGTTCAATATTAATGCCTAATTTTTCGATAACATTCCGTAGTAGTTCCGACATATGCAGACATCATAATATTTTCTCAAATCATAGTCTGATTATCATTTGAAGTGAAGCTCTGGACGTGGAAATCATCACTACAAATGTGGTGAGTGACTGCAATATATTTCCACATAGCTAGTAGAAACGTGATAAATCGTGTCTTCAAAGATCAATCATCTACAGCAATAACTCTCAACTAAACCGTATTGTTAGCTGTTCCACCTATCAGTTACATCATTGGGTATTTAATTACACCCAACTGTTGCATCAAGGCAAAAGTGTCACCTTGCCCCCAATGTTCTACAATCTTACCGTTGACAACGCGATCGCTGTGAACAACTGAAAATTTGACTTGTTTACCTGTGGATGGAATACCCATCAACTCTCCGTGATGTGTGCCAATGAAGACTCCGCGAGTAACCACTTTATCGCCTTCAGCAATCACTTCTTCAAAGGTATGGCAACCATCCAGTATGGCAGTAAACATCATCCTGCCATACTGGATAACCGCATCTGTGCCTTTGAGGGGGACTGCATTCAACCCTCGGCTGACAATATCGGGAGACATCAATGCTTGTGCTTGCTCAATATCTTGTTGGTCAAAAGCTTGATAGAATTTCAGCACAATTACCTTGTTCTGTTCTAGTAACATAATGTTTCTCTGCAATAAAAGTGTCTTTTTGTGACTCTACTATGCAGACTCAGAATTTGCATTGACTTGGGTTAAGAGATTCTCTTGTGAAAAACTCTTCGCTTCAAGCGACTCAGGGATTCTGGCTCAATGCCAAGATGGGAGGCCAGATAATATTGTGGAATGCGCTGTAAGAGTTTTGGCTCGGTTTTCAAGAAATTAAGATAACGCTGCTCAGGGGAATCTCGATATAGGGAAAGCAACTGATCCCGCAATTGAAAAGCCAAATCTTCCACAACCAGCCTGAGTAATTTCTGACCATCTGGTAAATTTTCTAACATCTCAATCACTTGTTTATTGATGATGAGTACCTCCGAGTCCGCGATCGCCTGACATGAAAAACAAGCTGGTTGTCGTCTTCGTAAACTCTCATAGTCGCCCCATGTGTGTT
This sequence comes from Aliinostoc maniaoense, assembly GCF_058172895.1. Classification (NCBI taxonomy): domain Bacteria; kingdom Bacillati; phylum Cyanobacteriota; class Cyanophyceae; order Nostocales; family Nodulariaceae; genus Aliinostoc; species Aliinostoc maniaoense. The sequence continues at coordinate 4,980,571 of NZ_CP187952.1, read as the reverse complement.
GCTCAGGGTGAAAAAATAATGTCAGTTCTTTGTCTTCTCTGAAGAAGAAGGTTCTCAAACAACCTTTGAGTGTCAACCCAACGAAATCACAAATTTCACCCTCTCGAAATAAAAATTCTTCTTGATGAACTTTTCTTGACTCTAAAAGAGGTTCAACCGGTTTTAAGTCAATTTGGCATTGGGGAAAAATTTGCTCAATAAATGAGTGTAACAGTTCATACATTTAGGTAATTTAGGTAGAAAAATGGGGTAAGGCTGTAAGGATGTAGGAAAAAGACTATGGATTAATGTCTTTGGTAGACCATACTTGATTTGCATCACAATTATAGAAATGACGATTTTGGGGTTCACCACGTAATTCTAAATGGTCTACTTTTACAGGATCTAGTAATAATAAGCAAAAATTAGCTAGTGGTTGACGAGGATCAGGTGGTGGTGGCTCAAAAACTGCTGGTTCTGCTTTAGGTTGGCGAGGATGTGGCCAAGCAAATTGTAAACGCGCCGCATCGCTTAATTCTTCCCACATAGCAATTCGGGCTACTTGCAGATGAGGATGAGATTGATCACTACCAACTACAGTTAATTTACCAGTGATGCGAAATTGTTCTCTGGTTTTAGGAAAATACCAACAAACTTCTGCCCAGGGTTGGTGTTGTATTTCCTCGATTTTATCGCTACGGCTATCAGTAATAAATTTTAGCAGGTTGGTATCTGCTAAAAAACCACGAAAGACTACGGTACGATTAGCAGGATGACCGTTAGCTTTAACTGTGGCTAATTGCAGATAACGGGCGTATACAAGGCTACGGTTGCGGTGGAGAGCATGGGCTAAAGGAGTTCTCCAAGGAGCTAGGGACATGATGAAGTTTTGTTGCAATTTATCCAAACCAAGATTAAGCGCAAAGTGCAACACTTGGCAATCTTTGGGTTCAATCTACTTTGGTAAGTGTCCTAATTTTTGACTGGAATTGCTCTCTGAGACAAGCTAAATTTTCTCCATGCCCATGATTCTACGACTTAAATACTGTCAAGAATTGCTACTCAGTATAAAAACTTTCTGAGTAGGAAAAGCCATTATACATCATAAATATATGTGGCAATTTGTACAGTCATTGCATAGCGTAAAGTGGAAAAATTTTCAAGCTTTTTTCCTCTATCGACTTGGCGTATAGTCGTAATCTGTTCACAAGCAACAACACTTTTGATATGGTTCGAGAGCTGGAAATTAAACGTCAGGGTGCAAAGTTTCCCGAAACTGCACCAGCCGCCAATCCTGTATTTTTTAGAACTTATAGCCGTCGCACAGAGGCGGGTTTGAGAGAAACTTGGGATGAAGTGTGCGATCGCACTATCCAAGGTTTAATCGAGTTAGGTAAACTCACACCAGAAGAAGCCGCCATTTTAGAAAAAACCCAGCGCAAATTGCAAGCCTTACCCAGTGGGCGTTGGCTTTGGGTAGGTGGCACAGATTGGATCTCTAAGCCCAAAAACTTCTCCGGTGCGTATAACTGTACCTCCACCAACCTGCGAGACTGGAACGCCTTCGGGTTAATGATGAACCTCGCCATGATGGGCTGTGGTACGGGGGCAGTCATAGAACCGCAGTATATTAATCAACTGCCTCCTATCCGTAACCGTCTCCATGTGACTGTGCAGGGAAATGTTGGGGATACAACTAAAGAATTACGTCGTGAATATACACAAACCCATATAGAAGGGAACACAGTTACTATCCATGTTGGAGATAGCCGGGAAGGTTGGGTGGGATCTTACCAAACCTTATTAGAGTTATCAACTGATGAAAGATTTACGGATGAAGTACAAGTAATAGTTGATGTCAGCGATGTCCGCCAAGCTGGGGAAACCCTCAAAGGTTTCGGTGGTGTAGCGAATCCTGTGAAATTACCTGGACTATATCAGCGTTGTGCCGCCATTCTCAACAAAGCTGTCGGTAGACAATTAACTTCTGTTGAATGCTGTCTGTTGATTGACGAAGCTGCTGTAACAATTGTTGCAGGCAATATCCGCCGTTGTCTCCCACAAGATGCTTTAGTTCATACATCCCAAGGTTTAGTTCCCATTCGGGATGTACAAGTGGGTGACTTGGTACAAACACCTTTAGGATTTCGGCGAGTTGTAGATAAATTTGACCAAGGCTGGCAAGATGTCTACGAACTTGAAACCAATGCTACATACCCCAGAGCAACATTAAACCATCGCCAAGCAGTGCTAGCAGATGCTAAGGGGGGCATTGTTTGGAAATACTTTAATAGTTTAGTAGCAGGCGATCGCCTACTGCACAACAAGCAAGTTTTACCAGGTACAGTTACTCACTTACCGCCTGATTTTACTGAATCTCGACCCTCTCAAAGTCGCACAGCTAAAACTTTCGTTGTTCCCGAACTCACTGCGGAGGTAGCTTGGCTCATTGGGTTTACTCATGGTGATGGTTATGTAGCTCTTGGTCGCAATAAATACGATAAACCCTATGGTCGTGTTGAGTGGTCAATGAACAGCTTGGATGCAGAACTCACAAGTAGAATACAAGCCAAAATTGAAGCTGCTTTAGCTTTATTTGGCTTGAGTGCTGTTCACAGCGTCACCAAAGGCGAAAACACCGCCAAATCCATCTGTTCATCTATTCGCCTAGCTGAGTATTTCCATCGTTACATCAAACAGCCCAATGTTCCCTTAACAGTGCCTAGCTTCATTTTGCAAGGTGCTGTAGATATCCGAGCCGCTTATCTGGCGGGTTTAATGGACAGCGATGGCGGTGTCAATAACCGACCTCCTCATTTAGTGACCTCAGTTTATCGGTTATTTATCAGACAAGTAAGTGTAGTTCTATCCAGCTTGGGTATTGCTGGCAGACTTACTACAACTTATCCACAAAATTCCAGTTGGCAAGTTAAGTACAACTTGACAATTCCCGCACTCAAGGAGCGTTACAACAGCCTCATTGCACCCCACTCAGCTAAAGGTGAACTACGCCAAGGTTTGAAGATGTATGGTTTCACCGTTCCTGGTGCAATCATGCGGGAAGCTTACACCTACAGCGAAATGCGGGAGATGGGTTTTCAAGGTTCTCGGACTGTAGATGCCAATTATGAACGTTACATTGCTGAGGCGGATATTTCTCTCGATATTCCTGTCACTGTTAAAGGTTTGGGCAGTTACGATCATGTCCAAACTTATGATATTGAAGTGGAAGAAGCCCACTGTTTCTACTGTGATGGATACTTAACGCATAACAGTGCCGGAATGCGCCAGTTCATATCTGATGATGAACAAGGTGCAACTGCCAAAGATAACCTCTGGCAACAAGATGAAAATGGCAACTGGCGTATAGATCCTGAGCGCGATGCTTTACGCATGGCCAACCACACCAGGGTATTTCACCGTAAGCCAACCCTAGAAGAATGTATTAATGCTGTACGTAAGCAATATTACAGTGGTGAGGGTGCAATTCAGTGGGCTGGTGAAGCTGTTGCTAGAGCTAACTGTGATTTGTTAACTACACAAGCTTTGAAAGCTGATTTCATCAAAGCTTACGAACAGGGAACAGCTAAAGACTGGTTACAAAAACGACACCCTGAAATTGATGCAAAAGAGCTAGAACACCGTATAGCAAGGTTTGGTCTAAATCCATGCGGAGAAATCTTGGGTAGTGATTTTCACTGCGTAAGTGGTGATACCTTACTGATCACTCAAGATGGAATGCACAAAATTCAGGATGTAGTGGGATGTCAAATTAGCATTTGGAACGGTAAAAACTGGAGTCAAGTGCAACCATTTAAAACTGGTAGTTCTCGGATTCTCTATCGTGTGCGCTTCGGAGACGGTTCATATTTAGATGCAACTGAGTATCACCGCTTCTTTGTCAAAGATAGATTCAGCAAGAGTTATAAAGAAGTCCAAACTAAAGATTTGATGGATACCAGTCGTTATGCTATCCACACTGAACCATTCAAAATTCAGTATGAAGACGGTTTAGATATCGATCGCAATTATGCCTACACTTTAGGGCTAGCTGTAGGAGATGGCACAACAGATCAAAAAAATCATGCCAAGATTAGGCTGTATCAAGATAAAGTCGCTTTGAATCTCGCAGGCAATAAATCTCCTATTAGAGATTATGGTTATTCACCTGCGTTCACAGATGTCACAGATTTAGGTTTCTCTGGAGGATTCTTAAAAAGCCTAAAAACTAACCCAGAAGCACTTAATGTAATTGCTAGTTGGAACAGACAAGCCATATTGCATTTTATCGCTGGTTTAGCAGATACAGATGGCTCAAATACAAGTAGTAACGGCATCAGAATATATATTTCTGATTATGAGCGAGCATATCGAGTTCAGCTATTACTAACTAAATGCGGTATTCGTTCATCTGTGAATCTTTGCGCGCATAAAGGGTCAGTCACAAATTATGGCATCAGAAGTAGAGATTTGTACTACTTGCAAATAACTGAATGTGGTGAAATTCCTTGTCAGCGTTTGGATGTCAGCAAAGGCACAAATGCCAAATATAAAGGTAAATGGCAAGTTGTCAAAAGTGTTGAACAATTACCAGGATTACATGATACTTACTGCTTTAATGAGCCGGAGTACCATAAAGGTGTTTTCGGTAATACTTTAACTGGTAACTGTAATCTATCAGAAATTCACCTGAATCAAATTGATCCATTTAACCATAAAGAACAAGAGGAAGCTTTCACGGCTGGGGCGTTATCTGTAGCGTCACTTTTAAATCATCAATTCCAAGAACCACGCTATCAATATAGTCGGGAATTAGACCCAATTGTTGGGGTTTCTTTCACCGGTTTATTTGATTTCTTTGTCCATGCTTTTGGTGTGGATTGGTTGCGGTGGTGGGAAGCTGGCAGACCAGAAACACCCCAAGGATTGGCGTTTAAACATCGGGAAGCAGAATACTTAACTTCTTGGAAAGAAATTGTGCAGCGTGTGGTGTGGGATTATTGCGATCGCCATCATCTCAAACGCCCGAATCGTTGCACAACAGTACAACCCAGTGGCACAAAATCCCTGTTAACTGGTGCAAGTCCCGGATGGCATCCCCCCAAAGCCCAACGCTTTATCCGCCGCATCACTTGCCGGAAAAATGATCCTGTGGCGTTGGCTTGTCTGGAATATGGTTACAGTATTATTCCTTCCCAGTCAGACAAAGATGAGCAGGGGAATTTGCTTAATGATCCCTTTGATCCTAGAGTCACTGAATGGCTAGTGGAAATCCCTGTGGCTGTATCTTGGGCTGATTTACCTGGTGCTGATGTCATTGATATCAGCAAATTTAATGCGATCGCGCAAATGGATTTCTATATGCAAGTACAGAAATTCTACGTTACTCACAACACCTCTGCCACCATCGAGTTAAGAGAACACGAAGTAGAAGCATTAGGAACTCGCATTTGGGAAGCAATTCACAATGATGAAGGTTACATGAGTGCGGCACTACTGGCGAGATTTGATGATCATCAAACCTTCCCCCGTTTGCCATTTGAGCCAATCTCTAAACAGGAGTACGAACAAATGCTGCAAGCCGTAGCCGCACGCCGCAAAACCGATGATTTCTACACCGTCTTAAGTCGTTACGACTTCGGCGATTTAATGGAAGTCGGCCCCGCAGGCTGTGACTCTGATAAGTGCATGATGCCTGAACAAAGTCCGAATTAAGGGACTGGGGACTGGGGACTGGGGGCAGGGTGCAGGGGGCAGGGGGAGACAAGGGAGAAATATTTACTCCCATGCCCAATACCCAATGCCCAATGCCCAATGCCCAATGCCCAATGCCCCATGCCCCATGCCCAAATTTACACGTTACGATTAGTAAATAAATACTAATTTTCGCAAAAATTGCAGGAGACTCTGAAATGTTTATAGATGAATTGTCACCAATACTTAAGCAACTGAGTCAACACCCCGCTTCATTTTTTGGGGGATTCTTCTCTGGCTTGCTACGGCTCAACCTTGCAGATGATCCTGTTAAAAGCTGGTTAGATAAACAAGCCGGAGCTAACAGTTCTATGACTCAATCTCATAATGGTAAAGCTACTGGCCCTGAGACAATTCAGATTGAATAATTCGTAATTCGTAATTCGTAATTCGTAATGGACTTCTCTCCGTTCGCGCAGCGTGTCGAAGACAGACGCTAACGCGTAGCTTCCTTCCCCAGAGGGGTACGCCCCGCTACGCTCTAAGCGCAGCTATGCCGCAGGCTTTACGTAATTCGTAATACCCTACGGGTATTACGAATTATTAAGACAAGGTTTGATGCAACAAATCACGATGCTTCAATGCGCCATCTATTAAAGATTGAATTTTTGTTGTTGAAAGCTGCTGACCATTTGTGTAATATTTGACCCACGTTTGACTAATGAAACTGAAATCATCTGGTAAAGTTGCTAAATCCCAGCCAGGTATTGACAAATCTTCCATGAGATGATTTACCTTGGGATCATAACTGAGGGCAAAACAGCGACATCCTTCGGCAGCAGCCATAATTAAACTGTGCAGTCGCATTCCAATTGCCATCTCTACACCACGAAACACACCTTTTAATTTTTGTGGATCTTCAAAGCATAAAATTTGGCTGACATCTGCAAGGTGTGGCTGTATGGCTTGAGCAATGCCTAAATCTTCGCTTTTTTGAAATGGCAGCAATAAAATGAAAGCCTGAGTTGCTTTTTGGAAATCCACCAAAGCACGAGTTAAATTATGCAGGCGGGTGGGAGTTAATTGGGGATGTTGCCTCAAAGTTACAGCAACTCTAGGGGTAGGTAAATCCTCAAGTTCTGGTACAGGGTGAGATGCTAAAGCCCAAACGGGATCAGGTGCGAGAATATGGGGAATCTGCCAATCAGATAATAAAGCAGAACTGGCGCGATCGCGTACACTAACTTGAGTACAACCAGCAAAATTATGCTTTGCCAGCCACCGGGTTTGGGGACGTACTAAAGGGCCAATACCCTGCCCCCAAGCAATAGTTTTTAAGCCCATTTTCTGAGCTAACCCCATCAATCCCCCATAATAAAAAGGGCTGATGGTACTGGTGACATCCTGAATTAAACTACCACCACCCCAAATCAAAGCATCACAGGAGCGTAAAGCTTGCAGCACAGGAACAATAGCCATGCGATTGTAGGCTTCTACATTATAGCGATCGCGGGTTTCCTCTGGATTACCAGAAAGCACCACAGGTGTCACATGAGATGGTAGCATTTGCACAAGTGTGGCTAATAAAGCTTCATCACCACCGTTCCCTTTACCGTAATACCCAGATAATAGCGATCGCATCTTTCCCATTGCAAATTTTGGCCGTTGGATTTAAGGTTATCAACTTTTTCTCAACAATTGATGCAATCTCAGTCATCTTGCTACAAAAACTTTAATTAGCCTATGGGAAGATGAAAGGAGGTATGGGTAAATGAAGGAGACAAGGTAGACAAGGTAGACAAGGTAGACAAGGTAAAACTTATTTCCCCTACACCCCTACACCCCTACACCCCTACACCCCTGCCCCCTGCCCCCTGCCCCCTGCCCCCTGCCCCCTACCCCCCTCTAAGAGTATTTTGAATTTTGAACTTCTATGCACGCTCTTTCAATTCCGACTTGGATTATTCATATTTCTAGTGTTATTGAGTGGATGGCCGCGATTTGGTTAATCTGGACTTATGGCGAACTCACGGGCAACCGCAGTTGGTTCGGGTTATCTCTAGGGATGTTACCGGCTTTAGTTAGTGCCATGTGTGCTTGTACATGGCATTATTTCGATAATCCCCAATCGCTAGAATGGTTAGTAACCTTGCAAGCTACCATGACTGTAGTTGGTAATTTTACCCTTTGCGCTGCGGCGGTGTGGATTTGGCGTTCTTCACGACTTACCAAGACAGCTAATAATTCTTTTGAGTCAAAATCTATTAAATCAGAGCGATGATATCTAAAGACACCCTTTTTGCACTCTCACTGTTTCCTTACTTGGGTTTCTTGTGGTTTATCACCCGCAGTCAACAACTACCCCGTTTAGCATTGTATGGATTTTACGGCACTCTGGTTTTTGTCGCGGTGACAATTCCAGCCGGGATTTATGCCAAAATCCATTACCACGAGGCTTTAGCTAACATAGATTGGCTACACGGTGGCGCGGAAGTTTTTTTGACACTTTCTAATATTTTGATTGTGCTGGGTTTTCGGCAAGCAGTTAAGCAGTTACAGGGACAGGGGACTGGGGAGTAGGTAGGGGTGTAGGGGGCAGGGGGCAGGGGGCAGGGTGCAGGGGGAGACAAGGGAGACAAGGGAGACAAGGGAGACAAGGGAGACAAGGGAGACAAGGGAGACAAGGGAGACAAGGGAGAGAATTTATTCCTAATTACCCAATGCCCAATGCCCAATTCCCAATGCCCCATGCCCCATGCCCAATAATTAATTAACCAGGGAAGATTTATATGGATGTAATTCCAGCTATTGATTTATTAGATGGTCGCTGTGTGCGACTATATCAGGGAGACTACGATCGCTCACAGGTTTTTAGCGAGAATCCTGTTGATGTGGCTAAACAATGGGCAGATCAAGGTGCAACTAGATTGCATATCGTAGATTTAGATGGCGCAAAAGCTGGTAAAGTAGTAAACCTAGCAGCAATAGAAGCGATCGCTCAAGCTATTTCTGTACCAATTGAAATTGGTGGCGGTTTACGTGACGAAGCTAGTGTGCAACAAGTGTTTAACCTCGGTGTACAATGGGCAATTCTTGGTACTGTCGCCGTAGAACAACCGCAGTTAGTACAAACACTTTGTCAACAGTTTCCCGAAAAAATTATTATTGGTATTGATGCCCGTAACGGACTAGTAGCAACTCGTGGTTGGTTAGAAACTTCACAGGTTTTAGCTACCCAACTGGCTGTACAAATGCAAGAACTCGGTGCAGCCGCCATTATTTACACTGACATTCACCGTGATGGCACTTTAGAAGGGCCAAATTTGGAAGCATTGCGGGAACTCGCAGGGGCAATTTCTATTCCAGTCATTGCCTCTGGGGGAGTGAGTTCTGTCACTGATTTATTAAGTTTGTTAGCCTTAGAACCCCAAGGAGTGACAGGGGTAATTGTCGGACGGGCATTATACACAGGTGATATTTCTTTAAGAGAAGCATTACAAGCGATCGGGCCAGGACGTATTCAAGATATACCACCCAATTTAGATTTTTCTTCCTTCGCGTAACATTAACCAAAAAATTAGCTGATTCGGGTAGATTCTCACCCCCACAAGTGTAGGTTGTTACCAAGCAGTGAGTAATGACTCTCAGACTAACAAGAGAATCATCGTTTCACTACCCCTACACCCCTAAACCCCTAAACCCCTAAACCCCTACACCCCTAAACCCCTACACCCCTAAACCCCTACACCCCTAAACCCCTACACCCCTACACCCCTACCTACTCCCCAGCCCCCGGTAGCTTGGGATGCTGGGCTGAATATCTAGCCACCAGTTGGGAAATCTCTGGGTTATAAAGTCGCAGATAATTCCAGTAGTTACCAAATACTTGGCGGACGTAATCTCTAGTTTCATTAAAAGGAATAGTTTCCACAAACTCATCTGGATCTTGATTGGGGAGAGTTTGCAACCATCGGGAAACGTTGCCGGGGCCTGCATTGTAACTAGCGATCGCTAACATGGAATTATTGTTATATCGCTCATGGGTATAATTTAAATACCATGTCCCCAGCATAATATTATCATTGGGGTTTTCTAAATTCAGGGTTTTGTTATCTACTTGAATTTTTGACGCTATCCATTTACCTGTATCGGGCATCACCTGCATTAAACCCGTTGCCCCAGCTACAGATTTAATTTTTGGCTCAAACCGTGACTCTTGACGCATCAAGGCTGTCACCAATAAAGGATTGAGTTGCCGTTGTGATGACCATTTCTCTATGATTTGCATATAGGGAAAGGGATAACGGGCTTGCCAGTAGATAATCTGTTTACTCAATTCCTGATACTGGGCTTGTTCTTCTGGGGTTTCTCTGTCTTCTAATTTAGAAATGAAATTAATCCCGGAGAGATTTTCGCCCCGTGCAAGTCGCATCAACCCTTCGGTAAATTGTTCGCCCACTGTTGGCTGTTGTTTATTCACATATTCTGTTTCCCATTGCAACCAAGCATCCCTATCTTGTCCCAATAGATACAGTTCCTTAAAGGTGTCTGAACCGGCTGTAGGAACGGGACGTTGCCGGGGAACAATTTCTGGCTGGAGTTGGCGAACATTAGTAAAGTCACCCACATTCAACCCCAACATATTCGCTGATCGCCAAGCATAATAAGAGTAAGGAAAATTACCAACTACATACTCATAGGCGGCTTTGGCTTCTTGTTCTTTACCGAGTTTATTAGCCCATTTACCCACCCAAAACCCGGCTCTGGGAGCTAAAATACTGTTGGGGTTTTCGGTAACAATTGGTGTAGCCCATTTCCAGGCTGTGGCATAATCTTGAGCTTTAGCTTTAGCTTGGGCAATCTTCCAACGATATTCTGCGGCTTCATCAGACTTACCATACTGACTCAGCAATTGCTGCCAAGTTTGTTGGGCTGATTTCTCATCCCCAAGAGATTCGAGAATTTCGGCTTTTTTAACTAAGGCTTGACTGGCTTCCCTGGGAAACTTGACGATTACGCGGTCAAGATAGGGTATAGCATTCTTTTTAGGATTAGCCATTTCCGCCAGACGTAATAACCCTACCCCGGTTTCCTCTGCTTCCGGGAATTGCTGTATGAGTTGATTATAGACGGCGATCGCTTTTTCTCTATCCTTTCCCCCTACTTGCAATCCCCGCGCCTGACGGTAAAGGTTACGGGCAGTTTTGGGGGCATTAGCGTAAGCACTTGCCGCCTTGGTAAATTGATTATTTTCCCAGTATGCAGTCCCAATTAGATCCCAGTCTGCCGCTTTGAGATTCGGTTGTTTGACGAGCTGATCTAATACTCCCACAATTCCCGGCTGATGAGAGGCATATTGAGCCAAAATTAACTGTAATTTGGGCTGATTGGGATTTTCTTGCAAACGCTTCCTAATAATTTCCCAGGTGAGAGGATGAGAAGGAAATTGCGCGATCGCTTTATCATGTAGTTGTGGTTGAGCAATTAGGTACTTAGCTTTCACCGCCGCCGCTTCCTGGGGATATTGTTTAAGTACCTTTTGTCTCAAGTCAGAAGCTTTACCATCTGCACCTACCAAATCTTCTACTTGCGCTTGTTTAAGTAAAATGTAAGGTGCAAGCACAGGGTAATCTTTTTCTAGTCCTTGTAAAAGTTCCAGAGCTTTTTGTCCCTGTTTTGTCTCTATATAATCACTCGCCAACAAGTAGCGCGCCCGTTGTTTGTCGAGTGCTTGGCCATTTTGGGCAATCTCTGCTAATTTGCTAGCTCTTTCTGCTGGAGATTGTGATATTAACGGAAACACAGATGACTTGAGTTTACTGGCATCAGATGAATCTACCTGAGTTTGGGAAAGATTGAGCCATTGCCCCAAAGATTTACCAATCTGCGGTGCTGACACCATTGCCCCAGCAGAAAAGGCAAATAGTGCTGCGCCAGCAATCAAAGTAATATGTTTTTGTTGTAGTTTCTTCAGCATGGGTACTCGCTGAACAGTGCCGATGAATTTCCTGAAACTCTAGCATTACTTGCCATGAGTGTAATCACCTCTTCACTAGAGATTTCTTATTTTAGGAAAAATCTGTCAGATTATCGATGTTAGCGCAATTTGTCGATGATAGCGATCGCCCAAGGGATGAATCAATTCAAAATTCAAAATTCAAAATTCAAAATTAAAGACAGCTACCCAGAAGAGGTGGGGTTTCTACCTACCTTGTGAGATGTAATTGTAACTTGTTGTATAAGCCATAATTTGAGAATTTCCTGCTGATATTTATCCTCTGTATGTCATGTTAATTCAGTTAGAGATCAGGATTGTCATCTGGCAAATCGAACTCCTTGTTCAGTTACTACAACAAAGTTGTCGGATAGTTGCTCAGAATATTTTTCTAACAGTCGTTGTAAAGTATCAATTTTGTTAGGGGAGTGTTGATTTTCAAGACGCAGCAAAATAATACCTCGATGTGATCGCTGTTCTCGATAAACTTTTTCACCGAAATCTTTGTCGCTTGTGATTAATATCCAGTTTTCATCAGCTGCTTTTTGAATAATTTGCTCATCATCAATTCCTCGCGCTTCCTCATAAACTGAAAAAACCTCGTGTCCTTGACTACGTAGCCAACGCGCGACTGCTACACCCGTATTTTCATCTACTAAAAACCGCATCTATGCTATGGCACTCCTACTTTTAGTATTCCTCCTTTGAGCCTACAAAAATCAATTCAAAGATCAAAATGGATGACTATACCTCCATAGGTAGTGGCATAAAAGCAGAACTTTCAAGCGTGCGAGATGCAAATAAAAGACAAGCTCTGATGTCTGCTTCCACTAAGCCTTCATATTCTGCCAAAATCTCTGTTACTGTTGTGCCATGTGCTAAGAGATTTAGAATGTATTCAACTGTAAGGCGTGTTCCTTTAATGACAGGTTTCCCAACCATGACTTTAGGGTTAACACTGATTCGGTTTAACAGTTCTTGATCGGTCATATTTCTCAAAATCTCAGTTTAACGTCTTGCTAACTCTGGAGTCTTACCCTTTAACCCAATCATTAATTTGAGCATAAAGACTTTCAGCACCGGTACACGCTGCATCAACCATAAACCCAAACGACGCGCAAACACCACCGGCGGAAACTGATTGGAAAACATTCGATCTAACAAATCAGTAAAGCCTAAGATTGTCAGATTTTCTTTTTGTCGCCAACCTTCGTAACGCTTGAGTACCTTGAGATTACCGATATCTTCCCCGGCTTGATGAGCTGTTTGGATAACTTGGGCTAAAGCTGCTACATCACGAATACCTAAATTTAGCCCTTGTCCGCCGACGGGATGACAATTGTGGGCAGCATCACCTACTAAAGCCAAGCGGGGAAGGACATAACGATCGCTCTGCATTAGTTGTACTTGAAATACGAAGCGATCGCCTAATAATTCTAACTTGCCCATCTGCTCCCCAAATCGGCGGCTGAGTTCTTGTAAAAATTGTTCATCATTTAAAGCACACAAAGCTTGAGCTTCAGCATGGGGTGCTGTCCAGACGATGCGGCAACGGTTGCCTGGTAAGGGTAAAATCGCAAAGGGGCCACTCGGCCAAAATCTTTCGTAGGCTGTATCGTTGTGGGGTTTTTCCGGTTTGACAAAAGCCACAATGCAAGATTGCCAATACTTCCAACCGTGAGTTTTAATCCCAGCCGCTTGACGAATTGGCGATCGTGAACCATCCGCCGCTACCAATAATTTACTCTTAACTATTTTGACTCGCTCACCAATTTTAATATTAATTACTACCTCATTCTGCTGATATTTGGTACTCACCACCTCAGCCGGACAAAGATAAGTCACATTTTCGCAATTCTGCACAAACTTTTGTAGAGGTTCGAGCAGTGCTTGATGTTCTGCCACATAACCTAATTCTGGTATGTCTTGACTGATATCTTGGGTTTCAAACTCCACCACATCAGGATAATCAGCATCAGATAACCGGACTTGGCGATATTTAGCGATTTTCGGCAGAATTTCGTCCCAAATGCCAATACCTTTATATATCAGTGCTGAGAGCATATGCACTGCATAAGCTTGACCTTTGCTGACACCCATTGATGTGACTTTAGCCTCAATGAGCAGAATATTTAAGCCAGAATCTTTTAAAGCCGCCGCCAAAGTTAAGCCGACAATTCCACCACCGACAATCACCAAATCATAATTATACCTTGGTAATTCTGGCAGTAGATACGGAGAAGAAGTTGTTTGATTAAACTGCGTTAACGCCATTGTGAAGAGAAATTAAGCAATTTTATTTCTTATTGTGACGCGATCGCCCTCTTTAGGGCAAGGGGGTGGGGATTAGGGGTAGGGGGCAGGGGGCAGGGAGCAAGGGGAGACAAGGGAGAGAAGGAAGACAAGGGAGACAAGGGAGAGAAGGAAGACAAGGGAGACAAGGGAGAAATAGTTAGCCCAATGCCCAATGCCCCATGCCCCATGCCCAATGCCCCATACCCAAAAACTTGATAAGAGTAGACATCTAGAACGATATGATAGGAGGGTAGCTTGTTGTACTTTCCGAGGGTACTATCTCGATGCTGTCTAGACTACGTGCTGATTTTCGTATCATCTTTGAACGTGACCCGGCTGCTCGTAACTGGCTAGAGGTCTTGTTTTGTTACCCCGGTTTACAAGCCCTGATGTTTCATCGGGTTGCCCACGGGCTGCACAGTATTGGCCTGCCTTTTCTCCCTCGTCTGATTTCTCATCTAGCTCGGTTTTTGACTGGTATCGAAATTCACCCAGGCGCAACCATCGGACAGGGTGTATTTATTGACCACGGTATGGGAGTAGTGATTGGGGAGACAGCTATTATCGGTGATTATGCCCTGATTTATCAAGGTGTCACCTTGGGGGGAACTGGTAAAGAAAGCGGTAAACGTCACCCCACCTTGGGCGAAAATGTCGTTGTTGGGGCTGGTGCTAAGGTATTAGGCAATATTCTCATCGGTAATAATGTCCGCATTGGTGCTGGGTCTGTTGTGTTGCGAGATGTACCTTCAGATTGCACTGTGGTAGGTATACCCGGCCGTATTGTCTATCGTTCAGGAGTGCGGGTTGCACCTCTAGAACACAACAACTTACCAGACTCAGAAGCGGAAGTAATTCGCGCTTTAGTCAATAGAATTGAAGCTTTGGAAGAACAAATCCAAACCCTACAGCGTCAACCATCTACTGATAAAACTCCTGTGTTAATCAGTTATGTAGTTAAGGATGGTGAAACCTTACAACTAAATTCTGCCCCTATATGTAGCCTTAGAGATAAAGCAATACAGCAATTTTTAGATGGAGCAGGTATCTAAAAATTCCAAAATGGGCATTGGGCATTGGGCAATTCAATTTTGGATTGGATTTCAATCTAAAATCCGTCTTGGAAAGTTCTGTACGGAGGAAACCTCCGCACCCTGCGGGTTCGCGTAGCGTTCTCGGAGAGTAGCAAGCTACAGACTTTCCGCAAAATCTAAAATCTAAAATTCTTCCCCTTGTCTCCCTTGTCTCCCTTGTCTCCCCTTGCTCTCTGCCCCCTGCCCCCTGCCCCCCGCCTTCTCTACTACTGACTATTCTGCCCATAGGCCTGCCATGCTAAGTCTATCAACCCGTCAGCGATCGCAGCTGCCACCACTGCATTACCTTTACAGCTATCAATGGTGATGTTGGGAACTAGGGAATCTTGCAACCGTCTTTTAGCATGATCTACATCTACAAATCCGACTGGAGTAGCAATTAACAAAGCGGGGTGAATTTCCTCGGCTTCGATTAAATCTACTAGTGTTGTGAATGCTGTTTGAGCTTGACCAACAATAAATATACCCTCTGGATACCGTTTAGCCAGAGTTTCAATACCCCAAGCTGCACGAGTTTTTTCGATTTGGGGACGGGTGGAGGTATCTGTACTGCAATAAACTGGGTTAGCAAAAGTATTTTGAATTGGGTAACTAATACCTGTTTGCACCATTAGCACATCCACCACAATAGGAGTACGTGCTGCTAATGCCGCCGCCCCAGCTTGCAAAGCCCGCTCAGAAAATCGAATTAAAGATTTATACTCAAAGTCAGCCGTAGCATAGATTACCCGCCGCACAATTTCATATTCTGCCGGCGAGAAAACATGATCACCAATTTCACTATCAATGATTGCTAGACTTTGAGCATCAGTCACGTGCCATTCCATTGCGATTTAATTCTGAGAGACTAGCCTTCAGCTTATCAGCTAGTGCGATCGCTTAAAATAGAGCTTGACTAATCAATTCAAAATTTAAAACTTGTACTGACCTTGCTGTAAAGCCTGTGCCATAGCTGCCCTTAAGGCGCAGCCCCTATCTACGACACGCTCCGCGTACTCCTCTGGAAAAGCAAGCTACGCGTAAGCGTCCCGCAGGGAACGTAGAGAAGTATTAAAGAATTACTTACTCATTACTCATTACTCATTACTCATTACTCATTACTCATTACTCTCAAGACTCCGCACTAGAAGATGGACGACTGAAAACAGGCGACAGATAAGCAACCAAAGCCCCAATCAGAAAACCGGAAATATTTCTCACTAAAGGCAACCAATCACTAGTACGTGTTACTACGGGGCCAATACCGAAAGCAATAAATAAGATACCCCACAAAGGCGAGAAAATTAACGCCCATTGCCAAGCAAACACTTGCCCTTCAGTGCGAGGTTGGGCAGCAAATCCACAAATAATCCCACCAATAACCGAGGTAATTAAAGTTAAAATCCACTGTTCCCTGGGTAGCCCTGGAACAACGGTACAACCCCCCTTAAGTAAACAGCCTTTGACTGAATCTAAAGCTTGTAAAATTGCTTGGTCTTCTCCTTCTTCCCGCACAAAATACAAATTCCCAAAACGAGTTTGTAGTTCTATCCAGAAAGTACGGGGGAGAAGTTCATAAACTGCATCGCCCACACTAAAGCTGAGAATGTTCCCACCACGGGAGTCAGCAACTAACAAAATACTTTTATCATCCAAACCCCAGTAATTAATTACTGCTCTACCAGGAGTGCGGTCATACTGAGTCAATACCCGCAATTTCCAACCAGTATCAGTCTCAAATTGCTCAATTTCTTCGACTAACTTTTTTTCTTGGGGGTCAGGAAGAGATTTAGCTAAGTCTACAACTGGTGTGAAATAATCAGGCAACAATTCCGGGTTGTCGTAAGCCAACGCTGGGGGGGAGTGCATAACCCAGAGTGACCCAGCTAAGAAAAATACTGTAATAGATACTAAGACTTTTCGCCAAAAACAAGACTGCATGGACGTTTTTATACAAATATCAACAGTAGGGGTGAACAAGTTGCTTTAAAAGAATATGAGAAAAGTGATGTTTTGTTACACTTGTTTACTTTACTCTAATCTTGGGGAAGAAAGCAAAGCTTCTTTGTGAGTAATGAGTAATGAGTAATGAGTAATGAGTAATGAGTGTTGAGTGGGACACTGGCGCGAACGCACAGACCAGAGATAGTTTTGACTTCCGCGTAGCGGTACTAGCCTGTTAGTATTCTTCATCCTCAAGATTGTTCTGGTTAGTAGAAACAGCATTGTAGCTCTCATGAATGCGGTAGGTTTCTACTTTCTGGCGGCGGGTTTCTGACTTGAGTGTTTCTCTTTCCCTGAGTGATAGGGAAGATTGTTCAGATATTGATAAACGTTCAATTGTGCGCTTGGCGATTTTTTGACGGGTGAAAGTTTTCCAAGCAGTTTTTACTCCCACCACAATACTACGTGTACTTACTTGTAGGTTTTGGGCTTGTTTTTTGGCACTATCTAGACTTTGATCTACTTGTTTGACAACTTGAGATGCACTTTTGATACCTTGACTCACATCATCAGTCAAATCCGTAATTTCTACGCCTGTAGCGCGGATGGCTTCTAAGGTAGGGGGCAATTCCCGCGAGAGCATATCAAATAGTTTTTCGGCACTACGAGCCGCTCTTGCTAATTCTTGCAACGCTGGTATTGCCGTTACTAAAACAGCCGTCAGACTAACGGCGACTAAAAGAATAGAAAATCCCAACCAAAACAGGGGGTCAATCACGATAATTCAAAATTCAAAATTCAAAATTCAAAAATATTAGGGCATGGGGCATTGGGCATTGGGCATTGGGCATGGGGAATGGGGTATGGGAGTAAATATTTCTACCTTGTCTACCTTGTCTACCTTGTCTCCTCTACTCTTATGCTTCATGGCAACGGCAACTTCTATCTATATTATTTGAATGTCAGAATTATGAGCGTTCCAATTCTTGGCTAACAGAGTCTGAATTTGGGGTAGCTGGTTGACGTTTTAAAACTTGAGTTTCACGTTGACTAGCATCTATACCAGCCGCTATAGCTTCTCGCAGTCTCTCTAAAGTGTCGTCCCAGTTGCGTAAGGCGTTGGTAGAAAGACGGTCGGCTTGGATTTGGACACTTGTTGATAAATCTTCCGCTAATTCAGGAATTGCATCCGCAGATTTTTTCAAAAGTTTACGAGTTTCGCGTCCTGTGCGTGGAGCTGTCAGCAATCCTGCTAAAGCACCGATAGTAGCTCCTAGCATCAATCCGCCAATAAATACTCCAGAACGGTTGTTAGACATTTTTACTATTTTTCTCCTTAAACCCATTTTAGGTGGGTTTGCTGTACTTGTAAGACCTAAATGGCTTTATCTAATTAATCTATTGTGACCGTACTTGACATCTTATTTTCTAGAGTTGAAATCTATTCTACGAAAATATCGCTGCCAAGTTCGTTGTATGAGTAAAAGTATGCTGATAATTTGTCTGATTTGTTGAATTTGGGCTTGTAGAGCTTGGTTACTTTGGCGTAACTGCTGAATGCTGTTTTGTCCTAGGTAGATGCTGGCTGGTGCTTTATATAGTAGGTCATAGGTACAGCGTTCGTAGTCTGTGAGGCGATCGCCTATAAATGCTATTTTTTGTCTTAATCGCCATAGTTGCCAAGCTACGTATAGCAAAATTAATGAAATCAGGGTATTAATTGCCACAACTGCCATAACCATAGTTGACCTACACCAATTTCAGCGAATAATTATGATCTGTGCTGGAGTTGGTTCTGTTTTGATCATAACTGAGAAGCACGAGATCCAGATTTCTCAAAGGAATCCAAATATATGAGGATTCATCTTTGATTTGTAAAATACTGGTGTGTTATTGCCAAAATATAAAATAAACCCTATTGGCAAAATACCTATGGAAACTTTTACTCTCAACATTCCCCCAGCCGTAGGTCTGACAGATGAGCAGTTTTATCAACTGTGCATAGCCAATGATGAATGGCGCATAGAACTTACAGCAGCAGGAGAATTAATCATTATGCCCCCAACTGGCGGTGAAAGCGGGATTAGAAATTCGGATCTGAATCTACAAGTTGGTTTGTGGAATCGTCAAACAAAACTGGGTAAAGTATTTGACTCCTCAACTGAGTTTCGTTTACCTAATGGTGCTTTTCGTTCGCCGGATGTTGCTTGGGTGAAAACAGAACGCTGGGAGGCTTTGACTAGTGAACAAAGGCGACGCTTTCCCCCACTGTGTCCAGATTTTGTAATTGAGTTGCGCTCTGCAACTGATTCTTTAAACACATTACGGGCAAAAATGCAAGAGTATAGGGATAATGGCGTTTGCTTGGGTTGGTTGATTGACCCCCAAACGCCGTTAGTAGAAATTTATCGCCCTGGTGTTGAGGTAGAAACCATTAATTTTTCTGTAGAGCAACCGCCACAGCTTTCTGGTGAAGATGTATTACCTGGGTTTGTTTTGGATTTAAGTTTTATTTTTAACCCATAGATTTCTCTGACCGTTGCCTAATATTTGTAACAATATTGCCACTGGAGATTCTAGCTACCACAATAGTATGCAAAAAGTAGCCAGTTCCAATCAGGGGTAATCTATGAATGAAGTTAAGCACAATTCACCGCGCCGTCGCCGTTCCTGGGCAGAACCATACAAAATTAAAGTAATTGAACCATTAAAAATGACTTCTCGTGCTGAACGCGAGCAAGCGATCGCAGAAGCTGGTTACAATACTTTTCTATTACGTTCGGAAGATGTCTACATAGATTTACTCACTGATAGTGGCACATCTGCCATGAGTGACTACCAGTGGGCAGGGATGATGATGGGTGATGAAGCCTACGCTGGTAGTAAAAACTTTTATCACTTAGAAGCAAATATTCAGAAATATTACGGTTATCGGTATATTGTCCCCACCCATCAAGGACGGGGTGCAGAAAACATTCTGTCTCAAATTCTCATCAGACCGGGTGACTATATACCCGGTAATATGTATTTCACCACAACTAAGCTACATCAAGAATTAGCAGGCGGTACATTTATCGATGTGATTATTGATGAAGCCCATGATCCTAAATCTTTGCATCCTTTCAAGGGAAATGTTGACTTAGAAAAACTCACAGACTTAATTCGACAAGTTGGTGCGGGACGCATTCCTTACATTAGTGTGGCTGGCACTGTGAATATGGCTGGGGGACAGCCGGTTTCTATGGCTAATATGCGGGAAGTGTTCCAAATAGCTCAAAACAATGGCATTCGGGTAATTTTAGATGCTACCCGTGCAGTAGAAAATGCTTACTTTATCCAACAGCGAGAACCTGATTATCAAGATCAATCCATTGCAACTATCTTACGGGAGTTCTGCTCTTACACCGACGGTTGCACAATGAGCGGCAAAAAAGATGCTCTAGTTAATATTGGTGGTTGGCTAGCAGTCAACGATCCTGATATCTATGAAGAAGCCCGTAACCGCGTAGTCATCTACGAAGGCTTACATACCTATGGTGGTATGGCTGGACGCGATATGGAAGCTATGGCTAGAGGTATTGAAGAATCAGTAAAAGATGATCACATCCGCGCCCGTATTGGACAAGTTGAATATCTTGGACAGAAGCTCTTAGATTGGAATATTCCCATTGTGATGCCAATAGGTGGTCATGCAATTTATTTAGATGCCAAACGCTTTTTACCCCACATCCCCCAAGACCAATTTCCCGCCCAACGACTAGCCGCAGAGTTATATCTAGAAGCTGGTATTCGGGCAATGGAACGAGGTATTGTTTCCGCCGGACGCAATAAAGATACAGGCGACCATTATTATCCTGATTTAGAACTCGTGCGCCTGACAATTCCCCGCCGTGTTTATACCCAAGCTCACATGGATTTAACAGCTGAAGCAGTAGACGAGGTGTATTACAATCGCGATCGCCTCGGTGGAATGCAAATGATTTATGAGCCTAAATATCTCCGCTTCTTCCAAGCGCGTTTTCAATTGCTGTAAATAAACTTGTTGACGGTTAACAGTTAACCGTCAACTGATATAAGTAGGTCGGCGTAAATAATTATTGTTGGAATAAGGCAGGGGGCAGGGGGCAGGGAGCAGGGAGCAGGGAGCAGGGGGAGAAAGAGTTTGAGCCTTATTTACTTTTCTTCACATAGTTTGGTTTTATTGCACCGACTTACTTGCATTAAAAAATAGATTTATTTAGATAACAAACTTTAATGTTGAAGCTCTTGCTTTCCTAGATCAAGACTGTGATCATAATTATATATATCCTGAAAATCAAGTAGTATCTCTATACTTGATTTGCAAACAAAAATACTTGTATCTCAGTAATTAATCTAATTTATTACTGTTGGCGATCGCCTGATATTCCTGAAGCAATGCTTTAACTAAAATATAGTTTTGTAAATTTTTTTAAGAGTTTATATAACTATTGTGTCTGTATTGTCTGATTCGGAAAAATTAGAGCAATATTAATTTGTCCACAGTGAACAGTGTTGAGTAAAATCACGCTTGTGAAACACCACACCTGTTACTGAGCCTGTCGTAAAGCCTGCGGCATAGCTAGAGCCTCCGACACGCTAACGCTAACGCTGAAGGCGCAGCCTCTGTTTACGATACGCTGCGCGTAAGCGTCCCGCAGGAAACGTAGAGAAGTATAGGCCTAATAACTGATAACTGATGCGAGTATAACTACTCATCTGGGGAACTTTCAGTTTCATTATGAGTCTTGCAAATGTGACAGAAATTTTTACGTAAAATTCCGCAATTGCCACCAGGACAATTGAATGTAGATCATGGCATCTTTAACAAGAAAATCCGTATTAAGCAGTATTTTTTCCCAGGATTAACTATTGCTAAACAGTTTTTATACTACTTTGTTCCTTACTATGACTGATAAACACGAAAAAATTAAATTTCCTCTATGGCCTTATCTTAACCAACCATTATTTAGCCGTGATTCTAAATTAGAACTAAATCCCCGTCGTTTTGCCTATATCTGGCGGATTGGACTTTTAGAACGGTGCTGGTATAAAGAATGCGATGCTAAAGGCCCACAACAGCATTAAATTCTCAAGATTGGCTACAATAACTACATAATTTGCAAACTAAGCCTCGTCTAACGTGGCTTTTTGCGTTATAAGGGTGTAGGGGTTTAGGGGTGTAGGGTTGACAAAAAACCTAATGACTAATACAGCAAATACTATGTCCTTCGTACCTTTACATATACACAGTGATTACAGCTTGCTCGATGGTGCAAGTCAGCTACCAGATTTGATTGACAGAGCGATCGCGTTGGGAATGAGTGCGATCGCTGTCACAGATCATGGTGTAATGTATGGTGCTGTAGAATTGCTGAAAATTTGCCGCAGTAAGAATATTAAGCCTATCATTGGCAACGAGATGTACATCATTAACGGCGATATCGAAAAACAAGAACGTCGTCCTAAATATCATCAAGTTGTTTTAGCCAAAAATACTAAAGGTTACAAAAATTTAGTTAAATTAACTACCATTTCTCACCTGCAAGGTGTCCAAGGTAAGGGGATTTTTTCTCGTCCTTGTATTAACAAAGAATTATTACAAAAATATCGTGAAGGCTTAATAGTTACTAGTGCGTGTTTAGGTGGAGAAATACCCCAAGCTATTTTGAGTGGGAGGCCAGACGCAGCGCGGAAAGTAGCGCAGTGGTATAAAGATGTATTTGGGGATGATTTTTATTTAGAAATTCAAGACCACGGTTCACAAGAAGACCGAATTGTCAATGTTGAAATTATTAAAATTGCCAAAGAATTAAACATTAAATTTGTTGCTACTAACGACTCACATTTTATTTCTTGTTTTGACGTAGAAGCACACGACGCTTTGCTGTGTATTCAAACAGGTAAGCTGATTATTGAAGATAACCGGATGCGTTATAGCGGTACAGAATACCTCAAATCGGCTGAGGAGATGCACTTGCTATTTCGTGACCATTTACCAGAGGAGATTATTGCACAAGCGATCGCCACCACTCAAGAAGTAGCCGATAAAGTCGAGCCTTACCAAATCATGGGTGAACCTCGCATTCCTAATTATCCCATTCCTGCCGGACATACTCCTGATACTTACGTCGAAGAAGTTGCTTGGCAAGGATTATTAGAAAGATTAAATCGCAAATCTCGCAGCGAAGTTGATCTAGTCTACCGCGAAAGATTGGAATATGAACTAAAAATGCTGCAACAAATGGGTTTTTCCACTTACTTTTTAGTAGTGTGGGACTACATCAAATTTGCTAGAGATAATAATATTCCTGTAGGGCCAGGACGGGGATGTGTTCTAGGCGATACTAAGGTGATGCTGGCCAGTGGCGAACAAATTTTTATCAAAGATATTCAAGTTGGACAACAGGTAATTACTCATCAAGGAAATATCTTACCTGTTACTCATAAACATGAATATCCCTGTAATGAAGAAATTGTCAAAATTCAAGCTGCTAATGAAGAAATATTTTTAACTAAAGACCATAAAATTTTGGCAGTTAAAACTGATCAATGTGTGGTCATGAGTACCAAAAAAGCCAATGTTTGTAAACCTAGCTGTACTCGCTACTGTTCTGTTAAACCCTATCAAAATTATCAATTAAAGTGGACAGCAGCCGGAAATCTCCGCAAAAATGATTTTGTTGTCTTTCCAAGAGTTAAATCTGCTGAACAAGAAGTTGTTTTTGATTTAGTAAATTTTGTAGAAAGTAAATCGCATTTAAGATTTGATCAGGGATTTATCTGGTATGAAATCGGCACAAATCATTTAAGTACCCGGAAAATACCCAGATACATCACTTTTAACGAAGACCTGGCCAGAATTATTGGCTATTATATTGCCGAGGGATGGTCAAGACTAGGAGAAAGAGAATGCGCGGTTGGCTTTGGGCTTGCCAAAGATGAAATGAATTATGCTGAGGAAATTTGTCGTCTCATTAATCAAGTTTTTGGTTTAGAAAGTAAAATATTTCCGCATCAAGAAAAGAACTCTTTACAAATTCTCTGTTACTCCAGAATTGTGGGAGAATTTTTATCCAGCTTGTGTGGTAAAGGAGCTAACCATAAGCATATACCCGATGAAATTGTCACCAAAGGTAAGTCAGAATACATCAGAATTTTAATTGCTTATCTTTTTCGCGGTGATGGTCATTCTGGCACAAAAGATAAAACTATCAATATCAAATATACAACCACATCTAGTAATCTTGCTGCACAATTAAGATTACTATTGGCACGTTTTGGATATTGGGCATCTATCATTAAAACACAAAAACCAAAAGCCAATTGGTCTGTAGAATATTCAGTAAAGCTATCAGGTAAACAGCTTTTAGACTGGAATGCTGACTTTATTGATTTTCCTGTAGGTATCAAACCGCAAAAGTTTTATCGCAATGATGGTTTTTATGTAGATGATAACTATATCTACCTCAAAATCAAAGAAACCAAGACATTAAACTATAACGGTTATGTCTATGATATTAGCGTTCCTGGTGATACTTCCTATATCGGAAACTCAATCGCAATTCATAATTCAGCCGCAGGGTCTTTAGTAGCTTATACAATGGGAATTACTAATATTGACCCAGTACATCATGGCTTACTATTTGAGCGATTTTTGAACCCAGAACGTAAATCAATGCCTGATATTGATACAGATTTTTGTATTGAACAACGGGATAAAGTCATTGATTACGTAACAGAAAAATACGGTAAAGATAAAGTTGCCCAAATTATCACCTTTAACCGTCTCACTTCCAAAGCAGTATTAAAAGATGTCGCCAGAGTATTAAACATTCCCTATGGGGATGCTGACAAAATGGCGAAATTAATTCCTGTAGTACGGGGGAAACCCACTAAACTCAAGGTAATGGTTTCTGATGCTACCCCAGAACCAGAATTTAAAGCCAAATATGATAATGATCCCAATGTGCGCCGTTGGCTGGATATGGCCATGCGAATTGAAGGAACTAACAAAACCTTTGGTGTTCACGCCGCCGGTGTTGTCATTTCCGCCGAACCATTAGATGAAATTGTTCCTCTACAACGCAATAATGACGGTTCTGTAATTACTCAATATTTCATGGAAGACCTAGAATCAATGGGTTTGTTGAAAATGGACTTTTTAGGTTTAAAAAACTTAACCATGATTCAAAAAACCATTGATTTAATCTCAGAAAATCATGGCTTTAAAATTGACCCCTATGAAATTACTAATCAAGAACGAAAAGCCCAAAAGATATTAGCTAAAGGGGAGCATACAACCCTACCTAAAGATGTTCAAAAAACCTATGAATTATTAGAATCTGGTGAATTAGAAGGTGTATTTCAATTAGAATCTTCAGGAATGAAACAGATAGTCCGAGATTTGAAACCTTCTAACATTGAAGATATTTCATCTATCTTGGCATTATATCGACCAGGCCCTTTAGATGCGGGGTTGATCCCTAAATTTATTAACCGTAAACATGGCCGAGAAAATATTGATTACGACAGCCAAATTTTAGAGCCAATTTTAAATGAAACCTATGGGATTATGGTTTATCAAGAGCAAATCATGAAAATTGCTCAAGATATGGCTGGCTATTCATTAGGACAAGCTGACTTGCTGCGCCGTGCTATGGGTAAAAAGAAAGTTGCAGAAATGCAAAAGCAGCAAGAAAAATTTATTGATGGTGCGACTAAAAACGGTGTGAAAAAACAAGTAGCCGAGCAGCTATTTGATGATATGTTAAAATTCGCGGAATATTGTTTAAGTTCTGATACAGAAATCTTAACAGTTGAATATGGCTTTTTACCCATTGGTAAAATTGTCGAACAACAGATTGAATGTACAGTATATACTGTTAACAGTAATGGCACTATCTACACTCAACCCATTGCCCAATGGCATGATCGCGGTCAACAAGAAGTATTTGAATATTGCTTAGAAGATGGTTCAATTATTAGGGCAACAAAAGACCATAAATTTATGACTACAGACGGTCAAATGTTACCCATTGATCAAATATTTGCACAGGATTTAGATTTATTGCAAGTTAAAGTGTAGTGGTGTAGCCAGCCTTTAATGCAACATTTAAGCCTTGGCACGCCAGTAGGCTTTGTTCCGGCTGTGCAACGATTTAGTTGTGTGAGCAAATGATAAATAGGTAGGCAGAATAAAACCAAACTGTGTAAAGGAAAGTAAACAAGCCTAAAACCCTTTTTCCCCCTGCCCCCTGCTCCCTGCTCCCTGCTCCCTGCCCCCTGCTCCCTGCTCCCTGCCCCCTGCTCCCTGCCTTATCCCAACGATAATTTTTAACGCCAATCTACTTATCTAGCTGTAACTGATCACTCTTTTGGCATTTTGGCACATATCATACTTTTGCGGTTGGTATTGTGATATTTGCGAATGTCTTTGTGCGACAATACCGACTTGCAGAATCCCTCGGCTAACTACCGGGGGTCTTTTTTTAACAAAAATTCAAATTCTCTCTTGGCAAAAAAATTACCTCCAACTTAGACGCTTGAGGAGGCAATGATCAAAGACATTTAATTGTGGACTAGTCTATTGACTAATTTATCTGTTCCTTAAAATACCTTCCCTCTATCTCCAGGAATACTCAGGGTTAAGTTTTGTGTAAATAAGTGAATAGATAATTGCATGAGTGCGATCGCTCTGTCAAGAAACAAAGAGGTTTAGGGGTGTCAGGGAAGAAAAATCTGTTTTTTCTATATTTTGGTAGTGCGTAACCCTGCTCGTTGGAGGCTCACCAGAGTCAACCTGAAATTACTTGAGGACATTAAAATTATATGAAATCAATGGATTTATATGTAAATGTTAACTAATAATAACTTCTGCCTCAAATCAGAATATGAATATATAAATATTGCCTTAATGTAAGAAATTTTAAAGACGGGGTTACAATAAGAATTAAGATGCCAATGGTTTGTTGTCAGACCATAAGAGCAAGTTGATGTGCTGTAGTGGTAAGAGAAAGCAGCATATCGACAGAGGGGATATCTGGTAAACATTGCCTAGACAAGAGTTTAAATCAGTGAACAGTAAACAGTTATCAAGCTGATAGTGGGGGATTTAAACCCACCACAACGCGCTTACCAGCAATTGGTATGGTGTTTCACCTTTGTATGTAACTGATAACTGATAACTGTTAAACCTCTTGGTCATTTAACTTTGGAATCTCAACATTGAACAAAATTTCCGTGCATTTGTATCAAGCAACTGCATATATTTTTTGCCTTACCACAGACAACCTATTGTCAATTATCCCAAAGCCTTGCGAGATTTAACATCCAGAGGAATCAATGACTAACCCTAGTTTTACCAAAGCAATAAATACATATCAACCCCTGTCCGAAGAACCAAATTTATCAGGGAAAGTGCAGATAAAAAATGGTCATAAAAACGAATCGACCAGACAGCGAGACACTAGAAATGATATCGCTGTCACCAATGATTCAAATCGTGGTCGAGTAGCAATTTTTATTGATGGTATCAATCTATTTAATGCAGCTTTGCAACTTGGTATCGAAATCGATTATCTGAAATTACTTTGTCGTTTAACCGCCGGTTCACGGTTATTAAGGGCATTTTTCTACACCGGAATTGATATTTCTCGCCCCAATAATAACCGTCCTCGGAACAACGACAAGCAACAGGGTTTTCTGTTTTGGATGCGTCGTAATGGTTATCGTGTAGTCACAAAAGACGTACAAGTTACAGATAACTCCAAAAAACCCAATTTAAACGTAGAAATTGCTGTAGATATGATTACCTTAGCTCCCTACTACGATACTGCGGTTTTAGTAAGTGGAGATGGAGATTTAGCCTATGCCGTCAACGCTGTCACGAGTACAGGGGTGCGGGTAGAAGTGGTGAGTTTGCGAACCATGACTAACGACTGTTTAATTGATGTTGCTGACTATTTTGTAGACCTCGATAGCATTAAGCAATATATTCAGAAAGATTCCCACATGGGGTATAGCTATCGGACTATGTCTCATTCTAATCTGTAGATTGGGGACTGGGGATTGGGGATTGGGTACTGGGAAATAGGGCATATCCTACACCCCTAAACCCCTAAACCCCTAAACCCCTACACCCCTACACCCCTAAACCCCTACACCCCTACACCCCTAAACCCCTACACCCCTAGAACTCAAGTAAAATAAAAATCCAGAAGCTCTGCGTATTTCAATCCTAATCAAAATGGATATTTTAATTGTTGAAGATGAATCAGAAATTGCTCAGTTAATTCAACATTCTCTAGAAAAAGAAGGATTTAGCTGTCGTATTAGCCGTGATGGTATCAATGCTTTGCGGCTATTTCAAGAGCAACCACCAGATTTAATTATCTTAGACTTAATGATTCCTGGGTTGGATGGTTTGGAGGTGTGCGCGAGGATTCGCCAAAAACCTGGTACAAAAGACCCTTATATTCTCATGTTGACAGCTAAGGGTGAAGAAATAGACCGGGTAATTGGTTTGTCTACGGGTGCGGATGATTATATGGTAAAACCCTTTAGCCCCAGAGAGTTAGTAGCTAGGGTGAGAGCTTTGTTGCGGCGTAGTTTACGACAGGGGGGACAAACTCAGGTAAATCGTACCCAACACTTTATAGTAGATGTAGACCAACGCACCGCCAGCCGCCAGATTAATTCCCAACCACCAGAAAGCCTAGACTTAACCACTCTAGAATTTAATTTATTAAGTACGTTTGTCAGTAATCCCGGTCGAGTTTGGAATCGTACCCAGCTAATTGACAAACTGTGGGGAGATAATTTCTTTGGTGATGAGCGGGTAGTAGATACTCATGTGGCAAGATTACGCAAAAAAATTGAACCTGATCCTGCTAATCCCACTTTTATTAAAACTGTAGTTGGAGTTGGTTATAAGTTTGAAGATACAGTAATTAGCCAGTAGATGAAATCTTTACCTTTAGCATCGCGTTTGTTTATTTCCCACTTGGTAGTGATGATAGTGGGGTTAATTAGTCTGGTAATTATTAGTAAGGTTTCTTCCCCCCGTTTTTTCATCTTACATTTAGAAAGATTAGAAAGTAGGGGATTTAATATCTTTCATAGTCGCACAGAATTAGTGCAGGGGTTTGAAATTGCTTGGCAACGTAGCACACTTTGGTCGGTGTTGGTAGGTGGTAGTGCGGCGGGAGGATTGAGTTATTGGGTTTCTCAACGCATTATGCAGCGATTAACGCAAATGGAGCAAATTACCCAACAATTTGCCTCTGGACATTTAGAAGCACGATTACCTTTATCTGACATTCCTGAACTAAATCGACTGGGGACTAGTTTTAATCGGATGGCGGATAGTTTGGAGGGTGTGGAAATACGACGACGAGAATTAATTGGTGATATGACTCATGAACTACGCACACCATTAACTGTGGTGCGTGGTTACTTGGAAGAACTGGCCGATGGCGCAATGGAAGCATCCCCTGAAGTTTATCGGCGGTTGGTGAAAGAAACTAGGCGTTTAGAGCGTTTAGTCAACGATTTACAAGAACTTTCTAAGGCGGAGGCTGGTTATTTACCAATTAATATTCAACCTGTGGATTTATATGCTTTGCTGGAGTCATTGGTAGAGAAATTTTCTGATCAGTTAATGGAAGATGGCCCCGTGCTGTGTTCGGAATTACCTCCACAATTACCAATGGTCTTAGCAGATATCGATCGCACTGAACAAATTTTAGTTAACCTATTAGGTAATGCCATCCGTTATACTGTCTCAGGCTCAATTACCATCCGTGCTTGGACTGAATTGGGTCAACTTTGGATTGCTGTAATTGATACAGGTATTGGTATTGCTCCAGAGGATTTACCTCATGTATTTGAACGGTTTTGGCGAGCTGATCAATCACGCGATCGCCATTCTGGAGGTACAGGTATTGGTTTAACTATTACCAAACGTTTGGTTGAATTACAAGGCGGTCAAATCTACGTAGAAAGTCAACTAGGAACAGGTACTACCTTTCGCTTTTGTTTACCTTTAGCATAATTCGTAATTCGTAATTCGTAATTCGTAATACCGCTACGCGGAAGCAAGCTACGTAATTCGTAATTGAGAAAGTCTGGCCTAGTCAGGCTTTTAGGGTTTGGATCTGTTTCATTAATTTATATTTGTTCTTTACTCTACACCCCTACACCCTTATACCCCTACACCCCCACACCTAGGCTGTTGACTTTGTCGGTTTTAAGGCAGAATTAGTTCATACAATAATTGTGTCGGAAAAATCCAGCAAAGTCAAAGTCTATGCAAGAGTTTAAAAGCCCAGTGAGTAGATTAGCGAGATTGTTCAAGAAAGGTAGAGAAAACTGGAAAGAGAAGGCGGTCGTAAAACAGAAGCAAATCAGAGCTTTAGAAATAAAAGTGAGAGACTTAACGGATTCGAGAGAGAAGTGGAAAAAGCGTGCGATGGCGGCAGAAGCAAGGTTAAAAAAACTGAAGTTGGAGGAGGAGAGCGAAAAAAAGCAGAAATCGAAAACCAATCAGCCGACATAGAATCGGAGATGGGTGAAACAGACTTAAAGATTAAGGGTCACTATTATGATGTAAAAACAATTCAGCAAGCGATACATTTGTTAATCAACAGTGGGATTAGTTTTAGAGGTGTAGAGAAAGTTTTTGAATTATTTAATGATTGTGAATCACAGGCAACTCCTAGCTTTAGCTGTATTAGAAAATGGTTAGGAAGAATAGCAATATATGAGTTAAAAAGAGAAAAAGAGTATCGCAGGGATTGGATTTACATTGTGGATTTTACTTTAGCATTGGGAAAACATAAAGCTTTAGTTGTGCTAGGGGTGTCACAGGAATACTTATTATCAAATGTAATTGAGGAAAAGAGGGGATTATCACATAAAGACGTAGAAATACTAGCAATAGAAATAATGGAGTCTACCAAAGGAGAAATCATAGAAAAGCAATTAGATAAAATTAGCCAAAGGGTGGGAGTACCAAGACAAATCGTTGCAGATAATAGTAGTGACCTAGCGCGTGGAATCAAGCTATATCAAGAAAATAATCCAGAGGTAATTTATACGCATGATGTGACTCACGCAATGGCATTACTATTAAAATATCAATTAGAATCAGATAAGAGATATCAATCATTTATCCAAAAGTGTAGCATATGTAGGCAGCAATTACAGCAAACAGAATTATCTTTTTTAGCTCCGCCATCACAGCGTTCTCAATGTCGTTATTTTAATATTGAAAGGCTAACTAATTGGGGAATTAAGTTATTAAACTCATCAGTGGAAACTCTAATTAGCCTGATTCCAGATATTGCCCCCACAGTGATTTATCAAAAAGTCAGAGATAAGTTGGGGTGGTTAAATGATTATCAATCAGATTTAATTAAATGGAATCAAATGGTATTGCTAACACGCCGTATCGAAACTGAGCTTAAACAATCAGGAATCAATCATGATTCTCTTGTGCATTTCGCAAATAATCAAGATAATTATGATGATAATTGTCTCCAGAAGCTTCAGCAAGATATTTTGGGTTATCTAGCTGTTCAATGTAACAAAATCAAGCATGAAGGTACTTTTTTGGCTACTTCTGATGTCATTGAATCACTCTTTGGAAAATACAAGCAATTTTCTGCTCGCTGTCCATTTAAAGAAATCAGTCAAATGCTACTAACCATATGTCTATCGACTATGGATTTAACAACTACTGTTGTTAAAAATGCACTTTTAAATATTAGCTTTGCTGATGTTGAAGCATGGTTTCTTCAGGTTTTTGGTCAGTCTTCGCTCTCGAAACGAAAAATATTATTTTCTCCTGATTACGAAGACACAGAAACTGCATGAACTTTTACCCCTAAAAAAAGTACAGAGTCAACAGCCTACCCCACACCCCTACACTTTCACATACAAGAAATTGTCATAACCTGGTTGTATCTACGTCATACCGAACTGTTAGGTTAAAAACAAGATACTTTCTTGAGGACTAGATGGTCATCTTACTTCTATGTCTACCTTAATTTTAGCTACATTCTTAGTCAGTTTAATTACTGTATCTGGTTACGCTGCGATCGCTGTTTTATTTCCTCAGAATCATTCCCAAGACTAATTGACGCAACTGGCATATTTTTTATGTATGTAGTGTGTGTGAAGCGGTGAAAGTATTTAAATGTAGTCATGATAGTTATACCGTCACGCACCAAGCATTGATTACGGCACTTGCGTAAGTCTTGTTAAACATCCTCTGAGAACAATTTAAGTATAATTACAGTTTCAGATATTTTCGGAATTATCATAGTATTTATCTGACTTGAAAATAGTATATTTCTATCAGTATATTTGTCTACAAAGGCATATAAAGATTACTTCTAAATATCAGATTCTTTTCTATTAAATACATTGTTTAATCACTCGATGCCCATTATTGTTTAAATATCAAAAAGCTTGAGGAGTAATCCCAATGCACCAAATACAATTAACCTTAGTGATTAGTTATCTGTTGATGAGTTGTTACTTTTTCGCTAACTGGTTACAGTTTACTTTGCGTCACCCTCATTCAACTCCTGAAGATAAATTTTTATCTTTTGTGATGTTCTTAATCACAACTATTTTTTGGCCTGTGATTGTTCCCGTGTCGTTGATAGAAGTTTTTCAGACACGGAAACTAGAACCAACCACGATAATTCCAGTCATTTTGGCAATGTTTGCTTTTAGTATTTCTTACTTAATTTCGGAATTATCTGTGTAATTTTGCCAATTGAGGAAGTAAAGTAGAGAAAGCCTGACCCCGATGACTAACTGATTTCTTTAATTGTGGTGTCATTTCAGCAAAAGTCAATTGCTTCTCTGGAACGTAAAAAATTGGATCGTAGCCAAAACCACCATCACCACGGGGTGCATGAAGAATTTCCCCAGGACAAATACCTTCAACTTGGATAGCAATATTACCATCAGGAGAGGCGATCGCTACTACACAGACAAACTGAGCTTTACGGTTAACTTCACTACCTAATTCCCTCAGTAATCGCTCAATCCGATCTGAGTCAGATTTTCCATAACGGGCAGAATATACCCCTGGTGCGCCGTTGAGAGCATCTACCTGTAAACCAGAATCATCCGCGATCGCCCAATGTCCTGTTGCTTGAGCAATTTGTGAAGCTTTGAGACAAGCATTCTCCGCAAAAGTATCGCCCGTCTCCTCAATTTCTAATTCTTCTGGCTTCAGTTGTAATTCCCAGCCAGTATCTTGAAGATAAGCTTGCATTTCCCGCAACTTACCCGGATTACTTGTAGCTACTACTAATATTGTCATTTGTCATTAATCGTAAGTTGATATTGGGCATTGGGAATAGGGCATTGGGCATTGGGAATGGGGCATAAGTTATTCTCTCTCTTGTCTCCCTTGTCTCCCTTGTCTCCCCCTGCCCCCTGCCCCCTGCTCCCCTGCCCTCTACCTTCTTCACTCTGCCCAGTGTTTCGCCCAGGCCAAAGTTTTATGTACTTCTTCGATGGTAGAGGCTTCGCAGTAGAGTCTTAATACTGGTTCTGTACCACTGAATCTGATCATTAACCAGCTATTGTCAGCAAGGCGGAATTTGTAGCCGTCAATGGCTTTACAATCAATTACGGCTTTGCCTGCAATTTCTGTTAAGGGTTGAGTTTCTAGTTGTTGCAAAAGACGCGCCCTAACTTCCATGCTGGCTAAGGGTAAGTCAATGCGATCGTAAGCAGAACTAAAGCCTGTTTGCTGTTGTAGGTGACGATAATAATCACCTAAATCTTGCCCAGATTCAGCGATCGCCTCTAAAACATACAATGCTGATAATAGGGCATCTCGTTCGGGTATATGGCTACCATAACCAATACCTCCCGATTCTTCCCCACCTAACAAGACTGGTGCAGCTAACATCCGATCCGCAATATATTTGTAACCCACTGGTGTCTCAAATACAGACAGGTTATGTAATTCTGCTACCTTGGGAATTAAATCTGAACCACTGACGGTTTTGACGATTTCCCCTGTAAAGTTGCGTCTTTGGGTTAAATGGTCGATTAATATCGGGATGAGTACTTGGGAACTCAAGAAATTGGCATTACCATCAACAGCAGCAATGCGATCGCAATCTCCATCAAAGACTAAGCCGACTGTTAAACCTGATGGATGGCTATCACGATGAGTTTTGATCACATCAAAAAGTTCGGAAAGATATTTCGGTAAGGGTTCAGGCGCACCACCACCAAATAAAGGATCACGGCTACTATTAATTTCTTGGACGCGTTCACCTAATAATCTACCCAAACCACTGGCGGCTGCACCGTGCATCACATCAGCAAATACGGTGAGTTTACCAGAGGCGATCGCTTCCCTGAGTTTGGTAATGTTAACTTTTTTTTCTAAGCCTTGGGTGTAACTCGGCCAAGGGTCAAACTGATCTAACTTACCGGGGGTAGCTATTGGTGTTACACCTGTGGATAACAGTGCTTCTATATCTTTTGTGACTTCTGGTGAAACTGAACCACCAAAATAACCTTTGACTTTTAATCCTAGATAAGCCCCTGGGTTATGACTAGCTGTAATCACTAATGCCCCTAAAGCATTGAGTTGTTTAGCTGCCCAACTAAAAGCCGGGGTTGGGGCATAACTTTCACTTAGGAGTACATCAAAACCGACTGCGGTGACAGAATTGGCGACAACACGGGCAAATTCTTCGGCCATAAATCGGCGATCGTAACCCACAATAATTGTGCGGCTACCCACCGTCGAGAAGTATGTATCATACAATACTTTTGCTGCAACTGGTGCGACTAAAGCCAGACGTTCAAAGGTGAACTCATCACCAATCACGCCCCTCCAGCCGTCCGTACCAAACTTAATTGGGCTAGTTATAACTGGCATTTCGGTATCCTCAGCATACACTTGAGGATTTTAGCATTTGTACAGTTGGGCAGGTAACAAAAGGGACTCATGCCCAATGTCCCATGCCCAATGCCCCATGCCCTGTTCCTGAAGTTTTTTTATGATGTTTTCTTAAAAATCATCAAGAAACTGACTTAAACGACTAATTAAGGGGTCAACTTCTTCAGGAGGGTTAACAGGATAACTAGTGGTATTCGTATTGGTAGTTGTAGTAGTGCTAGGATTAACTGCTTCTACTGCTGGTGCAGGTGGAGGGGAAGAATAAATCACGGGTCGCTCTGTCACCGTGATAGCGAGATGCGCCAGTTGTTGCGTTAACTGCAATACCTGGCGTTCTAGTGCTTCTAGACGATTTGATTCTTTGGCAAAAAAACGTTCCTCAAGGTCAGCTACTTGACGTTGCAGGTCATCGATTTTTTGTTCAACCGCGCCTGTTGCTGCCGTGTTGAAACCAGGTTTTACAGATTCCGGTACGCATAGAGTTTGCCACAAGGCTTCTTTACAGAGGTCACTGAAAGTTTTGTCTGGTTGTTTTTCTAGATAGTTTTCTACAACCGCTAACAAGCTTTCGTCAGCGACCTCTGGGTTGAACGTAACCGATTTAACTACTTTTTTTGACCATTGGAACATTCTGTTTAAGCCCTAGAAGAGCGACTGGCGGATAATTGCGCCTCTCCATAAATATACTGCCCTAAAGCGTTAGCTTGTCGAGAAGGAGCTGATAGGTGGGCGTTAATTTTGGCTTCTTTGAGTAGACGTTGTACATCTTCCCAGAAAAATTCGCCACCGCCACCGGTGATAATCACATCGGTGACACGTTCTGGCAGCCAAGCTAACACACGGCTGCAAATTTCTCGTGAGAACTGCTCGGTTAAGTTGGGGAGAAAGTCATCTAGGTTGGTAGGCTTGCTTGCGCCTTTGGGACGGTAGAAGCGATCGCCTTTGGGTTTGTTGACGGCAGAAATCAAAGCTAGAGATTGACTATCTGCGCTCTCAATTTCGGCTGCTACCATTTCATAGAACTTGCTCATACCAAAGTCTTCGCTCTTGGAAGCACCGCGAGCAAATCGGAAGTTATCTACCATGAGTAAATCAATGGTTTGGTGTCCGATATCTACAATTGCCACCGATATTTTTGTAAAATCAGGGCTGCTTCCGCCTTTTTTGGGTTGGGCTTCTGACCATAACAAACTGCCATAGCCTTCTGGCATTACCCAAACTTTGGTGATATTCAAAGATAAAGATTCACCACGGAAGTTCAACACATGGGGCCCGGTGACTTGGCTGATTAACTGAGCTTTTTCTCGTTCAAATTGTTCTAGGGAGAGGAAAGGTAAACCCAAAACTACAGAAATTTCATCTTTGAGTTTAAAGTAGCCAGCACAGGACAAAACTTTTACTAAAGCATCTTCTACTTTGGACTGGCCAACTCCTAAGTTAGCCCCAAAGTCTGCTGCTAATTGACCAACGGCGTAGCCTTTGCCTTGATACTCTAGCCATAAATCCATCAGAGGGTCGGTAGCGCGAGCTTCAAACACGCCACCGCGTACCTGTTCGATGGACATTTGCTTAACGTTGGCAGGTACGAACATGACATTGTTGGGTTCACGGCTCACACAGGTTTTTGTGGAGGTTCTGCCCAAATCGACACTGAGAATAGATTTGCCCAAACCGTTATTAGATTTAGGTACTGTGGTGGTATTGATGGGGGTAGATGCTGTCACCCTGTTGAGAGGGATAGCAGCAGCATTCATTGGGGTAGCGGCGGAAGGTTGGTCAGTCATACAAGCTCCTAGTCCTTACTTAACTGTAAAAAGTTACCATGCCTATCGTACAAATATGCGGGATACCAGAAATTTTCAGCTTCGTCAAGTGTAACTACAAATACGCCAAATTTTAAAGTTTTAATAAAATTTAGGCGATCGCTTTCTTCACTATTATTGGGCATAGTGTAGGCGAATTTTTACCAGATGTAACCCCCAGTTGCCAACTAAAAGTAACTGTTTTTCAAATTCTCCTGTTTCTGGCCTTACGTTTGAGTATCCAGCCGACAAATGCTAAAACCAAAATCCCAAGTACAATTTTGGATACAGGGGCTAGGTACTTATCCACCAGTTCATACTGACTACCCAATATATATCCTGAGTATGTTAGCAAACCAACCCAAGCTGCGCTACCTAATGTTGTATAAAATAAAAATGGTAGCAAGTGCATATTGCTCATCCCTGCTGGTACGGAAATCAAAGTCCGCACCCCTGGCACTAGACGACCAATCAACACGGCTTTATTACCTTGATAATCAAACCACCGCTTGGCTTTGGTAATATCCCGGTTAGATACACTAATCCACTTGCCATACTTTCTCGCCCAGATTTTCAACCGCCTTTCACCTAAAAACTTACCGGGATAATACCAAATTAGTGCGCCAGTCACAGAACCAAATAATCCCGACAAAAACACACCCAAGATATTGAGATGGGAATTGGGTAGATTGGCTGCATACCCTGCTAGTGGCATAATCAATTCTGAAGGAATTGGCGGAAACAAATTCTCCACAAACATCAATAGGGCAATTCCTCCATAGCCCAAAGATTCAATAATATTTTTGATCCAATCTGATGACATAACATAGAATATTTACTTAAAAACTTGTAAGTTAGGTTTGTAGTAAGGACTTTAGTCCTTAAGCTTTTGAGGACTAAAGTCCTCACTACGAACAACTAAAAACTAAAAAGGTAAAAGTCAAATTTTTTACTTTTGACTTTTACCTTTTGCCTTTTACCTGGGGACTTGTCTACACTGTGGGAGTTAATGATTGCACTCTCGATTCAGATTCCCAATCTAACGGATTCCATACCCGTTCTTCCAAAGCCATCTGCTCAATTAAACTAGCTAATCTCAAAGCTTTCAGTGCTTGTTCACCACCCACAGAAGGCTGATTACCACCGTGTACGCAGTTGACAAAATGTTCTAATTCTGCACTTAAGGGTTGAATATTAGTACTATAAACTTTTTCAATCACACCATCTTGCCGATACAACACTTGCTTATGATCGTTAAGAGAATTAGCGGCTGTTTGACGATGAATTAAAATTTCATTTTTGAGAAAATCTGCTTCAGTAAATGAGTTTTTACAGTGAGCGACAATACGGCGGATTTTGCGGTGTGTGACTTTGCTGGCTGTCAGAGTGGCAACAATGCCATTAGCAAATCCCAAGGTAGCAGTCACATAATCTAAATAACCGGAGTCTAAGGAGCGAGTGCCGCTAGCGGTCAATTTGGTGACTGGTGAACCTGCTAGTTCCAACAACAAATCAATGTCGTGAATCATCAAATCTAGCACGACTGAAACATCATTAGCTCTGTCTGAGTAAGGACTCATGCGATGAGCTTCCAGTGCTAGAACTTCTTCTGTTTGTAGCACCTTGTGCAGTTCGCGGAAGGCGGGATTAAATCGCTCAATATGACCTACTTGCAGGATACACTGAGATTCAGCCGCAGCATTCACTAAGGATTCTGCTTCCGAAATACTAGCAGCGATGGGCTTTTCAATTAAAACATGAATGCCTGCCAAAAGACAGTTGATGCCCACAGCATAATGCAAGCGAGTGGGAACAGCTATGCACACCGCTTCTACATGGGGGAGTAGGTCACAGTAATCTTCAAAAAAACGCACCTTGTATTTACTAGCGGTTTCTAAGCCTCGTTCAACATTAATATCTGATACGCCGACTAGTTCAACATCCTTCATTGAACTCAGTGTGCGGGTGTGATGTTGTCCCATGTTACCTACGCCGATTACACCTATACGAATCGGTCGTGGCTGGTTGCGCTGTGTGTATGAATTTGGTTCTGCCACTGACATGCTATTTTGCACTATTGTTCTCTCCTCAACCACCAAATTTAGAGACGCTATGGCCGTTGGCGTTTATACTTGACAGCCAGTTATGCTCCGTCTAAAACCATCCAGATGGTAACATAGAGGCCTTGTTTATGAAGAATTTCAAAGTTTGTAATCAGTTCCCGTAATTCGCTGTCTTTTGTATCGACTTTGCTGAATTGTTCGGTTTTCCTGGTTTACACAAACCGAAATATGCCTTTTTATTACCTTTAAAACTTCAGTAGTTCTAAGTGTGAATTTTTAAAAGACAGTTAGATAATAGTTGATCTGGATGAAAGATTAGCAATTCCATTGTGAGGAAAACTACAGATTAATTAACAACAATATCATACTGGAATACTGACATAAAAAAAGATTTATCTAAGATGTCTACCACAGTTATACCCTGATGATTTTTGGATAATTATTTGCATTCCTGACAGATTTGTCCAATGATTTTTACGGATGCTAATCAGGAAAACCAAGTTCTTAGGGGTAATTTTGATTGAGCGATTTAAATTCAAAATTAACGACGCAAATGAAAGCTGTAATTTTGTTGTCTGGGGGATTAGATTCTTCCACAATTCTTTACCGAGCCAAGGCTGATGGTTGTGAGTGTTACTCGATGTCCTTTGATTACCAACAGCGACATCGCCGAGAGTTACATTCAGCTTTACTGGTGGCACAAACAGCTGGGGTTGTACAACATCAGCTAGTAAACTTTGATTTAAGGCAATGGGGTGGTTCAGCATTGACTGACGATGCGATCGCTCTACCTCAAGCCCGTTCTCTAGATGAGATGTCACAAAATATTCCTGTTACCTACGTACCTGCACGGAATACAATATTTTTAAGTTTTGCTCTAGCCTATGCAGAAGCGATCGCAGCTGAACGAGTTTACATTGGAGTCAACGCCTTAGATTATTCAGGATATCCTGACTGTCGTCCTGATTATATCCAAGCCATGCAAGAAGTTTTCCGACTCGGAACTAAACAAGGACGCATCGGACAACCAATCCAAATCGTTGCCCCATTGCTGGAACTGAAAAAGACCGAAATTATTCAACTTGGCAACCAATTAGGAGTTCCTTGGGAACTAACATGGTCTTGCTACGCCGGTGGTGATGTAGCTTGCGGTGTCTGTGATTCTTGCCGTTTACGACTAGCCGCTTTCCGAGAATTAGGATTACAAGATCCATTACCCTATGCTTAAATTGCGCATTGGGAATTGGGAATTGGGCATTGGGAATTGGGAATTGGGGTAAATCTTTCTACCTTGTCTACCTTGTCTACCTTGTCTCCCCCTGCACCCTGCTCCCTGCCCCCTGCTCCCTGCCCCCTGCTCCCTGCCCCCTGCCCCCTGCACCCTGCACCCTGCTCCCTGCTCCCTGCCCCCTGCTCCCTGCCCCCTCTATTCCTCAAATCGTCGCAATTGAATCTGATGCAGACGCGGCCCATCAACAGATACAACGGTAAATTCCAAGTTTTCATAACGGCAGATTTCACCAATGTTGGGCATTTTCTGCAATTGGTAGAGTAAAAAACCAGCTAAGGTTTGATATTCCTTGGTTAAAGGTAGATTAAGATGTAAAACTTCATTGAGGTCTTCTAAGTTAACTTGGGCTTGTACCAAAAATGTTTGGGGGTCTATCATCTCAATGAGTAAATCGTCACTGGTTTGGGATTCTCCAGCGTGACCAATAATTTCCGCAATTACGTCTTGAATTGTCAAAAGTCCTACCGTTCCGCCAAATTCATCCACAACTATGACCATAGCTGGTTTTTCCTGCTGCATCATGGGCAAAAGTTCACTTAGCGGGGTAATTTCCGGTACGAAGCGAGTGGGACGCATCCAAGCTTGAATTTGGCTGTGTAAATGGAGTTGCCCTGTAGCTAAGGGTTTGGCTAAATCTCGAAAGTAAACAATTCCCCGAATGTCGTCTAAAGATTCACCAATAACGGGATAACGAGAATGACCAGTAGAGAGCATTTCCTGTAGTAAAGTCTCAAAAGTAGCATCTTTAGATAGAGAGACAATACCGGTACGGGGAATCATCACATCTTGGGCTGTGACATCACCAAATTCAAAAACATTATTCAGCAGTTCTCTTTCTGTGGTTTCTAAGCCGGTAGACTCATATTCTGTAGAGATAATTAGCTGTAATTCTTCAGGAGTTACGGGTGGCCTCCAGCTTTGACCTGTGTATTCTATTCCAAATAGTCGCAACAGGTAACTAGTGGATTGGTTGAGAATCCAGATAAAGGGGCTGAAAAACCGCACGATCGCTTTAAAGGAAGACCCTAAAAAACGTGCTAACTGTTCAGAATACAGCATAGCTACTGATTTAGGACATAACTCCCCTAAAACAATTTGTAGATAGGCGACTAAAAAAAAGGTGAGAGGAATTGAGAGGGAATGAGCGATTGCATTATTTATATTGACAGGTACAGGCAAAGATTTCAGCCATGAACCAATCACTACCACAATTGAACTTTCACCAATCCACCCCAGAGCCAAACTAGAAAGGGTAATACCTAACTGTGTTGTTGATAATACTCTATCAATACTACGTTGCAGTGATTCGACCGCGATCGCTGGCACATCCCCTGCTTGCACCAACTGATGAATACGCGATCGTCGCACTGTCACTATAGAAAATTCTGCTGTTACAAAAAAAGCATTGATTAAAATCAGCAGTAGTACTGATAACAACCGCAGCCCCACATCTGTCAAACTCAAACTAGGAAATTCGTTCACCGCCACAGCTCATACAACACTATTCCTATTGGGCATTGGGCATCGGGCATTGGGCATTGGGCAGAAAAATTCAAAATTCAAGAGTTATTCTCTACCTTGTCTACCTTGTCTACCTTGTCTCCCCCCGCTCCCTGCCCCCTGCCTCCCCAATTCCTATCTATCTACGGGAATATTCGATACCTCTAGCTTCAGTTTTTGATCAGGATAATCTGTCAAAGAGAGGGATACTTTCTTGACATCATCTAATAAAGCTGTAGGGATGCTGACTGTACCAGAAAATGGCGAACCATTGGCTGGTAGTTCTGCTGGTAAACCCTCGGTGCTAGCACTGAGAGTTCTACCTTTATCGTCAGTAACATCTAAGAAACTATACAAAAAGCGCACAGAATCAGCCCCTTTGTTCTGCATTTTGACTCTTAGGAGTAAATCACCACCAGAATAACGAGCTGACTGCACTGCAAAAGTTACGCCTTCGCTTTCGGCAGTCACTGGAAATCCGGGTTGGAGTTTTTCTTCCGCTACCGTCTCAGACTTCTGTTTTTGCTTCTGCTTGCTGCTGTTAATCTCCTCATCGTCTTCATCTAGTTGATTTGATTTAGCAGCCTTGGCTTTACCTTCAATTCGCGCCTTCACATTTTTGAGAATTTCTTCTTCTTTTAAGAATGTCACTTCTCCCGATTGCGCGCTATTAGACTTAGTACTAGCAAATTTGCTAGTGGGGCGGCCATCTGGTGTGGTCACACCTTTGAGTGCAGAACTGCCAAAGCTAAACCCTAAAAAGGCACTGACTGAACCTGCGCTCAACATTAGGATTAACAAAACCAGAGTAAGAACTACCGTAGAATTTATCTTCATCGCTGACAAGCTATTGCAAAAGAATGCTGGTCTATATTAACTAGAGTCTATTAAGAGTGTTAAAGCTCTATCCTTAAATCTTTAAGATAACTTAATTAATCATAGTCTGGAGTATCACATAAATAAATTATGTTGTATAAAAACCAGTAAGATCATTGACGATCGCACACAAACAGCAAATAATAAGATACAATTTAGTTCTAACCAGGGTTGGCCGAGCGGTTGAGGCAGCGAACTCATAATTCGCCCAAGGCAGGTTCAACTCCTGCACCCTGGATTTAGTAGGGTGTGTCACTAGTGTTTCTCCTAGTTACACACCCTAAACTTTTTTGGATAAAAATCCCTCACCTCAGCAGTCCTATGGCTGTAATGAAGTATCAAAGCGAAATTCTGTCCCTACCTTTAATTTGTGAGCATTCAAGCGAGGAGACATCAGTAGGGATGAATTATAGGGATTTGGTAAATCAGGTGTACGTAGATAAGGATCATTCATTGACTGCTGTGTCAATACATCTCTGTAAAGAGTGTTGAGCAATTCTGCATCACGGGCAATTTCGTTTTCCGGGAAAGAATTACGAAAACCA
The DNA here is from genome assembly GCF_058172895.1 of Aliinostoc maniaoense. Lineage (NCBI taxonomy): Bacteria > Bacillati > Cyanobacteriota > Cyanophyceae > Nostocales > Nodulariaceae > Aliinostoc > Aliinostoc maniaoense. The sequence continues at coordinate 4,937,549 of NZ_CP187952.1, read as the reverse complement.
GAACCAGAACCCAAAAATGAGTCTAATTGACGCTTGGCTGTGCTATTTTCATAAAAATTGCGATCGTGGCGAAAATAAGCTCGCTCAAATACATCATTTGTGCTTTCATAGTTGGGTACTTCTGACTCAGCATTAGCGATCGCCGGCGCAACCATACTAGTAGCTAAAAGCACCAATAAGCCACAGAGAGACTTAAATTTGATACCCATCTTGCTTGCTCCTCAATTTTTGGGTAAATCTTAACTTATGCTTAAGTTCAGAACTCTCATGAGTTCAACCTTTGGTGTAGCATAACTTTTACTGTTTTGTAATGACGTATTCTACTGAAACCCTTACCCAGTCAGATATTTGGGCAGCTACTGCCGATGTCAACACTTTGCGTCAAAAACTGCTGGATTTATTCTGTCAACTTGCCTATCAAGAAGGTGATTTTGTTCTTTCTTCTGGACAACCGAGTTCTTATTACATCAATGGTAAGCAAGTAACACTCCATCCCCAAGGTGCTTTAGCAATTGGGCGCATTCTCTTATCTTTATTATCTTCAGAGACTCAAGCTGTAGCTGGTTTAACCCTAGGGGCTGATCCGATTGTATCGGCAGTGAGTGTAGTTTCTGCCTATGAAAATCGACCAATCCCGGCTTTGATTATTCGCAAAGAAGCGAAAGGTCATGGCACTAAAGCTTATATTGAAGGGCCAAATTTACCTGAAGGTGCAAAGGTGGTGGTGTTGGAAGATGTCGTCACTACTGGACAATCAGCCATGAAAGCCGTTGAAAGACTCAGGGCGGCTGGTTATGTTGTCGATGAAGTCATTTCATTAGTAGATAGACTTCAAGGAGGAGCAGAATTTTATGAGTCTGTTGGCTTAAAATTTGAGGCGGTGTTTACTATTAAAGACCTTCAGGAACGGTATCGGGAATTGGGTAATTAATTCAGGAATTTAGGACACTTCCAGAAAATAAATTATTTCTCCCTTATCTCCCTTGTCTCCCTTGTCTCCCTTGTCTCCCTTGTCTCCCCCCGCCGCCCTGTCTACACACTGATAGGATATATTTCAAGTTGTACCTTCCTCTTGCCAGCCGTGGATGAGTGCTACACTTTTGATCGCCAATTCCAGAATGATGGGTGGTGCAGTGGAGATAAAGATACTGGGATAAACGGCTGTCCCCCAAGTGGGATGAACTAATACACAACATTTATTTTTCAATACTGGGTAGTGAAGTAAAGCTTTGACAACTGCTGTGTCATTGTGAGGTATTTCACCAGGACGAGAAAAGAGGGGATAGCCGGTACGGGGGTCGATGAGGTCAGCACAATAACCGCGATCGCGCAGGTTAAAGGCTAAATCACAGCCAAATCGCATAAATTTGGCTCGCAAACGTTCTTTTTCTATTTCCGTTTCTGGGGTGATCTTTACTAAAGGATATTGCGATCGCTGTAAAACAATCACGACCCAAAATAGAGGTTGTTGTTGCCAATCTGGGAATATCCGATCGCGGTTGGCACAGATATACTGACTGGGGGAATGAATCGAAATTTGAACAGCTTGTCCCGGTTTGCCAACCAAACTAATGGGACTGGTTGGTGTTGCAGCATAAACTGGATAATAGTTCACCACATTGATTCGGTTTCTGCAAATTTGTAATTGATTATTTAAAATTGATGATAACTCTTAATAATTACAAAAAATCATCAAGAGATCAGGAAAATTTATTTCCTGATCAAACTATGATGAATAAATTGTCAAGTCTTAATGTATTTTTTAATTTTTATTAACGTAAACCAATTAAGGGATTTCCAATAAAAAAATAATCAATCTTTGAGCAGGGGGCAGGGGGCAGGGGTAGACAAGGGAGACAAGGGAGACAAGGGAGAAATATTTACGCCAATGCCCAATGCCCAAAATTCTTTAATTTTGAATTTTGAATTGGAGCGTTCCCGTAGCGTCTCGTAGAGAAGCGACTTGATGAGACTTTAACCAATAGAGATCGTAAATTTTTTCACTACCTTAATCGAGTTTTAAAGCATTAACTGGCACTTCATCCCAAGAATCAACTTTCCGCAAACGGGCTACCCAACCTGATGCCTTTTGTATATCAGTCAAATTACCCTCAAAGGACTCATGACAATCTTTAGCTTGAGATTCATCACAACAAGCAATACAAGCGTGAATCATTCCAGAGGGATCGATTTGCTCATTTACCCAGATAGTCATAGACTTTTCTCCGCAAGATAATTTATTTTTTTAATATACTCAGTTAAGGGTTAAAACCTGAATAATTTCTCATCAAAACTTATCTTTTCGTTCATAACGACGACGGTAAAGTAATTCTAGTTGTCCGCCATATTCTTGAATCCGGCCAATTTCACGCTGATAGAGTCCTCGGAAGGTGTTAGCAAAAAAGAGGGTGAATATAGCCACAACTAGTCCTGATGCTGTAGAAACTAAGGCCTCACTAATACCTGCTGTGACATCTGCGGTTTTTGTTCCGCCTACATCACCGATATCTAAAGAAGCAAATGATGTAATTAATCCTAAAACCGTGCCCAACAAACCTAAAAGCGGTGCTAAACCGATAATTGTGTCAAAAATATTTTGGAAGCGTTTTAGTATTGGGATCTCAGCTTGTGCTTCACTTTCTAAAGCTAATCGAAAATCTTCTGGGGTTGCGTCTTCTAACTCTAAAGCAGTTAAAAAAATCCGTGCTATAGGTAAATCTGTATTTTGCTGCAACTTATCTACAGCACTGACGACATTATCTAGACGGTAAAGCTTCAGAACTTCTTGGACTACACGGTTTTGTTTACCAACGATTTTTGCCCAAAACCTAATTCGTTCGATAATCAAGGCTACTGCTAACACCGAAAATCCCAGCAGTGGCCACATAACCACGCCACCGGCTGTAAATAAATTATTAATAATCGCCATCTACTGCTACTCACTTGGATCAATGTCAACTTAGGTTAGCAGATTACTAGAGCCAAGAAAAAAGACAGCCGATCTTATAGACTTGAAGGTGTGGGAATATCAACGAATAGGCAGGGTAATAATAAACTCTGTCCCTTTTCCTAGCGATGAAATGCACTCTAAAGATCCACCATGCCTTTCAGTCATAATCTGGTAGCTAATAGATAAACCCATACCAGTCCCTTTCCCAACTGGTTTAGTAGTGAAAAATGGTTCAAATAACCTTGATTTGATTGCTTCTGAAATTCCTGTACCGTTATCAGCAATTTTAATAACGACGTTTTTATTCTCCTGGGCGGAAGTAATCCGAATGACAGGGTTTGAACAAAACTGTTTGTAGAAAGCCTCTTCTAAAGCATCTATGGCATTGGCTAGGATGTTCATAAATACTTGGTTCAATTGTCCTGCAAAGCATTGAATTAATGGGATTTCACCATATTCTTTAACCACTTCGATTTCAGGACGGTTATTTTGTGCTTTAATCCGATGTTGTAAAATTAACAAAGTGCTGTCAATGCCTTCATGTATGTCAGCCATTTTAAATTCTGCTTCATCTAAACGAGAGAAGATTCGCAAGCTGAGGACAATTTCACGGATGCGATTAGCTCCTATCTTCATAGAAGACAATATTTTAGGTAAATCTTCTGTTAAATATTCAATATCAGCTTCCTGTTGAGCTTGTTGAATTTCTAGTTCTGGGTGGGGGTAATGCTTTTGATAAAGCTCAAGTAACAAAAGCAGCTGACGAGTGTAATCATCAGTATACTTGAGGTTGCCGTAGATAAAATTGACTGGGTTATTGATTTCGTGGGCAATACCCGCTACCAACTGCCCCAAAGATGACATTTTTTCCTGCTGAACTAGTTGTGACTGGGTAAGCTTGAGTTTCTGTAAAGTACTTTTGAGCGCGATATTTTTTTGGTTCAGTGCCTGTGTTCGTTCGTATACTTGTTGTGCGAGGTTTTGGTTGTAAGCTGCCAGTTTTTTGTGTGATTCGTATTGTTCTGCTAGTAGTTGCTTAACTTGTTGAATCAACTGGTTCAAAGCAATGGCTAAGATGCCAACCTCATCTTCAGTAGTTATGGAGGCTTGCAGATCAAAATTAGAGTCTTGGGTGACTCGTTGTGCTACTTGAGTTAAAGCTTGCAGGGGACGACTAATTGTCCGCACAATCAAAAATCCTATAATCGCTACAATAGCACTACCGAAGACATACAACATCCCCAAACGCCGCCATAGTTTCCATTTAGCTATTTCTAGAGGTGAAATCGGATATAAAACTGTAGTTGTTAAAGACTGACTCGCTCCTTTGAATAGGATACTTTTGGCTAAATATTTCTGGTTTTGAAAGGTAATTTGTGTCACAGGTAAATCATAAGGAAGAATTTCCCAAGTTCCTTGTCTTGCTTCTTGGAAAGTTGTTGCAACTACCCGATTTTGTCTCTGGACTATCAGCTGTTTGGACGAACCCGCAGCAATTTTTTTGAGTAGGGTATCATCTATTGTTTTACCGATGATCATTCCTCCTAACAGTCCTGCTGGTGATTTGATGCTATTACTTACTACTTGCAGAACTTGTTGACTACCTTCTACATCTATTAAATCTGTTAAGTGCGCTCCACTGCTAGCACTAGTAGTAATTACTTTATCTAGTAGTTTAACTTGATTTAGTGATTTACTCCGTAAATCTATTAGAACGTTACCCTGTAAATCTACTACCTTGATTAAATCTAATTTCAATACAGATTTCATTGGTAATAATATCTGTAAAAGAAACCCTAGGTCACGTTGTTCAACTGCTTGATTGAGCATATCCCGGTTGGTAATTAGCTCAATTTGAGTTTCTAAAATTTGTTGTTCAATCTGTAAATCTTGATAAACTCGTTCGGCAAAATCTTTGATGTCTTGGCGGAAAGTCTGCTGTAGACTATCTGTAAACCAATATCCTAGGATTACTAAGCCAAACATAAATACACTCAGGCAGACAGTAATAAGCGGTAGCACAATTTTTTGACTGAGCCTGAGTTTTCTAAAAAATCTCTGCATGGCATATGATTAAATTTATTTAGCAGGGGCAAAGCCATTTTTATGTAGTATTTCTTTACCTTCCTGGCTGAAGATAAATTCAATAAAGTCATGAGTAGATTTTGCAGGTGTTTTATCCCATAAAATACCTATATGACGCACCATTTTGTATTGACCACTTGTTACTTTATCTATGTTGGGAGCAACACCATTAAGACTGAGGCGATTGACTGGTAATTGATTACTCAAAGAATAAGCCAAAGAAAAAGCACCGATAGAATTAGGAGTAATCTGTAAGGTTTCGATTAATTCTCCCTCTTTGTTCAATATCACAGCTTTACTGGTAGTCTTTTCCTCTCCCAAATAATATTTTCGTAATAAATTTTTTGCAGATTCATCTTCTGGTCTATCCAATACAATAATCTTGGCATTAGACCCACCCAATTCTTGCCAATTGGTGATGTCACCTCTGTAAATTGCTTTTAATTGCTTGGTGGATAAGTTGGTAACACCTTTAACGCTGCTGTGAGTGGCAACAACTAATAAATCTTGTGCTATTTCACGATATTGAATTTGACCGTTATCTTCTTCTGGTTTAAGTTTGTGACTACTACCAGCAATATCAATAATGTCATTTTTGAGAGATGCGATCGCACCTTCTGATTGGCTATTCGAGATAAACTCAATCTTGACTGTTTTATCTTTAGCTTGATATGCTTTAGCTAATAGTTTTAATGCGAATGCAGTTGAACTAGAACCACCAATTTTGATAATTTGTTGGGATTGAGAATCAGCCTGCTTGACAGTTTGACGCGATTTTGTAGAATCTTTTGAGATGACAGCACTACAACTGGATAAACCAAGCAGTATGCTACAGATAATGACGGAGTCAGCAATCTTATTCATGAATGAGTCAGCCAATAGCTAAAAAACAGTATTATGTATCACGCTTTACTGTCTAATATTCCCTAGTGCTGACTAAAAGTAACATCTAGATTTGTTACTAGCTAAAAGAACATTGATTTTTCATATCTGAGTGCAACAATGTTACTGCATCTTGGCTGTCAAATCTGCATTGTCAGCTTTCAGTTGACCATCTTCCATGTATATAATTCGGTCAGCGATATCTAAGATGCGGTTGTCGTGGGTGACGAGCAAAATTGTACAATCTTGTTCTTTAGCGAGTTTCTGCATGAGTTCGACAACATCCCGCCCAGATTGTTTATCAAGTGCGGCTGTAGGTTCATCTGCTAAGACAATTTTAGGATGACTAACTAAAGCGCGAGCGATCGCAACTCGTTGTTTTTGTCCCCCGGAAAGATTTTCGGGGTAGGAATTGATATTATCTTCTAAGCCAACGTGTTCTAACATAGCGATCGCTTTGGCGTTAATATCGTGATTTAAATACTGATCATGTAATTCTAAAGACATTCGCACATTTTCTTTAGCTGTTAAAAATGTCATCAGGTTATGCGCCTGGAAAATATAACCAATTTGACAGCGTAATTTAGTTAACTGTCTTTTACTAGCACCAAATATTTCCTGTCCTAAAATTTTCATGCTCCCTGCTTGAGCCGAACGCAAACCACCCATGAGAGTTAACAGGGTAGTTTTACCTGAGCCAGAAGGCCCCGTCATAATCACAATTTCCCCTGGTTGAATCTCTAAATTGATATCAAATAATACTTGTTTGCGTAGTTTACCTGAGCCAAAGTAGTGATTGAGATTATGCACAGCAATCACAGGTTCAGTGGCAGAGGATAGGGACTCGGTAATTACTGGTGTAAATTCTGGTAGCATAGTTTTTTTAGTATTTTACAGACGGGATGAATCGCGTCTTTACAAGAGTGAAAATTTAAAATACATCGGCAGGATCGGCAGAACGTAATTTTCGCATGGCGATCGCACCGGAAACGCTACACATGATAATGGTAAGAATAAATACAGTGATTGCCCGATCTAATTTCATGGAGATGGGCAACATGGTAGCAGCGAAGGTAATTTGATATAGTCCAAAGGAGAGAAGATAGGCGGGAAGATATCCTAATAAGGCTAATAATAATGCTTCTTGTAGCAGAGTGATCAGTAAATAGCGATCGCTGTAACCCATTGCTTTGAGGGTGGCGTATTCTGGTAAGTGGTCAGACACATCAGAGTACAGAATTTGATAGACGATTACTATCCCGACAATAAACCCTACTACCACCCCTAAGCCGAAAATAAAACCGATACCTGTACCATTTGCCCAGTATTGTATTTCTGTGTAGGCAAAACCTTCGGGAGTCAGGACTCTGATATCATTCGGTAAACCTGCGGCTAGTTGCGATCGCACTTTTTCAGCATTTGCACCAGGTTTTAAGGTAATTAAACCTACCTCTATTTGGTTTGCCTTTCGTGTGGGGAATAGTCTTAAAAATGTAGAATCACTGGCGATGACGTTACCATCAGCCGCAAAGGATGCACCGTTACTAAATACACCTTTGACATCAATGGCTGTATTATTAAGTTCTGTTTTAAATTTACCTGTTTCCTTGAAGATATCACCAACCGCACCATATTCTGGACGACCAGCCTGATCAAATAACACCTGATTTAATTGTTTAAGGGCATCCTGATTTCTTTTGACTTCGGGAAACTTAAATGCAGAACTGGTGGGATCAATCCCCCAAACTAAGATTGCTCGATCTTGTAGGGTTTTGGGATTGCGCCATTGTCCAGTACCAATATATACTCCACTGACTGACTGCACACCTTCATAACCTAAAGCTTGATACAGTCGTTCTCTAGAAAAACTTTTGACTGAAAATAATGTTTGAAATTGCGGATTAATTAATACTAAATCAGCTTGTAAATTGCGATGGGGTTTTACTGCTGCATCAAATAGCGCACCTTCAAATCCCAATTGAATAAAAATGAGTAAATCTGCAAAGGTAATACCCGCTACTGCTACTACTACCCGCATTTTTTCTTTCATTAATTGCCGCCAAGCTAATGGCGTTTTGAGAAATATTTTAGGCAACATGGGTTAATTCGTAATGGGCTAACGCCCCGCTCCGCTAACGTCATTAGTAATAGCCTGCGGCTAGGCTTACGCCTAATACCGTTTTTGATGAAGATGCACTTTATTCTGTACTGTAGAGACGTTGCATGCAACGTCTCTACATCATTTATTTGGCGCAACTTCATAGAAAATTGGTATAAGTAATTAGTGATTCAGGCTGGGTACACTATTACCTGTACAATTCAATTGCTGTTTGTACTTGTAGGTTGGTTAAGGCTGCAACTTTTTTGCTGTCTTCAGGAGTCAGGCGAATTTTTACGTCTACAACTCGGTTGTCGAGGTTTTCTCCTGGTTGATTACTAAAGACGTTTTGGCGGTTGACTTGCAAGCCGATATGAGCAACTTCGCCCCGTAGTTCTCCCCTAAAGGCTTGCCCGGTAATGGTTGCGGTTTGCCCTAGTCTGATTTTGGGGATGTCGCTTTGATAAACTTCTGCTACTGCTATCATTTGTGCGGTTTGGGCTAAGTCTGCAATGCCATCATTAGTAATTTTTTCGCCGACTCGTGAATGAATGTTGAGAATTTGACCGGCTATTGGTGCTGTAATATAAGCAGCTTCTAATTCAATTTGAGCGCGTTTGAGTGCAGCGATCGCATTTTCTACTTCTGCTTGGGCAACTTGGACATCTACCGCCCGCACTTCGGCAATACTTGTAAGTGTGGCTTTGGCTTCGCTCACCTGTTTTCTAGTGGTGATGTTAATTCGGTTGAGTGCTGTTGAGGCTTCAGTTAGTTGTTTGCTGGCGGTGGTGTTAATCCGGTTCAGCACTGCTTTGGCTTCGTTTAGTTGCTGTTTGGCAGTTTCTCGACTTAAGCGTTTACTATCAAAGGTGGAATGAGAAATTGCCCCTTGGGAATGTAGCTGTTGATAGCGGCGATATTCTGCTTCGGCGTTATTGAGTTCAGCTTCTAGTTTTTTAATGCTGGCTATTTGGGCGATTTTGTCTCCTTGCCATTGTGCTTCAATTTGGCCAATGGTTTCTATTTGTGCTTTGATGTCTCCTTGAGATTGGGCTTGTAAGCGTTCTACATTAGCTTGCTGTGCCAAAATATCGCCGCTTTTAGCTCCAGCTTTGACTTGATTGAGTTTGGCTTGTGCTACTGTTACTTGTTTCTCTGCTTGAACTACAGCCGTTGTTAACTGGACATGGGAGTCTAAAATGGCGATTACTTGCCCTAATCGGACTGTATCACCTTCTTGTACACGAATTTCGGCAATGCGATCGCCATCTAAAGCTAAGGGTGCAGATAGTTTAATCACTTTCGTTTCTGGTTCTAGTCTACCTAGGGCTGTAACTTGCGGCGCGATCTCTGGTACTTCTAGATTAGGATCTGATGCCGCAGTTTTGATAATTTGCCCAAATTGAGACATTGCATAAACAATAATGCTACTAGTTATAGTTGTAGCTACAATTAATAATGCAATTAACCCTTTATTTCCTGGTTTAATTACCAATTTTTGACTCATAATCCCCTCTATAACCACAAAATTATTTTTCATATTTTCAATATGAAAAATAGTAAAAATCAGGTCATAAAATAATTTTTCTTATTTCTATTGCGAATTGCCTACAGCCTGCGGCATAGCTGCGCTTACAGCGTAGTGGGACGCTAGTCCATTGCGTAGCTTGCTTCCTCCAGGGTATTGCGAATTGGTTTTATTCAAGTTAGTTATTACTCTGTGTCTAAATTAGAATTTAGATTTGTTCCACTAAATAGCAGTGGGGATTCTACCAAAACAAATCTAGAATCACAGAGTGAAAATCTAGAATTGGCACTGTTAATAACGTTTCAATAAAGTGAATCTAGGTGAATGTTCAAACTCGTATTGAGGTTATCTGTTCCCTACCAATTTAAACTTTTGTAATATAAAGGTTTACTGTTCTTAATCTAATTCGTGCCATCTAGCTTGTCAATATTGATACTTATACTGATGCTCAACCAGACAAGTGCATAAAATCCGAAAATTAAGCAGATAAATGCTTAGAAACCCAAAAAGATGATGTGAGTATAGTTATTGACTAAATAACTGTAACTTTCATCACTTTAATAACTTTTTCATATGTGCAGAGTGAACAGCAGGTTTTGTGACAATTTTGATACAAATTTGTAAAGAATAGTTACAGCGTCCGTAACACAAGGAAATGTTTCTTATGGTAGATGCACTTGACAATAAACCACCCCACCAAGTTGTGATTGTGGGAGGTGGTTTTGGTGGACTTTATGCAGCAAAAGCCCTTGCCAAAGCGAAGGTAGAAGTTACTCTAATTGATAAACGTAACTTTCACCTATTTCAGCCACTACTCTACCAAGTGGCCACCGGGACGCTATCACCAGCTGATATTTCTTCACCTTTGCGTGCAGTTTTGAAAAAGAGTCAGAATACAAAAGTGTTGCTAGGAGAAGTCAATGATATTGATCCAGAAACACAACAAGTAATGATGGGTGATGAGACAATACCTTATGACACCTTAATTGTGGCTACAGGTGCAAAGCATTCCTATTTTGGTAAAGATAACTGGGAAGAATTTGCGCCGGGTTTGAAGACTGTAGAAGATGCTATTGAAATGCGTCGTAGAATTTTTACAGCCTTTGAAGCGGCAGAACGGGAAAAAGATCCTGCCAAACGCCGGGCTTTGTTGACTTTTGTAATTGTAGGTGGTGGCCCGACTGGGGTAGAATTAGCAGGAGCGATCGCTGAGTTAGCCTACGAAACCCTCAAAGAAGACTTCCGCAAAATCGACACTACAGAAGCGCAAGTTATTCTTTTAGAAGGTTTAGATAGAGTTCTCCCACCCTTTGCACCAGAGTTATCCCAAGAAGCGGAAGCATCTTTACAACAGTTGGGTGTGGTTGTGCAAACAAAAACTATGGTGACAAATATTGAAAATGATATTGTTACCGTTAAACAAGGCGATGAAGTTAAAGAAATCGCGTCTAAAACAGTATTATGGGCTGCGGGTGTAAAAGCTTCGCCAATGGGTCAAGTTTTAGCGCAACGAACTGGGGTAGAATGCGATCGCGCCGGACGAGTTATGGTAGAACCAGACTTAAGTATTCAGGGACATCAGAATATTTTCGTTGTGGGAGACTTAGCCAACTTCTCCCACCAAAACGGTAAACCCCTGCCAGGGGTTGCACCCGTCGCTAAACAAGAAGGTGAATATGTCGCTGCCTTAGTGCAGAAACGTCTACAAGGTCAAACTCTGCCTGCATTTAAGTATACTGATCATGGTAGTCTGGCCATGATTGGACAAAATGCAGCCGTTGTAGACTTAGGGTTTATAAAGTTGAAAGGCTTCTTTGCTTGGTTGTTTTGGCTAGTAGTTCACATCTACTTCTTAATTGAGTTTGACAATAAGTTAGTAGTCACAATTCAGTGGGTATGGAATTATCTCACTCGTAATCGTGGAGCTAGATTAATTACAGGTCAAGAAGTTTCTCTAGCAGTTAAAACTGTGAACAATAGTAGTCATTACCAGCCGACAGAAAATAGGCAGCCAGTTAATGTTTAGGATTCAATAGAGAACAAAGAATAGGGAATAGGGTGAGATGACAAGTGTCATCAACCCTACATCCCTAAGAGGGTGTTTGAAAAGTCGAAAAGTATACTAGAAACCCCTCTCCAAACCTCTCCCCGAAACAGAGAGAGGCTTTGAAACCCCCATTCCCTTGTAGGGAAGGGGGGCTAGGGGGGTTAGGTTTTTAAGATTTTGGTTTTAGGAATGATAGTTTTCAAACATCCTCTAATACCAATTATCCAAAATTAGGTAACATATCCAAATTTAGTAACCGTTGATTAGTAAGGCTTTTCTCATTTTGAATTTTCAATTTTCTAGGCACAAGCTTTTACTATGCAGGCATTAGCCGAACGGATAACTATGCGTAAATTTTGAATTGGTATAAACTCTTAAACCAGAATTTCAGAGGTTTTCTATCTCTTAATGATTAAGGTTGCTAAGAGGAGGAATTTTTTTGATTATGCTCGTCTTCGCTGAATATATCTCCTGATAGCTACGCAACCTCTACCAGCCGTACAACGATACCGAATACATCGCCTAAACCAGTATCTTCCACGTCTGTACCATCTTCCACACCTGACTCTATAAAAGACTCTTTGAACTGGCCTTCTTTGAGCAATTAAATCTCCTTGTGTATTAACGACATTACCCAAATCAGTATCCTGTAAGCCATTTCTATAGTCAGGCTCAGATGAAGAATTTAAGGCTAATGTGGGTGAAATACTACTTGTAAAAACCAGCATCACACCAGCCACAACTATCATTAATCTGCTTTTCATAAAGCACTCCTTCAAGATGACGTGATATTTCAAAAAATATGATGTATCAACATCACTATTTATATAATGTCTGAAATCTGCAAATATAAACGTTAATTTTTGAAAAACATCTGAATTATTCAATTTTCTACCAAAAAATAATATATATATTGCAAAATTTTGGCAGAGATAAACAACAATTTAGTTAAAATTTTCAACATTAATTATCATACATATCTTGAAAACTGACAGATGTAAATTTTTTATTTATCAGTTAATTAGCTACTTATTAACTAGCCATTTGTGGAGTAATTATCCTGCAATATAGAGAAAAAATGCTTATTCTAGAATTATTTTAGTTCTGCCGCTACTTTTAGCGTAAAAAACCAACCTAAATAGCTACAAGCAGGAAAAACCAGTGTTTTTAGGCATTAATTGTTACTAAGTTAGTGAAACATACTGTTTCCCAAAAACAATAAAGCGTTAAAACCTCTCTGAGCAAGAGATGTAGTCGTTCATTACATCCTATTTAATGTTCATTAAATACAAAATGAACTGAATATATGCAATTTATTTAACTTAATATAAATTGAGCATTTGCTCACCTATTTATAAACCAAAAACTGGTTATTAATACTCATTAAATTAATCCAAAACCTGAAAAATTATCTGAAATAAAAACACAGTTGTTGTCAGATAGCAAATCTGTATTGTTCTACTATGCTTTACCAATAAATCTCTAAGATGCTGATAAAACAGTGCTTTGGGGATATAAAATCAAGCTTTTCTACCAAATATTTTTAGTGAACGTAGAGTTTAAACTCCAAAAATAGTAACCTTCATTAATTTCATTATTTTGATAATTGTTCAAATCAAACCGCAACAATTATCACGGATTTGTTACAAACAAATTAAGAAAAGTTACAAATCTCTTAACAAAAGGAAATCCTATGATGTTAGCTTCACTTGAGAATCATCAACCACATCAGGTCGTAATCGTTGGTGGTGGCTTTGGTGGACTGTATGCAGCAAAAGCACTAAAGACAGCAAATGTAAATGTAACTCTAATCGATAAACGTAATTTTCATTTATTTCAACCGCTTTTATATCAAGTTGCTACAGGTGTGCTATCACCTGCGGATATTTCCGCACCATTAAGAGGTGTACTCAATAAAAGCAAGAATACAAAAGTGTTGCTGGGTGAAGTCAATGATATTAACCCCGAAACACAACAAGTGATCATGGGTAATCAACTAATACCATATGACACATTAATTGTAGCTACAGGTGCAAAACATTCCTATTTTGGTAAAGATAATTGGCAAGAATTAGCTCCTGGTTTGAAAACTGTGGAAGATGCTATTGAAATGCGTCGCCGGATTTTTTCAGCATTTGAAGCCGCAGAAAAAGAAACTGATCCCGAAAAACGCCGTGCTTTGTTGACTTTTGTGATTGTGGGTGGTGGCCCTACTGGGGTAGAATTAGCAGGTGCGATCGCAGAGTTAGCATACAAAACTCTACAAGAAGATTTCCGCCACATCAACACCTCAGAGACTAGAATTGTACTATTGCAAGGGGGCGATCGCATCCTCCCCCACATTTCCCCAGAGTTATCACAAGAAGCAACCGCATCTCTAGAAGCCTTGGGTGTAATTGTCCAAACCAAAACCAGGGTAACAAATATTGAAAACGATATCGTTACCGTCAAGCAAGGAGATCAATTTAAAGAAATTGCCGCTAAGACTATACTATGGGCGGCTGGTGTGCAAGGTTCACCAATGGGCAATATTTTAGCGCAAAGAACTGGTGTAGAATGCGATCGCTCTGGAAGAGTGATGGTAGAACCAGATTTAAGCATTAAAGGACACAAAAATATTTTCGTTGTGGGAGACTTAGCCAACTTCTCTCACCAAAATGGTCAACCCCTCCCAGGTGTCGCACCAGTCGCCAAGCAAGAAGGGGAATATGTAGCGAGATTAATTCAAAAACGTCTGCGCGGTAAAACTATGCGCCCATTCAGATATACTGATTATGGTAGCCTAGCTATGATTGCCCAAAATGCCGCCGTTGTAGACTTAGGTTCAATCAAGCTCAAAGGTTTCTCTGCGTGGATGTTCTGGTTATTAATCCACATTTATTTCTTAATTGAGTTTGACACCAAAGTAGTAGTCATGATTCAGTGGGCATGGAACTACCTCACTAACAAACGCGGTTCAAGATTGATTACTGGTAAAGAATCATTAGCATTAGCTCAAGCTGAAGATAGTCAAAGTAAAACTCCTGAGACAGCAAGCAACAATAAACAGACAGTCAGTGTTTAAGTAGCAATCATAAACTACTTACACCAGAACACATCAAAAACTCTTTCCCCCACACCCTTACACCCCTACACCCCTTTATAATTAAAGGCTTGTAGTCAGAACTTTAGTTCTCAAATCAGGACTAAAGTCTTGACTACAAACTAATCCTAGTCTTTTTACCTTACCCATCTCACGTAGTTAAATGAAACATCTTCTCTACCCTTGGGATATAAAGGCTTTCGCAGTAGGATAATAGTTGCGAAACTATATCTCCAAGGATGGATGTAAATAGACAATGGCTGTACGTCAAACCCTATCAACACCTGATATTCAGCTATCTTACCTGGAGTGGAATCAAGGTCAAGAACCTTTGCTGTTATTACATGGTTTAGCTGACCATGCTTTAGTGTGGTCGAGTTTAGCCGATTATTTAGCGGTAGATTATCATATAGTTGCGCCAGATATGCGTGGTCATGGTGAAAGCACTAAGCCAGAAACAGACTATACTTTTGCAAGTGCGATCGCAGACCTTGAAGCACTCATGGATAATTTAGGGTGGTCATCTGCTCATGTTGTCAGTCATTCGTGGACAGGTAAACTAGCTGCTATCTGGGCTAGAGTCAACCCCCAACGTCTGCGGAGTATGGTGCTAATTGATCCCATTTTTATTTGGAAAATGCCCAGCATCTTCCGGCTAACCTTCCCCCTATTGTACCGTTATCTATCCTTTCTCAAAGGTATGGGGCCATTTACCAGCTATGAAGTAGCCGCAGCCCAAGCAAAGCAATTAAATCAATATCAGGGTTGGAGTACATTACAACAAAAAGTATTCCAAGCTGGAATAGAACAAAAACCTGATGGTAGTTGGGGTAGTAAATTCACAGTGAACGCTCGTGATGGCATTTTTGAAGACGTGATGCAAGTACCTGGTTTTACCATCCCAGTAGACACTCCTTCCCTATTCATCCAGCCAGAAAAAGGACTTAATCGTTTTGACTGGCAAATCAAGCCCTATAAAACCTATCTGAAAAATCTCCGCCTGTGTCAAATTCCTGGCAATCATTGGCCATTTTTAACTGCACCAGAAGCATTTAACCAAACAGTTGCAACTTTTTTAGCAGAATTTAAATAAAACAAATCTTATTATTATATAAACATTCACAAAATAGTAAAACTCATTTGTATTCTTCTCATCTCAAAAAAGAATAGTAAGACCATTATTCTTTAACAGAGAAAAATCGCGTTTGCTTAACCTAGCGTTCGCAGTAGCATCTAGTACTAATACCAACTCTCTAAAATTACCCAACACATTCAAACCCATATTCTACCTCAATTTCTTAATTACGTAAATTGCTTCACCTTTCGGGTTAGCATCCTGTAGGGAAGGGGAATTACGAATTACGAATTAAACATTTATCTATTTATAAAATTTTAAATTTTGAATTTATATCATGAGCCTTTGTATTAATCCAGTTTGCCCTAAACCCAACCATCCCAACAACGAAAAAAACCGCTTTTGTCAAAGCTGTGGCTCTCAATTAGAACTAGTGGGACGCTATCGGGTGACGCGCTTATTAAGTGACACAACTGGATTTAGCAAAGTCTATGAAGTTTATGAACAAAATACACCTAAAATCCTTAAAGTACTACCAGCAAATATTTTTGATGTCAAAGCTATAGAACTTTTTCATCAAGAAGCTGTTATCTTAGGAAAACTCAATCATCCTGGTCTTCCCAGAATAGATGCTTATTTTCAACATTACACTAGAAATAACTTACCTTTGTACTGCGTTGTCTTAGAAAAAATTGAGGGTATCAACTTAGAACAGAGTTTAGAAAAACACCCCCAACCCACTCCCCAAGCACAAGCAATTAATTGGCTAAAACAAATAGCAGAAATTTTACATATAGTACATAATCAACAGTATTTACATTTAAATATTAAGCCATCAAATATTCTCATCCGACCAGATGGACAATTAGTTTTGATTGATTTTGGCACAGCTAGAGAACTAGCCAAAAATTACCAAAATCGTAGTACTACTCCTACCATGTCATCTGGTTATAGCGCACCAGAACAAATGCAAGGAAAACTGACATTACAATCAGATTTTTTTGCATTGGGGCGTACTTTCGCTTTTTTACTCACGGGAAAACATCCCCTAGATATGTATGATGCACGTCATAATTTATTACATTGGCGGAGTTATGCTCATCAAGTTTCACATTCCTTATTAAATTTAATTGATTGGCTGATGACACCAGAATTAACTCATCGTCCAGCCAATGCTCAAGCAATTTTGCAGCGTATCCAAGAAATTGAAATACCTAATAATTTAGTTAATCATGAAAATATTATTGCCCCAAATCAGCCCCAAATTATAGAATTTACTCAGCCAAAGCTTGATTCTCCTCCCTCTTTATCCATCAAGCCACTAAAAACAATACCTTTAATTTCCTCATTTGTAGCACTTCTCGTTTCATTCGGTTTAGTCAGTTTAATTTCCGTAGCAATAAGTTATCCACAATTCACCACCCTATTACCAATTGCAACTCAATCTCCACAACGAAAAGGCAAGATTGATTATTTTACCTATCAAGAAGGGCGAGATAGTCAAGGTAGAGTAGCTGAATTTAACATAGCAATTTTATCAGTAGATTATAAATGGCTGCCTAACAGTAATTTTCAAGTGACCAATAACAATCAAGTTATTAGTCTTGATGTTTTAAAGTTAATCTTAGAACAACAGGGCATACAAAAAATCAT
Source organism: Aliinostoc maniaoense (assembly GCF_058172895.1). Lineage (NCBI taxonomy): Bacteria > Bacillati > Cyanobacteriota > Cyanophyceae > Nostocales > Nodulariaceae > Aliinostoc > Aliinostoc maniaoense. The sequence goes on along the minus strand of NZ_CP187952.1, from coordinate 4,920,149 downwards.
GGAAGAGCCGAATGAAATTATTTCTGTCGGTAAAGATTCCTGTAATAGTAAATTAGCAGATGCACAACGCCGAGCATTTGAACGTTCCCAAAAACTGCAAACTTTAGTTATAAATTTATTTAAAAATACTCGTAGCGTCAGAGGTTATAGATTATTAAACTTAGGTCAATTTCAACGTGGTAACTGTAAGAAAAATAACTTTGTTACAAGATACCAAAACAGCATCATGATTATTGGAGTCAAAAATAAATCAAAAGGTGTAATTATAGATGAAGCCCTAAGAGATAGATTAGCAAATAAACCCTTTGCTGATTTTCAACTCCAAGATTATTCTTTAGGCTCATTACAAAAATTCCGAACTATTTCTAGTAAATGAAAATAGGATTTATGCCAGTAGGGTGTGTGACGCTGCAAAATTATACCCAACCATTAATTTCGGATACTTTATTAAGTAATGGGCATTACTCATTACTCATTACTCATTACTCATTACTCATTACTCATTACTCATCACTCATTTATTTTTTGCTCTTCCCTATTTTAGTTATCTATGATACCAAGCTTGGGTTTAGCGTATTTTTCTCTTGATGAATTATAAAGTAATACCCTTAATGCCAGCCCACAACGGTTATGTAAAGAGGTGATTTATCGCATCTTTAACAACTAATTATCATTTCTTTGCGTAAGTTGTGGTAAATATAATTTTATACGTGGTAATTAGTTAAATATACATTAGCAGTTCTCAAAACACCTATAGCTGTTTTGGGGAAAATGAGTTATTTACGTAGAACAAAAGAATTGCGATCGCACCAGTATCTTTACTTAACTTAATTGACAAATCACATTAAAAATGCCTATTTTCCATAGATTAAAAAACATCAAACTAGATCCCTACTTACTCATAGCTTTAATTGCAGGCTTTCTTTTTTGTGTGTATGGCATCCATTGGGGAAGAGTGGAAGAATGGAATCCAGATCAAATGGTTTTCAAAAGAAACTTTTCTCTGGGTGAAATCTTCTCCAGCCCTAGTGACTTTCTCAAGCCTCCCTTTCACACATATTTCAACTTTGTTTTCTCCTACGTGCCACTGAAAGTTATAGAGAAACTTTTTAATCTATCTCAACATTCTCTGACTTCTGGCTCAGTGATTCTCATTTGGTCTAGAATTATTACAGTCTTTCTATTCTTGGGTTCAATTTATCTATTATTTCAAATAAATAAAAGATTTTTTGGCTTGTTTGCCGCCCGTATTATCACACTGCTTTTTGCGACTAGTAGCGGCTTTATAGTTTACACACATTTTTTAACAGCAGACATCCCTGTAACTTTTTGGATGTTATTATCTTTTTACTTCATCCAAAGTATATACTTACAAGGTAGAATATCAGACTACTTATTAGCTGGGTTTTTCACAGGAATTGCTACAGCCACTAAATATAATGGTTTGTCAGTGGGCATTGGCATTGTTTTGGCTCATGCTCTATCATTCCATCAACCAGCTTGGAGAAAAATCATTTTCAGCAAGAAGCTGTTTTTAAGTTTATTCACAGTAGTGATTGGTTTTTTAATTGGAAATCCATTTGCATTAATCAATTATCCTCAGTTTATTTCAGATTTTTTATATAACTATATAACTACCCCTATATACAATGGAGAAGTTAGCGGAAATAACTACTTTACTTTCTTCTCTATATATATCAAAGAAATTGTTGGATTACCTTCATTAATAATTCTGGGTGCAGGAATATTATATTCTCTCTACATTACTGCTACCAGTAAAGACCAAAAGACCATTAAACCTGTTTTATTAATTTTAATTGTTTTTCTTACTTACTACTATAAATTTGGTGATTTCCCTAGATTAGAAACTCGCTTTGTACTGCCCATAGTACCTATATGGCTGATTTTATCTGCTCCATTTTGGCAGAAACTTAAGCCTTATAAGACAGTTGTATCAGTAATTTTGGTGATTCTCCTTAGTTACAATACAGTTTGTAGTTTATATGTAGGCAAAAGATTTGTAGACGATCCCCGTATGCTATCTCAGGAATGGGTAAAAACTAATATACCTAAATTGAGTTCAATAGAAAATACTGCATATATTCCTACATGGAATCGCTTACCAGGGGTGAAATTAAAATCTCGGAATATGCCATTTATTTCTGGAAGAGGAAAGTTATTTGAAAAGGATTTAACCAGTAAATTTAAACCAGATTCTTGGATAATTAAAAGGTGGAGAGAATCTCAGAAATCAGATGACAGTCTCAAATTCTACTCGCTAGAAGCTTTAGTTAACCGTCAGACTGAATACATTGCTATTAACTCGCTGTACTACGAAAGATTTTTTAATAATGCAAGTTTAAAGCAGTTATATCCAGAAATGAATCAATTTTTTGATAGCTTAATTAGTGAGGAATATCCTTATAAGAAGATATTTGATCAAGAGTCTAAACTGCCACCTGTTTGGGCTTATCCTCAAGATATTGATTTTCTGCATAACAGAACAATCATTTTTAAAAGCAAAAATTCTTAATTTACGTCTAATTGTGAATTAAAACCTTGCGAATACCTAGATATTTTTAGGGGCGGGTTCAGCGAGATCAAAAGGTAATCATGAATGATATTTGTTAACCCGCCCCTACTATTGATTGGATGGGGGGTTTTTCTAATTGACATCAGGCGTAATTTTGGATTTTGAATTAATTCAAGCTCCCATCCCCGAATATCTTTTCAATCCAGCACGCCATAACCAGCGATTTACAACTAAAAATATGAATATCCAAGCGAGGAGTGAGGCAAATCCCCGTGTTAAATCCACTGGTAATCCTACTAAGATATTGGCGGGAAAACCAATTAAGTAGGGAAAAGGTGTAAATAATACTATTTCTCTTATAGGTTCAGGGAACACCTCTAACGGTGCAATTAAACCAGATAGAAATAAATAAAACAAAAACCAGAAATTTTCAATAGCATTTGCTCTTTCTGTCCAAAAAGCAAACATTGCAAAGGTGTATTGAATGGCAAACCTTAAAACAAATGCCAAGCTAGCAGCCAAAGTAAATGCTATGAATTGGGATAAATTAGGCAGCCAAAACGCTTCGGGATATAAGAAAAAAAACAGAGCTATTAATATTATGGCAAAGGGTATGCGAGCAACTCTTTCTGATAAATGGGCAGCGACATGATGCCAGACAGGATCTAAAGGTTGTAATAATTTTGGTGATAACTTACCTTCTACAACTTCCTTTTCAAACTCCCAAATTACCCAGACGACAGATATTTGTCTGACAACAAAAACGGTGAGAAAATAACGGGCAAAGTCAACAGATGATAAACCAAACTGTCCTCCTTGGGAAGCTTTTATCCAAACTCCCATGAGAATAATTGGTAAAGAACCAGACAAAACCCATAAAATTAGTTCGGCTCGATACTCCACCATATAGGCGTAGTAAACTGTCAGCAAAGTGAGAGCTTTTCTAATAATTTTTTTCATTGACTGTTGAATTTTTTAGACTACAGGAATTAGACAAGTGTCTGCATTAATGGTTGGTGCGTGACGCTATTAATTCTGTTGACTACGTTCCAATAGTTTCTTAGCGTCACACACCCTACATAAAAATATGTCAGTTGGGTACGTTTTAGACAATTCCTGCTTGAAAAACTTGTGCAATAACTTCTTCAACAGGTGGTTCAGTAACTTTTAAATCTATGACTGCTAACTCTGTTAAAATCTGAGAAACTGTACGGGTAAGTGCCTCTTGTTGCACCATAAAACACACGGCTCGTCCTTCTAAATGTTGGACATCACCATAAACTTGGAGTTTTTCTAGGGGCAGAGGTTGGGTTAACTCTACGTAAACTTCTCGGTAGGGGGCAAAACGTTCTAGGAGTCTATCTAAACTACCGTCATACATGAGTTTACCTTGGTGAATTAGTAGTACCCGTTGACATAAAGCAGTAATATCTGCCATGTAATGGCTAGTCAACAAAACGGTTGCTTGATAACGCTGGTTATACTCACGTAAAAAATCCCGTACTGCTACTTGAGCATTGACATCTAAGCCTAATGTTGGTTCATCTAAAAACAAGACATGGGGACGGTGTAAAAGTGCTGCTAGTAATTCTGCCTTCATGCGTTCTCCCAAAGAGAGTTTTCGCACGGGTTGGTTAAGTTTCCCTTCTAACGCCAGCATTTCTGTTAATTCCCCGACGCGACGATGAAATTCTTTATCAGAAATATCGTAGACGGCTGCATTAATTTTTAAAGAGTCTAGTGCTGGTAAGTCCCAGAGTAGTTGTTGTTTCTGCCCCATTACCAAGGTGATTTTTTGTAAAAACGGGGCTTGGCGCAGAAATGGTACATAACCTGCTACTCTGACGCTACCGCTAGAAGGGTGAATGAGTCCGGTGAGCATTTTAAGTGTGGTGGTTTTACCAGCACCATTTGGCCCTAAGAAGCCCACTACCTCACCTGGGGTAATTTCAAACGAAACATTTTCAACTGCGTTGATGGAACGGTAGGTGCGGCGGAACAAGTGGGTAATTGTACCTTTAATTCCTGGCTCTTTTACCGCCACCGGATAGGATTTACTGAGGTTTTCGGCAATTATAATGGACATATATAAATGTTAAAACCACTTATTATTGTGTGGGTAAGGAAATCTGATTTGCATAGTGAAAATTTTTAACTCGAAAATCCTGCCATGTTGGAGATAGGACTTACGTAAGTGTCACAATTGATGGCTGGTGCGTGACGCTATAAGTTTGATGACTACGTTCAAATACTTTCGCAGCGTCACGCACCCTACAGGAATCAATTCCAAATACCCTACAGGTACGCGGTAGCGTCTCGTTAGAGAAGCTAAAGCTACAAAATTCACAACAGCTACATTAATATGCAAATTAAAAGCTGATTTTCAATGTGGGGAGAGGGGATTAATTAATAGAGGTATTATTTTAAACGTCCCGATCGCAATATACTAATAATCAGCCACAATCCCAATAAACTAGCGGCTGCAAACAACACGCTGCTCACAAAGGATAACTGTGTTGTTTGTGCCTTACTGGAAATCATTGCTGCCCCCATAATTAGTGAACCTACGAGGATGCTAAAAGAGAGGCGGTTAGCGGCATCGTCCATTGTTCGGCGTACACCGTCTAAACCGTGTAGGGAAAGATTCAAGCGTAGGGTTTCTGATGTCACTCGATCTAATAACAGTTCGATTTGTCGGGGAGATTGTAAAGAGAGACTTTTAATATCTAAGGCGGTTCTCAGGAGCGATCGCACTGGATTATCCCCCAATAACTGCCGCCGAAATAAGTCTGTAATTAAAGGTTGTATTTCTTCAAATAAATTTACCTCTGGATTAAAGGTACGGGCTACCCCTTCTAAATTCGCCAAAGTTTTGGCGTACAAGCCCATGTTACTGGGTAAGCGGATTTTATTATTGCGGGCAACTTGCAAAATTTCATAAAAGATTTGACTAAAATTCATCTCCGTCAAACTGACGTTGTAATACTTCCGCAGCATCCGGTCATAGTCACTTTCTAACCTCGCTACAATCACAGGCTGTGCAGAATCTGCTAGTTGCAGAGTCAATTGGGCGCATCTCCCCGCATCTAAATCGACAATTGCCAATAACATTTCTGTCAATATCTGCTGAGTCCGGGGATCAAGTCTACCCACCATCCCACAATCTAATAAAGCTACACGCCCATCATTCAGATAAAAGATATTACCCGGATGGGGATCAGCATGAAAAAAGCCATCTACATATAACTGTTGAAAGAAAGCCCGAAATAGTAATGTAGTTGTAGCTTTGCGTTCGGCAATTGGATCTTTACCATTGTTGTCATTTAAATTGGCTGACAGTATGGGTACTCCCTCTAGCCACTCCATCACCATTAATTTTTCTGTAGTCAGATGCCAGTAAATTTCCGCAACTACAATTTGTTGGGGATCAAACCAACGACTACTAGATAAATTACGTCGCAGTTGGTCTGTAAACCCAGCTTCCCGTGTAAAATCTAACTCGGCTTCTAGAGCTTTCGTAAATTCTTCCGCAATAGATTTGATTTCGTAGTTTTGGCCAAAATCAGTCCGCGCCACTAAATCAGCAATCCCTTGAATTAAGGCGATATCTTGAACAACCGTAATATCAATTCCCGGACGCTGCACCTTCAAAGCCACTTCTCGACCATCAATTAATGTAGCGCGATGAGTCTGAGCAATTGATCCCGCCGCCACGGGAACGTTATTAATGTGCTTGAAAGTTTCTTCTAGAGGTCGTTTTAGCTGTTGGCGAATAACTATTTCAACCTCTGCCCAAGGTACAGGAGGAACTTCGTTTTGTAAAGTAGAAAGTTCTTCAATATAGGCAGCACTAAGTAAATCTGGACGGGTAGAAAGTAGCTGCCCCAGTTTCACATAAACAGGCCCCAAATCCACCAGAATATTTTTTAACACCGCCGGGGTGGGTAATTGTGGTTCATCAGCTTTGCCACCCGTGAGCAGCCGCCGCATATAATCCCAACCATTGCGGAGAACAACTTCAATAATTTCTCTTTGGCGCGGAACAGTGTATGTTAAAAACATTTTGGGGATTGGGAATTGGGAATTGGGTTAAGGGCATGGGCATTGGGCATGGGCATTGGGCATTGGGCATTGGGCATTGGGCATTGGGCATTGGGCATGAGGCATTGGGGTAAAAATTTCTCCCTTGTCCCCCTTGTCCCCTTGTCCCCTTGTCTCCCTGCCCCCCTGCTCCCTGCCCCCTGCCCCCTGCTCCCCGCCCCCCTGCCTCTTTGACTACACAGATAGTCAAGTTATAATACAGGTAATGGTTTTCAGCATCTGCCAGGGGTTTTAAATATTACCTTTGAGATTTAAATTTAGAGTAAGTCGGTAAATCGGCGATCGCTTTGTAGGGTTTTGAGGATCTGTTTAATTTCTTGGGTGCGTTCTTTATTCACTATGAGGGTGACATTGCGATCGCGCACAATCACTACATCCTCTAAACCAATAGTAACAACTACATCCTCTGGATTACTAGCATAAATAATTGCCCCCTGGGTATCTAAACCCACATGGGTAGCAAGCTCGACGTTGGGATTTTCGGGCTGTTTCATTAAGCGTTCGATGGCATTCCAGTCGCCTAAATCATCCCACCCAAAGTCTGCCGGTAAAACATATGCTAAATTGGTTTTTTCCATGAGCGCATAGTCTATACTTTTTTTCGGCAACTGGGGATAGACATCAACGCCTTTTTGTGCTATTTGTTCAATAATTTCTGGTGCATGGGTATACAGTTCCTTGAGAACAACGCCAGCCCGAAACACGAACATACCGCTATTCCAACTAAATCTGCCCGTAGACAGAAATGTTTCTGCTGTCTCACGGTTGGGCTTTTCAGTAAAGCGGTTGACGTGATAAGCTGGCAGCTCATTAAAGCTACCAATGTGTTCACCTTGTTCAATGTAGCCGTAACCAGTTGATGGAAAGGTAGGCTTAATACCCAACGTGACAATTGCTGGTGTCGTTGCCGCTAATTGGGTAGCCGCATCTAATGTGCGTTTAAACGCCTGTTGGTCAGCTATCCAATGGTCAGAGGGAAAAAAGCCGATAATTGCGTCATCTCCATAACGTCTTTGAATTTCCAAACTCGTCCAAGCAACAGCAGCAGCAGTATCTCTACCTTGCGGTTCAACCAACAAGTTGGGAGATGGCAATTCTGGTAATTGTTGTCCCACTCCTGTTGCTAGCTGGCTAGAAGTAATCACCCACAAGTTATCCCAACTACCTGCGAAATCAAGTAGTCGCTCGGCAGTTGCTTGTAATAGACTTCTAGAGCTACCATCAAGACTTAAAAATTGTTTGGGTCGGTCTTGGCGACTCAGAGGCCAAAAACGTTCACCTTTACCACCTGCCAGGATTACTGGGAACAAAGAACTACTCATGTTGTCATACACACCTACGCTAGAACATTTCAAGTGTACAGTGCAGTCTGACACTGGCAAGATTGGTGGGTTGCATTAACATAAATTTTAGGGAGTGGATAAGTGGGGAGATAATTGTGATTAAACAGGTTCAATGGTCAGAAAATCAAGTTACACCTCAAGCAATACCGAATCTAGATTTAGAGGTTAGACCTTCACAACTACAACGTATAGATCATCAAGTCACATCGCCATCAGCAGGCGAGATGGAGATTATACCTCAACAGGAAGTAGAAACACCTAACAGTTCTCGCAATCTCGTTGATTCTGTAGGGGCAATTCCTAATGAGCTGTATGATCGGCTGGGCTTAACTATGCCTCGCTGGTTACTGTGGGTTTTGACATCTGTGCTAGGCATTATCATGTCTGGGCTGTTAGTATCCACCTTGGCACTGTGGACTCCTTTATGGAGTAACCTAGACCGCACCGATGAAGAATTGGGATTTGCTAGTCAAGATGAACAGAAAATGCCCCTACCTGGGGAACTTTGGAGCAAAATTTCCCAATATCAGATATCCAAACCCATGAATATTTTGATTATGGGGATTGAACCAGTCAAAGGTGCTGTTGATGGTTCACCGGAAAGTTTTTCTGGACAAAGTGATACTATGCTGCTCACCAGAATCAACCCCAGCAGTAACACCATGCGGGTATTATCGATTCCCAGCGATACAATGATTGCTATCCCAGAACAGGGATTAACTAAAGTCTCAGAAGCCAATGCTAAAGGCGGGCCAGTTTTAGCAGCACGGACTGTTAGCCGCACTCTCAATAACGCCCGGATTGACCGTTATATCCGTATTTCTACTAGTGGATTGAGACAATTAGTTGACCAGTTGGGTGGGGTAGAAGTTTTTGTTCCCAAAGCGATGTCTTATCAAGATCCTAGTAGTGGCGCAACTGTCAGTTTAGTAAGTGGCTGGCAAACTCTCAATGGTGAGCAAGCAGAACTATTTGCTCGTTATCGTGAGGAAGGTTTAGGGGATTTACCCAGGGTACAAAGACAACAAGTATTAGTGATGGCCTTGTTGCAAAGGCTGCATAGTCCTACAGTCTTACCGAGATTGCCCCAATTAACCCGCCTGATGCGGAAATATTTTGATACAAATTTGAAGATAGAAGAAATGATGGCTTTGGTGAATTTTTCCGTCAACTTAGAGCGGGATAATTTCCAAATGACCATGTTACCCGGTACATTCAGCAAATTTAGTAAAGATCCCAATAGCTATTGGCTGAATTTAAACGGGCAGCAAAATCTATTGAATAATTATGTAGGCGTAGACATACCTGGTCTGAAACCAGATACACGGCCGGTTTCTAAGCTGAAAATTGCTATTCAAAATGCTTCTAATCAACCCCAAGTAACTCAAAAAGTTATTGCTTACTTGAAACAGAAAGGCTTTACAAATATTTACACTGTCCCAGCTTGGCCTGATACCCAACGTCAAACTCAAATTATTGTACAAAAAGGCGATCGCTCGGCAGCAATTAACCTACAAAAAATCTTAGGATTGGGTTTAGTTGAAGTCAAATCCACAGGAGATTTAGAATCAGACATCACAATCCGTATTGGGAAGGATTGGAAGTAGTAGGGAGGCGATTATACTCTTAATAGAGTGTAGTCGTATGTACAAAAGTCAATCAATTTTAGATTTTGGATTTTAGATTTTAGATTCAATCCGGTAATCCAAAATCCAAAATTTACAATCTAAAATTCGGAGGGTCAATAGTTATTCCTTGGAATTTTGAACTGTTGACTTTTGACTATCAATCAAGTTTGTAAAGTTATGAGAAAATTTTTGCTGAGATTATTTAGCTTAATTGTAATTTTATTGCTGGCTTGGTTTTGGATTATCATCAATCCCCAGCCAGCTTTTTCTCAAGTTAATACAATTAATTACAGTAATACTAATCTAGAGAATCGTGACTTTTCAAACACTGATTTAGTCGGTGTGACTTTCGTAGCGGCGGAAATGCGGGGGACAAATTTCCAAGGTGCAAATCTCACCAATTCTATTTTGACTAAGGGCGTATTATTAAAAGCTAATTTAGAAGGTGCTAATTTAACAGGTGCTTTGGTAGATCGAGTAACTTTAGATGGTGCTAATTTAAAAAATGCGATTTTTACCGAAGCGACTCTAACCCGCAGCCGTTTTTATGATGCTGATATTACTGGGGCTGATTTTACAGACGCAATTATTGACAGATATCAGGTATCTTTACTATGCGAAAGAGCCGCAGGTATTAATCCTGTAACAAATGTTTCTACACGAGAAAGTTTAGGCTGTCGGTGATTTAAAGCTTAATCAGAAACCGGGTTTTTGTGGCTAAAAAGACCGAAGTTTCGTTTAACTTAAAAATCAGAAACCGGGTTTTTGTGGCTAAAAAGACTAACTTAAAACACCCGGTTTCTCAGCCTCAAGAACAACCTCTAATAATAAATGATGTAGAGACGTTGCATGCAACGTCTCTACAGTAAAGAATAAAGTGCATCTTCATCAAGAAACGGTATAAGTCCCGCTCATCACTTAGTCATTAAGCTATAAGTAAAAATATTTACTTACTATGACTACAGGGAAGTTCAATGATAAATTCTGTTCCTTTCCCTGGTGTAGATAAACACTTAATATTACCGTGATGTTTTTCCACAATTATTTGATAACTTATAGACAAACCTAAACCTGTGCCTTTACCGGGTTCTTTGGTAGTGAAGAAGGGGTCAAAAATTTTAGCGGCTAATTCTTCGGGGATACCGAAACCATTGTCAGACAATTTAATAATAATTTTCTGATCTATATTTGTTGTACTAATCCCAATAGTTAATGGTATTTGCGGGCAAGTTTTGGAAATCTGTAAATGTTTATTCCAGAGAGTTTGAAACTTTTCTTCTAATGCGTCGATACTATTAGACAAAAGGTTCATAAAAACTTGATTTAGTTGTGCGGGATAACATTCAACTAAAGGTAAATTGCCATATTCTTTGATAACTTCAATTGCTGGATGTTGACCATTATCTTTAAGGCGATGTCCCAAAATTAATAATGTACTATCCAGACCTTCATGAATATCTACGGATTTAGATTCAGCATCATCGGTACGAGAAAAATTTCTTAATGAAAGCACAATTTGTAAAATTCTTTCCGTACCCATTTTCATGGAATCGAGTGTTTTAGGTAAATCATCAATGATATATTCTAAATCCAATTTTTTTGTTTCTGCTTGGATATCTGGAAATTGAGATTCATGTTGACGATAAAGCTGTAATATATGACAAATGCTTTCAGTATATTCATTTAAATGACTAAGATTACCAAAAATGAAATTAACAGGATTGTTGATTTCGTGGGCAACTCCAGCTATTAGTTGTCCAAGTCCTGCCATTTTCTCACCCTGAATTAATCGGGTTTGAGTTTGTTTTAATTCATACAAAGTTTGAGTCAGTTCTAGAGTTTGACGTTTGGTTTGTTCAAGTAATTCTGCTTGTTGAATGGCAATTCCTAGTTGTACACCGACTTGAGCGAGTAAGTTGATTTCTTCATCTTTCCAATAGCGGGGTTGAGAATTTTGATAAGCTACTAATAATCCCCATAATTGTTCGCCTTGGCGAATCGGAACAAAAGTTTCATTGCGGGGTAATTTATCATCTTCGTCTGTGTCTTCAAAGGTTTGTAAAACTAATGGTTGCATTTGTGTTACAGGTTTCCAGCCATCTTTGAAGGAATCAGCCACAAATTTACCGCTCCAATCGGAGTTAAAGCGATATATAGCAACTCGTTCTACTTCTAACAACTCCCGCACAGCTTGAGTAGTGGTTTTAAAAATAGTTTTGATATTAAGAGATTGACGAATTTTATCGATAGTTGCAGCTAATAATTCTTGCCGTTCCATTGCTTTTTCTCGTTCGTTAGCTTCTGCTAACTGGACGGCTTGAATTTTAACTTGTGTTAAATAGGAATCTTGTTTTAAAGCAACTCCTAGTTGTTCAGCAATTTGGCTGACAAATTCAATTTCTGAGTCTTGCCAATGACGGGGAGCTTTACATTGGTGAATACACAATAGTCCCCAAAGTTCACCCTCTTGGATGATGAGGGGTGCAACTAAATTGGCACGGACTTGAAATCGTTCTAAAATTTGGATGTAGCATTTGGGAAGACGGCCTTGATAAATATCAGCGATCGCATTAACTCGACCTTGAGCATAAAATGCAGCAAAGTTGTCCCCAAAGCAGTGATCATAAACTTTTTCTGCTACTGCCGAATTACAACCCTCAGCTACATCTTCATAGACAAATTCCCCTTCCCAATCTGTTTGCTTGTCAAAAAGAAAGACTCCTACTCTGTCTGCTTGTAGCAGTTGTCGCACCTCACTGACAGAGGTTTGAAAAATTGTTTCTAAATCTAAGGAAGCTCGAATCCGGTTAATTACACTAGTTAGTGTCTTTTGTTGCTCTGCTTGGTATTGGGCTGCTAATAAAAGCTTGTTGTGTTGTAACGCTACTCCCAAGTTTTCAGCGATTTGGCTGACAAATTCAATCTCTGAAGGCTGCCAAATTCTCGGCTTACTACATTGATGCACGCACAATAAACCCCAGAGATTACCTTGTTTGAGTAGGGGTACTACTAAATTAGCTTTAACTTGAAATTTGCCTAGAATCTTAACATGACAATCACTTAATCCCCCTTCGTAGATATCAGCTACAGCTTGTACCCGACCTTGTTGATAATGGGCTGCAAATTGTTCCCCAAAACAGTGGTCATAGACTTTGGCAGCTACGACTGAATCCCAACCAGTGGCGACATCTTCAGAAATAAACTCTCCTGCCCAGTCTTGTTGAGGGTCAAATTGGAAAACGGCTACTCTATCAGCTTGTAGCATCTGCCTGACTTCGGTGACAGTAGTCTGAAAGATGATCTCTAAATCTAGGGATTGGCGAATACGGGTAATGACACCAGTTAAGGTCTTATGTTGTTCTGCTTGATAATGAGCTTGGGCTAATAACTCGTGGTGGCGCAAGGCTACACCAATTTGTGTGCCGATTTTAATTAAAGATTCAACTTCATAAGCTTGCCACTCTCTAGGAGCAGAATTTTGGTAAGCTGCGATAACTCCCCAGAGTTGATCACTTTGAAGAATTGGTGCAGTAGCAAAAGCTTTCGCCTGAAATTGTTCTAACAAAACAACATGACATTCACTTAATCCAGCTTGATAAATGTCGTTGGCGGTAAATGTCTGATTGTGAGCGTAACGTCCTCCTTGATTTTGTTGTAAGTACGTATCATTAATTACAGGTTGCACATCAACCAAAGGTGTCCAACCTTCAGCGAAAGATTCAGCGACAAATTTACCACTCCAGTCAGAATTAAAACGAAATATAGCAACTCGGTCAGCTTGGAGTAACTGGCGAATTTGGTGAGTTGTGCTTTGAAAGATGGTTTCAATATCTAGAGGTGTACGAATTTGATCAACAATTTGAGAAATTACTTGATCACGCAAGGCTGCTTGTGCTAATTTGGCAGCTTGTAATTCAACTTCTTGCAGATGCTGGGCTTGTTGAATGGCAATAGTCAGATGGCCAGCAATTTGCCGAATAAATTCAATTTCTGATTCTGTCCATTGACGAGGTTCTCTACATTGATGAATACAAATTAATCCCCACAAATCCCGATTTTTTAATAAAGGAACAATCAGGTTAGCGCGTACTTGAAATTTACCGAGAATTTCTATATGGCAATCACTGAGTCCGGCGGCGTAAATATCTGCAACTGCTTGTACTTTCCCCTGTTGATATTGAGCCGCAAATTTTTCGCCAAAACAGTGGTCGTAGACTTTAGCTGAAATGGCTGATATCCAATCTGGTGCAACATCTTCAGAAATAAATTCTCCTGCCCAGTCTCGCTCAGGATAAAATTGGAAGATGGCAACTCGGTCAGCATTTAACAACTGGCGCACTTCTTGGACAGTAATTTTGAGAATTGTATCTAAGTCTAGAGATTCCCGTATTCTACGAATTACTCCGGCTAGGGTTTTTTGTTGTTCTAATTGTTCTTGTAGTTCAGTGTTAGATAATAACAGTGGATTTGTGGGGGATTCCATAGCAGTCAGTTTTTTAGATGGGATGATGGATATTTTTTATACCTAATTTCCCCAAAGGGAGAACATTTAGTTTTCAGATGCAATGTTTCTAAACGCGATGAATTGTGTCTTTACAAAATGGTATTTTTGATGTTTGGGCTATGAATAATTTCAAAATATGTTCGTTTTTTATATTTCCCATTTTGGGTTAGCAATACACAGATAACCTATGCTGTGTTGGTCATGATCACTTAAAATTAGCCTGACAGGCTGCAAAATTTCCGGTTTAATTTAGTCAGAGATGCAGACTGCAACAGTTGTCGGGTATTATTTGTGAGCAATCAAGACCAAAAACCCTCTCGTTCTTTCGCTGGAATTGCTGGCATTGTTGCCGCAGCCACGTTAATTAGTAAAGTATTTGGTTTAATTAGACAGCAAGCAATAGCAGCTGCTTTTGGTGTAGGTGCGGCTGCTACGGCTTATAGTTATGCCTATGTCATCCCTGGATTCTTATTAGTCTTACTAGGGGGTGTGAACGGGCCGTTACATAGTGCGATTATTAGCGTTTTAGCCAAGCGCAAGCAAGAAGAAGCTGCCCCCTTAGTAGAAACGGTGACTACTTTGGTGGGGGGTGTGCTGTTGCTGGTGACAGTGGCGCAAATTGTCTTTGCTGGTAATATTGTTGATATTGTCGGTTATGGTTTGGATGCCAAAACAAGAGCGATCGCTATTCAACAGCTGCAAATTATGGCCCCAATGGCTTTATTTGCTGGATTGATTGGCATTGGTTTTGGTACTCTCAACGCCGCTAATCAATATTGGTTACTTTCTATTAGTCCCCTGTTATCTAGTGTGACGGTGGTAATTGGGATTGGTGTATTGGCTTTGCAGTATGGCAAAGACATCATTAAGCCAGAATATGCCTTCATCGGTGGCATAGTTTTAGCGGCAGGAACTTTAGCGGGGGCTATTCTTCAGTGGGTAGTGCAGTTAATTGTACAGTGGCGGCTAGGACTCGGTACATTAAGGCTCAGGTTTGATTTTAAATCCCCCGGAGTGCAAGAAGTCATTAAAATCATGACTCCAGCAACAGTCTCTTCCGGGATGATGCCCATTAATGTGGCGACTGACTTATATTTTGCTAGTCCCATTCAGGGGGCGGCGGCTGGTTTTAACTATGCCAATTTATTAGTACAGACTCCCTTGGGGATTATTTCTAATATTATTTTGTTACCCCTCTTACCCATTTTCGCCAAACTCGCAGAACCAGAAAACTGGCCAGATTTAAAGTTACGCATTCGTCAGGGGTTATTACTAACTGCTGTGACAATGTTGCCTTTGGGGGCGTTAATGGTGGCGTTGTCTGTGCCAATTGTGCAGGTAGTGTATGAGCGTGGTGCATTTAAACAGGAGGCTACGCAGTTAGTTTCATCACTACTTATCGCCTATGGTATTGGGATGTTTGCGTATTTGGGACGGGATGTTTTGGTACGGGTATTTTATGCTTTGGGTGATGGACAAACACCTTTCCGTATCAGTACCTTTAATATTCTCTTAAATGCGGCACTAGATTGGATTTTGGTAAAACCTTTCGGCGCACCTGGTTTGGTCTTAGCTACAGTAGGTGTAAATTGTAGCTCGATATTAATGTTGTTATGGTTGTTGCACCGTCGTCTCGATGGTTTACCGTTACGTGAGTGGAGTTTACCAATTTTAGGATTGACGGCTGGTAGTGTAGTAGCTGGTGTGGCTAGCTTTGCCACATTAGTGGGTACTCAAAAATTATTAGGTACACAGGGTTTAATTATTCAATTGTTGCAGTTGTGCGTATCTGGTTTAGTGGGGATTTTGGTATTTGCTGTTATTGCTTCATTAATGAAAATACCAGAGGTGAATAGTTTTGCTGTGCGGATGCGTCAAAGATTTTTTAAGAGATAGTATTGGGAATTGGGAATTGGGCATGGGGCATTGGGCATTGGGCAATTCAATTTTGGATTTTGGATTTTGGATTGGATTTCAATCTAAAATCCGTCTTGGAAAGTTCTGTTCGGAGGAAACCTCCGCTCAGACTTTCCGCAAAATCTAAAATCTAAAATTCTTTCCCTTGTCTCCCTGAAGTTCTGTTCGGAGGAAACCTCCGCTCAGACTTCTCTCCTTGTCTCCCTTGTCTACCTTGTCTACCCCTGCCCCCTGCCTCTTGTCTACCCGATGAAGGTTCTTGTTATATTTAGTTTTTCTCGAATTGACACAGCCTAAATATTGAATACTTTTTTATCTGGAATTTATTTAATCTAGTTTGTCGTAAACCTCTGGTTCTACATCGGGAACTTTATTTAAAACTTGTTGAAATTTATCCCAACTCCCGCGTTTAGCTTTTTCTTCTAAATAATCTTTCGTCATCCATGCAGACACTTGTGCAGATAAAGCAACTGCTACAAGTTGTTCAATTGAAATATTTTCTTTTGTTGCTAAGGCTTCTATTTGTTTGTATAAAGACTCAGGAATTTTTACGTTTAAGTCAGTCATATAATTTCTCCCATTGTCTGTAAAAACTGTAATGGTGTGACTACCTTAATACCGAATCTCTCAGCAGGTTGTAAATCTTTTCGATTGTAGGTTATAATATAATCTACTTGCGCTTCTACTGCTAAATCAAGCAAAAATTCGTCATCTGGATCGTTTAATAATGGTCGCCAAAGGTAAAAAATCTTACGCTTATTGCCAATAGCACAAAGAGCATCAATAACATTATCAATATCTTCCAAACTTAAACCTAACTGCCTTTGTTCTCGTTTAAGGATTTCCTCATACTCAAATACTAAAGTAGTCGAAATATTTAATTGCCAACGGTTGTTGTTGAGTATTGTTAATAGTTTATAAGATGCACCACGTCGAGAGCGTAAACCAGCCAGTAAGACATTTGTATCTAGTATGATTTGATACGTTTTCATTAGTTTTGGTTAAATATTCCCCATCCCCTACTCCGTTAATTTCCCTTGGCTGGAATGAGGCTAGCGGTTTGAGTTGCGCTATCCCAAACTATCCAATTAAAAGCATCATCGACATCAGTTTGATTAGTTGTGACTTTAAAATAAAGCTTGTTTGCACCTTTAGGTTCAATGGCAAAGTCGGCATTTTGGGCATAAACAACGATAAACCCTCTGTCTCTTAAACAATACATTGCCCAAGCTTTTAATGATTGTTTATGTGGTTCGTGGGGAATGGGTGGTTTTTGAATTACGTCTTCAATTACCTGAAATATTTTTGCTGACATATTTACTATTGTGGGTCACAACGAATTTCAATCATAAAGCCATCGGGGTCATAAAAATACACACCCCTACCAGTAGGACGACTGACTGGGCCATGCGCGATCGCAATCTGATTTTCTCGCAAAACTGCCACAGCTTTTTCAAATAATTGCGGGTCAATGTCAAAGGCGAGGTGATATGCTCTAGTAAAACCCTGTTCTGGATCTGGATTTGGTGGTGTTAAATCCGGTGTCCAAAATAAATCTAAAATTGTACCGTCTGGTGTAACAAAGTTAGCAACTTTTCCCTCCGCGACTAGTTCCACTAAAGTAGCTGGAACTTCCTCCCCAGTCAGTTCATGCAATCCCAAAATAGTCCCGTAAAAATACCGAGAAGCCTGCATATCTTTCACATTTAGCGCAATGTGATGCACCTTCCGTAAATTCCCAGCGAGAAGAACACTGTTCATAAACCACCTATATAATTACGTTAGCGTAGCGGGGCGGAGCATCGTTACGAATTACGAATTACCTCCGATATTCATCACCACAATCACCAATTAGCTCATACAAATCCCGTGATTTTTGGGATATGCTATTGATGCGATCGCTATCTTCAGTATCTAAATTAAAACTAAACACTTTGGCGTTATCTTCTATATGTTCAGCTATCCCCAGTCTTGCACCAACTATCACTCCACCGACGGCTGGCTGATCTAAAATGTATCTGACTGCAACATTAGCAATACTAACTTTATGTTTATCAGCGATGGCTTTGAGGGTAGATAATAACTCTTGAAATAATTGCCAACCACCCCAACCATCAATCATATTTTTGTATTTTCGTAAGCTGACTGTAGTTAAATCAAAACTACGTGGTTCTGGTTTACCTACATACTTTTCTGATAGAAACCCACCGCAAAGTGAACCATAAGTAAAAATTTTAATGTCATGCTGTTGACAAAACTTGATCATATTCACTTCGGGACGACGGTCAACTAAAGAAAATTGTACTTGATTCGATACAATTTTAATGCCTGCGTCGGTAATAATTTGCAGATGTTCGGTATCAAAATTAGTTAAAGCTAAATGTTTAATTTTGCCCTCAGTTTGCAGTTCAGCCATATATTTGAGAGCATCCAAATAATTTTTATCTTGATATTCCCACCAATGAAACTGCATTAAATCTAAAGATTTAACATCCATTCTTCGCAGAGAAATATCAATATTTTCCTCAACAAATTTCTTCGTCATCTTCCCAGGACGAGGCACCCATTTTGTAAAAGCTTGTATCTGAGATAAAGCTGCTTGTCCACGGGTAGCGGCTAACTGACGGCGAAATTCTCCAATGAAATCCTCTGCGGGGCCGTAGTGGTCTGCTAAATCCCAAGTTGTATAACCTGCATCGACATATTTAAACATACTTTCAATGGCAGCTTTGGGATTAATTTTGCCATGTGCGCCCGATACTTGCCACATTCCATTTAATATCCGACAAATATTTAAATCAGGCCTAAATTGTAAGCGACTTTCTATTGGTAGATTCATTGTTTTTTAATTTTTAATTTTTAATTGACTAACGCCAACCTTTTTCGGCTTGTTCTAAAACATAAGTAGCAACATCTTGAATTTCTTGCTCACTGAGGCGGTCTTTGAATGCGGACATATTACTTTTACCATTAGTTACAATGGCTGTAATTGCCTCTATTGAATCCATCCCATATCTTTTTAGGGCTTTTTTTTGTAAGTTTTTACCCCGTCTGATGATGTTACCACCATTAATATGACAACCAGCACAGTGAACACTAAAGATATTTGCACCATTGGCCGTATCTGCGGCATTCACAGGTAATGCAAAGGTAGTCGTCATAAATAACATGATAAATAATAATGTGATTATTTTTTTCACGGATATTATTCCTGTTAATTATCATAATTATCAACCAATACCTATCTTCTCATATAGTAGGCATTAGTGAAGCTGGAGGTATTGCTGACACAGATATTATCAATGCTACCGCAGCTAGTTGGGCTTATAACCCTGCCAAATTCTATCTAAAGGAAGTGCCTAAACTGAAGAATACACATCATAATATTCTTATAAAACTATGATTAGCTAAATAATAGAGTTGACAATGACTAATATCAAAGAACAAATACAATCTGATTTGCAGCAAGCAAAAGCTACTGGTCAGTTAAGAACTGAACGCATTCGTGAAATTGTGAAATCAGCAGTTGCTCAAGTAACTGCTGAGTTTAAAGAAGGTTCGCATGACATCCGTGCGATTGTCAAAGATGCCGTTTCAGTGGTAATTGATAATCTTCAAGATAGAGGCACTGAGTTAAAAGAAGAAGTCACAGCATCAATTGAAGGAGCAATTGAAGGAGTTAACACCAAAAGACATGAATCTATAGTGAAAACTCAGTCAGAATTGCAAAAGCTGCAAGCTCAAATAGATAGTGAAGAAGAAAAAATTCAACAAGATGTTGATGGAATTTTAGCAGAAATTGCAGAAACAGGTAAAGAAAAAACTGCTGATACGAAAACTGCCATTGATGCAGCGATTAATGCTATCAAAGATAGTGAAGAATTAGCACTATTAAAGAAACGCTATGCTCAATTACAAGCACAACTAGCGATTGTACGTGCTAATTTAGCGGCACGTTACGGCGGACGTGCTGATGAAGTGAAGAATTATCTCGACGAAGCCAATAACTGGTATAGTCAGGTGCGTCCCCAAGCTGAAGCTTTAGCGACACAGGTAGACCAGCAGCGATCGCAATTAGAAAACAAACTAGGTGAAGCTGGTACAGTCATTGCTAGAAAAGAGCGTCAACTTAAACAAATTCTGCGGGAATTATTATTAGCTACTGCTGATTTATTCAAGGATAAAGAGCCTAATCCACAAGATAAAGAAGTTCTCCATAAATAGGCTTTGTCTGACCAATAAAATCCTAATTATTAAAGCTCTAGTTAACCAAACAACTAGAGCTTTAATATTATATAAAAATGTTGCATAAACATCAAATCTATTTTTAAGTACGGGGTTCACTACACCCCACACCCCACCCCTTACACCCTGTTCATTGACTAAGCAACTGCCAACCATATTTGTGTAACTGAGTTGCAATCATATTGTGCCAGTGTGACAATTTTTTAGTAAATGAGGGGTCTTGTAAATCTGATAGCCACAAAATCAAGGCATCTTCACCGTTGTCTTGATAATAATGTCGTCGCCGCCCAGCTGTTTTAAACCCAAATTTCTGGTATAAAGAGATTGCTGCTTGATTAGAAGCCCGGACTTCCAGGGTAGCTCTTTCTAAATTGCGATCGCTAGCTGTTTTCAGCAAAGCATAAACTAAAGCCTGTCCCAAGCCCTGACGATGATATTGGGGATGAACTGCCACAATTGTAATGTGGGCTTCTTCTAAAATCGACCAGAAGCACCCCATACCCAGTAATTTTTTACTAGAGTGCGGCGCGAAGATTCCCAGTAAATCACTATTAGGACTATCTAATTCTCTTTGGTAGCCCTCCAGTGTCCAAAGTCCCCCAAAACAGGCTTGATCTAATTCTAAAATCGCGCTTAGATCCTCTGAGGTTAATAATTTCAGTTTTAAGTTAGAAGATAAAATCACTTTTATTGGGATAAGAATACAAACCCTTTGTAAACTGGGATCGGGAGACTTACTCACGCCCCTAATTTCAACAAGGACAATTTATATAAATATGGTATCGACTCACCCTGCTGGGGTTCAATCTGCTGGAGTGCAGTATTTACCTCAAAGCGACAGCGTAAATACAAATATTTCGCCTAACCAAGAACTTTTACCTTTAACTGCCACAGTTAATAGTGAAGGTCGCTTGGCCATCGGCGGGTGTGATGTCACAACCCTAGTGCAGCAGTTTGGCTCACCTTTGTATATTTTAGACGAGGAAACCCTCAGAACAGCCTGTCAACAATATCGAGATAGCTTTCAAAAATATTATCAAGGGGCATCTCAAGTACTCTATGCTTCTAAAGCCTGGAATTGTCTGGCTGTGGATGCGATTATTGCTTCAGAAGGCTTAGGCATTGATGTGGTTTCTGGCGGTGAACTTTATACCGCGCTGACTGCTGGAATAAGTCCTGAAAAAATTTACCTCCACGGTAATAATAAATCCCGTGAAGAACTGACTTTTGCTATTGAGTCTGGTGTGACAATTGTGGTCGATAACTGGTATGAATTACATACCTTGGTGGATATATTGGCAGGAATGTCTATACCACCCATTCGGATTATGTTACGACTTACACCAGGCATTGAATGTCATACCCACGAATATATCCGTACAGGACACCTAGATAGCAAATTTGGTTTTGATCCCAACGATTTAAATGAGGTTTTTGAGTTCGTCAGCCAACAACCCAATTTAAACTGTGTGGGTTTACACGCTCATATTGGTTCACAAATTTTTGAGCGTCAACCCCATCAAGATTTAGCGGCTGTCATGGTGCAGTGGTTACGGGATGCGGGTAAATATGGTTTAAATGTCACTGAATTAAATGTAGGTGGCGGTTTGGGGATTAAATATGTAGAATCAGATGATCCACCAAGCATTGAAGAATGGGTAAAGGCAATTTGTGATATTGTCCAAGCAGCTTGTGCAGTGGAAAATATCCCTTTACCAAAATTGCTTTCTGAACCTGGGCGATCGCTAATTGCTCCAGCTTGTGTGACAGCCTACACCATTGGTTCATCTAAAACTATACCGGAAATTCGTACCTACATCGCCATAGACGGCGGTATGTCTGATAATCCCCGTCCCATTACTTACCAGTCAGTTTATCGTACAGTCATTGCCAACAAAATGTCTGCCCCTATTACAGAAACAGTCACCATTGCTGGTAAACATTGTGAATCTGGGGATATTTTAATCAAAAATGCCCAACTACCCAAAACAGAACCGGGGGATATTCTCGTAGTTATGGGAACTGGTGCGTACAATTACAGTATGGCATCCAACTATAACCGTTTACCCAGACCGGCAGCTGTTGTGGTTGCCAATGGCGAAGCAAATCTCATTTTGCAACGAGAAACTTATCAAGATTTAATTCGACAAGATTGCTTACCGGAAAGATTGAAGAATTAGTCCGCAGTCAACAGTCAACAGTCAACCCTGCGGGTTCAGTCACTTGGACTCGACGACGGAAACACCCTTCCCTGCGGGACGCTCCGCGAACGTGAACGCGCAGCCTCTCGTAGAGAAGACTCCGACTTTCTTACACTCAAAAGTCAAATTTTTGCCTCCAATGACTATTGACTATTGACTATTGACTAGAAGTATTAAGAGTAACCCAGAGGTCATGAACGATTGGTGGAAGCAATGGCTGGCAAACCTAGGATGGTCTCAGTCCTTGCTGTTGGGGACTCTGGATATTGTATTGGTGCTGGCACTGACTTACATGATACTAGTGATCATTAGTGAGCGTCGGACACTGTGGATGGTGCGGGGTTTTATCGTGTTAATGCTAGCTTCAGCATTAAGCGGCAGGTTTGGTCTACCACTGTTAAATTTTGTGCTAGAAAAATTAGTGATTGGCTGTGCTGTAGCAATGGCAGTTGCTCTCCAGTCAGAGTTTCGCAGGTTTCTAGAACAATTAGGACGCGGTGAATTTCGGCAATTATTTCAACCATCCAATCTAACTATTCCTAAGTCTGATAGTGTAATAGATGAAATTGTGGAAGCGGTTAAAGAACTCTCGAAAAACCGAATAGGAGCTTTACTAATTTTGGAAACAACTGGCCCAATTGATGAACGGGATTTCTCTGTCCCTGGTGTCAAGCTGAATGCGGACGTTTCTAAAGAACTGATACAGACAATTTTTCAACCCAAAACCTTGTTGCACGATGGCGCAACCTTAATCCGTGGTTCACGGATTGTATCTTCGGGTATAATTTTACCGCTTTCGGGACGCACAGCCTCACGTCAGTTGGGTACACGCCACCGGGCAGCAATGGGAATTACTGAGCGAGTCGAAAATTGTATTTGTGTCGTTGTATCAGAAGAAACTGGTTCTATTTCCCTAGCAGAACGGGGAACTCTAAATAGGCCACTCACCATTAGGAAGCTCAAAGAGTCCTTAGAGGCTCGATTGTCCCCAACTGTAGACCGGGAAGCAGTTGCTCCTGGTTTGTTAAGCTTGGGTCGTCAGATTGGTAGTAAAGCACTGAAACTAGGTTCACGTTTACTTGGATTACCTTCGACCGCTTCTCAAGACAAAAAATGACAATACAACAAACTGAACTATACGAATTGCCCCTAGATTTAAAACGCGAACTATTGCCCAAACACGTTGCAGTGATTATGGATGGCAATGGCCGTTGGGCTAAACGCCAAGGTCTACCTCGGATTATGGGTCACAAACGGGGAGTTGATGCCCTCAAGGATTTGCTACGTTGTTGTAAAGATTGGGGAATTGAGGCATTAACAGCTTATGCTTTTTCCACGGAAAACTGGAAAAGACCCCAAGAAGAAGTAGATTTTTTAATGACCCTATTCCAGCGAGTGTTGCGCCAAGAGTTGCGGGAAATGGTCGAAGAAAACGTGCAAATTCAGTTTGTCGGCAATTTAGCAGCTTTGCCGCGATCGCTACAAGCAGAAATTTCTCGTTCAATGGAAGAAACCAAGCATAATCGCGGTATCTGCTTTTCTGTCGCCACTAACTACGGTGGACGACAGGAGATTTTACAAGCCTGCCGTGCGATCGCCCAAAAAGTCCAGCAAGGTATCCTCCAACCTGACGACATATCAGAGGAAGTATTTGAACGCCACCTCTACACAGCCGGAATTGCCGATCCCGATTTGCTCATCCGTACCAGTGGCGAAATGCGTCTTTCTAATTTCCTCCTCTGGCAAATGGCCTACGGAGAAATTTACATTACTGATACTCTCTGGCCAGATTTTGACCGCGCCGAATTTCACCGCGCTTTGTGTGCCTATCAGCAAAGGGAGCGGCGATTTGGGAAGGTTTAGGGATGGGGGATTGGGGAGTGGGGACTGGGGGCAGGGTGCAGGGAGCAGGGGGAGACAAGGGAGACAAGGGAGACAAGGGAGACAAGGGAGAAATATTTACCCCAATGCCCAATTCCCAATTCCCAATTCCCAATTCCCAATTCACGGCCCGGAAAATACAGCTTGCTCAATATCTTCTCTACTGAAGGAATATTTGAAAGCGCGTTGGATATCTTGACCATTTTCCCCAGCTTGGATATATCGCACCACTATTTGCTCAATATCCAACGATAATTCCGCTTGCCAACTCGGCCTTTGTATACGCCAGCAGTGTAGTTGTGTTTCATCTTGTTGACAACCTTGATCTTTTAACCACTGCTCAATTTCTGGCAGAGGATGACTATATAAAGGGGTATCAGGCGGTAATGTAGACATAAAAATTCAAAACTTGTACTGAGCAGTTTGACAGGCTCACTATATCACTTGTCGTAAAGCCTGCGGCATAGCTTCGCTTAAGGCGCAGTCTGTCGTAGAGAAGTATTCAAAATTGATTAGTCATCAGTCAACAGTCATCAGTCCATAATACTCTCCCTGCTTCCAGTCCCCAGTCCCCAGTCCCCAGTCCCCAGTCCCCACATAGGAAATTGGTGTAACTACAGGTTGCGGTATGTGAGTTTGTAAAGCTTGATCACCACGAGTTAAGCCAATAGTAACTGCTAGCAGTAAACAGCCTACAAAAGTTAGTGCCAAAATGAATAGAGCAAAAATTTCGCCAGAGGAGAGGGGGCGATCGCTCGCATCCAAGTAAGCTGATTTTGAGTAATCATAAGCAGAGGCAGTAGGATGATGTAAATCTGGTGGAGCTTGAATCACTCCAAACCGAGAATAACCAATCTTGATATCATAATTTAAACGCCTTTCAGGATTACTCAGGGTGGCGTAGGCTTCGTTAATTTGCTGGAATTTTGGGGTAGCAACAGCAGCAGGTAATTCTGTAGTGTCGGGATGATAGCGTTTACTCAGTTCCCGATAAGCACGACGGATATCGATTACGGATGCTGAGGGATGTAGCCCTAGCAATAAGTAATAGTTGGGTTCACTGCTTTGTGGCATTGTCCCATTTTGATTCACGGCTGTTTGATTCACCTTGCTATCAAGTTTTTTCTAATATTTTAAACCTCTCACCCGTACTAAGTTACGATCAATTTCATCGACTGAGTGCATCTATAACTCGATGAATAAATCCGCAGATGTCAGCACTAAAAAATTAATCAGCCTTGCACCCGACAACTGGGTAAAATGGGTGACTCAAATACCTGATATTATTGCTGGAGAGATTCTCAACTCTGAATTTCAGTGGATTAGCAGACAAAGTGATGTTTTAGTTCGTGTCAACAGTCCTGAATACGGAGAATTTCTTGTCCTCAACGAATTACAATTACGTTACCAACGGCAAATGCCACGCCGAATCCGTGCTTATGCAGCACTGGCGGAAGAAAAATATAATTTACCTACGTACCCTGTATTAATTAATATTCTCAAAACCAGTAACGAAGAAATACCTACAAGTTTTACATCAAATCTAGCAGGTTTACGAGCAATCCAAGATTATCGTGTAATTAATCTGTGGGAAGTTGATGTCAATATTGCCTTGCAACAACCGTTACCCCCCTTATTACCATTCGTCCCGATTCTCAAAGGTGGTGAGGATGAGTCTGTGATTCGAGCAGCATTGCAAATTCTGCGTGCAGATGAACAGTTGAATCAATTAGAAACAGTTTTAGCTTTTTTTGCTACGTTTGTGTTAGAGAGTTCCTTAGTTCAGGAAATTATGAGGTGGGATATGACTGTACTACGTGAATCGCCCTGGTATCAGGAAATTCTGCGTGAAGGAGAAGCACGCGGAGAAGCACGCGGGGAAGCACGCGGGGAACGACAAGGATTGATTGCGAGTATCGAAATTAATTTAGATGTCAAATTTGGTGAGGATGGCTTGCAATTGTTGCCACAAATCAATCAAATTAGCGATACAACAGAATTGAAGGAAATTTTACGCCAAATTATTACAGCCAACTCAATTGAGGAATTGCGTCAACTGCTGTAGCCTCATGCTATCAATAAAAATTTACAGCAAAATCTTAACCCAATAAATTAGCACGGGGTTTAAAGGTTTCAATTTGCCGCAATTTTTCGTAAAGTTCCTTTTCTTCCTGGCTAATGCTTTTTGGGGTAAGTATTTGAATTTCTACCAATTGATCACCACGTTTACCATCTTCGGTGGGATAACCTTTATTTGCCAAGCGAAATCTTTGACCAGATCGAACTCCTGGGGGAATGGTCATTTTCACAGGCCCATCTAGGGTGGGTGCTTCTACTTGTCCGCCTAAAACAGCTTCAGTAGGTGTTACTGGTACTTGGCAAGAGATATTAGCACCTTCTAGTTTAAATAACGGATGTGGCTCAACGGTAATTTTTAAATAGAGATCCCCACCACCAATACCTTGATTTCGCAATCTAATACTTTGCCCTGTCACCATAGCGGGGGGCATATTAACTTCTAGCGATCGCCCATCTTCTAATCTAATCCGTTCTGTACCACCTTGATAAGCTTTTTCTAGTGGCAGGGTTAATCTCGCTTCAATATCTCGCCGTGCGGGACGTGGTGGATTTTTGGGAACTGTATATTGAACTTTACTTTTTGGGCTACGAAATGGGTCAGTGGTAGTGCTGCTACTTGTCCCATTTTTAGTGTCTTTGCGACCACCTACACCCACAACTTGATTAATAAAATCCTCAAAATTGGCAAACTGACTCGGATCTACATTTTGATTGCCATTCCGTTCTCCTGTCCGTTCCCAAGTTTTAGTTTTTGGTGCTTGTTTACTAAAGCCTTTTTGCTTCCAATAGCGACTAAATTGGTCATATTGGGCGCGTTTAGCTGTATCAGAAAGGACTTCGTAAGCCTCACCAATATCTTTAAATTTTTCTTCTGCTGCTTTATTTCCTGGGTTAAGGTCAGGGTGGTATTGTCTAGCTAACCGCCGATAATTCTTTTTAATTTCTTCATTAGTAGCATCTTTTGCTACTCCTAAAATTTCGTAGTAATCCCGAAAATTCTGCAAATTTTGCATATTCATTTATTTAACTTTTAAAGTTGAGATTTTAGTAATCTTTAATTTAGTAATGGATTCATATTAATGCTCAATTACTAAATACTAATTACCAATTACTAAATCCAAATTCAGGAAATAGAAGTGTAGGGGTGTAGGGGTGTAGGGGTGTAGGGGTATAGGGGTGTAGGGGAGCAGGGGAGCAGGGGGAGTAAAACTCTTCAATTTTGAATAATGCCCAATGCCCAATGCCCCATGCCCAATGCCCCATGCCCAATGCCCTATACAGTTACAGCCAATCATCATCATCATCCCAATTATCTTGATAACTGGGACGAGGTTGACGGCGGGGGGGAGGATTATCGTAGGGGGAACGGCGATCGCGTCCATAATCTCTGTCGTTGTAGTCTCGATTATAAGGGTCGCGTTCTCGATAATTGTCGCGGTAATTATCTCTGTAATAGTCCCGATCGCGGTCTTTTTCTTTATCGCCTACAAAGATATCGCGGATTGTACCGAATAAGTCGTCGTCTTCGTCTTCGGCATAATACTCGCGGACTTCTCGATTCAATTCATACAAAGCATCCTGTAAATCTACGTAAGCTTGATCAATGCCGCGATCGTCATCTTCTTTGAGACTTTCTTTCAGTTCTCGACAAATGTTATCAATGCGTTGGCGACGGTTACGGGCAAACTGCATCCCAAATTCTAAGGCGACTTCTCTGAGTTGTCTTTCGGCTTGGAGAATCAAAGCTTCGGAACGGGTGCGTTTTTCTACCCTTTCTTTGCGTTCCCTGTCAATATCAGCATATTTTTGAGCATCCTGAATCATCCGATTCACTTCTGCTTCACTCAAGGTAGAAGCTCCTTGAATGGTGATACTCTGTTCTCTGCCGGTGGTTCTATCTAAGGCTGTCACCTGCAAAATCCCATTAGCATCTATATCTAATGATACCTGAATTTGAGGTATGCCCCTAGGTGCGGGTGGGATGCCATAGAGTTTGAATCTTCCCAAAGATTTATTATCAGCCGCCATTTCCCTCTCACCTTGGACAACGTGGATTTCCACGCTATTTTGGTTATTTTCGGAGGTGGAGAAAATATCAGAACGACGGACGGGAATGGTAGTGTTGCGGGGAATTAATTTTTTCATTACGCCGCCGATGGTTTCTAAGCCCAAAGATAAGGGCGTAACATCCAATAGCAGCACATCTTTAAATTCCCCAGCCAGGATACCTGCTTGAATAGCTGCACCCATTGCTACAACTTCATCCGGGTTGACATTTTCGCTAGGATCAATGCCAATCATATCCCGCACCAGTTGTTTTACCATTGGCATTCGTGTAGAACCACCAACTAGTACTACTTCTTCAATATCGTCTGGGCGCAAGCCTGCATCTTTTAAAGCCCGTTTTACTGGGGTGCGTATACGTCCTAATAAGTCAGCACACAAACCTTCAAACTGGGAACGTGTGAGGCGGGTTTCGAGATGTTTGGGGCCGTCTTCCGTAGCTGTGATGAAGGGTAAGTTAATATCAGTGACGCTGACGGCAGAAAGTTCAATTTTAGCTTTTTCTGCGGCTTCCATTAAACGTTGTAAAGCTTGGCGATCGCGTCTTAAGTCTACACCTTCTGCTTCTAAAAATTGCTCTGCCAACCAATCAACAACTTTTTTATCAAAGTCATTGCCACCTAGTTGAGTATCACCACTAGTGGCTTTAACTTCAAATACCCCATCCCCTACTTCCAAAATCGATACGTCAAATGTCCCACCACCCAAGTCAAATACTAAGATGGTTTCGGTATAACCCCGATCTAAGCCATAAGCTAGGGATGCGGCTGTTGGTTCGTTAAGAATCCGCAACACTTCCAACCCAGCAATCCTACCAGCATCACGGGTTGCCTGCCTTTGAGAATCATTAAAATAAGCAGGAACTGTAATTACTGCCCCTGTGACTGGCGCGCCTAAGTAGGTGCTGGCATCGTCTGCTAATTTCTTCAGCACCATTGCTGAGATTTCTTCTGGCGCAAAGTCTTTATTCTGGCGGGGACAGGCAATTTTGATATTACCTATGTCGTCTTTACGGATAGTGTAGGGTACACGCTTCGATTCTGGGTTAAGTTCGCCGTACTTACGCCCAATAAAGCGTTTCACTGCAAAATAAGTATTTTGTGGGTTGAGGACTGTTTGCCGTCTTGCCATTTGCCCAACCACCCGTTCGCCGTCTTTGCTGAAGCCAACTACGGAGGGGGTTGTTCGCATTCCTTCTGCATTGGCAATCACCACCGGCTTGCCACCCTCCATTACGGCGACTACTGAGTTGGTTGTACCCAAGTCGATGCCGACTACCTTGCCCATGCGTTACTTTTCTCCTAGTGCGTCTTATACATATATTATGATTGGGCGGGACGACCTCTAGCTTAGTGCTACAAGGTAAGATTTCCCCAATAGTATAATAGGGGTGATTGCAGCAAAAGTTGGAGGCGTAAAAGCTTGAGGAGTTAGTTGCAACACTAGAATAACATTCACATGATCGTCATTAGTCATGAGTTATTAATCAGTAGGGGCGGATTCTGCGAGATATTCTTAGGGAAAACAGATACATTGCTCAATCAGCCCGTACAACTTACCATTCAAGATCAAGCGACTTTCAACTTGATTTGTTGTGCTTGATGCCTGCATGATCAATTTGAGATTATTTTTTTTGATAAACACTTGAATTTACAAACAAGATTATATAATCACCTCCAACAGATAGCGCGAGAACGCGATCCTTATCTAGCGACTGCCGGACATTTCTTTGTTCAAGAATACATCCGCCAAGAATTTTCTCAATGGGGAAGTGTGGAAATCCACACCTTTGCTGTGAACAATAGAGATTTTCATAATCTCATTCTTAACTTACCTGCCCAATCGATAGCGAAAAGCAAGAATTTACCTCCCATTTTAATTGGCGCACATTATGATGCTGTACCAGGAACGTCAGGAGCTGATGATAATGCTACAGGTGTGGCTGTATTACTGGAATTAGCCAGTAAGTTTGCTGCACAACCCGCTAAATATCCCTTGCGACTGGTGGCATTTGATATGGAGGAATATGGGCTGTTGGGTAGTGCTGACTATGCAGCCTTATTGCGACAACAACAGCAACCACTACGTTTGATGATGTCTCTAGAAATGTTAGGATATCGTGATTTTACCCTTGGTAGCCAAAGTTATCCCCCACCTTTAGAACGTTTTTACCCAGATACAGGGGATTTTATTGCTTTAATTGGTAATTTGCGAACAATTCCTGATTTAATTCGCATGAGTCGCAGTATTCGCCAAGCGGGAATATCCAGTCAGTGGCTACCAGTGCCGAATAGGGGTTTGATTGTGCGTCAAACTAGATTAAGCGATCATTCACCATTTTGGGATGCAGGTTATCCCGCAATGATGGTGACAGATACCGCCTTTTTGCGTAACCCTCACTATCATCAACCCAGCGATACAATTGCGACGTTAGATTTAGATTTTCTCGCTGGTGTATGTGAAGGGTTGGAAGTGGCTATTAGGAGGGTGTAGGGGTGTAGGGGTGTAGGGGGCAGGGAGCAAGGGAGCAGGGAGCAGGGGGAGACAAGGGAGACAAGGGAGACAAGGGAGACAAGGGAGACAAGGGAGAATTATTTACCCCAATGCCCAATGCCCCATGCCCCATACCCAATTACAATTCAGGAGGCAAAAGGGATAATTGGGCATCTTCGGGCGATCGCATTACATATAAATTGATTAAATCATCAATATTCCGTTTCATGGTCTGGCAAATGGCATCTAGTGGTAAATCATTGGCATCGTAACCAAAGGGATTTTCTATTTCTAAGCCAATGGCTTCAATGCCAAATAAGGTAAAACTTACCAACGCTGTAACTGCACCTGTCCACCATCCTAAACTTTCTACCATTTGAAATGGTAAAAGCAAACAATACAGTAATAGTAATTGTTTTAAATGAATCGAATAAGCCAAAGGCATGGGAGTTTTTAAAATGCGCTCACAAGCTCCTAAATTATCTACTAAATTATTTAATAATTGCTGAATAGCGGTTAACTGATAGGAATTTAAACAATTCTGCTCATATTGCCTTTGTAAATAATCCTCAATCCAAAACGCTATTTCTAAGGGGGGATTATTCATGTTTTTCAGTTTAAAATATTTAGCAGATGACATCAAATCTTCTAATTCATTATTTACTGGTTCTCCCCGTAAATGTAATTTAGTAGCTACCGCAAAACCAACTAATAAATATAAAGCCGCAATTTTATCTTTTTTATCTTCGTTTGAAATTTCTTTAACGGATACTAAAATCTGTCTTGCTATATTGCGAACAGTATTAACTATCGAACCCCAACATTTTCTGCCTTCCCAAAATCTTTCATAGGCTGTATTGGTACGAAAAACTAATAATAAACCTAAAACAATACTAGGAATAATAGTACCTAAAATTGGCTGAGATACAGGCACTTTGAAATAATACATTACAGAAACGAAAACTCCAAACAATCCGCAGCCAATTACCCGTTTATATATTGATGCAATAACTGAACCTTTGACGCGAACAGCCATTTGCAACCATTCAATTTTTTCAACACTCATAGGTTAAACCTAATAATAATTTTATATTTATAAAAATGGTGAGATGCTGATTTCAGCAAAGCTATAGCAAAGAAAATATTGGCTACGACGAGACAATCATAACTCTGGATGTGACACAACTGACATTGAGGAATTTACAGATTAGAGAACTGATGGTAGTTATAACAATACGAGTCATGCCAATTTTGGATTTTGTATTTTGGATTAAGTAGAACCACTTGAAAAAACCGAACTATGTAAAGCAATGTAAAAAAATTACATTTAGTTCGTAGTAAGGACTTTAGTCCTTATGAGAGGACTAAAGTCCTTACTACAAACCTTTAATTATTTACACCGTTCTGACTTGAAAAAGGGGTGTAGGGGTGTAAGGGTATAGGGGTGTAAGGGAAAGACTTTTTCATGTGTTCTGGTGTATGTAGTTCATGACGGCTACTTACAAACTTTAGAACTGCCTTAAAAGTGGGCATTAGGGATGGGAAAAGTGATTTTCATTCTTCCTTGTGACTGGAGCTTAGACTAAGCAGTAAAAAGCGATCGCACTTCACTAATGCGATCGCTGTTGGTTATATTTTAGATATTAAACTTTACTGCGATCGGTCAAAATTTCATAACCTGTTTCCGTGACCAAAACTGTATGCTCAAACTGGGCTGATAAGGAATTATCTACAGTTACAGCCGTCCATCGATCTGCTAAAGTGCGTGTATGTTTAGAACCAGCGTTTAAAATTGGCTCAATAGCCAAAGTCATACCCGCACGAAGTTTCACATTAGGCATTTCCCGTGTGCGGTAGTTAAATACTGATGGTTCTTCATGTAAGTTACGTCCGACACCATGTCCGGTAAATTCTTCTACCACAGTGTAACCATGTGCTTTCACATGATCTTCAATTGCACCAGCCACATCAAGCAAGTATGCGCCTGCTTTAACTTGTTCAATACCTTTATAAAGTGCTTCTTCCGCAACTCGAATTAGTCTAGCAGCTTCCGGGGTAACTTCACCCACGGCGATGGTAATGCAAGAATCTCCATGAAACCCTTGATAATAAGCACCTGTATCTACTTTTAAAACATCCCCAGCCCGAATGACTTTTTTGGGATTTGGTATACCATGCACGACTTCATTATTAATGCTGGCACAAATAGAACCAGTAAAACCGTGATATCCCTTAAAGCTTGGTGTTGCATCCATTTCCCGGATGCGCTTTTCTGCGTAAGCATCCAAGTCGGCAGTAGTCATACCGGGTTTGACTAACTCCGAAATTTCCTTGAGGACAGTAGCAACAATTTTTGCTGATTGCCGCATAATCTCAATTTCACGCGGCGATTTAATTTCAATGCCTCGGCGTTGTTTGGGAGTTACGGGTTTAGGTGCGTGAGAAAGTAAGTTGGTGAGGATGTTCATGGAAACCTAATAATTACTTGCGCCTTAAAGCTAATTTTGCAGTCTTTTATCTAAAGTTTAGTTGAGAAATACTATCTATGTTTACGTTAACTTAATTTTTTGTTGGTTATGGGGCATGGGGCATGGGGCATTGGGCATTGGGCATTGGGCATCATCAGTTACTTAATCACTGATTTAACTCCCCTGCCTCCCTTGTCCCCCTTGTCTCCCTTGTCTATTTGCCAGCAATCATAATCTCCCCTATCATCCCAGCTTCTGTGTGTCCGGGGATAGAACAGTGTAAGCTATATTTCCCTGGTTTCATGGGTACAAATACCCATTCTGCTACTGCACCAGGTTTTAGTTCTAGTTCATGAATCGCGCCTTTAATTTCTACTTTCCCGGCTTCGACTTTTTGCGTCCAGATAACGTCAGCAAAATCTTTAGCTGTAAAGTAATGTTTCATTTGACTGGGGTTAGTTAATTTTAGTTGATAACGTTTCCCGGCTACAAAGTCTAAATGATTGGGTTCAAATTTAAGTTCATTAGCAGAATTACCTAAACTTATGGTGATTTCTGTAGCTGGCGATTTTAGTAAATCACCAGTGGAAGTTGCGGCGATCGCATTATTAGCCACCGTAAAAAGCAGACATATCAACAATGTCAAAACTACAAAGCTACGCCGAATTAAAATCAATCCAGTATAAAAAAATTTTACCAACATTATCAACAAGAGAATCTGAGGACAAAAGACAAATTCTGTAATTACGTTAGCGTAGCGGGGGGGAGCATCGTTACGTAGCTTGCTTCCGCGTAGCGGTATTACGAATTACGTTAGCGAAGCGGGACGAAGTCCATTACGAATTACGAATTACGAATTATTATCTAACAGTTTGGTGAGCCAACATAGCAGGCCCGGCCGTAACTACAACTAGGTTATCAGGGTGGAGTAATTCACGGGCGGCTTGATTAACTTCACTGAGGCTAACTTGCTGAATTTTTTGGGTATATTTCTGTAGTTCAGTTTTGTCTAAGCCATACACCTGATTCATCAAGATGTTACTAGTTAACTCTTCTGGATCTGATAGGGAAACATTATAACTTCCAATCAGGGTACGTTTAGCCATTTCTACTTCTGTGGCTGTGACACCTTGCTGATGGATTTGTTGGAGTAGTTGGCGTGTGCTAGCGATCGCTTGATTGGCATCTTCTGGACTAGTTTGCATTTCAATCCAAAATATCCCAAAGTCTTTTTCGGCTTGGAAGTGGCTATAAATCCCATAGGTTAAGCCAAGGCGATCGCGCACTTCTGAACCGAGGCGGCTAGATAGGGTATCGCCTCCTACAATTTGGTTTAATACCAAAGCTTTGTAAAATCTGGGGTCTTGCCGTGTAATACCTGTATAACCCATGTAAGTAATTGCTTGGGCTTTACCGGGGACGATGGGGTTTACCCGGACAAGATTAGTGGGGTTTGATACTTGGGGATATTGTATGCTGGGTGGTTGACCACTGGCGCGCCAATTGCCAAACTCTTTTTGTATGAGCGATCGCACTTTATCTTGGTCAAAATCTCCCACTACTGCCAACACCATTGTATCTGGACGATAGTATTGACGCTGGAAATTCACAACGTCGTTTCTTTTAATCCGCCGCAAACTTGACTGGGTGGGAAACTCGTGTAGTGGGTGTTTTTTCGGATAAATGGATTGTAAAAATATTCTTTTAGCAACTTCGGCTGGATCATCTAATTCGACCTTGAGGTCTGTTAAAGCTTGTTGGCGATTTAATTCCAACTCTTTTTGCGGAAATGTACTATTTTGAACAGCATCTGCTAAAGTTTTGATTAACACAGGTAAGTCTTGTGCAAGACTATTACCTTCAATTTGCACACCATTGCGGTAGGCGGAAAAGTCTAAGGTTGCGCCTCTATCTTCTAAGGCTTTGGCTAAGGTGGTGGCGTTTTTGGTTTTAGTGCCACTCATCAAGCTATCTGCTACTAGGGAGGATAATCCAGCTTTTTCCCCAGGATCAAATTCTGTACCAGCTTTGATATGACCACTCAAGGTAATGGTAGGGGTAGAGCGATCGCTTAACAATAGTACTTGTAGGCCGTTAGCTAAGATAAACTGCTCTGGTAGTTTGAGATGAGTTGTTTGAGACTCACTTTGCTCGGTATCTATTTTTGGTAAATACTGCATCATCTCAAAGGTGGAAGCAGGTGAATTAACAGATAAATTTTCTCTAGACTGTGGCGGTGAGTGTTTGACTCCAATTTCCTTGACTTGATTGACAATTGGCTCAAAAATACCGACTGTGCGGGCAGATTTTGAGAGATATTTGTTTAATACATCTACAACATCTGCGGTGGTGACTTGATGAATGGCGGCTAAATAGTAGTCGGTAAAGTGATAATCACCCGTAGTTGTCTGATCGTTGCCTAACTGCATTGCCTGATCAGTGATACTACGGTTACTCAAAATTATCGCAGCTTCTAACTGTCTTTTGGCTCTAGCTAATTCTGCGGCTGTGATGCCATTTTGAGTTAGTTTGGCGATCGCATTATTCAAGACTGAGTCAATTTTGTTGACATTTTGCTCAGGATCTGATGTAACTAACAACTCATACCAACCAGCTTTTTCTAAGCTTACCACCGAACCTGAAACATCATTTGCTAAACCTGATTCTACTAATGCTTGATATAGTCGAGAATTTCTCCCTTCTGTCAAGATGTAGTCAGCCACCTCTAAAGCTGGCATATCTTGGTGGTTTGCCTGTGGTAGTGGATATATAGCTTGTAATAATGCGGCTGATCCTGGTTCTCGTAAAAAGATTGGTGACTTTGAACGGTTAACTGTTAACTGTTGACTGTTAACTGTTGACTGTTGAGCCTTGGGAATATTACCGAAGATTTCTTTGACTGTGGCTAGGGTTTTTTCGGTTTGGCAATCACCGACAATTACTAAGACTGCATTGTCAGGATGATAAAACTGACGATAATACTGCTTTACTTGTTCAACTTGGAACTTTTCTACATCTGCCTTAGTACCACCTACGGGTAAACCGTAACCATAATTAGGAAATACTGAGCGTAGGATAGCACGATTGAGGCGATATTCTGGGCTATTTTCATACCCTTGTAATTCGGAAATGACTACCCGCTTCTCTTTGGCTAGGTGTTCGCCATCCAAGAGCGCGTTTTGCATTCTATCTGCTTCTAGAACTAGTAATGCTTTGAGCTTGTCCCGTTCTACAGTTCCGTAATAAGCTGTTTGGTCATAACTCGTAAAAGCGTTGGAGTCACTACCTAAAGCACTAAATAACCAACCAAATTGAGTTGGACGGTTGTTTGTACCTTTAAACATCATATGTTCTAGTTGATGGGCAATGCCATTAACTCCTGCGGCTTCGTGGCGTGAACCGAATTTATACCACACCTGCACGCTGACAACTGGTGCTGTGTGTACTTCTTTGATGAAGACGGTTAAACCATTGTCTAAGACTGTTTTATGAACATTTGCTGTTAATTTTAAATCTTGGGGATTTTTGGTCACTAATGTTACTTGGTGATTGACTTGACTAGAGGTAGTTAGATTTTGACTTTTAGCAGGTGCATTGCTCAGGAATAATACCGCAACTAATGAAATACCCAACAGCAAAAAATAGGAACGGTATTTATAGCACGCAGACAATATAGACATTTATTTTGGTAGATGTATGAAAATTAATTTATGTGTTTTTACTGCCGACAGTAGTTTAATTCTTCTGAGAATATGCTACCTCAGCAATATGAATAATGTATATAAAAAGACAAAAGAAATCCAACAAACTAATCAAGTTTAGTTAAAAATCGGATAAATTCTAAGGGTAGTCCGTCTGTATCAGCGATAAAGGCTACTTCGAGAATGCGATCGCCTATTTGTTGCTGTGTTGGTTCTAATAAAATTTTTAATGGTGGTAATTCTGCTATCAGTGCTATGCGCTGTTGTAAATTTCTTAACCATCCCGGTAAATCTGGGGTAATTGTCGTTAAATCAAAGGACAGGTGATAGTATCCCACATAATGTTCATCACCAAACGCATCCGGGGCTGGTTTTGGTTGGGGAATTTGAATCAGTTCAATTCTGCCCCCTAGTCCTTCCATCCAGCACGCTAGGGTGTAGCCTGTAGTGAAGCGTTCACAGACTGTAAATCCTAGTATTTCATAAAAGGCGATCGCTTGATGAATATTCGCAGTGCGGATAGAAGCGTGGTGCATTTCAATTCAAAATTCAGAAATATTGGGGTTAAGGGCATGGGGCATGGGGCATGGGGCATGGGGCATGAAGCATCGGGCATGAAGCATCGGGCATCGGGGTAAAATCTCCCTTGTCTCCCTTGCCTCCCCTACACCCCTACACCCCTACACCCCTACACCCCTACACCCTCAAATTTACTCAAACAACCGGAAATAAGGGTAGCGCACGGGAACACCCGGTTCTTTGTCTAAATCGAAATTAATCACTTCCCAGCAAGGATCTTCAGCTGGATCAGGACTAAATTCTACAGGTAAACCATATAGTCTTGCAGATGAGGTTTCCTGCTGTCCAGAACGCCAAGGAGTACTGCGTTCTAAATAACCACTCATCAACTCCTGATAACGTCTGGCGATGATCACTCGTGTTGCTCGATAGCCTTGAGTATATAACTTATCTAAGGCTTCATGGATTTCAAACCGAATGCCATCAGGATGAGTGTGTTGTCTATACCATTCGTTATTCCACCGCCGCCAATGTCGCCCAGACTGTAGATGAACTAACTCTCCAGTTTTGGGGTTAGCCTCAAACGCGCCATGACGGGGGCATAAATAGGTATCAGTTAGTGTCAGTGCCGGAATTGTTTGGCGACAATGGGGACACTGTATGTCCGCGCCAAATATAGGGTACTGCAAACCTGGATTCATCATGAAGTGCGTACAAACATAGTTTCGTCTTCACCAGCACCAGAGGGTTGGATTTTACACTTCGGGTTTACCGATCCGAGATAGTTGTTCATTGCTGCACAGAAGTCTGTAGAACAAGAACAATTTTCACTTTTGCTTTCCTCCATCGGGAGGATTCACACTGTGATATTCTGGTTTTGCAACCAGACTCTCAGGATGGAGTTTCTCCAGTGTTCCTGGGTACCATACTCCTATTCTATCGTGTCTATCACTTCTTACTGGCCTTCTCCTGATTTTTCTCAAGCTGCCTTCATTGCATCCAACGCTGTGGTTATTGGTTCAGTCAACATAGCAGATGGAGTCAGCATTTGGTATGGAGCAGTGGTGAGGGCAGATGTAGAGCGCATTGACATTGGTGAATGCACAAATATTCAAGACGGGGCAATTTTACACGGTGATCCTGGGTTGCCCACAATTTTAGAAGATCATGTGACAGTAGGACATCGTGCTGTAGTACATTCTGCCCACATTGAGCGCGGGTGTTTAATTGGCATTGGCGCAGTAGTGTTAGATGGAGTCAGAGTAGGAGCAGGTAGCATCATTGGTGCTGGTGCAGTAGTAACCAAGAATATACCTCCCTTATCTCTAGTTGTGGGCATTCCTGGCAAAGTTTTACGTCCAGTTACAACTGAACAAGCCACAGAACTCATAGAACACGCCGAACGTTACAAAAAGTTAGCTTTAGTCCATGCTGGCAAAGGCACAGATGTTGGATTTGTTTAAAAATTTGGGCAATGGGCTAATCAATTCAAAATTCAAAATTCAAAATTCAAAATTGAAGAGTTTTACTCCCCCTGCTCCCTTGTCTACCTTGTCTACCTTGTCTCCCTGCCCCCTGCCCCCTGCCCCCTGCCCCACGCCCTAATAACTATTTAATCTTTCTTTACAAAATCCTCTAGCAAAATTTGCCACTTCAGCTAAAAATAAAAATGAGAGTAGTTGACAAAACTTTAATTTCCACTTGATAGAGGGGTACTAAAAATGGATGGTATTGATTTTCGTGTAGCGATCGTTTTAGCTCCCATCGCTGTTGCTGGTGGTTGGGCAGTTTTTAACATTGGTGCTGCGGCTTTAAGACAAGTTCAAAACTTTTTGAACAGAGAAGCCTAAACTTCACTTTAAGATCAGCAATTGAACCGACTGTTATCTTCACGGAAACAGTCGGTTTTGTTGATTTTGGGGACTGGTATTAATTGTTCTGACTTAAAAAAGGGGTGTAGGGGTGTAGGGGTGTAGGGGTGTAAGGGAAAGACTTTTTCATGTGTTCTGGTGTACGTAGTTCATGATGGCTACTTAATCCTGGATTAGCTGTACCAATTCAGTGATACAATTTAAGAAAATGCCAAAACCTCGCTTATGGTAGCCCAAATCACCACACTAGATATTTGTTGGCAACCATTGCCCGATGATTTTAAGCTAGGGGATGAACCGGTGGAAAATACAGGTCAGCCAATTTTGGCTGGTGCTTTGCGTGAAAGCTTAGAAGTTAGCGGGTTCATCCAAGAGCAAATGTTAATCGCCTCGAATTTTGCGATTTGTGCCACAGTCAATGGGCAATTTATTGCTAAAGCACCAGATTGGGTATATATTCCCCGTGTAAATGAAATTGTGGGCGATCGCACCAGCTATACTCCTCACTTAGAAGGAGAAATTCCAGCGATAGTCATGGAATTTTTATCCCAGACAGAAGGAGAAGAATATTCATCAAAGCGCACCTACCCGCCGGGGAAGTGGTTTTTCTACGAACAAATTTTACAAGTTCCCATCTACATCATTTTTGATCCAGATGGTGGATTATTGGAGTTTCATCAACTAGAAAATGGACGCTATGAGTTAAAGCAACCAGATGAAAATGGTCGCCATTGGATAGCAAATATAGGATTATATTTAGGAACTTGGCGCGGGACGAAAGAAGCGAGAACTGGTTATTGGTTGCGATGGTGGGATGAATCGGGTAATTTGTTACCTTGGGCTGTAGAAATTGTGGAACAAGAACGCCAACGGGCTGAACAAGCCCAGGAACGGGCTGAACAGGAAAAACAACGGGCTGAACAGGAAAAACAACGGGCTGAACAAGAACGCCTGCAAAAAGAACGCTTAATAGCCTACTTACAATCTCAAGGGATTGATCCTAATAGTTTGCTCACAGATGCAACAGAAGACTAGTAATTATACTTCATCTTCTTGGTTAATAATGCCAAAGTATTTTCAGTCAATATCCTCATCGTGAATATAGATTCTCTACTGCAACCATTTCAACATTTTGGCGTTAACCTGGGACTTTCTCGTATTAACAGACTGTTAGCTCATCTGGGCAACCCTCATCACCAAGTTAGTGTAATTCATGTAGCTGGGACAAATGGGAAAGGTTCTGTCTGTGCTTATTTGTCCTCGGTTCTGACTCAAGCAGGTTATCGTACAGGACGTTATACTTCTCCCCATCTGCTAAATTGGACAGAACGCATCTGTCTGAATGAACAGCAAATTTCTACTAAGGAATTTTACGAATTATTACTACAAGTAACGGCTGCTGCAAAGTTAGATAATGAGTACCCAACTTTATTTGAAGTCGTGACTGCGGCAGCTTGGTTGTATTTTGCCCAGCAGCAAGTTGATATTGCAGTAGTAGAAGTGGGGTTGGGGGGACGCTTGGATGCTACCAATGTGATATCTCATCCACTGGTGACGGTAATTACTTCAATTAGTCGGGAACATTGGCAACAACTGGGTTCTACTGTGGCGGAAATTGCTAGAGAAAAGGCAGGTATTCTCAAGCCTGGTTGCCCGGTTGTTGTCGGAACATTACCACCGGATGCTGAAGCAGTTGTGCGATCGCTGGCTCAAGAATTACAATCTCCATTAATTACACCACAACCAGCCCAACAAATAACTCCAGAATTGGCAAAGTATCAGTCAATTCACAATTGTAATTTAATTCAATATCCTTTACCTTTGCAGGGACAAATTCAATTAACTAACTCTGCTTTAGCTTTAGCTACTTTAGAAATTTTGCAACAAAAAGATTGGCAAATTTCTGAGGAAGCAATTATCAACGGTATGGCTAAAACTAAATGGCCAGGCCGAATGCAATGGCTGAACTGGAATAATTACAAATTACTAATTGACGGCGCACATAATCCAGCCGCAGCAAAAGTATTACGCGATTATGTAGATAGCCTCAATTATAAAAATATCACTTGGGTGATGGGAATGCTATCTACTAAAGATCACGCTGATATTTTTAAAGTTTTATTAAAACCCCATGACCAATTATATTTAGTATCTGTACCAGATTATAACTCTGCTAATCCCAGAGAATTAGCGAAACTAGCTGATGATATTTGTCCAGAATTACAACTTTGCCAAACTGATTCAGATTTAATTTCATCACTAAACGCAGCTATTTCTACAACCGATAATTTAGTGGTTTTATGTGGTTCTCTTTATTTAATAGGACATTTTTTAGAAAAAATATCACACTTATCATAAATGATATAGTCGGAATCAATCGTACTATATATCATACAGTAATTTTGAAGTAAGTGACGAACATCATAAGTAATGAGTTATGAGTAATGAGTAATGAGTAATGAGTAATGAGTAATGAGTAATGAGTTATGAGTTATGAGTTATGAGTTATAAAGCAGGAGGAAAATCCACACTGCTGTTTGCCTCCCCTACATAAACCCTTGCTTACATGGTGTATAGAGGAAGGAACGCCTGAGATTTGGCTGTTTTTTCTGGACGCTATTGCCAATCACAGCACAACTTCATTAAAAATTTGTATCAAAACTGTTTATATTTCCCGATTTTTGGGAAACCTGAGCTTAGTAGAAATGCTAAAGTTAGGTTTGGCGCATAAGTATGTTAGTTAATAAAACTGCTGCCTTTGTCGGCTACTCAATTACAGAGTCAATCTGTACAGATACCCTATTTACTTTATTGTTCATTTCGACAGCTACGCCACGATTAAGAAGCTGTAACAGCAAAATTAGTATAGGCTAACACGAATAGATAATTTTTATCTAGTGATTAAGTTGGCAAATTTTATAACAGAAATCATCAGTAAAATTGATATGATTTTTGATTTTCGGTTGTCAAAAATTTAAATAATTTCATGTTTGCAGTCATTGCTAAATTCATTAATATAAACTTGAGGATAATTTAATATTTTCTATTTTAATTCATCAAAAATTTAGATGTAATTAATTTAATATTAAACTCTTAAGTTTGACTTAATGGCAAAATTAAATATGTTCAAATTTACAAGGAGAAATCATGCTAAAAGTTATTCTTGGACATAGTGATGATCCTGATAGTCAAGGAGCAATTGAAGAAGTTTTAGAGCAATGTATTAGTGATGTAAATGATTTATCAGGTCTTCCACCCAAAGCAGGTATTTTATTTGCTGCCATTGATTTTGATCACGCTTTGATATTAAAAGAAATTGCCGAAACATTTCCAGGATTGGAGTTAATTGGTTGTACAACAGATGGTGAAATTTCATCAATTTTAGGGTTTCAGCAAGACTCTGTCACACTGATGCTATTTTGCTCAGATACTGTAGAAATTCGTGCGGGTGTAGGTTATGGAGTTAAAGAAAACCCCTTAACTGCGACTCACCAAGCTGTACATCAAGCAACTGATAACTGCAAAACAGCAGCTAGATTATGTATAGCTTTACCCGCTAGCTATTTAGCAGATGGTTCAACTACTAATGGTGGGTTAATTCTGGAAGGTTTGAAATTAGCTTTAGGCTCGCAGATACCAATTTTAGGTGGTGCGGCTGGAGATCAATTTAGGTTTCAAACTACTTATCAATTTTTCCGTAATGAAGTTTTGACGGATAGCTTACCTATTTTGATTTTTTCTGGAGATATCCTCTTTTCCTATGGTACTGCTTGCGGTTGGCAACCAATTGGACGCAAGAGTATTGTTACCAAGTCCGAGGGAACAATTCTCTACGAAATTGATGGTGTATCAGCATTAGAATTTTATCAGCGATATTTAGGCGATCGCCAACCAACAGCAGAAAATCCTTTAGCAGTGTACCAAGGAGATAGCGATCGCTATTATATGCGAGTCCCCAACACTTGTGATCCTCAAACTGGTAGTATCAATTTCTTAGGTGATGTACCAGAACAAGCCATAGTTCAGATGACAGACTTCAACCGTGATGAAATTCTTCATGCTGTTCAAAATTCACTTCATACTGCCTTAGAACGTTATCCTGGCACAGAACCAGATGCTATCTTACTATTTTCCTGTTGCTGCCGTCGTTGGCTATTAGGTACAAAAGCTAAAGAAGAATATCAACTAGTCAAAACCAAACTTGCTCAAGAAATACCCATTTGTGGATTCTATACCTATGGTGAATTTTCACCCCTAGAAGCACATGGTTCAACTTACTATCATCAAGAAACCTTTGTTACCTTGTTGCTTGGTACAAAATAAAGGGTTATGGAAGATATAGACTACGAGAGCAGACTAAAGGAATTAGAAAAAACTGTGCGGATTCTCAAAAGAAAACTAGAGCGTTCTGAAGCTGATAGAGAACAACTAGAAAATGCTAGTGAGTTGAGAGAAGCAGTTCTG
Organism: Aliinostoc maniaoense; assembly: GCF_058172895.1. Classification (NCBI taxonomy): domain Bacteria; kingdom Bacillati; phylum Cyanobacteriota; class Cyanophyceae; order Nostocales; family Nodulariaceae; genus Aliinostoc; species Aliinostoc maniaoense. Next base: position 4,876,137 of record NZ_CP187952.1, on the reverse strand, counting down.
AAAAATGTGATTAGAGAGTTAGAACAATCACAAACTGCTCTAGAAAATCGCTCCCAAGAACTAGAAACTACTCTCGGTAATCTCAAAGCTCTACAAATCAAATTAGTGGAATCTGAGAAAATGTCTGCTCTCGGAGTTTTAGTTGCTGGAATTGCTCATGAAATTAATAACCCAGTCAGTTTTATTTACGGTAATTTGAATTATGCCAATGATTATTTTCAAGACTTGCTCAGTTTAGTAGAACTATATCAGCAGTATTACCCAGAACCAGTAACTGCAATTCAAAAAAAAATCCGAGAAATTGAAATTGATTTTCTCAAAGACGATGCAGAAAAGCTTTTCCAATCTATGACAACTGGCGCAGAACGTATCTGTGAGATTGTCAAATCACTAAGGACATTTTCTCGCTTAGACGAAGCTGAATTTAAAGCAGTCAACATTCATGATGGTATTGACAGCACATTAGTAATTTTAAATAATCGTCTCAAACCATCCCCTGATAATTTATATGGTATTCAAATTATTCGTAAATATGGAAATTTACCATTAGTAGAATGTTATGCTGGACAACTTAATCAAGTATTTATGAATATCCTGGCTAATGGAATTGATGCGTTAGAAGAACAAGTTATCAAGCAAAAACACCAGACAAATCCAGATATTTTAGTTCCTAAAATCGAGATTTCCACTCAAGTTGTCGCTGATAATTGGGTAGAAATAACTATCGCTGACAATGGTATAGGAATTGAAGAAGCAATACAAGCAAAGCTATTTGATCCCTTCTTTACAACCAAAGAAATTGGTAAAGGCACAGGCTTAGGTTTATCTATTAGCTACCGAATTATTATTGAACTGCATAGAGGTAAATTGGAATGCCTTTCCACACCAGGAGCAGGAGCAAAATTTATTATTCAAATTCCTATTCGACAAAATAATTCGTAATTCGTAATTCGTAATTCGTAATTCGTAATTCGTAATTGGGCATTGGGCATTGGGCATCGGGTATGGAGGTAAATATTTCTACCTTGTCTACCTTGTCTCCCCCTGCCCCCTGCTCCCTGCCCCCTTCGACTGCGCTCAGGGCAAGCCTGCCCCCTGCCCCCCTGCTCCCCTGCTCTCCTGCCCCCTCATTCCCTAACGATTATTCCATCCTTGCGCTGCATCTTCTACAGCTTTATCTATGGTTTTTTCTCCTAACATTGCTGCTTGTAGGTTCTCATAAATTGCTTTTTGCAACTTTTTAATATCCTTCAAGGCGGGAGTTAATATTTCTGCTTGTTGCAGTTGCTGTGCGCTGACAACTCTGGCTTTTTCTACTGTGGAAGCATTCGCTGAAATATCTTTAAAGTAACTATCAGCTAGTGCTTTGCTGGTAGATGGTAAAACGTTAGCAGCTTTGGCAAAGGTTAATTGATTTTCATCATTAGTGAGGAATAAAGCAAATTTAACTGCCGCATCTGGTTGTTTGGTATCACGGGGAATCACAATATTCATCACGGCAACATTTTTCTTGCCTGTATCACCAGTCAACTGAGGCGCAATTGCTGAAGCTTGGGCAATTTTCGGCGCATTGTTAGCAATCGTTTTGAGAAATTCTGGCCCTGAAGCTAAGAATGCTGTCTCGCCAGACTGGTATAAATCAATGGCGTGGCGATGTCCTTGGGTTAATGCTTCTTTGGGTAATAACCCTTTTTTATATAAATCTACCCAATATTGAAATGCTGCTTTACCTTCAGGGGTGTTAAAAGCGGCTTTGCCTTCAGCATCTACTAGGGTAACTCCCATCTGTACTAATGATTGCAGCACTTCTGCGGAATCCTGGGGGACAAAAGTCACAAAAAAGGCGTATTTACCTGTTTTATCTTTAATTTGTTGGGCTGCTTGTGCTAATTCTGCGTAAGTGCTGGGTGGTTTACTGATACCTGCCTGTTGTAATAAATCGGTGTTATAAATGGTTAACCTCGTGGTGAGATACCAGGGAACACCAAAACTTTTGCCATTGAGTGTGCTAGCTTTCCAAATATTGGGTAGATAGGCAGAACGTGCTTCTGTGGGTACTTTTGTATCCAAATCTAACCAAGCATTTCGACCTGCTAATTGAGAAGCAAAATCAGGATTGAGATTAACAACATCAGGTGGCGTTTTTGCGGAGACAGCTGTTAAGATTTTGTTCTCCATAGCTGCCCAAGGCACATCAACCCATTTGACCTTAATATTGGGATTTTGTGTCTCAAAATTATTAATTAAGCTTTGGAAGTAGTTTGTAAATTGAGGTTGGAGTTGCATTGTCCAAAACTCAATATTGGCTGTTCCAGAAGTAGCTTGTTGAGTATTGGGACTAATTGTTCCACTGCTACAACTAACAAACCAACTGGTCAGTAATCCTAACATTACTAAAGCGACCAATTTTTTAAATCTTCGTAATCGAATCATTTTACCAGTATTTTTACGCTTGATCAGGGTTAAAAGCTTATGCAGAATTGTCGAGATTATAGGCTAAAACGAACCGGTTGGCGGAGGTCAAAAGTTAAACGTCAAAAGTCCATAGGGTAAACGAATAATAACCGTTGACCATTGACTAAGACTACTTAAGTGTGGTGTAAATTTTGAATTTTGCAGTTTGGCGAGCATTACTGTGGTGAAAAGTTTTAGTAATCTGTTTGGTAAATCTCCCAGAGGGGTGGGTGTTGAAATAGCACCAGAAAGAGTGAATGTAGTTCAACTACGAAAGCAACGCCAAGGTTTGAAAATCGACTCTTTTACATCAGTACCAGTTCCCGAAGGAATTGTTAGTGATGGTCAAATCACAGATCCTCCAGCGATGGCGCAATTGATTCAGCAGGCGTTGGCTGAAAGTAAGATTAAGACTTCTCGCGTGGCAACTGGTGTACCAGGACGTGATTCGATTGTACGGATTATACCTGTACCGGCAGAGTTGGATGATCGGGAACTCCGGGAGATGGTGTTAAACCATGAGGCCGGGTTGTATTTACCCTATCCCCGTGAGGAAGCTGATGTAGATTATCAAAAACTTGGGTACTTTGTAGATGAGGACGGCATTGAGAAAGTACAGGTGTTGTTAGTTGCTACTCGTAAGGAGGTGACAGATACATATATTAGTACTTTTGAGCAGGCGGGTTTACAAATTAATGTTCTAGAGATTAACAGTTTTGCATTAATTCGGACAATCCGCGATCGCCATTTACGAGAATTAAGTCCCCAAGAAGCTGCCGTCTTAGTTGACATTGAGTTTGATAGTACGGAAATAGCCATTATTGTCAATGGCATACCCCAATTTTCCCGGACTGTACCCCTTGGTACATACCAAATGCAAATGGCCTTGGCTAGAGCTATGAGTCTCCCGACATCACGGGATATGGAACTGTTGTATGAGATGACACTGACCATCATGCCCGTAGACGGTGATAAAACTGGGGTCACGGAAGCTAACCCAGGTATGGCCGGGGTGTTGCGAATCTTAGGAGAACTGGCAGATGAGCTACGCCGTTCTATAGATTTTTACCTCAATCAAAGTGAAAACATCGAAATAGCGCAGATTTTGTTAGCTGGCCCTGGAGGTGGGCTACAACCGCTAGATGAATTTTTTACACAAAGGTTAAGTATACCTACTACCCAAATAGATCCCATTGGGTCTTTAGCTTTGCAAGTTGATGAAGACAAGTACCCGGTAACACAGCGTTCTGGCTTGGGAATAATCCTTGGTTTAGGAATGCGAGAGGTATAAAAATGTACAGTTTAGATATTAACTTTCTCAAAGACCGTCCAGCTTACCAACCGAAACTGGATAAAAAGTCAGGCATTAAACTACCAACTGGGAACTTCACACCAGTGTATATAGGGGTGACATTGGGAGTAGGGTTGCCATTGTTGGTAGGAGGGGGATTGTGGTTTTTGCAAGCCAAAACTGGTGAGTTAGAGCAGGCGATCGCTCAATTAGAAGCAGAAAGTCAAAAATTAGACACAGAAATCGGTAATATCAACAAAATTAAGGAACAGACAAAGACCGTCAAAGCCGAAACCCAAAGTCTAGTCACCGTATTTGACCAAATTCGGCCTTGGTCAGCCATGTTAGAAGATTTGCGCGATCGCATTCCCCCAACAGTCCAGATTGAAAATGTCAAACAAATTCCACCCAGCACCGCCGCAGGAGGAAAACCCGCAAACCCCGCCGGTGGTATAGAAATCACTGGTTTAGCCCGCTCCTTTGACAATGTGAACGACTTTTTACTCAGTTTGCAACAGTCCCGGTTCTTAAAATCTTCTGACAGCCGAATTGTTACAGCTACTTTAGTAGATGCACCAGTACAAACAACATCTCGTAGTGGTGTAACAATTAAACCACCCCAAGTAGTTAAATATACAATTCAATCCAGTCTCAGTGATGTTCCAGCCTCTGAATTAATTCGGGAATTAGAGCAAAAAGGCACAGTGGGACTAGTAACCCGGATTCGTACCATGCAAAAAACAGGAGTCATTACACGATGACGCTGAGTGAAGATTTAAATTTTGCCGAACACGCCGCCAACGTAGATTCAGCACCCAATTATCCCGTTGCTTTTGGCATCACCTTTACACCCAAAATCATTGGGATTGTAGTAGGGGTTGTAGGCCTGGCAGGAGCTATGTATATGTTACTCAATATGGTCATGCCAGCTTGGGACACCTATCAACAAAAACAAGGCAAAAGCAACGAACTCCAAGGACAAATCCAGCAGAAACAGGCCACAATCAAACAGATTGGTAAAGTTAAAGAAGAATTAGCCCAAGCAAAACAGCAAAAACAACAGGTTTTAGCTTTATTCTCTGACGAAAAAACCTTAAATACCCTACTTTTGGATATCAACCGTTTAGTAGACTCTAGTAGTTCTGCCACACCTGCCAATGCAGTCAGAGCCAAACTGCAAAAATTTGTACCAGCGACAGATAAACCAGAAATCGTTACTGATGGTTCTCTAGGAGCAGCCGTTGACGGTAAGCTCAAACGCACTAGCGTCAATGTTGAGATTATTGGTACTTATGAACAAACCCAATCTATTATTCGGAATATAGAACGTTTACAACCATTACTAATAGTTAAAGACTATCAATCATCATTAGCAAACATACAATCTACAGATAAATCCGGGAAACCTCTACGGAGGGTAGGGCCTGCACCAATTACCACATCTTTTCAACTACAAGCATTAATACCCCTGAGTCCAGAAGATGTAGCGGCGGCAGCTCAAGCAGCGAGTAAGAAGTGATTCGTAATTCGTAATTCGTAATTCGCAATTCGTAATTCGTAATTACTTTGACTCTTTCCTATTACCTTTTTCAATTTTGCAGATATTTTGTTATGTGAGGAATGAACTGTGAAACAGGTTCATGGTAATAATTTTATTTTGGGTGCGGCTGCATTATCTTTTTTGGCAGCACAACCAGTATCAGCACAAATTACACAAGTTAATGAAGTCAAGTTAGACTCCGTTAATGGTGGAATTAGTGTAACTTTAAAAACTTCTAGCGGCTCGCGTCCACAAGTTTTTACAACGAAGCGGGGTAAGGCTTTAGTTTCCGATATTATTAATACCCAATTACGTTTAAAACAAGGTAATAATTTCCGCCAAGAAAAACCCGCTCCAGGAATTGCTTCTGTTGAAGTTGTGCAACTTGATGCTAATAGTATCCGGGTGATAGTCACTGGTGATAATGATGCGCCTGGTAGTCAACCTGTGGTAAGAAAATCAGATGCAATTACCCTCGGCTATACTCCATCAACCGGAACAACAGCATCAGCACCAATTACCCCCCAACCATCAACACCTACAACTCCACCTGCGGCTACACAACCCCCTGGGGCTATGGTTGCTCAACCGGGTGCAGTCCCCAATGTGCTTGTACCCAACCCAGAAATCACCATTGATGGTAGACCAGCAAAACCTGCTGGTATCGGTCAACCTGTGAGCCAAGCACCGCCTCTTTTACCCAGAGCCGTCGCCCCACCTGTTGGGGATATTGCGATTTCTGCAACTGATGCGTCTCCTAGCACTATAGATTTAGGTACTCAGGAGCGTGTACCTCGTCTCGTCTTGCGGGATGCACCAGTACGGGAGGTTTTATCACTGCTGGCTCGTGCGGCTAATCTCAACTTGGCTTATATAGATGGTGATAAAAAAGAGGGGCAAACAGTTCAACAAACTATTTCTCTGGATGTAGAAAACGAGCCGGTGCAAGATGTGTTTAACTATGTCTTGCGCCTGAGTGGTTTGGAAGCTAATCGGAGTAATAGGACGATTTTTGTTGGGCCGAAACTACCTAATTCAACGCGTGATACTGTCATGCGAACTGTAAGACTTAATCAAGTAAATGTCGGAGTAGCTCTTAACTATTTAGTTGGTTTGGGAGCAGAAAGTGCTGTCATTCAGGAGCGATTAGTTACTGTAACAAAAAATACTGGCGACCTAAAAGCAGGGTCACAACAAACCGAATCAACCTCGTCTAGAGAAACTACTGTTCAAACTCAACGTGCTGATTTTAAGGACTCAACCCCTTTACTTAGAGGCTTACAAGCATTAGGAGATGAGCGAACCAATTCACTAACTTTGATTGGCAATTCCAAGTTAGTTGATATCGCAATATCTCAACTTACCTCTCTTGATATACGTCGTCGTCAAGTAGCAGTTAATGTCAAAATTATTGATGTTAATTTATTAAACACTCAGAACGCTAATACTAGTTTTTCTTTTGGAATAGGCAATAACTTCTTTGTCAATGATAACGGTGCGGCTGCTTTTAACTTTGGTGGAGGTAGACCTGCTACGAGTGCTGAAGCAAGAAACAGTGTGACTAGTACACCAGTCATTACAAATCCTGTTACTGGACAACCTTTCTTAGATCCTAATAGTACCGTATCTATTCCTGGAACTAGCCCAGGTACTGTAGTTGTAGACCCAAACGGTAACATTACTAGAGTTGCAAATCCAGGGGCTGCTGACTTCTACAAACCTGTTGCACCTAGTGGCGACCCTTTACAGCCAGGTTTTTCTGATATTACTCCAGCAACAGATAATATTATTACCAGAAATGCTGATGGAACAACAACTATTACACAAGGGACTCTAGGTACAGCAACTACATCTTTACCGACTTTATTCCAATTCCCTAAACGCTTGCTTGCTAGTTTGCAGGCACAAGTCACAAGTGGTAATGCTAAGATTTTGACTGACCCTACATTAATTGTTCAAGAAGGTCAAGAGGCCACTGTCAATCTAACGCAAGAAGTAGTTGGAAACATTAAGAGTGAAACAACTCGTGGTGATGGCACTTCTACACAAACAGTTACAGCTGAAAAAACTGATGTTGGGTTAAGGTTAGCAGTCAAAGTTGAGCGTATTGATGACAATGGTTTTGTATCTTTATCGGTAGCTCCAACGGTTGCATCTCCTCAAGCTCCAGCACAAATTAATTTAGGCAATGGTAGCAGCCAACAAATATTTTTGGTTTCTAAACGCTTTCTAAGTTCTGGTTTGATTCGATTGCGAGATGGTCAGACGTTGATATTATCAGGTATTATTCAAGACCAAGATCGAGTAAGTGTATCTAAGATTCCTATCTTGGGCGACCTGCCACTGATTGGTTCACTGTTTAGAACAACTAATAGATCCAATCAACGAAATGAGGTAATTGTATTACTTACACCTCAAATTATGGATGATTCGCAAAACTCTACTTACGGCTATAACTACACACCTAGCCCACAGGTGCGGCAAATGCTTGAGCGTCGCGGTTTGGGTACACCTAAACGATAATTCGTAATTCGTAATTCACGTTTATGAATTAAAATCTTGTGAATACCTAGATATTTGTAGGGGCGGGTTCACCCAGGGAAAGAGTTAATCTTTCTTGATGTTTGTTAACCCGCCCCTACTATTTATTGCATAGAAGGTTGTTCTAATTTAACGTGAGTTCCACCCCTGCAAGGAGAGAGGCTTTAAAACCTTGATTTTTCCTTGATATATCATCCTTTTTACTCCCCTCTCCGTGTCGGAGAGGGGTTGGGGGAGAGGTGAGAAAAGACTTGTCGAATCATTAGCTGTAAACCCCTGCCCCCTGCAATGTGCAAATTAAATGTCCAACAGCTTATATTATCAGTTGGCGATCGCAAGCAAACCAACTATTGCAAAATATGGCAAACTCTTGGTATCAGCCAATATCCTGGGGAGAAATCAACTATGGTGGCGATAACACACCCAGCAGAAACTAGAAGTTTACTTCACAACATCAGCTGGCAAACTTTTAAAACTATGCTCCTGGAGATGGGTACAGAGCGCAGTTCCCGACTGGCTTACGACAATGGAATAGTAGAAATTATGTCCCCACTCATGCCACACGAAAACTCTAACCGTCTCATAGAGGTATTTGTCGGTGTTCTGTGTGAAGAATTTGGTTTAGAAATTAAACGTTCTGGTTCTTTGACTTTAACGCGGGATGATTTAGAACGGGGAGCAGAGCCAGATAGTAGCTACTATATTCAAAATGAAGCCTTAGTCAGAAATAAAGAAAATATTGACTTAGCCACTGACCCACCGCCTGATTTAGTGCTAGAAGTAGAATATTCACGTTCTGCAATAGACAAATTGAAGCTATATGCAGCGATGGGAGTTCCTGAGTTTTGGCGTTATAACGGCACTACATTAAGAATTTATCAACTTACAGACGGACAATATTCAGAAGTTCCAATGAGTATAACTTTTGCACCTGTGCCGGTGCGGGAAATTCCCCAATTTATATTAGCAGCTAAACAAAATGGCGAAGTTTCTACTACTCGTGCTTTTCGTGCTTGGGTAAAGGGAAAACTTTCCTCGGTGGATAAGTAAGTAGAACGACTTGAAAAAACCAAACTATATAAAGTAATGTAAAAAAATTGCATTTAGTTCGTAGTAAGGACTAAAGTCCTTACTACAAACCTTTAATTATTTACACCGTTCTACTTAGTTAAACACATAAGATCCTCGCTATAACGCGGGTTTTTGTTTAAAATGTTGAACCGATTAGAAATATCAGCCAATATCCTGGGGAGAAATCAACTATGGTGGCGATAACACACCCAGCAGAAACTAGAAGTTTACTCCACAACATCAGCTGGCAAACTTTTAAAACTATGCTCCTGGAGATGGGTACAGAGCGCAGTTCCCGACTGGCTTACGACAATGGAATAGTAGAAATTATGTCCCCACTCATGCCACACGAAAACTCTAACCGTTTAATAGAAGGTTTTGTGTTTGCCCTATGTGAAGAATTTGGTTTAGAAATTAAACGTTCTGGTTCTTTGACTTTAACGCGGGATGATTTAGAACGGGGAGCAGAGCCAGATAGTAGCTACTATATTCAAAATGAAGCCTTAGTCAGAAATAAAGAAAATATTGACTTAGCCACTGACCCACCGCCTGATTTGGTGCTAGAAGTGGAATATTCCCGTTCTGCAATAGACAAATTAAAGCTATATGCAGCGATGGGAGTTCCTGAGTTTTGGCGTTATAACGGCACTACATTAAGAATTTATCAACTTACAGACGGACAATATTCAGAAGTTCCAATGAGTATAACTTTTGCACCTGTGCCGGTGCGGGAAATTCCCCAATTTATATTAGCAGCTAAACAAAATGGGGAAGTTTCTACTACTCGTGCTTTTCGTGCTTGGGTAAAGGAGAAACTTGCACAGCAGTCTTAGTTGGTAGGGCAGGGAGCAGGGGGCAGGGAGCAGGGAGCAGGGGGCAGGGGGCAGGGGGCAGGGGGCAGGGGGAGACAAGGGAGACAAGGGAGACAAGGGAGACAAGGGAGACAAGGTAGAAATATTTACCCCAATGCCCAATGCCCAATGCCCAATGCCCAATGCCCAATTACGAATTACGAATTACGAATTACGAATTAGTTTCATTCGCCAGTAATGGAGAGTCCATCAACCCAAATTCTCGGAGCAACACCACCGGGTGTTAACTCCACTTCTTTTTCTACGTGAATAATTGATTTCAACAATTGCAAGAAATCACCTGCAACGGTTGCTGATTCAATGCTGGTTTTCTCACCTTTGTTAATTAACCAACCATCAAAGGGCAAAGAAAATGAACCTTGTAATGATTTTACACCAGCGTGGAGAGCGTGTAAATCATCAACTAAAATCACGTTTTCAGCCGTTTCTAAACTCAATTCTTGTTCAGAACTTGCGCCAGCAAACACATGATAAAAGTTGGGGCCAACACTCACTTTTGCACCAATACTAGCATTACCTGTTGGTTGAGCATTTAACCTTTTGGCAGTGCCAGCACTATGTAGAAAACTAGTTAAAATGCCATTTTCTATTAATTTTACTTGCCTGGTTGGAGTACCTTCACCATCAAAAGTTTCTGCACCTATATTAGCTGGGTGCAAGGCATCATCATAGACACAAATTAAAGGTGAAGCAATTTGTTTACCTAAGTCTTCAGGAGTAGATAAGCTTTGTTTATCTAGAATACTTTGGGCATTAAACAAATTAGAAAATGCACCTAAAAGACTTAAAAAAGCCTCTGGTGAAAAAACTACTTGATATTTACCAGTTTTAACTTTTTCGTAGTTCAAATGACTGATGGTTTTTTCAGCAGTTTCTTGGATACAACCATCAATATCTAAATCGGCTAAACTGCGGTTGACTCGATAAGCTCCTGCGCTGCGGGGTTTTTTACCTTCTTGCTCGGTTTTACTATATAGATAAACAGAAGAGAAAGACACAGAATCTTGTCTCAAAGCACCATCACTATTGAGATAAAACCGATCAATATCTCTTTGTGCCAAACCATTATAAGGTACTCCGATAATGGCTGTATGAGCGGCTAGTAATTCTTTTTCAGCTAGTAATAGTTTTTCGATCAGTTCCGATACAGGGGCTTGGGGTGCTTTGTCATCAAGTGTTTTAGCCAGTGGTGCGGTAGCTTCTGGGCTAAAATCTGGGACGTGTTCTTTCACACCAAAAAAACTAGCTTCGTAAGCGGTTTTTAAAGCTAATTCTAAGCCTTGAGGATCTACATCAGTGGTACTAGTGACACCAATTGTATTGTCTTCATTCCAAACACGCACAGTAACACCAGAGCGATTTGAGGCTTTGACTTGTTTTGGTTCACCTTGGTCAACTTGGACACTGGTTTCATCTACAGTTGAGCCGTAAATGTCAAATTTTTTGATGCCAAGTTTTTGGGCATTATCCTTGGCGTAATTTGCTATTTCACTGATCTTCGGCATAATAATTCAATATTGAAATTGAGAGCAGTTTTTAGTTTTCGCGGGAGATTTCACAAAGAGGACTTCAGTCATCACAATTAATGAGGACTAAAGTCCTGACTACGAACAAATTGAAAATCTAAAATTGTTTAGCGTCCACCGACGGTAATAGAATCTACTTTGATGTGGGGTTGTCCTACGGTTGTGTAGATACTGCCACTGACAGAACCACAAAAACCTGGTGCAAGTTCTAAATCTTGGGAACACATAGAAATTTTGTTCATAATTTCCTTGGCTTCACCGATGAGGGTAGCACCCTTGAGTGGCTTGGTAATTTTGCCATTTTCAATGAGATAGGCTTCATCGACACTAAAGTTAAATTGACCAGTTGCACCGACGCTACCACCGCCCATTTTTTTACAGTAAATGCCTTTATCGACGGAGGCAAATACATCTTCTACTGTGTAATCACCAGTAGCGATATAAGTATTACGCATCCGGCTGGCAGCAGCGAAGGTGTAATTTTGGCGGCGGCCGCTACCGGTTCTGGGGTGTCCAGTCCGCGAAGAACCGGTTCTATCGGCTAGGAAGTTCTTGAGAACACCTTTTTCAATTAATAGTGTTCTTTGGGCAGGCATACCTTCGTCATCCATGTCAATTGTGCCGAAAGCATTGTCTGCTCGTCCTTCATCCCAAGCTGTGAGACTTTCATGGGCAATTTTTTCGCCTTTTTTATCAGCAAAGGGTGAGGTGTTGCGTTCAATTTGGGTAGTTTCTAATAGGTGTCCGCAGGCTTCATGGAAAATTACACCACCAAAGTGATTGGCCATGATGATGGGGTAATTTCCTGATTCTACATAGTCGGCGTAGAGCATTTTACCGGCAGATTCGGCGATTTGCTCGGCTGCTTGTTGATAGTCCCAAGTTCTCAGGAAGTTGGCATCACTGGTATTACCAGCACGTTCACCGATGGAGGCGCGGTTAGCACCGTCAGCACACAGCAGGTTAAAACCTACAGACTGAGTCAGGCGGATATCACGGGCAAAAGTGCCATCGCTGGCTGCAACTAATACTTCTTGCCAATCACGGAAGTAGCTGGCGCGGCGAGACTGGACATGGTTGGCTTTGCGATTGAGGTAGGCAGTACCATCAAGGAGAACTTCTCCCATTTCGCGGATAGAACTGCATAGAGGTAGCCACCCATCCTTACCGCGTTTTGTGGCGTAGTCTCGCAGTAATTCGAGGTTAATTTCTGGGATAAAAGCGTTGGGGGCTGGTAGTTGTAGGCCTAAGATGGAAAGACCTTTTTCTAAGGCTGCTTTTAAGCCAGAAAATGATAGGTCATTGGTACTGACGTAGCAGTCGGCTTTACCACGAAATATTCTAACTCCTGCACCTGTAGATAAACTGGGTGAAATGCTGGTAATTGTGTCGTCTTCTGCCAAACTAGAAATATAGTTGCGGCGTTCTAAAAAGACTTCGATAAAGTCTGCACCAGCAGCACGTCCTAAACCGAGAAGGGTAGCTAGAGGTGCTTCCCAAGTTTCATCGAATCGTTCTGCTGTGGAAGAGTATTGGAGGTTGGGGAGTTGATTAGAGAGAAGGAGGGTACTTGTAAGCATGAATAGCCTCGTCTGCTGGCGTTATCAGAATATTTGACTGAAAAAATCCCGGTGTGTTAACTCTAGCAAATTTACCCAAGGGAGATGTTGATGGAATTTTGGGGAATGACCGTACTATTTTGAAAAAGGGTGTAGGGGTGTAGGGGTGTAGGGGTGTAGGGGTGTGGGGGTGTGGGGGTTTAGGGGTTTAGGGGTTTAGGGGAAAGGCTTTTAGGGGGGTAGGTGTCAATTCAAACTAGTCAGGACTTATGCAAGTGTCAGAATCGTTGGTTGGTGCGTGACGCTATCAGTCTTATTACTACGTTCAAATACTATCGCAGCCTCACACACCCTACATAGAAAATATGTTAGTTGCGTCAGTTGTAATGCTATTAATTATGTTTTTAATAGAAGTATCTCCCACTTCTTCAAAAATTTAAGTGGGAGATATGAAAATCAATAATGATTGATATTTTTATGGTTAAATACTAATTATTGAATTACCTGAAAGTTCTCAATTGTCAGAAATATCTCTTCATCGGCTATTTGAGCATTGTAATCTATGTTAATTTGAGTAGGATAACCATATCTATGATTATATTGTACATCTAATCTGAATGCTTGGCGTTTAATAGCATCTTCAATGACGTTAAACAGTTTAGGGATGGTATTGTATCTTTGGAAAAATTGCGGATCAACTGCTTGGCCAGTCTCCACAGAAGTTACAGAAACAGTTTGTCGATTACGAACTTCGATTACTACTGGGCCTCTAGCATCAGGTATACAAAAACAACTATTACTTAAGGTATAACGATAGTTAGAAAAATTTTGTTTGTTCCATAATCTCTCATTAAATTTTAATTGTCTTAATTCTAATTTACGGTTATTACCAAATGTCACCTGTGCTAGTTCTACAGTAGTAGATTGAGACATGACTGGTAAATTTAAACCTACACAGAGCAGCAATCCGGCGGTAATAATAATGGGTAAACGCATATAATTTCTTTGCTGGCTAAATTTGATATGTGAGTATGTTTTGATTAAGTTTTAGTAAATGTATTTATAGTTTCTACCCTATTGTTTAAATTTATTTTATTTTTTGATTAAAGTTACTAAGCGATCGCGCCATCAGGTTCAGTTCAGGTTATTAGTGATAAGACACAGACCCAAAAGCTTTAGGTGCGTTACGGCTTACGCCTAATATACACTACATATACTACATATACTTTATATTTTCTTGGCTGGAAACAGCTTGTTTATTTTTTGTATAAAAAATAACTTTTATTTTCCTGGTAAGAATCAAAGCGATCGCCTGAAATATACGGACATAAGTATTAAAACTTGTTAAAAACGGCAACAACATCAACCTCTGAGATATCGATTGGATTAGGTGCAAATACAGTCAAACAGTAGATGATAGAAACAAAAAAATATCCACCATAGTCAAATATGGTGAGGAGTAAAAAATTATGCAACTAAAACTGAAGAATATTGTGACGACATCTGTTTTCACTGTGGCATCAATTGGTAGTGCGATCGCTACTATCGATCTATTCATGCCACAGCCAGCAGCCTTTGCTAGAGACTCGTTAGGAGAATGTATTCAAGAGTTGAGAGACTATGGTGTTTCTACACGGGAGGCGGCAAATATTTGTAGAAACCGACGAGATACAAATCGGGATGACGACAGACGAGATCGAGATGATTGGGATCGTAATAGAGATAGAAGAGGTAGAGATCGGTATATAGAATTACGTCCTAGGTCTGGACGAAGTTCAGGAGGATTTTGGCGTTATTATGCTCCTAACGTACCTGATGATGCTATGTACCGAGCGGGTTGTCAACGTATTTCTAGGGATGATTGGCGTTGTAATGCACCGAGAATCCGTGTGCGAGTGAGAGATAGAGATGAATGGAGAGATAATTCACGCCGAGACAATCGGGTAGAGTATATAGAGCTACGTGCTAGGTCTGGCCCTACCCTGGAAGGACGTTGGCGTTATTCTGCTCCTGGTGTGCCTGATGATGCTATGCGAAGAGCTGGTTGTGAAAAGATTTCTAGGGATGATTGGCGTTGTGCTACACGTACAATTCGAGTCCAAGTAATTCGTAGGTGAAAATTCGGTATAAGTTGAGGTTGACTGTCAACTCTCAACCCTGACGATAAAAATCTTCCTGGTTGATGCTATACACTAAAGCTTCTGCACCCAGAAGAGCGATCGCACTTTGCAATTTTTCACCTAATTTTTCAGCTACCCGCCTAGAAGCTTGATTTTCTGGGCGGATTAAGCTGATTAACTCGGTTATTCCCCAATTTTCAAAGCCATAAGCCATTGCCGCCTTTGCACCTTCGGTAGCATAGCCCAAGCCCCAAAATTGTCGCCGCAAAGACCAGCCAATTTCTAGTCCCGGCCAGTTTTCTGGTTGCCAATAGCCAATTCTACCAATCATTTCGCCACTGGATTTTTCTTCAACCGCCCACATTCCATAACCCCGCAATTGCCAATGTCCCAGCATCATCGCCAGATTGCGCCATGATTCTTCACGGGATAAAGGTTTACCGTAACCGATGTAACGCACAACTTCGGGATCACCGCACATATCGGCGTAAGCGTCAAAGTCTTGCTGATTAAATGCCCTTAAAATTAAGCGGGGTGTAGAAAGTTGGGGAATTAGCATTACGGTTGCAGATTTTCTGGAATCTATTCAGATTCTAAGGATTCTTCGTTATTAAAGAACAGTAGACGAACAGCGAGAATAGCAAAACCTACAGCCGCGATCGCTTTTAATAACCGGGTAGGTAATACCTCTGCGACTGCACCCCCAGCCAATGCACCTAAGAAACTAGCTAAGAGTAACGCTGCCGCACTACCAAAGAATACCGCACGCACAGATTGACCACGACCAGAAAGTGCGATCGCGGCTAACTGGCTTTTGTCGCCTAATTCAGATATGAAAACTGTAATAAAACTCAGTCCTAAAAGATGCCAATCCATAATTTTGGGGTTAGGGGTTAGGGGAATAGGGAAAATTAACCTTGTAATACATCCCAGAACAGCATGACGGAGACTAACAGCAACATGACTCCGGCTGATTTGTCTAAGGCTTTGGGACTGAGTTGTTTAGAAATCCAACTTCCTAACAGTACACCTAATAAACTGGTGGTGATCAGTGCAGCCGCAGAACCGAGAAAGACTACCCAGGGTGCATGAGATTCTGCACTCATTAATAAGGTAGATAGCTGGGTTTTATCGCCAATTTCCGCGAGAAAAATAGTAATAAATGTAGTGCCAAAAACAACTATGGGTGAGTCCTGCTTTTTCTGACTGTCAGCACTAGCTACAGGCTGAATCGTTTCAATGGTTGTAGGTTCGGTACTTGCTGTTAGTTCTGGCTGGCTTGCAGATGCAGATAAGCCAGTTAGGATTACAGGTGCAGAGTCAAGTTTCACAGGCAGTAGTTTTGTTACTAGAGATTTTTCATATTCTTCTCATTTTCTCAGATGATTGTAATAAATTGCAACTCTACTGCAAAAATGCAACTTTCTTATGACATAGAGTAATAAAAACAAGCTATACCATTACTCAGTTGCAGTGAATATTATGGAAACTGAAGATTTAACAATCCGTTTTCCGTTGGAACTACTTGCCAAAGCTAAAAAAGTTAAGGAAACTAACGAATCTTTCAATGATTTAGTCGTTAAAGCTTTGGAATCTGAAATTAAACGGAGGAGAAGATGAAGAAAGAAGTGACTAGAGCTTTGTGCCTAGATACCAGTCTTTGAAAGATTAAAATCAACTTAACATAACTTTAAATCCCGACCGCTTTATCGAAACGTAGCATTTCTAAGCTTCTGTCACCGTAGACCCCTTCAATTTGTTGACGACAGCAGTCTATAGCAAAATCATTGAGTTCTTCTGGTTCAATACCATACATATCCTCAAATATGGTTGGTTCTACACGGCAAAAGCGGGGACGATTGGCGTAAATGCGGCATTCTCTTGTGTCATGGTCAAAGTTAATGCACCAACCGCCCTCACCCACCATACTCATGTATAATTCCAATTCTGCCGGTGTGAGATAATCTTCTATTTCGGGACGATCTGCTGGGTCAAGGTTGCAGCAAGCTCCACATTGTTTCACACATTGCCATGTTGCCATTTTATGTTTTTTCCTATACTTTTATTAAGTAAATTAAATATCACTGGCGATTCCCAGATATCATTGATTGCGGGTATTGCAACTGAGTAATTAAATTTTTAAGACCATTGGGAGGAATGAAAAAAGATGTTTGATGCTATTGCTAACATTAATTGGGAAGTGATTTTCCAGCTAACCTCTGTTGCATTAATTGTTTTGGCTGGGCCTGCTGTGATTTTTGTCCTGGCTTTCCGCAACGGCAACCTTTAGGAGTGCTGAGTGCTGAGTTAGTTTGCAATTTTCAGACTCAAGACTCAGCACTTAAGTTTGATAAGGCTTGAATTGCAGCTTGAATAATACAATCATACTGGGGTAATGATACATCAACTTCTAGGGCATCTTCACGACTAGTCCCTAGTAAACCGATTTTACTCCCTGGTTGCATCATTAACACTTTACCCTCAGAGTTTTTGATTCTTAACTCTGGGGGTGAAATGTTTTGATAAATCCCACAGGTATATTGACGCTGGTTGTAATGGAAGCTAGTTCTTAAAGGTTTCGGGGAAGGTTGATAAAAAAGTTGCAATGGTGAATCCTTAGCAAGTCTGACTCCTACCAACTCCATCTCAATGGTAGTGTTACCGTTAAAGTGATTTTCGCGCAATTTGTAAGCTATATCTAATGGTGAAGGTAGAGGAAAGTAATCACGCCACCGCCAAGCGATCGCTTTTATTCTATACTCTTGCTGATTGATATTTTGGCTGAGGGTGAGTTTAATATGACCTTTGCCAACAATTTTCTGCTCAACAACTCTCACGTTAGCTGTCCAAAATACGGGATCTGGGTTATCAATACCGCAGGGATGGAGGGTGTCTAGTTGTTGGTAAAGTTCTGGGTTGATTTGATTAAAATTCGCCTGAGCATCGATTTGCAGTAATGGCTTGAGGTGTTGGGGTTCAAGACATTGGTTAGCGAACTCACATAAACGCGATCGCAACACGTCTAAATTCTCAGCAGGTAAAGAAAATCCGCCGGCGGCTTTGTGTCCCCCGAACTTTCCTAGTAAATCTTGGCAATATTCCAATGCTTCAAAGACATGAAATTCCGGTATTCCTCTGGCTGAACCGCGAATGTGCGTCTCATTTTCGTAAGTACCGATAAATACAGGTACGCCGTAACGTTCAACTAAACGAGAAGCGACTATTCCAATTACACCATGATGCCAATTGGGTTGGACAACCACTAAAACCCTGTCTTGTGTAAGAGAGGCGATGAATTGAGTTTCTACAAATGCGATCGCTTCTTGCTCGATTTGCTCACATAATTGTTGACGGGTAGTGTTGACTTGTTCGCATTGGATAGCTCGCGCCAGTGCCAATGACATATCATCTGTAGTCAGTAATTCAATCACCGTCTGGGGATCACCAATGCGTCCAATTGCGTTAATGCGAGGGCCAAGGCGGAAACCTATGTCTTCTGGTTTGAGCGACTGGGCATTGGGCATTGGGAATTGGGCATTGGGAATTGGGGAAGAAGATTTCTCCCCTGCACCCTGCTCCCCTGCCCCCTGCCCCCTGCCCCCTGCCCCCTTAGCCTGCACTCCCCCTACCTGAATCAAAGCCTGCACCCCTGGTAGTTGGGATTTGGGTAAGAGCTTCAAGCCGCGTTTTACCCAGCGACGGTTAACGCCGGTTAAGGGTGCTAAATCTGCGATCGTTCCCAGGGTGAAAAGTGCTAGCATCGGCTGAATTAAGCCTTTAGTGTTGCCTAGTTTTTGCGCTAAAGACACCGCTAAGATATAGGCTACACCTACACCCGCAATTCCCCGATAGGGTGAGGTTTCGGCTATCAGTTTGGGATTTAAGATGGCGTTGGCTGGGGGTAATTTTTGGGGGATGTCGTGGTGATCTGTAATAATTACTGTTAAACCCAGTTCTCTGGCTCTGGCTATGGGTTCAAAAGCCGAAATGCCATTATCTACAGTTAAAATTAACTCTACACCTTCACTCTTGAACTCTTCCACAATTCTTTGATTAATCCCATAACCTTCGTGCATCCGGCTGGGTATGGCGTAATCTACCTGCGCGCCTAAACTGCGAAGACTCCGCCACAGTAAAGCGGTGCTAGTCATGCCATCGGCATCATAATCACCACAGATGGCTATTTTACTTTGAGAGGCGATCGCATCTGCCAACAATTCCACACTCAACCCCAAATCAGGGAATTGTGCTAAAGGTGACGGTAAATCAAGAGATTCGGGGTTTAAAAAGGCTTGTGCTTGTTCTAGGCTTTCAATGCCACGATTAATCAGCAATTGGCTGACAATTGGTGATAGATGCGTTGCTAATGCCAATTCTGCGGCAAATTCCGGCTTTTGCGGGTAAATTTGCCAACGCTGATTGGGTAAACGTCTAGAATTTTGCGATCGTTCTGGTAAAGGTCGAGCTAGCATTGAGCTATTGGCTATCAGCCATTAAATATAAACACATAATTAAAGAGGTGAAGCTTATATTAGCTTGACCCCTTTGCTTACTTCAAAAATCTTACCAAACCTTTACTTTATTAGAATCGGTTCAAAGTGTTCTACCGTGGGAAATGGCTCATAAAAATGGTGCAGGAGTTGTTTCCATTGCTGATATTCAGGAGAATTTCTAAAACCGATGGTATGTGCTTCTAAATTCGTCCATTTTACCAGTAATAAATACTTACCTCTTACCTCTAGACATTTGTGCAGTTCATGGGAAATGTAACCATTCATCGATGCAATAATGTTTGAGGCTTCCTGAAAAGCACTTTCAAAGTCTTGCTCCATGCCATGTTTAACATAGAGCATTACGGCTTCCAAAATCATAATGTTCGGTTTAAAACACACTGACGCGTCCATCATTAAGTATATAAAGAGAGCGATCGCCTGGATAACGCCAAGTGGGACGAATCTCTACGCGTAATGTGGCAAAATTGGGCTTAGAAACAACTGCTTGTAATGCTAATCCTGTCTTATCCCAAAATACTAAGGAAAGATTCGGCTGTTTACCGTCTTCCTGCGGGAATTGTAATTTTTGGCCTGGTTGCAGAGGAATAGTCTTAGAACCTGCAATTTTTTGTAGTTCTATTAAATTAGAAGTGTTATTAACTACTTCTAAACGGATACGTTGACCAGGTGTAAACTGAAGGGGACGCGAGCCACACCTAGAGGCACAAGTTCCCGCTAAACTAGTGTGAGTATCACCTATTGATGTTAATAACACAGTAGCGGCTGCTAATACAACTGGCAAATTTTTCAACATAAGCCATCGGATAAATACTGATGCCATATAGTAGCCGATCACAATATTATTCACCCTCAGCAAATCTGAGGTATTGGGAATTGGGTAATTTTGTACTTTGAAATTTTAATTGCTTATGACAGTTGCAATATATACCAAATTATCTGAGACAGTTGGGCAACATTGGCATACAGCACAAGATTTTGCTCATCAAAAAATTGCATCGTGGACTAATTCAGCCGAGATTTTTCGGCAATCTGTACAAGAAACTGCCACCACAACAACTGATCATACTATTGATGCAGTCACACAAACAATTAACGAAAGTTGGCAAACTGCTGAACAGCTTCAGAATATAACATCACAAGCTATTCAAACATCATTATTAAATCCCACAGCAGGTATTAATTCTGCTGTTAATGATTGGTTGATACAGCACCCGACATTGTTGCGTTTACTGCAAATATTAGATTGGTCAGCTAACCATCCTATTATTAGTTTAGTAGTATTATTATTTGCTTTAACTTTAATTTGGAGTATTGTCAAAGCAATTATGCGCTTGATTGAACAAGCCAGTTGGTCAATTCTGCAAGTTCCTTTAAAATTAATTCAAGCTGTACTTAAATTTAGCTTTTTCTCTTTAGTTAAATTTTTCAGTGTAGTTTTCAGAAAATCAAACAATCAGGACATACCGACCAAAAATTTAGTTTTAATTGAGCAAAATCATCAAAATATTTACCCAGAAAAGCAGCAAAGATTAGCAGAAATCGCCATGAGATTAGAAGCAATTAACAAAGAACAAAAAGAACTTTTACAAGAAGCTTCTAATTTAATTGCTCAGGATAATATGGGGATAAAAATTCCAGAAGTAATCCGTAATTCCTAATGCAATGGACTGACACACCTAAAATTTGGCAATATAAAATAGCAAAAAATTTGTAGTAGTGTGTCTAGTCTAATTTGTTAGTTTTAATATTTAATTATAGGACTAGTATTTGATTTCTGAAAAAATCTAAGTATGTGTAGCCGTAACGCACCACAGGCCTGGGTGCTAGGTGTTGTACTCTTGCTGCTAACACAACGGCAATATTGCAGGAGGAAAATCCACACTGCAATTTGCCTCCGCTACATATCTGTTCAATAATTAAATATGATTCCTATATCATGATTACATTTTAGATTTTCAATTTGAATCAACCCAACATTTTCAGCTTACCCAGTAGTTTGGGAAGCCATCGCTAATGTTTGTAGTGAGGACTTTAGTCCTCAAAAAAAGACTGTACTACTTTGAAAATTCTTGATATTGGCTCAACACCAAATCAAATTCTTATATAATATAAACGTAATTATAACTTTTCCTTGAATTGTCGATACTATGTATATAGTTGTTATAACTACCATAGGAAACTGATGTGTTTACTACATTATTGATTCCATAATAAAAATTATTTATTGCTAGGTAAATTTTGCCGCCTGAGATGTTTTCTAGTTGTGCTGAGTCGAGGATATGTGTAAATCCTTGATTCAGTAAAAACAAGTCATTAATTACTATTTTATTCATAAGACTACAATTTTTAATTCATTGCTGTGAACTGTTTTTCAGATTTTGATATTCTGCTGTAAAAAAGAGTACAAGAATCATATTAATTCAATTTAGATGTTTAAAATTTAATGTTTTGGATGTCAATTCAAGAATAAAATCATGTTTTTATAGTATTTCTGATGATTATTATACAACATTAACGTGATTATAACTACTTCTTGAATTATCTATACTCTCTATATGGTCATTATATCTACTAGAGTAAACTTTTGTGTTTGTCAAATTATTAACTCCATAATAGAAGTTATTTAATTCCATGTAAAGTTGTCCACCTAATATGGTTTTTAAATTGACCGAATCGAGAGTTTGATAAAAATCTCTGTTGGTTAATAATAGATCATGAATTACTATGCTACTCATTAATATCTCACCTATAAAAATCAGATTGTCAATAATTTAATTATATCTAATTGAAGTCAGAGCATTAGAAGTTTTTTAGACTTAATAATAAAAATATGGTTTGCTTTCTATGATGAATTATAGTACAAAATGACTTATCGGCAGATATTTACAGGACTTAAGCAAGTATCAGGATAAATGATTGGTGCGTGACGCTATAAGTCTCATGAATAAGGTTAAAGATTTTCCCAAATTCACACAACGAGAATAAAAGACTTTATAAAGACTTAATTCCATAAAATACGTCTGAAAAGTAACTTGTATTGAAGTTATTTGTAAAAATAAAATGCTGCAAAAATCGCCAAATCTTACAGATTTAGGTAATGATTTATCTCCACAAATAAGCCTAAACTAACTTTCAAAGCCACTAAAAAATATAGCTATTAAACCAATTCGTAATGGACTAAATTCCTGCTACGCTCTGAGCGCAGCTATGCCGCAGGCTTTACGCAATTCGTTTTTCCGTGTTGTAATGGGTATTTAGACTTCCCAACAACACTTGTGTCTTGATAGCAGCCGGGGAATTAAACCCTTAAATTACGTTAAGTAAGTTTATCAGACACAAAAATTGCACTTTTATCCTCATTCTGAAAATAAGGTAATGCGTAAAAAAAACATTTATGACTTCCTGATAACTGACGTGAGTATTTTTTTCTATGAAATGCCTTCTGTACAAGCTGAAAGTGTAATTGGAGGTAATACTGTTGTTGATTTAAGCACCGTTCATGATGGTATTAATAATATTTCAACGACATCTCCGCGTCTGGTAGGGATAGACGATAATAAACTTTTTACTTTCGATTTTTCCCGCCTTACTATTAACTGGGTAATTGTGCTTTCTGAAACCGAAGCAATGCTCCTACGGTGGCTCATGTAAGCAGACATTAAAAACTTTTAAATCACAACAGTCAATAGTTGTAGTTACTAACTGCCTTTGAGGACGAAAAGAAGCAAAGGTGCTGTGTTAGAACACTAAACTATACTTTCAAGAGTCTACTAAATAGGAATAAATAATTATGGTAGGCAAACAAAGACAATTACCGACAAAACCTTTAGTTGGTTGGTCAATAATGTTGACAAGTATGATGGGTGTAGTTATGAGTATAGTTTCTATCTACAGCTTTTCCCGATCGCAGTTGAAATTACAAGCAGACTCTGTGACACCCATTAGTTCACCTGTGATGAGGAATGTTACTGCTTTAGGATATTTAGAACCTGAAGGAGAAGTTATTCGTGTATCTGCTCCTAATTCCCAAGGGGGTGTGCGAGTAGCAAAACTCTTTGTTAAACAAGGTAGTTGGGTACGTCAAGGGCAAACACTTGCTATTGTTGATAGTTATTATCCTCGTCTTGCTGCCTTGGAAATGGCACAAAAACAAGTTTTAGTGGCTCAAGCGAGCCTAAATCAAGTTCAAGCAGGAGCAAAAGCTGGAGATATCTCTGCACAAAAAGCAACAATAGCTCGTTTAGAAGCTGATTTAAAAGGAGCAACTGCTGTCAAACAAGCCACAATAGTTCGCTTAGAAGCGGAGTTAGATCATATCGCCAGTGAAAATCAGCGATATCAGCAGCTATATAAATTAGGAGCAATTTCAGCTTCTGAGGCGCAAACCAAGTATTTACGAGTTAAAGTTGCTCAACAGCAGTTAATGGAAGCAAAAGCTGCTCATGAGCGGATGCTCAAAACTATTCAACAGCAGTTAATGGAAGCGAAAGCCAAATTGGGGAGTATGACAGAAATTCGCTCGACTGATGTGCAAGCAGCAAAAGCTATTGTTGAGAGTGCAAAAGCTGCGGTTAAACAAGCTCAAGCCGAGTTGGAATTAAGTTATGTGCGATCGCCTATAGACGCTCAAGTTCTTAAAATAAATACACACCCTGGAGAAATTATCGGTACTACAGGTATAGCAGATTTAGGTCAGACCCAGCAAATGTACGTAGTAGCAGAAATTTATGAAACTGAGATTAAAAAACTCCATCTAGGCCAGTCTGCCATTATTACTAGTGATGCTTTACCAAACGAATTACAAGGAACAGTTACAGAAATTGGTTTACAACTAGGTAAACAAAATATTTTTAATACTTTAAAAGCTGATACAGATAATAAAGTCATGCAAGTCAAAATTCGTATTAATAATATGAAGGATAATCAACGAATTTCTGCGATGACTAACTTACAGGTTCAAGTACGTATTAATATTTAAATCTCCTCAACTTTTTTCCGTCTGTTAATTTAGGCTTTCAAGATGATTGTTAATATATCTCTAGCTTGGCTACAACTAGCGAAACAAAAAGTTCGCTTTTGTGTTGCTGTCACTGGCATTGCTTTTATTGCAGTCTTAATGTTTATCCAAATCGGTTTTCAGGATGCTCTTTATACCAGTGCTATACAACTACATAACAATTTACAAGGTGATTTATTTATTATTAGTAATCAATATCAATCTTTAACACTTCACCAAAGCTTCCCCCGATGGTATTTATATCAAATATTAGGTTTTGATGAAATAGAATCTGTTAGTCCTTTATATATGCAATTCGCTAAAGTAAAAAATTCAATTAATGGGCTAAAAATACCAATTTATGTTCTGGGTATCATTCCAGATAAGACAAATTTAGCACTACCAAATATTTCCCAAAAGCTCATATTACTAAAATTACCACTTACAGTATTATTTGATCGCAAATCTAGAACAGAATTTGGGCCAATTGTACAAGAATTTGAACAAGGCAAAACTGTCACGATGGAAATATTTAATTACACTTCCTCAATTGGGTATAAAGTCCAATTGGGTGGATTATTTAGTCTAGGCGCATCATTTGGAGTAGATGGTAATTTACTTGTTAGTACATCTACATTTTTTGAAATATTTCAAGACCGTTCACCACAAAATTTAGATATTGGGTTGATTAACCTTAAGCCTCATGCTAATACCCAAAAAATTTTAGCATCATTATCAGCTAAATTACCCAAAGACGTAAGAGTTATTACTCGTCAGGAATTTATTAATTTAGAAAAAAAATACTGGACACTAAGAGCGCCCGTCGGATTTATATTTCAATTAATGGTATCTATGGTATTTGTTGTGGGTGTAGTAATTGTCTATCAAATTCTTTATAGTAATATTGCTACTCATCTAGCTGAATATGCAACTCTTAAAGCAATAGGATTTAAAAACCAAGATTTATTAATAATAATTTTTCAACAATCTTTAATACTAGCGTGTTTTGGTTACATACCTGGAATTGGTATATCTATGAATTTATATATATTAGCAAAAGATGTCACCAAATTACCAATTAATATGACTTTCGATAAAGCAAGTTTGGTATTAATATTTATTGTTTCTATGTGTTTTATATCTGCTTTTATATCTACAAGAAAACTTCGGAATGTAGACCCAGTAGATATTTTTTAACTGTCATTAGCAATTTTTAGTAATATGTTCAAGCAAGACTCTCTTGTTAGTATTAGAAATCTTAACCATTACTTTGGGAAGAAAACACTAAAAAGCCAGATATTATTTGATATTAATTTAACTATTAAATATGGAGAAATTGTGACTATGACTGGGCCTTCAGGCTCAGGCAAAACAACATTGCTAACTTTAATTGGTGGATTACGCTCCGTACAAAATGGCAGTCTAAAATTTCTCGGACAAGAGCTTTATAGAGCGAGTCATGACCAGTTAGTACAAGTACGTCGTCACATCGGCTATATTTTCCAATCTCATAATCTATTAAATTTCTTAACAGCAAAGCAAAATGTTCAAGTTTCACTCAAATTAGACAATACTATTTCTCACAGGGAAGCTTGTAAACAGGCAGAAGCAATGCTTCATGCTGTGCGATTAGGAAATCGAGCCGATTATTACCCTGATGAACTGTCTGGAGGTCAAAAACAACGAGTAGCTATTGCTCGTGCCTTAGTACGTCATCCTAAATTAGTTCTGGCTGATGAACCGACTGCTGCATTAGATAGTAAATCAGGCCGAGATATTGTTAAGATCATGCAATTACTAGCTAAGGAACAAAATTGTTCTATTTTCATGGTGACGCATGATAGTAGAATTTTGGATATATCTGATCGAATAATTTATATAAAAGATGGACGAATAATTAATTAAATACAGATAAAGACTACTGGATTGACACAGCTAAAATAGTGCATTAGATTTGGATAAAAAACACAGATAAACGCAGATAAACGCTGATGAAAAAATTTTTTATTCCAACATTTTAGTCGTGTTAGTCCAGTAGGGTGCGTTAGGAGTAAGCCGTAACGCACCAAAGAGTCTGAGGAACTTGCCGTGCTTTCGCTGCTAACACACCCTACTAGCTTGGCCTTGAATATTTGTTTATTTGAAAATCCCTAACTTACAAATCAGGGGGTAAAATCACTTCATCAATGACATGAATGATACCATTACTAGCTTTGATGTCTGCCTGTGTTACCTTAGCTTCATTGACAGTAACACCAGTCTGAGGATCAACTTTCACATTGATCGCACCACCTTCAAGACTTTTGACTTCACCGGATTTTAAATCTGTCGATGCAACACTACCAGGAACAACATGATAAGTCAAAATTTTGACTAATACCTCTTTGTTCTCTGGTTTAAGCAATTCCTGTAAAGCGTCTTGTGGTAATTTTTTGAACGCATCATCAGTAGGCGCGAACACTGTTAAGTTATCTTTACCTTGGAGAGCCTCCGCAAGTCCAGCAGCTTTGATGGCTTGGGTTAACACTGTAAAAGAACCGTTAGACTCGGCTAATGCTAACAAGGTTTTGTTTTGAGTGTCAGTTGTACCTGCTGCTGGTGTTTCAGTTGTAGGTACTTGTGTTTCAGGTGCGGTGGGGTTGTTTGTGGGGGGGGGTACTACTTCAGTGGGTGTGGTACGACTACCACGGTTATAGGGAGGTTCGTTAAAGATACTCGGTCTAGGATTGAGTTTGCCATCCCCTGGAGTTTGTGCTATCGGTTTTTTATTGTTATCTTTTGTGAGTTGTGTAACACTATCAGGGGTAGATTGACTCCGATTATAGTGAGGTTCTTGAAAAATACTAGGATTGGGATTTAATACCTGTTTTGCACCTGATGGTAAGCTAATCAGGAAACTAACCCCTGCTAAACTTACTACACTAGCAAAATTAGTCAGCAGTTTGCTGTAGTTGACCTTCATAAATTTTGTTTGTTCTAATTTTACAGCGTTTACATTAAAGACTTATAACATCTTACTAGTAACAAAATCTAACTACGGCGGTAAGATTTTTCTATCAAAATATGGTTTTTCTCCTTTCAATCTTGCTATACATAGACTTCAGACTGATTTCCATAATTTTGGCAATAGAGCAAATCTAAGTACATTTCAAAAATTAAATACCCATCCTATACTTACGCTAGAATTTTGGCAACATCAACGATACTTCTATATAGATAACGTCGTGTACAAATTTCTCTCAAATCTAACCCCTAAACCGTTTCCTTTAAAGGAAAGGGAGGAAGAATCAAAACCTCTCACGCCACTTACTACAACGGGGGAAACCCGCGCAAGGCAGTTCCTTCTCCTTGCAGACTACAAGTTTGGGAGAGGGGTTTTACTAATAAGTTGCATATCGCATTAGATAGATAAAAATCATAAATAGAGCATTATAGCAAATATAATTTATCTGTGCTATTTTACGGTATAAATGTAGAAAATGCTATATTAAATGATACATAAAAATAGTTTTTGTGGGATGCTAAATCCCATCAAAAATGCCAATGTAGCAATTTTATAGGCAAGGAAATTAGGTAATAGTTAATGATTAACTCAGGAAATTTACTTGAAGTGAATATACAATTATAGAGTTCATGAACTGATTAGTTACAAGGTATATAATTATGTTGGAATTATACCAATGGGAACTCTCGCACTATTCAGAAAAAGTGCGACTGATTCTAGACTATAAAGGTTTAGAATACCGCAAAATTGAGGTAACACCTGGAATTGGTCAGGTAGAACTATTGAGATTGACTGGACAGCAAAAAGTGCCTGTCTTAAAAGATGGTAGTAGATATATTGCTGATTCAACAGAAATAGCTAAGTATTTAGACTTAGAATATCCCGATCGCCCTCTTATACCAAAAGACCCTAAACAACGCGCTTTAACTTTATTAATGGAAGAATGGGCTGATGAGTCAATAGGTATCAAGGGTAGAAAAGCATTATTTTCTGTGATTAGTAAAGACCAAAATGTTCGGAAATCTTTATTACCAACCTCAATACCAAATGTTCTCAAAGATTTAGTGGAAGGTGTGCCTGCGGATTTGATGACAGTGTTGGGTTTTGGTGTAGGATATACGCCAGATGCGATCAAAAGTGCGATCGCAGATTTAAAACAAGACCTAGAAGCAGTCATCCTCTTGCTAGCCGACAGTCCCTATTTAACTGGAGATGAACCCACCTTAGCTGATTTAGCAGTGGCAGGTTTATCCATGCTTTTAAAATTCCCAGAAGGAGCTTATTTAGATTTACCCACCAACCTGCGCGGTAAAGGTGTACCATCTATAGCTGATAACCCTGATTATGCACCCTTTTTTACTTGGCGCGATCGCATCTACACCCAATTCCGCAAACCCTTAACTATTGTTCCTACCCCCGGTTCTGCACCGACTTCTATTCAGATTGAATAATTTGTAGAGACAGACAGGGGAGATAGGGGAGACAGGGGAGACAAGGTAGACAAGGTAGACAAGGTAGACAAGGGAGAAAATCACTAACACCCCATGCCCCATGCCCCATGCCCCATGCCCCAAAATTCCTTAATTTTGAATTTTGAATTGATATGCCCCATGCCCATTAACTAATGACTAATGAAAATTCACAACAACCATTAGGTTCAGTAATAGAAGGTTCTCTGACTGGGGGTCTAGAAGTGCGATTACACCCCGATATCTCCGTTGAAGATATGCGGGTGGGTAAATTTTTAGTTGTACAGGGGATGCGATCGCGCTTTTTTTGTATGCTGACAGATGTAGCATTAGGTGCTGCTAATGCCCGTATTATTGCTAATCCCCCCAGTTGGGAGGACACTTTTTTACGGGATGTGTTGGCTGGTAGCGGTACATACGGCACGATTAACCTCGCACCGATGTTAATGTTTACCCCAGAATCTAATGAGTCTTTTTCCACTACTGACGGTAAATCTGCTAATCCCTTTGTGCCATCCTCTACTAATTTGGCTTCCTTCCAACCCCAAACTAGTACCACGATGGAATTACTCCCCGTGAAAACTATCCCTAGTCACTTTAGCCAAGTTTATGAGGCGAGTGTAGAAGATTTTCGCCGGGTATTTGGTTGGGAAGACGATCCCCAAAGGCGCAACTTTTCCATCGGTAAACCCTTAGATATGGATGTTCCCGTGTGTATCGATTTAAATCGGTTTGTGGAACGGAGTAATGGGGTATTTGGTAAATCTGGTACGGGTAAATCTTTTCTCACCCGCTTACTTTTAGCTGGTGTTATTCGCAAAAATGCCGCAGTTAACTTGATTTTTGATATGCACTCTGAATATGGCTGGGAGGCTGTAGCAGAGGGTAAAAACGTTAACACCGTCAAGGGACTCAAACAGCTATTTCCCGGTAGAGTCGAAGTTTACACCCTTGACCCCGAATCTAGCAAACGTCGGGGGGTACGAGATTCCCAAGAACTCTATTTAAGTTATGAACAAATAGAAGTCGAAGATGTGAAATTATGTAGTAGAGATTTAGGCTTATCGGATGCCGCTTTAGATAACGCCAACATCTTATATAGTGAGTTCGGCAAATCTTGGATTATCCAATTGCTGAACATGACTAATGAAGAAATTGAGATGTTCTGTGATGAAAAGCGCGGACATAAAGGCTCAATTATGGCCTTGCAGCGTAAACTATTGCGTTTAGATACTCTTAAATATATGAGAGCGGTTTGTCCGCAAAACTATATTAATAAAATCTTACAATCCTTAGAAGCCGGGAAAAATGTTGTAGTAGAATTTGGTTCGCAGTCGAATATGCTCTCCTATATGTTGGTGACTAACATGATCACCAGACGTATTCATGAGCATTACGTCAAAAAAGCCGATAAATTCTTACAAAGCAAAAATCCCAGCGATCGCCCCACACCATTAATGATTACCATAGAAGAGGCGCACCGTTTCCTTGACCCAGCCATAGTTCAAAGTACCATTTTCGGCACAATCGCCCGTGAACTACGGAAATATTTCGTCACCTTGTTAGTAGTTGATCAAAGACCCTCTGGGATAGATAATGAAGTCATGTCCCAAATAGGTACTCGCATCACCGCCTTGCTCAACGATGAAAAAGACATCGATGCCATCTTTACAGGTGTTTCTGGTGCTGGCGGGCTAAGGTCTGTGTTAGCAAAATTAGACTCCAAGCAACAAGCCTTAATATTAGGTCATGCCGTCCCTATGCCCGTGGTAGTAAGAACCCGTCCCTATGATGCCACCTTCTACGCCGAAATTGGTGATACCGCCTGGGAAGAAAAACCAGACGCAGAAGTATTTGCAGCTGCTGAACTAGCCAAAGCCGATTTAGGTTTCTGAAAATAAATGGGGAATGGGGCATGGGGCATTGGGCATGGGGCATGGGGCATTGGGCATTGGGTGTTAGTGATTTTCTACCTTGTCTCCCCTACACCCCTACACCCCTACACCCCTACACCCCTACACCCCTACATCCCTACACCCCTACACCCCTACACCCCAAAACCTATTAACTACACCCCCCCATAGCTAATTCCTAAATTTTACTCTTCGTAACTTCCCTCCATCATCTTGCCTTAGCCAGTTCGGTTATCTCCATACTTCCACGCAACAGAATAGGGGGTTTCCGCGTCAGTATAGATATAGTTAAGTTGTTCAAGGAAAGAAAATCTTTTTTAACAAACAGCCCATTTCGGATTATAATATATATCCCTCTTCAGGCTACTTTACTATTTGCCTGGTTTGTTTTATGATGAGATAAGTAGAACTCATACTGACTTCGGATTGAACAGTTGCCACTAGCAACTAGAGAAAGAATTCTTGAAAACAACCCAAATTGCTTGTCAGAGATTCAAAAATGTAGGGAAGCTAGGGGAACATATCTCAAAGACGCGCCTTCTGAAAATGGACATACCCTGATTGAAAAGTTTTGGTAGCGCGCCATGTTGTGTGATATTTGACTACTGTCCCTAGTCAGATTTAGTTACTCAAGATTGATTGTGTTTAGGGAGTAGAGGACAACGCACCAATGCCTACTGTTAACACCCACAACGAAGACCTGAACGCCAAATTCACGGCTGATATGGTGCGAACCTATCTGCGAGAAATTGGTAGAGTTCCCCTGCTCACCCGTGAGCAAGAGATTGTTTACGGGAAGCAGGTGCAGCAAATGATGTCACTTCTAGACGCTAAAGAAGCTTTAGCGAAGAAGTTAGAACACGAACCCAGTTTATCAGAATGGGCGGAATATGTTCACCAGTCGGAAACCGAGGTGAAACAAACCGTTGCTCAAGGTAAACGCGCCAAGCAAAAGATGATTGAAGCGAACCTACGCTTGGTAGTAGCCATAGCGAAGAAGTACCAGAAACGTAACATGGA
Source organism: Aliinostoc maniaoense (assembly GCF_058172895.1). Lineage (NCBI taxonomy): Bacteria > Bacillati > Cyanobacteriota > Cyanophyceae > Nostocales > Nodulariaceae > Aliinostoc > Aliinostoc maniaoense. Next base: position 4,844,247 of record NZ_CP187952.1, on the reverse strand, counting down.
GTTTCTGGATTTAATCCAAGAGGGAACTTTAGGATTAGAGCGAGGCGTAGAGAAATTTGACCCCATGCGGGGTTATAAATTCTCCACCTACGCTTACTGGTGGATTCGCCAAGCAATTACCCGTGCGATCGCTCAACAAGGGCGAACAATTCGCCTACCGATCCATATTACCGAGAAACTGAACAAAATTAAAAAAGTTCAGCGCGAACTAGCTCAGACTTTAGGAAGATCCCCTTCTCCGACGGAAATTGCCAAAGAACTAGAACTAGAACCTGCTCAGATTCGTGAATATCTGAACATGGCGCGTCAACCAGTTTCCTTAGATGTGCGAGTCGGTGATAACCAAGATACAGAACTACAAGAAATGCTCGAAGATGAAGGCCCATCTCCAGAGTATTACACCACCCAAGAGTTCTTACGCCAAGACTTAAACACCTTGTTAGCGGAACTCACACCCCAACAGCGAGAAGTGTTAGCACTGCGCTTTGGTTTAGAGGATGGTAACGAAATGTCTCTAGCAAAAGTCGGCGAACGATTAAACCTCAGTCGTGAGCGTGTTCGGCAGTTAGAACATCAAGCCTTAGCTCATCTCCGTCGCCGTCGAGCTAATGTCAAAGAATACGTTGCTAGCTAAATCTCACATCTTAGCTATGCGGCGTTCCTCCAAGGTGATGCGCCTCCTGAACTCAGGGGGCAATTTTTTTGATCTTCATCCCTCAAAACATTTCAAAAAAGGCATCATCTAATTCGTAACCTAGCATTTGCGCCATAGATTTAATTCTGGCTGGTGAGGGAATATCTTGCTGTTTTAACCAGTCACTTAAAACAAAAACCTTGTGCATCAAAAATATTTCTAAAGCTTCAGGATTATATTGAATACCCTCCTTAGCACTAAATTGATGGGGTACAAGCATAGCGGTGTAACGAGCCAGTTCTCCCGCTTTCCAATCTAATAAAAATGGCAACCAGGGATATTTGGCATCTAACCGCACAAACCACAATCTTAATTCAGGCAATTCTGACAATTCACGAGGATCGCCAGGTTCGAGGGGATAGTTAATATCAAACTGTAACTGCTGTTCGTACTTAGCGTAAACGCTTTGTGTTTTGTCTGGAGATGCTGCCTCTTGTAGCAATTGATTCATTACCTTATCAACAGGTGATAAATCCAGATAGTTAACAGAATCAGTATTGAGTGCGATCGTGATTGTCATGGACTCAACAGCTACTTTTTGTACACAGTGGTAGACTTGACACTTTACAGTACCAGCTTTCTGCAATCAAAGCTACATTTGCAGCAGAAAAAGTGGGATAAAGGGGTGTAGGGGTCTACCCCCACACCCCTACACCTCCGCATTCAAAATGACCTGTTCCCCGTTAACTGTAAATATGTGCTTACATAACATTTTCTGAAATTTATCGCTCATAACTAACAATCTGTGTTACCATCTGGTTTGAGAATTATATTCGGTTATAGTGTTTGTTTTTAGTATTGACAGGCTTTCTCCTTTTGGTATTTGCAGACTCTCTCCGAAATCTAAATCTCTACAAACTCATGTGATGATTTTGGAGACATAAATAAATGTCAATTTATGTAGGCAACCTCTCTTACCAAGTAACAGAAGATAGCCTCACTGCTGTTTTTGCAGAATATGGTACTGTAAAGCGAGTTCAAATCCCTACAGATAGAGAAACAGGTCGCTTGCGTGGCTTTGCCTTTGTAGAAATGGATTCAGAAGACCAAGAAACAGCAGCCATTGAAGCTCTTGATGGTGCTGAATGGATGGGTCGTGATTTGAAAGTCAACAAAGCAAGACCCAAAGAAGACAAAGGTTCATTTGGCGGTAATCGTAACCGTGGCTATCGTAATAACCGCTACTAAGTTCGATATTATCGAATAGCATTAATCAATTGATATAAGGAGATGTAAGAAATCACATCTCCTTATATTTTAATTCTGTATGATCATCACGTTGAAGAAAACAGGACTTTTCTAGTTCTAGTCGTTGTTCGACATTACGCAAGAAATAGCCATCGACCATTGCAGATCCTAAAAGCTTACCCAACTCATCACGGGTAGTAGTGATAGTAGTATTGAATTTCCCACCACCTAAATTACCCAGATTTGCTACGATAGCACGTTGAATTAACTCAAGAACTTCTGGTGAAGCCGGTTTAGATAATTGGCTAACCGTTTGAGTATCCAGAGATCGTACATATTCCCATAACCGATTGTGATTCATCACTTCAGTTAAAGAATTTTCAGGATGACGATGGGAATCCTTACTCATAGTAATTATCTCAACTGCTGCTCAACTATCAATTAATTTAGCAATTTACTTTTTAGCTCCTAGTTCGCATAACCGAACTCTACTAAGAGTAGTTCTACGAATGGCGGGAAGCGATGGAATTTTTGAGAATTGGGAATTGGGAATTGGGAATTGGGCATTGGGCATTGGGCATTGGGCATTGGGGTAAATATTTCTCCCTTGTCTACCTTGTCTACCTTGTCTCCTCTGCTCCCCTGCCCCCTGCCCCTGCCCCCTGCTCCCCTGCCCCCTGCCCCCTGCCCAAAAACTACTCTCTAGCAATCACAATATCATTTGATTTAATAACAGCGTAGGCTTCTGCACCTTCGACTAGTCCTAAGTCTTCAGCAGACATTCTCGTGATAATAGAGGTTAACTCTACTTTGTGAACAATTTCTAGGGTGACTTCACTATTGACAGCACCAGCAACAACTTTTTTCACCACACCTTTAAGAATATTGCGGGAGCTAACTTTTAAGGGTCTTTTAGGAAGATTCACTTCTAAAGGCAAATTTTCAGGTGGTTTTGTTTCTATCTTCTCTACCTCTGTGGTTGGTAATGATTTTGGCGGTGGTGGTTGTTGATGAAGACCGCGCACAAGTTCCCGCAAAATCTCAGTTTTGGTGCGCTGAGACTGCTGGCAGAACTCCTCTAAAATCTTGCGTTCGTCTTCCGATGTTTGAAAGGTGATCCATCCTTGTTCTTTTCTTGGCATAATGTTACCAATTTGGTTGGTAAATATCGAATTTATCCTTAAGTACGATCCTACCAAGCCTCAATCCTTGGAACAGAATCTATCTCAGCCTGATTTTCCTATGAAACGAAGACAAATTATTACTTTTCTTAGTGCAGCATTCGCTAGCTGTTTGATAGCAGTTGGCTTATCTTTTTTGACACCATCTCCGGTAGCAGCACAATCTAATGCCAATCTATTAATATCTGCTGCTGCCAGTATGAAAGATGCAATGGAAGGAATTAAGCTTGTTTATCAAAAGAAAAATCCTAACATCAACATCACTTATAACTTTGGGGCATCTGGAGCTTTGCAGCAACAGATTGAACAAGGTGCGCCAGCAGATATATTTATTTCTGCGGCTAGAAGACAAGTAGATGCTTTAGAGCAGAAAGGGCTGTTGTTGCCTGGTACACGAGGTATCCTAGCAAAGAACCGCCTAGTTTTGATTGTTCCTAAAAACGCTACAGGGATTACTAGCTTCTACAATTTGAGAGATGCCAACATTAAGCGAGTGGCAATGGGTGAACCCAGGAGCGTCCCCGCAGGGCAATATGCTGACCAAGTCTTACGAAAACTCAAGCTTTTACCTCAAATTCAGCCGAAATTAGTCTACGCTAATAATGTGCGTCAGGTTTTAGCAGTGGTAGAAAGCGGTAATGCGGATGCAGGGTTAGTTTATGCCACTGATGCTAAGATTTCCGATAAGGTAAAGGTTGTAGTGGCTGCTGATGAAAAATACCATTCTCCAATTATTTATCCTTTAGCAGTGGTTAAAAGTAGTAAAAATCCTAATCCTGCTAAGGAGTTTATCAAGTTCTTAACTACTGACAATGAAGCCAAGAATGTATTGAAAAAGTACGGCTTTATTGTGCCTTAGTAGGGGCAGGGGGGCAGGGGGCAGGGGGCGGGGGAGCAGGGAGACAAGGGAGACAAGGGAGCAGGGGGCAGGGGAGCAGGGGGAGTGTGGGGAGAGAGGGGAGTGTCGCTTTTAAGGGTAGGGGTTTAAAAATCAGGCAGTAGAGAGAGTGATTTTCAAGACATGAAGTTGTGGAGTCAAGTTAGGCCAAGGTTGAGGGAAAAAGCTACCGATTGGTAAAGGTTCTCGATTAAGAACAGCAGCTTTAATGACTAAAAATCCCCGCCGAAAACAACTCAAGCAACGATGGACGACACTATGTTTGAAATTGCGTCGAGCAACATGAGTGGGTGGTAACTCATCTAAACTACTAATGGGTAGATTGGCATCAACTTCTCCACCGACGCTAACTTGCCACAGAGTAGCAACAGCCATCGCCAACCAATGCCTCTCGGCGCGTTTGGGGTGAGTAATTTTGGTGCGATGCCAACCAAAACCGCCGCGTTTACCATCTTTAAACAGACACTCAATCCAACAGCGCATGGTATACCAGCAAGCATCCGCAATTTCCGGTGGTAAATCTGTGAGAATTAACCAAGGGTCAGCATAACCCTCATCATGGCGAGCTACCAAAGTACATTTGACAGAGTTAGTTTTAAAACAAGTCACTAAACCAGAGAACGACTGACCAACTTCCGAAACCAGAGTATTTAAAGGTTGCCAAGATTCAGTTCCTTGAGGTTTGAACTGTCCAATTTGGTTAATTCGCATAAATGGATGCCAACCCAGGGATTGAATTTGTTGATATAGCCAGTCAGCATACAATCCACGGTCTGTGGTCACTATGACAAACCAATCTGCTGGTACAGTCTCTCTGATGTCGCTCAAGAGTTTTTGCCAGTGCGGTTTCCAACTTCCTGGTTTAGTTGCCTCCACTATTTTCCAGGCTATGGGAATTCCACAACCCCTGTAAACAACACTAATCGCTAAGACTGTAAATCTATCACTCAATGTTGTGGCATCAGCTGCTAATGCCAACCGTTTTTCTTCTTTTGTCCACAGACTCAGAATCCATAACAACAAAGGTCTAAAACACAATGTCACATCTAGTGTTGCCCGTCCTGTTGTTGCTTTTGTTTTATCTTCCCCATCTCTTAACCATTCTCTGAGTTGCTGACGTACCGTATTTTCCTTTTTTCCCAATAACTCTGCTAAGAATACTGACACTGTTGTCAGTCCACACGATTGGGTCATTACTATCCCAAAACTCCACATTGCTAGTATCAATGCTTGCGACTTGGACAGATGGGGCATCTTTTCTATCACTGTTCTAGTCCATTGCCTTAATTCCTCATTTTTTCCTAACAGCATTCTCCCTGACACCCTCAATTCTTCGCTTTATCTGACTTGCGGATTTTTGCGGTTTGATAACAGTTTTATATTTTACCTGCTTTTCTGCCCCTTTCTTAAACCCCTACCCTTAAAAGGGGGAGTGTCGGGGGAAAGATTTGTTCTCCACCATCCCACACCTCCCACACCTTTGTGAGAATGCCCAATTCCCAATTCCCAATGCCCAATTCCCAATGCCCCATGCCCAGTGATGTCACAATGAAAGTAAGTATATTACTTTAATGTGTGACTATGTATTTAACTTGGTTAGATAGCAATAGTTGGTTGCTGGAAATTGGTCAACAACGAATATTAATAGATCCTTGGTTGGTTGGTGCATTAACGTTTGCTAACTCAGACTGGTTTTTTAAAGGTTTTCGTCATCAAGAGCGTTCTATCCCAGAGAATATTGATTTGATTTTGCTATCTCAAGGTTTGGAAGATCATGCTCATCCACCGACACTAAAACAACTTGACAGGAATATTCCGGTGGTGGCTTCTCCTAATGGGGCGAAGGTGGTGCAGGAGTTGGGTTATACGGCTGTGACAGCTTTGCAGCATGGGGAAGCTTACAAGTTAAATAATCAAGTGGAAATTAAGGCTGTTCCTGGTTCTCAGATTGGGCCGACATTGATAGAGAATGGTTATGTTCTCAAGGAGTTGGCAACGGATTTACAGCTATATTATGAGCCTCATGGCTCTCATTCTCCACAGTTGAAACAGTTTGCACCGATAGATGTAGTAATTACGCCTCTGATTAATTTAAGTGTGCCGATTTTGGGGCCGATTATTAGAGGTCAAAAGCAGGCTTTAGAGGTGGCAGAATGGTTAAAACCCCAAGTGATGTTGCCGACAGCAGCCGGAGGTGATGTGATGTATGAGGGTTTGCTGGCGAAGTTTCTTAAGGCTGAAGGGAATACGGATGAATTACGATCGCAGTTAGCAAAACGTCAGCTTGCAACTCAGATTATCGAACCACAACCAGGTGATCGCATCGAGTTATCATTGTATGCGACTCGCTGAAAAATAGCGATCGCTTGGGGAGGAATATTGGTAAATCGAATTAGAAAATGCTCCTCATCGGTTTGCTGGATGACTTTGGCATAAATATCTATGTCTGGTGCATCCAGTAACCTGAGTTTAAGATTATTCAAGGGTGCTAGGGAATGTGCAGATTTAAGATCAGCTCGTTTTTGTGACAGGCTGATCAATTCTCCCGCAAATAATACTCCTGTGGCTTGTTTACCTTGCAATACAGTGTATTCTATGGCAATTGGAGATACTAAACTTACCATCACATCATCGTCTTGTGGTAATGATAAATTATATTTCCCACCAATCCCGGCGATATCATATATTGTGATTGGTTCTTTAATTCCCTTGGGTTCTATTTGCAATTGTGCCGTAATTTTCAGGTCAGTTTTGGCATTTTGGTAAGTATATTCTGAAATTAAAATTTGTCCTCCTACAGTATAAGTTTCTATCCTGGCAGCTAAATTCACATGACTACCAATCACTGTGTATTGAGCGCGTTTTTGTGAACCAATATTCCCGGCGACAACTTCACCTGTATTCATACCAATACCCATTTCTAGAGTTGGGAGGTTGAGTTTTTGATTTTGTGTGTTTACCTGTGCCATAGCTAATTGCATAGCAATAGCACAGGCGATCGCTCTTTCGGCATCATCTGGACGACTAATGGGCGCGCCAAACATTACAAAGATACCATCCCCAATAAACTCGTTAATTGTGCCTTGATATTGATTAATTACCTCTGTCATTGCACCGAGATAAAGATTGAGAATTTTTACTACTTTTTCCGGGGGTAATTGTTCAGAAATTGCGGAGAATCCCCGTAAATCAGAAAATAGTAATGTGACTTGACGACGTTCACCACCTATGTTTAAACCTGTGGGAGTTTCTAATAAATTGGCGACGACTTCATCAGTGAGATAACGTCCTAGGGTTTTTCGCATTTCCCCAGCAGTTTGGGCGATGTATTGAGTAACTGCGATCGCGGAACCTCCCAAGGCTAAAAGTGCAGGAACAACAGGCAGCCACCAACCCCAAATAAATCCTCCAAAACTAGCACCAAGTAAAACTCCACCTGCAAAAATTACATTTGCAGCTAAGAGGGTTTTTTGATTGGTGTAATGGCGTTGTTGCCAACATAAACTAGCACCAATAATCGCAGATACTAAAATTATTAATAATTCTACACTTTCAGGTAAAGTCTTAATTAATGAACGCTCATCTAAAGCTGTACTCAAAATTTGACTAACTAAATTAGCGTGAATTGTTACCCCAGCCATCCGTTGTGGTGTGGCGAATACTTTACTACTATAAGGGGTGTAAAATAAATCTTTTAAACTCTCAGCCGTTGCCCCAATTAATACTACCTTATCCCGCATCAAGTCTGGGGGTATTTGGTTTTTTTGAACTTCAGAAAGAGAGATAGTAGTAAATTGCTGCTGTATTTGCCCCCGGTAGTTTAACAATATTTGATAGCTGCCATCATTAGCACGGATATAACCGCCATCATTAGCTGTAAAAAATGGAAATATACCTTTACCTAACTGTAGATAATCGGGATTATTTGCGGCTGGTTTTTCAGTAATGCCTAGTGGTTTTAAATATAATAATGCTAATTTTAAAGCAAAGCTTGGTAAAACATCTTCCTCATTTAAATTGACATATAATAAACCCCGGCGGATTTTACCATCTCCATCTAAAGGTAAGTCATTTGCACCAACTTGATCCCGTTGTTTGAGGGCTGGGGATGGATTGACAGGCGCACTATCAAAACTATCAGAAGTTTTCTGCACACCAATTAAATTTGGTGTATTACTAAATAATTTTACTAGGGTTTCATGACCAGGATTTACAGGTAAATCACGATAAATATCTAAACCAATTGCCCTTGGTTTTTGTTGTTTAATAGTTTCTAATACATTAGCTAATGCACCATCAGACATAGGCCATTTTACTTGTTGACGCACATCTGCTTCGTTAATTTCTACGATGACAATGCGTGTGTCTGGTGGTTCTGGTTGACGCAGAAGAAAAAATTGGTCTAAGGTAGCTAATTCTAATGGCTGTAACAGTCCTGTGAAGCGTAATATAATCACCAATATGGTAATTTTAGGCACAGCAAAAACTACAGCGCGCCATTGCCAAATTCCCCGTCTTAACTTGTTACCCAGCATAATTTATTTGGCGGCAGAATTTTCAGCTTGACAACAATCTAACAACGGTTGAGAGGCGATCGCATTTAGTCCTACTGATGTTAATAAATGTCGCCAATTTAACAAATAGCGGAGATTTCTAGGTTCAGTGTAGCGTAATTGAGCGATCGCTGTTAATGCCTCATGCCAAATTCCCGCCTCTGCATAGATATAGGGCAATTTTCTAGCATCTGCCTTAGCTAACTTCTCAGATAATGATGATTCTGGTTGAATCCGTTCCACCCAACCTTCAACCCTAGGGTTTATACTGAAATCTTCCGCATCACACACTAGAGTTAGATACCAGTGGTAAGTCTGGCCAATTTTTAATGGCGGCGCACTTGTAGCCAAAGTATGACTGACAATTCCTGGTTTATTGGGTAGGGTGAAAGTTGTTTCATAAAATATATTTTGGTTTGCGTTCAACAGCACAAACCTCGCTGTTTTCACCGAAGTTTGCGGTACATACCAAAAAAATTGCGGTCGTTCTGCAACAGTCAAACCCAATTTATTCAATGGTATCAGGGGAGTAATCATTTTTTTCCCACTGATGCAAACAGAACCACGGGTAGAACCACCCGCACTTACAGGGGGATTTCCCCGCTTTGGTGGTTTAAATGTCTGACTAATTAACTGATTTTGTTGTCTAGTTTCAGAATGCAACTGTATATTTTGTGTTGCTAAAGTAATAGTAGGGAAGCAGTAGAAATACAAAGGCAACCCACAGGCGACAATAGATAAATGTAGGGAAAATTTCATACAATTCATGATTGATGTAGAAATACTTGGCTCAATAGAGATACTCACCCGACTACATCAATTGTTCCCAAAATCAACCTGAGATTTTGCTCATCAACCCAAATAGTTTTACCTTGTTAATGAATTGGTATCATGTAAAAATGCGATGAATCGCGTCTTAAAACAGCAATCATTCACAACTGGAGTTTAGACTAGTAATTTATGCCAACAGAAATTGAACGGAAATTTTTAGTCAAGGAAGATAGTTGGAGACAATTAGCCGAAGGTAGTTTATATCGTCAAGGATATATTTCTAGTCAAAATGCTACTGTACGTGTTCGTATTGTTGGCAACCAAGGTTATCTGACAATTAAAGGCCCTACTGTCAACTATTCTCGCTCTGAATTTGAATATTTAATTCCTTTAGCAGATGCTCAAGAAATGTTAGATACATTATGTGTGCGTCCTTTAATTGAAAAAACTAGATATAAAATCAATATCGGTGATTTAGTTTGGGAAGTAGACGAATTTGCCGGAGCTAATCAAGGGTTAATATTAGCAGAAGTTGAATTGACCGATGAAGCTCAACAAATTGAATTACCAAATTGGATTGGTGAAGAAGTTTCTGGAAATCCTAAATATTACAACAGCTATTTAGTAAAACATCCTTTTTGTGAATGGAAATGATTGCTAATTCGTAATCTAAATTAAGTGTGCCACGGATATGCAAACATTGCAGAATCCGAGCAAATGATACAAGTAGAATAGGGTAAATAATTCAAGGTTTGTAGTGAGAACTTTAGTTCTCTCTACGTTCTCTACGTTCGCGGAGCGTCCCGCAGGGAACAAATAAGGACTAAAGTCCTTACTACGAACTCAATCTTCTTCTTTTTACATTATTTAACATAGTTTGGTTTTTTCAACTCGTTATACTTGTAGCCGTAACGCACCCATATCATACGGTACGTTACGCTACCATTTAAGAGTTAATTTATAAATTATTTTTGAGCCTAAAAGTTCTGAAGTTTCTCATAAAATGTCTTTACGATTAGAAAACATTACTAAAAGATTTGGCTCAGTTCTTGCTAACGACAACATTAGCTTGAGTGTTGATACTGGTCAGATTCATGCAATTTTGGGTGAAAATGGCGCAGGCAAGACTACTTTAATGAATATTATTAGTGGTTTATATCAACCTGATGCTGGTGAAATTTATCTCAACAATCAACTAGTGAAGATAAATTCACCTAATGCAGCTATTAAATTGGGTATTGGCATGATTCACCAGCATTTTATGCTAGTTCCCCAGTTAACTGTCACAGAAAATATTATTTTAGGTAGAGAAAAAACATTACATTTAAATCTGCGACAAAAACAAAAAGAAATTGCTGCTTTATCCCAAACTTACAGATTAGAAATTGAACCTACTGCTAAAGTTGAAAGCTTACCCGTAGGTATACAGCAACGGGTAGAAATTCTGAAAGTGCTTTATCGCCAAGCTAAACTATTAATTCTCGACGAACCAACGGCAGTTTTAACACCGCCAGAGGTGGAATCATTAATTATCATTCTGCGTCAATTGGCGGCGGCTGGAAACACGATTATTTTTATCAGTCACAAGTTAGAAGAGGTGATAAATCTCTGTGATACAGTCACGGTGTTACGTCGGGGAGAAGTCGTAGCCAATATGGCAACTCAAGGAGTTACACCCCAACAACTAGCACAATTAATGGTGGGTAGTGAAGTGACACTGCAAGTTGATAAATCACCAGCGTCACCAGGAAAAGTTGTATTGTCAGTGGAGAATTTACACGTTGCTGATGATAGAGGTGTGACTGTTGTACGTGGTGTCTCTTTTCAATTACGGGCTGGGGAAATTTTGGGTATTGCTGGGGTTGATGGCAATGGGCAGCGAGAATTAGCCGATGCTATTACAGGTTTGCGGCGGATTAAACAGGGGAAAATCACTACAGAAAAAGTTATCGCTTACATACCAGAAGATAGACAAAAAATGGGTTTGGTGTTGCAATTTAGTATTGCCCAAAACTTGATTTTAAAGATGTTTAAAAATTCGCCTTTTTGTCGTTATTTCTTATTACAGTCAAGAGTGATTAAAAATCATGCCCAAGTTGCTATGCAAGAGTATGATATTCGGGCGACTGGGGAAAATATTCAAGTAAGTCAGCTATCAGGGGGAAATCAACAAAAGGTTGTGTTAGCAAGAGAACTGGCGGGAGAACCGGATTTAATTGTGGCGATGCAGCCGACAAGGGGGTTAGATGTGGGGGCGATAGGTGCAGTACATTCACGCTTGTTACTAGAACGCGTAGGCACAGCCCGCCGCAGGCATCGCGGTGCAGCAATCGTGTATATTTCTACTGAATTAGAAGCAGTGATGGCAATGAGCGATCGCATTGCGGTAATGTACAAGGGCGAGTTTGTGGCGATTTTAGATGCAGAAAGGGCTACGGTTGAGGAGATTGGGTTTTTCATGGGCGGGGGAAGGGTTAATTCGTAATTTTGGCGTTGCTGATTGGAAATATGAATTTACCTCACGCATTCGCCGCAAGGCGTTCTCGTAGGTAGGCGCAAAGACGCAAAGGTACAAAGAAAAAGAAAGATAATTTTAGGTTTTCATTCTTTGATTCAGCAACGCCATAATTTTGGCTGTGTTGGATAAGAGAAATGTTTGCCAAAACTAATAAGTAGAACGACTTGAAAAAACCAAACTATGTAAAGTCATGTAAAAAAAATGAATTTAGTTCGTAGTAAGGACTTTAGTCCTTAAGAGAGGACTAAAGTCCTCACTACGAACCTTTAATTATTTACACCGTTCTACTTAAAAGAACAAAATTATAGGTTTTGTATGATGATTTCTTCTAATAATCCGCTAGCTACCATCTTGAGGTTAAAAATATAATCAATATGCCGGAATGTTTCTTCTAACGGACGTAGAGTAGTCATCCATCCCAAACCATCCGTTACCCAAATAAATTTGTGACCTTGTTGAGATAAGAAGTCAAAAAGATTTTTATATTCTCCTGCTGTAGATTTGAGTTTAGATCCTCCACCACCATAAAAATTAGTTTCTAGTAAGTAAAGATTATTTTGATGTTTAATGGCAAAGTCAAAGCGACGGCTAGATTTATCTACATTAACAGTAATATTCCACTGAGAATATATTTTTTGAGATGTCGCTTGTGAAATGAATGCAAAATTTTTGCGATCGCAGATTGTGCTAATTAGATTTTCTAGTATGTTTTCCATAGTGCTACCGCCACGATTTTTTCTGCCATTAGTATCTAATCCAACTTCTATGCCTAAAACGTAATCTGGTACACTTTTGATAGTTTTATTACGGAAAAGTTCTAAAACACCTGTATTTTTTGTAAACTCTACAATATCATCAATATCTGCTTGAGTAAGTAAACTATTATGTTTAAATTCAAAAAATTTATATTGAAATTCACCTTGAGTATAATCAGTTAATATTTGAAAACTTTTAGTTCGGCAAGCAATTAAAATAGGAATAGTATTTATAATCTCAGGGTAATTTTCAAGTAAATTACCAAATTCCTCTTCTATATTATCTTTTCCAACTAAGTAATTTAAAATATTGAGATGCACTTCTACATATTTCAAATTATTTAATACTTTCTGCCAATCGACAAAATATTCCCAGACGGTAATAGAATCTGTCAATGTAGTTTTAAAATACTGAAATACTTCATTCTCATTAGTGCAATTCAAATAGTTATCAAATATCTGATGAAATTTCATATTAGCTTTTTTCCCCGTTTAGTAATTCATAATTAATAGTTCATTGATTGCCTTTCTTTTCAAAGCATTGCTATTGATGTTACGCTTGGCTTTTACTTTCTCGATACGATAGCCAGCATAGGCTTTTTCAAAAAAATCATCAGTTGCATCTTCATTGGTGGGGTCGGAATTACTTAATAATAATAATGCTCCTTTTTTATCTAATTCCTTAAATAAATCTCGTAATCTTAATTGTTCCTCATCATTAAATGATTGTTTTGCATAAGCTGTAAAAGAAGATGTCTGGCTGATGGGTTTATATGGAGGATCAAAATATATAAAAGTTTGATGATCTACAAATTTTTTACAGTCGCTAAAATCACCATGATAAATCTGCGTTCTTTGTAAAATCTGGGCAACAAGTCTTAAATTCGCTTCATCACATATTAATGGCTTTTTATATCTACCTATTGGAACGTTAAAATCTCCTTTGGAATTGACACGAAAGAGTCCGTTGTAACAAGTTTTATTCAGAAAAATAGTTTGAGATGTTCTTTGCAACCAATCAAAAGTATATTCATTTAAATCGCCTGATTTTTTATGATGATTAAATTCTTCTCTAATCTGATAAAAATAGTTATTTCTCCCTAATTCATCAAGAGATAAAAATTTACTTTCCATCTCTGATAAAATAGCAATCAAATCATCTACGTTATTTTGAATAGTCTTATAAGCAATAACTAGTTCTTTGTTGATATCAGCAATAAATAATTCTGGTATTTGATATTTATGGGCTATATACAAAAAAACTGCGCCGCCACCAATAAAAGGTTCTATATACCTTTTGATTTGCCCAGACTGTAATTCTTTGGGGAAGAAACGGCTCATTTGCTCAAGTAGCTGCCCTTTTCCTCCTGCCCATTTGAGAAAAGGCTTCGGAAATATTGATGATAATGGAGGTGTCGCTATTTTTGAACCCATGTACTTGACCTAAACCAACATATCAAACACCTTACTATAGTACATTTGCACCTAAAAGCGGTGAAGATATGGAAATGACTATGTACAAGGATGAGTTTGTGCGGAAGGTTAACTGATTTTGGCTGTGTGGGATGATGGTGTGATTTAATCACGCAGAGGCGCAGAGGCGCAGAGAGAGAAATTTTTATCTATCCTTAAATGCGCTTAAAATATCTTCTGGTAAAGAAGCGTCAAAATCATCAGCTACTATAAATTCTCCTGCACATAAACCAAATGGTCGCTTTTGTTTTTGTGTATGTTGAATTGGTTTCAGTTCAGCAATTGCTTGATCTGCTTGGACAATTACAAAGCTTTCACCTGCTGCAACTTGATTCAAATATTTCAAGGGATCTTGTTGAATATCATCAACTGTAATTCTCTGGGTTTGAGCCATACATCAACCTTGTATTTAAAGATTTTAGGGCAGGAAAGATACCTACCCTACGAGAAATTAAGTCAAAGTAGAATTTAAAGTTGTTCTTTCACCTCCGCAGATTTTTGCGATCGCCTGTACAATCAATTTGTGCCGTTACCTCCACTTTGTCTTAATAGATATTGCCAAATTCGTTCATTTTCAATTTGTGACTGTCTGAGAGCTTGCTGATGTAATCGTGCTATGTCAAGAAGTTGGTTGACTGTACGCTCTAATCTGGCTGCTGTTTGGCTGTTGGCGCGTGTTTCTCGTCTCACTCCTTCTAAAATTGTCCGGTTGAGGTCTATTTCATCTCCCAAAGCTTCTAATCTTGTGTCAATATCATCTAATCGAGCGTTTAAATCTTCTGGTTGTGCGTTAGTCACGTTGCTTTACTCCGAATTGAGAAAGATTGTTACAAGAAGTTAAGCTAAAGCGGAATTTAAATCAGTCTGTGCTTGTTCTAAGGCGGTTGGTAATTTACTTGCGTCGCGTCCGCCGGCTTGGGCGAGGTTTGGTCTTCCACCGCCGCCACCACCGCAGATTTTCGCTATAGCACCGACAAATTTACCCGCCTGTAAGCCTTTCTTGTTCACTTCGGGGCTAAAGGCTGCAACTAAGCTGACTTTCCCTGCTTCGGGAACAGAACCCAATACCACTGCACCGTTACCGATTTTTTGTAGTAAGCGTTCGGCGGCGGTTTTCAATGATTCGGGGTCAACGCCTTCTAACTCGGCGACGATAATTTTATGTCCGCCTAGAGTTGTTGCGGTTTGTAACAAGCTCTCGGATTTAGCGATCGCTAATTGACCTTTGAGCGTTTCTAGTTGTTTTTCAGCGTTTCTTAGTTCGCTTTGCAGGGTGGTGATTCTGTCTGGTAGTTCTTCGGGTTTGACTTTAAAGCGATCGCTTAAATCTTTAACTACTTTATCCCGTATATTTAAGTAATCTAAGATAGCAGGGCCGGATACCGCTTCAATTCGCCGCACTCCAGAAGCCACGCCAGCTTCAGTAATAATCTTAAATACGCCAATCTCCGCAGTATTACTTACGTGTGTACCTCCGCATAATTCCATAGATACACCAGGAAAATCTATAACACGGACTTCATCACCGTATTTTTCCCCAAACATGGCGACAGCACCCCTAGCTTTCGCCTCGGCTAAGGGTAATACTTCGACTTTGGCGGAGTGGGCTTCGGCTATCCAGGTGTTAATCTGTTCTTCCACTTGTTGAACTTCTTCTGGCGTTAAAGCGCGGGGACAGTTAAAGTCAAAGCGCAATCTGTCGAAGGATACCAAAGAACCGGCTTGAGATATGCCCTCATCCACGATTTTCTTTAACGCCGCTTGTAGTAAATGAGTTGCTGTATGGTTGGCTTGGGCGCAACGACGACAAGCCCTATCAATTTGGGCGGTGACAGTATCACCTACGCGCAGTGTTCCGCGTTCGATGCGTCCGAAGTGGACGAAGAAATCGGATTCTTTTTTCACGTCTTCCACGCGTACAACTACGCCATCACCGGAAATATAACCGCGATCGCCGATTTGTCCCCCCGATTCCGCATAGAATGGGGTTTGGTTGAGAACAATCTGCACGTCTGTTCCGGCTTCGGCTTCCTCTTGGGAAACACCAGCCACTAATAAAACTTCGACTTTCGCTGTTGCTGCTGGTTGGGTATAACCTAAAAATTCGGTGGCGTGGATATGTTCCGCGAGTTTGTCGAGAGAACCTTGTACTGTTAAGTCGATAGTTTCGTGGGCGGCTTTGGCGCGTTCGACTTGCTTTTGCATCTCGACATTAAAGCCGTCTTCATCAACAGTTAAGTTGTTTTCCTCGGCGATTTCTTGGGTGAGTTCTAAGGGGAAGCCGTAGGTATCGTAAAGTGTAAACGCACTTTCACCAGTAATAGAGGTTTTTCCTTGCTTTTTCACCTCGGCGATGATTTCTGCAAGCAGTTTCTCGCCTCTATCTAAAGTTTTGAGGAAATTCGCTTCTTCTCTTTGCAATTCGGCTTTAATTGCGGCTTCTCTTTGGCGCACATTGGGGTATGCTGATTCCGAAAGTGCGATCGCAGTTTCTGCAACTTGGTTAATAAATTCGCCAGTAATCCCAATTAATCGCCCATGACGCACCACCCGCCGAATTAATCGCCGCAATATGTAACCCCTCCCCACGTTGGAGGCGCGGATTTCGTCTGCAATCATGTGAACCACGGAACGGACGTGATCCCCGATGACTTTTAACGAAACTTTGGTGTTCTCGTCGCTGTTGTGGTAATTGATATCGGCGATTTTAGCGGCTGTCTCGATAATCGGGAAAATTAAGTCTGTTTCATAATTATTCGGCACTTGTTGGAGGATTTGCGCCATTCTCTCCAAACCCATACCTGTATCAATGTTTTTATTTTGCAGGGGTGTTAAGTTATCTTCTGCATCCCGGTTGTATTGCATGAATACCAAGTTATAAAACTCGATGAACCGGGTGTCATCTTCTAAATCTATATTGTCATCGCCCCGTTCTGGGTGAAAGTCGTAATATATTTCGGAACAAGGGCCACAGGGGCCAGTGGGGCCAGATACCCAGAAGTTATCATCTTTACCCATGCGTTTAATTCTGGCTTCTGCTACGCCGATTTGATCCCGCCAGATAGCAAAGGCTTCGTCATCTTCTTCATAGACGCTGACAACTAAGCGTTCCTTGGGTAAGCCAAACACCTCCGTAGAGATTTCCCATCCCCACGCGATCGCTTGTTCTTTAAAATAGTCACCAAAACTAAAATTACCCAGCATCTCAAAAAATGTGTGATGCCGTTTAGTGCGTCCGACATTTTCAATATCATTGGTGCGGATGCACTTTTGGGAAGTTGTCGCCCGGTTAAATTCTGGTGTGCGCTGTCCCAAGAATATCGGTTTAAATGGTAGCATCCCCGCGATCGTCAGCAGCACAGTCGGATCTTCCGGCACGAGGGACGCACTAGGCAACATTTGGTGTCCCCTTTGGGCATAGAAGTTAAGGAATTTAGCGCGGATTTCGTTACCGCCGATGAACTGGGGGTTTGAAGACATGGGAAGAAATGACAAACTAATTTTATTTAACAGTGTTGGGTGATCAGTGAAAAGCAAGAATCGTTATTTACACCCCACTGTACTAAAGACTAGATGGTAGACCTAGTATTTATACTCAGTCTGGGTTAAATGCCACGGCTAACAGTCGTCAGCACTCTATATATTTTTGCATTTTGTTTCCCTTCACTGCCATCAATTTGCAGTTCTTCAGCACTTCTATATTTGTCATCTGTCCTAAATAAGAGCGTGGCAAGTCAGGAGTAGGAACTACAGTATATTGCTTTGTCATTTTTGGTTATGGGGTTTTCTTGCTAATGATGCTCTTGAAATAGATATCAGGCGCAACACATAATTTTGAAATCCCCATTTCTTGATTTATCTAAATTCCTCGTTTTTAAGTTGGCAGTAAAGACTCAAGTCCTGATTTCCACTCTGTTAGTTAATATCCCAAATTAAATGTTTTTATTGGAACTATGGTTTTATAGCTATATGGCTATATTAAATTTCTGACTTAAGTAAATTAACTGGTATTTATTTTGATTGTAAATTTTTAATTTGCAGCTTTTATCATATATGAACAATTAAACAAAAGTCCCTAGACATCCAAAGTCTTTTTTGGCTGTTTCAACAACTCCCGTGCCTGATTACGTAAGTAATTTCAATCATCAAATCGGATTTTTTTAGATAATTTCTTCAATCTGCTTCTTATTTGGGCATATTCACTACTTCCATGACTATTTTCCAATGAAGTTTATAAAATTTTTATGTTTTTAATTTGTATAGAAAATTACAAATATTTTAAGTGATTTTGGGTAAATTTTTTCCTAAAAGCCTTTAATTAAGTAATATCATTTAGCAACTATCAGTATAAAAAACATTATTTTTTTGGTTTTTTCATTATTTGTACGGATGTTACATAATTCAGATTATTATGATATTAAAATAAGCAAAATCTTAGTTTTTTTCAATTGCAAGAATATCTTTATCAGTAGTTTATACTCATTTGAATTATTATCGACTGATAAATACATAATGAATATTATTCATCCGTATAATATTCAGTGTTTATACTGTTTTCTAAAAATAAACTCAGTATTTTCCAAAAAATAAGTGAAAACAATTCATTATTTCTAGATTTCTGTAAATGTATTAAGAGGACATTAAATTTTCAGGAATTTGTTTATTTGGAGGTAAAAATGTATAGATATATACATAGATTTTGGAGAATTATAAATCTATAAGTTACAGGGAAAAGAAACTTGAGTATTACTACAAATAAAGGCAAACATCACAGAAATGAAAACCAGTATTCTGGTCTTTGGAAGTCATAATTTTCTTGCCACACTTCCTGATCAGATTCATGATGCCCACACTTTTAATTTAAAAGTGATTAGTGATTTCAATCAGGCAGTGTCACACATACAAATTGTGCAGCCCGATGTCATATTTGTGCAGGCAAGTTGGAAGGGTAGCATCAATATTTGCAGCTGGTTAAAAGAACAAAACCAGCTATCGTGGATACATTGTATTTTCATAGAGGATCGCCAAGAGCAGCTAGTTGAGAAAAGTCAACGCAGTTGCGAATGGGAGTTTGAAATGACTGCTAATGCACTAAATCAAGGTGCAGATGCCTATATTTGGTTATTAACTGAACAGAAAACCGATCGCCTCACAACTGCAACTAAAAATTTAATCCTAAGTCAATTAACAGTTGGTGTGCGAAAAGTCCAAAAGTACCGGGATTTAATGAATACAAATGATATCTTATCAGCGATCGCTCTAGCAGATTCACTCACAGATTTAAACAATCGTCGCGCCCTAGAATGGGATTTACCACGACAAATCAACAAAGCCCGCACTCAAGATATTCCCTTGAGCTTAATTATTATAGATGTAGACTTCTTTAAAAAAGTTAACGATCAACATGGGCATTTAGTTGGCGATCGCCTTTTACAATTGTTGTGCAATCGTCTACGTCACAATCTACGTAGTCAAGACACAGCATTCCGTTACGGTGGTGAAGAATTTGTAGTACTTTTACCCCATACTAACGAAGAAGAAGCCCTAACAGTAGCCGAACGTCTCAATCGGATAGTCAGAGAACAACCATTTGCAATCAACAGTAAATTACATCTGCATATCAGCATCAGTTTAGGTGTAGCTTGTTTACAACCCAATGATGATGACAAAGGAATGTACTTGTTACACCGTGCTGATCAGTGTCTCTTAGCCGCTAAAGCCGCCGGGCGAAACCAAGTCATTGGCTGGGAACAATACTCCCTAGTCTCCAACCTGGAAGCAGTTTCTTGAAATACAAATATAGGGGTATGGGGGAAATATGAAATAAGATAAAATCTGGTCTGTACTTAATAAAGCCCCCGACCTTACTATGGTGAACATCAAACTAGTTCTGAATAAGATAGTTTTTCCAAAAATCAACCCTAAAATGTTGGTTTTTATAAAAAAAATATCTATAGTGGTTATGACTCTAGCAATTATTTTACAATTATGGAACGCTTATATATTAATAAACAACAAGCAAATCTTAAATAATTTAAATATAATTTTTTGGATAGGGCGAACTGCTATCACAATCCATTTTTTAGAAGCAGTAATAGCAACTATTTACGCCCCTACGAAAAACAGGATACCACTACAATATGGTATTTATACTTTTTTCGTAGGCACAATTGGTTTGTTAGAACTATTTAATCAAGAAGACATAGCGAATAGTGAACAGTGAATAGTTAAGAATTAGCGATCGCATTTTGGCAATCTGCAACAGTACCCCGTTGTGCCATGACTTGAACTAAAGCTTGATAACTAGACCAATTTTCTTCTAAGAGAGTTTTGGCTTGTAGGGCGTGAAATCTTTGTTTTTGCTGATAGGCTGACTGAGAGAAACCTAAAGTCTTCAAAACACTAGCTAATTTACTTTGATCATCTCCACCGCCTTCAGCCTGTTGAAACACTATACTTTCTGCTGCAATACCCGCCATCCAAACAGTACAGTAACGATCTAGCATTTGTTGGCTGATTTTACCTTGCTGCAACTGCAAAGCTAATTCTTGGTCATCAAAAGTCACACCACCTTGGCCAGATTGTCCTTGTTTCCAGGCTTCCCAAGCAGTGAGGGTATAACCTGTGACGGGGATTCCTAACAGATGGGCGACAAGGAAATGGCCAGCTTCATGGTGAATAATGCGATCGCGGTGTTGTGGAGAAAATCCCGCAATCCAATCTAAAATAATCGTCCCCCCCTTACCTTGTAAACTGAAACTATCAACGGTGGCTATACCTAAAATAGTGAAAGTGGCGATCGCTGGAATCGTAGGGGATAAGTTAATTAACGGCCCCAACAATGCCGATAGTGTCATCAGAAAAACAGATATGGCAACTAGATTTAGGGCGGTTTGGTTCATAATTCGTAATGGGCTAACGCCCCGCTCCGCTAACGTAATTCGTAATTCGTAATTAAACTTTATTTTAATTATTTTGTGCTTAATCTTCCTTAATTATATTGATCAATGCTCAATGCTAGAAATGGAATAAGGAGCATGAACATAGTTTAATGATGATGAGATCACGGGTAGAGTCGCCGGGTGAGAATCCTAGAGATTGGTTTTGGCCGTTCTGGCTAGCTTTACCACTGTACCCATATCACAAACGGCGGACGCTGTGCCGAGAAGTTGTAAAAGATACTATTTGGACATTTGATCAACTCCACGGCATTCTCTATACCATAGTCCCCATTCGTATGACTGTGATTAAGCTAGATGCAGGTGGCTTGTTGGTTTACGCGCCAGTGGCGGCAACTCCAGAGTGTGTCAGACTCGTGAGAGATTTGGTAGCCCAGCATGGAGAAGTTAAGTATATTATTCTCCCAACTAGTTCCGGTTTAGAACATAAAGTATTTGTTGGGCCATTTGCCAGATGCTTTCCTCAAGCCCAGGTGTTCATTGCCCCTCACCAGTGGAGTTTCCCCTGGAAAATGCCCTTGAGTTGGTTAGGATTTCCCCACAAGCGCACCCAGATACTACCAGAAGATAGTACTCAAGCTCCCTTTGCTGATGAGTTAGACTATCGAATTTTAGATATTAATTTAGGCAAGGGTTCATTTGTAGAAGTGGCAATGTTCCATAAGCGATCGCGTACTCTCCTTGTCACCGATACAGTATTATCCATACCAGAAGATCCACCCGCCATCAGCCAATTAGATCCTTACCCCTTACTATTCCACGCCAGAGAACACCCACATCAAAAAATTGTAGATAACCCCACCAACCGCCGCCAAGGATGGCAACGCATTTGTTTATTTGCTATTTACTTTCGTCCTGGTACACTGCAAATCACAGGACTAAGGCAGATGCTAAGAGATGCCATTCAAGCCCCAGATCATTCACCCAAAGCCTACTGGGGTTTATTTCCATTTCGTTGGCAAGACAATTGGCAGTATTCATTTACCGCCCTCCGAGGTCATGGTAGACCATTAGTAGCCCCGATTTTACAAACGCTGATTCTTCCCCAAGCACCAACCGAGGTAATTAATTGGGCGAACCAAGTCGCAAAGTGGGATTTTCAGCAAATTATTGCCTGTCATTTTGATGCACCATTTGCAGCCAGCCCCAATCAATTCCGGCAAGCATTCACCTTTCTAGAGACAAACCCTTCCCAACTCACTCACCAACATTTATTAGAAACAGATATGCAATTCATCAAACAATTAGAAACCAATTTAGTCAAGCAAGGTATCGCCACACCACCTAAAAATCTGTAATTTGGGAATTGGGCATTGGGCATAAACAAGTCAAAATTCCAACAGCAAAAGTTCTTTAATTTTGAATTTTGAATTTTGAATTTTGAATTTTGAATTAGTTTGCCCCCTGCCCTAATACTCCTCAATCACCCATCAACACTAGCAAAATTCAGGATATTTTCAGCAGTAAGTTGAGGCTGTTCTAAATGGGGAACATGACCACAATTAGCAATCCAAACTAATTGACTGTGAGGAATAGCACGTTTAAATCTTTTGCCATCTTCTGTTCCTAAAATCTTGTCAGCATCACCCCATAAAATTAAAGTTGGTTGTTGAATTTCTCCTAACTTCTTAAATCGAAAAGCACTGTAACCACCGCTTTTAGTAAAAGCAATTAAAGCTGGCGACCAATTGGGCATTTCTAGATGTAATGCGGCACAATATAAAGCATCCACCGAGGCGAAAGTGGTATCTTTATAAGCAGCACGAGCAACGCGATCGCGCACTTTCAAACTCCGCAAGAAATTCGTAGCCCAAGCATCTAAAGGCGGAAACATCAATTTAGTTAACGGTGAACCTCCTCTCAATCCAGCACTATCAATTAACACTAATTTCTTAACTGCATCTGGGTAGGTTAAAGTGAAATCAATCGCCGCCGCTCCTCCCATTGATGCACCGACTAAAATCACAGGTTGCTGAATTAAGGTTTTCCAAAAATAATATAAATGGGTTTTAATTGCCCCAGGGTTAAATCCTAGCCCTGAGACTCTTTCTGTAAAACCAAACCCCAATAAATCCACCGCCCAAGTTTCATTTTCTTGCCCTAGCAATGGCAAAAGCCGCCGAAATTCTAAAACAGAACTATCAAAGCCATGAATTAATAATATTGGTGTGCCTCCATGACCTTGACGTACATAGCTCGTAGTGATAGGTAAGTTAGTTAACGGAGTAGCGATCGCTTCAGTTTGAATATTCTCAGCCAGAGCGATCGAAGTAGATTCTGTCAGTTGCTTAACGGTAGGTGGTAAAAAACTAGGAAACATGAGCAATCAATTTTAGATTTTAGATTTTAGATTTTAGATTTTAAATTTTAGATTCAATCCAAAATTCAAAATCTAAAATTCTGTGGCGTGGAGGTTGTACCAAAAACAATCCAAAAATCCTAATATCGAAAATCCCACGGCAGTTGCTTCATCATGCCGGGAAACCCCACACCCCACAACCTACAACCTTCTTATACCATTTCTCTAAATCCCGGCTACAGATAGCTCATTCTTCCCCTGCCCCCTGCCCCCTGCCCCCTGCGCCCTGCCCCCTGCCCCCTGCCCCCTGCCGTCTCTATGTAGGTTTATTTTAGAGAATTGCTATTAGCCTCCCCAGACTTTTTGCAAAATCGTTTTGGGAGAAATATCTGCTAGTCTTCCGGTAGCAGATTTAATCCCCAAAAACTTGTCACTGTTTGGTAACAATTTGCTTGGCTCTGTAGCACCAAACAAACCGATAGTATAAGTCTGTACTGCTACACTAACTTGTAGTGGCGCACTATCAGTAGTCAACATCAAGCTAGCTCCAGCGATGATAGCGGCTAATTTACCGATATCTTCAGGAGTCGTCACTTTAATATTGGGACATAAATCTCGGAGCGATCGCACCAATGCTTCATCATTTGGCCCTTGAATCACCACTATAGATAAATCTGGCTGTTTAGTTTGAAAATCTTGAATAATTTCTTGCCAGTTCTCTAGGGGGTAAACCTCCAACCCCCGGGCTTTTGATGCCCAGCTAGCACCACCATAAATCAACACATAACCTGTTTCATTTATGCCTAGGCGTTTTTGTTCTGTTTGCGCCCATTCAATGTCAGGTTTAGGTACATTCACAACTAACTCTGGGTTAGGGGTGCTAATACCTAAAGGTTGTAGCAAATCATGGTAAGTTGCTGCTACATATTGAGATGATTTCAAAGGTACAGTCTTGGTCAGAAATCCAGAACCTTTACCTTGGTAGCCGATGCGCGTGGGGATTCCGGTTAACCAGAGAAAAAGTCCCACTAACCAACTTTGACCAACGCTAATGGCTACATCATACTCACGATCTCGAATTGTGCCTACAAGGTTGCCCCAATCTGCCAGGCTGTTACGGTCTGTGTAATCGAAAGTCAGTACCTCATTGACTGACTTACTCACCCGGTAGGCAGCCTTTGACCGGGGTTCAGTAACGACATCTAGTTGAGAGTTTGGATAACATCTCTTCAAATCGTCTAGAGTCGGAAAGAAGAGAATTTGATCGCCAATTCCACCAGGTACAAGGGCTACTACTCGCATAATAATTATTGACGCTTACTCGCTCCTTATTTTAGGTGAATATAGGTGTTAGATATTAGATATTGGGGAATTGGGCATATCAATTCAAAATTCAAAATTCAAAATTCAAAATTAAAGAATTTTGGGCATTGGGCATTGGGCATTGGGCATTGGGCATTGGGCATTGGGCATTGGGCATTGGCATAAATATTTCTCCCTTGTCTACCTTGTCTACCTTGTCTCCCCCTGCCCCCTGCCCCCTGCCCCCCTGCCTCTTACACCCCTACACCCCCTACTATAAAGATTGAGGAACGCTGTGTATTTACTAATTCCCGCCGCAGGTGTCGGCAAAAGAATGGGAAGTCAACGGAATAAACTGCTTTTGGAAGTGCGATCGCAATCTATTCTCGCTTGGACTCTATTGGCTGCACAAGCAGCACAGGAAATTACTTGGATTGGGATTATTTCTCAACCTACTGATTGGCCAGAATTTAAGGAAATTATCGCTAACTTACAGTTGACTAAACCAGTAGAGTTAATTGTCGGCGGTTCTACTCGGCAAGAATCAGTTTATAACGGTTTACAGGCACTACCACAGGAGGCAGAACAGGTTTTAATTCACGATGGGGCTAGATGTTTGGCTACACCTGATTTACTCAATGCCTGCGCTCACGCTATTCGTCGATGTTCTGGGTTAATTGCGGCTGTACCAGTTAAAGATACAATCAAAGTCGTGGATGAAAATGGCATAATTCAAAGTACACCCGACCGTAGTTATCTCTGGGCAGCACAAACACCCCAAGGATTTAATGTCAAGCTCTTAAAACAGTGCCACGCTGAAGGTGTTCGTCAAGGTTGGGAAGTCACCGACGATGCAGCTTTGTTTGAAAAGTGCGGCATCACAGTGCAAATTGTGGAAGGAGAAGAGACAAATCTCAAAATCACTACTCCCCAAGATTTAGCGATCGCAGAATTTATCCTCAGTAGTCGAGAGTAAGTCAGGCTGAAAGAGTAGAGATTTATCTTGACTTAAAACCGATAAACAGGTATAATCCCACACAATTTATTGTTGAATGATGATGCCATCTCAATAGAAAAATTCAACAAACAAAATTCAGATTTTTGATTTGGAATTGTGAATTTTGTAGCTTGCTACTCGATAGGGTATTGTGAATTTTGAATTGTATGAATACAGCCACAGCGACTAAGATAGAAGCGATTCTCTATTTGAAGGGTAAGCCGTTATCCCTCGGTGAAATTGCCGAGTATGCCGCTTGCGATCGCGCGACGGTAGAAGAAGGCATGATCGAACTAATGGACAACTATGCCCACCGAGAAAGTGCTTTGGAAGTTGTAGAAACACCAGCAGGTTACAGCTTGCAATTACGGTCTGACTTCCATGACTTAGTACAAACGCTGATTCCAGTAGAATTAGGACTAGGTGCATTAAGAACTTTAGCAGCGATCGCCCTTAATAGCCCCATCCTCCAAAGCGATTTAATTAACCTCCGTGGCTCAGGAGTATATCAACACGTCCCCGAACTAGTCGAACTAGGTTTTGTTCGCAAACGCCGAGATAATGAATCTCGTTCCTATTCCCTACAAGTAACCTCAAAATTTCATCAATATTTCCAAATCGAACAACTTCCCCAAATCCTCAACCAAGAACCGAAAGAACAACAATTAGAACTAGAACTAGAAACAGGGGAGTCTGCAAATTAAGAGGGGGCATGGGGCATGGGGCATGGGGCATTGGGCATGGGGCATTGGGAATAGCGCAGGGTGTGGGAGGTGTGGGAGGTGTGGGAGGTGTGGGAGGTGTGGGAGGTGTGGAATGGTGGAAAACAAATCTTTCCCCCCACACTCCCCTCTCTCCCCACACTCCCCCTCCCTTGTCTCCCTTGTCTCCTACACCCCTACACCCCTACACCCCTACACCCCAAAACCAAGCTTTTTCGTACACACCGTAAAAAACCTACACCTGTAAGCCAGGGAGCAGTAAGCTAGGAACTGAATAATGCCTAATTACCCACTACCCTTGTACTATGGTTTAGAGTAGAATTAGCAACTAAGCTAAAAAAAATTGCCAATGGTGTTTGATCCTGACTTTTTGAACGACAACTCCGAGGAAAACCCCAACCAACTGCTTTCTGAGAACTTTGGGGAGAACCCCAATCAGCTACTCAAATATCTGCAACATCAGTCTCCAGAAGTTCTAGCCCGTGTTGCTCAGTCAGTCAGCCCGGAAATTAAACAAATTATTTCCCAAAACGTACAAGGGCTAGTGGGAATGCTCCCCGCAGAAAATTTCAACGTCCAAATTACCACAGACAAAGAAAACCTAGCCGGACTACTAGCATCGGCCATGATGACGGGTTATTTTCTGCGCCAAATGGAACAAAGGATGCAATTAGATCATTTATCTAATGTTGACACTCCCCACGCCTGAAGGCGGGGGATTCCAGCGTCACTGACGTTCCTTGCTTTTACAGGTCTTGCGACCAATAGAAGTAGAGGGAACATCTCGACTGGCGTTACTTCCCGGATGCCCTCCGGTAGCGGCAGTTGCTCCCCTTGGGGAGACCCCAAGACCGCACTGCCTAGCCTTTGCACGAACGCCAGTTACCTCTCTACGAGACGCTACGCGAACAAGTCGGGAAACCCGCCCACGGCACTGGCTCCTTAAAATTACTTTGGCTGCATTCACATCCCTTTGTTCAATGTGACCGCAATGCGGACAAGAATGAGTTCGAGTGCTGAGAGATTTCTGTACTCTTGCACGACAATTGCTGCACTCTTGGCTAGTGAAATGTGGCGGGACAGCAATTATTTCCCGTCCAAATTTCTCACCAAAGTATTCAAGCCACTGGCGGAAGTTGTACCAAGACGCATCAGAAATACTCTTAGCAAGCTTGTGGTTTCTTACCAAGCCCGAAACATTTAAATCTTCCACGACTACCTTAGCGTTAGCTAGGCATAAGTTACGTGCTAATTTTTTAGCGTGTTCATTCCTTTGTCGAGTTACTTTTAAATGTTTACGAGCATAAATACCACGCGCTTTTCTTCTGCCAGATGACCCCTTTTTCTTCTTGTAAATGTTACGTTGAACCCGCTTAATTTCCTGTTCTGCTTTGCGTAAAAAGCGCGGGTTCTCTTGATGATTACCGTTGCTATCAGAGTAGAAATACTCCAAACCTACATCAATACCAATTTCTGATGTAGTTAGTGGAGCTTCTTGTTGATTATCAATCTTGAGGCAAAACTGAACATAACATCCGTCGGCTCGACGCACAATCCGAACTCGTTTAATTAGTTCAACAGGGTATTGATGAATATCCCACTTACCTAATAATTTAAGCTCGCCAATACCTTTTTTATCGGTAAAAGTTATGCGACGTTTTGTTGGGTGCAACTTCCAACCAGATACCTTGTATTCAACTGAACGACTATGCTTTTTGAATCTGGGATAACCCTTCTTTCCAGGCTTGTTTTTCTTGCAGTTATCAAAGAACCGATTGATAGCGCGTTCTACATTTTCTACTGATGCCTGACAAGCGTGACTGTTTAAATCATTAACAAATTTAAATTCTGTTCTTAGTTGAGTGTTGTACTGATACAGTTGTTTTTTGCCAATGCCACGATTATCCATCCAATATCTAAGAACTTTGTTGCGGACAAACTGACTTGTGCGAATAGCTTCATCTATTGCTGTTGATTGGGCTTTCTTAACAACCGCTTTATATTCTAGTATCAACACTCTTGTATCACCCCCTTTCCTTTGATAGACTATATTTAGCATATACACAATATCTAAATATGGCAACTAAAAAAAGATTAAAAAATGTGCCAGTTTTGCATGATGAAGTTAAAGAAAGGCATCAGATAGTAGTTACCCCTTCCGCTTGGGAAAACATGAAAATGGAGTCCAGCAATAGAGGTATTAGCGTTAGTGAATTAATAGAAGAATTTGGACGGCGATTAAAATCGCCAACGGCTAACCCCCATGTCTGAAGCCAGGGGCTTGCTCGCCGTTGATATTTTGGTCATTAGTCATCAGTTTTTCCCCTTAGCTCTACTCACACTCCCTAATTTTTAACGTCGGCGTTTTTGGAGTTGGCGATAAACTGCCTTTAAATCTACTTGATGGTGAGCTAAGGCAACTAGTGTATGGTAGAGCAAATCTGCCACTTCACCAGCGATCGCATCTGGTTCATCATCTTTAAAGGCCATGACTACCTCAGCCGATTCTTCGCCAATTTTCTTTAAAATCTTGTTATCCCCACCAGCTAACAACTTGCAGGTGTAGGAATTTTCATTCGGATGATCCCGGCGATCGCATATTACCTGAAACACCTGTGATAAGGTATCCCCTGGTGGTGCAGTAATTTTTCCTTCTATCTGATGAAAACAACTGCGCTCACCTGTATGACAAGCAATATCTCCTACTTGCTCTACGCCAATCAGTAAAGCATCACTATCGCAGTCATAACGAATGCTTTGCACCTTTTGGATATGCCCAGAAGTCGCTCCCTTGTGCCATAACTCCTGGCGGGAACGACTCCAAAACCAAGTTTCTTTAGTGTCTAAGGTCTTTTGTAACGATTCCTGATTCATCCACGCCATCATCAGCACCGTTCCATCCAAGTAATCTTGGACGATTGCTGGCACTAAACCCCGTTCATCGTAGCGGATTTTCTCGACGGGAATGGCATTGTGCAGTGAGTGGGAATCGGTGGAAAACATACCAGCTAATTTGCTCTAGTAAAACTAATGATGTCTCGTTTCACGATACCATTATCAACAGTGCAACTGGCATGATTTTTCCACGCAGTTTGTTGTTCATCAGGAAAATGGGTAGAAACCCCGTCCTTAGTCGTGAGTCTTAGAGGATGTTTGGAAAGTATGAAACTAATCAATCAAGCAAGTCTTCTCAGCATTAACCGAATCATTGCGACTTGTACAAATGTTTCATGGGTCTGCGGTAAAATTTCGTAGTCTTTACTTAACCGGCGACACCAATTAAACCAACCAAAACTGCGCTCAACAACCCAACGTCTTGGCAGTAGAACAAAGCCTTTGGTATCAGTTGGACGACGTACAACCGCTAAAATCCAATGGTAAGTGTCCATCACCCATTTCATAAATCCCTCACCTTGGTATCCAGCATCAACCCAAATACAAACTAACCGTGTCAGGCGATCGCTGATCCTGTTGTAGGCTTGTGCAAATAATTTCTTTGCTCCAGCTTTATCAGATTCATATGCTGATGTCACTACAACCATTAAGACCAATCCCAGGGTGTCAACCAGCAAATGGCGTTTACGTCCTTTTACTAACTTACCTGAATCAAAACCAACATCCTTTGACACCATTGTTCCATTCTCTACAGATTGGCAATCGACTATTGCCGCACTGGGATTAGCTTCTCGGTTTTCCACAACCCGCACCCATTGTTGTAGCTTATGATTCATACCTTCCCATGTACCATCCATTCGCCATTTGCGGAAATAGTAGTAGACCGTTTGCCACTTCGGAAAGTCATGCGGCAACATTCGCCATGCACAACCCGCACAAAGAATATAAAAGATAGCACTAACCACCCCACGTAGATCAACACAACGAGGACGACACCCTAGATTTTCAGGCGGTATCAGATTTGATAACAATTCCCATTGTTCATCTGTCAGGTCTGTTGGATATGATGTAGACATTGCTCTAGTAACCCTGTCGCTTTTTTATCTACTGACAGAATACAGTTACTGGAGTTTTTTTAGACTTTCCAAACATCCTCTTAGGAATCACCGCCCTAAAAGTGCGGTGAGGATGTCAACTTTGTAAAACAACATTTTTTTGCATGGCCGACTGCATTCTGACAGCACTTAGTGCTACATGGTGAGCCTTAGAATCTTCACCATACCAATGCAGGGCTGAGTTAAAAGCGGCGCGGTAAAGGTCTTGGTATGCCTCTGATAGCTGTTTACGTATTTCTAAAGGCAAGTCTTGATTTGACTTGTATAACATATCGTTATTTTTTTGGTTCTATTAATTCTATACGATAGAAGTTCTAGGCAAAATTTCACCCTATCCTAAGATAGAGCTTTTTTTTGAATGCCCACTGTTAGGAGAGAACCTTGGTAAATACCACAATTAAAACCACAAAATCACAAGAAATTTTTACGGCTGCCCAAAATCTTATGCCAGGCGGTGTTAGTTCCCCAGTTCGAGCTTTTAAATCTGTAGGGGGACAACCCATAGTTTTCGACCGGGTGAAGGGCGCGTATATTTGGGATGTAGATGGCAACCAATATATTGACTATGTAGGCACTTGGGGGCCAGCTATTTGTGGACATGCTCATCCAGAAGTGATTAGCGCACTCCATGAAGCCTTGGAAAAAGGTACTAGCTTCGGTGCGCCTTCAGTGCTAGAAAATGTCTTGGCAGAAATGGTCATTGCGGCCGTTCCTAGCATCGAAATGGTGAGATTCGTCAACTCCGGGACAGAAGCTTGTATGGCTGTGCTACGGCTGATGCGGGCTTTTACCAACCGGGAGAAAGTCATCAAGTTTGAAGGCTGCTACCACGGCCACGCTGATATGTTCCTAGTCAAAGCTGGCTCAGGTGTCGCTACCCTCGGTTTACCTGATTCCCCAGGTGTACCTAAATCAGCCACTAGCAGCACCCTTACTGCTCCATACAACGACCTAGAAGCAGTCAAAGCTTTATTTGAACAAAACCCCGATCAGATTGCTGGTGTAATTTTAGAACCAATTGTAGGTAACGCCGGATTTATTACCCCTGATGCTGGCTTTTTAGAAGGATTACGGGAACTCACTCATGAGCATGGGGCGTTACTTGTGTTTGATGAAGTGATGACTGGTTTCCGCATCGCCTATGGTGGCGCGCAAGAGAAATTTGGCATTACACCCGACTTAACCACTATGGGTAAAGTTATCGGTGGTGGATTGCCAGTAGGTGCTTACGGTGGTCGCCGCGATATCATGTCTATGATTGCTCCGGCTGGCCCTGTATATCAAGCCGGAACTCTTTCGGGAAATCCCCTAGCCATGACGGCCGGGATTAAAACCTTGGAATTGCTGCAAAAGCCTGGTACTTACGAGTATTTGGAACGCATTACCAAAAAGCTCGCTGATGGTTTGCTACAAGCGGCTCAAGAAACTGGTCATGCTGCTTGCGGTGGTTCTATTAGTGCGATGTTCGGCTTATTTTTCACCTCTGGCCCTGTGCATAACTATGAAGATGCCAAAAAATCAGATACAGGTAAATTCGGCCGTTTCCATCGCGGTATGTTAGAGCGCGGTGTTTATTTAGCACCTTCTCAATTTGAGGCTGGTTTTACTTCTTTAGCTCACACTGAAGAAGATATTGACCAAACTATTGCGATCGCACGCGAGGTATTATCTAGCCTGTAATTCTTAAGTGAGGAGTGCTGATTTAATCCAGCACTCCTCCAATCCTCAGCAGCCACAACCTTTGTGATTGCATCCTTTGATGGTTTTATGTCCTTCAGCACAGCCTTCAGAACAGTAGTATTTACCATCCTTACTGATAGCATCTTCTACCGAAACGATACACAGGCAACTTGGACAAGCGCATTTCATTTGGTTTACAGTTGTCATATTTTTCTCCCAAATATTTCTGTAATTACACTATAACATCTGAACATATATTCAAGTATTATTTACATAACTTAATGTTGGGATATATGAAACTATTCCATGATTGACGTACTCCCCATAGAGGAATCTAGGGGCTTGCGCGTCATTGATTTTCGGTCAAAGGAAAAATTATTATCAAATTCCTACTTCCCCTGCTTCCTGTGCTACACAGCAATTGATGATCTTTGTGCGATCGCTTCAGTAGCATTTAGACCAGATAGTAAATATTTTCACCACATCTAAAATCCAAAATTGGTATCAGCATTCTCATCTAAGTAATACTACAGAAATAACTGTTTTTAAATTACTTAAATTTATCAAATTTAGCAATTACGTATGTGGATAGCAAGCTATGCTAATCATTGATGTAATTAGATTATAGAGACTCGACACTATTAGTCAGAGTAAGTATAATAAATTGTTTGGCATGATAATTGCTTTACACAAGTCAGATTCAACTTCAGCAACTCTTCAAAAGAGTTACCGCAAAACTTACCTAGCAATAGTTGAATTTGAGTCGCAATAATTAAAAAAGAGTGTAACGCTACCGGTTATTATTTCGTGCAGCGAGTTGACAGTGCATGAGCTATTGCATAAATCCCAACTGTCCAAATCCAGAGAATGTAGCATATAGCCAAAGATGTGAGGCTTGTGGCTCACCATTAGTGTTGCGCGATCGCTATCGAGTTTTGAAGCCATTAGGTCAGGGTGGCTTTGGCGCAACGTTTTTAGCCCGTGATGAGATTTTACCAGGAGAACCCAGTTGTGTCATTAAGCAACTGCGTCCTTCAGGTACAACACCACAAGTTTTGCAGATGGCGCGAGAACTATTTGCGCGAGAAGCCAACACCCTAGGCAAAATTGGCAATCATCCCCAAATACCACGATTGTTAGACTATTTTGAGGCGCAAGAACAGTTCTACTTAGTTCAGGAATATATTAGCGGTTCTACCCTCCAGCAAGAAGTGAAACTGAATGGTACTTTTAGCGAAGCTGGTGTTAAGCAATTTTTAAGTGAAATTTTGCCATTATTACAATATATCCACGATCAAAAAGTTATTCACCGTGATATCAAGCCAGCTAACTTAATTCGCCGTTCTCAAGATTCCAGAATGGTACTGATTGATTTTGGCGCGGTAAAAAACCAAGTTACCCAAACCACAGCCAACCAATCAGGACATACAGCCCTAACTGCATATGCAATTGGTACTCCTGGTTTCGCACCACCAGAGCAAATGGCAATGCGTCCAGTATACGCTAGTGATATTTATGCTCTGGGAGTCACCTGTGTTTATCTGCTGACAGGTAAAACTCCTAAAGACCTGGATTACAATCCCAGTACCGGGGAAGTGATGTGGGAGCATTTAGTGCAAGCGAGCGATCATTTGATCCATGTGTTGCGAAAAATGGTAGATGTCTCGGTTCGCACGCGCTATCATTCAGCCAAAGAAGTTCTCAAAGCATTGGAAATCGAGCCATATTTAGAAAGTTTGGCGGGAGGATTGCTAGTTAAATCTGAACCGAATCATAAAGAGCCAACATATCAGCGTCCCGAAAATTCTGCGATTTTACATAGCAACCCTGGTACAGCTACAGGTTTAGGTGTAGCACAGGTAGCAGCCGCCATTCGCGCCAGACGAGCCAAAATAGCCGAGGGTACTCGATTAGATGCTGGAGGAACACGACAAGGAGTTCCCTCTGGTAAACCAACATCCTTGTCTAATAGCCAGAGCAATGCGTCACAAAACCCCAAATCTAAAGTTGGGCGTAGACTAGATACCCAAACTTTACTTAAAGCCTATTTGAAGGGAAGACGAGATTTTGCTCTACATAATTTAAACTTGCTCAATCTCCAAGGTGTAGACTTATCATCGACTAATTTTCATTCTTGTCAGCTACAAAATACTAATCTTCAAGGAGCTAATCTCCATAATACTGATTTTGGGAGAGCTAGTTTAACTCGTGCCAATTTAAAAGATGCTAACCTCTCAAAAGCTTACTTCAATCATGCCGATTTAGAGGGTGCAGACTTACGCGGTGCCGACTTGACTAATGCTTATCTGAGTCATGCTAATCTCCGGGGTGCGAATTTATGCGGTGCTAATCTGACTGGAGCAAAAATTTCTGATGAACAGTTAGCATTAGCTAAGACAAATTGGATGACGATACGCCCTAATGGTAAACGGGGTTTATTGTAGGTAATAATAATGATTGCTATCGGTCAAATTGTAACAGTATAGCGATTGAGATTAATAGTTAATCTTATTGGATTCTTCATACAAAATATCTGTTAAATATAGATGTAAATAATTTACCATACTATTAAAGATTACATCCCTTTTAGAATAGTCTTTAATTATTATAGTTATGAGAACCAATTTAAAAAAACAAGAGGTAGAAAGGCGTTTAAAATTGTATCAAGTCTTTTTAGCTTTGTATGAACGGCATGGTTATCTTCTAGATGAAATTCTTCAGCTAGAAAACCTCTATCAGCCATCATTAACAGAGGTAAAATGGCGTTATGTACAAGGTGTTGTAGAGAGTTCATCTGTTTATGTGATCACTAACCTGTGTAACCATCAGACGCAAACTCTCCAGCAACCGCAACAGGTTTGGACAATAGGACGCGATCGCAGTAATGGTATATATACAGAAGATCAACATTTATCTCGTTGCCATGCTGCCATTCAGTACATTCAAAATCAAGGCTTTTATTTAGTAGATTTTGACAGTACAAATGGTTCGTTTGTCAATGGCGAACCTATCTATCAACCAGTCAAACTGAAAGAAGGCGATCGCATCCGTTTAGGAAGTTTGACTTTTGATTTTTTCTGCACTCATCAACAGCGTATTTTACCAAAATTACCAACAGATTTACTCAGTCACTTAATGCCCATACCAGCAGATGTTCACCAACAGGCTTTAAGTGATTATACTGCGGTTGAAGAAGAAGGTGAACTCACAAATCTTGATGAGACTGTACGCATTTCTCTAGATTGCGCTTGGGGTAAATTAGAATGTGGACGAAATGAGTTACAAGAACAACAAAAATCTGAGATTTTAGATAGATTTTTCCAGCAATCAACAGGTTTTAATAATTGCTGGGAGTAATATAAATAAAACGAATTGAAAAAACAAAACTATCTTAAGTAATGCAAAAAAACTAAGATTAAGTTCGTAGTAAGGACTTTAGTCCTGATTTGTTCGCGGAGCGTCCCGCAGGGAACGGAGAGAACTCAGAGAGAACTAAAGTTCTCACTACAAACCTTTAATTATTTACCCTGTTCTACTTAGAATTAAAAAAGATTACTCCAAAAAGGAGTAATCTTTTTAATAAATGATGATATTGGGAATTAAATTCTATTCTTCATCAACATCTTCTTCTTCATCGTCTTCACTAACTTTAGATACAGAGTTAGCTGATACAACAGCACCCATATCTAATTTCTCTCGCACTAGCTTTTTGATTTGTTCTGTAAATTCTGGCTTTTCTTCTAAGTACTTAATAGCATTATCTCGGCCTTGAGAAATGTTATCGCCGTTATAACTGTACCAAGCTCCTTTGCGTACCAAAATGCCAGTTTCTTCTGCTAAATCTACCAGACAACCGATAGTAGAAACTCCCTTACCAAAAATAATGTCAAATTCCGCGATTCTAAAAGGTGGTGCAACTTTATTTTTAGCAACTTTCACTTTGACACGGTTGCCAAATTCATCTGAACCCTTTTTCAGAGTTTGAATACGACGAATATCTAGACGAACTGAAGCATAGAACTTCAACGCATTACCACCGGTAGTAGTTTCAGGACTACCGTAGGTGACACCAATTTTTTGCCGTAACTGGTTAATAAAGATAACAGTACAACCAGATTTACCAATATTGCCAGTAATTTTACGTAAAGCTTGGCTCATCAGTCTGGCTTGTAAGCCGACGTGAGCATCACCCATATCGCCTTCAATTTCCGCACGGGGAACTAAAGCTGCTACTGAGTCGATAACTACAATGTCAACGGCGGCGGAACGTACTAGTTGATCAACAATTTCTAAAGCTGCTTCGCCGGTATCTGGTTGGGAAACTAGCAGATTGTCAATATCTACACCTAAAGCCGCAGCATAGGTAGGATCAAGGGCGTGTTCTGCGTCTACAAAAGCAGCGATGCCACCTTCTTTTTGCACTTCTGCGATCGCGTGCAGTGCTACAGTCGTCTTACCGGAACTTTCCGGCCCATAAATCTCAATCACCCGCCCCTTGGGTAAACCACCACCCAACGCTAAATCCAAAGTCAATGCCCCTGTGGAGATGGTTTCTACCCGCATCCGGGTAGCATCACCTAGGCGCATGATTGCTCCTTTACCGAAGCTGCGCTCAATCTGGTTGAGTACCATATTGAGAGCCTTTTGCTTGCCGGAAGTATCGGTATTGATAGCCATTCGTGCCTCTATTAAGTATATGGATTTCAGATGTGTGGGGTTGAGAGTTTTAGTAGAACAGATATACTATTTTAGCCGGAAATTTCTGGAATAGGACTTCTCAAATTAAAAAGTAACTGTGACAAGATCCTAACCTGATTGCTACGTAATTGGGGTAGTGGGATTGTAAAAATTTTGAAAAAGGTAATATTTTAAACTTAAATGTACGCAGGGCTACGCCAAAGATATGGCAGCTTACAGAGGAGAGTCGTTGATTAAACGCTGAGTTGAGTTAATCAGGCTGTCATGACAGTGTCGTTGATGTTTCAGGGTGCTAAAAGTTTGGATAATGGGAGTTAGACAACGCTTCGCGTCTTCGTATCCACGCTTTTGGAGTTCTGCTAGACGTTCAGCACTGAAGTCTAAAACAGTATCAATTAAGCCAATAATGGGTGTATCCGATTTATTGATTGGTAGTTGTGGTCTAATTTCGATAATGGTTTGTGCTGGAAAGTCGTGGCGATTCCAATCTACACCATTTTGCAGATGAATGATAATTGCATGAGTACAGCCACGGGCAGCTAACGCTTTTAATGGGACATTATCCGCTAAACCACCATCAATATACACTTGGCTATTTACGTGACGACTGGGAAAAGCTAGGGGAAGGGCTGCACTGGCTAGAATCACATTATAGAGGGTTTCATCGTCTGTAAAATCTTGTACACATAGCCAATGAGCATCTGTCCCGGTGCGTGCGCGAACTAAATCAACTAGCAAATTGTTGCCCAAACCAGGGATTTTCAGGGAAGGAAAGACTGTCACCCATAATTCAATCCCTCGGCGCAATTTATGCGGATTAACAGTTTTTCGTAACAATTCTGCAATCGGGGCGGGATCAAATATGGCGGTAGAGTCTTGTAATAGTCCTTGTTTAAGTAGAAACTCAAGTGTCCATATTCGCAATGTTGGGACAAAAGCTTGAGTAGTGTAACTGAGTGTACGGAGAACTGTACCCGCATGAGGACGTAAAATGTCTGCTTGAGCCAACTGATTCCAGAGTTGATTAAGCTGTTGTACTGCTTGAGTAAAATTAGGATGGGACGCAAGGACAGCACCATTGAGAGAGCCAATGCTAGTTCCAGCAATAATTTGAGGGACTAAACCGATTTCGGCGATATATTTTAATGCACCAGCTTGATAAGCTCCTTTTGCTCCTCCGCCAGTGAGTACGAGTCCAAATGTAGGGTTAGCAGGTTTCATCGTATCATTGCTAGACAATCGTTGGCGGTTTCTTCGACAACAGCAGTGATAAATTCCTGTGCATCGGTGGTAAGGGAAATGCGCTCAATGTGGGCGCGACAGAGTGCGATCGCGCTTTGTCCTGGTTTAATAGGTCTAGCATCTTCTGGTAGTGTGGCTAATTCCAAAGTTGTACCAATGACAAATAAGTAGGGTGTATTAATTAATCGCTGATGGGGAATAGAACGAATTTCGAGTAAACTAGCAGTTAATTCTCGGTCATTGTTTGCCATTGTTGACCACGATTGATCTAATAAATCACCAAGTCCAAAGAAACTGTTAGGAAGTTGTTTGCTTGTGGACAGAATTTTATTCACCAACAACTGGCGCAAACGTTTTTGATCACCAGTTTCTAGTTCATACTTAATTACAGAACTGCTGAAGACTTCCCTTGCTAATAAAGCTACTTGTACAGTCCAAGGTAGCTTTGTATAAGTTTGTCCAGCCGCCCAAGCAGTAACAATATAATCAAAATCTTCATTAGCAGCCACTCGCACTTCTAATTTACGCACCCTTGCTTCAATATTGTTCAGTCTTGTGGTAATTTGTTGAGCTAATAGATTGAGTTGGTGGCTAAGTTGAATTACTGCGTCTTCTTGGTTTTGTAACCTCTGTTTTTGTTGACGAATTGCGTCACGGGCTTCTAGTAAAGAATTTTGGGTAACTTCCAGAGCAACTTGACTGATACGAAGTGAGTCAGTAAGTTCTAAAACCCATTTACATAGTGCTTCTTGACCAGCAATTAAGTTACCATCAAGGAGGAGTTTACGTTTATTATCACTGCCATCAATTTGATCAATTAGCTGTCCAATAAATCCCCTATTTCTGCGATAGCGGATGATGTCTTTGCTAACTTGAATACCATTGATGAGGTCTATTAGGGCTTTGTCACCAACAACAGGGATGCGACGCTGAAGTTGCTCAATACTTTTAGGAAATCGGCTATGAATACTAATATCTTCGTCTTGTGGGATAATCATATTCTAGCTATGAACAGATTTGAAGTTTGATAAATATAAAAAATAAAAACAAAAAAAATTCATCTTTTAACCCTCATTAATTCACCTGTACGGTTCAAATTAATATCTACTTTGTCTCTATATTGCCTAGTTTCAATTTCTAACGAACTGAGTTCACTGACTAATTTTTCTCTTTCTTCTGTCTGTCTTTTCTGGTCTTGTTGCGCCTGCAATAAAGTATCATGATAATTTTTTAAGTAAGTATCAAGTTCTGCAAAGAACTTATCAATTTGTTGTTTAAAGTCAGCGTCTAAATATTGATTAATTCCCTCTTTGATATTTTTAATACTATCCTCAATTAGATTATTAGATTTTTCAACTATTTCTTCCAGAGAAACAGTATAATAATCTTCTTGTTTATCTGGTAACTTGACACTAATCTCTTCTTTTTTCTCAACCATCCAAAGCCAGTGCCAAAAATATCGTTTTCCAACTATTTTTTTCTGATAGCCTTGATCTATCCACTTCGTTTTTTGACTTATACTCACTTGAATATTATCAAAATTTTCATACTCTATGGTTGGTGTTGGCAAAGATAAATTGATATTAAAATTTTCGTTTAGCCTTTGACAAGCACGTTCAATAATCGGCTTAGTTTCAGTTTCTAAAGAGTCTTGTATTTTCTGACGCGACTGCTTAATTATATCTTTAGCTTGTTGGCGAACATTTTCAAGCAAAGGTTCGATGACATTAAATTTAGCAGAAGCAATAGCTTGTTCTCCGAAATGTTCTGCTTCTTGCATACTTGTAAATTCAATTACACCGTCATTTGCTGATTTTATTTCAACATAACTAAATGTTTTAGAAACCCAGTTTAAAAAATTTTGAGTGATCATACCTCCTTTTTTGAGATTATCTGCACGTTGATATTCCTCTTCATGGAAATACGTCTTAAGACTGTATTGAGCTTTTTTTTGGATATCTTCAAGTATTTTTTCAAGTCGTTTGTAAAGATTGGATTTGATTCTATCTACTTCTTGTAGGCGATGACGACATTGTTCTATAGATTGCAAATCTCTTTCCAATGCACCAACTTCTTGTCTAATTTTGGCTTCATCTGCATTGATAGCACTGCTGCGAAGTTGTACATCATTACTCAACTCTAAAAGGCGACCACAAGCAACTTTCAAAGATGATTTCATACAACGAGGCGCAGCTTCTTTCATCAGTGCTGTAATTGCACCATTTAAAAATGGGTCAAACCCTGATTTTTTCCAAAGCTTTTCAGCTTTAGTTTGTAAATCCTGGACTGTAGCTTCTTCAAGGTCTTCTTCCCAATCAATACCAAACACCTCTTGAGCAAGTGCTTTTGCTGTCTTCATCTCAGCAATATTAATATTTGGATTGTGCTGCAATTCTAATAAAAAGCTAGCAGCAGTAAAAGCTCTCCTTGCTGATATTTCAAAGACTCTACCAGAATCACCACCGTCACCAATGCCAAATTCGGCAGCAACAAACTGCTGCACCTGTTCAGGAGTCATATCTCCTTGTCGGCGTTGGTCAACTTTGTTAATTAACACATATAAATTATCTTTTCCTCGCAATTCAATTACTTTCTGAACATCTGTTTTAACTTTCTCAGCAGCTTCATTTTTCAACTGCGTAAAATCTAAAACAATCAAAACAATTGAACTTTGGCGAAGTTGTTCAGCGACTACAGTCTGAAGTCGTAGATTTTCTCCTGCTTCGTTTGGCCCAGGGGTATCTACAATTACCAAATTACCAAGCTGTGGTTGTTTCTCTTCAGTTTTTTCTAAACGCCAAAAAGGGGTTTCTATTTTAGGAATATCTATTAAGTATTGTATGGGATCAGCACTTGGCTCTAGGATACTGCACAGGCGAACAATATCATTTATGTGAGTTAAAGTATGAATAATCTGCTCACATCCTCTACTTTTTGCAGGTATTTTTATTCCTATCGGCTGTTTAATGTCCTGTAGCATATTAGCTAAATGTGGATATTGAGCAAGTTTTTCTTGTACTTGTTCTAATCCTAAAGATTCAATTTTATTGCGTAAAGCTGATAGTGTTTCTTGAAAAACTGATAATATATCTTGACTTAGATGTAAAACTGGCTCTGTGAATTGAGCATTAAATATAATCTCTGTAGGAAGCGTTGTCATAGCTGAGTTACGACTTGGTAAAATCTCTTGTCCAACAATGGCGTTGGTAATAGTTGATTTACCTGCTTTCATTGGCGCAACAATCGCCATTCTCAACTCAAGATGCTTTACTTTTTTAGCTTCGTCTCTAATTTGTTGCTCAAATTCTGCGTATTTATTCCCAGATGTATCAGAACTCAGTGCTGTACTAGCACGATTCATTAGTTCACTGATTCGCTCCAGTAAGTCAATTACATCTGTTTGCAAATCTTGTACATTTGGCTTCAGCACTTCAGCAACCATAATATTTTAACTTCAGCGTTTTTCAATATACTACTGAAGATTCTGGCTTAATCAGAATGACAATGGAAATGGTAAAAATACTGTAAATGGACATTTAGCTTATTCATATATTTAGTTGAAACTGGTCCATCTCAGAATTTTGTATGGAGCGATCGCACTTCTCGGTCATTTTTGCACATTCTCTACAAGTTTTCTAGGCAAGCGATCGCCACATTCTGACTAGTTAAGTCTGTTGCTGGGCAATTTTCCTTACTGTTTCAATGTTAATGTCTAGCTGTTGAGCAATTTCTTCTACACTGATTCCGGCTTTTAAAAGCAACGGCACAGCTGCTAGTTTACCTTCTTCTCTCCCTTCTTCTCTACCTTCGTTTAAGGCTTCTTGATAAACTCTAGTTTGTTTGAGGGCGTTGAGTTTCAACATATCTTCTATCTCTTGACGGGTTAATTGCGGAAATTTATAAACTATGATTGTTTCGATTAAATCGATGATGGCTTGACCGAAATTGATAACCTTGAGCATGATCGGGAGAGTATCCGATTAACTCGAAGAATATACTAGGAAACTCGGCAAACAATTGATAAAAAATGCTGTCAGTTTTCACTCTAAATGTTGAATGGCTCAAAAAGACGCTATGTTGATTTTAAGTGCATAGTGGGTTGAAATCACATGAATCTTGACTTTCCTGATACCACCTTATCTGTAGCAGGAATTACTGAATATATCCAAGTGCTGTTAGAAGAAAATCCCATCCTGCGACAAGTTTGGGTAATGGGGGAAGTATCCAGTGCTAATCAGCATCGCAGTGGGCTATTTTTCACGCTACAAGATACTGACGGCACAGCCTCAATTAAGTGTGTGGCGTGGAATAGTCAAGTTAGTAAACTGATGCAGTTACCTACCGTTGGGGAACAAATCATTATTTTAGGTAGTATTCGCATATATCCCCAACGAGGAGAGTATCAATTAACAGTATGGCAGGCTTTACCCGGTGGTGAGGGTTTGCAAGCATTGCGCTACCAACAATTACGCAAGCGTTTACTAGAAGAAGGTTTATTTGATACAGCAAGAAAGCGATCGCTCCCACTTCATCCCCAAACTATCGCTGTAGTCAC
This sequence comes from Aliinostoc maniaoense, assembly GCF_058172895.1. Taxonomy (NCBI): domain Bacteria; kingdom Bacillati; phylum Cyanobacteriota; class Cyanophyceae; order Nostocales; family Nodulariaceae; genus Aliinostoc; species Aliinostoc maniaoense. Next base: position 4,801,752 of record NZ_CP187952.1, on the reverse strand, counting down.
GTCCCCCACGGCGGCGGCTTGGGGCGATATTCAAAGAACCCTCAAGCAAAGATATCCAGGGTTACACGTTTTATTTTCACCCGCCACAGTTCAAGGTGAGCAAGCCCCAGACTCAATTGTTAAAGCTATTGCCAGAGTAGAAAAAGATGGACGCACCGAGGTATTAATTTTAGCAAGGGGTGGCGGTGCTGTAGAGGAATTAGCTTGTTTTAATGATGAACGAGTAGTGAGGGCGGTGGCTGAGTGTTCTATCCCCGTAATTACAGGAATTGGTCATCAACGGGATGAGTCCTTAACGGATTTAGTGGCGGATGTGTGCGTACATACACCCACGGCGGCGGCGGAAACTGTTGTTCCTTCCCTGGCACAGTTGTATACTCAGCATCGGCAGCGAGTTGATGCTTTATATGATGGGTTGCTAGCTTCTCAGAGTCAAGCTGTTCATCAACTACAAACTTTGCGCCATCGGTTGCGAAATCTGCGTTTAGATAGACAAGTACAGCAGGAAGTTAATCAGCTAAATTGGCAACGTCAAAAATTACTGCAACTAACCAAAGGGCGATCGCAACAAGCACACCAACATTTAGAATTATTACGAGAAAAATTAGCCACCCTTGACCCCAAAGCCGTGTTACAGCGTGGTTATGCCGTAGCCAGAGAAGAAAATGGTGCGATCGCTCGTGTTGCTAGTAAACTAGCTATTGGGCAAGAATTATCATTGCAATTAGCACAAGGTAAAGTGAAAGTGCAGGTACTGGAAGTAGAAGATGAATAGGGGATTGGGCTAAACAATTCAAAATTCAAAATTCAAAATTCAAAATTATTGAATTTTGCCGTATTGGGGATTGGGTATTGTATTGAAGCGAAGATAAAATAAATGGTTAAACGGAAAACATCCTCTAATCCTGAAGCTTTAACAAATTGGAATTATGAGGAAAAAGTAGCAGAAATAGAAAAAATTATCGCTCAGATTGAATCAGGTAATTTAGAGTTAGAAGCTGTATTTGATCAATTTGCTAATGCAGTTGAATATCTGCAACAATGCGAAACTTTTTTACAGCAGCGACAAAAGCAAGTTGATTTATTAATCGAGACTTTGAGTGACAGTCAATAAGATGGGGTTGGGGTGAAGAATGTAGGGGGGCAGGGGGCAGGGGGCAGGAAGCAGGGGGCAGGGAGACAAGGGAGACAAGGGAGACAAAGGAGACAAGGGAGCAGGGAGCAAGGGAGCAGGGGGAGTAACACTCTTCAATTTTGAATTTTGAATTTTGAATTTTGAATTTTGAATTGATATGCCCCATTCCCTAAAAATCATCATCAACTACATCATCTACCCATTCAGATGTAGCGGTTTCTGTTAACTCTTCACCATCATCTGTGAATCGGATGACTTGCCCGTCAAAAAATTGTGCTAGACGTTGGGCAGCGATCGCAGCTTCATCGGTTTCCCAAGTTGCTGGAGGTGGTGGGCTAGTTGGGGGGGGTGGTGTTTTGGGTTTATTAACTGGTGGTTCGGGTTTGGTTGGTGTGGGTGTTATTGGGGTTGGGGGTGGTGTGGGGGTGGGTGGTTTGTGGTTGTTGTAACTGGCTGGAGGTGGTTGCTTGACGGAGGGTGAACCATTACCGTTGGCTGGGGGGGTTTTTTTGGTGGCAGGGGGAGTTGATGTAGTGGCTTTTTCTAGGGTGACTTGCACTGGTTGATGAAAAGTTTGTTGAAAAGCTGCCGTAATCATCTGTAAATCAGATTTTACT